>NZ_CP152413.1:5730000-6930000 GCF_038967635.1 Bradyrhizobium sp. B124 | reverse complement strand
CGTTGCGCATCCGGATGCAGCCGGACGAGACGTTGGTGCCGATCGTCCAGGGCTCGTTGGAGCCATGGATACGATAGAGCGAGGAGCCGAGATACATCGCGCGGGCGCCGAGCGGATTCTCCGGGCCGCCTTCCATGTGCCGCGGCAGGTCGGGACGGCGCGCCAGCATTTCCGGCGGCGGCGTCCAGGCCGGCCATTCCTTCTTCGCCGAGATCGTCTTGACGCCGGCCCAGGTGAAGCCGGGCCGGCCGACGCCGATGCCGTAGCGCAGCGCGCGGCCGTCGCCCTGCACCAGATAGAGGAACTTGTTCGGCGTATCGACGACGATGGTGCCGACGCCTTCCTTGCCGCTGTAATCGACCAGCTGCTTTTCATATCTGGAATCGAACGGACGCTGCGTTGGATCGCCCGCCGCCTCTTCCTGCTGGCGGATCATCTGCTGCTGCGGATCCATCGGCGGCAGCCCCTGGCGGTTGCCGTAATAACCAGGCTGCTGCTGATACATCGGCTGCGGCGAATAACCCTGCGACGACGGCGCATCGCCGAACAGGAATTCGATGAAGCCGCCGCCCATGTTGGAGCGCTGCGGCTGCACATAGGCGGTGCGCATCGGCGGCTGCGGTGCGCCCTGGTTGGCGTAGATCACGGTGGGCTCGGGCTGAGCCGACGCGTCGATCGCCATCGCATGATGGGGAACGGCGATAAGCGAAGAGGCGCCGGCGAGCAGCGCAAGCGTGGTTTTCCTGAACATCGACGTACTCTGTACTGGTTTCGTCGTGACGTGTGACGTGGACGGAGCGCACAAGCCCCGTTGCACGTGGTCAATAAGCAATGAAAACCGCATCGGTTTGGTAAACGGAATCGCGGTTTGGATTCACCATCTCGACAATGCAGCGCGGTTTTGCCTGACAGCGTTTATTTTGCGTGAATGCCGCGGCGACATGGTTAATCGCCGGTATCGCAGCGGTTGCGCGCACTCGGCGCAAACTGTTCCCGCGTGAACCTGACGTTAAATCACCTTTCGCTAGAACGAACTGCAGTGAAGGGGCGGGAATGAAATCATGTCAGTGAAGCGTAAGCGTTTTCGTGTCGAGCAGGCCATGGGTGAAGTCGTGATGCCGGAGCCGGAAGTTGCCGGCAGCGGCGAGCTCGGTCCGATGCATCGGGAAATCATGGCGGAGCTTCGCTCGATCCGCGCCCAGATGGCCGCGGCACCGGCGCAGCGCACCGGCGACAGCGTCGATGCCGCCGTCGCCCGCGAAGTCGCCGAGACGCAAGCGCTGCTCGAGACCTACCGCGCGCAGGTCGAACAGTGCGAGAAGCTCAAGGTCGAGCTCGACCTGATCCACGACGCGATCAGCCGCACCAAGCGCGAGATCGCCGTGCTGCACGGCAAGAGCTTCAACGGCGAGGAGATGGCCAAGGTCAATGGCGAGCTCGGCGCCGTGGTCGGCGGCACCGAACAGGCCACCCAGCAGATCCTCGAGGCGGTGGAAGCGATCGACCAGGCCGCGACCGCGCTCGCGAACAACGTGACGCCCGACCAGCAGAAACGGCTCAGCGAAGATATTCAGGAGCGCGTGGTCTCGATCTTCGAGGCCTGCAACTTCCAGGACCTCACCGGCCAGCGCATCAGCAAGGTGATGCAGACGATGAAGTTCATCGAACAGCACATCAACGAGATGATGAACATCTGGGGCGGCGTCGACGCCATCAAGACCCACGTCCCGCCGATCGTCGACACCCGCGAGGGCGATGCCCGCCTGCTCAACGGCCCGAAGCTCGACGGCGACGCGGGCCACGCCTCGCAGGACGACATCGACGCTATGTTCAACTGACGCGACGTTCAACTGAGATTTGTCGGATCAAAACGAAAAGCGCCGGCCCCTCGGGCCGGCGTTTTTGTTTGAGCGGTGGTCGAGCCCGAGAGGGATCACCAGATAAAGTTGCCAGATCATCGCTCGCCGCGTTGCAAGGCGTGAGTAATTCTGTACGGCAGCTTTCCTTGCATGCACGTCAAGTGACACATCGGTCAGAACCTCTGTCTCGACCGCATGCAGTTTGTGCCAATTGTGACACCTGCAAATTTACTGGCAGGTCCGCTGTCGCAGGCGCATACTGTATGTGAGGAAATTGTCATGCGTGTGCCGGGAGCCAACATTGGGTGCCGGACTTCCGGAGTGAATCCGGTCGCCCCGAGCGGGGCTTCGCACTTTCACACAACACACAGTACAGCTTTGCCGGCCACTCGTTGCGCGCATCCAAGGGCGAACAGGCTTCGCCTGGGCGCGGCCGTCATTGAAACCATGACGATGCACGGCGGGTTTCTTGGGCGCTGATACCTGCGGCTTGTTGAGGAATCACTGATTGGGGGGAGCCACTGGACTACTCAACACTGGAGATCGAACATGACGCGAAGAAATGTCAGGAATACTGCAATTGCGCTCTCGACTTTCGCTTGTGCGACACTGTTCTCCATCACATGGTCTGAGCAGGGCGGCATTTCGGCGTCAGTCGAAAGCGCCCAGGCGCGCGTGGGCCGACCGCTGACGCCCGTGAGCGTCGCGGGCGTTGCACGTCGTCACACCCGGCGCGCTGCGTACGGGTACGGAGTCGGCGCGGGAATTGCCGCCACGGCCGCGGTCGCCACGGCAGCCGCCACTGCGCCGGTCTATGCTGGCTGGGGCACAAATAACTGGACCGATGCATACGCCGCCCAGACGGATCCCCACTTTGGCCAGCCCTACTATCCGGCACGAGCCTACTATGGTGGCAGCCCGTATTACGGTTATGCCGGATGGGCAGACTACAAGGCAGCCAATGGAATTACCTGCGAACCTGGCACGATGACGAAGATGGCCGACGGCCACAGTTACATCTGTCAGTGAGATCCGCGCAACGACACACGACAAGAGGGCGGGCTCAGTGAGCCGCCCTCTTTCATGTGAAGAGATCGATGCACATCGTGGCGGGCCGCGCCCAGCGTTGATCTACGTCAACATCGCCTGTCCTTTGCCAGCCAAATCTTCAGCCGCGCCTGAACCGCCGCAATCATCGTCGGTTCGCTTGCGATGGAGAGGATCACCATGCATCGGACGAACTTTTTTTCGACCAGGTCGGTTACGGTTACCGGGATCGTGGCGAGCCTCCTGTTGGGGGCAGCAGGTGTCGCGCTCAATCCGGCACCGGCCAAGGCGGTCGTCTACTGCCAGTATGTCGGCTATCCGAACGGTTGCGTAGCGAGGGCAGGCGTCGTGCTAAGGCCTCGTCCGGTGGCGCGGGCTACGGTTCGTCATCACGCGGGCGGCAACCTGAATGGTGGCGTCAATCGGGTTGGGGTCCGGCGATAAAGCAGGTCTTTGCAAGTCACAACCCAGGGCGACACGGCAAGGTTCGTGCTCCCAGCGGTTCGTTCATGGACAGACGAAAAACGCCGGCCCTCGGGGCCGGCGGTTTTGTTTTGACCTACGGCGAGGCCATGACGTCGAGATTCCCCGGTGCGCAGTTGCGCACCTGAGGTTCGATGCGTCGCATCGACCCCGAATGACGTGCCAGCCGCGTCACGCCCTCGGGGCGCAGCGGACGTAGACCATGTTGCCGTAGCGGGTGGCGGCGTCCTTGTCGACGAAACGGGTGATCAAGACCCGGCCGTCGAACGAGATGATCTCGCGGTCCTGCTCGCCGGGCACAGGTCCGGGCGGGCCGATATAGTTCTTGCCGCTCGGGGAACCCTTCAGCCGCAGTTCCTGCGGGGTGGCCTGGTCGGCGAGATGCATGATGACACCGCCGCTCTGGCCGGCACCGATCACGTAAGGCTGCTTGCACTGGCCGCGCGCGGCGGCCTCAGTGCGGGCGCGGTCGGCGGGATTCTGGAACGAGGCGAGGCCCCAGCGGCCGACGATCTCGTCGGGGCGGATGCTCGCCGGCATCTCCGGAGCCACTCCCGGTTCGACCGGCCCCGGCTCGGGGTTCGACGACAACGACGGCAGGCTCATGCTGCCGCATGCCCCCAAAAGTGTCGTCAGCGCCGAGACAGCCGCGAACCGTGCGACCAATCGCGCGTTGAGTGACCTGATCATATGCATCCCCCGAACTATCTCCCGGCCGCACCCGTCATGCAGCCAAGCGTAAAACTTAAGGCGGAGCAATGACGTCTGACAAAATTACGTCATCGCTACGATTTGGTTTCCGGTCCACCATCCTATATTGGCCTCACCAAGGCCTTAACCCGTTTGCTTGACAGAAACTGCGCCAAGCCATATTTCCCGGCGCACAATTAGCACTCTCGCACCACGATTGCTAAATGCGCCGGGCGTCCTGCCTGGCGCCGACCGGACCGGCATTCAACGCCGGTCTCGATGAACCGGACCTGAAACCGAGCCTCCAAGAGGGAACGTCATGGCTAAATCCACCTTCCGCCCACTGCATGACCGCGTCGTGGTCAAGCGTATCGATGCCGAGGAGAAGTCCAAGGGCGGCATCATCATTCCGGACTCGGCCAAGGAAAAGCCGTCCCAGGGCGAGATCGTCGCCGTCGGCCCGGGTGGCCGCGACGAGGCCGGCAAGCTGATCCCGATCGACCTCAAGGTCGGCGACCGCGTGCTGTTCGGCAAGTGGTCGGGCACCGAGGTCAAGCTCGACAACCAGGAGCTCCTGATCATGAAGGAGTCCGACATCATGGGCGTGCTGGCGTAAGGCCACGACCCAATTCGAGAAACGCGGCGCTCGCTCCGCTGTCATGCCCGGACTTGATCCGGGCATCCATCACGCTTCCCAAGACTCTTACTAGGGCGATGGATTGCCGGGTCACCCAGCACGAAGACGCACTTCGTGCTTTTGCCCGGCAATGACGCGCGAAGCGAGCGGCAAGCAATTCACAGACATTCCAGGAGTTCAAATCAATGGCTGCCAAGGACGTAAAATTCGCCGGAGACGCCCGCGACCGCATGTTGCGCGGTGTCGACGTGCTCGCCAATGCCGTGAAGGTGACGCTCGGCCCGAAGGGCCGCAACGTCGTCATCGAGAAGAGCTTCGGCGCTCCCCGCATCACCAAGGACGGCGTCACCGTCGCCAAGGAGATCGAGCTCGAGGACAAGTTCGAGAACATGGGCGCGCAGATGCTGCGCGAGGTCGCTTCCAAGACCAACGACACCGCCGGTGACGGCACCACCACCGCGACCGTGCTGGCGCAGGCCATCGTCCGCGAGGGCGCCAAGGCGGTCGCCGCCGGCATGAACCCGATGGACCTCAAGCGCGGCATCGACACCGCGGTCGCCGCCGTCATCAAGGACATCGAGAAGCGCGCCAAGCCGGTCGCCTCCTCTTCGGAAGTCGCCCAGGTCGGCACCATCTCGGCCAATGGCGATGCCGCGATCGGCAAGATGATCGCGCAGGCGATGCAGAAGGTCGGCAACGAGGGCGTCATCACCGTCGAGGAGAACAAGTCGCTCGATACCGAGGTCGACATCGTCGAGGGCATGAAGTTCGACCGCGGCTATCTCAGCCCCTACTTCATCACCAATGCCGAGAAGATGACCGCCGAGCTCGAGGATGCCTACATCCTGCTGCACGAGAAGAAGCTGACCGGCCTGCAGTCCATGCTGCCGGTGCTGGAAGCCGTGGTGCAGTCGGGCCGTCCGCTGTTGATCCTCGCCGAGGACGTCGAGGGCGAGGCGCTGGCGACGCTGGTGGTCAACCGCCTGCGCGGCGGCCTCAAGGTCGCCGCCGTCAAGGCGCCGGGCTTCGGCGATCGCCGCAAGGCGATGCTGGAGGACATCGCGATCCTGACCGGCGGTCAGCTGATCTCCGACGACCTCGGCATGAAGCTCGAGAACGTCACGGTCAACATGCTCGGCCGCGCCGGCAAGATCGTGATCGACAAGGAGAACACCACGATCGTCAAGGGCGCCGGCAAGAAAAAGGACATCGACGCCCGCGTTGGCCAGATCAAGGCGCAGATCGAGGAGACCACCTCGGACTACGACCGTGAGAAGCTGCAGGAGCGCCTTGCCAAGCTCGCCGGCGGCGTTGCGGTGATCAAGGTCGGCGGCGCGACCGAGGTCGAGGTCAAGGAGAAGAAGGACCGTGTCGAGGACGCGCTGAACGCGACCCGCGCCGCGGTGCAGGAAGGCATCGTGCCCGGTGGCGGCGTCGCGCTGCTCCGCGCCAAGAAGGCGGTCGGCCGTCTCACCAACCCGAATGCCGACGTCCAGGCCGGCATCAACATCGTGCTCAAGGCGCTCGAAGCTCCGGTTCGCCAGATCTCGGAGAACGCCGGTGTCGAGGGCTCGATCGTGGTCGGCAAGATCCTCGAGAACAAGTCGGAGACCTTCGGCTTCGACGCCCAGACCGAGGAGTATGTCGACATGGTCGACAAGGGCATCATCGACCCCGCCAAGGTGGTGCGCACCGCGCTGCAGGACGCCTCCTCCGTGGCCGGCCTCTTGGTGACCACCGAAGCCATGGTCGCCGAACTGCCGAAGGACGCGGCGCCGGCGATGCCGGGCGGCGGCGGCATGGGTGGAATGGGCGGCATGGGCGGCTTCTAAGCCCTCGCCACATCCGCACCGAGATCGAAGGCCGCCTCCGGGCGGCCTTCTTTTTTGCGATTTGATTACGGTGGAGCCGTAAGGATCATCTGATGTCCCGCGACGCCAAATCCCTGACGTCAACGCTGGCGCTGTTCTACGCGATCGGCGCGGTGCTTGCGTTGGGTGCCTATGCCCTGGACAACACCGATGATCTTGCGGTCGTCCTGACGTTCTGGTTCAAGCAAACGTTGACGTTTGTGGTCCTCGGCGCAGGTTATTGCATCTATTACGTCATGTCCGGTTCGGCCGGCCGCCGTCCAACAGCGCCGCTGCGGTTTCTGGACATTGCCTTTCTGGCTGCCGCTGCCACGCTCGGTGTTGGCATGCTGGTGCACAGTTGAGCGTTTGACGCGACGTCCAACGTCCAGCAGATCGTAGGGCGGATTAGCGAAGCGCAATCCGCCGATATCTCGCGCGTGATCGACGGATTTCGCCTTCCGCCTTCGCTCGTTGAGCTACGGCGGACGTAGTCGGCTAATCCGCCGTACCGGCTGCCTACGCGACGCAGATGTCAGCTACCGCCACCTTCTGGAACAGATGCGGCGACGCCACCGCCGAGGCCGGATAGGCCGCGAGCTTGACCCTGAACTCGGGATTGGCGAACGCCGCCCGGAAAGCCGCGGTCGACTCCCACACCGCATAATTCAGATAGGCCGGGCTGTCGCCGAGCGCGCGGTGCAGCTGGGTCGAGATGAAGCCGGGCTGCCGCTTCATGATGGCGGCGTCGCCCTGCCAGGCTTTCAGAAAGATCTCCTCGTCCGCCTTGTCGAGCGTGAAGAGATTGACGAGCACGACGTTGCTGGCATCGACCGCGAGCTGGCGGTCGATCGGGAATGCGGGGTCGAGGGGGCGCATCTGCGGCATGGCTGGCTCCGTTGATATGGTGCTATGATGTCATTTCGATCAGATGGATACATACGTATTTGACATCATGATGTCAATATCAACTTATGGTGACAAATGCCGCAGACCAAGCGAACTCCGGCCGGCGAGGCCCTGAGCGACTTGATTCTCGACTTGTTCAGGCTCAACAGCCTGCTGTTCACCGCCGGCGACCGGATGGTGGCTGGACTTGGCCTGACCAGCGCACGCTGGCAGATTCTCGGCGCCATCGTCACCGCCGAACGCCCGCAACCGGTCGCGTGGCTGGCGCGCGACCTCGGCGCTGCCAGACAGAACGTGCAGCGGATCGTCAATGACCTGCAACGGGACGGGCTCGTCACATTCGAGACCAATCCGCATCATCGCCGGGCCCAGCTCGTCGTGCTGACCGAGAAGGGACGGCACGCCTTCGAGGCGGCCATGCGCCTGCAGCTACCTTGGGTGAACGGCCTTTCCGACGGATTGTCGATGAAGGACATCGAAACCGTGAGTCGCGTCGTCAGCACGCTGCGCGCCAGGCTGGAGAGCGGACAGGAACCCGACGACCGCGCATGACGCGAGCAGGCGTAAGTTCGTCGCAAAACGCATAATCGAAGCGGTGCCGTCTCCGCATTCGTCATGCCCGGGCTTGTCCCGGGCATCCACGCCTTCGGTCCCACGTAAAGAAAGACGTGGATGGCCGGGACGAGCCCGGCCATGACGGTGCCAAAAAGGTCCGATCATCTCGTATGCGATAGCCGGCCGCCGTTAGGCGGCCTTCTTTTTTGGCCAATGAGACGGAGGTTTGCTAGTTACGACGGAACCGATTCTGCCCTTCGAGGACTCATCGTATGCGCGCGCTCCCGCTCCTGCTGCTCGGTCTTGCCGTCGTGTCGGCACCTGCCCTCGCCCAGATGAAGCTGCAAACGAAGCCGGCACCGTCGAATGGCCCCGAGACGCGCTATTTCACCTCGATCGACGGCCTGATGGACGGCAATGCCGACGTCGTGCTGAAGGAAACCCGCCAGGGCAAGACCGTGACCGCGGCCGTGCTCGACGTCTGCTATCCCGCCGACAAGAGCTCCGACCGCAAGGACCGCTTCGTCGCCAACCTCGCCGTCAACGGCCAGACGCTGTCCGGCACCACCCAGAGCGTCGCCGACAAGCAGCCGATCACGGTCAAGCTGAACCGCAAGCAGACCGGCGACAGCTTTGAGTTCCGCGGCCAGATCACGATCGGCCAGACCGTGACCGAGGTCGCCTCGACGGACAATTCCGATCTCAGCGAGAAGGAATTCCAGGACAACCAGGCCACCGAGGACGGCATCACGCCACAGCCAAAGGACTTCACCGACGTCTCGCCGGAATCGATCGGGGTGCGGGTGAAGCTCGATGCGGCGGCCGAATTCCTCAAGAGCCTGAAGGGCGAGGCCGCCGAGATCGGCACCTCC
This sequence comes from Bradyrhizobium sp. B124, assembly GCF_038967635.1. Lineage (NCBI taxonomy): Bacteria > Pseudomonadati > Pseudomonadota > Alphaproteobacteria > Hyphomicrobiales > Nitrobacteraceae > Bradyrhizobium > Bradyrhizobium sp. B124. The sequence goes on along the minus strand of NZ_CP152413.1, from coordinate 6,921,098 downwards.
AGCCTCGCGGTGACCTGCGATGCGATGCGCTCCGGCGAGCAGACCATCAACCTCACCGTCGATCCCGAGCACGCCAGCGCGCTGCTTGCGAAGGCGAAATCAGCGCCCGGCGTGACGGCGGCCGGCTGGACCAGCGGCGTGGTCGAGATGGACCGCACCATCCGCTTCGCCGCCGCGGACTGGACCAGCGGCGACAAGATCAACAAGGACAAGCTCGCAACCGCGATCGCGGGCGTGCTGGCGAAGACGCTTTCGGCAAAGCCCGCCTCGGCGACTTGGAACGCGAACACCGGCAAGCTCAAGCTGGTGCTGAAGCGGCCGAGCGCGATCTACCCTGCGCTCGGCCTCACCCAGAATTACGAGGTCACCGCCCTCGTCGCGCCCGACAAGCCCGGCAGCTCCGACAAACTGATGCTGTGGGTCTCGAGCCCCACCGTCTCGACGTCGGATGACAGCGCCGGCGCCAAGCTCAATCTCTCCGACGATTCCAGCAGCGACGAGGAAGGCAGCGAGGCCAAGGACGACAACGGCGCGATCGACGCGCTGGTCAAGGAGCTCAAAGGCCAGCGCTGGGACGCCGACAAGTCGGTGTGGCGCTGAAGCCGGCGCTCTCCTGATTCAGGCTGTCCTGCGCTTCAACGGCACGACGTTGTCGCGCGCCATCTCGGGAGCTGCGTCCGGGCCGGATTGAAGCATCCCGTCGTTTCTGGCGAACAATTCGGAACGAGGCTCGACCGCAGCGCGATCGAGCAGCGCCCGCAGCTCGAGGCGAAGTCCGTCGCCGCGCAGCGCGGCGATCGCATCGAAGTTGCGCACGATGTTTTCTCCTGTGTGTTGACGCAAACGATTTCGTGCTGATGTTGCGCGAACCACCCGCTTCCCGTTTGCGCGATGACGTTCGAGAAGCGGCGCTAAGCGCCATATCGACAAAGCGGAATCTCGCCTGAGCACCGGCAGCACGCCCGATCCGGAATCGGGTGGCACGACACCCGCCTCAAAATGCCTAATGCGTGCATCGACACAGCGCCGGTCGCGATACCGGCAACATGCAAATGGAGACGATCCGATGTCAGAGGAAAACAAGAGCGTCGTAGGCCGGTGGTTCGAGGGTTTTTGGGGAAACCCATGGAATCCGCGCATCATCGATGAGCTCGCGACACCGGACATTGTCGTGCACTACCCGATGCACGAAGCGAAGATGGGCCGCGCTGCGGTCACGCAATTCATCACCGAGTTTCGTGAAGCGTTTCCGGATCTCAAGTTCTGGGGCGTCGGCGATCTCGTCGCGGAAGGTGATCTCGTCGTCGGCCGCTGGGAAGGTGGCGGCACGCACACTGGGCCTGCCTTCAGCGACTTCCGCCTCGGCTCGCTACCTGCGGCCTCCGGCCGCAAGATGACGTTCGCCGGCACGACCGTGCTGCGCGTGCGGGACGGACGGATCGCCGAGGAGCTCGGACAGGAGGATGCGCTCACCGCCATGCTGCAGCTCGGCCTCATTCGCTTGCCTGAACAGAGTGGCTACGCCGGGTGAACCGGCGCTTCATCGACGATCGCATCGCAGCTACCCGAACGCACTTTCCGTGCGTTCGGGTTAGACCAATCGATCGGCTCGGTGAAATCGAAGCGCTCTAATCCGCAGGCTCGCTGGACGTATTCCAATGTTACCGCGCCGGCATCGCATCGCCTGATGCAGTGCCGGCGCAGTCTCTCCGCAGCGGCTCTTCATCAAGCCGGAAAGATCAGGCACGTCGTCGTGCCATGCGCGAGCAGCCGCCCTTTCTCGTCGGTGACCCTGCCTTCCGCGGTCCCGATGCGGCGACCGCAATTGAGCACCTGGCCTTCGGCCCGGATCGGGCCGGTGTCGGGCGTGATCGGCCACACCAGCGAGATCTTGAATTCGAGCGTGGTCTGGCTCGTTCCGGCATCGAGCGTCGACTGCACCGCAAGCCCCATGCAGCTGTCGAGCAGCGTGGCGGTGAGCCCGCCATGCACGGTGCCTGCCGGATTGAGATGCGCATCCGTCGGCAGCAGCGTGACGACGACGCGGCCATGCTCGGCTTCAGTGACGTCATAGCCGAGGGTCCGCGCGATGGTGTTGAGCGGCAAGGCGCCCGAGGCGAGCCCTTGCACGAATTCGAGGCCGCTCATCCTGAGTTTCTGTTCGGCACTGACGGTGCCGTAGCTCTTGGCCATTGCTGATCTCCATTATTGCATCGTGATGTTTGGCAGCCGATTCCGTCGCAGCGAGACGGGCGAACGGCCATAGAGTTTTGCGAATGCGGCGTTCATGCGCCTTGCGCTGGAGAAGCCGGCTTGCTGCGCCACCAAGGAGAGCGGAATATCGCTCTCGTCGATCAGGCGCTTGGCGCGCTGCACGCGCAGCGAGAGCGCGACCTGCAGCGGCGAGGCATCGAGATGTTCGGCGAACAGCCGCGACAGATGCCGCGCCCCGATGCCGAGCCGATCGGCCAGCGCAGCGACATTGCCGCGGTCGAGTGCGCCCGCTTCGATCAGCGCCAGCGCGCGCTCGACCGTGGTCCTGGTGCCCTTCCATGCCGGGCAGAACGGCGCCGCCTCGGGACGGCAGCGCAGGCAGGGCCGGAAGCCGGCGCGCTCGGCCGACGCGGCGCTGCCGTAGAACCGCACATTGCGGGCGAGCGGCGTGCGCGCCCGGCACACCGGACGGCAATACACGCCCGTCGTCCTGACCGCGACGAACACGATGCCGTCCCAGGCCGGATCGCGGCGCTGGAAGGCTGCATATTGGGCGGCGAAATCGAGCATGCCATCGCTATAGCGACGCCTAAGCGCCGCGACGACCCGCTTTGCGGTGACGGCGTCCGGAAACGACCGCTTGGAGCTAAAGACGCTTGGTCATGAACAGGCTGAGCGGATCGGGTGCGTAGCCGCCGAACGGCGGGCACTCCTGATAGCCTGCGGCGCGATAGAGCCCGATCGCCTCCGGCTGCCGGATTCCGGTCTCCAGGCTGATGCGCGCGATCTGCCGGTCGCGCGCGGCGTCCTCCAGCGCGTCGAGCAGCCGGCGGCCGAGCCCGTGTCCGCGCGCATCGGCGCGCACGAACATCCGCTTCATCTCGGCATGACCGGGCGCGATGAGGCGGAAGGCGATCGACCCGAGCACCTCGCCATGGCGCCGCGCGACGAGGAAGACCGTATCCGGGGCGGCTAGCGTCTCGACGGGGGCGCGGTGATTGCTATCAGGCGGATACAGCGCCTGCATGTGGGCGTCCGACAGATCGATCAGCTGCCGCACGTCGGGCTGCCGCGGGTCTTCGGGGGCGATGCTGATGTCAGGCGTGTGCATCTCCGGCCAATGCAGGGTCGTCGTCGCGATTGTCGGCCGCCCTCGCCGTCCCGTCAATTTACGGAGCCCTGGGACCAAAAGACTTCGTGCTGCCGCAGTTCGGTCACCGAAAATTAAGGCTCGATTTAGTTTCGAGGATCATCCTTTGCGTCACCGAACACGGGTCACGCCATGCAAGACCGCGAGCCGATCAGTCCTGGGAGCATCTGGCCAACGGATGTGACGGAGGGTCATTCGCCGGCGCAGACGGCGGACCTCTGGGACGTCTCAGGCGAAAACCACGACGCCGCCCTGCTGCTGCGGGAGCCGTTCGCCGACCGCATCGGCACCGCGCTGCTGGCAGCCACCGCACTGGCCGCAAGCTTCGTGCTGGGATGGACCGGCGGCGCCAACTGGCACGATTTTGCGACTCCCGCCCCGGTCCCGGTGGCCCAGAAGGAAGCGCCTGTCCCGCATGTTGCCGAGACGCGGCCGAGCCCAAGAAGCGAATCGAGGGGCGAGCGCCGGACCGCGTCCAACGCCGACCCCGTTGTCACCGGCAGCATTCCGAAGAACACCCCTGCCAGCCCGCGCCCGCTCGCACTGGGCGCCGCGCCCACCACCCTGAACGCGCAGGCCGCGGCGCTCGGAACGAAGCCGCCCGTCGCAGCGGCGGCGGAGACCCGGCCGAGCACCATTCCCGGATGGTCGGTGGTCGAAGTCCGCGACGGCACCGCCGTGCTCGAGGGGCCGGAGGGCGTCAAGATGGCCGCACGCGGCGACGTCGTCCCAGGCCTCGGCCGGGTCGATTCCATCGTGCGCTGGGGCAATCGCTGGATCGTTGCCACCGCAAGCGGATTGGTCGCAACGCCCTGAGCCCGCGTTCGACGCAGCAGCGCGATGAGTTCGTCACTTTTTGCTTGGGCATGATCTTTTCGGAAAACCGCTTCGCACTTTTCCGGATCATGCCCTAGTTGCTGTTGATCACGAAACGCAGCGACTTGCTTCCGATGAACGTGACCTGATCACCCTGCCGCCGCCAGCTCGTCGTGTCGCCGAGCGCGGTGAGCAAATCCTTGTCGGCCTGCGCCCGGTCCGGCGTGCAGTTGCGGTTCTCCATCGTGCCGGGAACGAACACGATGGTGTTGCCGGCAACCGAGAACTGGCCCTTGCCGCCGTCGCACCACAGCTCGAGGATCACCTCGCCATTGTCGCCGACCTCGATCGAGGGAATCCGCTTGGAGCCCGGCATGCGCGCGGCATCGAGCGTCATCACGAAGCCGAACGGGAATTCTTCCTGGGCCTGCACTGGCCCCGCGCTAAGCGCCGCTGCAACGACCACCAACGCGGCCATGCCGCCGTTCAGAATCCGCTTCATCGAGATCATGCCATTCCCAGGAATTGCGACGCCGCCCTTGTATGGGACGAGGCTGCGATTGGCCAGAATGGCGGCGCGAGAAAAAGCGCTTGAAAAGCAAAATCCCCGCGGGCTCGCACCCGCGGGGATCTCCGTTTGGGCGACGCCTCGCCTCTTTATTTCAGAACCATCGCGGTGAACGGGTAGACATAGGCCTGCAGGGTCACGAACAGACCGACCAGGCACGCCAGCACGATCGAGTGCAGGAACACGTAGCGCAGGATCGAACCCTCGTGGCCGTACCAGTTGGTCGCGGTGGAGGCGACCACGATCGATTGCGCGTCGATCATCTTGCCCATCACGCCGCCCGAGGAGTTCGCGGCCGCCATCAGGATCGGCGGCAGGCCGAGCTGCTCGGAGGTGATCTTCTGCAGATTGCCGAACAGGATGTTGGACGAGGTGTCCGATCCGGTCAGCGCCACGCCGAGCCAGCCAAGCAGCGTGCCGAAGAACGGGTAGAGCACGCCGGTCGCGGCGAAGGCGAGGCCGAGGGTGGCGTCGACGCCGGAGAGCCGGGTCAGCGTACCGATCGCCAGCATCGCCGAGATCGTGATCAGCGAGATCGCGCACAGGCGGATGGTGCGGCCATATTCGGCGATCAGCTTGAGCGGCGAGAAGCCCATCAGGAGACCCGAGATGATCGCGGCGATCAGCAATCCGGTGCCGGTGAACGACAAATAGGTGAAGCCGAACACCGCACCTTCCGGCGTCGGCTTGGCCACCACCGGCGGCACCTTGAAGATCAGCTTGTCGAGGTCGGGCACCGGATAGTTCCAGACAAAGTTGGCATTCGCCCAGGCCTTGAAGGCGCCGTTGCCCCAGATCAGCATCAGGATGCAGACGATGATCCATGGCAGCAGCGCGCTCCACAATTCGCCCTGGGTCAGCGGCGTCTTGTCGAGCGGCTTGGCGGCCGCCATCGTCGCCGCCGATTCATCGCGGCCGCGCAGCGCGGGCGACAGCCAGAGCTGACGCGGCTGCCAGACCTTGAGGAACAGGATCAGCGCGCCCATCGAGATCAGCGAGGCGCCGATATCGACGATCCAGGGATTGATGTAGTTCGAGATCACGAATTGCGGGACCGCAAACGACACGCCGGTGACCAGGATCGCCGGCCACACTTCCTTCATGCCGCGCCAGCCCGCGAATGCCCATACCACCCAGAACGGCACGATCAGCGAGAACAGCGGCAGCTGCCGGCCGACCATGGCGCCGAGGAGGTAGGGATCGAGCCCGGTGACCGAGGCAAGGCCCTGGATCGGCGTGCCCAGCGCGCCGAAGGCGACCGGGGCGGTGTTGGCGATCAGCGACAGGCCGGAGGCTGCGAGCGGCGAGAAGCCGAGCCCGATCAGCACCGCACCGGTGATGGCGACCGGCGTGCCGAAGCCCGAGGCGCCCTCGAAGAAGGCGCCGAACGAGAACGCGATCAGGAGCAACTGCAGGCGGCGATCCTCGGTGACGCCGCCGACCGCGCGCTTGAGCAGCTCGAACTTCCCGCACCTCACCGTGACCTGGTAGAGGAAGATGACGTTGAGCACGATCCAGCCGATCGGAAAGAACCCGGTGACGATGCCGAGGATCGATGCGCGGATCGACATGCCGGCCGGCATCGTGAAGACGAAGATCGTGATCAGGTTGGTCACGATCACGGCGACGATGGCGGCGATATGTGCCTTCACCTTGCCGCTGGCGATCAGCACCAGCAGCGTGACCACGGGAATGGCGGCCGCCAGCGTCGACAGCCCCGCATTGCCCAGCGGATTGTAGATTTGATTCCAGGTGCTCATCTCGGGGTCCTTCCCACATTCTTATGCAGCGCCCCGGCCTCGGTGCAGGCAGGCGCGCTGGTGCGATTGCGGGAGTCCGTCGGAAGAATTGCAGCCCCGGCTCGCGAATGAACGATCGGTAAGGATCACTCACATCCTCGCGAAAAATCGAAGGTCCCCCGCCCCTCGCCGTTGTCGTCATGCTAGGGTTGACTCGATCGCCGGGACAAGCCAACGCTTGCATGCCAGACCTACGACTTTAGTCGAGGTGCACTGCGATTGTCCCGATTCTTCAGGCCGTTGCGGCCGCTTCCCCGGAGACGATAATCTGTGAACAACATTCGCTCGACGCTCGCGACGGTGTGGCGCATCGCCTCGCCCTATTTCAACTCCGACGACAAATGGGCAGGCCGCGGGCTGTTGGCCGCGGTGGTGATACTCGAGCTCGCCGCCGTCTTTCTGACCGTGTTGTTCAACCGCTGGAACAATGTTTTCTACAACGCGCTGCAGGAGCGCGATCAAGCGGTCTTCACCTATCAGATCGGCTATTTCTGCGTGCTCGCAGCTTTCTGGATCGGCCTGAAAGTCTACCAGCTCTATCTCAATCAATGGCTGCAGATCCGCTGGCGGCGCTGGATGACCACGCGTTATCTCGGCGGCTGGCTGCAGGATGCCAACCACTACCGCATGCAGTTGCTCGGCGACGCCGCTGATAACCCGGACCAGCGTATCGCCGACGACACCCAGCGCTTCGTCGAACAGACCCTGACGCTCGGGATCGGATTGCTGAGCGCCGTCGTGACGCTTGCCTCCTTCGTCTTCATCCTGTGGGGCCTTTCCAATCAGGCGCCGCTGCATCTGTTCGGCCAGGACCTCGCGATTCCCGGCTATCTGGTGCTGGGCGCGCTGGTGTACGCGATCCTCGGAACGCTCTTGACCCATCTGATCGGCAGGCCGCTGGTCGACCTCAACTTCCGGCAGCAACGGTTCGAGGCCGATTTTCGCTTCAACCTGGTGCGGACCCGCGAGAACGCCGAGCAGATTGCACTGCTCCACGGTGAACCGGCCGAGCGCACGCGATTGCTCGATCGCTTCGGCTTCGTGGTCGGGAACTGGCTCGACATCATGCAACGAACCAAGAAGCTGACCGCGTTCACCGCGACCTATTCGCAGGCCGCCGTGATCTTCCCCTACGTGCTGATCGCACCGGCCTATTTCGCCAACAAGATCCAGCTCGGTGGCATGATGCAGACCGCGTCCGCCTTCAGCAGCGTGCAGGATTCACTGTCGTTCTTCATCTCGGCCTACCGGACGCTGGCTGAATGGCAATCGGTGGTCGCGCGTCTCGATGGCTTCGAGAACTCGATCCGCGGTGGCGATGCGCTCGCGCAGAGGCAGGACATCATCCACGTCAAGCCCACAGCCGGCGACACGATCGATCTCGACGATCTCCTGGTCACGCTGCCCGACGGCAAGCCGCTGCTCGCCGCGGACGGCTTCAGCCTTCGCGACAATGAGCGCACCCTGGTCACCGGTCCCTCGGGCGCCGGCAAGTCCACGCTGTTCCGCGCGATGGCCGGCATCTGGCCGTTCGGCCGCGGCGCAGTCCAGGTCCCCGCCAACGCCAGCCTGATGATGCTGCCGCAACGTCCCTATCTGCCGATCGGCTCGCTGCATGACGCGGTGGTCTATCCGGGCCAGGCTGCGAGCTACGATGCGGCACGGGTCCGCGAGGTCCTCGCTGCCGTCGGACTGCCGCAGCTCGCGACGCGGCTCGAGGAAGAAGCGCACTGGAACCGGATGCTGTCGCTCGGCGAGCAGCAGCGGCTCGGCATCGCCCGCGCGTTGTTGCATGCGCCGCAATTCCTGTTCCTGGACGAGGCGACGGCCTCGCTCGACGAGCCGTCGGAAGCCGCGCTCTACAGGCTGATCGCCGAGAAGCTGCCCGACACCACGGTGGTCTCGATCGGCCACCGCGCGACGCTCGACGCCTTCCACCAGCGCAACGTGTCGCTGATCCGCGACGGCGACCGCTTCACCTTGCGTGACAAGGTCGAGGCCGCCGCGTCGTAGGCGAGCGGATCAAGCTGCGGGCACTCGGCTCCCTCTTCCCGCAAGCGGGAGAGATGAGCCAATCCGCCGCTCCAGCCTCGTCATCACCGAGTCCGCAAAACAAAGGGGCGGCAGATTGCTCTGCCGCCCCCGCGATCCTCGGAAGAGGAAATTACTTCAGGTTGGACATCGCGGTCAGGTCGACCGAGAGCTTGGCGATACCAGCCGCGCCGCACCAGTTGGAGCCCGTGCCGCCCGGATTGATCGGGGTGACGTTGGTGGTTCCGCCCGCGGTGAAATCGCTGGTGAAGGCGCTGCAATTGCCCTTCGACAGGTCGGTGTCGGAGTAGCGCAGATCGAGCGTGAACACCTTGTAGGTGAAGCCGATGCCGATGTTCCAGGTGTTGTAGTCGGCATACTTGATGCCGTTCGGGAACGCCGGAACGCCGTAGAAGCTGTCCGAGGTGCCGAGCCACTGCCGGCCGAACTCACCCGACACATACATGCCGACGCCGCTGGTGCCGAACACGGTGCTCGGCGCGGTGTACTTGCCGATGATCGAGGAGTAGTTGCCCCAGGCGCCGGTGTTGAGGAAGTTCGGCGAGTAGTACTCGTTGATGGTGAACGCCCAGTTGTCGTTGATGGTCCAGGTCGCCTTGCCGTAGACTTCGAAGAACGAGACGTCCTTCTTCATCACGTTGCCGTTCAGCAGGGCGTTGGCTGCGCACTCCGGGCTGAGCAGCTTGCCGGCGGTGTCGGTCGGTGCGCCGAAGTAGCAGGTTCCACCCGGATACAGGTAACCCCAGACACCGATGTCGAAGGCGAAGGCGCCGAAGGTCGGGCGGATACCGCCGTAGACGTCGACTTCGGCCGCAGCGCGGTTGGCGAAGGAGATGCTTTCGGTCGAGGTGCCGATGTAGAGCTGCAGGTCCTTGTTGACGTTGTAGCGCGGCTCGAAATAGGCGGTGACCGACGGATTGTGGTTGGACTGGGTGACGCCGCGGAAGATGTAGTCGCTCATGATGCCGGCGCCGAAGGCGACATCCCACGGATCGAAGGGAGCCGGCGGCGGCGCCTTGACGGCCTTCACCGCCATGTCAGCTGCCATTGCCGAGCTCGAAATCATTGCTAGCGCCGTTGCTAACAAAGCCAGTTTCTTCATGACGATCCCCATCTACTTTTCAAGACAGCCCAGCTCCGGTGGCCCCCAGGGCGCGCGATAACGGACTGCAACTCAATCGCGTGGGATCAATCTGAGGCCGGTGCACGGTACCGTGAAGGCGAAAAGACATGCATCTGCCGACTTTTTAGGCGTTCTGGCCGCCTCGCCACACGTTGGTTGGCGGGTGTTGCATTTGCACCACAAGACTCAAGGCTCCCGCCCCGGTTGAGCGGCACGCAAAATCGGATTCGAGCAACAGTTCGACATGCTGCGGTCGGTATCGACGCGAATCGCGCCCCCGCAAAACTACGGACGGCCGATACGGAAAAAGCCGCAGCGGCGTCCGCTGCGGCTTCGATCAGGTGAACCGGTGCAGGTTCGGCTAGTGGTGCTCGCTGTCGGTGCCCCAGCTCGGCGCCGGCTCGTGGCTCGGCGTGGCCCAGCTCGCGGCCGGTTGCGGCGCGGGCTCGGGCGCCGGGGACGCTGCAACCGGGGCAGCCGGCTTCGGCGCGGCGGCCTTCTTCGGAGCGCTCTTCTTGGCGGCCTTCTTCGCAGCCGGCTTCGCGGGCGCGGCCTTCTTCGGAGCAGCCTTCTTCGCAGCTTTCTTAGCTGTCTTCTTGGCGCTCTTCTTGGCTGACTTCTTCGCCGATTTCTTCGCAGACTTCTTCGCAGTCTTCTTGGCCGACTTCTTCGCGGACTTCTTCTTCGCCGCTACCGCCTTCTTGGCCTTTTTGGCCTTCTTGCTTTTCTTCGCCTTCTTCGACTTCGCCATCGTGGTCCTCCTGTTGCCGCTGATTTGAGTCCACCGCGTATTGAAGTGATCGCTTGCCGGTCAGCAGCTGCACCTCGAGGAGAGGCACCTTCCACTTCGCTTGTCGGGCATGATGGCCGCGCGATCGCTTCGCGTCTGTGGCAGGGAAGCGCCGGTCCTTCAGTTTGCGTCAGGGCAAGGCTGGGGTCCGGATCATGCTCGAATGGCAGTCGATCAATTCAATCCTGGCCGGGGACCTCCTGTCGCCCAATCGAGAAGCTCAATCGTGTGCACCACAGGAACTGACGTACCGCCGGCAATCTGAACCATGCAACCAATATTGCCCGCAGCGATCATGTCCGGTTTGACAAGCGCAATATTGGCGACCTTGCGATCGCGCAATCTGCTCGCAATGTCGGGCTGGAGAATGTTGTAGGTCCCCGCCGAACCGCAACACAAATGGCTCTCAGGCACATCTTTCACCACGAATCCATTCTTGGAAAGCAATTCTTTCGGAAGTTGAGTGATTTTCTGTCCATGCTGCAACGAACAAGCCGAGTGATAGGCGACGGTGATGTCGCCTTTCTGCGTTGAAGGCGCGAGCTCGAGGCCAGCGAGATACTCGGTGATATCCTTTGCCAGCGCCGAGATTCGCTCGGCCGGCTCGGCGAATGTTTTGTCCTCGCGCAGCAGGTAGCCGTAGTCCTTGACGACTGTCCCACAGCCCGAGGTCGTCACCAGAATGGCGTCGAGCCCGTTCTGATCCGCTTCCCTTTGCCACACCGTGACGTTGGCCCGCGCGCGCGCCAGCGCGTCGGCGTCCTGTCCCATGTGATGGGTCAACGCGCCGCAGCATTGCTCGTCCTTGACCAGCACCACCTCGACGCCGTGCCGGGTCAGCACGTTGATCGCAGCCTGATTGATGCGTGGCGCCAGCACCTGCTGGGCGCAGCCCTGCAGCAGCGCGACCCGGCCACGCCGACGGCCGGTCGCCGCAAACACGGTTCCGGCAGCCGGACCCGGCGGCGGCAGGCCGTGCGGCGCCAGCGCCAGCATCGCCTTGATCCGCCGCAGCAGGCCCGGGCTCGCCGCACCAACCGAAGGCGTTGGCAGCAGCGCTGTGAACGGACGGGCGAGCCCGGCCAGGATCATGCTGATCCGGAACAGGCCCGGCCGCGGCAGCACGAAGGCGAGTACCGACCGCAGCAGCCGCTCGGTCAGCGGCCGCTCGTAATCCCGCTCGATCCTGACCCGGGCCTGGTCGACGAGGTGCATGTAGTTCACGCCCGAGGGACAGGTGGTCATGCAGGCGAGGCACGACAGGCAGCGGTCGATATGCTTGACCACGTCCGCCGTCGGCGGCTTGTCCTTCTCCAGCATCTCCTTGATCAGGTAGATGCGGCCGCGCGGGCTATCGAGCTCGTCGCCGAGCAGCACATAGGTCGGACAGGTCGCGGTGCAGAAGCCGCAATGCACGCAGGCGCGCAGGATCTTGTCGGCTTCCTTGATGTCGGGATCGGCGAGCTGCGCCAGGGTAAACTCGGTCTTCATGCCCCCCCGCCTCGAATCATCCGGCCGCGGTTGAGGACCGATCTCGGATCGAAACTCGCCCGGACCCGCTCGCCGAGTGCGGCAAGCCCGGCCGGCTGCGGCTGGAACACGTCGACCGCACGGCGCACATCCTCGACGGCGCGGATCAGGGTCGCGTGCCCGGCGACCGCCTCGACCTGGCCGCGGACCAGCGCGGCCTGCGCGTCGCCATTGGGCGGCACCGCGGCCCAGATCAACCCGCCGCCCCAATCGTAGATCACATCAGCGCCGGTGGCGCGCGACAGCGCCTGGCCCAGCGCGCCGCCTGAAGCCGGCGGGCAAACGATGCGCCACACCGGCCAGGCCCCGAGCGCGCCGTTCGCCGCGAACGGCAGCACGTCGCGCAGCGCGCTCCAGATCGCAGCTGAGGCGTCGTCAGCGAGGCTGTCGACCGTTCCATAGGACGACAGTGTCTGGCTCAGCGAGGCCGCCCGGTGCGCCGCCGACGCCGAAATGCCCTCAAGCCGCACCAGCGTGACCGGCTGGCCGGAGGCTGCCAGGCCGGCGAGCGCGCCGGTCCCCGACCGCAGCGCCGAACCGGGCAGGTGCGCGGCGCCCGATACGTCGAAGGGCGAACCCAGCGCTGCCGTCATCGCCTTGTTGGCGGTGACGTCGTCGAGCCCGCGTAGCACCAGCGTCCGCTCGGCTTCCGGCTTCGGCATGACCTTGAGTGTCACTTCGGTCATGACCGCCAGCGTGCCCCAGGAACCGGTGAGCAGCTTGCAGAGATCGTAGCCGGTGACGTTCTTCACCACCCGCCCGCCGGTCTTGAAACTGTCGCCGAATCCGGACACCGCGTGCGCCCCGAGCAGGTGATCCCGGGCGCCGCCGGCCTTGATACGGCGCGGACCGGCAAGGCCGGCGCCGATCATGCCGCCGATCGTGCCGGCTCCCGCGCTGCCGAGCAGCACGGACATGTCCATCGGCTCGAAGGCGAATTGCTGGTTCTTGGCGTCGATCAGGGATTGCACGTCGGCGAGCGGCGCGCCGGCCTGCACGGTGATGATCAGCTCGTTCGGCTCATAGGAGCTGACCGCGTTCAGCACCGAGACGTCGAGCACCGCATTGGTCGCCATCGGATGGCCGACGGCGCGTTTCGATCCATGACCAATGACCTCGAGCGGCTGTTCGCTGGCGACAGCGGCGCGCACCACCTCTTCGACGTCCTGGACGTCTCTGACTTTCAGCGTTTCCACCCGCTAGGCGGTAACGAAATTCGGCGCCGAAATCAAATGCGACGAACCCCACCGTCGCAATGCCGACGGAATGGCCCGGGAGCGGGGCTTGCCGCCCGACAATGGTGGGAACGGCGGTCGGGCCACCCTGCTCGAGGTTTTGGCCACATCGTGCCTCCTGCGCTGGCGGAGACGTAACACTTCGGCCGACGTCGAACCATTTTCACGACATCGACATTTCGACCGTCACCTAACCGAGTGCGCAACGCGATCCCCTATCCGTCGCATTGCGGTTCGGCCGGCAAGACGGTTGGCGCACTTCATCTGGAGGCGATCATGAAACGTTCGGATGTCACGACCACGACGATGATGCTCACCCGACGATCGGCCATCGGCTCGCTCGCCGCGATCATGACGATCGCCGGCGTCTCGCCATGGACCGGATCGCAAGCGCGATCGGAGCAAAGCAACGGAGGAATGCAAATGAAGCACTATGCTATGAGCACGAGAACCATCAGCGATGCGATCAACACATCAGGCCTGCTGGTGGTGGCGCAATGGGAAGCCAAGGAAGGCCAGGCGGACAAGGTCGCGGCAATCCTCGACGGCTTCCTGCCCGAGGCGCAGAACGACCCCGGCACCAAGCTGTTCCTGATCGGCCGCGGCAAGGACAATCCGGCGCAATTCCTGTTCTACGAATTGTTCCAGGACGAAGCGGCGTTCAAGGCGCATGCGGAGAGCGCCTACTTCAAGACCTACATCGCGGAGCAGGCGCTGCCGCTGCTCGCCAAGCGCGAACGGACGCAATACGTGCTGCTGTAAGACGGTGCCGCGGGAGGGCTTGCGATGCAGGTCCTCCCCCTCCGATGCAATATCAGACCGACGCGCGGCTGCCGTCGAGCGTCGCACCCAACTCGATCCGCTCGGGCGATTTGCGCCAGAAGGCTGCGATCGAAATCCGGGAGAGCACCGCCGCCTCGATCTGTTCGACCTGCGCCCTGAGCCGAAGCGCATGCTTCTCGACGAGATGCCAGGACACGAACGCGACGCCGAAGGCAATCGGCAGGCTGATCAGGATGTTCAGATACCAATGCTGAACCGGGGGGCCCAACGCCGCAACGCACTGCTGGACGACCACTCCGTAAAGATACATCCCGTACGAGTAGTCGCCGGATGACACGATCCAGCTTCGCGGCTGGTTCATGAGCCCCAGATAGCTCGCGACATACGCGGCGGGTCCAACAATAATCGCATCGGTGTATCCAGTGGCCATCCCGGCCGCGCAAAGCATCAGCGCGAGCAGGAACGCGGTACGGTTGAACGGGACCTTGTCGCGCCAGAGATAGAAGCCGACACCTGCAAGGAAGCAGAACACGAGCAGCGGCGGACGAAGGTGAAGAAATTGTAGGTCCGAATGGTAGATATCGTGCCAGGCGAAACCGATCTGGGCGAACACCAGAAACGCCAGATACAGCACCCTGTTGAAGCAGATCGTGGTCACGGCAAGCAGCGCCAGGATCACGTAGCACCACAGCTCATATGGGACCGTCCAAAGCTGCGCATTCACCGCAAAAGGTACCGGATTGTGGAGAAACACGCCCGGAAGCTCATAGTGGATGTCGCCGACGATATTGTGGAAATAGGCGTAAAATTTCGGGTCCGCGAAATACTGCGCGAGGGGAAGCGCAGTGAAGATCGGGCCGATGATGATGGCCGAGAGTGTCGTCTCGACCGCAAGCGCGGGCACAATGCGAAGCACGCGCAGGCCGAGAAATGAAATCAGGCTCTTGCACCTCAGCAAACTCGCCGTCACCAGAAACCCGCTCAAGGCGAAGAAGAGCGCAAGGACCATTGCGCACCCGATGCGGATGTGGCCCAAGACCTCCATCGCCCGGTCGATCCCAAAGACGACGTTCACACTGTGCAGGCAGATGATGGTGGCCGCCAGCGCGAGCCGCAGATAGTCGAAGCCTGTGGGCCGATGGCGCGAAAGAGCCAACTGATCGGCCAGGCTGAACATAGGTTGCATTGCGCTTCCGAGACAACTACATCATCAGAAACTATCCAGCAACAAACTAACAAGATATGAACGCATAGCGTGTATGTCGGAACGGACGCAATCTAGGCGTCGCGTCTCCGAATTCGCAGCAAGCAATGGTTAAGGGTTATCGGCCGGAAAGGACGATCGGTCGAGCCGGATTGATCGGCCCCGGCTGGACGACAGCCTCTCGTTCGGCCTGCTCGGCCTGGCGCCCGAATCCGAGGATCGAAATCCTGGAGAGCATCGCTGCTTCCAACCGTTCGACGGCATCTCTGAGCCGCAGCGCATGTTTCTCGACGAGATGCCAGGACGCGACGGCGACGCCGAAGGCAAGCGGCAGGCTGATCAGGATGTTCAGATACCAGTGCTGAACCGGCGGGCCGATCGCGGCAACGCACTGCTGGATGACGAACCCATAGAGATAGAGCCCGTAGGAGTAATCGCCTGACGACACGATCCAGCTCCGTCGCGGGTTCATCAGGCCGAGATAGCACGCGACATAGGCGGCCGGCACCGGAGCCAGCGCGTCGCCGCGTCCCGTGGCCATGCCGGCGGCGCACAGCAACAGCGCAACCAGGCACGCCGTGCGGTTGAACGGCACCTTGTCGCGCCACAGGTAGAAGCCGACACCGGCAAGGAAGCAGAACACCAGAAGATGCGGGCGAAGCTGGATCGGCACCTCTTCCCAGCGGTAGATGTCGTAGCTGGCCAGCCCGACCTGAACGATCACCAGGAACACAAGGTACGCCACCCTGTTGAAGCAGATCGTGGTCACCGCGAGCAGCGCCAGGATGACGTAGCACCACAATTCGTACGGCACCGTCCACAGCTGGGCATTCACCACGTCCGGCAGCGGATTGTGCTGGAAGACGCCCGGCAGCTCGTAATGGATGTCGCCGACCATGTTGAGAAAATAGGCGTGGAATGTCGGGTCGGCGACATACTGCGCCAACGGCAGTTCGGTGAACACCGAGCCGATGATGACGGCCGACAGCGTCGTCTCGACCGCGAGCGCGGGCCCGATCCGAAGCACGCGCAGGCCGAGGAAGGAGATCAGACTCTTGCACCGCTGCAGGCTCGCCGTCACCAGGAAGCCGCTGAGCGCAAAGAACAGCGCGAGGATCATCGCGATGCCGATGCGGAACGAGCCCAATATTTCCAGCGCCCGGCCAAGCCCGAGCGTCACGTTCAGGCCGTGCAGGCAGATGATCGATACCGCCAGCGCAATCCGCATGTAGTCGAAACCTGCGGGCCGATTCCGCGAAACCGCCAACTGATCGGCCAGGCTGGGCATCGATGTGGTCCCGAAGACATGCATCTTGGGAAAATACCGAGGAACAGTTGAAGGTCGTGTAAACGGTGGCCGCCCGCAATTGCAGCTACGCGCAAAGGCAGCCGTGACGACCTGCCACAGCCATCGCGGCAAGCATCGGTTAAGGTTATCGGCTGGCTAGCGCGATCGATCGAAATGTATCGATCGCCCTAAAACCGCGGGATATCCGGGAAAGCCAGCTTGCCGGCATGGACATGGACGCGGCCGAGCTCGGCGCAGCGGTGCAGGGTGGGAAACACCTTGCCGGGGTTGAGCAGGCCCTGGGCATCGAAGGCGCATTTCAGCCGCTGCTGCTGGTTGAGGTCGATCTCGGTGAACATTTCCGGCATCAGGTCGCGCTTCTCGATGCCGACGCCATGCTCGCCGGTGAGCACGCCGCCGAGCTCGACGCAGCAACGCAGGATATCGGCACCGAACGCCTCCGCCTTCTCGATCTCGCCCGGCTTGTTGGCGTCGTAGAGGATCAACGGGTGCAGATTGCCGTCGCCGGCGTGGAACACGTTGGCGACGCCGAGGCCATATTTCTCCGAGAGTTCGCGGATCCGTGCCAACGCCTTCGGCAACGCGCCGCGCGGGATGGTGCCGTCCATGCAGAGATAGTCCGGCGAAATCCGCCCGACCGCGGGGAATGCCGCCTTGCGGCCGGCCCAGAACAGATTGCGCTCGGCCTCCGAGGTCGAGATCTGGCAGGAGGTCGAGCCGCAGCCTTGCGCGATCGCCTCGACCCGCTTGATCAGCTCGTCGACCTCGACCTGGGGACCGTCGAGCTCGATGATCAGGAGCGCCTCGACGTCGAGCGGATAGCCGGCATGGACGAAGGCTTCCGCGGCGTGGATCGCCGGCTTATCCATCATCTCCATGCCGCCCGGGATGATGCCGGCGCCGATGATGGCAGCCACGCATTCGCCGGCCGCCTCGACCTCGGCGAAACCGACCATCAGCGCGCGGGCGGTTTCGGGCTTCTGCAAAATGCGCACCGTGATCTCGGTGATGACGCCGAGCAGCCCCTCCGAGCCGGTGATGATCCCCATCAGATCGTAGCCGGCATTCTCGGCCGACTTGCCGCCGATGCGCAGGATCTCGCCACTCATCAGCACGATCTCGCAGCCCAGCACGTTGTTGGTGGTCATGCCGTATTTCAGGCAGTGCACGCCGCCGGAATTCTCCGCGACATTGCCGCCGATCGAACAGGCGATCTGCGACGACGGATCGGGCGCGTAGTAGAAGCCGGCATGGGCGACCGCCTGGCTGATCGCAAGGTTGGTGACGCCGGGCTCGGTGACCACCACGCGGTTGTCGAAGTCAATCTCGCGAATGCGCTTGAACTTGCCGAGCCCGAGCAATACGCCGTCAGCCAGCGGCAGCGCGCCGCCGGACAGCGAGGTGCCGGAGCCGCGCGGCACCACCTTGATGCCCTGCTGCTGGCAATATTTGAGGACCTTTGCGACCTGCTCGGTGGTATCGGGCAACACCACGACCATCGGCGGCTGCCGATAGGCGGTCAGGCCGTCGGATTCATAGGCCAGCATTTCGGCTGCGCTGTCGATCACGCCCTCGCCCGGGACGATGGCGCGCAAGGCGGCGACGATTTCGGCGCGGCGGGCAAGGACGGCTTGATCGGCCGCCGGCATCATGATGGACATCGGTGTTCCCTCGGCGCGCTCGGCGCTTTGCGGATTTGTTACGACAAATCAAGCACGTCTGCATCCTGTTTCAGCCGCCCTGTTTCAGTCACCCGGCCGAAGGTCGGATTGCCCCGCCCCGCATTGCCGAGTTCTCTCTCGGACAAGCGGACGGCCATGAAACCTGTCAAAGTTTCGTGGCTTGTCCTGTCCAAGCCGGACATGCCACAAACCAAACGCTACCCCCCGGGACGAAACGAAGAGAACCCCATGAACCTAAAGACCTTGAGCGCGCTGGCGGTCGTCACATCGCTGGCCACCGCATCCTCCGCGCTGGCGCAGGATGCCGCCGCCGGCAAGACCTCGTTCAACAAATGCCTCGCCTGCCACGCGATCGGCGAAGGCGCCAAGAACAAGGTCGGCCCCGAGCTCAACGGCCTCGACGGCCGCCATTCCGGCACCGCGCCGGACTACAGTTATTCCGATGCCAACAAGAATTCCGGCATCACCTGGAACAAGGAAACCTTCCTCGAATACATCAAGGATCCGAAGGCCAAGATTCCCGGCACCAAGATGGCCTTCGCCGGCATCAAGAACGAGACCGAGGCCAACAATCTGTGGGCCTACGTGTCGTCGTTCGACAAGGACGGCAAGCAGAAGTAATCGGCGGTATCGGACGTCGTCCGCCCTGCGCCAAATGCCAGGGCGGACGGGGATGGCTTTCTTCGAATCGCCATCCCCTTCTGGCTTTCTGATTTGAGCATGATCTTTTCGGAAAACCGCTGCGCACTTTTCCGGATCATGCTCTGCTACCGCGATCAGCGCGGCAACAGATTGGTCTTGGCGAGATCGACCACCTCGTCGCCGCGGCCGCTCATCACGGCGCGCAGCACCCACAGGCTGAAGCCCTTCACCTGCTCCAGCGTGATGGTCGGCGGCATCGACAATTCCTGCGTCGCGGTCACGACGTCGAGCACGGCCGGGCCGTCATGCGCGAAGACGTTGCGGATCGCGCCCTCGAGCTCGCCGGGATCCTCCACCCTGACGCCGTGAATGCCCATGGCGCGGGCCATCGCCGCGAAATCGGGATTCTTCAGATCGACGCCGGTCTCGATGAAGCCGGCGGCCTTCATCTCCAGCGCGACGAAGCCGAGCACGCTGTTGTTGAAGATCACGACCTTCACCGGCAGCTTCGCCTGCGTCAGCGTGATCAAATCGCCCATCAGCATCGCAAAGCCGCCGTCGCCGGACATCGACACCACCTGACGCCCCGGCTGCGCCGCCTGCGCGCCGATCGCATGCGCCATCGCATTGGCCATCGAGCCGTGCACCCAGGAGCCGACCAGACGGCGGCGGCCATTCATTTTCAGATAGCGCGCGGCCCAGATCGTCGGCGTGCCGACGTCGGCGGTGAACACCGCATCCTCGGTGGCCTGCTCGCTGAGCAGGCGCGCCAGATATTGCGGATGGATCGGCTTTTGCCCGGGCTTGCCGCGGGCAAGATCGTCGAGCCCGGCGCGGGCGTCCTTGTAATGCGCGAGGCTGGCGTCGAGAAACTTGCGCTCGGTCTTGACCGTGAGCTTCGGCAGCAGCGCGGCGATGGTCTCGCCGACGTCGCCGACGATGCCGAGATCGAGCTTGCAGCGGCGGCCGAGATTTTCCGGACGGAGATCGACCTGGGCGATGCTGATGCCGGTCGGGAAGAACTGCTTGTAGGGAAAATCGGTGCCTAGCATCAGCAGCACGTCGCAACCGTGCATCGCGGCATAGCCGGAGGAAAAGCCGATGAAGCCGGTCATGCCGACATCGTAGGGATTGTCGTACTCGACATATTCCTTGCCGCCGAGCGCATGCACGATCGGGCTCTTCAGCATCTCGGCGAGCTCGATCAGGCCGTCATGCGCCCCGGCGCAGCCGCGGCCGCAGAACAACGTGATGCGCTTTGCGCCATTGAGCAGCGCGGCCAGCGCGTTCAATTCGGCCTCGGCCGGGCGCACCACCGGCACAGGCGGCAGCAGGCCGGCGTTCGGCGCGATGTCGCGCTTCGGCGCCGGCCGCATCGCAACGTCGCCCGGCAGCACCAGGACGGCAACGCCGCGCTTGCCGACCGCGGCGCGGATCGCATTCTCCAGCATGTAGGGCAGCTGCGCCGGATCCGACACCAGCTCGCAATAATGGCTGCATTCGCGGAACAGGTCCTGCGGATGGGTCTCCTGGAAATAGCCGCCGCCGATCTCGGCCGATGGAATCTGTGCCGCGATCGCCAGCACCGGCGTGCGGCTGCGATGCGCGTCGAACAGGCCGTTGATGAGATGGAGATTGCCCGGGCCGCAGGAGCCCGCGCACACCGCAAGGTCGCCCGTGATCTGGGATTCGGCCGCGGCCGCGAGGGCCGCGACCTCCTCATGGCGCACATGCAGCCAGTCGATCGTACCGCGCTTGCGCAGCGCCTCGGTCAAGCCGTTGAGACTGTCGCCGACGACACCGTAGATGCGCTTCACGCCCGCCTGGGCGAGGGTTTCAGCGATGAGGTCGGCGATGTTGTCGATCCGCATGGGGCTTGTCCTTTGGGTGATATCTGTCGAGCCGCGCAGCCGCATGATGTTCGGCAGGCTGCAACCGCGCAAGCCTCACCGGATCACAGATTCGCGGGGACAGTCTTGTCCGCTGTTGCTGCCGGTTGGACCAACCGGTCGGCCATCGCCTCGATCTCGGATGCGACGAGATCGGGCGCCGCGTACTGCACCATGTGGCCGACACCCGGCAGCACGATGAGCTTCGCGTTCGGCGCTGACGCAGCGAGCGGCCGCGAATGGATTCCGGTCGAGACCGTCTTGTCGACGTCGCCCGAAATGATTGACAGCGGCGCCTTGATCTCTGCATAGCGCGGCGCCTGCTCGACGACGGCGGCCTTCAGCGTGACGAGGTCGCGCGCATTGGCGATGAATTCGCGCGGGCGCAGCAGGAGCAATGTCTCGCTGCCGCGGACGAAGTCGGCCGGCATCGGCTGCGGCGCGAACACGCCGCGCACGCCTGATGTCGTGACGAGATAGCCGAGCGGCAGCGTGATTGTGTGCGCCAGCAACGGCCCGATCAGCGGCGTCGAGATCACATCATTGTAGCGGCCGGCACCGCCGCGCCAGGGATAGGCGACCGGGGCGAGCAGCACGAGGCCCGCGACGCGGTCCGGATGATCCAGCACGATGCGCAGGGCGAGCGCGCCGGCCCAGGAATGCGCCACCACGATCGCCCTGATGACACCGAGCCTCGTCAGCGCCTCCGCGATCATCCGGCTCTGGATTGCCGGCGTCGAATCCGCGACGCGCGCGCGCGTGCTCCAGCCATGGCCCGGCCGGTCGATCAGGATCACCCGGCGTGCTTTGGCAATGCGCTCGCCGAGCGGCTGCATTGCGCGGAGATTGGAGCTTGCGCCGTGCAGCATCACGACCGGCGGCCCCGCGGCATCGCGCGGGCCGAGTTCGACCACGTGCAGCCGCGCGCCGGATACCTCGATCATGCGGCCCCGAGGCGGAAAGGCGCCCTGAATGAGGATGGCGCCGATTTGCGTCGCCAGGGCCAGCGCCAGCCCGGCGGCCACCAGCGCGATGATCGCGGTTAACATCGAGGGGATCCGGAAGATCTTGGGTAATTGGAGCGTCTTGGGCACCTGAAAATTACGACGAAGCCGAAGTCAGGTTTCGCGTCGATTTGCCCGCAGCCCTGGGATGCCCTTGTTCGGAAAGCCAATTTTCGGTTGTCCGGTTCGCGCCCAAGGCGCAGTTGTCCACAATCCGCCCAGCCTGTGGATAGCGGGTTCATCCCACCGTCATTAGTAATTCCATAGATTGCCGGTGGCAATTTCGCCATCAGAGGCGAGGCTTCATCGAAACCGGGACGCACCCGGGATCCTTCTTGGCTTGTGCACTGTATCCACAGGAACCTGCGTCCGCACGACGAGTTCAACGGGAAGTAATCGGAGGAGTACCATGATTTCCGACCCTAACGATGCGGCCATCGATCAGATCGTGGCAAGCTGCAATGGCGACCTGCGCGGCGCCTTGAAGGCACTGTTGCTCGTGAATGAGCACCTGGAGGCGGAGCTTCAGCAATTCTATGCGGCTGTCGCCCAGGACAGCGCATCCCGCGGCAAGTTCCTGCACTAGTCTCCTGCGCCGGACCGTATCGCGAGCAAGCATCGAGCTCGCGAGCAACGCGTCCCCTCGCGTCAATCGGACGCAATCAGATGTCGCGGCCTTCGACCTTCTCGGTCAGTTGCTTGACGATCTGCGGCACCTTCTCGAGGTAGGGATCGACAGCCAGCGCCTTGCGGAAGGCGTCCAGCGCGCGCTTGTCGTCGCCCATGTCCTGCATGATCATGCCGACACCCGCCAGCGCGCCGAAATGGCGGGGCTCACGGGTCAACACCTGCTGCAGGTCTCCCAGCGAACGGACATAGTCGTTCTTGAGATAATAGATCGTCGCGCGCCGGTTCCAGGCCTCGACATAGTCGGGCCGGAGCTTGATCACCGCGTCCAGAAGCTTCAGCGCCACATCGATATTCTGGGCATCGAGCGCGGCCTTGGCGCGCACCATCAACAGCGCCGCGGTATCGCTCGGGGTTTGCAGCCACAGCGCCCAGATCCGCGCCTCGACGTGGCGGGCGCTGTCCTCATCGGGCGCAGCCTTCAGCGCACCGAACAGGAAATCCAGCCCTCGGGTACGGTCGGCCGGAACCTTCGGCAGCTTGGTCGGGGCTTCGGGCAGTTTCTTCTGGGCCTTCGGCGGCGGGACCACCCGCGGATCGTCCTGCGCGGCGGCCGCGACAGGCATGGCCAGGACCGGCACGGCAAGCAGCGCGGCGATCAGGATCGCCAGCCGGCGGCGGTTGGTAGGCCCAAGGAAGTTGAATCCCATGGCCCGAAGTCTAGACGCACAACGCCGCGCTGCAAAGCAGCACGGCGTCAAAGACCTGTGAAAGAGATGTGTTGGGATCGGCGCAATCGGCCGACCCGCGCCGGATCAACCCTGGCGCGCCTTGAAGCGGCGCTGGACCTTGTTGATCACGTAGACGCGGCCCTTGCGGCGGACCAGACGGTTGTTGCGATGGCGGCCGCGCAGCGACTTCAGCGAGTTACGGACCTTCATGGGACAATCCTGTTACTTCGAAAGGCCCGTGTTGGAGGCCGTACCTGATCAATGCCAATAGATGGCAAAATGGGATTATCCCGACAAGCGGCCTACCGCGCGGGACGGCCGGGTTCTAAGCCATCAGACCGTTAAATGTCAACCGAGATGGGCCGATTTTCGGCCATATCCCGACGTGAAACCCGTGTCGGTCATCCCGCCACGCCATTGAGATCACATCAGAAACGGCCACCGCCGCGATATCCGCGCCAAGGCACCGTCCGGCCACAACGCCCCGACGGTGGCCTCACGGCCGCCGAATCGTGCTCGCACGCAGTAGGCTCGCCCCACCGAAGGACGACTTCACGGCCGCACTGAGCCCGCACCGCCATCGCCTTCGATCAACTCAGACCGCTTGCGAAAATTGTTATATCATATAATCATTTTCCATCACTAACAAACACGCCCCCGGGGAAGCCGAATGCCCAAGCTCAAACTGCCCGACATCGAAAAGGTCACAGCGATCGACATCCACACCCATGCCGAGGAGCCGTGCGGCATGCATGGCGACGACGGCTACGACGATTTCCAGGCGCAGATGGCCGACTATTTCAAGTCGCCGCACAAGCATCCGCCGACCGTGCCGGAGACCGCGGCCTATTACCGCGCCAAGAACATCGCCGCGGTGATCTTCCCGGTCGACGCCGAACGCGAGACCGGTTTCCGCCGCTACAAAAATGAGGAGATGCTGGAGATCGCCTCCGATCATCTCGACGTGCTGATCCCGTTCGTCTCGATCGACCCGCACAAGGGCAAGCTCGGCGTCCGCGAGGCGCGCAAGCTGATCGAGGACTACGGCGTGCGCGGCTTCAAATTCCATCCGACCATGCAGGGCTTCTACGCCAACGACCGCATGGCCTATCCGCTCTATGAGGCGATCAACGAGGGCGGCGCGATCGCGCTGTTCCACACCGGCCAGACCGGCGTCGGCTCGGGCATGCCCGGCGGCATGGGGATGCGGCTGAAATATTCCAACCCGATGTACATGGACGACGTCGCGGCCGACTTTCCCGACCTCAAGATCATCCTCGCGCATCCCTCCTTCCCCTGGCAGGAAGAGGCGCTCTCAGTCGCGACCCACAAGCCGAACGTCTATATCGACCTGTCCGGCTGGTCGCCGAAATATTTCCCGCCGATCCTGGTGCGCTACATCAACTCGATTTTGCAGGACAAGATGCTGTTCGGCTCGGACTGGCCTGTCATCACGCCGGACCGCTGGCTCGCCGACTTCGCCAAGCTCGACATCCGCGAGGAGATCCGGCCCAAAGTCCTGAAGGCCAACGCGCGCAAGATTTTGGGGATTTAGAGCATGATCCGGAAAAGTGCGAAGCGGTTTTCCGAAAAGATCATGCTCAAACAAGGAGATGAGATCATGATGCGATTCCGTGGAAGCGCATCATGATTTAAGGGAGTATCGTCGGCCGCACGCTTGCGGGGCGGCCGATGACGAACCGGGCCGGACTTGCCACCCTCCTCGCCGTGCTCCTGGTCGGGAGCGCGGGCGGCAAGCCTGCGGCGGCAGCCGAAGCGCCCTCTGTGCTGGTCGAGTTCGAAAGCCCGCTCAACAACGCGCAGCCACTGCAGGGCCTGTTGCGGCGGCCTGAGCGACCGGGTCTCCTGCCCGCCGTGGTGTTGCTGCATGGCTGCAGCGGGCAGTGGCGAGAACTCGACGAGCGCTGGGGTAAACGGTTCGCGGCCTGGGGCTATGTTACGCTGACCGTGGACCGGTTCGGCCCGCGTGGCATCAGCAACACCTGCACCGGCGATGTCCCTGCGGCAACGGTTCACGACGCCTACCGCGCGCTGAGCTTCCTGAGCCGACAATCCATGGTCGATCCGACACGCATTGCCGTGATCGGCTTCTCGCAAGGCGGATGGCTCGCATTGTTCTCGGTCGAGCACGGCGCGATCGAGGTCAACGCGACGGAAAAATTCCGCGCCGCCGTCGCCTTCTATCCGCGCTGCCTCGGCATCAAGGGCAACATGACCGTGCCGACCCTGATCATGGTCGGCGAACTCGACGACTGGACGCCGGCGCAAGAGTGCCGGAACCTGGCGGAAGGCCGCGACGATGACGGCATCTCGCGGCAGCAGGGCCTTGGCTATCCGATCGAACTGATCGTCTATCCCGGCGCCTACCATGATTTCGACGTACCGCATTACAGCACGCCGGGTGAGTTGCTCGGCCATCACCTAGAATTCAACGCGGCGGCCCGGGATCAGTCCATCGACGCACTCAGGAAATTCCTGTATGCGACGATCGGCGGGCAAGAGAGACCACAATGACAATCAAAGCGATCGTCTTCGACGCCTACGGCACGCTCTACGATGTCCAGTCGGTGGCCGAAATCACCGAGGATGCATTCCCTGGCTATGGCGACATCATCACCCAGGTCTGGCGCATCAAGCAGCTCGAATACTCCTGGCTGCGCACGCTGATGCGGCGCTACCAGGATTTCGCCACAGCGACCCGCGATTCCCTCGCCTACACGCTGCGCTGCCTCGGCCTGCAATATGACGAAGCGACCTTTGGGCGCATCATCGACAAGTATCAGCATCTTGCGCTGTATCCGGATGCCGTCGCCGCGCTCGAGGCGATGAAGGACAAGAAGCTCGCGATCCTCTCCAACGGCAGCCCTGACATGCTGAATGCGCTGGTGCGCAATTCCGGCCTCGACCGCCTGCTCGATGCGACCATCAGCGTCGATGCCCACAAGGTGTTCAAGCCGGCGCCCGAGGCCTACACGCTGATCGAGGAGGTGCTGAACGTGCCGCCCGCGGAGGTCCTGTTCATCTCCTCCAATCCGTGGGACGCCTGCGGCGCCAAGGCGTTCGGACTCAATGTCGCCTGGATCGAGCGGGTGACGCCGGAGGCGATGGCGCTCGCCTGCGTTGAGAGCGAGACGGTCGCCCCATTGACGATGTTCAAGGCCCTGCGTACCCAGATGGACGAGCTCGGCGTGGTGCCCGATCACCGGATCCACGATCTGTCCGAACTTCCTGCCCTGGTGTCTGCCAGATCCTGACTAGCAAGGTCCTGAATAGTATGAGCCTCGCCTCCGTCCGCGCCTTCTTCGCCGAGAAGGCGCCCGACATCACCGTGATCGAATCCGCCGTCAGCTCCGCGACCGTCGCCTTGGCGGCGGAGGCCTATGGCGTCGAGCCGGCGCGGATCGCCAAGACGCTGAGCCTGCGGGTCGGCGACCGCGTGGTGCTGATCGTCGCCGCCGGCACGTCGCGGATGGACAACAAGAAGGTGAAGGCGGCGTTCGGCGGCAAGCCGAAGATGCTCGGCCTCGACGAGGTTGCCGACATCACCGGCCACGAGGTCGGCGGCGTCTGCCCGTTCGGGCTGAAGACGCCGCTGCCGGTGTATTGCGATGTGTCGCTGAAAGCATTCGACGTCGTGGTGCCGGCCGCGGGCTCGACCCACAGCGCGGTCCGCATCACGCCCGAGCGGATGGCCGAACTGACCGCGGCCGAATGGGTCGATGTCTGCGAAGTCAGGTCTCGGACAGAAGTCAGTGCGTAGACACTAATCCTCATCATTGTCGGGCCGCAGCGGCGCAACCGGGGCCGGCTGCATCTGCTGCGGCGCGTGCGGCCGCTGCATCGTCTGCGGCTGCGGTGCGCGCCCCTGCGTCTGTGCCTGTTGTTGCGCATTCGACTCGAACACGGCACGGCAGGAACTGCCAAGCAGCGCCGTGTTCTGCCGCAGGCAGGCGACGATCCGGTTGGTGTCGGGTATTTGATCGCTGCACAGTCGCATCACGTCCGGCGTACATGCCATCTGCTGTTCCCAGGTGCCGCGATACTCCTGCGACAACGCAGGCGCGGCAGTGCCGAGGCCGCTGATCGCGATCGCTAAGCTCAGGACAATTCGCTCCGTCTGCATGCCCAGTGCCCTTGTTCGTTGAGTTCGGTTCGTTGAGTTCGATTTCGTCCGCGCGCATGGGTTCCGCGCGGCGACTTGCTTCAAAAATGGCAAATGAATGCGGCCAAGGATCGTTCGCGCAGACAACAAAATGTGAAGGCCAATAAGCCCAAGTTCCCGTCCGCATGATGCAGGAGCGGGATGCTGAACTCTAGCTCCCGCGTGTCGCAGCCGATGCGCTTTACCTCGCCCCGCGTGCGGAGAGAGGGAGCGCAGTGCCGGCGCGGTCGACCTAATCTCGGTATGCTTTAGTGCTTGCGCGCCGCCTTACGCGTCTTTCCGACCGACCGCTTCCTGGCCGCGCCGCGCTTGGTCGCGGTCTTCTTGCTGGCGGCTGCGCGGCGGACCGGGGCGGCGGCTGCGGGACGCTTGCGCGGCACGGCCTTCTTGACCGCCTTCCTCGCCGAACTCTTGGCCGCTTTCTTGGCTGCCTTCTTCGCGGCTTGCGGGCGCGCGCGCCGCGCCGTCGACACACTCCGGCGCCGCGCTCCGCCTCCCCCGACGGGAACGATGTGGTCGTCCGCATCGAGTGTGAGCTGCTGGAGCGGATACGCAGGAAGGAAACTCGGATCGTTGTAGAGCTTGCTCAGACTGCCCTGATCGAACTTGCCGCCCTGCCCGCGATCTTCACCCGCACCGGCGCGCCAGGCCGCTTCCCAGACCCGGGCCAGCGTCTTGGCGCCGTCCTGCATGCAGGCCGCCGTAGCATCCTTCAGCTTCGACCACATCACGTCGACCTGGCCGTTGCCCATATGCGAGTTGAACAGATTCACGATCGTCATCGGCGGCAGCCGCTTCACGGTTCGCTGCATCAGCGCGACCACGGCGACCGCAGCGTCGCGGCCGGTCGGCGTGCCGCCCGCAACGATCTCCGCGACGTCGCTGGTCCGGGCGTCGGGGATCATCTTGATGAGATCCTTGCCGTGGCGGCCGATCATCGTGGTCTCGTACACGCTGTGCACCTTGGCGTGTGCCTTGTCGTTCAGATCGAGGCCATGGTGGAATTGCGAGATGTGCAGCGGCTGGCAGGCATCACCGATGTAATGGGCGACGATTCCCGCGGCGCAGACGAACTCGAGCTTCTTGTTGGCGGCGGCATATTCGACCATCTCGTCGAAGATCTGCCAGACCCGGAACGGCAACGCGCCGCGGCGGTCCTCGCCGATCCCTTCGTAATAGTCATTCCAGACTTTCGGATCGACGTTGCGCGTGGACTCGGCGCACAGATCCAGCAGCGTCTTGCCATCCTTGCCCGGCTTGTCCATGTCGGCGAAATGGTTGCTCTCGTCGGTGTGCCGGGTGAAGCGCCAGACCAGGTCGGCGACGTCGGCCAGCGGCGCGAATGCGCCGCGCTGATATGGCTTGAGGTCGGCAAGCAGCTTGTCGTCGAGGCCGATATTGTCGGAGTTGGCGTCCATCATGCTCGAGAGCTTGGGAAGCTTCGCATCGATCAGGCCGGTCGCATAGGCGCCGATCTTGACGTGTCCCCATTCGCCCCAATACTCGGTGTGGCCGGCATTCCAGTCGCCGATCAGCTCGACATCGAGCTCGCGGCACAGCGTCGCCATGCAGATGCCGAGCGCGACCTGCATCGGAATCTTGCCGCCCGATCCGAACAATTCCTGGCCGCCCCATTCCAGCGCCAGGGGACTTAGGATGCGCGCGCCGCTGGCGTTCTTCTTCGCATCCGGATCGTCGAGAAACCAGATCGTGCCGGAATCGCCGGGGTAGTTGTTGAGCGGCGTGTCGCTGTCGCGCGGACCGATCACGAAATCGCTGACATATTCCATGCCGCCGACGGTCTTGTAGCGATAGAACAGGCCGATGATCTTGCCCTTCATCAATCCGCTGGTCGCACCGAAGGCGATCAGCGGCTGGTCGATGATCTCGAGGCGGAAGGTACCGACATTGAGATCGACGACGTCGCCGACCTGTCCGACGCCGTAGACCTGCGCGGTCCAGCCCTTGACGTCATCGACGCGGATCAATCCGGCATCGAGATTGGCCACCACCCGCGCGCCGGGCCAGCCGGGATAGACGTCGCTGAAGGCGCGCTTGCCGAGTTGCAGCGCATCGCTGACGCCGAGACGCCGTTCCGTGTTCTTGAAGCCGGCGAAGATCTCGCGCCCGGCCGCGCCGACCACGTGGCGGTTGGAGAGCGCAAACACGGTCTCGCCATTGGTGACGAGACAGCCGATCGAGCCGCGATGGATCTTGCCCTGGATCATGGTCTGGACCGGAAAGCCGCCGCCAACCAGATCGCTCTTGAACACCGGCGGATCGACGACGCCGGGGCTGTCCTCGTTCGGGTCGACCTTGACGACGCAGGTCGGCACGACGCGCCCGTCAGGCAGATACAGGAATGGCGGCACCAGCTGGTCCTGCTTCTCCGGATGGTTCTTCAACTCGGAGCGCTTCATCCAGTCCCGGACAAAGACGAGGATGCAGGGCCACGACCAGTCCTTGACCGACGAATTGAACAGCGTGCGCGGTCCGAGCGCCTGCGGCTTGGAATGGTGCCGCCGTTCGGTCGCGTTGCGGTCGCTGTCGCGGATCAGATAGCGGCCGATCGCCGTGGCGTAGACCGATTGCAGATGGGCCAGATGCACGTGATAGGCCTCGCGGGCATCGAGCAGATCCTTCACCGACAATGACGTGAAATCGTGCTTGGTCAGGTCAATCATCTGGTTCCTCCGAAAATGCGCTTTGCGGCAACAGGTTCAGGACGCAGAAATAGACGATCGCGGCGGCCCACGATCATGGGTTAGTTCACACAACTTATACAATTTAAAAGGGATGACACGAATGTGACGGGTCGCGCGGCCTTCAGCCGCGTGTGCGGTGCCGACTACTTCCGGTGAGCGCGGCTCTCTATTTCCGCAGGGCGCGGCCTTTTACTTCCGCTGGGCGCGGCCTTTGGCGAAATGGCTGGCGAGGAAATCCGCCAGCACCTCGACGCGGGCGGGCCGCGGGCCGCCGGGCGGCGTGACGAGATGCACCGCGCCTTCGGGCTGCTTCCAGCCTTTCAGGATCACCTCGACCTCGCCGCGTGCGATCGCGTCGCCGACGATGAAGTCGGGCAGGTCGGCGATGCCGAGACCGGCGAGCAGCGCGGGCATCACGGCCTCGCCATTGTTGACGCGCAACTGGCCGGCGGGACGCACGCTCGCCTGTTCACCCGACGCATTGGTGTAGTGCCAGACGCCCTGGGTCGAGAGATAGGCGTAGCCGAAGCATTTGTGCTCGGCGAGATGCATCGGATGGGTCGGCCGGCCGTGGCGCTTCAAATAGGACGGCGCTGCCACCGTGTAGCGCGGCATGCCGCACAGCCGCCGCGCGATCAGCGAGGAATCCGGCAGCCGCGCGATGCGCAGGCCGGCATCAAAGCCTTCGCCGATCAGATCGACCGTGGCGTCGCTCAGGTGCAGATCGATCGCGACCTCCGGATAGGCCTCCATGAATTCCGGCAGCAGCGGCGCCACCGTCTTGACGCCGAAGGTCATGGGCACCGCGAACCGCACCAGGCCACGTGGCGTGGTCGATTGCGCCAGCGCCTCGCTTTCGGCGGCCTCGCCGTCGGCCAGCAGCCGCGCGGCGCGCTCCGACAATTTCTGGCCGGCATCGGTCAGCGCCAGCCGCCGCGAGGTGCGGTTGAACAGCCGCGCGCCGAGCCGCTCCTCGAGCCGGCTGACCGCCTTCGAGACCGTCGCCTTGGACAGCGAGAGCTCGGTCGCGGCCGCCGCAAACGACCGTAATTCCATGACTTTTGCGAAGATCGCGAGCGCCTCGAAGTCCGGCAGTTTCGACATGGGCCGCTGTCCTGATCGTTCAATTTGGAAACAATGAGTTTCAATAGTTTCTATTTCTATACCACAGCCGGAGGCATATCCAAGGGTCAACGAGATCGAAATCAACCTATCAAGCGGAGTAACACATGATCGAACTCAGACCATTCGCAGAGCTTGGCGGCGCCGACCACGGCTGGCTGAAGGCCAAGCACCACTTCTCGTTCGCGAGCTACTACGATCCCGCCAATGTCAGCCATGGCGCGCTGCGCGTGTGGAACGACGACGAGATCGCGCCCAACTCCGGCTTCCCGGCGCATCCGCATGCCAACATGGAGATCATCACCTATGTTCGCGAAGGTGCGATCACGCACCAGGACTCGCTCGGCAACAAGGGACGCACCGAAGCCGGCGACGTGCAGGTGATGAGCGCCGGTAGCGGCATCCGTCACTCCGAGTACAATCTGGAACCGTCCAAGACCAAGATCTTCCAGATCTGGATCGAGCCGACGACGAAGGGCGGCCACCCGACCTGGGGCTCGAAGCCGTTCCCGAAGGCGGACCGCTCGGGCAAGCTCGTCACCATCGCCTCCGGCATCGACGGCGACAACGACGCGCTGCCGATCCGCGCCGATGCGCGGGTGCTCGCCACCACGCTGAGGGCCGGCGAGAGCGCGGAATACGCCGCCGACAAGGCCCGCCACCTCTATCTGGTGCCGGCGGCCGGCAGCATCGAGGTCAACGGCGTGCGCGTCAATGCGCGCGACGGCGCCGCGATCCGCGATGAAGCCAAGCTGAAGATCACCGCGCTCGAGGATGCCGAGCTCGTGCTCGTCGACGCCGCCTGATCACCACTCACCCTGCATGCGCGGACGAACGTCCGCGCATGCTCCTCCCCCAAATCATCTTCCCCTACCTCAACCCCCAAAGGAGGCCATCATGGCCAAGGTTCTCGTTCTCTATTACTCCGCCTACGGTCACATCGAAGCGATGGCGAATGCCGTTGCGGAAGGCGCGCGCGAAGCCGGCGCCACCGTCGATATCAAGCGCGTGCCCGAGCTCGTGCCGGCCGAAGTCGCGAAAGCCTCGTACTACAAGCTCGACCAGCCCGCACCGATCGCAGAGATCAACGACCTCCCCAATTACGACGCGATCATCGTCGGCACCGGCACCCGGTTCGGCCGCATGGCTTCGCAGATGGCCAACTTCCTCGACCAGGCCGGCGGGCTCTGGGCCCGTGGCGCGCTGAACGGCAAGGTCGGCGGCGCCTTCACCTCGAGCGCGACCCAGCATGGCGGCCAGGAGACCACGCTGTTCTCGATCATCACGAACCTGTTGCATTTCGGCATGACGGTGATCGGACTGAACTACGGCTTTGCCGGACAGATGAAGCTCGACGAGGTCACCGGCGGCGCGCCCTACGGCGCCACCACGATCACCGGCGGCGACGGCAGCCGCCAGCCCAGCGAGAACGAGCTCGCCGGCGCGCGCTATCAGGGCCGCGCAATCGCGGAGGCTGCCAGAAAGCTGCACGGCTAAGCTTCGCGGCTTGCTACGAAGCAAATGCGATCAGGGCGGCATTCTCATTCGGGAATGCCGCCCTTTGCTCAGTCGTCCTCGCGCGAGGGCATCGACTTGCCGAGCGCCTGCTTCAGCCGCGCGGTGAGCTCCGGATAGTGACGCAGCGCCAGCACGGCGCGGTCCCGCAGCGCGTAGGGCTGCCCGCGCCAGCTCAAGGGTGCGCTGAGATCGACCAGCGGCGTGCGCTGCGGTCTGAACCGCCGCTTGTAGGTGTAATTGCCGATCGAGAAATCGAACTCCCGCACACCGTCCTTGTGCAGCGCTTCGATGGTGCGATCGATGATCAGCCGGCCCGGCGAACAGGCCGACCATTTCTCGCCCGCATTGCTGATGCGGATCATGACGTAGCGCGAGCCGGTGCGGACGCCGAGCAGCGTCGCCACCACTTCGTCGCTGGTCGCAAGTGCGGTCATGACCGCATAGCCGCGCGCGGTGCCTTCGCGCACCAGGTCGCGATAGAAGGCGGCGCAGTCCGCATTGTCGAGTACGTAGTTGAGCCCAAGACCGTTCAGCCGCGCGCCCTGCTGCACTTCCGTGATGGACAGAAGGTCCAGCGCCTCGCCGGTATCTGTGGCGACCCTGAACGCCGCGGACGGCTCACGCGTGAACACGCGCCAGCTCCGTCCCAATTCCTTGCGAACCTTCCGGTTCAGCTCGTAGCGCCAGGCGTTGTGGTCGTCACCGATGGTCAGCAGATTGCCGTTGACGACCGATGGTCCGATGCCATCGAGCAGCGCCAGCGGGTTGGATCGCGTCGCGAGCTTGACCGGCATCTTGCGAAAACGGATCAGATCGGCTCCGCCGGGCGCTTTGCGCAGCGCGGCCTGCAAATCACGCCAAAACTGCCATGCGGCGACGTCGTCGCGCGGTGCGGCGGGGCCGAGGATCGGCGCGTTGAAGTCGGTGAGGTTGAGGTCGGCGAATTCGACAACGCGGAGGCTGCCTTGCCGGTGACAGATCAGCGGCAACAGTGCAGCCCGCTCGCCGGTCGCGGCATCGCTGACGATTGCGATCAGCGGCTCGACACCGTCGGTCGACGCGAAGGCCCGGTACCATGACGCATACCATTGCGGATGCTGGAACGCCGTGAGCGGCTCGAAGGTCCCCCAGCGGGCGGCGGCATACGCCCAATCGGAAACCAATTCGACGCGATAGCCGACCGCATAGGAAGCGACCCGCGCCCCGAATTTCTCAACCGCTGTCGTCAAGACCGTCATTCCAGCACCTGCTACCGGCAAGCCCGCTTAGGCCGCCTCCAACGCCGCCTTGGGCGGGTCCTTGGGCAGGTCGACGATCTTGCCGAGATCGCTCTCGTCGAGGCGGAAGTCGATCGCGCGCCGCACGGCGCGTTCGCGCTTCACCCATTTGCCGTCGCGCAGCAGCTTCTGCATCACCTGCTTGGCGAAGAAGGTCGGGCCGCGGATACTGCGGCTGCGCGGCGTGTAGCCGAAGCGATGACGCAGCATGCCGTTGGCGAGATGCAGGATCTGGGCGCGGCGGATGTCGTCGTTCACATAGGAGATCGTCATCGAGATGTTGACGGTGTCGAGGTTCTCGACGCGGTGCGGCGCATTGAGCGGCCAGTTCAGCATCTGGCCGGGTTCGAGATCGATCACCTGCGCATGCCAATCGTACCAGGGCTCGTAGGGGATATCGACCTCGACGTCGAACAGCGCGATGTTCTCGAGATGCTCGGGCCGGATGAACGGCTGCGTGCTGGGATAGATGTAGACCCGCTTGCGGCCGGCGATCTGGACCAAGCCCTGCCCCGGCAGATCGGCGTGGTAATAGACCTGTGCATCGGGCGACGAAATCAGGATGCCGGCCTGATGGGCCGGCGCATCGAAACCGGGAACCTTGGTGGCGATCTCGCCGAACATCCGCTCGATCATGTCGCGGTAGCGGCGATCGATCGCGGTGACGTTGCGCAGGTTCAGCCACAGGCCGCCGCGCGAAATCGCCTCGATCACCTGATGGCCGCGCAGCCTGCCGATCTCGCCCTCGCGCCAAACCCGGCTCGACCCCTTGGCGCCGGTCTTGACCAGGCTGTAATGCTCGCGCGGATAGTGCTCGATCAGCTTGGCGAGATCGTCCATCGAGAACGCCGGCTGCTTGTGCATGGTGTGCTCGAGCCGGATCGGCTGACGGCTCCAGAGCCTGGAATGGTTGTCATCCCAATTCGCAAAGATCTTGCCCGTCGTCATGGTCGCGCTCCTGGCTGCGCCGTTTCGCTTCATCCGATGTCCCGTTCCGGGACGAGCTGGCAGCTCTTGGGCAGGGATTGGCAAGAACGGTGCCGTCGCGTATGCGCGCGGGTTACGCAAAGCTAGTCTCGCCGATATGGCTAACCGCGACGTTTCCGGAGCCGGCCGCCGTGGCCGACAGGACTGAATGACTGAACCACCCCGATATCGCGCGCTGTTTCTCGGCGCCGGGCCGCGGATGCACTGCGGCGTCGGGCAATTCACCCGCCTGCTGCAGGAGGCGATCGACAAGCTCGAGCCCGGCGCTAGCACGGCGTTAACCCTGACCCAGACCGACGGCACGATCGGCGAGATCTGGCGCGCGGTCGGCAGCGCGGACAGCGTGGTCTGCAACTTCCCGATCGTGGCCTGGAAGCGCGTGATCGCACGCCCGCTGCTCGCGCTGCTGTTCGCCCGGCTGCGGCGTCGCAAGGTTGTCTTGATTCAGCACGAATGGGCCGGCCTCAACGGCATCCGCCGGCTGACCTATATCCCCGCTTTGTGGCTCGCCAATACCATCGTGATGTTCTCGCCGCTGGTGCGCCGCGAACTCGCCGACGATCGCATCATGCGCGGCATGGTGCGGAAATGCGTGCTGGCGCCGCTGCCGCCGAACATCGCGGCGCCGGCCGGCTTTTCGGATTCGATGCTGTTGCAGCGGCTCGTCGCGGCACGCAGCAACGGCCAGCTCATCGTCGGGCATTTCGGCTCGATCTATCCGGGCAAGCAGCCGAACGGGCTGCTCGAGATCGGCGCGATCCTGAAGCAGCGGGGCCTGGAGCCCTTGATCGTCTATGTCGGCTCCTTCATTCGCGGCACCGACAACATCGAGCAGAAGTTCTATGCCCGCGTCGCCGAGCTGGGGCTGAAGGGCGATGTGATCGTTTCCGGCTATGTCGCCTCCGATCACGAGGTGTTCGGCCTGCTCGGCGAGATCGACGTGTTCTGCTACTCGCTGGCCGAGGGCCTGACCGCGCGGCGCTCCAGCATCCTGGCCTGCGTGCAGTCAGGCCGCCCGCTGATCGTCACCGGCCCGGCGCTGCCGGATGAATTCGACCACCATCCGCGCTTCAAGGAATTGATCGATCGCGGCGCCATCCTGCTGGTGCCGCGCGACGCCGACAGTGCGGCCTATGCCGACCGGATCGTCACGGCGCTGAAGCGGCCGACCGTGCCCGTGCCGTTCGATTTCGACGGCTGGTGGACGGACGTTGCCAACGCTGTCCGCGCACAGCTCTAGATCTCGCTGCGCATCCGGAACCGGGCCAGATAATGCAGCCCGAGTACCGCGATCAGGAACGTCACCCAGATCGTGTCGGCGCGATCCAGGAAGAAGCTCTCCATCGACGACAGATAGAGGCCGAACAGCCAGATGCGCAGGAACAGCATCGTCAGCGGCGCATCATTGCCGCCACCATCCGCAGCCTGGAAGTCGCGCAACGGCTTGACGACAACAGCCGCGATCAGCAGCACGAGACCGGGCAGGCCGGTCCCGAGCGCGGTATCGAGATAGCCATTGTGGCTATGCGAGGCGTAGCCCGCCCACTCCTTGCCTTCCTGCAGGTTCTGAATCGCGCTGGTGCCCCAGAACGACTCGAAGCCGTAGCCGGTCCATAGCCGCTGGTGCAGCGATTCCAGCGCGAAGGCCCAGATGTCGGCGCGGCCGGTGAAGGAGGTGTCGATCGGCATCCGGTCGGCGATCGCGGCGAGCGTGTCGCTCATCACGGTGCCGACGCTGAGCAGATTGAGCAGCAGCAGCGGCGTCAGCAGCAGCAGCGCGCGGCCCCAAAACGAGCGGATCATCGGCATCAGCGCGGTCAGCATCAGCACGGCGACA
Organism: Bradyrhizobium sp. B124; assembly: GCF_038967635.1. Classification (NCBI taxonomy): domain Bacteria; kingdom Pseudomonadati; phylum Pseudomonadota; class Alphaproteobacteria; order Hyphomicrobiales; family Nitrobacteraceae; genus Bradyrhizobium; species Bradyrhizobium sp. B124. The sequence continues at coordinate 6,884,321 of NZ_CP152413.1, read as the reverse complement.
CAGAGCACGATCGCGCTCTTGCCGGCGGCGAAGAACAGGAACACCGCGGCGAGCCCGGTCACGGCGATGCCCGACAGCCAGCCGCCGGCCCGCATCAGATAGATGCCGAGGAAGATCAGCATCGCCATCATCGCGGCCGCGACGTTCTTGTGGCCGAACGCGCCGCGCCAGTTGCCGGCAAGCGCCGGTTCCTGCGGATCGGTGGCCTGGTGGATCGACAGATGCGGCGCCAGGAAGACGCCGAGATAGCAGGTCACGAGCAGGACCAGTGCGGCAATGCCGAACCAGCGCATCAATTCGCCCTGCGATTTCGGCAGCAGCAGCAGCGTCGCGGTCACCACGATCACGAACACCGACAGCGCCAGGCGGCGCAGCGAGGTGGCGGGATCGGTCGACAGCACGACGGTGACGCAGATCCAGCCCGCGAACAGCAGGAAAGCTGGCGTCAGCAATGATTTCAGCGCCGGCAGATTGTCGCGCAAGGTCAGCGCCAGCATCGCGACCGTCAACACGCCGAACAGGGCGTAAAGCACCGCATCCTTGCCGGTGACCACGTCACCGACATAGAAGCCGCTCAGATCCGCGAACGGACGCAGCGATATCCAGACCAGCAGGAGAATGCCGACAAAGAATGCGCCGCGGACGATATCCATCACCGGCCGGCGCGCAATGTCGGCGATCAGCGCCCGGCTTTCCGCGGTGACGGACAACTCACTCACGACGCGATCTTGGAAGCTGCGTAGGGCTGCGGCTCGATACCGAGCACGGCAAGCGCGCTGCCGACCGCGACCACCATCGGGTGCATCGCAATCACCGCCTGATGTTCGCGCAGCACGATGCGCGTGAAGCGATACAGCGAGAACGGCACCAGACCGAACATCTTGGCCTTGACGACCGCGCGCGACCACATTGTCTGCGCCGCCTTGCGCTCGATGTGATAGTTGATCGCGCCGATCCGCAATCCGCGCCGCACGATCCAGCCGAGATTGGTCCGGGTCGAGGGAACGGTCTCGCTGATGACGGCGTCCGTGACCCAGAAGAAGCGAAAGCCGGCGCGGCGCGCCCGCGCGAAGAAGTCGTGGTCGCCGCCGCCGAGGAAGTTGAAGCGCAGGTCGAAGGCGGGCTGTCCAAGCTTGTCGAACACCGCGCGCCGGATCAGGCAGTTGCCGCAACCATAGATCACCGGGACGGGACCGCTGGCATGATAGGCCGGTGCGAACGCCGGATGGCGCCTGAGGCTGCCTTTGTGCTTGTCATCGAAATTCGGCCACACCGGGCCGCCGACGATCTCGGCGCCGGAGCTCTCCGCCGCCTGCACCATCCGCTCCAGCCAGTCCGGCGAGGCGACCTCGTCGTCGTCGATCATCAGGAAGTTCTGCGCGTTCGGAAAGGTCTCGAGCGCGGTCTCGAACGCCGCGTTGATCGCCTGGCAATTGCCCTGCCGCGGCTCGACGATGCAGATCCCGCGAAGCTTGCCGGAATTGAGAAACTCGGCCGCGACCGGCGCGCTCTCGCAGCGCGCGGCATCGTTCTCGACCACGACGATCGCAAAGCTGCGCTCGGTGCGCTGAGCCGCCACCGACTCCAACGTCAGCCGCAAGTGTTGGGGCCGGCGGAAGCTCGGAATGCAGATGACGGTCTCGACGGAGCAATCCAGCGCGGGCGAGATGGTTACCCAGGCGCGGTCCGCTACAGCAAGCTCGGTCGACATCTCCATGCCCTCCTGGCAATCGCGATCCGCGACGCATCATCCCGGCACGGATCGGAATGGGACATGGCCGTCCCAAAGTGACCGGCACAGGCGGCAATACGGACGCGAAACACACGTTACGGCGACCTCATGGCAAAATCCGCTCCAGACGCGCCGCGCGTTACCGCAACTTCGCCGCAAGGTTAATTCGAAGTCGAACAAAGCGATTTGCAGGAATTGACGGCCGCGTGGGGCGCGGCCTCACGATCGGCGCCACGCTGTTAGCCAATCCTTAGGGTTAAGAGCCGTCACGCGCGCGTGCTGTGCGTCTTGCGTTGCAGTTGGCATTCAATTTGCTGATCAACCCATAAATCCTCGATCGATCCGATCGCAACAACGCAAAACACTGCCTGAGGTTCACCTTGAAAGCGCTCGACCTCGTCTCGCTCGGCACCAAACACGTCCGCAACGCCCTCTCGGAAGAGCTCTATTTGCGTACCGGCCGCGACGTCACCCGCCCGGCCGCGATCTTCGCCGAGGTGGTCGAACGCTGCAATTACAAGTGCCGCTACTGCGACTACTGGCGCCGCCCGAACTATCGCGACGAGATGTCGATCGTCGAATGGCAGCGCGCGCTCGCGAGCCTGAAGGAATTCATCGGCGCCTATCACGTCGAATTCGCCGGCGGCGAGCCCTACATCAAGAAGGGCTTTCTCGACCTGTTGCGGTTCTGCCGCGACAACGACATCCACTGGGGCGTCACCACCAACGGCGGCGCCTATCTCAACAAGAAGATCGTGGCGCAAACCGTCGAGGCGCACCCGTTCAACATCAACATCTCTATCGATTCCACCGATCCCAAGATTCACAACTACTCGCGCGGCGTTGAGAACTCGCTGAGCGACATCGTCCAGGGCATCCGCAACGTCGCCGAGCAGCGCCGTGCCGAAGGTCTGGATTTCCCGATCATCATCAAGCCGGTCGTGCACAGACTGAACTTCCGCCGCCTGCCCGAAATGGTCGACTGGATCCAGCAGATCGGCGCCACCGCGCTGAGCTTCCAGCCGGTCGAGCAGGGCACGCAGGAGGTCGAGGACGAGCTATGGATCGGCGAGAACGAGCTGGACGATCTCATCAAGGTCCGCGACGAGTTGCTGCGGATGAAGCGCGAGGGCGCGCCGATCCTCAACGGCGAGGCCGTGCTGCGCGCCTGGCCGAACCATTTCCGCCGCGAGAAGGCGCCGAAGGAAGTGATGCCCTGCCGCGTCGGCATGCGGAATTATTTCATCCGCTCCGACGGCCGTCTCGAAGTGTGCTGGTTCTTCAAACCGATCGGCAACGTGCGTACCCAGACGGCGCGCGAGATCTGGTACAGCGAGGAAGCGCAGGCCCGCCGCAAGGAGACCATCGCCTGCGACAAGCTCTGCCTGTTCACCTGCCTTGCGCAGCGCACGCTGCAGGACAAGCTGAAGATGGGCCTGACGCTGTTGACCAACACCAAGGCCGCCTGACGCAGCAAGAGAGGAACAGCAAAGCCCGATCGGTCCGCGGGACCGATCGGGCTTTTGCTTGATCGCGTTGGGCTCAGCCCGCGAACAACTTGCGGAACAGGCTCGTGGACTCCGGAAACTGGCCGTTATCGATCTGCGTCGGCCACAGGCCGTCGACATCGAAATAGGCTGCATAGGCGATCGCGGCCTGATTTGCGGCGAACCAGTCGTGCATCTGCTGCACGAAAAACGCGTTGTCGCCGGACTGGCCGACGCCCCATTCCGGATAGCTCATCAGCTTGCCGTGCTTCGCTGCAAACGTGCGCTGCCATTCGAGACCGAAGGGCGCCTTCAAACAGGAATTGGTCCAGCGCTCCGCGGCGCTGCCGTCCGATTTGAAGTCGTAGACGTCGAGGCCGATGAAATCGACCACGTCGTCGCCGGGATAGGCGGCGTCGGCCGGCATGTCCTGAGCTCCCCAGCCTGGACACCAGTCGAATTTGAAACCGCGGGAATGGCGACGGAAGATTCCAACCACGCGACGGAACGCCTTGATGTAATCGGCCTCATTGCCCTTGGCGAACCAGCCCGAGTTGGAGATGTTCATCTCCCAGCCGAGGCGGATGATCGCCTTGGGATGCGCTGCTCCGATGGCGCGCGCGGCCGCCTCGAACTCGGCATCGTGCGGGCCGCCCGCGACATCGGCGAGCGGTGTGCCTGACATGGTGAGCGGCACCGACCACACCAGATTGCGCGCCGGATTGAGCTTCTTCCAGAGCCCCGGCACCCAATCGAGCTTGTGAAAGTCGTCCCAGCTGTTCTGGCCATAGAAGTCGACGCCGAGCACCGACGACCGCGGCCGATTGAGCCATTTCTCCCAGGTCTGCAGCACTTGCTCGCGGCCGGTCTCGCCCCAGTTGACGAAGGCGCCGGCAAACCGCGCCGAATCCGCACCCAGTTGCGATCGGGCTGACGGCACGGCTCGCGCGGTCGACAGTCCGCTCAGGGCAAGCGCCGCGACTGCGAGGGCACCGCGCCGCGTGATTCCGCGATCAGTCGGCATCGTGCGCTCCGGCCGGCTCGCTCAAAGCGCGCGTGCCAAAAGCACACAGCGCCGACAGTGCGGATGTCTCGAAATGGGCTGATGGTGCGGCTCGCCGTTCAGCCGCGCCGCTTACCCGCCGGAAATACCATCGAATCTGCATGTGCACTCGCCTGCGCCGACCACATCGGCATTCGAGACGCCAGCACTGCAATATCCGGGCAACATCCCGGTCCAGCGTCAAAATCGCGCGGCCGAACGATGATTTGCGATCCGTTAACGGCCGCGGCGGGCCGTTGTTTTACCAATGCTTAACCATTGCCGCCGCCGGCAGGGCCGTCAAAGCGCTTCGGCACCGATCTTGCTGAACTGAGGTTCAGGACAAGTCTGGCGGCCACGATGTTCCGCCCTGACACGGTGTCGCCGGAGAGAGTTACGAGATGAACCCTGTCGCGTTGCTGACCCCGACCTATGGGCGCGATCTGGAAATTTGCACGCTGCTCTGCGAGAGCGTGGATCGTCACGTCACGTCGTTCTCCAGGCATTATCTGCTGGTCCCGGATTGCGACCTGCCGCTGTTCGCGCCGCTGGCAAGCGAACGCCGCATCATCATTCCGGCCTCCTCCTTCCTGCCCGACTGGCTGCGGCCGCTGCCGCGCATGATCCAGCGCAAGCGCCGCCAGTTCTGGTGGTCGCTGCGCGCCAAGCCGGTGAACGGCTGGCATGTGCAACAGATCCTGAAGATCGCGGCGACGATCGCGTTGCCCTATGAGCGGTTCTGCATCCTGGATTCCGACATCGTGTTCTTCCGCGATTTCGACCTTTCGCGCTTCCAGTACCCGAACACGATCCCGCTGCTGAAAATGGCCGATGCCGTCACCGCCGACCAGCCGCGCCATTCACGCTGGCTCAAGACCAGCCATCAGCTGATCGGGCTGCCGACGCCGCCCTTCCCGGCGCCGGACTTCATCGGACACATCATCTTCTGGGACAAGCAGACCACCCGCGCGCTCGCCGAACGCATCGAGGCCGTCACCGGGATGAGCTGGATCGAGGCGCTGTGCCGGACCCGCGAGTTCTCCGAATATTTGCTGTACGGCTTCTTCGTCGAGAACGACGAGCCCGCCGCATTGCGTCACTCCGACGTGCCGAAAACGCAATGCGTCAGCTACTGGGACGATCCGACCCTGAGCAAGGACGAGCTCACCCGGCTGCTGCTGCGCGCCAACAGGGATGACGTCGCGTTCTCGATCGCATCGTTCTCGGGGACGCCGGTCGCGACGATTCGTGAGGTCGTGGCCGAGAGCGACGCCATCCTGGCGTCGTCGGCGGCCACAAGGCTTTCGGAGCTCGCCGCGTCATGCTGATCGGACAGGCCAGCATCAATCTGACGGCCAACGTGCTCTCGGCACTGCTTGGACTGCTCAGCGTATTCACCTTCACGCGGCTGTTCGCACCGCATGACTATGGCGTCTTTCTGCTTGGCGTTGGTTTCGCCTCGGTCATATCGGTCTTCCAGGTCGGCTGGTTTCGCAACCTGATCCTGAGCGGCCACGCCCGCAACGACGGCACCGACGTCCGCGGGCTGGTCGTGTCGGGTTACCTGATCTGCTGCCTCACCGCGCCGATCGCCTATCTGCTGGCCTGCCTCGTCGGCCTCGATGGCGCCGCCGCGCTCGCGGCCGTGGTCCTCGCTGTTGCAATCGGCCTGTTCGAGCTGACGCAGGATCTGCTGCGTGCACGGCTGAAGGCGCTCTCGGTCATGAAGGCCACGCTGGTCCGCGCGGCCGCCCTGCTCGGCCTTGGCGTCGTGGTTGCGCTGGCCAGCCCGACCGGCGTGCTGCTGCTGCTCGCGGCCGCCTCGGCCTATCTCGTCGCGGTGCTCGTGCAATCGCGCAGCGCATGGCGCGGCACCATCGTCAATTTCGACCGTGCCGACCTGCGCTCGCTCGCCCGCACCGGCCTGCCGCTGACCCTGTCGCTGACACTGCTCGCGATCTCGAGCGTGACCGACCGTTTCATGATCGCGAACCTGGTCGGCGCGGCCGACGCCGGCAAATATGTCGCCGCGCTCGACCTGGTGCGCCAGACCCTGATGATGCCGGCGATGAGCATGGCCGCGGCGTTCTTTCCGATGGCCGTGCAGATCCATGCCCGGCAAGGCGACGCCGCGGTCAAGACCCATCTCGCCGATTGCCTCGAGCTGCTTGCCGGCGTCACGTTGCCGGCCTGTCTCGGCTTCGCGCTGATCGCCCCGCACGTCGCCAACATCATCCTCGGCGCCGACTTCCGCGCGGTTGCCAGCGAGATCATGCCTATCGTCGCGATCGCCGTGCTGTTCCAGGTGCTGACGCAGCAATATCTGCATGCGAGCTTCCTCCTGTCGGGACGCAACTCCTTCTACCTGATCAACACCGCCTCGATCATCGCCGCGAATGTGATCCTGTCCTACGTGCTGGTCAGCCTTTACGGCACCATCGGCGCGGCCTGGGCGCGGCTCGGCGCCGACGTCACGGGCTTTGTCTGTGCTCTGATCCTGAGCCGCTTCGCTTTCCGGATTCCGATCCCGCTCGGCCGGCTCGCGCTGATCGCGATCGCCGCGCTCGCGATGGCGCTCACCGTCGGCGCGCTCGACCGCGCTCTCGATCTCGCCGATCTCCCCGCCAGCATCGTGCTGATTGGAGCGGGGTTGGCCGTCTACGCCGCGCTCTGCTGGTTGTTCGACATCGCGCGGCTGCGCGGCCGGCTGAAGCGGGGCCTTGTCATGTTTCACACCAGATCCGCAAACAGCAACGTTGGATGAGCCGATGAACAGATCCCTCGCGCTTGCTACGCGTCCCGCCCCGCTCACCGAACTCTCGATGCCCATCCCCGCTGAAATCCATCCGGAATCGCTGCTGGCCTTGCCGCCCGGCGAGGCCAAGCAGAGCCTGCTCACGGTTCACAGCATCCTCGAGGCCCGGCTGCCGGCCGGTCCGCTCTCGATTTACGAGGCCGGCGGCGGCTCGACCAGCTATCTGCCGCTCGGCGTGCTGCGCCGTTCGCATGTGACCGTCGTCGACATCGACGCCGATCAGATCCGCAACAACAGCTATGCGCAGGAAGCCGTTCTCGGCGACATCCAGACCTATCGCTTCCCGCCGCAGCAGCGTTTCGACCTGATCATCTGCTACAACGTCATCGAGCACATCCCCGATGTGGAGGCCGTGCTGAGCGGGTTCTGCGAGGCGCTGAAGCCGAACGGCCTGTTGCTGATCGGCGCACCGAACCCGAAGTCGCTGTCGGGCATCGTCACGAAATACTCCCCGCACTGGTTTCACGTCTGGTTCTACCGCCATGTGCGCGGCGAGAAGCACGCCGGGCTGCCGGGCGAGGCGCCGTTCCCGACCCATTTCCATCCGCTGGTGACCCTCGGCAACCTCGAGGCGTTCGTGGCCGGCCGCGGACTGCAGGTGATCTACCGCAAGAAATACGAGAGCCCGCGCTATCCCGAGATGCGCCGGCGCAAGCCGCTGCTGGCCACGCTGATCGACGCGGTAGCGAAGACGATGAACGCGTTGCTACCGGGCAAGATCGACGTCCGGCACGGCGACTACCACGTGATCTTGCGGAAGCTTGGCTCATGAACGCATTGTGGTCGGAAGCCAGGGTCAAGGTCAGCCACCGGCTGGCGATGCATGTGCAGGTCGAACGTTTTCGCCTGAACAATACCACGCCGATGGTGTCCTTCACCTTTGACGATCTGCCGAAGAGCGCGGCGACATTCGGCGCCGACATCCTGGAATCCTACGGCGCCCGCGGTACGTTCTACGTGTCGGGCGGACTGGTTGGACTGGACGCCCCGGGCTGGACTACCGGCAGCGCCGACGACGTCGTCTCGCTGCATCGCCGTGGCCATGAGGTCGGCTGCCACACGTTCTCGCACCGCCGCGCCTGCGATCTCGACGAGACCTCGCTGGCCGCGGAGATCGCGCGCAACCGGACCTATTTCCATTCGCTCGATCCGACCATGCCGGTCGAGAGCTTCGCCTACCCGTTCGGCTACGGCTCCTACGCGCGGAAGCACCAGTTGAGGTCGGAATTTCGCACCTGCCGCAGCATCGTGCCCGGCGTGAACAGCGGCGAGGTCGACCTGCAGTTCCTCCGCGCCATGCCGCTCATCGACCGCCAGATGTCCCGCGACCGGATCGACATGGCCTTCGCCGAGACGGCAAACATCAACGGCTGGTTAATTTTCTACAGCCACGACGTCGCCGACGCGCCGAGCCTTTATGGCTGCACGCCTGAGCTGATGACCTACGCGCTGGAGGCAGCGGCGCGGCGCAATGTCCCGGTGCTGACGATGGCGGAGGCGTTCCGATGCGCCCGCGCTTAAACCCTTTGTTTGCCTTTCTGGTGAATAGTCGGCGAATGAGTATGGTTAATTTTTCGTGTTGCGCCTTCGCGTCGCCTCGTGCGCGTTGCGTGGCCCGAAAGAGTGCTCCTCAGCCGATGCGTGCGGCCATTCAGACGGAAGCTGGGGTCGATGCTTAGCTATGACCAGCCGATCAACCGGGCCAAGCCGGAGCCGCGCCGGGGCGCAATCCCGGCCGGCTTCAACGTGCTCGAGCTGGTCCGGCTGTTGTGGGTGCACAAGGTCGCGATCGTCTCGGTCGCGCTGCTCTGCGCCTGCATCGCGGTCGTGATCGGCAAGAGCCTGACACCGAAATATACCGCCGGCGCCCAGCTCTATGTCGACCCGCGCGAGCTGCAGCTGGTCGAACGCGAGCTGACCCCGCGCGCCCAGGACGTCTCCGGCCTCGCGATGGTGGTCGAGAGCCAGTCGCGCCTGATCACGTCAAACAATGTGCTGCTGCAGGTGATCCGCGACACCAGCCTGGTGAAAGATCCCGAGTTCGGCGGTGGCGCCGCGAGCACGGGCCTGCTCGCCCCGCTGCTCGGCCTGTTCGGCATCGAGCCGCGCACGACGGCGGAGCAGCAACAGCAGATCGAGATGACGACGCTCGACACGCTGAACCGGCATATCAACGTCAAGAAGACCGATCGCACCTTCATCGTCGACATCGACGTGTGGTCGCATGATCCGGTCAAGGCGGCGATGCTCGCCAACGCGATCGCCAAGGCCTATCTCACCGAGTCCAAGCAGTCGCAGGCCGAGGCCGCGCGGCGCGCCACCCGCGACCTGTCGGGCCGGCTGAAGGAGCTGCAGCAGCGCCTGCGCAATGCCGAGGAGGTGCTCGCGACCTACAAGGCGCAGAACAACTTCGTCGGCTCGCAGGACAATCTGCTCACCGACCAGCAGCTCTCGGTCGGCAACCAGCGGCTGGCGGCGGCGCGGGCGCTCACGCTCGATGCGCAGGCCAAGTATGACCAGATCGAAGCCAGCCGCCGCGGGTCGATGGACGCGGGCGCGACCGCCGAAGCGCTGCAGTCGCCGACCATCGCCAATCTGCGCTCGCAATATGCCGATGCCAAGAAGCGCCAGGCCGAACTGCAGGGCGAGCTCGGGCCGCGTCATCCGGCGCTGCGCCAGGTCGAGCAGCAGGTCGAGGACCTGCGCCGGACCATCAAGGAAGAGATCGACCGCTTTGCGGTATCCGCCAAGAACGATCTGACCCGGGCGCGCGACTATGAGGCGTCGCTCAACAAGGCGCTCGACGTTCAGAAGCACCAGAGCGTGCAGATGAGCCAGGCGTCGGTGCGGCTGCGCGAGCTCGAGCGCGAGGTCGATGCCAGCCGCGACGTCTATCAGTCCTTCCTCAAGCGCTCGCGCGAGACCGAGGAGCAGGAGAGCCTCAACACCTCGAGCGCGCGCGTGATCGGCGATGCGACGATCCCGCAGCAGCGCACTTTCCCGCCGCCGATGACCCTGCTCGCGATGATCGGGTTCATGTTCGGCGGGCTCGCCGCCGCGGCCTGGATCGTTGCGGCCGGCCAGCTGGCGCCCGGCGCCGATCCGATCCGTCCCCGGATCCAGCCGAAGCAGGACGCCGCACCGGAGCGGCAGCCCGTCATCGCCAAGGCCAAGCCGCCGGTGCAGGCACCGCCTGCGATCCAGCCGGCAGCCGCTCTCATCGACAAGCCCGTGATCGAGAAGCCGCTGATCGCCGAGCTGCAGGAATCCGATGTCATACGCACGCTTGGTGGCATCCTGACCGGCGACAATCCCGCCGACGTCACACGGTTCGGCTGGCCGACGCTGCGGACCAGTTCGGCGCTGGGGCCGTTCTCCAACACGATGCGGCAGATCCATGCGGCGCTGGCGACGGGCGCCGCCCCGGAAGCCGTTCCGGTGCTGGCCGTGATCGGCACCGCCGACGATCCCGATCGCAGCGTTGTCGCACTCAACATCGCGCTGGTCGCCGCGCGCGACGGCGCGCGTGTCCTGCTGATCGACGCCGACGCTGCCGTCCACGCTCTGACCGACAGGGTCGCGCATCCCGTCCAGAGCAGGCCGAGCCGGCTCGACTGGCTCACGATCGGCAGCAAGGCGTCCCGCGCCATCAACACCGCAAACGGCATTGCCATCCTGCCGGCGATCCAGGGCAGTTCCGCCAAGGCCAGCGAGGCGATCCAGAAGGCGATCGCGCAGGCGCGTTCCGCCGGCGGCCACGATCTCGTGATCCTCGACGGCCCGCCAATGCCGTGGGGCGCGGACGAACGGCGGCTGTTCGACATGGCCGACGGGCTGATCGCGGCGCTGCCGGTGGATCGCGACATCAACGCGTCAATGGAAGACATCATCACCGCGCTCGGTGGCGCTGAGCGCAAGCTTGCCGGTGTCGTGCTCAACGAACTGCTGTCCACCTTCGCAGGTCAGCAGCACGACAGGCAGTATGCGTGAGCCGCGCGCCAGCCGCGCCGCGTTTTGGCTCGCTGCTGCGGCAGCGATCGCGAGCTGATCTTCCGATGGCCCGGCTATCGATCCCCGCCATCGTCTTCGCCGCATCCATTCTGCTGTCCGTCGCCGCGCGGGCCTGCCCTGCCCTGATCGAAGGCGTCCCGGCGGACCGGATCAAGGCCTTGTCGCGCGGCGTCAATGCCGATGGCTGGATTGTCGATCCGCGATCGGCGCCGCCGCGCGGCCTGCTGCTCGAATTGCGCAAGGCCGGCCTGACCCACATCCGGCTGCCGGTGCCTGCCGACTTCGTCATGCCGCGCTTCGCGACGAAGGCGGAGATCGACGGCCGGCTGCAGACCGTCGATGCCGCACTGAGGACCCTGCTCGCACTCGGCTATGCGGTATCGATCGACCTGCATTCGGGTCAGCACTTCAACGCGCTGCACAAGGACGATCCGCCCGGCGCGATGGCTGAAATGAAGAGCGCCTGGACCGCGCTCGCGCGGGTCATGCAGCGCTATCCCTCCGATCGGGTGTTTGCGGAACTGCTGAACGAGCCGGAGGTCGATGCCGCGCAATGGCAAGGCGAGGTCCGGGAACTGGCCGGCTTCATTCGCCAATTGCTGCCGCAGACCACGCTGATCACAGGTCCGGTCAACTGGCAGCGCGCGGACTCGCTGCCGGGCTTCACGCCGCTCGACGATCCGAATGTCGTCTATGCCATCCACTTCTACGATCCGATGGTATTCACCCATCAGGCCCATTGGGATCGGAACGAGTCGCTCCACGACGTCGTCGGATTGCCCTATCCGATCCGCGCCGACGATCCGAAGGTTCAACAATTGCGGGAGCAGCTGACCGCGCTGAACAAGTCCAAGGCGCTTGCGATGGTCGACCGCGCCATCCCCGACCGCGGCATCGACCAATGGCTGGAGCCCGCGGCTGCCTGGCAGCGGCAATACTCCCGTCCGATCATCATCAATGAGTTTGGCGTGCTCAAGGCCGGCGCACCGCGCGACAGCCGGTTGCGCTGGCTCGCCGGCGTCACGGCCTACGCCCGGCAGCAGTGCTGGGGCTGGACCCATTGGGAGCTGTCGCAGGGCTTTGGCCTGGCCGACGCCGTCACCGGCAAGGCCGACCGCGACGTGCTGAGGGCGCTGCTCGGGACGCGCTGACCGATCTGGTTAACCGGTTCTTACACAATGCGCGGCTAGATCGACGATGCGGGTGTGGCACGCCACCCATCCGGTCATTTAGGTCAGAGCCTGTGCGAGCAGACATAGCCCCGCGGCCGCTGTTGGCCGGCGACCTCGTTCCTGCGCTCGGCATCGCCGTGGCATCGATCGCTTTCGTGCCGATCATGCAGGCGGCCAATGCAGGGCTCGCGATCGTCGTCGAAGGCTTGATCGGCTGCGCCATCGTGCTCGCGGCGCCGGCCTATGCGCCGTCGATCGCCGTCTTCATCATCTTCTTCCAGAATCTGTTCGTCTCGATCCTGTCGTCTTACATCACGACCGAGCAGGAGATGGATTTCGTCAAGGGCTACAATTTCCTGATCTGCGCGGTCATGTGGCTGGTCACGCTGGCGCTGTACATGCTGCGCGAGCGCAAGCATTCACCCGAGATCGACCGGATCATGAATTGGGGGCTGATGACCCTCGCAGTCGTGGGGGCGTATTTTCTGCTCGGCGCCACGCAGGACGCGCATGCGGCCCTCGTCTATCTGCGCAACATCGCGTTTCCGCTGTTCCTGTTTCAGCTCTCGCTGCTGACCGCCGCAACCTTCGAGATCCGCATCACGCCGTTCCTGGTGGCCGTCGCCACACTGCTGATCGTCTGCGGCTATGTCGAACTGCTGTTTCGCGATTTCTGGCTCGAAATCACCAATGGCTACACGTTCTGGCACTTCGACGAGCTGAAGGCGACCCGCTCCGGAGCCTGGGAGGCCGAGATGCGCCAAACCGGCAATGTCCCGGTCGATCTGATCGACCGCTTCCGCTTCAGCTTTCTCAACAGCCCGCTGTTCGAGGATCTCGGACTGTCGTCGATCTTGCGCATCTTCGGACCGAACATGAGCCCGATCAGCTTCGGTTACGGGATCGCCTTCTCCATCCTGTTCCTGTTCGCGGTCGGGTATCGCTGGCTCGCGCTGGCCGCGATCCCGCTGCTGATCCTCTGCAGCGTGAAGGGCGCGCTCATCCTGGTCATCTTCGTGGCCCTGGCCTGGACGGCGACCTGGCTGCTCGGCGCCACCATCACCCTTGCCGTCGCACTCGTCGGACTCGTGCTGTATGCCATCGCGGCGATCTACATCGGACTCCAGATCGGCGACTTTCACGTGATCGGCTTCATGGGCGGCTGGGACGGATTCCTGCACAACCCGATCGGCCGCGGCCTCGGCGTCGGCGGCAATCTCTCCGAAGGTTACTTCTCGATCGACTGGAACGCCGCGCAAGCGGCCGGCACGATGGACGGCGCGGTGGAGAGCGCCGTCGGCGTCCTGCTCTACCAGATGGGCATCGGTGCAGTGGTGCCGCTCGGCTTCTTCTTTGCCGTGGCGCTGAAGGCCTGGCGCCTTTACGCCGCGTCCGGAATCCTCATCCAGGGGCTCGCTGCGTTCGGCACGATGGTCGTGCTGGTGAACGGCATCTTCCAGGAGGAGGCGCTGTTTGCGCCGCCGGCGCTCGGGCTGTTGCTGTGTCTGACCGGGCTCGTGATCGGTCATCATTTGCGCACGCAAGGCCACGATCTGAAGGCCTCCAGCGGATAGCACATGACACGCGATCAAGCCCGGCCGCGCCGCGACCGGGCTCTCCTCCGCATGCGCTGTCAGAGCGGCTTGATCTGCACCTTGCGGAACTTGACCACGCCGGAACCATACTGGAGCGCGACGTAGCCGCTGGCGTGCTTGGAATCCTGCGCGTCGACGGTCTTCTGACCGTTCAGCGTCACGACGAAATGCGGTCCCTGCGCCGTGATCTCGTAGACGTTCCACTTGCCGGCCGCCTTTGGCATCGGATCGACCTTGCCGACGTCGACGATCGCGCCGGTGCCGTAGGTCGGATCGGGCCGCTTGTCGAAGATGTTGACCTCGTAGCAGACCTTCGAATCGATCACCTTGTTGCCTTCGCAGCGGATGAAGACGCCGCTGTTGGCATCCTCGTCGGTCCAGAACTCCGCCCTGATCTGGAAATCCTTGTATTGGGTCTTGCTGACGAGATAGGAGAGATCCTTGCCGTCGAGCTTGTCGGCGACCAGCGCGCCGTCCTTCATCGCCCAATTGGCCTTGCCGACCTCGTCCCAGTCGCCCTGCTTGGAGCTGTCGAGCAGCGTGACCCAACCGTCATCGCCGGATGCGGCGGTGGAAAATTGCAGCGCGGCCGCACCGATCACAAGTCCCGCCGCCAGTATCGACAGTTGCTTCTTCAAGGTTATCCTCCCGTCTTTTGGTTGGCGCGCAACCTATCATCGTCTGCAGCGTCGTAAATGCGTTTTTCATATTGCAACTGCGTTGTGTCACGGCCCGATGCCGCAATCTTGAGAGCAGACATGCGCGAGCGCGTCTTGTCCGGCGCAAGCGAGAGCGACTAGCATCACGCGACATACGGGCGCGGCAGTCGCCCGAACGAATTGACCTGGGAGGATATGATGACGGCGTCGAACCGGTCCTGGCGATACCTGATGATGCCGCTGGCCCTTGCCGCCACGCTGAGCGTCAGCTCCGCGGCAGAACTCAATCCGGCCGCCGTCACCTACAAGCTGCCGGACCAGATTCCCTGGAGCCCGGTCGACGCGCGCGGCGCGCAGAATGCCGTGGTGGTCGGCGATCCCTCGAAGCCCGGCTTCTACATGGTCTACACCAAATGGACCAAGGGCAATCACTTCAGCCGTCCGCACTTCCATCCCAACGACCGCTACATCGTGGTGCTGAAGGGCACCTGGTGGGTCGGCTCGGGCCCGAAATTCGATCCCGATCACGGCACAGTGGCAATGCCGGCCGGAAGCTTCGTCACCCATTTCGGCAAGCAGGTGCATTGGGACGGCGCCAAGGACGAAGACGCCGTGTTGCTGATCATGGGCGAAGGCCCGGCCACCGCGACCGAGGTGGAACAGAAGTAGCCGCGTTGCGCGAAGTGGGGGCGATGCTATCATCACGGCCCAACGAAGGGCTTCCGATGCATCCCGCCGCCAAGCTGCAATTTGCCCGCATCGCCGACGAGTTCGCGCGCTGGCGCGCCATTGCCGAACCGGAACGGCCGCCGGCGCCGGCGTGGTGGTGGGGACCGGCATTCGAGATGCGCAATGCCGCCGAACCGCTGCCGTCCAATTGGTGCCGCCGGTTCCGCCTGCCCGACGGGGCGAGTTTTGCGGAGGCGTCGGCGGCGCTGCGCCAGACCTTGGCCGGCCAGGCGACACCGTCCTGGCCCTATGATTTCTCGCGCGTGATCGCATCCACCGATTCCGATGTCCGCGACCTGCCCGTGCAACCGTCAGACGACAGCGCGTTTCCGCCCTAGATCCGGCCCGGCCTCACCGATCGCCTCGTCGTCCAGCGACGGCTGCAACGGTGGCGACGTCAGCACCGGCGACGTCTTCAACAATTCGGCGAGATCGCGCGGCGGCAGCGGCCGGCTGAACAGGAAACCCTGCATCTCGTCGCAGGCATGGGCGCGCAGGAACTCCTGCTGCTCGGAGGTCTCGACGCCCTCGGCCACGATAGTCATGCCGAGCGCCTTGCCCATGCTGATGATCGCCTGCGCAATCGCGACGTCCTCGGAATCATCAGGCAGATCGCGCACGAAGGAGCGATCGATCTTGATGGTGTCGATCGGGAACTGCTTCATCAGCGACATCGACGAATAGCCGGTGCCGAAATCGTCGATCGCCAGCCGAATGCCCCGGTGCTGGATCGCGTCGAGCACGCGGACCGCACGCGTCACGTTGCGCATCACCATGCTCTCGGTGACCTCGAGCTGCAGCAGCGCCGGCGACATGCCGCTCGCCGCCAGCGCCTCGTCGATGTCGTCGAGCAGGTTCGGATCGCCGAACTGCCGCGGCGAGAGGTTGACCGCCATCGTCACCGCCTTGAGGCCGCGGTGCTGCCACGCCATGTTCTGCGCGCAGGCTTCCTTCAGCACCCAGCGGCCGATCGGCACGATCAGACCGATCTCCTCGGCGAGCGGAATGAACTGCCCCGGCGAGACCTTGCCGAGCTCGGGATGGGTCCAGCGCAACAGCGCCTCGACGCCGCTGATCTGACCGCTCGCCATGTCGACCTTGGGCTGATACTCGAGCGAGAACTGGTCGCGCTCCAGCGCGCGGCGCAGTGCGCTTTCCATCGTCAGGCGCTCGATCGACTGCGCCCTCACCTCGTTGGAGAAGAAGCGGAAGCCGTTCTTGCCGTCCTCCTTGGCGAGATACATCGCCATGTCGGCATTCTTGGTGAGCGTCTGCACGTCGGAGCCGTCGGTGGGATAGGTCGCAATCCCGATCGAGGCCGTGGTGTGGCACTCGTGCCCGCTGAGCTGCATCGGCTGGCTCAGTGCGATCAGGAGTTCGCCGGCGATGCGCTCGACGTCGTGACGTTCGGCGGTGTCCTCCAGGATGACCACGAACTCGTCGCCGCCGAGCCGCGCCACCACGTCGCTCGCCCGCAACGAACCGCGCAGCCGCTCGGCGATCGCCACCAGCAGCATGTCGCCGGCGTCGTGGCCGAGCGAATCGTTGATCACCTTGAAGCGGTCGAGATCGATGAACAGCACCGCGAGCTGCCGGCGATGGCGGTCCGCCGCCGAGATCGCGTGACGCAGCATCTCGTTGAAGGTTTCGCGGTTCGGCAGATTGGTCAGGCTGTCATGCGAGGCAAGGTATTCGATCCGCTCATCGGCCTTGTGCTTCTCGTCAGCGCGATCGAAGCTTTCGAGCGCGAACGCAAGATTGTCGGCGAGCCGCTGCAGCAGCTCGGCGAACTCAGGCGTGAACGTATCCTTCTCGATCGCGACGAAGATCATGACGCCGACGACCTCCCCGCTGACGATCAGCGGAAACGAGGCACCGGACTGCGTTCCATCGCGGCGCGCGCGCTCATGGAAC
The DNA here is from genome assembly GCF_038967635.1 of Bradyrhizobium sp. B124. Lineage (NCBI taxonomy): Bacteria > Pseudomonadati > Pseudomonadota > Alphaproteobacteria > Hyphomicrobiales > Nitrobacteraceae > Bradyrhizobium > Bradyrhizobium sp. B124. The sequence goes on along the minus strand of NZ_CP152413.1, from coordinate 6,867,165 downwards.
GCCGCGGTACCGGTATCGGCGAAATAGTCGTTGATGATGCAGGCCTTGCCCGACCGGAACGCCCTGCCGCAGGCGCCCCGTCCCTCGGGGTGCGCCTCGCTGGTCGAGAGCGTCACCTGGCTCGCGCCGTCGGCGGCCGGGCCTGCGATCGCGACGATGCGGAGATAGTCGCTGCCGGGCTGCGCCAGCGCGATGGTGGTCGAGGTGAACTTGCCGCCGGTCGCTGCCGCCTCGCAGACCAGTTGGTAGAGCTCGGCGCGGGACTTCGCCCGCATGATCGCCTCGTTGGTCGCGCTCAGCGCCGCAAACATCCGCGACAGCCGCTCCTTCTGCGCGTCGGCCCGGGCCTTCTCGTCGGCGCGGTCGAAATTGGCCAGCGCGAACGATACGTTCTCGGTGAGCCGCTGCAACAGCGCCATCATCTCCGGACTGAAGGTGTTGAACTCGCCGGAGAGGAAAACCAGCGCACCGATCGCCTCGCCGTTCTTGAGCAGCGGCAGGGCCGCGCCGGACTTGCTGCCGCTGTCGCGCACGGCCGGATAGACATGCGACTCGGGGCCGAAGTCGCTGAGATAATCGTTGCTGATGCAGGGTCTGCGGGTGCGGATCGCAACACCGGTCAGCGTCTGTCCTTCCGGACGCGTCGCATCGGCCGACAACTGGACTTCGCGGGCCCGTACCCGGTCGGGGCCGGAAGCAGCCACGTTCTCCAGGAAGGCCTCGCCCGGCCGCACCAGCCTGATGGTGGCCGAAATAAACTGCCCGCCGACCGCAGCGGCATCGCAGACCAGATCGAACAGCTCGCCACGGGACTTCGCCCGCATGATGGCCTCGTTGGTCGCGCTCAGCGCCGCGAACATGCGCCTGAGCCGCTCCTTCTGCTCCTCGGTGCGCGCCTTCTCGTCGGCGCGATCGAAACTGCCGAGCGCATAGGCGACGTTGTCGGCGAGCCGCTGCAGCAGCTCGGCGAACTCGGCCGAGAAGGTGTTGCGCTTGGCCGAGATGAACAGCATCACGCCGACCGGCTCGTCGTCGACGATCAACGGAAACGCCGCGCCCGATCGCGCGTCCTCGCGGTCGATGATATCGCGGAACGGGTTGTTGGCGACGTCGCCGAGAAAATCGTTGTCGATGCAGGCGCGCCGGGAGCGGAACGCCCTGCCGCAAACGCCGCGCCCTTCGGGACGCGCCTCGCTGCGCGAGACGTTGAGACGGCGCGCATTCTCGGCGGTCGGCCCCGCCACCGCCATCATCTCCAGAAAATCGTCGCCGGGTTTCGCGATCAGGATGCTGGTGGAGTTGAACCCGCCGCCATGCGCCGCCGCGGCGCAGACCAGCTCGAACATCTCGAGCCGCGACCGCGCGCGCATGATCGCCTCGTTGGTCGCGCTCAGCGCCGCGAACATCCGCGACAGCCGCTCGCGTTCGGCATCGGCCTTGGCCTTCTCGGTGGCGCGGCCGAACGTATCGAGCGCAACCGAGACGTTCTCGGCGATGCCTGCCAGCAGCGCGATGATCTCTTCGTCGCGGGCCCAGGAATTGCCGATGAAGAAGATCAGGACGCCGATGCTCCTGCCGAACCGGGTGAGCGGCAGCGCGACGCAGGCCATCAGACCGCTCTCACCGGCTTGCGCCTGCGACGCGCCCGTCGATATCGGAATGTCGTGCTCGATGCACGGCCGTTTGGTCCGGAACGCCTCGCCGCAGATTCCCTTGCCGTAGAGATTGTCCGGGTCGGTCGAAAAGCGCGTCTGCGTGATCAGGTCGAGCGCCTCGCCGGTGCCGGCGACGGGCTCGAGCCAGTGCGTGTCGGGCTCGGCGAGCAGCACCACCGTGGCGAAGGATTTGCCGCTGAACACCGCGGCGTCGCACACCCGCTGATAGAGATCGTGCTCGGTCTTGGCGCGAAGGATCGCCTCGTTGGTTGCGCTGATGGCGCCGAACATGCGGTTGAGCCGGCGCATCGCCCGCTCGCCGCTCTTGCGCGACGCCTCGTGGTCGAAATTGTCGAGCGCAAAGGACACGTTCGCCGCAATGCGCTCCAGCAGCGACACGATCTCCTCGCCGAGCGAGTCGATCTCGCGCCGGGTCACCATGAAGACGCCGACGCTGCGCCCGTTGCAGACCAGCGGCATTGCCGCCGCCGCGCCGACGCCGGCCGCCGCGAGGCCGCTGCGCCAGGCCGCCGAACGGACATCGTTGACATAGTCGTTGCTGACGCTGGCGCTCTGATCGCGGAACGCCCGCCCGGCGACGCCGTCGCCTTCCGGAATGTTGGCGAGGGTGGAGATGCTGATGCTGCGCAGACGCGCGACATCGTCGCCGCAACCGGCGGCGAATGTCAGCCGGCCGGTATCCGGCTCCAGCAAAAAGACGGTTGTAGCCAGGAAGCTCCCGCTCGAGAACGCGGCTTCGCAGACCTTTCCGTACAATTCTTCTGGTGATTTCGCGTACAGGATCGCTTCGTTGGTGGCATTCAACGCCGCGAATGTACGCCCGATGCTCGACTGCACGATCCCTGAAGGCCCCAGGGCCACCCCCTTCAATCTGCCGAGGAACATTGCCCGCGAGAGGCCTAAGTGATGGTTAGTGTATCCGGCAAGTTGTGAGACAAAGTAAACGGCTGACGAATGCCGGAGGCCGTTTTCCGGGATATTACGGACGCCAGTGTGCCACGCTGAGGCGGAGGGCCGAGGCACCCGGATAGCCGCCCGGCTTGCCCCGCGGGCGCAGCCAAATTCCGCAACGCGACCGCGCACGTTCCATTCAGTGAAATCCCGGCCGGGAGCACCCTGCTGGCGGTATGGCGGACCGGATTTTCCGCCCCTTGCTCGGCGGGCTGCGCTTTGAGAGCATGACGCCGACAACAGCAAGCAAGACCCGCGCATCACGCGGGCGGACCGCGAGGAAAATCCCATGCCGATCGTCCAGGCCGACCGTCTCACGCGCATCGGCGCGGCGCTGCTCCGGGGCGCCGGCGCATCGGAGGAGGAGGCCAACGCGGTCGCCTCCGGCTGCGTCAACGCCAACCTCGCCGGCCACGACTCCCACGGCGTGATCGCGATCCCGACCTATATCGACCGCATCAAGGTCGGCCATATCGTCCCCGGCGCGAAATGGACCGTGGTGCAGGAGACGCCGACCACGACCGTGATCGACGGTCATTGGGGGTTCGGCTTCCACGTCAACGCCAAGGCGATGGAGATGACCATCAACAAGGCGAAGACCGCCAATGTCGCGGCCTGCACCGTGTTCCGGCAGAGCCATGTCGGCCGGCTGGCGCATTACCCGCTGATGGCGATGCGCGAAGGCATGATCGGGATTGCGGCGGCCGATTCCGGCCGCTCGCCGAAACATGTCGCGCCGTTCGGCGGCCGCGAGGCCCGGCTCGGCACCAATCCGCTCTCGATCGCGGTGCCGTCCGATCTCGAGGCGCCGTTCTATCTTGATATGGCGACCTCTGCGGTCGCGGCCGGCAAGATCCAGCTCGCGGTGGCGCGTGGCGAAAGCATCCCGAAGGGCTGGATCATCGACGCCGAAGGGCGCGACACCACTGATCCAAAGGACTACCGCAAGGGCGGCGCGCTGCTGCCGCTCGGCGGCAGCGAAGGCTACAAGGGCTCGGGCCTTGCCGCGATGGTCGAGGTGCTGTGCGGCCTGCTGACCGGCCTCGGCTTCGGGGTCGAGCCGACCGGCCGGCATAACGACGGCTGCTTCATGGCGGTGTTCAACGTCGCCGCGTTCCGTCCCTTGCAGGACTTCAGACGCGAAGTCGCCGACTTCGCCCGCTACCTGAAATCGACGCCGCCCTCGGAAGGGAGCCGCGGCGTGTTCTATCCCGGCGAGATCGAACATCTGCGCGAAGTCGAACGGCGCAAGAACGGCATCGAGATCGAGGATGCGACCTGGGACAAGCTGAAGGCGCTCGCAGCCGACTACAAGCTCACCGACGACCTCGATCTTCGCTGACGCATTCAGGTACAGGAGAACGACATGACACGGCAAATGGCGCTGGTTGGCTTTTTGCAGGCGCAGAACTGCACCAACCTGCCGAGCTCCTGGCGCCACCCGGAGTCGCGCGACGATTCGATGTCGGCGGACTACTACCAGGAGATCGCGCGCATCCTGGAGCGCGGCAAGTTCCACATGGCGTTCTTCGACGATCGCCTCGCAATGCCCGACCGTTACGGCAACGATCACGCCCACACCGTCGAATACGGCATCCGCTGCGTGAAGATGGACCCGATCGTGGTGCTGACCACGATGGGTATGGTCACGACCAGGCTCGGCCTCGCCTCGACCGCGTCCACCACCTATTTCGAGCCGTTCGACGTCGCCCGCCGCTTCGCCACGCTCGACTTGATGACGGGTGGCCGCGCCGCCTGGAACGTGGTGACGTCGGTCAATGACGGCGAGGCGCTCAATATGGGCCGCGCGCAGCATCTCGAGCATGACCTCCGCTACGACCGCGCCGACGAGTTCATGGAGGTTGTGCTCGGCCACTGGGACGCCTGGGAAGACGGCTCGCTGGTGATCGACAAGAAGAGCGGACGGTTCGCCGATCCGGCCAAGGTGAAACGGCTCGATCACAAGGGCGCGTTCTTCACCTCGCGCGGCCCGTTCACGGTGCCGCGCTCGGCGCAGGGCCATCCCGTCGTGATCCAGGCCGGCGCCTCCGGGCGCGGCCAGCGCTTTGCGGGACGTTGGGGCGAGGTGATCTTCACCGCGGCGCGCAACCTGGCCAATGCCAAGCAGGGCTATGACGCGATCCGGGGCGAAGCCGCCAAGGCCGGCCGCGATCCCGACCAGATGTTCCTCTGCAATCTGATCACGCCGGTCACCGGCGCGACCAAGGCCGAGGCCGAGGACCGGATGGCGGTGATCCAGAAGCTGCCGCTCGAGATCGACGCGCTGTCGCTGCTCGCCGAAGGCCTCAACTTCGATTTCGGCGCCAAACCGATCGACGAGCCGCTGACCACGGAAGAGCTGCAGGGCATGCAAGGCATGCTCGGCATCCGCGACGGCGTGCTGCGCACCTCCGGCAAGACCAATCCCTCGACCCGCGACTTCATCACCTTCTCCGGCCGCGGCCAGGTGCAGGACGCGATGGTCGGCGGCCCGAAGGAGATCGCCGACCGGCTGGAGGAAATGTTCGAAGGCCGCGGCTGCGACGGCTTCGTCATCGCGGCGAGCTATGTGCCGGGCTCCTACGCGGACTTCGTCGATCACGTGGTACCCGAGTTGCAGAAGCGCGGCCTGTTCCACAAGGACTACACCGGAACCACGCTGCGCGAGAATCTCGGGCTGAAGCGCCCCGCCGCGGGTGCCTGGAAGACCCGCGCGCAGGCCGCGGAATAGAGGGACATCATCATGCGCTGGCTGAAATTCACCGCCGCGGGTACTACGTCTTGGGGCCTCGTCGAGGGCGACACCGTCACCACCGTGAACGGCGATCCATTCGGTGAATGGAGCAAGACGGCGAAGACCCACGCCTTGAAGGACGTCAAGATCGAGCTGCCGCTGATCCCGCGCACCTTCTACTGCGTCGGGCTGAACTATCTGAAGCATCTCAAGGAGGCCGCCGACAAGGCCGGCACCGTGCCGAACGTTCCTGATCGTCCCGAGATCGGCTACCGCGCGCAGAACGCGCTGATCGCCCATGACGAGGATGTCGTGATCCCGGCGAGTGCGACCGAGAATATCCATTACGAGGGCGAACTGGTCGTCGTGATCGGCAAGACCGCCAAGCACCTCACCGAAGCCAATGCGCTGGACTGCGTGTTCGGATACACGATCGGCAACGACGTCTCCGAGCGCAGCTGGCAGAAGGCCGACCGCGGGCTGTGGCGCGCCAAGAACGCCGACACGTTCAAGCCGATGGGCCCGTGGATCGAGACCGATGTCGATCTCGACCGCATGGAGACCGCGATCCGCGTCAACGGCAAGGAGACCGGCCGCTTCCGTACCAACGAGATGATCTTCGGCATCGTGCCCTTCCTCGTCGAGCTTTCGAAATACTTCACGCTGTCGCCCGGCGACGTGATCTGGATGGGCACCGACGGCGCCTCGCCGGACCTGAAGGACGGTGACGTGGTGGAGATCGACATCACCGGCATCGGGACATTGCGGAACAGGTTCGTGAAGGAGAGGGTGTGAGGGCTGGCACACTGCCAGACCCGTCATCCTGGAGGTGCGAGCGAAGCGAGCCTCGAAGGATGCACGGCCACAGTCGGGCCGTCGTGCTCCGAGACGGCCGCTGCGCGGCCTCCTTACCATGACGGTGATGGACACGAGGGGATGATCTCCCCAATCGTCGTCCTGGCGAAAGCCAGGACCCATAACCACCGCATTCGGAGATGAACGGGATCGCGGCCCCAGCGTCGCGCAACAATTGAGATTTGGGGTAATGGGTCCTGGCTTTCGCCAGGACGACGCGGAGTAGGTTGCGCGAACTGCGAGTCATACTCCTGCATTCTCGCGACATTGCCCATCGGGCCATCGTGACGTCATCACACAACCACTTCGTAACGTGACAGAAACAAGAGAACCGCAATACCGTGCGGGCCGCTCGCTCCAACACAGGCAAGGCAGCCATGCCGCTTTCGCGCCGAACGTTGCTTCAGGGTTCGCTCTTCACCGCTGCCGGGATCGCCTACAGGCCGTGGCCGGCCCTTGCCGACGCGACCGCGGAGCTTCCGACATCGGAGCAACGCAAACAGATGGCGGGCCTCGCCGCCGACTTCATGACGGAGTACGACGTCCCCGGTCTTTCCATCGCGGTTTCGATCAAGGGAAAGCCGGCTTATGTGGAGGCATTCGGCGTTGCGGATCGGGAGAGCGGCGAGGCATTGACCCCGCAGCACCGCTTCCGCATCGCGAGCATATCGAAGCCGGTGACCTCGACCGGGATCTTCACCCTCGTCGAAGCCGGCAAATTGCGGCTCGGCGATTACGTGTTCGGCACAAGCTCCATTCTCGGCAAGGATTACCCGACGACGCCAACCTTGCAGAGCCTGATGCCGTCAGGCGCATCCCGCTCGCTCGTCGAGCAGATCACGATCGAGCATCTGCTGACCCACACCACCGGGACCTGGGGCAACCAGTCCCGCGACCCGATGTTCATGAACCAGGACTTGAAGCATCGCGAGCTGATCAACTGGACGCTGGAGCACATGCCGCTCACCAGTCCGCCGGGCCAGTCCTATGCCTATTCCAACTTCGGCTACTGCATCCTCGGGCGCGTCATCGAGAAGCTCAACGGCCAAAGCTACGAGCAATACATCAAGGACGCGGTCCTGAGGCGATGCGGCATCACCGACATGCAGATTGCCGGCAATACGCTGCACGAGCGGGCCAGCAACGAGGTCAAATACTACAGCCAGACCGGCGGCGATCCGTACCGGATGAACGTCGCCCGGATGGATTCGCACGGCGGCTGGATTGCGACGCCGAGCGATCTGACGACGCTGTTCGTCCATATCGACGGCTTCAAGGACACCGAGCAGCTGCTCACCGACGACAGCCTCCGCGTCATGAGCACGCCCAGCGCCGTCAATCCCCGCTATGCCAAGGGCCTGTTCATCACCGCGAACAACAATTGGTGGCACAGCGGGCTGCTCGACGGAACGACGACGATCTCGGTCCGAACCGATGGAGACTTCTGCTGGTCCGCGTTCACCAATACCAGGTCGCGCGACAGCATGACCCGCGCCCTCGATTTGCTGGTCTGGCACATGGTCAAGACGGTGCCGGACTGGCAGCCGCAGAAGCGCGCGTAGGCCTCACCGTCATTCCGCATCAAGCTCAGCGTGCCGCCGCTGGCCTGCTCTTCACGTGATCGATGAAGGCGCGCAGCTTCGGCATGATCTGGCGGTGGCCGGGATAGTAGAGAAATACGCCGGGCGTTGTCGTCGCGAATGGCTCCAGCACGCGAACCAGCTTTTTCTCCTTCACGGCGCCGGCGACCAGCGGCGCGGGCACTTGCGCCAATCCGACGCCTTCGATGGCCGCGCCGACCAGCGTCGGGAAATCATGGCCGATGAAGGAGCCGGAGACGGCAAGCTCGATCGAACGGCCGTTATCGTTGAGCGACCACGGCGCCAGCCCGCCATTCGATCGCCGCAACCTGAGGCACGTGTGCTCGCGCAGATCGTCCGGGCGCTTGGGCCGGCCGCGGCGCGCGAGATAGTCCGGGCTGCCGACGATAGCGAAAGGGAACGGCTTGGTCAGACGCACCGCGATCATGTCCGGGTTGATGAACTGGCCCATCCGGATGCCTGCATCAAAACCTCCGGCCGCGAGGTCGACCAGCTCCTCGCTGGCGGCGAGCTCGACCTCGATCTCGGGATAGGCCTTGCAGAATGAGGCGATCAGCGGCTCCAGCAGGATCGGCACCACCGAGCGCGGCACGGTGAGACGCAACAGCCCCGCCGGCTTCTGCCCAAGCTCGCGCGCCGCGCCACTTGCGGCGACCAGCTCCTCGAACGCGGGCCTGGCACGCGCCAGGAATCGTTCGCCGGCTTCGGTGAGGCCGACGCTGCGGGTGGTGCGGATGAACAGCACGGCGCCGAGGCGCGCCTCGAGCGCGCGCACCGCCTGGCTGATCGCCGACGGCGTCACCGCGAGCTCGGTCGCCGCGCGACGAAAGCTGCGGTGCTGGGCGACGCTGAGGAACGCTTCCACGCCGTCGAGCGCCCCCTGCCTGACTGTGAAGTTCTGCTTCATGGCCCGTCAACATTATCGCGAATAGTCGCGCGCGGGAAGCCGCCCTACATCGGAGCCACAGGCAGCAGCACCGCGACGCGCGCTGCTCCACGCGACATCACGACATCAGTCGTGAACGGAGACCTGCGACCGATGAAAGCAATCCGTCACACCCTCCTTGCCCTCACCCTCACTTCGACAGGCTTAACCTCCATGACCGCTCCCTCCCTCGCCCAAACCCAGGCCCAAGGCCAAACACAGGCGCAAGCCGCCTCCACCATCACCACCGGCGTGATGGTGATCCTGACCGTCAAGGCGGGCGTCACCCGCGAACAAGTGATGGCCGTGATGCCGGATGAAATCCGGCAGACCGTGCAGCTCTATCTCAGCGGCAAGGTTCGCGAATGGTATTCGCGGTCCGACGGGCGCGGGGTCATCCTCCTGCTCGACGCCAGGGATACATCCGAGGCGCACGCGATCATGGAGGGGCTGCCGCTCTCCAAGCTGGATATCATGGACCACGACTACATCGCGGTCGGCCCGCTGCTGCCGCTGCGCCTGCTGGTCGGCAAGCCTTAAGCGTCGGGCCCTGAGCACCCCGCCGAGGCCGGACCCGATCGCCGGGTCCGGCCTCTCCGGATCGACAGTCAGACGGGAGCCGACCGTGCCGGTAAGTCTCAACATTCCATTCTTGCTCAGCGTCGCCGGAGCATTTCTGACGAGTGCCGTGGTGGCCGCGACCTATGTCTGGCCGGCGCTCCGCACCTGGCCGCGCCATGAGGCGCTCCGGCTGCTTGCGGCGTTCCATGCTTTCCGGTTTCTCGGGATGAACTTCATGGTCACAGGCTTCGTGTCGCCGGAGGTGAACCCGGTGTTTGCCAGCGCGGTCGGCTGGGGCGATCTGATCGCCGCAGCTCTCGCGCTGCTCTCGATGGCGGCACTGTCTTGGCGCTGGCCGGTGGCCATTCCGATCGTCTGGTTCTTCAACATCTGGGGCGCGCTGGATCTTCTCAACGCCTACTTCATGGGCGCGACAAAGAACGCGGATCCCGGCCTGTTCGGCGCCGGCATCTATATCCCGGCGCTCTACGTGCCGCTGCTGCTGGTCAGCCATGTCATGGTGTTCATGATCTTGATGCGGGCCAAGTCGGCGGAAGCGACATCGTGACCGTAGGATGGGTAGAGCGCAGCGAAACCCATCAATTCATCTGCGGCACGATGATGGGTTTCGCTGCGCTCTACCCATCCTACGGATTGCTTCGACCGTCATCCCCGCGCAAAGGCTTCGCCTTTGTCGCTGGAGGTGCGAGCGCAGCGAGCCTCGAAGGATGCGCGGCCCGGCTGGTGGCCGTTCGCCCTTCGAGACGGCCGCTCCGCGGCCTCCTCAGGGTGACGGGACAAGAAGTTGAGCGCGCGGCCATCGCGGCGGCATTTCCATCAAAACGGCAGCGCCACGCCGGTCTTGATCTCCTTCAGGATCACGTTGGTGCGGACGTGGCGGATGCCGGGGATGCGGAACATGAACTCGTCGAGGAATCTGTTGTAGGCGTCCATGTCGCGGACGACGACGCGCAGATGATAGTCGGCATCGCCCGTCGTCGCGAAACATTCCAGCACCTCGCGGCGCTGCATCACCCGCGCGACGAACTCGTCGACGAATTTCGTGTCGTGCCGCTCCAGCGAGACGTGCAGAATCGCCGAGGTCGCAAAGCCGGCGCGCTCGCGCGCGACCAGCGCCGAATAACCTGAAATGACGCCGGACTCCTCCAGCGCGCGGACCCGCCGCCAGCATGCCGACGTCGACATCCCGACGGTTTCCGCCAGCTGCTGGTTGGTGGCGCGGCCGTCCTTCTGCAGCTCGGCAAGGATTTTTTCGTCTTGCTCTTCGATCATCGCAGAGCTCCAGTCTGGTAGATTATGCCAAAATACGACATTTTACGCAAAAAACTACCGAAATTTAGGTCTCTGGAGAACAGATAGGTAGGACCTACCAGACACACAGGCATAGCCTTGCCCCCATCGGACATTGCGATTCCCGGGAGGGGTCAGTCATGGGCCAGATGCCGCAACTCGACGCCTACCAGCTGTCCGAGCGCTATAGCCGCGAACGTGGCCGCGTCTTCCTCACCGGCACGCAGGCGATCGTGCGCATCGCGCTCGACCAGATCAGGCGCGACCGCGCCGCCGGGCTCAACACCGCGGGCTTCATCTCCGGCTATCGCGGCTCGCCGCTCGGCGGCGTCGATCTCGAATTGTGGAAGATCGGCGAGCGGCTGAAGGAGAGCCGCATCGAATTCCTGCCCGCTGTGAACGAAGACCTCGCGGCGACCGCCGTGCTCGGCTCGCAGCAGGTCGAGACGCAGAGGGATCGAAAGGTCGATGGCGTATTCGGGCTGTGGTACGGCAAGGGCCCCGGCGTCGACCGCTCCGGCGATGCGCTGAAGCACGGCAATGCCTATGGCTCCTCGCCGCATGGCGGCGTGCTGGTCGCGGCGGGCGACGATCATGGCTGCGTGTCGTCCTCGATGCCGCACCAATCCGACGTCGCGTTCATGAGCTGGTTCATGCCGACGCTGCATCCGGCCGATGTCGGCGAATATCTCGCGTTCGGCGAATATGGCTACGCGCTCAGTCGATTTTCCGGCATGTGGGTCGGCTTCAAGGCGATCTCGGAGATCGTGGAATCCGGCGCCTCGGTCGAGCTTGCGCCGCCGCGGATCTTCGCGCAGCCGGATTTCGTGCCGCCGCCGGGCGGCCTGCATTATCGCTGGCCGGATCTGCCGGGCCCGCAGATCGAGGAGCGGCTGGAGGCCAAGAAGCACGCGGTCTACGCTTTCGCAAAAGCCAATCCGATCGACCGCCGCATCTACGACATCAAAGACGCCACCTACGGCATCGTCACCACGGGCAAAGCGCATCTCGATCTGATGGAGGCGCTGCGGCTGATAGGGCTCGACGAGGCCGCATGCCGCCGCTTCGGCATCGACATCTACAAGGTCGGCATGGTGTGGCCGCTCGCGCTGCACGACGCGATGGAGTTCGTGAAGGGCAAGCGCGAGATCCTGGTGGTCGAGGAGAAGCGCGGCATCATCGAGAGCCAGTTCAAGGAGTATTTCTACGACTATCCCGGCTCCAAGCCGGAACGGATGGTCGGCAAGCACGACGAAACCGGCGCGCGGCTGATCTCGTGGACCGGTGAACTATCGCCGCTGATGCTGGCCGACGTGCTGGCCCGGCGGCTCGATCCGATGTTTCCGGAATTGCAGCTCGCTCGCCGCGTCGCCGCGCTCAGGCCGGAACAGGACCGCATGATCGTGGTGCCGGGCGCGACACGCACGCCATATTTCTGCTCGGGCTGCCCGCACAACACATCGACCAAAGTGCCCGAGGGCTCCAAGGCGCTGGCCGGCATCGGCTGCCACTTCATGGCGAGCTGGATGGACCGCGAGACCTCGTCGCTGATCCAGATGGGCGGCGAAGGCGTCAACTGGGCGGCCTCGTCAAGATTCACCGGCAACAGCCATGTGTTCCAGAATCTCGGCGAAGGCACCTATTATCACTCCGGCTCGATGGCGATCCGCCAGGCGATCGCAGCAAAAGCCAACATCACCTACAAGATCCTGTTCAATGACGCGGTGGCGATGACCGGCGGCCAGCCGGTCGACGGCCCGGTCAGCGTGCAGGCGATCGCGCACTCTGTCCGCGCCGAGGGCGTCGCGCGGATCGCGCTGGTGTCGGATGATCCCGCGCAGTTCTCGCCGGCGGATTTGCCCGCCGGCGTCACCATACACCCGCGCGAAGAGATGGACGCCGTGCAGCGCGAGCTGCGCACGATTTCAGGCGTCACCGTGCTGATCTATCAGCAGACCTGCGCCACCGAGAAGCGGCGGCGGCGCAAGCGCGGCACGATCAAGGATCCCGCGCGTTTTGCTTACATCAACGACCTCGTCTGCGAGGGCTGCGGCGACTGCTCGGTGGAATCGAACTGCCTCAGCGTCGAGCCGAAGGAGACGCCGTTCGGCCGCAAGCGCAAGATCAACCTCTCGACCTGCAACAAGGATTTTTCCTGCCTCAACGGTTTCTGCCCAAGCTTCGTCACCATTGAGGGCGGTACGCGGCGGGCGAAGGGCGCGAGCGCGATCGACCCGCTGGCACGCGCCGCCGCGCTTCCGGCGCCGGAGCTTGCGGCACTGGACAAGCCCTACGATCTGCTGGTCACCGGCGTCGGCGGCACCGGCGTCATCACGGTCGGCGCGCTGATCGCGATGGCCGCGCATCTCGAGGGCCGCGGCGTCTCGGTGCTCGACTTCACCGGCTTCGCCCAGAAATTCGGCCCGGTGCTGAGCTATCTGCGGCTGGCGGCAGCGCCCGAGGCGCTGCACCAGGTGCGGATCGACCAGGGCGCAGCGGATGCGCTGATCGGCTGCGACCTCGTGGTGAGCTCGTCGGCCAAGGCCTCCGGCACCTACCGCAAGGGCATGCGCGCGGCGGTCAACATCGCTGAGATGCCGACCGGCGACGTGGTGCGCTTCCGCGACGCCGACCTCGCCTCGCCGGTTCGCTTGCGCGCGATCGAGCGGGTGATCGGATCAGGCAACCTCACCGCGATCGACGCCAACGCGCTGGCCGAGCGGCTGCTCGGCGACAGCGTCTATGCCAACGTCATGATGCTCGGCTTTGCCTGGCAGCAGGGCCTGGTGCCGGTGTCGCTGGATGCATTGACCCGCGCGATCGAGCTCAACGGCGTCGCGGTCGAGCGCAACAAGCAGGCGCTGGCCTGGGGGCGGATTGCGTTCGCCGATCCGGAGTTTTTGAAGGCCGACGGTGCAGCGGCCAATGCACCGGAAACGCTGGAGCAGATGATCGCGCGGCGCGCGGATTTCCTCCGGGATTATCAGGATGAGGCCTATGCAGCCCGCTACCGGACCACGGTCGACCGCGTCCGTCGCGCCGAGGCCGCGCTCGGAAGCGAGACGTTGACCGACGCCGTCGCCCGCTCACTGTTCAAGCTGATGGCCTACAAGGACGAGTATGAGGTGGCGCGGTTGCACATGCAGACCGGCTTCCTTGAGACCCTCAAGCACGAATTCGATGGCGACTTCACGGTGCAGTACCATCTCGCGCCGCCGCTGTTGCCGGCACGGCTGGATGCACGCGGCCGGCCACGCAAGCGCGCGTTCGGCCAGTGGATCCAGACGCCACTCCGCTTGCTGGCGCGGCTCAAGGGACTGCGCGGCACGCCGTTCGACGTGTTCGGCTACACCGCGGAGCGTCTCGCCGAGCGCGAGTTGATCGGCTGGTACGAGGCGCTGATCGAGACCATGCTCGGCAAGCTCGATGCCACGCACCTGCCCGATCTCGTCGCACTTGCAAAGGCGCCGATGGAAATCCGCGGCTATGGCCCGGTGAAGGATGAAGCGATCGAGAAGACCAAGGCGGAGGTGGCGCGGCTGACCGCGCTTCTCACCTCCGCCCCGTCAGATTCAGGCGACGGCTCAGGCCGCCGCGCCGCGCTTGGCGGGTGAGATCAAGCCGACCACGACGGTCGCAATCACGGCCACCACGATGTTGAGCAGGAGCGCGCCGAGCCCGACATAGAAGGTGTAGGTGGCATCGCCGAGCGAGATGCTGGCGAGCGGCTTCAGCCCGTTGCTCCACGCCGTGTAGGTGCCCCAGCCGATGCCGACCGCCCAGCCGAGCAATAGCGCTTCGGCGCGGAACCAGACGGTGAACAGGCCGAACACCAGCGCCGGCAGCGTCTGCACGATCCAGAGGCCGCCGAGCAGTTGCAGGTCGAGCGCATATTGCGTCGGCAGGAACAGGATGAAGGCGAGCGCGCCGACCTTGACCACCAGCGAGGTGATCTTCGCGACCGACGCCTCGCCGGCATGCGAGATGTCCGGATCGACATAGGACTTCCAGACATTGCGGGTGAACAAATTGGCGGCGCCGATGCTCATCACCGCGGCCGGCACCAGCGCGCCGATTGCGATCGCCGAGAACGCGAAGCCAGCGAACCATTCCGGGAACAAGGTCTTGAACAGCAGCGGCACCACGTCATTCGGCGACGTCACCTTGATGCCGGCGGCATAGGCCATGTAGCCGAGCAGCGCGATCAGCCCGAGCAAGAGCGTATAGGCCGGCAGCAGGATCGCATTCTTGCGAATGGTATCCGCCGACTTCGAGGCGAAGATGCCGGTCAGCGTGTGCGGATACATGAAGGCGGCGAGCGCCGAGCCGAGCGCCAGCGTCGCATAGGGCAGATACTGAGCGGGCTTCAGCGTCAGTCCGGTGGCGCCGCCCTTCGCCGTGAACGCGTCGTTGGCGGCGGAGAACACCGCGCCATAGCCACCGAGCTTCGAGGGCACCACGACCACGGCCGTCAGCACCACGATGTAGATCATGATGTCCTTGACGAAGGCGATCAGCGCCGGCGCGCGCAGGCCGGAGCTATAGGTGTACAGCGCGAGGATCACGAAGGCGGCGATGATCGGCAGTTCGCCGGTCAGGCCCATCGCCTTGATCACCACCTCCATGCCGATCAGCTGCAGCGCGATATAGGGCATGGTCGCGACCAGGCCGGTCAGCGCCACCGCGAGTTCGAGACTGCGCGAGCCATAGGCGCCGTGAACCACGTCCGCGGCGGTGACATAGCCGTTGGCATGCGCCTTCTTCCACAGCACCGGCATCACGGCGAATACGAAGGGATAGACGATGATGGTGTAGGGCAGCGCGAAGAAGCCGTAAGCGCCGACCGCGTAGACCAGCGCCGGCACCGCGATCACGGTGTAGGCGGTGTAGAAATCGCCGCCGACCAGGAACCAGGTGATCCAGGTGCCGAACTGACGGCCGCCGAGACCCCACTCGTCGAGATGCTCGCTGACCGGGCCGGATTTCCAGCGCGCGGCGAAGAAGCCCATCACGGTGACGAGGGCGAAGAAGAAGATGAAGACGGAGAGCGCAACCCAAGCGATATGGTCGGTCATGGCTGCCCCCTCACCGCTGCTCGTCGGCGTCAGGCCGCCGGCTGCGATAGACCAGCCAGATCAGCAGCGAGGAGATCGGCACCCACGCGAGCTGGTACCAGTAGAAGAAGGGAAAGCCGAACAGCGAGGGCTCGGCGAAATTGTAGAACGGCACCCACAGCAAGCCGATGAACGGCAGCAGCAACAGAATCCACATGGCTCACTCCCCAGCCCAGGGTCCGATCAAAACCGGCGGTGTTGCCGGCGTCCCGTCGTCGACGACCCCAGGAACCATTTGTTGCGTCTAGAATCACGGTTGCGGCATGGCGATGCAAAAAGATGTGATCGCCGTGCCGCGCGGGCAGCCTACTCCGGCTTGATGCCAGCGTCTTGGACCACCTTGCGCCAACGAGCCTCCTCAGCCGTGAAGTAACGGTCGAGTTCGGCCGGGGGTGATGCCACCATCACGAGGCCCTCATTGATGCTGAGCTTCCTGAAAGCCTCGGCCTGCACGGCCTTGGCCGCGGACTTGTTGAGCCGGTCGATGATCTCGGGCGGCGTGTTCGCAGGTGCGTAAAGGCCGTACCAGGATTCCGCGGCGTAGCCCGGCACACCGGCTTCGGACACCGTCGGCAATTGCGGGAACGACTCCGAACGCTCGGCCGAGGTCACGCCGATCGCGCGCAGCTGCCCGGCCTCGACCGGCGAGGCGCAGCTTGCCACCGTCGTGAACATCACCTGGATCTGGCCGCCCAAGAGGTCGGTGATGGCGGGCGCCGCGCCCTTGTAGGGCACGGTGGTCAGATTGACGCCCGCCATGTGCTTGAACAATTCGCCGGCCAGATGCGCCGAGGTGCCAGTGCCATAGGTCCCGTAGGACAGTTTTTCCGGATCGGCCTTCGCAGCCGCGATCAGATCGGCGATCGACTTGATCGGCGAAGCGGGGTTGACCACGACGACATTGAACGAGCGCGCCACCAGCGCCACCGCGGCAAAATCCTTGTGCGCGTCGTAGGGCAGCTTGCTGTAGAGGCTCGGATTGACGGCGTTGGCGAAGGTCGCCATCAGCAGCGTGTAGCCGTCGGCCGGGCTGGCGGCGACGCTCTGCGTGCCGATGATGGTGCCCGCCCCCGGCTTGTTCTCGATGATGACGGTGACGCCGAGATCCTTCTGCATCTCCTGCGCCAGCGTGCGCGCGACGACATCGGTGCCGCCGCCCGGCGCGAACGGCACCACGATCTTCACGATATGGTCGGGATAGGCGGCGCGCGCCGGCGCGTGCAGCAGCACGTTTGCGGCGATCGCGAACAGGATGGAGGTCAGGACGCGAAGCGGCATGGCAGGCCCCGGCAGATGAGGTGTTCTTCTCATACACGCGAACGCCATGCGTGGAGTGCCGGGCGGTCATGACAAGTGGCAGAAGCGCTACGGGCTGCCAGTCCCGTCATCCTGAGGCGCGAGCGGAGCGAGCCTCGAAGGATGGACGGCCAGCAGCCGGGCCGATTCATCCTTCGAGGCTCGCGAGAGCTCGCACCTCAGGATGACGGGAATAGAATTGGGAGCGTGGCGTTAGCCGAGCGCAAGCATGCGCGCCATTGCGCATCCTGCGCACTGCCTCACGAATACGGATTGATCAGCTTCTGCTGCTCGGTGGCGTGATGCACCAGGAGATCGATGAAGACACGCACCTTCGCCGAGAGGTGATGACGGTGCGGGTAGATCGCGTTCATGGTGAGCTCGACCGGCCGGTATTCGGGCAGCAGCCGCACCAGCTTCCCCGATTCGAGTTCGTCCCGGACCAGGAAGCCCGCCGCGAGGAACACGCCGACGCCGGCGAGCGCGGCGAGTTTCAGCGTCTCGCCGCTGTTGGAGACGAGATTGCCGGCCACCTTCACCGCGGCCGGCGCGCCTTTGCGGTCGACGAAGTGCCACTCGTCCCCGAACGGGTAGTTGATATGGCGAACGCAGTTGAGGGTCGTGAGGTCGTCGAGCCGCTCCGGCTTGCCGTGCGCCTCGACGTAGTCGTGCGAGCAGCACAGCACGTGCCGCCAGGTGGCGATCCGGCGCACGATCAGCGCGGAATCGCGCGGCTGGATCATCTGCACGGCGAGATCGAAATTTTCGTCGAGCAGGTCGGCCGAGCGTTCGCCGATCATCAGATCAATCTTGACCTCGGGATAGGTCGCCAGGAACTCGGTGACCGTCGACGACAGGAACTGGACCAGATGGGTGTTGGTGAAGATGCGCAGGGTGCCGCGCGGCACCGACTGCTGCGCGCCCGCAACCTCATCGGCCTGCTCGATGTCGGCGAGGATCTGGATGCAGCGCTCGTAATAGGCCTGGCCGACTTCGGTGAGGCTGACCTTGCGCGTGGTGCGGTTGAGCAGCCGGGCACCGAGCCGGTCTTCCAGCGACTGGACGTGATTGCTCACCATGGTCGTGGACATGTTGAGCTTTCGGCCGGCGGCGGAAAAGCCGCCGGAATCCACGACCCGGACGAAGGCGGTCAAACTGGTCAGGCGATCCATGTAACAAGGTCCGGATTATCAGCGCTGGCTTGATAATGCTTCCAATTTTATCGGGATTATCACAGCGGGGAGGACATTGCATCTAAGGGCCGTATCCGGCGCCCTTTCTGGAAGGACGCGAATGTTCGGCCAGGAGACAATCATGTCGACTACGACCTATATCCCTGAAGAATCGGCAAAAATCGGCCTCCGCCCGTCGCGGCGGACGGTCAAGCGGGTGGCGCTCGGGCTCGCCGCCCTGCTCGGCATCGCCGTGGCCAGCGACTTTGGCTACGACTACCTCACCACCGGCCGCTACCTCGAATCCACCGACGACGCCTATGTGAAGGCGGACTCCACGATCATCGCCCCGAAAGTGTCGGGCTACATCGCCCGCGTGCTGGTGACCGACAACCAGCCGGTGAAGGCCGGCCAGCTGCTGGCCGAGATCGACGACCGCGACTACCGCACGGCGCTCAGCCAGGCCAAGGCCGATGTCGACGCCGCCGACGCCTCGGTACGCAACCTCGATGCCCAGCTCGAGCTGCAGCAGCCGATCATCGACCAGAGCACCGCCGACGTCGAAGCCGCCGAGGCCAATCTGAAATTCGCCCAGGAAGAGCAGAGCCGCTACGACGGGCTGATGAAGTCCGGCTCCGGCACCATTCAACGCGCGCAGCAGACCGACGCGGCGCTGCGCAGCAATACGGCGCAGTTGCAGCACGCGAAGTCGGCGTTGTCGGCGGCGCAGCGCAAGGTCAACGTGCTGACCACGCAGCGCGCCCAGGCTGTCGCGCAGGCCGACCGGGCCCGCGCGGTCGAGCAGCAGGCCGAACTGAACCTGTCCTACGCACGGATCACTGCGCCGGTCGATGGCACGGTCGGCGCCCGCACGCTCCGCGTCGGCCAATATGTGCAGGCCGGCACCCAGCTGATGGCGGTGGTGCCGCTCGATGCGGTCTATGTGGTCGCGAATTTCAAGGAGACCCAGCTGACCCATGTGCGCAACGGCCAGCCGGTCGAGCTCACCGTCGACAGCTTTCACGGCACCACGTTGAAGGGCCATGTCGACAGCCTGTCGCCGGCCAGCGGCCTCGAATTCGCGCTGCTGCCGCCCGACAACGCCACCGGCAACTTCACCAAGATCGTGCAGCGCGTGCCGGTGAAGATCGTGCTCGACAATCACAGCCTCACCGGCCTGCTGCGGCCGGGCATGTCGGCGATCCCGACCGTCAACACCAAGGCGACCGTGCTGGCCGAGCGTGAGGAGAAGCGCCGCCTGGCGTCCGCGACGCGGGCAAGCGGCGGCTAGAGACAGGGGCTGGCGCGATCGATCGAAAGGTCGATCGCGCGCTATTTGGCGCAAATGCCACAAGCCGGTTAGTCGGAGCCACCATCGGCAATTCGCCTAAGCGCGATCACGATGCCGATGACCAAGCCAAGCATGCCGCCAACAAATCCCGCGACCCCTGAACCAAATGCGCCGTTCACGTCCCGATCAGATAGAGCGAACGCGGTGAATTCGGCCGATAGGCCTAGCGCCAGCGTCACACCAATGATGATTGCGACGGATGTGAAAAACTCGACTGTAAATCGAAGGGCTTTCCCGTTGCTCCGATGGTCGTATGACCAGCGCTCGCCGCGTATCAATCGGTTCGCACGGGGATTATCGTTAGGATCGTTGAGGGCTTCGATGTCTCGTTGGAGTGCTCGTCGTACAATCAGGATAAAAATGAGCACCCAACTCAAACATAAGCCCCCTCCCAAGTAGATATTGTAGCTGGCGGCCCATGCGGTCAGAAAAAGGCCAATCCAAAAAATGGATTCGCCAAAAAAGTAAGCCATGCCCAATCTGGCGCGGTCAGCCAAAGACAGTTTACCGAAATCCGCCGAGTTCATCGATTTGCCTTTCGACGCT
The DNA here is from genome assembly GCF_038967635.1 of Bradyrhizobium sp. B124. NCBI lineage: Bacteria > Pseudomonadati > Pseudomonadota > Alphaproteobacteria > Hyphomicrobiales > Nitrobacteraceae > Bradyrhizobium > Bradyrhizobium sp. B124. The sequence continues at coordinate 6,847,072 of NZ_CP152413.1, read as the reverse complement.
CCGCTTCCTGCGCAATCAGTCACGTAGTCCACTATGATGTGGACTGCGGGTCGTCGGACGCAATCCTTGTTACCCGCGCAGCCGACGAGACCTGCTCGCCGTACAAACGGAGATTCTCCGCGGGCGTCGGTGAACGTGTCGTGGTCCTCAGCGACGATTATCAAGCACGACCGGACAATCCTTCCAGTCTTTCCCGGATTATCGAAACCGGCCGCCTAATCCATGTTGTGGGGCAGCAAGGACGCCCCCCGATGACCGCACTCCAGCCCACAGCCAACGCCGCCGCCCTCCCGTCGCCCGCAGCACCTGCCACGCCTGCGATCCCGACCAAGACCTGGATCACGGTGATCGGCGCCACGCTCGGCGCGTTCATGGCGGTGCTCAACATCCAGATCGTCAATGCCTCGCTTGCCGACATTCAAGGCGGCATCGGCGCGGGCATCGATGACGGCGGCTGGATCTCGACCTCCTATTTGATCGCCGAGATCGTGGTGATCCCGCTCTCCGGCTGGCTCGCGCAGGTGTTCTCGGTGCGCATCTATCTGCTCACCAACGCGTTCCTGTTCCTGGTGTTCTCTGGCGCCTGCGCGCTGGCGCAGGACCTGCCGCAGATGATCGCGCTGCGCGCCGTGCAAGGCTTCACCGGCGGCGTGCTGATCCCGATGGCATTCACGCTGATCATCACGCTGCTGCCGAAGGCGAAGCAGCCGATCGGACTTGCGCTGTTCGCGCTGTCGGCGACGTTCGCGCCGGCGATCGGCCCGACCATCGGCGGCTATCTCACCGAGAACTGGGGCTGGCAGTACATCTTCTATGTCAATCTGGTGCCGGGCGCCGTGATGATCGCGATGCTGTACGTCTCACTCGATCCGAGCCCAATGAAGCTGTCGCTGATCCGTCAGGGCGACTGGCTCGGCATCATCACCATGGCGATCGGCCTCGCCGCGCTGCAGACCGTGCTGGAAGAGGGCAACAAGGACGACTGGTTCGGCTCGCCCTTCATCGTCCGCCTGTCGGTGATCGCAGCCGTGGCGCTGGTCGCCTTCCTCATCGTCGAATTCACCGTCGAGAAGCCGCTGCTCAATCTGCGCCTGCTCGCCCGCCGCAATTTCGGCTTCGGCATGCTGGCCAACTTCCTGCTCGGCATCGCGCTGTACGGCTCGGTGTTCATCCTGCCGCAATATCTGTCGCGCATTCAGGGTTACAACGCCGAGCAGATCGGCATGGTGCTGGCCTGGACCGGCCTGCCGCAGCTCGTGCTGATCCCGCTGGTGCCGCGGCTGATGCAGCGCTTCGACCCCCGCATCGTCATCGGCGTCGGGTTTGCGCTGTTCGCCGGCTCCAACTTCATGAACATCTACATGACCAACGACTATGCGGCCGATCAACTGCTTTGGCCGAACGTCGTCCGTGCCGTCGGTCAGGCGCTGGCATTCGCTCCGCTGTCGGCAGTTGCGACGGCGGGAATTGAGGCGGAGAATGCCGGATCGGCGTCAGCGTTGTTCAACATGATGCGCAACCTCGGCGGCGCCATCGGCATTGCCGCGCTGCAGACACTGCTGACCAAGCGCGAGCAATATCACTCCAACGTGCTGATGCAGTCGGTCTCCATGCTGGAACAGGCGACCCGTACGCGGATTGAGGGATTGACCCGGTATTTCCTGAACCACGGCGTTGCCGATCACGCCGACGCCACCCACCGCGCGATCGCGGCGGTCGGCAGGGTCGTGCAGAAGCAGGCCTACATCCTCGCCTTCAGCGACACGTTCTATCTGCTCGGTGTGGCGCTGATCGTGGCGCTGGTGGCGGCACTCTTCCTGAAGAAGCCGGGCCAGCTCGCTGGCGGCGGCGGTGCACACTAACCCTTTCTACTAACCCCATAACCAAGGAGAACGACCATGAAACCCCGCATGAATTTCTACCAGGCGGCCCCCGAGACCATCAAAGCGCTGGTTGCGGTCGAAAGCCAGATCACGGCGAGCGGCCTCGAGCAATCGCTGATCGAACTGGTCAAGACCCGCGCCTCGCAGATCAACGGCTGCGCCTACTGCATCAACATGCACACCGAGGACGCCCGCAAGCATGGCGAGACCGAGCAGCGGCTCTATCTGCTCAACGCCTGGCGCGAGTCACCGCTGTACAGCGAGCGCGAGCGCGCGGCGCTGGCCTGGACCGAAGCGCTGACGCTAGTTGCAGAGACGCATGCGCCCGACGCCGACTACGAGGCGGTGCGCGCGCAGTTCACGGACAGCGAGCTCGTCAACCTGACCACGCTGATCGGCGCCATCAACGCCTGGAACCGGATCGCGATCGGCTTCCGCGCGGTGCACCCGGTGAAGGTGAAGGTCGCGGCGTGAGGGCGATACTGTCCGCCATATACTCCGCTGTCATGCCCCGCTTCATGCGGGGCATCCAGTACGCCGCGACTTCTCGGCTCAAGCACCGCAGTCTCTCTGGAATACTGGATCGCCCGGCTTGATGACGGACCGTAGGGTGGGTTAGCCGAAGGCGCAACCCACCATTCTATCCGCGGCGAGCAAAGTCGGTGGGTTACGCTACGCTAACCCACCCTACGCAGTGTCAAACCGCCGTCGCGCGGGCGAACTCGACATAGATTTCGCGCAGGCGGTCGGTGATCGGGCCGACCTTGCCGCTGCCGACCTTCTTGCCGTCGATCGCGACCACGCCCTGCACGAACACCGAGGCGCTGGTGATGAAGGCTTCCTTGGCGGCGAGCGCTTCCTCGACCGTGAAGGCGCGCTCCTCGATGCGAAGCTGACGCTCCTCGGCGAGTTTGACGACGGCCTTGCGGGTGCAGCCGGGCAGGATCTCGTTGCCGTTCTGCCGGGTTACGATGACGTCGTCCTGGGTGACGATGAAGGACGAGGACGAGCCGCCCTCGGTGACCTTGCCGTCCTCGATCATCCAGGCTTCGCCGGCGCCGGCCGCGGCCGCGGCCTGCTTGGCCAGCACCTGCGCCAGCAGCGCCACGCTCTTGATGTCGCGCCGCTCCCAGCGGATGTCGGGCACCGTGATGACGTTGATGCCGGTCTTGGCCGACGGCGCGTTGATGATGTCCTTTTCCGAGGTGAACATCACAAGGGTCGGCTTGACGTCGGCCTTCGGGAAGGCGAAGTCGCGTCCCTTGTCGGCACCGCGGGTAACCTCGAGATAGACCATGCCGTTGACGAGGTCGTTGCGCTTGACCAGCTCCTTCTGGATCTCCTCGATCCGCTCCAGCGTCTCGGGGAGCGCGAGCTGGATCTCGCCGACCGAGCGCTTCAGCCGCGCCAGATGCGAAGCGTTGTCGATCAGCTTGCCCTCGAGCACCGCCGCCACCTCGTAGATGCCGTCGGCGAACAGGAATCCGCGGTCGAACACCGAGACCTTGGCCTCGGAGTGCGGCACGAACGAGCCGTTGACGTAAGCGATCTTTTCCACGCGAGTTCTCCTGCGGACGAAGGGGAGTTTCAGGCCTTCGTATACGCAAATTGTTAACGGGGGAAAACCCTAAAGCCGCCGTCATTCCGGGGCGCGCCGCTTGGCGCGAGCCCGGAATCCATTTCACCATGGAGGATGCGGCCTGATGGATACCGGGCTCGCGCTGCGCGCGCCCTCAGGTGCGCAATTGCGCACCGGGGAATGACAGGCCGAGAGACGCCCCAGCCTCAATGCTGCAGGATCTTCGACAGGAACTTCTGCGCGCGGTCGCTGCGCGGCGTGCCGAAGAAGTCGGCCTTCTTGGCGTCCTCGACGATCTCGCCGCGGTCCATGAAGATGACGCGGTCGGCGACCTTGTTGGCAAAGCCCATCTCGTGGGTGACCACCATCATGGTCATGCCCTCGCGGGCGAGGTCGACCATCACGTCGAGCACCTCGCTGATCATCTCGGGGTCGAGCGCCGAGGTCGGCTCGTCGAACAGGATCGCGATCGGGTTCATCGCGAGCGCGCGAGCAATCGCGACGCGCTGCTGCTGGCCGCCCGACAATTCGGCCGGGAATTTCTTAGCGTGATCCGTCAGCCCGACGCGATCAAGCAGCTTCATGGCCGTGACCACGGCATCGTCATGCTTGCGGCCCAGCACCTTCTCCTGCGCGAGGCAGAGGTTGTCGATGATCCGCAGATGCGGAAACAATTCGAAGTGCTGGAACACCATGCCGACGCGGGAGCGCAGCTTCGGCAGATCGGTCTTGGGATCGTTGACCTTGATGCCGTCGAGGATGATGTCACCGCCCTGGATCGGCTCCAGCGCGTTGACGCATTTGATCAGGGTCGACTTGCCCGAACCGGACGGGCCGCAGACCACGACCACCTCGCCCTTGGCGACGCTGGTGGTGCAGTCCTTCAGCGCCTGGAAGCTCGGCCCGTACCATTTGTTGACGTGATTGATCTCGATCATGATGGCTCAGCTTGTTGTTCAGCGAACAATGGCGATTCGCGCCTGCAGGCGACGCACGCCAAAGGACGCGACACAGGAAATGACGAAGTAGACCAGCGCGGCGAACAGGTACATTTCGACCAGGCGGCCGTCGCGTTGTGCGACCTTGCTGGCGGCGCCGAGGAAATCCGGGATCGACAGCACGTAGACCAGCGAGGTGTCCTGGAACAGCACGATGGTCTGCGTCAGCAGCACCGGCAGCATGTTGCGGAACGCCTGCGGCAGCACGACGTAGCGCATCGACTGTGCGTAGGTCAGGCCGAGCGCGCTGGCCGCGGCCGGCTGGCCGCGCGAGATCGACTGGATGCCGGCGCGCATGATCTCGGAGAAATAGGCCGCCTCGAATGCGACGAAGGTGATCAGTGAGGAGGCGAAGGCGCCGACCGAGATCGGCCGCGACGCGCCGGTCACCCACTGCCCGATGTAAGGCACCAGGAAGTAGAACCAGAAGATCACCAGCACCAGCGGCAGCGAGCGGATGAAGTCGACATAGAAGCCCGCGATGCGCCCGAGCACCTTGTAGCTCGACAACCGCATCAGGGCGATCAGGGTGCCGAACACGAGGCCGCCGAACGCGGCGAGCGCCGTCAAGGTCAGCGTGAAGCGCATACCCTCGAAGAACAGATAGGGCAGCGAGCGGCGGATGACGTCGAAATCGAGATTGCCGAGCATCGTCATTTGCCCGTGATGTAGCCGGGGATCGCGACATAGCGCTCGAGCAAGCGCATCGCGGTGACCACGACGAAATTGAGGAGAAGATAGAGCACGGTTGCCGCGGTGAACGCCTCGAACACCTGGAACGAGAACTCCTGCATCGAGCGCGCCTGGCCGGTCAATTCGATCAGCCCGATGGTGATGGCGACCGCGCTGTTCTTGATGGTGTTGAGGAATTCGGAGGTCAGCGGCGGCAGGATGATGCGGAACGCCATCGGCAGCAGGACGTAGCGATAGGTCTGCACCGTGGTGAGGCCGAGCGCGGTCGAAGCCTGCTTCTGGCCACGCGGCAGCGAGCCGATGCCGGCCTGCAATTGCACGGCGACGCGCGCCGACATGAAGAGGCCGACGCCGACCGCGGCGGTCCAGAACGGCGCGTTCGGCAACTGCTTCATCCACAGCCCGGCGGATTTCGGCAGCAGCTCGGGCAGCACGAAGAACCACAGGAAGAGCTGCACCAGCAGCGGCATGTTGCGGAAGAACTCGACCCAGCAGAAGCCGATCCACGACGCCGTCCGCGACGGCAGCGTGCGCAGCACGCCGATCACCGTGCCGGAGACCAGCGCGATGATCCAGGCGAGCACCGACACCTTGATGGTGACCACCAGTCCCGCCAGCAACATGTCGAGATAGGTGCCGGTCCCCATCGGGTTCGGCTCAAGAAAGATGTGCCAGTTCCAATTGTAGTTCACGGGTCCCCCGCGCCATCGCACCGATCACGCATTACGCCGACATCACGGGCGGCGTCTATGCAAATGTCCGGCCATTCTCCTCCAAAATGGCCGGACACGTTCATTTTCAGGACCCGCCGCCGAACGGCGACGGGTCATGCGCAACACTGCAATCAGTTCACCAGATAGGCATCCGGATCGGGTGAATCCGACGGCTTGGCAAGCTGCTTCTTCATCTCCGGCCCGAGCGGCACATTGAGGTTCAGGCCCTTCGGCGGGATCTTCTGGTTGAACCACTTGTCGTAGATCTTCTGGCCCTCAGGGCTGGTGTAGAGCGCCGCGGTGGCGGCGTCGACGACCTTCTTGAACGGCGCGTCATCCTTGCGCAGCATGATGCCGTAGGGCTCGGGCTTGGAGAACGCATCCTTGGAGATCACGTAATCGTCCGGCGACTTCGAGCCGGCGACGAGGCTCGCGAGCAGGATGTCGTCCATCACGAAGGCGACCGCGCGGTCGGTCTCGACCATCAGGAAGGCCTCGGCATGATCCTTGGCCGGGATGATGTTGATGCTCAGCCCGCGTGCGAGGTTGGCCTCGGTGAGCTGCTTGATGTTGGTAGTGCCGGCGGTCGAGACCACCGTCTTGCCCTTCAGGTCGTCGATCGAATTAATCTTGCTCGCCTTCTTGGTGACGTAGCGGCTCGCGGTCAGGAAGTGCGAGTTGGTGAAGGAGACCTGCTTCTGACGCTCGGCATTGTTGGTGGTCGAGCCGCATTCGAGGTCGACGGTGCCGTTGGCCATCAGCGGAATACGCGTCGCCGAGGTCACCGGGTTGAGCTTCACCTCGAGCTTGTCGAGCTTCAGCTCCTTCTTGATGGCATCGACGATCTTGTAGCAGATGTCCATCGCATAACCGACGGGCTTCTGGTTGTCGTCGAGATAGGAGAACGGGATCGAGGAATCGCGGTAGCCGAGCGTGATCGCGCCGGTGTCCTTGATGTTCTTCAGGGTTCCCGTCAGCTCCTCGGCCTGCGCCTGGCTCGCGCCGAGCGCGGCGGCGAGCGCGAGGCCGATCAGATATTTGGATGTCATACGTCTACTCCTTCGTGGAAACGTCGATTTACTGCGTGAGAATGTCGGCGAGGACGGGTGCGATGTAGCGGCGAAACTGGTCCGGATTCTCGCTCATCGGAAAATGACCGAGCTTTTCCATGATCGTGACGCTGGCGCCCCCTATTGCCGCTGCCGTCCGCCTCGTGTCCTCAGGCGTGCAGGAGAAATCATACTCGCCCGTGAGGAGATAGAGCCTGCATACTTTAGTATCGATTGACGCGACCCGGCCGCGCAGGTCGCCGTCGACACGATAGAAATACAGGTCGCCCTTGAACACGCCGGGACCGCCCTGCTTGTAGGCCCACAGCGTTTCCATCCGCGCAGGCGCCGGGCTCTGCGGCGCAACGAGCCCCGACACTAGCGCGGCGCAGACCTCGCCGCCGTGAACGTCCGCCCGATTGAGCCAATCGGTGTCATACCACGGCGCCTGGAAATCGGCAGCCTCGAGCCCGATCAGCGCGCGGAACTCGGCGGCATATTCGATCGCAAGGTTGAGCACGATGCGGCCGCCGATCGAGCAGCCCATCACGACAGGCTTCTCCAGCCGCAATGCACGGCAGAAGGCGCGGATGGTCTCGGTGTAGCTGTTGGTGGTGAGTTGGTATTCATCGCCGGCCCAGCTTTTCGGCGGATTCGACTTGCCATGCCAGGGCATATCGAAGGCAATGACGCGGAAATTTTCGGCAAACGCGCTATCTGCGAGCAGATGCCGCCACTGCCGCGCGTCTGATCCGGCGGTGTGCAGGCAGACCAGCGGAATGCCCTTGCCGTTCTCCTCGAAATAGATCCGGTGCAGCTCGCCGCCGATCTCGACGTGAACGTAGCGGCCGACCATCGGCTCGATATGGCCGTTCATGATCGCGCCGCTCATGATACGGCCGCCGCGAAATGCTGCCGCGGCAGCGCCAGCAGGTCCTTGAAGTATTGCAGGTGCGCCATGAAGGGATGCAGATCGCCTTCCAGCACCGCCTCGCCGCGCTTGGTCAGCGCCAGCAGATCGTGCCAGCCGGGTCTCGGCTCGATCTGCCAATAGGCGGCCCAGGCCTGCGGCGTCGCGCGATAGGCAAAGCGCCACGAGCGCATCAGGACCGGCGAGGGCACGAACTCGACGATGCGGCCGGCCCGGATCGCGGCGTGAAACGGTCGCGCCATTGGTCCGAGCAGGCAGTCGCAATCGAGCAGCCGCCCGCGCGAGACCAAGAGCGGTGCCTGGTCGAGCAATGCGGGAATGCCGGCAAACGCCGTCGTCACAGCGTCGTCGGTGGCGTCGGGCGATAGCGTCATCTGTCGGGGAAGTTTTCCTGCGGCGGACGCCCCATGATGACCGGAAGGGCACGATCCCGCAAGACGCCGATGCCCTTGGGTTCCCTGGATTATACGCTTGACCAAACGCCGCTTGCCGGTCAGGGCGCGGGGCGGCGCGCCCTCCCCGCATGCTGCCAGGAGCTGCCACTCCGTCAGACCAAAGGCCGATTGAATTCCGCAGCTCGGCAGGTCGCGACAACTCGCGGCAGGCCAATTGTCGCAGTCGGCGCCTTCGCTCTTCCGTTGCCCGCCCTGTTCTGTCCAATGCGCAGCGTGTCCCTGCGACGACAGGGACGATCATTGCCAACACCGAACAAGACGCGGCCGCGAGCGAACGCGGCCACACGGGGAGAGATCGAGATGTCGCAGCGCAATTCCTTGATGGTCCTGCTCGCCGCCGCCGGCATGCTGCTGTCGACAGCGGCGCAGGCGCAGGATTATCCGACCAAGCCGATCACGCTGATCGTGCCGTGGCCGGCGGGCGGCTCGACCGATATCTCGATGCGCGCGATCGCCGAGAGCGCCTCGAAGGTGCTGGGCCAGCCGATCGCGGTCGATAACAAGGCGGGCGGCGGCGGCACCGTGGGCCCCGCGACCATGGCGGCCGGCGCCAAGCCCGATGGCTACACCATCGCGCAGATTCCGATCACCGTGTTCCGCCTGCCCTTGATGCAGGACGTGTCGTGGGATCCGGCGAAGGATTTCTCCTACATCGTCCACCTCACCGGCTACACCTTCGGCGTCACCACCAATGCGGAGTCGCAGTTCAAGACCTGGCAGGACGTGGTCGCCTTCGCCAAGAAGAATCCCGGCAAGGTGACCTATGCGACGCCGGGCACCGGCACCTCGCTGCATATCGGCATGGAGCAGATCGCCTTGATGGCCGGCGGGATCAAGCTGACCCAGGTGCCGTTCAAGGGCGGCGCCGAGACCAACGCCGCGGTGCTCGGCCAGCACACCATGCTGCAGGCCGATTCCACCGGCTGGCGGCCGCTGGTCGACGCCGGCAAGCTCCGCCTGCTGATGGTGTGGACCGGCGCACGCTCGCCGAACTATCCCGACGTGCCGACGCTGAAGGAGCTCGGCTATCCCATGATCTATGACTCGCCGTTCGGCATCGCCGGCCCCAAGGGCATGGATCCCAAGATCGTCGCCAAGCTGCACGACGCCTTCAAGAAGGCGATCGAGGACCCCGCCGTGATCGCAACGCTGGCCAAATACGACATGGTGCCGAACTACAAGAACACCGAGGACTACAGGAAGTTCGTCGTCGAGGTCACCGAGTCCGAACGCAAGGTGATCAACACCCTCGGGCTGGCGAAGAAGTAAAGTTTAAGTCCGCCACATACGCCGGCGTCATCCTGAGGTACGAGCCGCGCTTGCGGCTCGCCTCGAAGGATGGACCAAGGCACCGTCACCCTTCGAGGGCGTCGCTCCGCGCCGCTACCTCAAGATGACGATATCGGCGACCTCCAAGGGCATTCTTCATGAGCGACCAGACCAACGTCAAACTCCGTCTCAACAACTCCGAGCTCTGGGGCGGCCTGATCGGGCTCGGGCTCGGCGCCTTCGTGATCTGGTCGGGGCTCAAGCTCAAGCTCGGCACCATCAACGATCCCGGCTCCGGCTACGTGCTGTTCTACACCGGCATCCTGATGTGCGTGTTCGCGATCTCGATCATGGTCGCGGCGGTCACCGAGGGCGGTCCGACCTTTGCCTCGCGCTGGGAGAATGCGCGCTGGGGCAAGCCGGTCCTGGTCATCGTCTGCCTCGCCGCGTTCGCCTTTGCGCTGGAGTCCCTGGGCTTCCTGCCGTCGGCGATCCCGCTGATGCTGTTTCTGCTGCGCGTGATCGATCCGGTGCGCTGGTCGCTGGCGATCCCGCTGTCCATCCTTGCTCCGCTCGGGATGTGGTGGGTGCTGAAGCACCTGCTCGCGATCCAGTTGCCGAGCGGCATCTTCGAGATCGGTTGAGCGCCCATGGATACTCTCGTCAATGTCGCCCACGGCCTCGGCGTCGCGCTGCTGCCGGTCAATTTGCTCTATTGCTTCATCGGCGTGTTCATCGGCACGCTGGTCGGCGTGCTGCCCGGCATCGGCCCGATCTCGGCAATGTCGCTATTGCTGCCGGTCACGCTGTCCGGCACGCCGGAGTCCGGCATCATCATGATGGCCGGCATCTATTACGGCTCGATGTATGGCGGCTCGACCACCTCGATCCTGGTCAACATTCCCGGTGAAGCCGCCTCCGTCGTCACCTGCATCGACGGCCACCAGATGGCCAAGCAGGGCCGCGCCGGCCCCGCGCTCGGCATCTCGGCGTTCGGCTCGTTCATCGCCGGCACCTTCTCGCTGGTCGCCCTGATGCTGGTGGCGCCCTCGCTCGCCAGCGTCGCGATCGCGTTCGGACCCGCCGAATATTTCAGCCTGATGGTGCTCGGCCTCGTCGTGCTGACCTTCCTGACGCAGGGCTCGATGGCCAAGGCGCTGCTGATGGCCTGTATCGGCGTCGTGCTCGGCCTGGTCGGGCTCGACAGCATCACCGCGCAGCCGCGGCTGACCTTCGGCCGCATCGAGCTGATCGACGGCATCGGCCTCGTGCCCGTGGTGATGGGCCTGTTCGGCGTCGCCGAGGTGCTGCTCAACACCGAGCAGGCGATCAAGCGCGACATCATCAAGACCAGGATCACCCAGCTGCTGCCGAGCAAGGAGGACTGGAAGGCCAGCAGCGGGCCGGTGGCGCGCGGCACCGTGCTCGGCTTCTTCCTCGGCATCCTGCCCGGCGGCGGCGCCGTGGTGGCGTCGTTCGCCTCTTATGCGCTGGAGAAGCGGCTCTCGAAGCATCCGGAGCGGTTCGGCCACGGCGCGATCGAGGGCGTCGCGGGGCCGGAATCGGCCAACAATTCCGCGGCCGGCGGCGCCTTCATTCCGCTGATGACGCTCGGCATCCCGCCGAACGTGGTGATGGCGCTGCTGCTCGGCGCCTTCGTGATCCACGGCCTGCAGCCGGGACCGCTGATGATCTCGCAGAACCCGACGCTGTTCTGGGGCATCGTCGCCAGCATGTATATCGGCAATCTGATGCTGCTCGTGCTCAATCTGCCGATGATCGGCATGTGGGTGCAGCTGCTGCGGTTGCCCTACAACGTGCTGTTCCCGCTGATCATCCTGTTCACGATCATCGGCGTCTACTGCTCCAGCAACAACGTGTTCGACGTCCATGTCATGATCGCGTTCGGCGTGATCGGCTATTTCATGCGCAAGCTCGGCTACGAGCCGGCGCCGCTGGTGCTGGCCTTCGTGCTCGGGCCGATGCTGGAGAACAATCTGCGCAAGTCGCTGATCCTGTCGCAGGGCGATCTCATGACCTTCGTGGAGCGGCCGATCTCGGCGATCTGCCTCGCCTTCGCGCTGGTGCTGCTGGTCGGCCCGCTACTGCCGTCGCTGCGCAGGAAGCGCGAGCTCGTGGCGCTGGACGAGGGGGCTTAGTAGGTGATTGGGCGAGGTTGAGCTGCGGCCGCGTCGAAGCTGCGCTCCCTCTCCCCGTTCTTACGGGGAGAGGGTTGGGGTGAGGGGCCGTCTCCGCGGAAGCGGTGATAGCTGTGTTCGCGGAGGCTCCCCCTCACCCGCACGCGGGGAGAGGCGAGGAAGACCGCGGCAGCATTTCAACCTGCCTTCGCCGGACGCCCGTTCTTCGGCGCCTGGGCCATCGCGCGGGCCAGCACCTGGGCTTCCTTCTTCAGCATGTCGGCGAGCTCGCTTTCGCGGCGGCGGATGCGGTCGGTGGCCGCGCCGATCGAGAGCGCGGCGACCACCTCGCCGGCATCGTCGCGGACGGGAACGCCGACGCCGCCCATGCCGGGGAATGCGGCGTCGAGCAGCACGGTGTGGCCGGCCTTGCGCGCCACGGCGATCCGCTCGCGCAGGAATTTCGGCGTGATGCGCGGCGATTTCGCCAGCCGCGGCACGATCACCTCGATCACGGCCTCGATCTCGGCGTCCGGCAGCCAGACCAAAAGCGCCAGCGCACCGGCGCCGACGCCGAGCGGACGGCGGCTGCCGATCTGCAGATAGTTCGGCTGCAGCGGATGGCTGCCGACCGAGCGCGCCAGATACAGCGCCTCGACGCCGGAGCGCACCGACAACAATGCTGTATCGGCGGAGCGCTCCGACAGCCGCAACAGGCTCGGCTGCGCCAGTTCGGCGATGTCGACCGAGCGGCGCGCGCCGACCGCCATCACCCGCGCCTCCTGGCCGAGCTCATAGGTCTTGGCGCCGGCGACCCGGCTGACGAACCCCTCTTCGATCAGCGAGTTGAGGATGCGCAGCGCGGTCGCCTTGTTCAGCGAGGTGGTGTCGGCGATATCGGTCAGCCGCAGCGGCGAGCGCTGCGCCAGCACGCGCAGGATCGCGCAGACCTTCTGGATCGCGTTGAACTTGTCGGGTTGGCCCGGCTCCGGCGGTGGCCTCTTGCGGCTGGTCCGTGCGGTCGCAGTCGTGGAGGCGTTCATGCCCTGGTCTTCCTTGCCTTCAATTGCAAATCCTGAGCCGCGCATGACGAGGGATGTGCCGGCGGACATCATCCTAAAACGGATGACGCGCGCCGGACATCGTATACTTTCGTCAGATGAAACTTTGATTGCGACTATCTACGCTGCTGTGCAGCAACAGGGATATTTGAATTTCGCTTCACGAAATCAAGCCAGCCGCAGCCGGCGGATGGTGAACAGCGCCGACAGGCTGAGCAGGCAGACGCCGGTGAGGTAGTAGCCCGGTGCGAGCTCACCGATCGGCGCGAAGCCGCCCATCCAGGTCATGATCGCCGGGCCCATGCCGCCGAACAATGTGACGCCGATATTGTAGCTGAGGCCGAGCCCGGTCGCACGCGTCGCCGCCGGAAACAGCTCCGACATCAGCGCGGCGAGCGGCCCGTAATACAGCGACTTGAGGACACCGAGCCACAGCACGCCGATCAGGATGATGGTCGGCGTCGGTCTGCCCGTGAGCAGCAGGAAGGCCGGGAAGATCGAGACCAGGAGCAGCAGCGCAAACAGGATCATGTGCGTGGTGCGCCCGATCTTGTCGGAGACGAGGCCCGCGATCGGCGCCAGCAGCGCGACCGCCGTCTGCGCGGCGAATGCGGCGATGAAGCCGACCGACGGCGCGAGGTTCAGCGTCTTCACCACATAGGTCGGCATGTAGACGATCAGATAGTTCACCGCGGTCGACACCGCGAGCGCACCGATGGCGAGGATGGTGGGGAGCATCTGCCGCGCGAACACCTCCTTGACCGGTGAGTCCTGCTTCCCGGCCGCCGGCGGCGGCGTCGCATCGTCGACATGGTTGCGGATATAAATGCCGACCGGGCCGATCAGCACGCCGAACAGGAACGGCAGCCGCCAGCCCCAGGATTGCAAATCCTCGGGGCTCATCAGCGAGGTCAACAGCGCGCCGAAGCCTGCACCGAGCAAGCCGCTGACGCCCTGGCTCGCGAACTGCCAGCTCGCCACGAAGCCGCGCCGCTCCGGCATATGCTCGACCAGGAACGCGGTCGAGGAGCCGAACTCGCCGCCGGCGGAAAAGCCCTGCACCAGCCGCGCCAGCATCACCGCGATCGGCGCCAGGATACCGATCGTCTGATAGGTCGGCATCAAGGCCAGCACCAGCGTGCCCAACGTCATCAGCACGATCGACAGCATCAGCGAAGCCTTACGGCCGTGACGATCGGCATAGGCGCCGAGCACGATGCCGCCGATCGGTCGGATCAGGAACGACAGGCCGAAGCTGCCGAAGGTCAGCAGCAGCGAGGTGGTCGGATCATTGGCCGGGAAGAACGCCTTGGAGAGGTAGACCGCGAAATAGGCGTAGACCGAGATGTCGTACCATTCGAGCGCATTGCCGACCGAGGTCGCGACGATCAGGCGGGTGATGTTTTTCTTGGTGGTGGCGTCGACTTCGGAGGTAAGCGGCGTTGCTGTCGATAGTGTCATCAGGTTTCCTTGGCCGTGTCGGCACTCTTCTCTCAACGCGTCGGTGGCCGAGCTTGTCCCGGCAACCCGCATCTTCCCCGTCATCCTGAGGTGCGAGCCTCTTCGGCGAGCCTCGAAGGATCGACGGCCACCAGCGGGGCCGTGCATCCTTCGAGGCTCGCTCCGCTCGCGCCTCAGGATGACGGGGAAAAAGCGAGCCCGTCCTTCTATCTTAAAGCTGTGCCTCGCCGAGATCCCAGAACAGCCCGGCCATGATGGTCAGCGCCTCCTCGGTCACCGGCAGCAGGATGTGCTCGTCGGGCGCGTGCTGCGAGCAGCCCGGATAGGAATGCGGCACCCAGATCGTCGGCAGGCCGAGGCCCTCGGAGAACACGTCGTTCGGCAGCGAGCCGCCGAAGTTCGGCAGCACCGCCGGCGCCTTGCCGGTGGTGGTGCGGATCGAATTCGCCGCCCACTCGATCCACGGGCTGTCCATGTCGGTGCGCGAGGCACCAAAACGCTGCGCGCCCGAGACCTCGACCATCGGAAAGCCGTTCTTGTGCAGATAATCGCGCACCCCATCGATCACTTCGAGATATCTGGTGCCGACCACGAAGCGGAGCTGCAGCACCGCGTTCGCCTTGCCGGGGATCGCATTGGCGGGCTTGTCGATATTGCCCGATGACATCGCCAGCACTTCCAGCGTGTTCCAGGCATAGAGCCGCTCGGCCGCGGTCAGGCCCTCCTCGCCCCAATCCTCCGCCAATGCCGGCTCGTCCGCCGTCGGCTTGATTTCGACGTCGGCGAGCGCGGCGCGGACGCGGTTGGAGATCGGCGGTGGTTTGAGGATCTCGAGCTTCATGCGGCCCTTGCCGTCGACCAGGCTCGCGATCGCGTTGACCAGAATCGTCGCCGGATTGGCGAGCACGCCGCCCCAATTGCCGGAATGGTTGCCGCCGTCGCGCAGATTGACGTCGAGATGGATGCGGTTGCCGCCGCGGCAGCCGAGGAAGATGGTCGGCCGTTCCGCGGACAGCCGCGGCCCGTCCGAGGCAATGAACAGATCGGCCTTCAGCTCCTCGCGATGCGCCTCGCAGACCTCGCGCAGATCGGGCGAGCCGATCTCCTCACCGGTCTCGATGATGAACTTGGCGTTGAAGCCGAGCTTGCCGCCGCGCGCCTGCTTCACCGCGCGCAGCGCGGCCATGTTGATCGAATGCTGGCCCTTATTGTCGGCGGTGCCGCGGCCATAGACGCGATCGCCCTTGACCGTGGTCTGCCAGGGATTGAGCCCGTCGCGCCATTCGCCGACCATGCCGTCGACGACGTCGCCATGGCCATAAGTCAGCACGGTCGGCCGCGCCGCATCCTCCTGGTAGTCGGCGATCAGATAGGGCCCGCGGCCGGTCGGCGATTCGATCAGCCGGGTCGTGAAATCGAGCTCGGCGAAGGCCGGCTGCAGATTCTCGACCAGATAGGCGCGCAGCGCATCGGCCTTGTCGGCATTCAGGCTCTCGGTCTGGTAGCCGACCCTGCGGTCCAGCTCCTGCAAGAACTGTCCCGATTGAAAATGCTCTCGCACATTTGCGATTGCGTCGGCCCGTGTCGCCATGATTGTTCCTTCGTCCGGTCGCGTCTTGGCATGACCCCGCCGGAACGCGACGCTTTGCGCCCGGATCATGCTTCTGGAGGCCGGCAACCTATCGGGATCGGCGCGCCACCGGAAGGGTGTGAATCGCGAAGGGGGCCTTGCCAAAACGTGGGAAGTCGCAACAAAGTTGACGTGGGACGCCCGGCATTCGACCGGGCAGCATTCGAAGCGGCGCTCAAGGTTTCGACCAAGGTTTCGACAATGACAAAACAAATCCGGCTCAACGCCTTTGCCATGAACTGCGTGGCGCATCAGTCGCCGGGGCTGTGGACCCATCCGCGCGACCGCACCAAGGACTACAACAGACTGTCCTACTGGACCGATCTGGCGAAGACGCTGGAGCGCGGCCGGTTCGACGGGCTGTTCCTTGCCGACGTGCTCGGCGTCTACGACGTCTATGCGGGCAATCCGGATGCGGCGCTGCGCAACGCGGCGCAGACCCCGGCCAATGAGCCCTTGATGCTGATCCCGGCGATGGCCGCGGTGACCGAAAATCTCGGCTTCGGCGTCACCAGCAACCTCTCCTTTGAACCGCCCTACCCGTTCGCGCGGCGGATGTCGACGCTCGATCACCTCACCGGCGGCCGGGTCGGCTGGAACGTGGTGACCGGCTATCTCGATTCCGCGGCGCGCGGGGCCGGCAAGGACAAGCAGACCGCGCATGACGACCGCTACGAGCTCGCCGACGAATATATGGAGCTGGTCTACAAGCTCTGGGAAGGCAGCTGGGAGGACGACGCCGCGATCCGCGACGTCGCGCGCGGCATCTTCACGGATCCAAAGAAGGTGCATCGTGTGCAGCACGAGGGCAGCAACTACCGGCTCAACGCGATCCATCTGTCGGAGCCGTCGCCGCAGCGCACGCCGGTGCTCTACCAGGCCGGCACCTCGCCGCGCGGCCGGCAGTTCGCCGCCGAGCATGCCGAATGCGTGTTCATGTCGGGGCCGTCGGCGAAGGTGATCGGCCCGCGGGTGTCGGCAATCCGGGAGCTTGCCGCCGAGAAAGGCCGCAACGCGGCCGAGATCCTGATGTTCTCGATGATGTGCGTCGTCGTGGCACCGACCGAAGCCGAGGCCAAGGCGAAATACGCCGAGTATCGCAGCCATATCAGCCACGAGGGCGCGCTGGCGCTGATGTCGGGCTGGACCGGTGTCGACTTCTCGACCTATTCGCTCGACCAGGAAGTGCGGCACGTGCAGAACGACGCCGGCCGCTCCGCGATGGACAACGTCACCCGCGCCGACCCCAATCGGGTCTGGACCGTGCGCGAGGTCGCCGAGCATGTCGGCATCGGCGGCGCTGGCCCCGTGGTGGTCGGCTCGCCCGAGCAGGTCGCCGACAAGATCGAGCAATGGTTCGAGGACACCGACGTCGACGGCCTCAACGTCGCCTTTGCGATCTCGCCCGGCGATTTCGAGGATATCGCCGACATGCTGGTGCCGGAGCTCGTCAAGCGCGGCCGCTACAAGCGGGAGTATGCCAAGGGCACCTTGCGCGAGAAGCTGTTCGGCGCGGGCCGCGCAAGGCTCGACGCGACGCATCCGGCGGGGCGGTATCGGGTGAAGAGCGCGGCGGCGGAGTGACCTGCGTAGGGTGGGTTAGCAAAGCGTAACCCACCATCTTGGTCCAACAAACACCGGTGCTGATGAGAGGCCGGTGGTGGGTTACGCCTTCGGCTAACCCACCCTACGATTCGTTTCCCGTCATCCTGAGGAGCGCGCTCTTGCGCGCGTCTCGAAGGATCGACGGCCACCTGCCGGGCCGTGCATCCTTCGAGGCTCGCTCCGCTCGCACCTCAGGATGACGGGACGGAGCGCGCGCCGTGCGCTCAATTCACCGAATTGCTCACCATCACCTCGATCAGCTTCGCACCGGGACGGCTGAATGCCGACTTCATCACGCCCTTCAGCTCCTGCGGG
Source organism: Bradyrhizobium sp. B124 (assembly GCF_038967635.1). Taxonomy (NCBI): domain Bacteria; kingdom Pseudomonadati; phylum Pseudomonadota; class Alphaproteobacteria; order Hyphomicrobiales; family Nitrobacteraceae; genus Bradyrhizobium; species Bradyrhizobium sp. B124. The sequence continues at coordinate 6,829,292 of NZ_CP152413.1, read as the reverse complement.
TCGGTGACCTTGATCGCCTCGAGCCCGAGCGAGCGCGCGACGCCGGTGAAATCAACCGGCGGATCGATGAAGTCCATGCCGACATAATTGTCGTCGCCGTGGAAGGCGAGCAGGCGCTGCTTGATGATACGGTAGCCGCCATTGTTGACGATGACGAAGGTCAGCGGCAGCTTGTGATTGGCCGCGGTCCACAGCGACTGGATCGAATACATCGACGAGCCGTCGCCGGAATAGCACACCACCGGGCGCTGCGGATTGGCGAGGCTGACGCCGACCGCGGCCGGCAGGCCCCAGCCGATGCCGCCGGAAGCGAGCGCGTGATAGCCGTAGCGGTCGCGATGCGCGCGTAAGCCGAGGATCTGCCGCGACGAGGTCAGGCCTTCGTCGACCAGGATCGCGTTATCCGGCATCGTCTCCACGACCTGCAGCGCCAGCCAGTCCGGATCGATCGGCGATTTCAGGCTCGCCTTCGAGATCTGCTCGACCAGCGCCTTGCGCTTCGCCGCCCAGTTTTTCGTCGACAGCGCCGCGAGGCCCTGCTTCGCGCGCGTCTCCAGCGCGCTGCCGCCGAGCTCCTTCAATGCCGGGACCAATGCGCGCAGCGTCTCCTTGACGTCGGCCTTCACTACAATCTCGGCGCCATAGTTCCTGGCGAGATCGCTGTCGACCAGGCCGACCTGCACGATCGAGAGCCCATCCGGCAGCGGATCGACCTCGCTATAGACCGACATCCGCAGCGGATCGCCGCCGAGCGCGATCAGCAGATCATGTGGCGCCAGCACATCGCGGGCGACCTTCTGCAGCCGCGCGATGGCGCCCATGAAGCTCAGGCTTTCGGAGAGGAAATGCGAACCGTAGGGCGTCGGCGATTGCCAGGCCGGGCAGCCCAGCGCCTCGGCAAGGTCGGCCGCCTCGCGCAACGCGTCGCTCTTGACGAGTTCGTCGCCGACGACGATCACCGGACGCTCGGCTTTCAGGATCCGCGCGGCCAGCACCTTCAAGGACTCCTCCGACGGCCGGACGCGCGTGTCGACCCGGGTGGAGCGGCCGAGCTCGATGCCGGCCTCAGCGTTGAGAATGTCGCCGGGCAGCGAGATGAACACTGGTCCCGTGGGCGGCGTGGTCGCGATCTTGGCGGCGCGGCGCACGATGCGCGGCAGGTCCTCCAGCCGCGTCACCTCGACGGCCCATTTCACCAAAGGAGTGGCCATCTGCACCAGCGGGCCATAGAGCACCGGCTCGGTCAAGCCGTGGCCCTGTTCCTGCTGGCCGGCGGTGAGGATCAGCGGTGTGCCGGTGAAGCTCGCATTGTAGAGCGAGCCCATCGCATTGCCGAGACCGGGCGCGACATGGACGTTGCAGGCGACGAGCTTGCCGGAGGCGCGGCTGAAGCCGTCGGCCATCGCGACGACCAGGCTCTCCTGCATCGCCATCACATAGGTGAGGTCGGGATGGTCCTTCAGCGCATGCATGATCGGCAATTCGGTGGTGCCGGGATTGCCGAACAGATGCGTGACGCCCTCGTCCTTCAGCAGCGCCAGGAACGCGGAGCGGCCGGTGATGCGATTCTTCATGTTCCCTCCAGGCCTGCCGGCGCATTGGCCGACGGCACCGGTGGAGATGACCAAACTTGCGCCTGGGGAGCAATCGAGCGGCCGGTCATGGCCGCATTCCGCCGGCGCGCGCCTGGCCCTCCAGGGCACGCGCTCGTCATTCACTCCGTCGGCCAGCCCCGCGAAAGCCGGCGCTGGGGCAGACGTGAACCTCAACGGGAGCCATCGAATTGCGCGGCCGACTTTAACGCTACTTTAGCCAGAGTGCCCTAAAGCGACGATGGTTTGCCTTCATCAAGCACACAGAAAAGCATGCAGGGCCCGCAGTTGGCTCGCTTCGATCGCGGGGGTTCAGTCATGGACGCGCTGGCGGCCTGGAACGGAACCAGGCTCGATAGAGGACCGGGAACGATCGGGCTCGAGAAGCCGGGTCTCTATGTCTTCCTGATCGCAGTCACGTCCGTGTACTACCTGTCGAACGGGCCGCTCCTGCTCGGCCACCTTGATCTCGGATGGCACCTCGCCGCCGGAGATATGATCAGGGAGCGCGGCAAGGTCCCCTTCCAGGATCCATGGTCATTCACCCTCGGCGACAGGCAATGGTACAATCTGTCCTGGCTCTGGGACGTGATTGCCAGCGTGGTGTTTCAATACACGGGGTATATCGGTCTCACACTGTCAGTCGTTGCATGTGGCGCCGTCATCACCGGATATCTTGCATCGATCTGCCTGCGCAGCGGCGCCTCGACACTTGCGGTTGGCATTTCCGTTCTCGCCGCGTGCCTGCTTTACCCTGCGTTCGTGACCGCGCCGAATTCCTATCTCGCCGCTTCGCCAAACACCCCCACCATGTTGTTCTGCGTCGTCTTCTACGCAGAGTGCCTGAGGCGAACCAGATGGTTCCTGCTGCCGGTGATGATGGTGCTTTGGGCCAATCTGCACGGCGGCTTTGTGCTTGGGCTTTTCATCATCGGCCTCTTTGGCGCCACGTCCGTGCTCAGGCGGGACTGGGCGGGTCTTAAGCTCTACAGTTTCGCGGCAGCCGGCTGCCTTGTCGCGATCCTGATCAATCCGCTCGGCTGGCACATCTACGACGGCGTCACCACCACGCTGGGCCATTTTGCGCAGGCGAACATCACCGAGTGGTGGTCTTACTCCGCGAACTTCACCGTGCCCGGGAGCATTCCCGGCATCGTCTATATCGCGATATTTGCCGCGTTCGAGCTGCGCCACCCGGCTGCTTCGCCGGCTCCTCTGGAGTCGCGGCTGCTGTCCTGGCTGTTCCTGCTGCTGGGATTCTACCAATACCGGTACATGTCGTTCTTCTTCATGTTCGCAACGGTGCCGCTGGCGCTTCACATCGACCGGGTGCTGCCCAAGCAGCTGAACGACCTCAAGGTCCAGAGCTCGCTCTTGGTTGCCGGCATCGTCGCAATGTGCGCGCTGCCGCCGACCTTGATGTACGTCAGACTGGCTCTCGCGCTTCCGCAGCTGCTCTCGGAGCAGGATGCGCGCTATCTTCAAACCCATTTTCCGCATGCACGGCTGCTGAACCACTGGAACGTCGGCGGGCTCCTGATCTTCTACACACGTGGCGCGGTGCCGGTGTTCGTCGACGGCCGATCGGCCACCGCCTATCCCGATGAGCTGCTGCGCGACTATTTCAGCCTGATCAAATGGGAGATCGACGAGACCGCCTGGGACACCGTCCTCACCAAGTACAAGATCGATACGGTGCTCTGGGTGAAGGCGCACGAACCTCTGAAGCGGTTCCTCGTGGACAAGAGAGGGTGGACCGAGGAATACGTAGGGTCGGAAGAGGTCATCTACGCAAAGCGCTGACGCAGCCAGAGCATCGGTCCTGATTCAATCAGCACCGAAAATGCCCTAGAACATCCCCTCGCGCTCGCTGCGCTTCTTCTTTTTCGAACGTTGCCAGACCACGCCGGGATAGCCCTTCAGCGGCACCAGCGGCTCGCCGGTGTAGGCCCACTCCTGCAATTCCTCGATCGCGATATGGTAGAGCGGCTGCCGGCCGGTGCGCCCCGAGAACAGTGCGCGTGGAATGTTCACCATGTGCGGCGACCGTGCGCGCTCGTAGATGATAGGCGTGCCGCAATTGGCGCAGAAGCTGCGCGCGGTCTTGCTTTTCGCGTCCTCGTAACGCGAGAGCTCGCTTTCGCCTTGCGTGATGCGGAAGCGCTTCTTCCAGCTGCCGACATAGGTCGCATAAACCGCGCCATGGGCGCGGCGGCTCGCGGCGGTGTGATCGTGCCAGGCCCAGCGCGCCGGCACATCGATCTCGAACCGGACCTTGCCGCACAGGCATTGGCCGGCCGCGGGCTTCGCCAGCGCCACCGGCTTCGGCTTCTTCGTCGGCTCGAATTCGTCGTCCGGAAACATCGGGAGCTCTCCGGCTTTGCCCGCCGTCATTGCGAGCGAAGCGAAGCAATCCATCTATCAACGCGTGAGGAGCGATGGATTGCTTCGTCGCTCCGCTCCTCGCAATGACGAGGAAGGAAGCATTGTAGCCCGGATGCAGCGAAGCGAAATCCGGGGACGGTTGATCCGCCGACAAGAGGCCCCGGATTGCGCTGCGCTCCATCCGGGCTACGAAGTCACGCCTGCGCCATCTCATCGTGGGCGGGATAATCCGTGTAGCCCTTCTCCTCGCCGGCATAGAAGGTGGCACGGTTGTACTTGGTCAGCGGATAGCCGCGCTGCAGGCGGCGCGGCAGGTCCGGGTTGGAGATGAAATAGCGGCCGAACGCGATCGCATCGGCATGACCTTCCGCGACCGCGCTCTGCGCGCTGTCACCGACGAAATTGCCGGCGGTGATCAGCACGCCGCTCCACATCGGGCGGTACAGCACCATCGCGGACGGCACGTTCTGCCAGTCGACCTCGGCGCGACCGGTGCCCGAGGCACGCGGCTCGATGAAATGCAGATAGGCGAGCCCGAACTTGTCCAGCGCCTTGATGGCGTGGCTGTAGAGCGGCATCGGGTCGGCCTCGCCGCTGCCATTGGCAATGCCGTAAGGCGAGAGCCGCACGCCGACGCGGTTGGCGCCCCAGACCTCGGTCACCGCCTGCGTCACTTCCAGCAGGAAGCGGACGCGGTTCTCGATCGAGCCGCCATATTGGTCGGTCCGTAGATTGCTGCGCGATTGCAGGAACTGCTCGATCAAATAGCCATTGGCGCCGTGGATCTCGACGCCGTCGAAGCCGGCGGCGAGCGCGTTCTTCGCCCCCTGCCGATACGCCTCGACCATCAGGGCGACTTCACCGGTCTCGAGCGCACGCGGCGTCTCGTAGTCGACCACCTTGCCGTCCGCCGTCATGCACTTGAACTCGGGCGGGATCGCGACTGCCGACGGCGCCACCGGAAGCGCGCCATCCGGCTGGAACGAGGAATGCGAGACGCGGCCGACGTGCCAGAGCTGCAGGAAGATCAAGCCGCCCTTGGCGTGCACGGCATCCACCACCTCGCGCCAGCCCGCGATCTGGGTATCGCTATAGATGCCGGGGACGCCGGGATTGCCGAAGCCGGTGGCGACCACCGGCGAGGCCTCCGCGATCAGCAGGCCGCCGGGCGTGGCGCGCTGCGCGTAATATTCCGCGTTCATCGGCCGCGGCGCGAGGCTCGGCCGCGCCGCCCGCATCCGCGTCAGCGGCGCCATCACGACACGATGCTTCAGCTCATAGGGACCGACCTTGAGCGGCGAAAACAGCGATGGAGAACTCATGCCTACCCCAAATATTCTTGTGTGGTTTCCGTCATAGAGTGGGCATGATCCGCCCCGGAAAGCCGGTTACCACTTTTCCGGACCATGCCCGTTATGTCACGGGTTCATCTTGTTCGCAAAAGCAGGTAGTGGCAATCTAGCGAACAGACAAGCAGGCTTGCCATGTCGAAAACGAGCGCCACATCGCTCCCCTCGTTGAGCGTCCGCATCGATCTCGATGCCGAAGACCGCATCGGACCGGGCAAGATCCTGCTGCTCGAGCAGATCAAGGAATGCGGCTCGATCTCGGCCGCCGGCCGCGCCATGGACATGAGCTACAAGCGCGCCTGGGACCTGGTCGACGAGATCAACCGCATCTGCCGCCAGGCGGCGGTGGAACGGCAGACCGGCGGCAAGAACGGCGGCGGCGCGGTGCTGACCCCGTTCGGTCTCTCCCTGGTGGCGCGCTACCGCAAGATCGAGCGCGATGCGGCGACCGCCGTGCGCAAGGACCTCGAGGCCCTGCGCAGCGACATCGGCAAGCCGAAGAAGGCCGCGGGGCGGTAGAAGCAAGAACCGGCGGCCGTCGCAGGGGCGCTTACGAAAATATCGAAAACAACCCCATGCAAAGTAGCCGGGGGCGGCCGGCCTTCGACAAGGCAACTTGACGCGTCGGGCAAATCAGGGATATTCTTCTAATATTCCGAAATCATGCAAGCATTGGGGTGAGGACTTCCCACCGCGGGCACGCCGAACATTGAGACCTGCCCCCCTCACCCGGATTGCATCTGTCGATGCAATCCGACCTCTCCCCGCAGGCGGGGAGAGGTGAGAAGAAGCAAGCGCTAGCCCGTCTTGATCCAGACCGCCTTGACGTTGAGATACTCCTCGACGTGCTGCTTGCCGGACTCGCGGCCGTAGCCGCTCATCTTGTAGCCGCCGAACGGCACCGCCGGATCCATCGCCTGGTAGCAATTGACCCAGACCGAGCCGGCGCGCAGCGCCTTGGCGACCTGGTGCGCCTTGCTGACATTGGTGGTCCACACGCCCGAGCCGAGACCGAAGGTCGTGGCATTGGCGCGCTTGATCAGCTCGTCCGGATCCTTGAAGGAGATCGCCGAGATCACCGGGCCGAAGATCTCCTCCTGCGCGATGCGCATATTGTCCTGCACATTCGCGAATACGGTCGGCTGCACGAAATAGCCCTTCGACAGCGCGCCCTCGGTGAGGCGGCCGCCGCCGGCCAGCGCCTTGGCGCCTTCCTTCTGGCCGATGTCGAGATAGCCGGAGACGCGGTCCATCTGCTGCTGTGATACCAACGGCCCGATCTGGGTGTTGGGGTCGAGGCCGTTGCCGACCTGCAGCTTCTTGCCGAACTCGGCGACGCGGCCGACGAATTCGTCATAGAGCTGCTGCTCGACGAACAGCCGCGTGCCGGCGCTGCAGATCTGGCCGGAATTGGCGAACACCGCCATCGCAGCGCCCGGGACCGCGGCGTCGAGGTCGGCGTCGGCGAACACGATGTCCGGCGACTTGCCGCCGAGCTCGAGCGAGACGCGCTTGAGGTTGCCGGCCGACGCACGGATGATCGACTGGCCCGTGACGTGCGAGCCGGTGAAGGCGACCTTGTCGACATCGGGATGCGAGGCGAGCGCCGCGCCCGCGGTCTCGCCATAGCCCGGCACGACGTTGACGACGCCGGGCGGAATGCCGGCCTCCATGCAGAGCTCGCCGATGCGCAGCGAGGTCAGCGGCGATTCCTCGGCCGGCTTCAGCACCACGGTGCAGCCGGTCGCGATCGCCGGGCCGATCTTCCAGATCGATGCGGTCAGCGGGCCGTTCCAGGGGATGATGGCGCCGACCACGCCGATCGGCTCCTTCAGCGTGTAGGAGAAGATCTCGCCGGGCAGCGAATTCTCGATGGTCTCACCATGGATCGCGGTCGCCTGACCGGCATAGTAGCGCAGCATGCCGAGCGCGCGCAGCCGGTTGCCGCGGGTGCGGCTGATCGGCGCGCCCATGTCGAGCGTGTCGAGCTGGGACAGTTCCTCGAAATTGGCTTCGACGAGCTCGGCGAGCTTGAGCAGCATGTTCTGCCGCTCGAACGGCTTCACCTTGCTCCACGGCCCTTCGAAGGCGCGGCGCGCTGCTGCAACCGCACGGTTAATGTCCTCGGCATCGCCCTCGGCGACGGATGCGAGCAATTCGCCGGTAGCGGGGTTGTGGGTTTCGAATTTCTTGCCGGAGGCGGCGTCGACCCATTTGCCGTCGATCAGCATCTTCTTGTAGGAGCCATCGGCATAAGGATGGCGCGTGATCGGAATAGCCTGCGAAACAGCCATGGTTGCACTCCCTGTAAAATGTCGGCTGAGGTGTTTTGGAAGCGTTATATCGGTGATTCTACAGCGCGGCCGCGAAACCGTAAAGCGATGCAAGCGTTGTCGAGGGTGGCGCGCATGAAAACCTCCCATGCACCTGCGTGCATGCCGGGTGCGATATGCTAGAATGGAGTTTGTTGTTTGACGCGTTTTCTTCACGCGAACCGGGAACCACTTCGCTTGAAAACGCTATGCTAACCTCAGCCACAGATGTGTCCGGAGAGCGACGATGCCCCACCCCGTGATATCAGCCAATCATGTTGCCGTGATCACCGGAGGCGCATCCGGCATCGGGCTTGCCGCAGCGACGCGGTTTGCCGAAGCCGGCATGAAGCTCTGCATCGCCGATCTCGGCGATGACAGGCTGAAGGCGGCGGCGGCAAAACTGTCATCTGCCGCACCCGGCGGCGCCGCCGACATCATGACGGCTGCGGTCGACGTCAGCCGCGCCGATGAGGTCGCAAGCCTTGAGGCCGCCGTGGCGAAAAAGTTCGGCGGCACCGACATCCTGATGAACAATGCCGGCATCCAGCCCGGCAGCGCGATGTTCGGGCCCGCGGACAATTGGCAGCGCATCCTTGGCGTCAATCTGTGGGGCGTGATCAACGGCACGCAGGCGTTTGCGCCGAACATGATCAAGCGCGGCCGGCCCGGGCTGATCATCAACACCGGCTCCAAGCAGGGCATCACCACGCCACCCGGCGATCCCGCCTACAACGTCTCCAAGGCCGGCGTGAAGGCGTTCACCGAGGCGCTGCAGCACGAGCTGCGCAACACCGACGGCTGCAAGATCACGGCGCATCTCCTGATCCCGGGTTTTGTCTTCACCGGGCTGACCGCGCGCGGCCGCACCGAGAAGCCGGCCGGCGCCTGGACATCGGAGCAGACCGTCGACTTCATGATCGAGCACCTCACGGCCGGCGATTTCTACATCCTCTGCCCCGACAATGACGTGCCGCGCGCGCTCGACGAGCGCCGCATCCTGTGGGCCGCCGGCGACATCGTCGAGAACCGCCCGCCGTTGTCGCGCTGGCACCCGGATTTCGGCGACGCATTCGCGGCGTTCGTGAAGGGGAAGTAGGCTACGTAGGATAGGCTACCCCTTTCCCCATTCGTGCTGTCATCGCCCGGCTTGACCGGGCGATCCAGTATTCCAGAGGCCGCAGTGCTTGAGTCGAGGGGCCGCGGCGTACTGGATGCCCCGCATGAAGCGGGGCATGACAGCGGAGTATATGCGGCCAATAGAATCGTAGGATGGGTAGAGCGAAGCGAAACCCATCATCTCTCCTGCGGCCCGCTGTTTGATGGGTATCGCTTCGCTCCACCCATCCTACGAACTCTCAATTCGCCCGCACCCGCACCGGCGTCGCCGGCTGCGCCACCAGCGCCTCACCGAGCTCGCTCTGCTGGGCGCGCGGGATCGAGAAGCAGACGCTGAAGCCGTCCGATGTTTTGAGCGTCATCATGCCATGGCTCGGATCGGTCGACTGCTCGAGCACCCATGAATCCAGCGGATAGGCGTAGCGCAAGCTCTGGTCGCCGAAACGCGTCTGCAGCGCCTTGCTGATCAACCCGGGCAGCGTCATGACCAGCGCGCCGACCTGATTGATCGACAGGCGGATGGTTGCGGGCTCACCCTTGCCGTCGACGAATCCCAGCGAAATCGCGCGGCCGTCGGGCGCGACTTCGCAGGTGGTGAGCTCCTGGGTTTCGATCTGCATATCGGCACTCCGGATCATTTCTTCGTTATATTCGTAAAGATATATCTCTCGGCCTGCCGCCGTCCAGCCGTTATTCGCGGACCATCTTTGGCCGTGGCCCGCCCGCTGCAATCGTGATATATGACAGGATATAGCGAGGCCCGCGAAGGGCCCGTTTGACCAGGGAGAGCAAAGCCTATGAGTGATTACAAGCTTCTCATCGACGGCAAGATGGTACCCGGCGACCAGACCATGCCGGTGCTCAATCCGGCGACCGAAGAGGTGGTGGCGCAATGCCCCCGCGCCTCCAAGGACCAGCTCGACAAGGCCGTCGCCGCCGCGAAGGCCGCCTACCCGGCATGGGCCGCCACGCCGATGGAAGAGCGCCGCAAGCTCATCATCAAGATGGCCGAGGCGATCGAGGCCAACACCAACGAGCTCGCGCACATCCTGACCAGCGAACAGGGCAAGCCGCTCGCGGATGCCACCGGCGAAGTCATGGGCATGGCGGGCTTCTTCCGCTACCTCGGCTCGCTCGATCTGCCGATGCGCGTGGTCGAGAATTCCGGCGACCGCAAGGTCGAGGCCTATCGCCGCCCGCTCGGCGTGGTCGGCGCGATCATTCCCTGGAACTATCCACTCTTGATCCTGGCGTTCAAGCTGCCGTCGGCGCTGCTCGCCGGCAACACCCTGGTGGTGAAGCCTGCGCCCACCACGCCGCTGGCTTCGCTGCGCTTTGCCGAACTGGTCAAGGACATCCTGCCGAAGGGCGTGCTCAACTTCATCGCCGACGCCAACGATCTCGGCGATCACATGACCAAGCACCCTGACATCCGCAAGATCTCCTTCACCGGCTCGACGGCGACCGGCCAGAAGGTGATGGCGAGCGCATCGCAGACGTTAAAGCGGATCACGCTCGAGCTCGGCGGCAACGACGCCGGCATCGTGCTCGACGACGTCGATCCGAAGAAGGTGGCGCCCGGCATCTTCGAGGGCGCGTTCCAGAACTCCGGCCAGGTCTGCCTCGCCATCAAGCGGCTCTATGTGCACGAATCCGTCTATGACGAGATCTGCAACGAGCTGGTCGCGATTGCGAAGAACACCGTCGTCGACGACGGCTCCAAGCAGGGCACCAAGCTCGGCCCGCTGCAGAACAAGATGCAGTACGAGAAGGTGAAGGCGTTCCTCGACGACGCCCGCAAGAACGGCAATGTGATCGCCGGCGGCGCCGCGATGGACCGTCCCGGCTACTTCATCGAGCCGACCATCGTGCGCGACATCAAGGAAGGCTCCAAGCTGGTCGACGAGGAGCAGTTCGGCCCGGTGCTGCCCGTGATCAAATACTCCGACAAGGATGACGCGATCCGCCGCGCCAACGCCACCACCTACGGCCTCGGCGCGTCGGTGTGGTCGTCCGACATCAAGCGGGCGCATGAGATCGCGACCCAGATCGAGGCCGGCACGGTGTGGATCAACAAGCACCTCGACATGGCCCCGAACATCCCGTTCGGCGGCGCCAAGCAGTCGGGCATCGGCACCGAATTCGCCGAGGAAGGTCTCGCTGAATTCACCCAGCTGCAGATCATCAACGGCCCGCCGGCCGCCTGATCCGAAAGACATGCGGCCGCGACGCCTTGGCTCCCCTTGGCGCCGCGGCCGCCGCTCTCCTCCACAACGAACAGAGCCCATCATGTTCGATGCCCAATGCGACCTTGCCGCCCTGGTCTATGACGACAAGGACGATCCCGACGCCATCCTGCGCGACTTCGCCGGCGACCTGAAGGCGCTCGGCGCGCGCGTCGTCGGCATGGTGCAATCAGGCCAATGCGCGGATTCCAGCCTGTCGGCAGTGCTGGTCCACAGCGGCGAGACGCTGCTGCTGGCGCAGCCGCCGGCTCCGGGTACGACAAGTTCTGGTGCGACCGGCTGCAAGCTCGATCTGTCACGGCTGCAGGACGCCGGCGTCCGCGTCGCCGATGCGCTCGCTGAAGGCGCCGATCTCGTCATCGTCAACCGCTTCGGCAAGCGGGAACGCGACGGCAAGGGCCTTGGCTTCGTGATCGAACGCGCGCTCGACGCCGACATTCCCGTCGTGATCGCGGTCTCACGCCAAAGCTTTGTCGACTGGATCAAGTTCGCCGGCGGCATGAGCGTGAAGCTCGCCTGCGACCGCCACGCGCTGGACGCCAGGTGGCGCAACGTCTCGCTGCGGACCGCGGCCCGGATCGCGCCGGATCACAACCACGGTCTGCGAAGCGTTCAAGTAGAGGCGCTTTGTGGGGTAACGCTCTGCCACCCCACCTGCGGACCATCACCGTCATCCCCGCGCAAAGGCTTCACCTTTGCGCGGGGATCACGGTGTGAGAATTGTAGCGAGCGGCCTTCCCACGCCGTCGTCCTGGCGAAAGCCAGGACCCATAACCACCGAATTCGATTGAGAGTGCGATAGTGGCCCCAGCGTCGCACAACAATAAGCAGTTGGGGTAATGGGTCCTGGCTTTCGCCAGGACGACGCCGAATACATTCGCATTCTCTCAGGATGACGGAAGCGAGGCTCGCTCAGAGCGTTTCCTGCTTGTGGTCGCAGTTCTTGCAGGTGAACTTGACGCGGGACTGGCCCTTTTCCGCCTGCACCCGGTTCGGCGCGCCGCATTTGCCGCAAACGGCCTCGATCCGGGTCGTGCCCTGCTTGATGACCAGGTTCCGCTTTTCCATGGTCTCGCGGATCAGGCGCTCGGCCTCCTCGCGCAGCGATTGCTTCGACATCATCTCCACCGGTCTTTGGTTAGCGGGCGGCGTCATAGCACGACCGCATGAAGCTTTGACAGCGGATATCGCACCTGATCTGTCAGCGCCTAGAGCATTTTCGGTTCTGATTGAATCAGAACCGAAGCTCTAGATTCTTGTTTTGACGCGTTTTCTTCACGCGAACCGGTGTCCACTTCGCTCGAAAACGCTCTAGACGATGAGCCGATCGACCGGCAGCCGGAAATGCCGCGGTTCCAGTGGTTTTGCCGGCCGACCTATGCGGAACACGTTGACGAGGCGCAGATCGGTGCCGATCCCGCCGAGCTTGCGCAGCCGGTCGTTGAAATCAGGGTGATCGGCCAGCGCCGAGATCGGGCATGCCACGAGCCCGGCGCGATCGATCTCCAGCCAGCACCGGTAGAAATGCCGCCCCGTCGTGAGTGGATCCTCACCGACCGGACGACAGAACAGCACGATCGCCGCGGCCGAGGCGGTCTTGGCGCTGTCTGAGAGCAGCGATGCGGCGAGGCCGAGACGATCGAGCGGCTTGAACAGGCTGCCGAGCACGAAGCGGGCGGCGGTGGCCTCGACCGCGCTCATGGCAAGCGCTTCGCGATTGAGGCCGTCGAGCAGATAGTGCGGATGGTCGGGCGACAGCCGCATCCATTCGAGCAGTTCGGCCCGATAGTCGTCGCCGTGCACGATGGAGAATTCAGCCTGGTCGGCCCAGCCGGCGATATCGGCAATTGCCTGGCGACCCCCGATGCAGACCAGATCGTCACACGCGACGGCGAGCTGCACCAGCGGCGCGGGCTCATCCGGCGACGCCGCGAACTTGCCGCGCCACGACATCCGGTGCGCCACATGGCCGGCCAACGGATCGGGCGCGACACCTTGCCTGATCGCAAAGCTGCAGAGCGCAGTAAATTGCGGCGACAGCGGCTGCTCGATCGTGGTCATCGCCGTGATGGCGAGGCCGCGGCGGTTGAGGGCAAGGCTCATGCCCTCCAGCGCCGCGCCGTGCGAGACAAGCACGTCGTGTCCGGCGGGATCGGCGACCGGCGCGCGGACCCAGGTCGCGTCGACCAGCGCCAACCGCCCGTCGCCGAGCAAACGCCAGCGGGTCGGCTGGATGTTGTGGACGCTCGGCGCCAGCCGCGCCTCGGCGACCAGCTCGCGCAGCAAGTCCGGCGTCAGCTCGCTCATGCCGCGGCCAGCCTCTTGGTGAACAGATGCAGCCGGTGCAGCGGCGTGGCGCCCGCCTTCTCGACCTGGCGCAGCGACGGCGCGTTGATGTCGGCGATCCAGGTGCCGCCGAGCGTGCGGTAGCCGGCCTCCTGCAACGCCAGCGCGGTGCGGTAGAGCATCGCGCCGTTGAGGCCGCGATTGTGCAGGTCGCGGCAGACCGACTGATAGATCAGCACGGCGCGGGTGTTCATCATGCGGTGCTGCACGAATTTGAACGGCGCGGTCAGCCCGACCCGGCCGCCGATCGCCTTGATCAGCGGGTTGAGATCGGGGATCGCGATGATCGCGCCGGCGGGCCGGCCGCGGTGATAGACCACGGTCGAAATCCGCTTGTCGATGATCCACATCATGTCGCCGGCCTGGAACAGATATTCGGCCGCGGTCGGCGGCACGAACATCGGGTTGTCGGCAAAGCCGTCGTTCAGGATCAGGCGCGCATCTTCCAGCCGGACCTTGAAGGCGGAGCGCTTGATCGGCTGCCAGACGAAGTCCTTGTCGGCCAGCACCGCGCGCTGCTTGTCGCCGAGCAGCTGCTCCGGCTTGCCGCCGTCGAGCGCGATCTCGAACGTCGTCATCGGGAAGGTCGCGGCATAACCGGCGCGTTCGAGGTGACGCGCGATATGCGGCGGCGACCACATCATGTCGGTGAACGGCGCATGGTCGAAGCCGTCGGTCATCACGCCGATCTGCTGCATCGCCGTCAGATTGAAATTGCCGGCGATACGGGTCATGCCGCGCGCGGACAGCCACTGCTCGGCAGTGCGCAACAACAGATCGGCAACATCAGGCTCGTCGATACAGTCGAAGAAACCGAACGCGCCGTGACGTGTGCCGTGCTTGCGGTTGGAGGCGTCGTGGATCGAGGCGGCGATGCGGCCGACCGGGCGGCCGTCGCGATGCGCCGAGAACAGCGCATAGCGGCCATGGCCTTCGGTGATGAACGGGTTCTCCGCAGCATCGAACATCCGGTCGAAATCGCTCCACAGCGGCGGCACGTAGAGGCTGTCGGGCCCATAGGCATTGAGCGCGGCGTCGAAGGCCGCCTTGCGGTCGCCTTCCCGGATCTCCAGCGTCATTTGGCCTCCGGGGTCAGCGCCAGCAGCCGCCGCACCAGCGCCAACGCGGTTTCGGTGGCGGGATCGGCCGCGGTGACCGGCACCGCGAGCACGATCAGGTCGAGCGGATCATGCGCGAGCACGATGACATGGGAGGCGCTGTTCGCAGTCATCAGCGAGGCCATGCGCTCGGCGGCGGGGTCGGTCGGCGCCAGTCCCCACGGCGCCTCGGAGCGGCGCAGCACGCGCCTCGTCGACAGGAAGTCGCGGAGCAGCGGCGGATCGTAGGGTGCAAGCTCGTCTTCGCGGAAGCGCCGCGCGCTCTCAAAGATCGGATGCCGTGCGAGCTCGGCGATCAGCTGCTCCCGCGTCTGCGCCGGCGACGCCGCGACCGAGTTGAGCACGCCGGGCTCCTGCGATTCGAACAGCGCGCGCAGAGCATCCGTCATCAGCCCGATGGTCAGCACGCCGGCAATCGCGACCGCGACGAACCGGATCATCTGCGCGGCATCGACATCGGGCGCCATGAAGGCGGCGGCGAGGCCGAGCAGACCCGAAGAAATCAGCCGCAGCGCCATCATCGCAAGCCCATGCCGCCGTGTCTCGGCGCCGCCACCGGCGATCAGCATCACGGTGACCGTGAGCAGCGCCCCCAGCGCACCGAGCCGGACCGGAATATCGGGAAACAGCGTGCGGAAATCGGTCAGGATGAACGGGATCACCACCAGCGCGCCGACCGCCATGCGGCCGATGCTGCGGTTCTCCGACGCCATCAGCGAGGCGCGGTCGCGCGTCGCCAGCAGCAGCGCGCAGGTCGCAAAGCCAACCAGCTGGAACAGCGCCAGCGTGATTGCATAGGGCATCACCAGGCGTTGCAGCCCGAACGTGCCGCCGAGGCCGAGCACGATGCCGCCTGCGAGCGCCGCGATCTTGACCGCGCGCGGCGCGTGGCGGCGCAGGATGCCTTCGGTGACGATCAGCGCGCCGAGCGGAATCAGCGCGGCCGGGATCACCGAGAGACGATCGAGCAGCCAGCTTCCGCTCCACCACGCGAGGCCACGATCGAGGAACAGGGTCGCGATCACGCCGAGCGCGAGCAGCAGGCGGCGCGTCAGCGGGCTTCGGGGATCGCGCCGGTAGAACGTCATCATCGCCACCGCGACGCCGATGGCGCCGCAGAGATTGACGATGGAATCGGCGATCACCCCCGAGGTCATGCGACGCCCGTCAATTGATCGATCGCCCGCCGCACCAGCGGGCGCATCAGGGCCGCGATCAGCGCATTGCGCGGCTTCTCGATCGCGGGCCGGTGCGGATTGAGGAACCAGCCGCGGCAGTCGGTGCCGGAGGTGCGGCCGAGGATCAGCGCGACCGCCTCATAGGCCATCAGCATGCCGGTCGAGATCACCATCGGCGCGAACGACATCCGGCTGCGGCGGCCGGCCGCGACTTCACCGGCGATCGCGAGGTCGACATAGTTGCGCGACGAGGAATGCAGCATGACGTGCTCGATCTCGGCACGCATCGCGGCGCGACGGTCGTCCTCGGTGATATCAGTCCAGTCCTTGGCCAGCGTGGGAAAGCCGAGGCGCTCCTCGGGCCGCGGATCGTGCGGGCGCACCACGATCACCGACGGCAACGGCGACATATAGGCGTCGATCACGGTTGAACCGGCGCGCTTGGCGGTCCGGTACAGATGCACGCCGGCGGCGATATCGTCCATGCCGTTGACGATCACCGGGCAGCGTTCGGCAATGCCGGCGAGCTCACTGGTCCAGTTCTCGCCGAGCACCTCGACCTCGATGGTCGGGTTGATGCGTTTGGCGGCTTCGGCGGCGACGGCGGCCTTCTCGCGGCCGACCTCGTCGGCGAAGGCGAATACCTGGCGATTGAGGTTGGAGACCTCGAAGCGATCGATGTCGGCGATCACGAACTTGCCGACGCCGGCGCGCGCCAGCGCCATGAAGGCCGCGCCGCCCATGCCGCCGACGCCGCACACGAACACCCGCGCCTGGCGCAAGAGCTGCTGCTCGTGCTCGTCGATGAAGCCGATGTTGCGGCCGGTGAAGGAGTAGTAATCGAAATTCATCGCGCGGTCCCGCTCTCCTGCTTGCGCGGCCGCAAGGTGCCGAAGGCGCGGGTGTCGTCCATCCAGTAGACCACCGGCAGCACCAGCCGCTGCAATGCCAGCATTGCGGACGCCGCGAGCAGCGCCGGCAGCGAGCCCGAGGGCACCTCGCTCATCAGATAGCGGCGCGCGCCGGCAAGATCGACGCGGCCGATCTGCAGCACATCGTCGCCGCGGCCGTAATCCAGCTCGCGCTCGCAAAATTCGTTGTAGACGGCATCGCGATGCTTCGGCGCGATCTCGAAAGTCTTCTTCAGCGCATCCGAGCCGCCGGTATAGGCATTGGTGATCACCGAGCGCGCTTCGTCGAAGCCGGCCTCCTCGCCGACGCCGAACACCGCGCGATGCCGCGCCATGATGCCGCGCGCGAGCTGCAGATGCGCAAAGCTCTGCCGCGCCCCCGGCTGCGGCGACGGAAACACGTCCGAGAAGGTGTCGCTGACCATGCCGACCACCGCCGGCACCTGGGTGACATTGGAGATCCATTTCGGCCGCAAGCCATCGCGGGCGAACAGCACCAGCGCGGTCAGGCCGTAGAGCACCCAGGACAGCCCCTGCCCGCGCACATCAGGATCGACCATGACGAGGCCGAGATGGGTCACTTCAGCGGGCTCGCCGTCGAGCGGCACGTCCATCACCGACAGGGCGTTGAACGCGATCGGCCGTCCGGTGTCTTCCTCGGAGATCAGAGTGATGATGGCGCGCGACAGCCGCTCGGGCTCACCGGAGAAGATGCCATAAGTCAGGCTCTCCTCGGGCAGCGTCTTGGCGGCGACGACGCGGAGCTGCCCGACCAGCGCGTCGAGCTCGTCCTTCGGCAGCGACAGGCCGGGCGCCTCGACGATGCGGGTGCGCTGGCCGGCCTGGGTGCGCAAGGTGAGATCGATGGTCGGTTGCGACAGCGCCTTCAGCCAGAAGCCGCCATGGCTGCGCAGGCCGTCAAAGGCCGCGCGCGCTTTGGCAAGGCTCCTGCTGCCACGCGAAGCGGGGGTGCGATTGTCCGTGGACGCCATTTCTCTGTCCCTCGGGGCGATCTCTGCACTTTGGCCTGTTAAGGAGCCATGAGCGCAACCTGGCGCGGTTTGCCGCAGGGTAAACAAGGCCTTCCGGAAACGGAACAAGTTGGTCGTAAGAGGCCTGCGACCTATCCACCGTCATTGCGAGCGCAGCTCGTAGCGGCAGAGTGCGTGCTCCTTCTCCGTCACCCTGAGGTGCGAGCGGAGCGAGCCTCGAAGGGTCGACGGCCACCAGCCGGGCCGTGCATCCTTCGAGGCTCGTCGAAGAGGCTCGCACCTCCAGCGACAAAGGCGAAGCCTTTGCGCGGGGATGACGGGACCCGATCGGCGCAAAGCGTCCTAAAAGCGGCGGGTGCAAGCACCCGCCGCGTCCCGTTGACTCCGGCTCACGCCGCCTTGGAGACTTCCATCAGCAGGCGCTCGGCCTTGGCGTCCTCGATCCGGTTCACGAACTTGCTGCTCTCGTAATTGTCGCGCACCGTCTTGGTCAGCGTGACGCAGGTCTGGACCAGCATCACGATGCCCATCGTGAGATAGCCCTTCATCCAAAGGTCGATCGGCAGAAAGAACACGCCGACGGCGACGAGGAAGGCAGAGGCTGCGAAGGACGCGTAGGTGAAGGTAACCCAGCTGCCGCTGTGGGGTTGGATGGTCTGGTTCATGGTCGTCTCCTTGATAATGGGTGATTTGAAGTTGGCTCGGTTTCAGGCTCGAGGTTTCAGGCTTGCGTTCTCAGGCGGCAGGCGGGCGCTTGGCTCTCAAGCGCGCCAGCACGTCGTCGGCGGTCGATTTCATCCGCGGGCCAAAGCCCTGCTCGGCGAGCTTCTCGGCGGTGGCTGATGGGCCCGAGGCGGTGTCGATCTCGAACAGCGCGTCGTCGGCCGCCTGGGTCTCCATCTGCCGCTCGCGCAACCGCTTCAGCGTGGCTTCCGCTTCCGGCAGCGTCGACTCGTAGGGCCGCGCCGCCTCGATGCCGCTTCGGCGCAGCGAACGCACCGCTTCCGAGGCACGGGCAAGGCGCCGGCCGCGATCGAGCTCGGCAATGCGCGCCTCGGCATTGGCGACGTGGCGCTTCAGCCGGGTGATCTCGGTGGCGAACAGCGTGCGCGCGGTCATCGCGGCGTCGCGTTCGGCTTCCAGGTTGGCGATCGCCTGCGCGGCTTCGCGGGCGAGATCGTCCCGGCCGCCTTCGAGCGCCGCCGAGGCGCGCACCTCGAGATCGGTGATCCGGGCATTGGTCGCCTCGAGCCGCCGGCCCTCCTGCTGGTCGCCGGCAATGGCGAGCGCCAGGGTCCGTTTCGAGCGGTCGACCGCGGCGGCGGCATCGCGCATCTGCTGGTCGAGGACGACCAGCGCGGTCCGATCTTGCAGTTCCTCCTCGGCTGCCGCCACGCTGCCGCGGAAAATCGTCAAAACAGTTTTGAACATTTGGCCACTCCCTGTTATGAGCATCGCTCATGAATCTCTTGTACCATATAATGAGCGCTGCTCAAGATTTATTTGAGCGACGCTCACAACTGTGATGGGTGAAACATGTCCAAAGCATTGGAACGACGTGCAAAACTGCGCGAAGCGCTGATCGAGGCGGCGGAACGGGCAATTGCGGCAAAGGGTCTCGGTGGCCTGAAAACCCGCGAACTGGCCCAGGAAATCGGCGTCGCCAATGGCGGCGTCTACAATCTGGTCGAGGATGTCGATGAGCTGATCCTGCGCGTCGGCTCGCGTACGCTGGCCCGGCTCGATGCTTCGCTGTCGCTGGCCGAGATCCGCGGCGCGGCCGCGCCGCGCGAGATGCTGGTCCGGATCGCGGTCGCCTATTGCGACTTCGCGGCCGACAATCTCGAACTGTGGCGCGCGCTGTTCGAGCACCGGATGCAGCCCGGCAAGCCGGTGCCGGAATGGGCGATCACCGAGCAGATGGAACTGTTCCGCCACATCTACAAGCCGCTCGCGGCACTGTTTCCGCAGCGCTCGCCGGCGCAGCTCGGCGTCACCGCGCGCAGCCTGTTCTCAGCTGTCCACGGCATGGTCGCGCTCGGGCTGGAGCACAAGCTGATCGCGGTGCCGATCGGGGCGCTGCGCAGCGAGATCTCCACTTTGACGCGGGCGATGGTCGACGGCCTGACGGCGAAGAAGGATTAGGTAGGCCGCCTGGCCCCAGCGGGGCGCAGCGGTCGAGGTCAGAAAAGGGGCAAGCCACTTGCGGAATGGCCGAACCGTAGCTATCTACTTCAGATCGAGTTTCGGCCGAACGACTTGGCCTCGCCGCTGATAGCGTGCCTGACTGACGACCCTCACCCCCTGAACTTCGAATTAGCCTGCTGCGCTCTCGGGTGCCGCTCCAAACACGCATCTATACTAAAGGACGATGTTCCATGAGCTTGGGAACTGTGAAGTGGTTTAACGGCCAGAAGGGTTTCGGCTTCATTCAGCCGGACGACGGCGGCCAAGACGTTTTCGTTCATATCAGCGCCGTCGAACGCGCCGGCATGAGCTCCCTCAACGAGGGTCAGAAGGTGTCTTTTGAAATCGTTGCAGACCGCCGGACCGGCAAATCTGCTGCGGACAATCTGCGCGCGGTGTAAGCTGCGGCAATTAGCCATGCTGCTTTGACCACGGATGAACTGGCAGAGCCTCTGGTTACGCGACCCCGCGACTGGTCACCCGGCCGCGGGGTTCTCTTTTATCAACACCGCGCGCAATGCCCGCCAGGATCAGGACTTGAACCGTCTGCCGGCGAACCGGCCTGCGCATCGAAGCAGCTGAGGTCGCGAGCGTGTCCACCAGTATCGATCCGGCGCCGCAGCACGACGACATCATGTACCCGCAGGTCCTGCCGTTCGTGCTGGTCCATTTGGGGTGTCTGGCGGCGATCTGGTCGGGCGTCTCATGGCCGGCGATTGCAATTTGCGTCGCGCTGTATTGGCTGCGCATGTTTGCGATCACGGCCGGGTATCATCGCTACTTCTCGCACCGGGCTTATTCGACCAGCCGGGCGTTTCAATTCATCCTTGCATTCCTTGCCCAAAGCAGCGCCCAGAAAAGTATCCTTTGGTGGGCTGCGAAACATCGACATCACCACCTTCATTCGGATACCGAGCAGGATGTGCATTCACCCCGGCACAAAGGCTTCGTGTACAGTCATCTCGGCTGGATCTTCTATCGACAGCACGATGCGACTGATCTGACGAAAGTTGCGGATTTTGCCGCGTATCCGGAGTTGATGTGGCTGCACAAATTCGAGGTTTTGCCGGCGGTCGTGGTCGCAGTCCTGTGCTTCCTCATTGCCGGGTGGCCGGGGCTCCTGGCCGGTTTCTTCTGGAGCACCGTGCTGGTGTATCACGCAACGTTTTGCATCAACTCCCTCGCACATGTTCACGGACGCAAGCGATACGTGACGGGCGATGACTCCCGCAACAATTGGCTGCTGGCGCTGGTTACGATGGGTGAGGGTTGGCACAACAATCACCACGCCTATCAAAGCAGCGCGCGGCAAGGCTTCCGCCGGTGGGAGATCGACGCGACCTATTATGTCCTGGTGGCCTTGTCCTGGTTCGGTGTCGTCTGGGATCTCAAGGCGCCGCCCGCGCAGGTTCTCCGCAACGAGCAGCGCCTGGGATCGCGTGTGATCAAGCGGACGGCTGAGCAGCTTGCCGGCCGTTTCAACCCCGAACACATTGCGCAGGCGATCAAATCCTCAATCCACGAAACCGGATTGTCGGTGCGGGACGCGCTTTTTCTGTTGCAGCATCGTGCCGATTTGCATCTGCCCAGCATGCCAACGCGCGAGCAGTTGTTGGCTGAAGCCCAGGCCATGTTCGCGAAGACGCCGTCGCTGGACGACATCGTCGACCGTGCACATGAGCTGCTGGTGGAATCGGTCTGCTTCCTTCTGGCCGTTCCGCCGCCGGTGGCCGGGGTAAACCCGAAAGCTTGAGAGAGCGGTAGCATTTTGCCTCGGGCATCCCCATATAGAGTCAATGACCAACTGGCAAAAACCGAGCAAGCGCGAAGCACCCAAGACCAAGGCCGAATTGCGCGAGATGCTGACCGAGGCCGTGCGTAACACGCCGAGCCCGGACCAGGCGTCGAAGCCGCGCCCGGCAAAAGCCAAAAAGGCTGAGGCCGGGGCCGCCGACGTCGATTAAGTCGCGCGCCACGCGACCGGATCGCCCGCCCGGGATGCGACCGAATTCCATTCGCGACGAACGCGAGAATCTTCGTGAAGGAGCAGCATGCGCAAGCTTCCCAAGCCCACCGAACAAGAGATCAATGAGGGACCGCAAGCGGTGTCCTTTCAGATTGCGAACGGAAACGCGCGGCAGGACTGCATCCTGCAAACCACATTCCCGACGAAGATGCAGGCGCACAAATATCTTCTCGCGAATTGGCCGACCTTCGAAAAGATGGCTCGCGATGCCCTTGCGGCGGGAACCATTGAAGGCGGCCGGATCAAGCTCGCGATGATCTGAACAGCCGACGGAAGCGCCTAGTCTTTACGGCTCCATCGTGTAGGCGCGCCCGGGTTCGAGCGCGTAGATCGTCAGAAAGCGCAGCGGCCGTTCCGGGTCGCAATTGCGAAATAGCGTGTGCGGAACATCGGCCCGATCCTGCAAGGTCTCGCCTGCCCGATATTGCCGTGGCGCCTCGTCGCCATAGGCGGACTCGGCAACACCTTCGACGATGAAGATCACGCCGCCGACAGGATGCCGGTGCAGCGGAGCAACCCCGCCGGGCGGATAGGTCACCTCGGCAACGACAAGCTCGCGCTGATCGCCGGGCAGTTGCAGTCGCTCGAGGGTCTTGCGCGTGACGCCGGCAAACCCGGCTTGCCGGGCGTTCGACTGCCCCTCGTTGCCTTCAGCCATTGGAACCCTTTCTCGTCTCGCGAACGCTTGTGTTCGGATCGCATCGCAAAGCGATAACTATGGGCGCGCTGCAACGGCGCAACAAGGTGCCCGGGCCATTTCAATCCGTGCAACACATCCGAGCCGAAGTCCTTGCCACCCCTGCTCCGGCGTTGCAGGATTCCGTTGCCGAAAACCTTCAGCAGTGGGCCTTGCATGAGAACGAGCATCGTTACGACGCGATTGTCGGGAGCAGCCTTCCTGGCGCTCATCCTTGCGGCATCAAGTGTCACGCCGGCGTCGTCGGCGCCGGCCGTGCCGGAATGCTCGATGTCGGTGACGTTGGCGGATTGGGGCGAGAATTCGACCGGCGATATCGACGTCGCAGCAGGCGAAAGCTGCCAGATCCCGATCGGGATCCGCGGCACGGTGACGGACTCGTCGATCTCGCAAAAGCCGGCCTATGGCAAATTGAAGAAGATCAACGCATCGACCTTCGAATACAGGGCGAAGGCCAAGTACAAGGGCAGCGATACGTTTGCCATCAAGGCCACAGGTCAGGGACCGAAGGCCTCCGGCACCTCGGTCATCACCGTGCGCGCCACGATCAAGTAATCGCAACGGCGATGTGCTCCCTCGCCCCGTTCTTACGGGGAGAGGGTTGGGGTGAGGGGCTGCCTCCGCACATATGGTGATAGCTGGGTCCGTAGAGACTCCCCCTCACCCGGAACGCATCTAGCGATGCGTCATAGCCGAAGCTCCGCTCCGGCGTTCTTGGGGACGGCCGCCAAGGGCGGCCTATGCCTCTCCCCGCAAGCGGGGCGAGGTGAAGTGGAGTCCGCGGCGCGATCTACGCCGGCCGTGCGCCGGTGCGGATGATCGATCCGACGTGCTGGCCGCGCAGCGCCGCGGTGAGCCGGCCGGGAACCAGGCCGTTCACGACCTGCACGCGTTCGATGTGCCGTGCGTTCGCCATCACCTCGAGCAGCGCGGGATCGAACGGCAGCGTCCCCTTCAGCTTGGCAAGATCGGCGAAGCTGGTCTCGCGCAGCAGCTGGGCCTTCTTGCCGTCGGGACCATTCGGATCGTCGCTGTACAAGCCGTCGACGTCCTCGACGATGGTGAGGCCGGCGGCGCCGAGCGCATCGGCGATCAGGAACGCACCAGTGTCGGCGCGGTGCAACGGGATGCGCGAGACCGGGAATTCATGATGGTGATACGGCGGGAAGGCGCTGCCCACCACCGCGCGGGCCGCGGAGAGATGGATCGCGAGCTGGCTCGCGATGGTCGGATGCTCGATATAGGACACGCCCTCCGGCGCGAGCAGGCAACCCAGAATGTGGCCATTCTGGCCGGCCTCGCTTGCGGCGAGCGGCGCGAGCGAGCCGACCGGCAGTCCGAGGTCGAGGCCGACGCTGTAGAGATGGCGGGCGCGGATGCCGGCGCCGGTCAGGATCAGCATGCGGTGCTCTGGCAGCAGCGCGCGCAGCTCGTCGACGATCGGCAGGATCGCTTGATGGCCGCGATCCATGATGGAGCGGCCGCCGATCTTCACCACCTGCACCCAGGGCAGCAGCGGGATCGGGCGTCCGCCGGCAACGGGACGGGTGAGATCGCTGTCGAGCAGGGTCTGGCGAGCGAGCGGCGAAGCGACGTGCTTGATGGTGTCATCCATGGTCGTGTCCCTGCTCAGTTCGCGGTGATGATGGTGCCGACATGCTCGCCCGCGAGCGCGCGGGTGAGATTGCCGGGGACGAGGCCATTGACGACCTGCACCTGGCGGACATGGCGCGCGGTGGCGAGCAGATCGAGCACCGGAAATTCGAGGATCGAATCCTGCAATCCCTTCGCCTTCATCTCGGCGACCGAGATCTTCGGAATGAAGGTGGCGCCCTTCGACGTCTTCGGGTTCGCGGTGTAGAGGCCGTTTTCGTCCTTCACATAGATCATCGACTTGCAGCCGAACTGCTCGGCGACCAGGAAGCATCCGGCGTCGGTGCGGTAGGGCGGGATCATGCCCTCGGCTGCGGGCCGCATCCACAGCCCGTAAGGCGGCATGCCGCTGAAGATCACCGCGTTCACCTCGGCGAGATAGAGCGGCACCGCCGAAAGCCCGGCGCCGCTGACCGCGGAGATGCCGTGCTTGGCCAAAAGCTGGCCCAGCATCACGGCGTTCTGATCGGCGACGGAGGCGCCGAGCTGCGAGAGCACGCCGGCCGGCAGCCGAAGCCCGGCCGCGATCGAATAGAGATGGCGGGCGCGGGTGCCCGCGCCGGTCCCGATCAGCAGCTTGTGCGCCTTGCGGGCGGCGACGATCTCGTCGACCAGCGGATAGACGGCGGCGCGGCCACGGTCGATGACGCTCTGGCCGCCGATCTTGATCACCGCGGCATCCGGCAGGATCCGGAAGCTCGATGCCGCCTCCGCCGTCGCCAGGAGCTGCGGATCGGTCAGCGACCGCTGCATCAGGAGCGCCTCGAGCTCCGCCGTCGTGCTTGTCATGAGAAACGTCCTTTCTCCAATGCGCCTGGCATTGCTTTCGTCGGCCCGCGACATCCGAACCGGTCGCCACCGGCGGCTCGCAAAGCCCGCATCCGAACCGCACTGGTAGCGATAGTCCGGGCGGGTCTCAAGATGCAACGGCGATGATGCCGCGCGGCTGGCAGCCATTTTTCTGGCCACCTGACCTCACCGATCGGTCGCCGGCAGCTTGACGGTCACGCGCAGGCCTGAACGTCCGGCACCGGTCACATTTTCGAACAGAACCGAACCGGCGGCATGATCGACGATGCGCTTCACGATCGAGAGCCCGAGCCCGGCGCCCTCGCCGCTCGGCTGACCGCCGCGAAAGAACGGCTCGCCGATCCGCGCCAAATCCTGCGGCGGAATCCCCGGCCCGGTGTCCTCGATCTGGATGACGGCCATTCCGTCCTCCCGACCGACGGCAAGATCGACAGCCCCTCCGTTGGGCGTGAACTTGATTGCGTTCTCGACCAGGTTCCGGACCGCCGAGATCAGGGACAGCTCGTCGGCGTTCACCGCGACCTCCTCGACCGTCGTGAAACCGAGATCGATGTTGCGCGCTGCCGCCTCAGGCAGCAGATCGGCGACGACGCCTTTTGCGATCTTGTCCAGCTCCACTGGTCCACGCGCGATGGCCGGCGCAGCGTCCTGACGCGCCAGCGCGAGGAGTTGCTCGAGCAGATGCTTGGTGCGCCGCATGCCGCTCTTCAGCGCATCGAGCCGGTCGCGCGTCTCCGCCGGCATGTCGAGGGAGGCGAGATTTTCCGCCTGCAGGCTGAGCGCGGTGACTGGCGTTCGAAGTTCATGGGCCGCGTCGGCGATGAAACGCCGCTGCTGGTCCATCATGACGCGCACCCGTCGCAGCAACCCGTTGATCGAGCCAAGGAACGGCTGCAGCTCGCTCGGCGCGCCCGTCGCCGGCAAGGCACCGACGTCATCCACCCTGCTCGCATCGAGATCGCCGGCGAGGCGCAACATCGGCCGGAACGATCGGGCGATCACGAATGCTGTCATCAGCAGCAGACACGGCACCAGCGCGGCAATGGGTAACAGCGTGCGCACCGCCATATCGCCCGCGATCTCGGTGCGAATCTCGGTCTGCTGCGTCACCGCAAAGCGGCTGCCGTCCGGCCGGGTCCGAAGCAGCACGCGGATCGGCTGGCTGTGATAGACATCATTGTGCAGCCCATCCGTCAGTCCCCAGAGCCGGCGATCGTCGGCAGCGCCGCGCGGCGCCTCACCGAGCTCGACGACGGCGACCTCGGCTTCCGCGTCGACGCCGGTGACCGGACGGCTTTGCCGGATCGGAGCGCTGAGCGCGAAGCTGCCGATCTGGATCAGGACCGAGTCCTGCATCTCGATCGCTTCGCTGTAGGCCCATCGGTAGGCCAGGAGTCCGCCGACGGCGCCCGTCAACAGGATGATCGCAGTGAGTCCGACGAACAGGCGTCCGCGCAGCGATCTCATCATCTCGAACGATCCACCATCCACCCGACGCCGCGCACGTTCCTGATCGCCGCGGCGCCGAGTTTTCTGCGCACGGCGTGGATCAGGAACTCGACCGCGTTGCTCTCGACCTCCTCGCGCCAGCCATAGATCTGGCGTTCGAGCTCGGCACGGGACAGGATCGTCCCCGGCCGCGCCAGCAGCGCCTGCAGCAGGGCGAACTCGCGTGCGCTGAGCACGGCTTTTTCTCCGCAGAAGGTGGCTTCCCGCGTGGCCGGGTCGAGATGAAGCTCACCGTTCGTCAGCACCGGCGGCGCTCCGCTGCCCTCGCGCCGCAGCACCGCGCGCATGCGCGCCAGCAACTCGGCGATCTCGAACGGCTTGACCAGGTAATCGTCGGCGCCGAGATCGAGCCCCCGGATGCGATCATTCAGCGCATCGCGTGCGGTGAGAATGATCACGGGAAGCCGCGAGGCGCGCTCCCGGATCGCCTTGAGAACGTCGAGACCGTCAGTCAACGGCAGGCCGAGATCGAGCAGCGCAATGTCGTAGGTCTCGCTGCGGCTGGCTTCGATGGCGAGATCACCGTTGCGCACCCAGTCGACCGCATAGGCGGCATCCCTCAGCGCCTCGACGACGGCGGCGCCGATCATCCTGTCGTCCTCCACCACGAGCACCCGCATCGCCTGGCAATCCATCCCGATCCGCGCCGGGAGTAGGCCCGGCGAAACTCCGTCGCACCGAACAACCCGCGACGCCTGCGCGATCATATCAGTTTCGACTTAGCCGCGGCTTAGGGGCTTTCGGCGCCCAGATGGCGGCCGCTCCGCCCACCTAAGCCGGGGCTAAGTCTCGCAGGGCACGCTCCGTTTCGAACTCGGCGGAACCGCCGACCCTGTCAAAGCGGAGCTTCACACCGTGCTGGATATCAGACCCATCGGCCGCAGCATGCTGAACAAGGTCCCCGAAGTCACCCTCGTCTTCTGGCTGATCAAGATCATGTCGACCACGGTCGGCGAGACCGGCGCCGATTACCTTGCCGTCCATGTCGGCCTTGGCACCAGCGTGACCGGGCTGCTGATGATCACGCTGCTTGCCGCAGTGCTGGCCATCCAGCTGCGGATGGACCGTTACGTGCCATGGGTCTACTGGCTGACGGTCGTACTCGTCAGCATCGTCGGGACGCAGATCACCGATGCACTGACCGACAAGCTCGAGATCAGCCTCTACGTCAGCACGGCCGCCTTCGCGATCGCCCTGGCCGCGACCTTTGCGATCTGGTTTTCGGTCGAGCGGACGCTGTCGATCCACAGCATCGTGACCCAACGGCGCGAATTGTTCTACTGGGCCGCGATCCTCTTCACATTCGCGCTCGGCACGGCTGCGGGCGATCTTGCGACCGAAGCGCTGGGCCTTGGCTTCAACGTCGGGGTGGTCGCGTTCACGGCACTGATCGCGGTCATCGCCGCAGCTTACGCACTCGGCGCCAATGCGGTGCTGACCTTCTGGCTCGCCTACATCCTGACGCGTCCGCTCGGAGCATCGTTCGGCGACCTGCTGTCCCAGGCCCGCGAGTATGGCGGCCTCGGCTTCGGCACGATCTACACCAGCCTCGCCTTCCTGACGGTGATCGTCGCGCTGGTCGCCTGGCTGTCGTTCGAAGGCGACGCCGGCGGAAAGCCCGAGGCGTCGCCCGGCGCGTGAATGCGACACGCGCCCCAACGGACACCCATCGAAGCCCCTCACACAGGAGAACCACCCATGAACAAGACGACACTCGGCCTTGCGACGGCGATCGTTGCGCTCGCAGTCATCCAGCCGCTCCCCGATGCCAACGCAGGCCTCAAGCTGCTGCCGCACACGCAGACGGCCGCCGCCAGGCTCGGCGACCTGATGCCATTTCGCAGCATCGCCGCCGATGTCGCGGCACTGGTCGACAAGGGCGACCTGGCCGGCGCCAAGACGCGGATCAAGGATCTCGAGACCAAATGGGACGAAGCGGAAGCCGGATTGAAGCCACGCGCGGCCGCGGACTGGCACACGGTCGACAAGGCGATCGATCGCGCGCTCGAGGCGGTGCGTGAGACCAATCCGGATGCCGCCAAATGCAAGAAGGCGCTCGCCGAACTGCTGTCGATCATGGACTCGATGAAGGCCTGATCTCTCCATCCATCATTTCGACCACCGCCGGCGGCATCGTCCGCCGGCGACCGGCCTCCCGGAGCGAAGAACCCATGGAATTATTGTTGCACGACACCGCCGCGGACGAGCGCGCGGGAAAGGTCCCCGCCGTCACGCTCGGCTTCTGGGTCATCAAGATTCTCGCCACGACGCTCGGCGAGACCGGCGGCGACGCCGTCACGATGTCGATGAATCTCGGCTATCTCGTCGGCACCGCGATCTTCGCGGTCATCTTCGCTGTTGCCGTCGCGGCGCAGATGGCGGCGAAGCGCTTTCATCCGCTGCTCTACTGGACGGTGATCATCGCGACCACGACCGTCGGCACGACCTTTGCCGACTTCGTCGACCGCTCGCTCGGAATCGGATATCTCGGCGGCTCATCGCTGCTCGCCGGACTGCTCGTTGTGTCCCTTGCCGCGTGGCATCGTACCATGGGAACGGTCTCGATCGCGTCGATCGACAACAAGGCGGCCGAAACCTTCTACTGGATCACGATCCTGTTCTCGCAGACGCTGGGCACCGCGCTCGGCGACTGGATGGCCGACTCCACCGGCCTCGGCTATCGCGGCGGCGCCATCGTGTTCGCCGCCGGCATCGCCATCGTTGCCGCCGCCTATCTCTGGACCAGGGTGTCGCGCACGGTGCTGTTCTGGATCGCCTTCGTCCTGACCAGGCCGCTCGGCGCGACTGTCGGCGATTTCCTTGACAAGCCGCTGGATCACGGCGGCCTTGCGCTCAGCCGCTACACGGCATCGATCGCTCTCGCCGTTGCGATCGCCGCCCTGGTCTTCATCCTGCCGCAGCGCGCGGGGGAGCACGCGTGAACGTCAAGCCTCTGGCCGCACCGGACATCGTTCTCTGAGTGCGGGCAGGTTGGCGCGTCGCGATCATCGTCTCGCGATTGATCCGTTCGCGGTCGATGGTCCGTCGCGAACTGCATGAACGGAGCCCCTCGATGTGAGGTGGTTCAAAGCGAGGTCTAGGACGTTTTGCCGCAGTTCGTTTGGCCAGCGGGTGTGACGCCCGTCATAGATGCCGCGCGCATATTCTGCGAACCTGATCTTGATACTGTCTGCTTTTTTGACGCGCTGCTCTCGGCCCAATGACGCTGGTTCAGCACCAGCCCGTTTCGCGAGCACAAATTGATTGCCTTGCACCTTGGACATTAGCCGGCTTCGACCGGCGCACCACGAGGACGCAAACCATGGCCAATACCGCACCGGTCGTCACGATTGGCAACCACAGCCTGTTGTACAATCAGTGGCAGAAGATGCAGCCATGGCTGACTTATTTCGACGCCGACGGCAATCCCGCGCAGAGCTTTCAGTTCTTTGACGGTGGCACCGCCGCGACCAGCGGCTATTTCTGGACTCCCAGCAATAGCCATTGGGATGCCGGCACCGCCATCGATGTTGCAGCGTCTGAT
This sequence comes from Bradyrhizobium sp. B124, assembly GCF_038967635.1. Classification (NCBI taxonomy): domain Bacteria; kingdom Pseudomonadati; phylum Pseudomonadota; class Alphaproteobacteria; order Hyphomicrobiales; family Nitrobacteraceae; genus Bradyrhizobium; species Bradyrhizobium sp. B124. The sequence goes on along the minus strand of NZ_CP152413.1, from coordinate 6,799,318 downwards.
CTCTCCGATGTTTGGCTGCGTGCCGGTTCGGTCGGCGGCTCCGAGACGCTCTGGGCACGTGCCTTCGACGGGACGGACTGGAGCACCTGGACCTCGTTCACCTTCACGACGATTCCAAACACGCCGCCCGTCGCGACGATCAACGACCAGCAGCTGCACACCAACACATGGGCGCAGGTCACGAACTGGCTGAACTACTCCGACGCCAACGGCGATGCCGCGACCAAGTACCAGTTCTGGGACAGCGGAACAGCCGCCACCAGCGCGTATTTCTGGACTCCCACCAATTCCCACTGGGCTGCCAACACCGTGATCGACGTTTCGGCCGCTGATCTCGCCAATGTCTGGGTCCAGGGCGGCTCCACGACCGGCTCCGAGACCATGTGGGTCAGGGCGTTCGACGGAACGGACTGGAGCAACTGGGATACCTTCACGTTGACGTCGACGAATTCGGCCCCCGTCGTGACGATCGGTGATCATTCCATCCACGTGGGCCAGTGGGTGACCGTCGGCAACTGGTTGACGGCGTCGGATGCCGACAACGATGCGATCACGAAGTACCAGTTCTGGGACAGCGGCACGGCCGCGACCAGCGCCTATTTCTGGACGCCGACCAATTCCCACTGGGACGCCAACACCGTGATCGACGTTTCGGCCGCTGATCTCGCCAATGTCTGGATCCAGGGCGGCTCGGCGACCGGTTCGGAGACGATGTGGGTCAGGGGCTTCGACGGCACCACGTGGAGCAATTGGGATACTTTCACGCTGACGTCGACGGTCAACACGCCGCCGGTCGCGACCATCAACGACCAGTCGGTTCACGTCAATCAATGGGTCAAGCCCGAGGGCTGGCTCAGCACCAGCGATGCCGAGGGCGATACGATCACGAAGTATCAGTTCTGGGACAGCGGCACGGCCGCGACCAGCGCCTACTTCTGGACTCCGACCAATTCGCACTGGGATGCCAACACCGTGATCGACGTTTCGGCGTCCGATCTGGACAATCTCTGGATTCAGGGCGGCTCGGCGACCAGCTCCGAGACCATGTGGGTCAGGGCGTTCGACGGTACCGCCTGGGGCAATTGGGACAGCTTTAACCTGACGTCGACGAACACGGCCCCGACGGTTGCGATCGGCGATCATTCGCTGAACGCCGCGCAGTGGGCACAGCTCGTCAACTGGACGACGGCATCCGACGCCGACGGCGATGCGATCACCAAATACCAGTTCTGGGACGGCGGCTCGGCCGCCAACAGCGCCTATTTCTGGACGCCCGCCAATTCACATTGGGCAGCCAACACGGTGATCGACGTTGCCGCGTCCGATCTGGCCAGTGTCTGGGTGCAAGGCGGCACCGCCGGCGGTTCCGAGACCATGTATGTGCGGGCCTTCGACGGTACCGCCTGGAGCAATTGGGACAGCTTTACCCTGACCTCGCTCCCCAACCACGCGCCCGTCGCCTCGATCAACGATCAGACCTTGCACGTCAATGAGTGGAGCCAGGTCAGCAACCTGTTGTCCTACTCTGATGTCGACGGAAATCCCGCGACCGAGTATCAGTTCTTCGACGGCGGCAACACCGCCGACAGCGGCTACTTCTGGACCTCCGCGAATTCCCATTGGGCGGCCAGCACCGTCATCGACGTCAGCGCCGCGGCCGTCGATGACGTCTGGGTCCGCGGTGGCGCCGCCACCGGCGCCGAGCCGATGTATGTGCGCGCGTTCGACGGCATCGACTGGGGCGCGTGGCACGCATTCGTGCTCACGACCATCGTCTAGCTGCCTGTCGCGATCCGGCGGCGGACATGGCATTGCCGTGTCACGCCACGAGCTGCCCAGGCACACGGCCTAGCTTGGCGTGAAGATGACCTTGCCCTTGAACGCCGACGCCTGCGCGATCGCCTGCGAGAAATCCGCCAGGCCATAGCTCCCGACCACCGGTGCGCTGATCGCGCCGGATGCGACCATCGGCACGAGATGATCGTACATCCTGGCCAGGGCTTCGTCGGTTGCAGTCTTGCCCCAATGGCCGAGCCAGAAGCCGCGCACGGACACCTCATTGAAAATCACGCTCAAGGCCGAGCCGGAGAACGGCTGTCCGCTCATCGCGCTGTAGATGACGAGCACCGCCTTCGGCGCCAGGCAGTTCATCAGGTTCAACGTGGACGCGCCGCCGACGACGTCGAGCGCCAGCAGGATCGGCGCCCCGCCGGTCTCCTTGGCGACACGCTTGGCGAGATCCGGTCCGTCGACCAGCACGACATCGCCGCCGACCGACTTGACCTCGTCGACGACCTCCTCGCGCCGGACGACGTTGACCGTCTTGAGTCCGAGCGATTTGGCGACGGCGATCACCGCCCGCGCCGTCGCTGAATTGGCGCCGTTCTGGATCACCCAGCCGCCGTGCGGGATCTTCACGAAATCGGTCAGCAGCAGATAGGCGGTCGCCGGGTTGACCCCGATCATCGAGAGTTGCTGGACGTCCGCTTTCTCAGGCAACGGCCGCTGCCACGACGCCGTGAACTTGACGCGTTCGGTCCAGGTCGGGACCGTGAACGGAATCAGCGTGCGATCGTCGACCTTCAGGTTCTTGACCTGCGATCCCGCGGCGACCACCCGCCCGACACCCTCGATCCCGAGCGTCGCCGGCGGCGTCGGCAGATAGCCGTAACGCCCGGCGATGATCATGAAATCCGAGTTGTTGATCGGCGCAGCCTCGACGGCGACCACGACCTCGTCGGGGCCGGGGCTGCCCACGTCGGGCACCTCATTGAGCTTGACCACATCCTGAGCACGTCCGAACGCAACGACCTGAACAGCCTTCATGGCACGATCTCCCGGTTTCGTTATGTACCAGTAAGTACAGAATGTGGATGACGTCAATGGCCCCGATCGCCTTCACAGCAAGGTGAAGGCTTCACATCCGACGCGGGAGTACATAAAAGGGCGGTATGGCAAGGCCGCGCAGCTTCGATCCGGACGACGTCCTGGAAATCGCCCGTCAGGTGTTCTGGCAGAAGGGTTTTCAGGCGACCTCGCTCGACGAGATCACGGCGGCGAGCGGCGTCGCGAAGCCCAGCCTCTATGCGGCGTTCGGCGACAAGAACGCGTTGTTCCTCAAGGTGCTGGACCGCTATCACGACGGCATCCTGGGCTGGGCCGAGCGCGTGCTGACGCAGCCGGGGCCGGCCCGTGAGGCGATCAGGCAGTGGCTCACCGGCTTCATCCCCTACTGCTCGGGCGAGAAGGGACAGCGCGGCTGCCTGTCGATCAATTCCGCGACCGACGGCTCGCTCGATCAGGCCGAGCTTCGCAAGAGCATCGAACGCTACAACCGGCGGCTCGAAGAGCTGTTGCGCGCGCGGCTGCGCGCCGACCGCGCCGAGTTCAGGAAGGGTTTTGATCCCGACGTCACCGCGCACACCATCATGGTGGTGCATGCCGGACTGCTGGCGCTCGCGCACCAAAGGCCGGATTCGAAGCGGGTGAAAGCCGTGATCGACCAGGTGATGGGCCTGCTCGCCTGATTTTGCCGGCACCCGGCCCTGGCCCGACGGCACACAGTGCCTCGCAAGAATGTGAATATATTACGATCGTCATGTTATTGATGTCGCGTGCGTGATGACCATGTCCGGATTTGGCTGCTGGGCCTTTCCGGATCTGGGGATCAGATGAACAAACCGTTTTGGCGTGCGACGCTTTTTGCCATCACCGGCCTGTTGGCGCTGCCGGCGATCGGCCCGGTGCAAGCCCATGATCACCAGCATCCCGAATTGAACGGCTGGTATGAGAGCCTGCACAGCGGCAAGGGACCCTGCTGCGACGGCAGCGACGCGCAGCGCGTGGATGATGCCGATTGGGACACCAAGGACGGCCACTATCGCGTCCGCCTCGAGGGTGAGTGGGTCGACGTTCCCGAGGACGCCGTCGTCGCCGGACCAAACCGCGCCGGCCGCACCATGGTCTGGCCGTATTACCTCGATGGCCACCCGCGGCCGCGCTGCTTCATGCCGGGCAGCATGGGCTGAACGTCAGCGAAGACGCCGCGCGGGTCGACGAACTCGGTTGATCAAAGATCCAGCTGGATTCGATCCTCGCCGTCGCCATCCGGCTCCGCCGGGACAGCGCAGCAGATCAGCACCTCGTCGTCAGCGACCTCGGCAGTCGGCTCCTTCAGATAGGTTACGGCGCCTGCCAGCAACCTGGTTCGACAGCTTCCGCAATTGCCTTCCCGGCAACTGAACGCCGGGCTGAGACCGCGCTGCTCCGCCAGTTCGAGCAGCGTTCCGGATTCCGGCGTCCAGCGTGCTTCCTTCATCGATGCGATGAAGGCAACCGGAACCGGCGTGGTCGCAGCCGGCCGGCGCGGCGGCACTGTTGTGACCACGTCCGGCTTCCGCACCAGCGACGACGGACCAAATGCCTCGGCGTGAATCCTGCCGTCGGCAATGTTGTAGCCGCGCAGGGCGTCATAGAGCGATTGGGTGAACTGCGGCGGCCCGCACAGATAGAAATCGTAATCGTTGAACGGCAGGATGCGCGACAGCAGTGCCATGTCGATCCGTCCCGCGGCGTCGTAGTCCGTGCCCTGCTCGGCGCCATCGACGTCACCGAGGACGCGGACGATCCGGACTGCGCCACCGGCGGCATCGGCCAATTGCTGCAACTCGCCGCCGAACGCGCGCTCCGCCTTGGCATGCGCGGCCTGGAACAGGAAGGTCGGCCGGATGCCGCGGGTGCGCAGCCCTTCATAGACCACGTGATGCAACATCGCGAGCATCGGCGTGATGCCGACGCCGCCGGCAAGCAGCACGGCGGGCCGCTTCTCGCGCGCATCGATCGTGAAGCCGCCGCTCGGCGCCCGCGCCTCGATGATGTCGCCGACATGGATCGTGTCGTGGAGATGTCGCGACACCAGGCCGTCGCGCTTCACGCTGATGCGGTACATGCCGTCCGACGGTGCGACCGACAGTGTGTAGGTGCGAATGACCGGCTTGCCGGAGCCGGGCAATGTGAGGCGGATCGGCAGATGCTGTCCGGCCTGGTGCGGCAGCAGCCCGGCGCCATCGTCCGGCTGCAGATGAAACGAGCGGATCGAACGGCTCTCGTCGACGATCCCGGTGACCTTGAACGGGCGCCACTGCGTGGCGCGCTCGGCCGCGCGGAGCCGGTCGGCGGCCTGCGCCCAGTCGCCGGTCATCAGTGCATTCGGCGACCAGCCCGCGTTCTGGAACGCCCAGCGCAGCGGCAGCGCGCCGCGCCTGCGCACCACGCGGCGGGCGCGGAAGCGCCAGAGCCGTTCGGCGCCCTGGAACGCCGCGATCTCCGGCGAGTCCAGGATCACCTCGGCATCGCCCGTCAGTTGCAGCATGTCGCCGGTTTCGAAATCGACGAACACCAGCCCGGCCTTGCCGTTGACGAGGATGTTGCCGAGCGTGTTGAAGAACAAATTGCCGGCGAAATCGGGGACAGTCAGCGTGCCGTCATCGCCAACACGAACGAAACCCGCTCTGCCGCCGCGATGCGAGACATCGACCTGGCGACGGTCCTCGCGCTCGGCATAGGACGCCACGAAGAACGTATCCGCCGCCGCGATCGTGTCGCGCGCCGCCTGATCGAGCGTCGTGCCTTGCTCGACGTCTCCGGTGAAAGCTGCGTCCGGCTCGCGCACGAAGGCAAAATCGCGGAGCTGCATGTATTGCGGACAATTGCCAAAACTCTGGTCGAGTTCGAAGCTGAGCACCTTGCCCGACGATGCACGGAGCAGCCCGTTGGCACGGTTGCGGCGCCGCGTGTGCAATTCGATCCCCAACAGTCCGATCGCATCGCCGTCAAGCATGCCCTCGCTTGCGGGATCGCTGGGCTCAGGCCGCGCATCGATCTCGAGGCTGCGCGGCGTCGGCGACGAGATAAAGCCGGGCCGGCCGGCCAACAACGAGGCCCACGCGTCGCCGCTCCGGTCCACGCTGCCGACCACGATGAAGGGAATCTGCGCGAAGAAATCGCGATGCTGGTCGGGCATGAAGTCCCGCACCGCGCGCTGGCCGACACCCGCCATCTTCTCGGCGACGCCAACCTTCTGCTGGATCGCCATCTCGCCGGCATGCCAGGTCGCGAGCTTGCTCTTGGTTCGCCTGTCGCTCATCGCATCGCCCTCCCCTTCGGGGTTGGACGGGCGCGCCCGCGGGCACGCCCGGTCAGCACGTCACGCAGCTGCCACCAGACCGGCGCGCGTCTTGGCAAAGGGCACGAAGCCCGGCAGCGCCTCGATCCGGCGCAGGAACGCGTTGACGCGCGGATAGGCGGAGAGATCGACATTGCCTTCGGGCGCGCTCGACAGATAGCTGTAGAGCGCCACATCAGCGATCGTCGGCTGCGCGCCGACCAGCCAGTCACGATCGGCGAGATGGGCTTCGAGCCGCTTCAGCAGCACACGGGCGCGCGCGATCACGTCGTCCGGATTGTGCTTCGCGCCGAAGACCGTGATGAGCCGCGCCGCGGCAGGCCCGAACGCGAGATCGCCGGCGGCAACCGACAGCCAGCGCTGCACCATGGCGGCGCCCTTCGCATCCTGTGGCAGCCAGTCGGTGCGGCCGAGCTTGGTCGCGAGATAGACCAGGATCGCGTTGGAATCGGCAATGATGGTGCCGTCATCGTCGAGCACCGGCACCTGACCGAACGGATTGAGCGCGAGGAATTCCGGCGTCTTCTGCGCCGCGGATTTGAGGTCGACGTCGACCAGTTCGTGCGGAATTCCGAGCAGGGAAATGAACAGGCGCGCGCGATGCGCGTGACCGGAGAGAGCAAAGTGATAGAGCTTCATGGTGCCGTTCCTGATGTCCTGGACGGGTTCATCCCGGCCGCGACCTCAAGGTGGCCCATTGCACCTCACATTATAATCACTGACAGCAGCACTTCATTATTGCATATTACGCAATAAATACTCTCCGGTCATGGCCGGGCTTGTCCCGGCCATCCACGTCTTTTCTGCAGCAAAGCAAGACGTGGATGCCCGGGACAAGCCCGGGCATGACGGCGAAATCCGGGGCAGCCCGTTACACCTCGACGATCACGTAATTGTCCTCGATGTGCACCGGAAACGTCTCGGCGACATACGGCCCCTTCTGTAATTCGGCGCCGCTCTCGACCGCGACCGGATAGGAGCGAATCCTGAACCGCTTGGGATCGAACCAGGACTGGCCGTTGCGCATGTCGAATTCCCAGCCGTGCCACGGACAACGCAGCATCTCGCCGACACGGTCGCGCTGATAGATGCCGGGCTCCGGCGAAGTCAGGCGCGCCACGCAGGCCGCCTTCTCCAACGGCGCGCCCTCATGCGGACAGCGATTGAGCAGCGCGAAGAACTCGCCATTGACGTGGAACACGACGATGTCGCGGCCCTCGAGGCCGAACACCTTGTTGCAGCCTGCAGGAATCTCGCTGATGCGCGCGACGATGTGACGGGCCATCGGTGTCCTAAAACTTGTAAACCGCGCGGGCATTGCTGTTGAAGATCTTGCGCCGCTCGGCGTCCGTCAGCGGCGTCTTGAAGGCGAAGCGCGCGTCGTCATAGTCCCAGTGCGGATAGTCCGACGAGAACAGCAGCCGGTCGATCCCGACCCATTCGATCAGCTGGCGCAGGTGCTTCGCTTCATCCGGCTCGTCGATCGGCTGGGTCGTGAACCAGAAATGCTGCTTCACATATTCGCTGGGCTTGCGCTTCAGATGCGGCACCTCGCTGCGGAAGCGCTCGAAATGCTGGTCCATCCGCCACATCGTGGCGGGGATCCAGCCGAAGCCGCCCTCGATGAACACGATCTTCAGTTTCGGGAAGCGCTCGGGAACGCCTTCCAGCACGAGGCTGGTGAGGTTCGAGGCCACCGTATGCGCATTCGACTGATGCTCCTCGCAATAATAGGACGGCCAGCCGCCGCCGGTCGGCGCATGCCCGCCATAGCCGCCGACATGGATGCCGAGCGGAAGATCGAGCTCTTGCGCGCGCTCGTAGATCGGCCAGTAGCGGCGGCGGCCGAGCGGCTCGTTGGCGCGCGGCGAGACGTTGATCTGGATGTACTCACCGGTTTTGGCGCAACGGTCGATCTCGGCGAGGCCGAGGTCGGAGCCGTCCTGCCCGACCAGGATCGAGGCCTTCAGCCGGGGATCGCGGTGCGCCCAGAAGGCGAGCTGCCAGTCGTTGATGGCGCGCTGGATCGCGGCGCCGAATTCCAGATTCTGCTGCGAGAAGATGAAGAGGTCGAGCACCTGCAGGATACCGAACTCGACATCGAACGGATCGAGATGCTGCTTGCGCATGAAATCGAGGTCGGAGCCGGGCACGCCGCCGGTCGGAGGCCATGCGTCGCGCCGCGCGATCAGCGGCGAGGAGCGCGGATACGGCGTGGTGCCGATATAGGGCGTGCGCAGATGGCTGCCATATTCCTTCAGATGCTGCTGCCAGCGTTTTGGCAGGAACTCGTTGAGGTCGCTGTGTGCATGAATGCTCGGATGGATGTCACAATCGATGATCTTGAGCCGCGTCGCGGCGGTGATCTCCTGGTCGAGCATCGGGCGGTCGATGACGTCACTCATGCGATCCTCCATTTGGCTTGGCGCATGATCTGTTCGGAAAACCGGTTCCCACTTTTCCGGATCATGCGCGCGAATTACGAGTCGAGCTTCAGGCGCGGGAACGTTTCAATCGGGTTGTCTTCGCACATCCGCTTGACGAGGCTATCAGGCAGATGCGGCGGGATCGGATCGTCGCCGTCGAACTGCCAGTGCGGATAGTCGGATGCGAACAGGAACATCTTGTCGGAGCCGATCTGGTCGATGATGTCGGCGACGCCGGTTGCATCCATCGGCGCGTCGAACGGCTGCATCGTCACGCGGAAATGATCGCGGATGATCGCACCCGGTTCGCGCTGCACCCACGGCACCTCGACGCGGACGCCGCGCCAGGTCTTGTTGGCGCGCCACATGAAGGCCGGCAGCCAGCTGACGCCCGACTCCATCAACACGACAGTCAATCCCGGATACTTCCCGAACACGCCCTCATAGATCAGGCTCAATGTCTGCGCCTGGAACGCCTGCGCTTCGGCCAGATAATATTCGTAACGATAGGACGGCCAGCCGATCGAGCTCGGCGCGCCGCGGTAGGCGCTGCCGGCGTGGATCGCGATCGGCAGTCTGTGTTTCTCCGCGGCCTGATAGATCGGCCAGTAGTGCCGCCGCCCGAGCAGCATCTCGCCCTGCGAGGGCACCAGCACGGAGACAAAGCGATGATCGCCGGCGCGGCGCTCGATCTCCTCGACTGCAAGATCCGGTGCCTGGATCGGCACCACGATCGAGGCGCGCAGCCGCGTGTCCCTGGCAAGCCACTCCGCCGCGATCCAGTCGTTGATCGCCTTGCAGAAGTCCGCCGCCATGTAGGGATCGAACACCGCCTGCGCGCCATAGACGACGTTGCAGATGGCGTGGCTGGCGCCGAGCTGGTCGAACGCGCCGCGCTGCACCATGGCAAGATCGCTACCGGGCTTGCGGCCGTCGGCCGGCCGCCAGTCGGCGCGGCCCGACAGCGGCATCGACGGCGGATAGGAGTTGAGATCCAGCCCGTCGATGGCGCGGCTGACCACCTGTTCCTTCCAGTGATCGCTCAGATAAGGCAGCAGCGTAGTGCGCGTTCCCCCCACCGCGGGATGGATGTCGCAGTCGATGCGCGTGGCCGCCATGATGCTCCCTAGATGTTCCGTTCCTCGGACTGAACTTCTTGTCTTGGTTGTTGGCGACATCGCTGCCGCAGAGCGGACTGTGACGCCGATGGCGCGATCGTGCAAGCGGGTCCACGCGGGGCCGCCCTGCCCTGTGCGCGCACCGCCCTCACGCGAAGTTGCGGGATGGCATGTGAACGGCATCACCCATTCAGGTCACTAGGCGTGCTAGCGATTCCGCGCCACGGAAAGCGCAGATACAGGAGACGAGAATGAGACTTGGAATGAGGCTTGGCCGATTGACGATCCTCGCATGTTCATTGTCGCTGGCCTCGTCCGCCGCATCGGCCGCGCCTGCGACCACGTCCGGCTCGGTTGCGCTGGCGCTCGCAAGCGTGGTGGCGCCGTACTCGTCGCTACCGGCCAAGAAGAAGAAAGCGGTCGCCGCATTCTTTGGCGGCAACAGCAATGTTCACGTCACCGGGAAGATCACCGTCACGGCCGACAAGGTCGTCTGCCGCGCCAGCAATGTCGACATCACCTCGCGCTCCTGCGCGCTGACCTTCGGCAGCAGGACCCGCACCGTAAAGGGCCGCGAGGCCAACGCGATCTACGCGACCGTGGCGCTCGCCGGCGTGCCGCCCGACGGCGCCGCAGGCACGATCTACGAGGCGCTGTCGAAACTGTCCTGCACGCTCGATCCCGGCGTGATCAAGGACAAGGCCGGCGGCGGCGCCGACTGCAGCTTCGAGCCGGGGAATTAGCCGCCGCGTTCAATCTCCCACCACGACGCCCAGCCTCGCGGCCACGCGGCGTGCGGTTTCTTCCCGCTGCGCCGTGATCGCGCGTACGGCCTGGCGCGACTGCTGCAGGATCTCGGGTGGCGCGGTCTCCGGCGTGCCGCTGTCGAACGGCGGCTCCGGCGCATACACCATATAGAGCTGGATCGCTCGTGCCGCATCGTCGCCGCGCAACTCAGCCGCGAGCCGCAATGCGCCATCGATGCCTGCCGTGACTCCGGCGGTAAAGACAAAGCTTCCGTCCACCACCACGCGTTCGTTCACCGGCGTCGCGCCGAAGAACGGCAGCAGATGAAACGACGCCCAATGCGTCGTCGCCCTGCGCCCCTTCAGAAGGCCCGCCGCTCCGCAGATCAGCGCGCCCGTGCAGACCGAGAAGATGCGGCATGCCCCCGCTGCCTGCCGGCTGATCCAGCCGAGCACTTCCGCGTCCTCCATCAGGGCCTGCTGACCGAAGCCGCCCGGAACATGCAGCACATCGAGCGGCGGCGCCTCGGTCAGCGTCGCATCCGGTGTCAGCCGCAATCCCTTGATGTCGCGGACCGGCTCGGCGGTCTTGCCGTAGATGCGGTAGGTCGAATTCGGAATCCGCGACAACACCTCGAACGGCCCGGTCAAATCGATTTGATCGACGCCTTCGAACAGCAGTGATCCGATCCGCAAGTGGACATCATGAGCAATCATCGAACTTCCCTCAAACTTCGCGTGAACTTTCCCTGCACTATGGACAAAGCGAATCTAGCGCGGCACGTTTCGGCGATGACGCCAACCAGCCCACGTTTCCCGCCAAAAGGCCGCCGCCTGATCGAAGTGCTGGCTTACCCGGCGGTGCAATTGCTCGATGTCACCGGACCATTGCAGGTGTTCGCATCCGCCAACGCGCTGGCGGCCAGGGCAGGCAACGCCGAGCCTTATGAGGTCCGCGTCGTCGCCAAGGATGGGCCCACGATCGAAGCATCGGCCGGTGTCGGGCTCGCGGTGCACCCGCTGCCCGCCGTCAGCACGGCAGTCGACACGCTGGTGATTCCGGGCGGCGACGGCGTCAACGCAGCGGCGGCCGATCGCGCCCTGGTGGACTGGGTACGCGGACGCGCCGGGCAGGCACGCCGCACCGCATCGGTCTGCACCGGCGCGTTCCTGCTCGCCGCATCGGGTGTTCTCGATGGCCGCCGTGCCGCGACGCACTGGCAATTCTGTTCGGAACTCGCCGAGCGCTTTCCCGATGTTCGTGTCGAGTCCGATCCGATCTTCGTGCGCGACGGATCGTTCTGGACGTCGGCCGGCGTCACGTCCGGCATTGATCTCGCGCTGGCCCTGTTGGAGGAGGACCTCGGCCGCGCGGCGGCGCTTGCCGTCGCCCGCTATCTCGTGGTGTTCTTCAAGCGGCCCGGCGGACAGGCGCAGTTCAGCGAAATCCTGTCGCTGCAAACGACGGACGACAGGTTCGGCGCGCTGCATGACTGGATCAGCGGCCATCTGGCCGACGACCTCTCGCTTTCGACGCTGGCGAAACAGGCCGGCATGAGCGAGCGCAGCTTCAGCCGGCACTACGCCGATGCAACCGGGTTGACGCCGGCGCGCGCGATCGAGCGATTGCGGGTCGAGGGCGCCCGGCATTTGCTCTCGGAGACGCGCCTGCCGGTCAAGCGAATCTCGCAGCGCTGCGGCTTCGGGTCAGAGGAGACGATGCGCCGCAGCTTCCTGCGCGTGCTGTCGACCACACCGCAGGACTACCGCGCCAGGTTTGCGGGCTGAAGCGCACGCCGGCCGCATGGCCGACGTGCAATGACTGACGGTCCGGAGTGAATCGGGTCAGCCCTTCCAGGCATGGTCCTGCAATCCCGCCTCCAGCGGTGGATTGGTCACACTGCCGGTGTAGTTGGTGATGGTCGATGCCGCCACGATGGTGATCACTTCGAGCACGAGGTCCTTGTAGAACCCGGCCGCCAGGAATCGTTCGATCTCCTCGTCGTCGAGCCGACCGCGCTTTTCGATCAGCGACCGCGCCAGCGTCGAGAGCGCGCCGAGGGTCTTGTCGGCAGGCGAGCGGCCGGCACGCATCGCGTCGACATCTTGGGGATCGAGACCGGCCTGCAGGCCGAGCGCGGAATGCAGCGCGACCGCCCAGGTGCAGCCATTGGTCACCGCATCGGTGAGCAGCACGGTCTGGATCTGCTGCTCGGTGAAGCTGCCGCTGTGAACCTTGTCGAAGATGCCGATGAAGCTCTGGATCAGCACCGGCGACGTCGCCATCGCCGCCGCAAGGTTAGGGATCATGCCAAACCGCGCCTCGACGTCACGCAGGGCGGGCCTCGAGGCTTCCGGGGCGGAGTCGAGCGTATGGACAGGAAAACGTGCCATTGAACTGCCTTTCACCGTGGTGATTGAACCCGAGGCCGCCGGACGCAACCGAGCTGTTGCGATCGACGCGCGAACAACCGGGTTCGATGCAGGCTATCTAGCTGCGCCACGACGCGCGCGTTCGCCAAACTCCCCACATTCCACGCCATCCGCGGGGCCTGCGTCGACGTGAAGCCACGTCGCGCGACACTCCGTCAAACGGCGGCCCGATCCTTCACCCGTCGCGTCACGATGCCGAGCAGGCGGCCGAGCGTGCCGGCGGCGGGGCCCTTCTTGCGCGCCAGTGCGAGCGGCGCGACCAGGCCGGTGGCGCGGTCGAGGCGGAGATAGGACACGCCTGCGGTCTCCAGCCGCGCCATCGATTCCGGCACGATCGAAATCCCGAGCCCGGCCGCGACCAGGCTCAGCGTCGATACCATTCGCGTCGCCTCCTGCGCCACCTTCGGGCTGAAGCCCGCCGCGCGGCAGGCGGCGATGATGCTGTCGTAGAGGCCCGGTCCGGTCGGACGGCGGTAGAGGATCAGCGGCTCGTCGGCGAGCGAGGCCAGCAAGATCCGCCGGCGCGTGTCCTTGCGGGCGCGCGGATGATGATCGGGCAACGCCACCAGCATCTCCTCGTCGAGCAGATGCGTGATCGTCAGGTTCTCGAGCCGCTCGCTCGGCGAGCGCACGAATGCGGCATCGAGCCGGTCGGCCTCGACGGCTTCGATCAGATCGCCGGTCGAGGCCTCCTCGAGCGACAGCGTGATCGCCGGCGCGCGCTCGCGCATTTCGCGCATCACGCCGGTGACGAAAGGATGGAAGGCGGCCGACGAAGTGAAGCCGATCGCGAGCTGCCCTTCCTGGCCGCGGCTCGCGCGGCGCGCGGCTTCCACGGCGAGTTCGGTGTCGCGCAGGATCGCGCGCGCCTTGCCGACGAAGGCACGGCCGGCGGCGGTCAGCTCGACGCCGCGCGGCTGCCGGCGAAACAGCGGCGCGCCGATCGCGGTTTCCAGCGCGCGGATCTGCTGGCTCAGCGGCGGCTGCTGGATGCCGAGGCGCGCGGCGGCACGGGTGATATGGCCTTCCTCGGCGACCGCGACGGCATAGCGGAGATGGCGCAGTTCGATCATCAGAGCGATCCATATGCAATAGATATGCAAATTCCCGTATCCATATATTGGATATTTGGCACGCGGCCAACTAAAGTGAGCTCAACAACGAACAAACCGGAGCCGCCCCGCCGATGGACGCCATTCCCGCCGCACAGACCGCCAAGCATGACGCACCTGATGTCGGCGAGTTGTTCACGGGCTTCTTCATTCTCGGGCTGACCGGTTTCGGCGGCGTGCTGCCGCTGGCACGGCACATGATGGTGGAGAAACGCGGCTGGCTGACCGGCGCCGAGTTCACCGATCTACTCGGGCTCTGCCAGTTCCTGCCCGGCGGCAACATCATCAACATGTCGGTGGCGGTCGGGCTGAAGTTCCGCGGCATTCCCGGCGCCCTTGCTTCGATCCTCGGCCTGATCGCGGTGCCGACCGCGGTCGTGATCGGCCTCGGCGTGATCTATGGCCGCTTCGCCGACCACCCAGTGGTGCGTCATCTGTTCGGCGGTCTCGCCGCAGCGGCGGCCGGGCTGCTGATCTCGACCGCGATCAAGATCGCCTGGCCGTTGCGGCGCGATGTGCTCGGGCTTGTCATCGGCGCGCTCTGCGTGCTCGCGATCGCGGTGTTCAGATTGCCGCTGCTGCCGACGCTGTTGACGCTCGCGCCGCTCAGCATATTCCTCCGATCGAGGCAGGCGTCATGACCGCAACCCTGGTCACGCTCGCCCTGATCTTCGCCGAGCTGTCGCTGCTCGCCTTCGGCGGCGGCAACACCATTCTGCCGGAGATGCAGCGGCAGGTGGTCGACATCCATCACTGGATGACCGCGCAGGAATTCGGCGCGCTGTTCGCGCTGGCCCAGGCCGCACCGGGACCGAACATGATGGTGGTGCCGCTGGTCGGCTGGCATGTGGCCGGCTTCCCGGGCGTATTGGTGACCTCGCTCGCCAAGTTCGGGCCGTCGTCGCTCGTCACCGGCTTCGCGCTGCGGCTCTGGGAACGCTTCAAGGACCGGCCGTGGCGCCGCACGGTGCAGGCCGGGCTGGTTCCGGTCACCGCCGGCCTCGTCACCGCCAGCGCCATCGTCATCACCCATTCGTCGACCTCGAGCTGGGGCACCATCCTGATCGCGGCAATGGTCGCGATTGCGACCACCACGACCCGGATCCATCCGCTGCTCGCGCTCGCCGCCGGCGCGGTGCTCGGCCTCACCGGCATCGGCCAGCCCTGACGGCTGTTACGGCCCGCGGCGCGTGCGCGCTTTCGCCGCAATGGATGCAACGTCATGAGCGGCTATGTTGATGGTGCCATGATCGACATGTTGAGCATCGACACCCGCATTGCGCGCCTTGGTTTGCGCGCCGGACGTCTGCACGCAGGCACTTAGCCGGCCGGCGATCGCGCGCCGTCCGGATTCTCGTCGTCGTCAATTCATAACACCATCAAATCATTCGGCCTGTCGCGTCGCGCGAGACATCTGCGCGCCGGCAGCGCCGCGCCTGCGATCAACCGCAAAGATCATCCGACATGACCCGAACCATTCAAAACGACTTTACCGCTTCTGCATTGCCGCCGATCGTGATCACCGCGAGCGAGGCGCATCGCCTCAGCGCGCTGGCCGATTCCAGCATGGCGGTGTTTCCCCGCGTGGCCCAGTTCCTCGCCCGCGAGACCGACCGCGCCCAAGTCGTCGCCGACGATTCCGAACTGCCTGACGTGGTCCGCATGGGCGCGCGCGTGCGCTACCGCGACGACGAAACCGGCGACGTCAGGGAAGTCGTGCTGGTGTACCCGCACGAAGCCGACATCGCGCTCCGGCGCATCTCGGTGCTGACGCCGATCGGCGCCGCGCTGATCGGATTGTCGGTCGGCCAGACCATCGATTTCCAGACGCCGAGCCACCAGACACGCTCGGTGACGATTCTGGCCGTGAAGCAGCAGAGCTAGCGGCCTACGCCGCCAGATGGCACTGCCCCATCTCCAGCCCGTGCCGGCGCCCGCGCGCGATGCCCTCGGCGATCGCCTTCACGACGATCTCGGCATCGTCGGGGGAAAGATGGTCGAGCGGCTGCCAGGCGCGCATGATGTCGCGCGCGCGATCGAGGTCGCCGTAGATGGCAAGAAGAGGAAGCGATTTGATCGGCATGTCGGTGGCTCCCAACCGCAAATCTCGTGCGAGCCTACCTCAGCTGAACAGGTCGAGCCATGCGTTCGGCAGCCGCGATTGCACGCTTTGCCGAGCGCCGATGCATGGCGAGGGCGCTTGCCGCCCCCGCCAACACGTCGTTGGGTTACTCGGCGCCCGAGCCGCCCTGCACGATCTTTTCGTTCAGCTTCTGATCGACGGTCTCGACGGTGCGGTCGATCTCGGCGCTCGGCGTGCCGAGCTGATGCGAGATCAGCTTCACCAGCAGATCAACGCGCTCGATGAACGGCGCGCCGGCGGCGACCGCGCGGGCCGCCGAGGACGGCTTGAGCAGGCTCTCCGCCGCCTTGGCGTATTTCGCGAACGGCACCTGATCGGCAGGATCGGCGCCGAGCTTGCGCGCGATGCCGTCGACATGGTCATAGATCGCCTGTGAGCGCGTGAGGTCGCCGTGGACGGCGTCGCGGATCGATTGCGGTTCGGTCGGCGTGATGCAGCGATAATTGCCGGTCAATAGCATCGACCACTTCGCCAGCGGCACGAACAACGAATCGAACACCTTCAGCTTCACCGGAACGTCCTGGCCGTCGAGCGTCACCGCGTCGATGTCGGCTTCGAGCTCGCGCAGCACCTTGTTGTGCTTGTCGTCGGCGAAAACGGAGGCCTTGAAGTTGGTCGGCAGGCCGACATGCAGCACATTGGCCTTCTCCTCCGGCGGGCGGAAGGCCTGCGGATCCGGCGAGCACAGCGTGACGAGGCCCGGCTCGAAGCGCTCCCAGACCTGGGCGTTGGTGTAGGCCTCCTCGAGGTCCATGCCGGCGAGCGCGGGGATCCGCTTCAGATACGGCAGGGGCGGCATGTTCATGATCGACAGGCAGGGCAGCTTCGCCGCCGCGATCTTGATCATCAGGACGCGAACCGTGTGGTTGGTGTATTGCGGCTCCTGCATCGCAAGGCCGACCATGTCGTAGCGCGACACGTCGACATCGGCGGGCGTGACGGCGTCGAGCTTGCCCGGCAGGTCGCGCGAGAAGATCGAGCGGTGCTCCTTCTCGTCACGCAGCTTGACGCGCACCTCGGTGCCGTCGCGGTTGATCAGGTCCGCAGTGTTCTTCCGGCACACCAGGGACACGTTGTGCCCCGCCATCAGAAGCTTGGTCCCCAGCAGGGAGCCGTAGGAAGCCCCAAGAATCAGAATGTTGCGCGCCATGTTTCCTCTCTCAAAGACCAATCCCGGACCTCTTGCCGACGGTCCGTGGTATACCAGATACTTGTCTTACGATGTTCCGGCGATCCGGCCAAGCGCCTTGGCGCGCTGCTGCGGCCTGGTCGAATCAGGCGCCGATCGGCGTCCTATCCTGCTGATGACGCAGCAGTTTTTGTCCAGCGCGGCTCACCGGCAGCACCAGATCGTCCTCGAGCCGGACGCCGAGCCGGCCGGACTGACGCGTCAACCCCCGGACGGCGGTGTGGGCGACCCAGTGTGACCGATGGATCCGCACCCCGGTCTCCGGTCCCAGGGCTGCGACGGCGTCGGCCAGCTTGATCAGGATCAGGGCCTCGCCACGATCGGTGCGCACGCGGACATAATGGTCCTCCGCGCTCAGGGACAGGATGGCCGCGCTGCGGAGCGCAAACGGCAATTTCGAACGAAACGAGCAGCATGCATCCGGCGGGGACGTCGGCTGTGCCGGGTCGATGGCGAGATCGGCAGCTTCAGCGGGTACCCGCCGGAGGGCCCAGATCAGCGGGCCGAGGAACAGGTTGATGGACAGCACCTGCAGGGCGAGGTCGCGGTAAGTCACATAGGGCAGCACCTGGGGCGCCAGCAGCCACAACAATTGTTGAACGATCCAGCCGCCGACCGGCGCAACCGCCACCGCGACGCCGACCGCGGCCCAGAACGGCTCGGCGCCGGAGAACAGATAGCGCCGCACCAGCGCCGTCACGCCAATGACCAGGGTGGTGATCAACAACGCGCCCACAACGAAATGGACCAGCCGCGTCAGCAACCCCATACCGACATAGGTGCCGAACGCGCCCACGATCGCGAGCCCGACACCGGTCACCACCGGCAGCACCAGCGCGGCGTGGCGCCGCGGCAAGGCCATCGAATCCTGGCGGAAAAGTTCGGTGATGGTCATTGGCGAATAAGAATTGCCGTTCGCGAAGTGGACGTGGACCCGAGACCGCCCTTTCCTATAGCAGCCGGACGGTCGATCATTCGAGGACTCGCATATGAAATTTTCGTTGGTTCCGGCGGCTCGCCTTCCGCTGCTCTGCTCCTGCCTCTGGTCCTGTCTCTGGTCCTGTCTTGGCTTGCTGGCCCTCCCGGTCCTGGTGCCGCCCACCGCGGCCGAGGCGACCGAGGCGGGCTGGCGCCAGATCACGATCCCGGTCTCCGCCACCAATCCGGCGGCTATCCCCGTCGCACTTTATTACCCGACCCAAACGCCGGCCCGTGCCATCCCGATGGGCGCGTTCACGGTCCGGGTCGCGATCGGGGCGCCGCCCGATGCAAAATTCAAGGGCCTGATCATCATCAGCCATGGGACGGGCGGCTCCGAGCTCGGGCATACCAGCCTGGCGGAAGCCCTGGCCCGGCACGGCTATTTGGTCGCGGCCTTGCGGCATCCCGGCGACAATTGGGAGGATCATTCGATCTGGCAGCAGCCGCCGGGGACATTCTTCACCGAGCGGCCACGCCAGGCGTCGCGGGTGATCGATGCGCTGCTGGCCGACCCCGAATGGAAGGACAAGATCGCGACCGATGCGCAGGGTCCGCGCATCGGGGCGGTCGGACACTCCGCCGGCGGCTACACCGTGATCGCGCTGGCGGGCGGCCAGGTCGACCTGTCCCGCATCGGCGAGCATTGCAGAACCGACAGCAAGGATGATCCCTTGTTCTGCAGCATGGGGGGCAGTTCCAAGTCACCGCCCGCCGTGACATTGCTGCCGACGGCGACCGATCCGCGGGTGCGCGCGGTGGTGGCGATGGCACCGGCCGGCGTGTTCTTCACCGCCGCATCGCTCGCCGCGATCAAGATACCGACCGCGGTCTACGCAGCCGAGCGCGACCGCTGGCTGGTGCCGCTCTTCCATGCCGAATGGGTCGCACAGAATGTGCCGCACGCCGAATTTCACATGATCCCCAACGCGTGGCACTTCGCCTTCATGGATCGCCCAGGCACACCGATCCAGACCCTGGATGGCGACGCCGCGGCAGATCCGCCCGGCTTCGATCGCGAGGTGCTGCTCACGCAGTTGCGCAACGATCTGCCCGCCTTCTTCGACAAGGCATTTGCGCAGGAGTAGATGGCGACGCAGCTGACCGTGCCGGGATCGGACTCACGCAACGAGACGGGATCATGATGCGCGCCGCCGCGTCATGATCTCGTGCTCGGATCACGCGATAGGAGGTTCGTCGGACCAAATCGGCGATTGAAAGTCCCATGCCGAGAGGATTATCTCCCGTCAGGATTGGCATCCGGCAACCGGAAAGGGCATCGGAGCTTGCAAGTCGCTGCGCTGACAGGTCGAGCTGAAGAGATTCTGGTCGCTGCATCCCGGCTGTTTGCCCGCCATTCCTATGCCAATGTCACGATGGAGCAGGTTGCGGCGGCGGTACAGGCCGTGCCGGGCGCGCTGTATCATCACTTCCGCGACAAGGAAGACCTGATCTTTCATTGCTACCTGCGCGGCCTCGCGATCTACAGGCGCGAGATGGAGGCGGCGGCCGAGCCCGGTATCGACGGGCTCGAGATCGTCAGGCGCTTTGTGCGCGGCCGGCTGCGGTCCGAAGCCCAGCGCATGATCCTGTTCACCGATATCGATGCGCTGGCGGCGCCCTACAGCAGCGAAGTCCATGCCAAGCGCTGGCAGAATGCCGCCTGGCTTGCGGAGATTCTGGATCGGGGCGTAGCGGACGGCTCGATCGCCTGCGACGAACCGCTGCTCACGGCGGTGGCGCTCATCTCCATCCTGGACTGGGTTCCGTTCTGGCTGTCCGAACGCGACTACTACACGCGCCAGCAGGCGATCGATGCCATCGATGACATCATCACGCACGGGGTTTACCGGCGCGAGATCGCGGTTCCCGAGATGCCCGAACCGCTCAGCCTTGCCCCATTCCTGGAGTCGCGCGCGGCGTTGAACAAGCGGGCCGCGAAGTTCGACAGGATGCTTTCGATTGCCTCCGACAGCTTCAACCGCAGGGGCGCGTCAGGCACGTCGCTCGAGAGCATCGCCGCGGATGCGGGCATGACCCGCGCCGGCATCTACTATCACTTCAGCGAAAAGGAGAGCCTGTTGTTGGCTTGCCTGCGGCGCGGGCTCGCCGGCGAGATCAGCATCCGCGAGCACCTGCAAGAACACAGCCTCGGCGCATTCGATCACATCGTGCAGAGAATCCGCTTGCTGTTGATGCTGCACGACACGCCCTGCGGCCCGAAGGCGACCTACCACAACATCAACTATCTCAACGAAATTGACCGGAAAGCCTATGTCGGCGAGGTGCTGGCGACGATCCGGCGGGACCAGGACAGCTATCAGCGCTGGATCGACGAGGGCCGCTTCCGCCGCATCGATACCTACTTCGCCGAGCGTATTCTGACCGGAATGGGCCACTGGTATCCGATCTGGTTCAGGACCAGGCGTGACTGGTCTCCAGCCGAGATCGCCGATCATTTCGCGCGGTTGTTTCTCTCGGGACTCAAGCCGCGGCGACATCCGGCTTGAGCATCGGTTCCAAAATGCTGGGCGGGCGGGCGCAGGTCTCATCCGAAAGTTTACTGCTAATTCAAAACAGCGACCAATTCTGAGGACATATAGCCTATAACATCATACTACCTTCCGCTAAAACTTGACGCCATATTCAAGGCGAAAGTTGCGAAGGCGCGGCAATTGGGGTTATGAGACGGCCTCGATCGCTTAAGATCAATCAGAACATGAGCAAGGGAGGAACGCAGGATGCATAGGCTGATCGTTGCCGCCGCGGCAGCGCTGACGGTGTTGGGAGGCGCGGCGTCCGCGCAGGAATCCATCAAGATCGGCTATATCGATCCGCTCTCCGGCGGCGGCGCCAGCGTTGGCGAAGGCGGCCTGAAGACGTTTCAGTATCTCGCCGACGAGCTGAACGCCAAAGGCGGCATCCTCGGCCACAAGGTCGAGATCGTCCCGCTCGACAACAAGACCAATCCGCAGGAAAGCCTGGTGCAGGCGCAGAAGGCGGTCGACGCCGGCATCCACTACATCACCCAGGGCAACGGCTCGTCGGTCGGTGCGGCGCTGGAAGACTTCGTCACCAAGAACAACTCGCGCAACCCCGGCAAGGAAGTGCTGTACTTCAACTACGCCGCGGTCGATCCGAGCATGACCAACGAGAAGTGCAGCTACTGGCATTTCCGCTGGGATGCGAACTCGGACATCAAGATGGCCGCGCTGACCAACTACATGAAGGGCCAGCCGTCGATCAAGAAGGTCTATCTGATCAACATGGACTACTCGTTCGGCCAGTCGGTGCGATCGGAAGCGCGCAAGATGCTGGGCGAAAAGCGTCCGGACATCCAGATCGTCGGCGACGAGCTGCACCCGATGCTCAAGGTCACCGACTTCTCGCCCTACATCGCCAAGATCAAGGCGTCCGGCGCCGACACCGTCGTGACCGGCAACTGGGGACAGGACTTCGCGCTGCTGTTGAAGGCCGCGGCCGATGCCGGCCTCAAGGTCAACTGGTACACATATTATGCCGGCGGCGCCGGTGGACCGACTGCGATCAAGCAGACCGGTCTCGAGAACCAGGTGTTCCAGATCAGCGAAGGCGTCCCGAACTCCGGCAACAAGGCGGCGATGGATTTCGAGAAGGACTTCCGCGCCAAGACCGGCATTTCCGTGTGGTATCCGCGCGCCGTCAATGAGATGCGGATGTTCAAGGCCGCCGCCGAGAAAGCCAATTCGATCGATCCGGTGAAAGTCGCGGCCGCGCTCGAGGGCATGAAGTTCGAAGTGTTCGACGGCGGCGACGGCTTCATGCGCAAGGACGACCACCAGTTCTTCCAGCCGATCATCATCTCCTCGTTCGGCTCGCTGGCCGACAAGGCCAAGGAGCCGTTCGACGAAGAGAACACCGGCTGGGGCTGGCACATCGTCTCCAGGATCGACACCGATCAGACGGTGCTTCCGACCACCTGCAACATGAAGCGGCCCTGATCGGCCGCTGCAAGGCGCCTCCGCGACCACAGGGTTGCGGAGGCGTTCGCCTTCCGGCAGCGTCGTGGTGCCGTAGCTCATTTCATCGACAGGTTATTGATCACGTGAACCGTTCCAGTCTCAAGCGGGTGCGCCGTGGCTGAGCTCATCGTCATCTCGACACTCAACGGCGTGCTGTTCGGCATGCTGTTGTTTCTGCTGTCCAGCGGACTCACCGTCATCTTCAGCATGATGGGCGTGCTCAACTTCGCGCATGCGAGCTTCTACATGCTGGGCGCGTTCTTCGGCTTTCAGCTCACCCGCTGGATCGGCTTCTGGCCGGCGCTGGTGATCGCACCGCTCCTGGTCGGCGTGGTCGGCATGGGCGTCGAGCGCTACGGCCTGCGCAACACCCACAAGCACGGCCACGTCGCCGAGCTGCTGCTGACCTTCGGTCTGGCCTTCGCCATCGAGGAAATCGTCTCGATGATCTGGGGCAAGAGCCCGGTCGACTATCGGGTTCCGGCGGCGCTCGACTTTCCGGCCTTCACGGTGTTCTCCACCAACTACCCCGCCTACAAGATCTTCATGCTGGTGGTCTCGGTCGTGATCTTCATCGCGCTCCTGGTCACGCTGAAGCGGACGCGGGTCGGCCTCATCGTGCAGGCCGCGCTGACCCATCCGAGCATGGTCGGCCATCTCGGTCACAATGTCGGCCGCGTGTTCATGCTGGTGTTCGGCGTCGGCAGCGCGCTGGCGGGTCTTGCCGGCGTGATCGCCGGTCCCTCGCTGGTGACGCAGTCCGACATGGCCGCGCTGCTCGGGCCGATCCTGTTCGTCGTCATCGTGTTCGGTGGCCTCGGTTCGTTGCCCGGCGCCTTCATCGCCTCGCTCCTGATCGGGCTGATCCAGACCTTTGCGGTCGCGCTCAACGGTTCGCTCGCCAGCGTGTTCGGGCCGCTCGATCCGAGCCTCGGTGCCTCGCCGCTGACCGACATCTGGAACGTCACGATCGCGCAGATCGCGCCGATCCTGCCCTATCTGCTGCTGGTGCTGGTGCTGATCTTCCGCCCCATGGGCCTGCTGGGGACGCGCGAGTCATGAGCAACGCCGCTATCCCCACCTCCGCCGCGGCCAAAGAAGAGTCCGCCAGCGCCCTGAGCTTCTATGGCATCTGGCTGATCGCAGCCGTAGCACTCGTCGTGCTGCCGCTGATCTTCTCCTCCGGCGGCTCGCTGACCTCGTTCAGCCTGATCGGCATCGCGATCATCTTCGCGCTGTCCTACAACATCCTGCTCGGCCAGACCGGGCTATTGTCGTTCGGCCACGCCGTGCAGTACGGCCTCGGCGGCTTCCTCGCCGTGCACGCCATGAATGCGGTCGCGAGCCACAACTGGCCGATCCCGCTGCCAGTGATCCCGCTCATGGGCGGCATCGGTGGCATGGCTTTCGCATTGCTGGTCGGCTGGGTCATGACCAAGCGCGCCGGCACGGTGTTCGCGATGATCTCGCTCGGCATCGGCGAATTGGTCGCCTCGTCGTCGCTGATCCTGCGCAGCGTGTTCGGCGGCGAATCCGGTATCACCACCGACCGCACCTCGCTGATGCCGCTGTTCGGCTGGACCTTCGGGCCGCAGATCCAGGTCTACTATTTGATCGCGTTCTGGGTGCTGATCTCCGCGATCGCGATGTACGCGCTGACCCGCACGCCGCTCGGGCGCATCTGCAACGCGGTGCGCGACAATCCGGAACGGGTCGAGTTCATCGGCTACGATCCGCATGTGGTGCGCTATCTCGCCTACATGTTCGCCGGCTTCTTCGCCGGCATCGCCGGCGGCCTCGCCGCGATCAATTTCGAGATCGCCAACTCCGCCTATCTCGGCGCGACGCAATCGGGCCTCGTGCTGTTTTCGGCGTTCATCGGCGGCACCGCCTATTTCTTCGGTCCGATCCTCGGCGCCATCCTGGTGACCTATCTGCAGCTCGGGCTGACCAACGTCACCTCGGTCTGGCAGCTCTATTTCGGCATCATCTTTATCGCCATCGTGATGTTCGCGCCGGGCGGCATCGCCGGCATCTTGATGAAGCACCGTCCGCTGATCCGCGCCGGCACGCTTGGTGCCGTGATCCCGTCCTATCTGGTCGCGGCGATCCCGACGCTGGCGCTGGCGCTCGGCATCATCCTGAGCATCGAGACGGTCGCGCGCTTCTCGGGCGGCGACGCCATCAATCTGCTCGGCATTCCCTTCGCCGCCACGGCGCCGACGACCTGGGCGGCCGCCGCGGTTCTGGTGGTCGGCGGCTTCCTGGTCGCGCGCATCACCTGGCGACGCATTGCGGAAGCCTGGGATCGCGCCGCGACGGTGGCCCGTGATCGGGGGTATCTGGCATGACCGCAGCCATCGAAGTCAACGCCGTCGAGAAGAGCTTCGGCAACGTCCAGATCATCCGCGACCTCAGCCTGAACGTCGCCAAGGGCGAGCGTCACGCCATCATCGGCCCGAACGGCGCCGGCAAGTCGACGACGTTCAACCTGATCAGTGGCTACATCAAGCCGACCTCGGGCGAGATCCGTCTCAACGGCGAGGTCACCTCGGGCCTGCGGCCGTTCGAGATCAACCGGCGCGGGCTGTCGCGCTCGTTCCAGGTCACCAACGTGTTCGCCCGTATGACGGTGTGGGAGAACGTCCGCTGCGCCGTGCTGTGGGCGACCGGCCACCGCTACGCGTTCTGGAAGAATGTCGACAACCTCCCCGAGGTGAAGCAGCGCACCGCGCAGATCCTCGACGACATCCATCTCAGCCATCGCCGCGACGTGCCGGCGGGCTTGCTCACCTATGCCGAGCAGCGCGAGCTCGAGATCGGCATCACGATCGCCGGCGGCGCCAGCGTCATCATGCTGGACGAGCCGACCGCGGGCATGAGCCACGCCGAGACCGAGCGCGCCGTCGCGCTGATCCGCCGCCTCACCGAAGGACGCACGCTCGTGATCGTTGAGCACGACATGAGCGTGGTGTTCGGCCTCGCCGACCGCATCTCGGTGCTGGTCTACGGCCACATCATCGCCTCCGGCACCCCGGAAGAGATCCGCGGCAATCCGAAGGTCAAGGAAGCCTATCTCGGCGAGGAGGTCGACTGATGCTCGAAGTCAGGAATCTCCACGCCTATTACGGCAAGAGCCACATCCTTCAGGGCGTCGATCTCGACATCGCCGCCGGCGAGGTGGTGAGCCTGCTCGGTCGCAACGGCGTCGGCCGCTCGACCACCGTCAAGGCGATCATGGGCGAGGTGCCGCCGCAAGGCACCATCCGCTTCAAGGGCAAGGACATCGCGGGCCTGCCGAGCCACAAGATCGCCCGCCTCGGCCTCGGCTATGTGCCGGAGCATCGCGACATCTTCCCGAGCCTGACGGTGCGCCAGAACCTGATCCTCGGCATCAAGGACCCGCGCCGCCCCGGCAAGTGGCGGCTGCAGGAGATGCTCGACATGTTTCCCAACCTCGCCCGCCGCGCCGACACGCCGGCCGGCGTGCTGTCGGGCGGCGAGAAGCAGATGCTGACCACCTGCCGCACCCTGCTCGGCGATCCCGAATTGATGATGATCGACGAGCCGACCGAAGGTTTGGCGCCGCTAATCGTGCAGCAGGTCGGCGAGCTGATCGCGCGGATCGCCAAGGCCGGCGTCGCCATCCTGCTGGTCGAGCAAAAGCTGTCGATCGCGATGAAGATCTCGAACCGGGTCTACATCATGGGCCACGGCCGCGTCGTGTTCGAAGGCACCCCCGACCAGCTCAAGGCGAATGCCGCCGTCCGCGAGGAATGGCTGGAGGTGTGAGGGGGTTCCCCGCTCGTGACCGACGGCGGCGGATCACGGGACAACACCACATCCGGGCAAAGCGGCGCGGATCGGTTCAGGCCGGAGTGCGGGCGGGCTTCCTGTATTCCGCGGTCTCGGCGCGAAGCAGGTCGCAGAATTCGAGCGCAAGACGGCTGCGCGGCCGTTGCGACGGAAACAGCAGCACGGTGGTGATCTCCAGCCGCGGCGTGAACGGCTTGAGCACGATCCGGGCGCTGGCAAAATCCCGCGCCACGACGGGATCGACGATCGAGAAGCCCAGCCCCTGCGCAACCAGAGCGCAGCGCTGCATGCTGTACTGAATCTCCGCCACCGTTCTGACCTCGGCCCCGGCGTCTTCGAAGGCGCGTTCGAGGCGCGATCGGTGCGGCGCGCCCGGGGCTGCCGCAATCATCGCCTCGCCGTGCAGGTCTTTTGGCATGATCAATCGCTTGGACCGCAGCCGGTGCTGACGCGGCAGCACGCAGATGGCGTCGGTCGTCATCAGCAGTTCGTCGTCGACCGCTGCAAAGCCCGACTGGGGTCGCGCCAGCCCGACATCGCACTGGCCTGCAGCAACCAGGCTCCAGACCCGTTCAGGGCTGTGCACGGCGACCGACAGCATGATGCCGGGGTTCTTCCTGGAGAACTTGCTGACGATCCGCGGCATCAACGAATAGGTGAATGCTGGAAGGCAGGCGATCCTCAGCGTCCCGCTGCCCCGCGCGCGAATACCGCGCGCCGCACGCGCCAGATACTCCAGCCCGGCCTGGTTGCGCTCCACCTCATGCAGGAATATCTCGCCTTCCGGCGTCAACGTGACGCCGCCGCGCCCGCGTTCGAACAGCGCGAAGCCGATCTCGCGCTCCAGCCGCGCGATAGCGCGACTGACGAAAGGCTGCCCGATCCGCAGGCTCAGGGCCGCCTTGGTGATTCCGTTGTGACGCACGACCTCGCGAAACAGGTCGACGTGTCTCGGATTCAGGGACATGACCAATCCGCATATGAACTGCCATTCCGGTCATTTGACGGCATGTTGGTTCGATGCGTCAATAGGGCATGCAATTCGTAGACAGCCATGCCGCCTTGGCCACCGACCGCACCCTGCTGACCAGGATCTACGGTTCTGAGATCTCGCGGGTAAAGCCGCTCGGGGACGCCGGCATGCTTCGGCAGCTCGATCGCGGCGGCTCCGGCCAGGCGGCGGCCGCGCGCATGGCAACCACGCTGAGCTGCGCGAACGTCACGGCCACCTTCGCGATCGAGGACGCCGGGTCAGGCGACATCATCGGCCTTACCGCTTTCGCGGCGCTCGAGCCGGAGGAGAAGCGGGTGAGGTTTGCACCGATCTGGAGCAGCGGACGATTGGACGAGGTCCTGCTCATCAGCCATGTCGCGCATCTCATGACGCGGTATGCTTTCGAGGTGCTCGCCGTCGAGCGGGCCGAGGTGCATCTGGATTGGCGCCTGCGGCGTACGCTCGAGCTCTACACCGGCCTCGGCTTCCGCTGCGAAGGACGGCTTCGCGCCTATTTTGCTTGCGATGAAGGTCCATCCGCCGACGCTGCGGTCCTCAGCGTGGTACGCTCCGGATGGCCTGCCATCGCCGACCGACAGCGCCGGCTCCTTGCCAACGAGGCGTGGCGCTGTCGGCTCCCGTCCGATCGTCCCCCATAGCGCCATGATGGGGGCGGGACCGCAGCAGATCGACGCGGCCGAATCTACTCCGGCCGGATCAACGCCACGACATCGCCGGCGCGCAAAGTCTGGCCAGGCTTGACCGGCACCGACGCAATGCGGCCCGCCGCAGGCGCGTGCACGCTAATCTCCATCTTCATGGACTCGATGATGGCCAGCGCGTCGCCGGCTGCGACCTTGGCGCCCTCCTCGACCAGGATCTTCCAGATATTGCCCGGCACCTCCGAGAAGGCGCCGATCTGGCCATCGGGGATGCCGGTCGCGACGGCACTCGCGTCGATCGATTCCGCCGGCGTCTCGTCGAGCTTCATCTCGCGCCAGCGCTGGCGCTCGGCATCGAACGCCGCTTGTTGCGTCGCTTTGAACGCGGCAATCGATGGCCGCGCATCGGCCAGCGACTTCGCATAGTCGGCGTAGGAGAACTCGCCCTGCTCGATCCGGATGTCGTATTGCCCGTGCGGGAACGCGGCGCGGGCGTCGAGCAGTTCGTCGGCGTCAACCGGGAAGAATCGGATCTTGTCGAAGAACCGCAGCAGCCAGGGATGGCCGGGCTCGAACACCCGCGTGGTGCGCCAGCTGTTCCAGACCTGGATGGTGCGGCCGAACAGCTGGTAGCCGCCCGGCCCTTCCATGCCGTAGATGCACATATAGGCGCCGCCGATGCCGACCGCGTTCTCCGGCGTCCAGGTGCGCGCCGGATTGTACTTGGTGGTCACCAGCCGATGCCGCGGGTCGAGCGGGGTCGCCACCGGCGCGCCGAGATAGACGTCGCCGAGGCCGAGCACGAAATAATCGGCGTCGAACACGACGCGGCGAACATCATCCTCGCTGCCGAGGCCGTTGATGCGCCGGATGAACTCGACATTCGACGGACACCACGGCGCATCCGCGCGCACCAGCTCCTGATATTTGCGCATCGCAAGCTCGGCCTCTGGATCCCGCCATGACAACGGCAGATGCACGGTGCGGCTCGGCACCCGCATCGCATCGACCGGCGGCAGTTCGCGCTCGATCTTTCGCAGTACGTCGAGCAGCTTCGTTCGCGACAGCGCCGTGCCGTCATAATGGATCTGCAGCGAGCGGATGCCGGGCGTGAGGTCGATCAGGCCGCCGAGTTTTGCTTCTTCCAGCGCCTGCGCCAGCACATGCACGCGCAGCCGCAGCGCGATGTCGAGCTCCATCGGGCCATATTCGACCAGGAGATTGTCGTCGCCGGCGCGCCGGTACACCACCGGAATCGGACCATCATCGTTGCGGCCAACGATGGCCGCGCCGAGCTCGGGCGCTTGGAGCACCGTGGGGCCGGCGACGGGATCGTCGCGTTTCACCGGAACGAAGCGGACGGTGTCGCCGGGCCTGAGCTGGCCGATCTTCCAGAGCTCGTCGCGCGCGACGACCGCCGGACAGACGAAGCCGCCGAGACTCGGTCCGTCCGGTCCCAGAATGATCGGCATGTCGCCGGTGAAATCGATCGAGCCGACCGCATAGGCGTTGTCGTGAATGTTCGACGGATGCAGTCCGGCCTCGCCGCCGTCGGCGCGGGCCCAGCGCGGCTTAGGCCCGATCAGCCGCACGCCGGTGCGGGCGCTGTTGAAGTGCACCTCGTAGCTCGCCGCGAATAGCGTCTCGATGTCCTCGTCGAGGAAGAAATCCGGCGCACCATGCGGGCCGTAGACCACGCCGATCTGCCACGCCGAAGTCAGCTCCGGCCGCTCGTCCTCCGCAGCGCGCCGCGGCAAGGCAAGGCCAGATCGCTCGGCACCGATGTGCAGCACCTCGCCGGCCTTCAGCGAGCCGGTCGCATGGCCGCCGAAGGCGCCGAGCGCAAACACCGCCCGCGAGCCGAGAATCTCGGGCACGGCGATGCCGCCGCGCACGGCGAGATAGCTGCGCTGGCCCGGGCCCTTGATGCTGCCGATGACAAGCGTCTGGCCCGCGCACACCGCGACCGGCTCGTCATGAGCGACCTCGGTACCGTCGAGCGATGCCTTCATGCGTGCACCCGCGAGCGCGACGATCGCATCGGTATTGAAGCGCAGGGTCGGCCCGTTGACCGTCAGCTCCAGCGCGGTCGTGGTCTCCGGATTGCCGACCACGCGGTTGGCAAGACGAAACGACCGCTCATCCATCGGCCCGCTCGGCGGCACGCCGACATGCCAGAGATGCAGCCGGCCGGGCAATTCCTGCACCCCACTCTGCGCACCCGGTGCGACGACGTCGATGGTGCGGGGGCGATAGGCGAATGCGCCGAGCACGCTGGTCGCCACCTTGCCGCCGCGGAACACGTCAGACGCCGCGATCGCGCGGAGATAATCGAGATTGGTCTCGATGCCGGCAACGACCGTGTCATCCAGCGCTTTCGCCAGCTTTGCGATCGCGGCCTCGCGCGTCTCGGCCGACACGATGATCTTGGCCAGCATCGGATCGTAGAACGGCGAGACCTCGGTGCCGGTCTCGATCCATCCGTCGATCCGCGCATCCGGCGAAAACGCGACCTGCGTCAGCCTGCCCGCGCTCGGGCGAAAGCCTGCGCCCGGGTTCTCGGCGTAGAGCCGCACCTCGATCGCCGCGCCCCTCGGTGCGAGCGCGCCGGCCTCGCCCAGCACATCCTCGCCGGCCGCCTGCCGGATCATCCATTCCACGAGGTCGACGCCAGTGACCTGCTCGGTGACGGGATGCTCGACCTGCAGGCGGGTGTTCACCTCGAGAAAGTAGAAATCCTCGCGCGCGACGTCATAGATGAACTCCACCGTACCGGCGGATTCGTAAGCGACCGCCTTGCCGAGCGACACCGCGGCCGCGTGCAGCCGTTGCCTGATCTCGGCGGAGAGACCGGGCGCGGGGGTCTCCTCAAAGACCTTCTGGTTGCGCCGCTGCAGCGAGCAATCGCGTTCGCCGAGCGCGACCACATCGCCCTTGCCGTTACCGAAGATCTGCACCTCGATGTGGCGGGCTTGGGCGACGAACCGCTCGAGATAGACCCGGGCATCACCGAAGCTCGCCCGCGCCGTGCGCTGCACCGATTCAAACCGCTCGCGCAGCGTTGCCATGTCGTGGCAGAGCTGCATGCCGATGCCGCCGCCGCCCGCCGTGCTTTTCAGCATCACCGGAAAGCCGATTCTGTCAGCCTCGCGCACCGCCTCCTCGATGGTCTCCAGCAGGCCGGAGCCCGGCAGCAGCGGCACGCCGCTGCGCTCGGCGATCTCGCGCGCCCGATGCTTGAGGCCGAAGGCGTCGAGATGCTCAGGCCGCGGCCCGATGAACTTGATGCCATGTTCGGCGAGCCGCTCGGCGAAGCGGCGGTTCTCCGACAGGAAGCCGTAGCCGGGATGCACCGCCTGCGCGCCGGTCGCAAGACACGCAGCCATGATCGCATCGACGTTGAGATAGCTCTCGGCCGCCGGTGCCGGACCAATGCGCACCGCCTCGTCGGCCTCGAGCACCGGCCGCGTGAAGCGGTCGGCGTCGGAATAGACCGCGACCGAGCCGATGCCCATGCGGTGCAATGTCTTTCCGATCCGCCCGGCGATCTCGCCGCGGTTGGCAATCAGGACCTTGCTGAACATGCCTCACGCCTCCGGCTCGAAGATCGTGACCTGCACCGGCGTCGGGAAAAAGCCGTTGCAGGGATTGTTGATCTGCGGGCAGTTCGAGATCAGGCAGAGCACGTCCATCTCGGCGACCAGCTCGATGGCGTCACCCGGTTTGGAGACGCCGTCGACCACGGTGAAATTTCCGGCGGGATCTATCGGCACGTTCATGAAGAAGTTTAAATTCGGCACGATGTCGCGCTTCGACATGCCGTATTTCGCAGCTTCGATCGCAAAATTCTCGCGGCAGGCGTGCTGGTAGCGGGTCTGGTGCCCGAACCGCACGGTGTTGCTTTCGCAGGAGCAGGCGCCGGCGGAGGTATCGTGCTGGCCGCAACTGTCGGCGGTGACGCGCAGCATCACCCGGCCTTCATTGGACATGATCCTGGTGCCGAGCCCGACATAGGCCGAGCCCTGCGCGCGCAACGTATCCTGGCCGCTGTACCGCTCGCCAAAATCGTCGGCGCGATAGAACAGCGTATCGACCGCCTGCTGGCCATGAGTGTCCGTGATCCGCAGCGTCTGGCCTTTGCGGATGATGGCCGACCATGGCTTGCGCGCGGGAATTTCCACGTCGAGAACGACGCGGCCACGGGTCTGAGCGGATTGCGTGGTCATCGCACGTCTCCTTCGCTCGTCTCGCCGAGATACAGCGCGTTGTTCTGATAGGCGCGGACCGCCTCCGCCGTCGCAGTGCGGCACAAATCGTCGGCGGCGGGCTTGGCCGAGCGGTAGCGCACGATCTCCACGCTCGCCTGCGGATAGCTTTCCGCGGGATCGAGCGGATGCGGACAGTTCGACAGCGCAATCAGCAGGTCCACCTCCGCACGCAGATCGACGAAGTCTCCCTTCTCTCGGCGTGCGTCGGACCACACGAACCTGCCGCCCGCCTCGATCGCAACCGGTGCAAAGAAGCTGACGCAGGGA
Organism: Bradyrhizobium sp. B124; assembly: GCF_038967635.1. Taxonomy (NCBI): domain Bacteria; kingdom Pseudomonadati; phylum Pseudomonadota; class Alphaproteobacteria; order Hyphomicrobiales; family Nitrobacteraceae; genus Bradyrhizobium; species Bradyrhizobium sp. B124. Next base: position 6,766,981 of record NZ_CP152413.1, on the reverse strand, counting down.
TGCACGTCGCGGCGATCGAGCCCGAGCTTCGCCGCAGCCAGAACGAAATTGTCGCTCGTGTTGCGGAAACTCCCTTCGCCGTATTTCGCCAGGTTGGTCGCCGCGGTCGAGCCGCCGACCACGGCATCATGCGCGGCGCTGCTGTCCTCGGTGATGCCGAGCAGCGCACGCCCCATGTCCGAGAGCAGCACGCGGCCCTTCTGCAGCCGCGCCGCCCACTGCACCTTGATGGTGTCGGCGTGGTTGAGCCGCTCGGTGGTGTCGGCGCTGTTCCAGGCAAGAAGGCTGACGGTCGATGTCCCCGAACTGTTGACGATACGCAGCGTGTCGCCGCGGTTCAGCCGTGTGGTCCAGTACCAGCCGGCCGGAATCGTCTCGCGATGGATGATCGCATCGGTGGCGATCGACGCAGCGTCGCGCGCGGTTGGCGCCGGCAGCGCCCGCGGCGCATGCTCCTGCCCTGCCGCCTTCAGCTCGTTGTAACGTCGGGTATGCGCCGCGATCTCGGCCTTCTGTTCCTCTGTGAGGATCATGGTTGCTCCTTCAAGACGAGAGCGCCGGGCCGTCCCGGCTGATGCTCCTTGTCTGACCGGGCCGTCCCGATCGGAGCTGGTTGAACGGATGACCGCGGCTCCGCGCTGCGGCGTGGGAAGATCTCGAGGTCGCGTGACACCGTGGCGCCGTAGCGCTCGCGCTCCTCCGGCCGGTTGCGCTGCCGCTCCAGCGCGATCACGCGCGTCGCGAGCCCGAACGCCTCGCTGAGGTCATGCGTCACCATCACGATAGTCAGATGTGTCTCGTTCCAGAGCCGCTTCATCAACACATGGATGTCGGCGCGAATCCCCGGATCGAGCGCGCCGAACGGCTCGTCGAGCAGCAGGATTTTTGGACCGCGCATGATCGCCTGCGCGAGGGCGAGGCGCTGCTGCATGCCGCCCGACAGTGCAGATGGATATTTGCTCTCCTGACCGGCGAGCCCGACCTCGGCAAGCAACACCACGGCCTCGTCGGTGGCGGCGCGGCGCGCGGCGCCGAACAGCCGGGCGGTGAATTTGGCGTCGCGCAGTTCGCGGCCCAGCATGACGTTTTGCAGCACGGTCAGATGCGGAAACACCGAGTAGCGCTGGAACACCACGCCGCGGTCGGCATCCGGCTCGGCGCGCAACGGCTTGCCGTCGACCATGATCTGGCCGCGGCTCGGCTGCTCCTCACCGAGCAGCATCCGGAGCAGCGTGGTCTTGCCGCAGCCGGACGGGCCGACTAGCGCAATGAAGGCGCGCGGCTCGACCTCCATCGTGATGCGCTCGAGCACAATGTGATCGCCATATTCCTTCCAGACGTCGTCGAACCGGATCGCGCTCATTCCGCCCTCACCGAGGCAAACCAGGGAAACAGCCTGCGCTGCGTGACGCGCAGGCCGACATCGATCAGGAACGCCAGCAGCGTGATCCAGGCGACGTAGGGGATGATGACGTCCATCGCGAGATAGCGGCGCACCAGGAAGATCCGGTAGCCGAGCCCGGAATCCGAGGCGATCGCCTCTGCTGCGATCAGGAACAGCCACGCCGGTCCAAGTTGCAGCCGCAGCACGTCGATCAGCCGCGGCAGCGTTTGCGGCATCGCGACGCGCAGCGCGATCTGCCAGGTCGAGGCGCCGAGCGTCTGCGCCTTGACGATCTGCTCGCGCGGCAGCTCCTGCACCTTCATGGCGAGGTCGCGGATCATGCAGGGCAGCGTCCCGATCACGATCAGCGCGATCTTCGAGTTCTCACCCAACCCCATCACGATGAACAGGATCGGCAACAATGCCAGTGGCGGCACCATCGAAGTCACCGACACGAACGGCCCGAGCAGGGCATTGGCGCCCGGCAACAGCCCGATCACGATGCCGAGGACGAGCGCCGCCACCGTCGAGATCGCCAGCGCCGACCCCAGTCGCCCCAGGCTGGCGACGGTGTCGGAGGCCATCAGATAGCCGCCGGTGCGCGGATCGACCTCGAACGCCATCTGCTTGACGGCCTGCACCATGCTGGGCAGCGCCGGCAGCAGCTTGTCGTTCGGGTTTTGCGTGAGCCGCGCGCTGGAGCCGGCGAAGTAGGCGATTGCGACCAATACGAACGGCAGCGCGAGCAGATAGAATCGCGTCTGCCGTCCCGGCCGTATGTTCACAAGTCGCATGTCCGGCTCCTGCTTGAGGCGACGCGATGCGCGTCAGAGCTTGACGTCAAAGCTTGCCTTTGGCGACTTCGTCCATGTAGGTCGGGTCGAAGCGCAGCTTGACGTTCGACTTGTCGCCCAGCACCGACTTGTCGGCGAGCTCGATCCCAACGGCATCGGCGGATTTCGCGCCCTTGCCGAGCAGATCTTTGTCGAACAGGAACTTGCGGACGCGGTCCATGGTCACGCCGATGGTCTGGCTGCGCGTAAACGCTTCGGCGTCGGTTGCCTTGTCGAACAGTTTTGTGGTCGAGAGCTGGCTGTCGAAACCTGCGAGGTCGGTGCCGGAGGCCTTGGCCATCGCTTCCTTGGCGGCTTTCGCGGCGGGATCGTTCGCCGTCATCTTGGACAGCGTCTCATACCAGATGCCGACCAGCGCCTTGGCGAAATCAGGATTGTCCTTGGCAACCTCCGTGTTCACCACCATCAGGTCCATGATCTCGCCGGGGATCTGCGAGGAGTCGAACACCTTCTTTGCATCGGGTGAGCCGAGGATTTCCGTCACGATCGGATTCCAGGTCACGACCGCATTGACGTCTGATGTCTTGTAGGCGGCGGCGATATCGGCATCGGAGGTGTTGACGACCTTGACGTCCTTCTCGCTCAGCTTGCTGGTCTCGAGCGCGCGCGCCAGCAGATAGTGCGACACCGAGAACTCGACCAGATTGACCGTCTGGCCCTTGATCGCGGCGAGATCCGACTTGTTCTTGAGGATCACGGCGTCGTTGCCGTTGGAGAAATCGCCCATCACGACCGCGGTGGTGTCGACACCGCCAGCCGCCGGAATCGACAGCGCGTCCATGTTGGTGATGGTGACGGCATCATAGCCGCCGGCGGTGTACTGGTTGATCGATTCGACGTAGTCGTTGAACTGCTTGACCTCGATCGTGATGCCGTATTTGTCGGCCCACTTCTTGACGATGCCGGTGTCGGCCGCATAGCCCCACGGCATCCACCCGACATAGATCGACCAGGCGACCTTGAAGCTTTTCTTCGGTGCGGCGTCAGCGACGGATGCGGCCGCGAGCACGATCGCGCAGCCGATGACAACAGAGCGGAGGAAGAAAGAGAACTTGTTCATTGCCGATCCCTCTTGCGAAACTTCACAAAAAGGGACTGGCGAAAAGACCATCGCTCCGCCAATCCCTTGGCTAACGAGGTCTCCCGGGCTTTTATCCCGCCGTGCACCTGCGGGGATGTCTCCCCCGCAAGCGGCTGCTCTCGGACCAGCACCTTGCTTCGCAAGATCGGAACCCTAGCGGCCAACTCGATGCCCTTGATGCACGAGGCGTGCCACACCATCGGCGTTTGAATCTCATGAGATTTTTCGGCGCGCGCCGCGCGGCCGCGAGCGCGCCCTGCTTAAAAACTACGCAGGCCTGCCCAGAATTGACTCTGTCATTCCGCCGACGACGCCAGCAGGATCGCAACTGGCGGATGTCGAAGGGGAAGTCGATGCGCAAGCTTCTGAGCGTACTGTGCGGCGGCCTCTGGCGCGGGCTGCACGGCCGGTTTGGTCTGATGCCAGGATGCGAGATCGGCGGTCCCCGGCAGCGCCAACCCTGAATGGCGAGGCCGGTCAGCTCTTCACGGTATTGATCGCGACACTTTCCGTGTAGGCCGGCCGTGCCGTGACGCGATCGAGATAGGGCGTTGCGACCTCGCAGACACCGACACCGTAATCGATCGCCCATACCAGGCAGGTCGTCAGCAGGATATCCGCGCTGGTGAACTGATCGCCCATCAGATATTGGCGGCCGTCCGACAAGGCGACTTCGACATGGCGGAGCTGCTGGCGAAAATACTCGGCCGCTTTCACGACGACGTCCGGAGCATGGCCGTAGATGTGGGCGAGGCCTTGGACGTCATGGCGGCGCATCACATAGAGGCTGGTCGAGTCGAGCTCGGCCACGATGAAGAAGCACCATTCCAGCCATCGCGCAAAGTCGCGCTCCTCGACGGGAACGAGCGACATGTTCGGGTTGGAGTAATGGCGCGCCAGATAGGCGACGATGGCCGCACTCTCCCCAATCGTGAAGTCGCCGTCCTGCAGCAGGGGAATCTTCTGCCGCGGATTGAGCAGGGTGTATTCCGGCGTCTTGGTCTCGCCGGAGCGCGGCAGGATCGGCTTGCAGTGATAGTCCAGCCCCAGTTCGTGCAACGCCCAATGGGCCCGGATCGTCCGCGATGTTCCCACCCCCCATAGCGTCAGCATCTCCGGCATGACGTCACCATTTCTCGACGGAGGGACGCAGATCCAGTTCATGGCTCCATCCGTCGCGGCTCTGCTGGTGCACGAACCAGTAGGCCTCCGCGATCGATGACGTGCGTGTCAGCGTGTCCGGCGGGATCTCTGATGCGTCGACGCCGGTGGCGGCCTTCATCCGCTGGTGGATGGCCGGGCTGTCGACACCGGCATCGATCAACAGATGTGCGACATGGATATTCTTGGGCCCGAGCTCGCGCGCCATCGCCTGGGCGACCGCGCGCAGGCCGAACTTGGCGGACGCGAATGCCGCAAAGCCGCTGCTGCCGCGCACGCTCGCGGTCGCGCCGGTGAACAGCATGGTACCGCGGCCATGCCGCAGCATGTGCCGGGTCGCCTCGCGCCCGACCAGGAAGCCGGCGAAGCAGGCGAGCTCCCAGGCCTTGAAGAACAGCTTTTCGCTGGTCTCATGCAGCTCCTTCTTGACGTTCGAGCCGGCATTGAACAGGCAAACCTCGATCGGCCCGATCTCGCGTTCGACGCGCTCGCAAAGCTCCTGCACCTCGGTCTCGCGCCGCGCGTCGACGCTGAACGCATGCACCTGGCTTCCGGCGCCGGTCAGTTCCTCCACCAGGGCACTCGATTTCGCCGCATCGCGCCGCGCGATGCAGACGGTGTAGCCGCCGGCGGCGAAGCGCCGCGCCACCGCGGCGCCGATCGCATCGCCCGCGCCAACCAATAAGGCAGTCTTGTTCGTCTCGGCCATAGGACATCTCCCACCGACGGCGGTTGTTCGGTTCAGCAATGGTGACGTTGCGTGGCGCGGTCGCTCAGACCGCGCGCACGGCCTTCTGCTCGATCATCTCTGCGATGGCGGCCTCGCCGTAGCCGAGGTCGGACAGCACCTGCCTTGTGTGCTGGCCGATGCGCGGCGCAGGACCGCCGATCGCGGCGGCATCGACCTCGAAGCGCGCAGCGGGCTTGGGCTGCCGCACCGTGCCGACCCCGGGCTGCTCGAGCTCGGCGATCAGCCCGCGGGCAACCACCTGCTCGTTGGCAATGATTTCACCGCGCCGGAGGATCGGCGCACAGGGCACATCGGCCGCATCGAGCCGGGCGAGCCATTCGGCGGTGGTGTGCCTGCCGATATAGTCCTGCATCTTGTTGATGCGCGCCGTCGCGTTGACCGAGCGTGAAGCCGGCGTGGCGAAGCGCGCATCGTTGGCGAGCTCCGGATCGCCGGTCGCCTTGCAGAAGCCCTGCCACTCGGAGTCGGAGATCGTCCCGCAAGTGAGGTAGCCGTCCGAGGTCTGGAACACGAGATCGGGACGATCGTTCGGATCGGCCGTCGCCTGCTCGCGGCCGACCACCGTGTATTGCATCATGCCTTCCGGCCAGAGATAGGCGATCATCGCGTCGAGCATCGCCACCTGGATATGCTGGCCACTGCCGGATTTTTCCCGCGCGTAGAGCGCCGCCGTGATCGCCTGCGCGGCATAGACCGCCGTCGTCTTGTCGGCCACGATGGTCCGGATCATCTGCGGACGGTTGGTCACCGGCTGCGCCTGAATATCGCAGAAGCCCGACAGGGCCTGCACGATGGGATCATAGACGCGCTTCTTGGCGTAAGGCCCGTCTTCGCCGACGCCGCTGATCGAGACATAGATCAGCCGCGGATTCTTCCTGCGCACCTCGTCCGGACCGAGCCCGAGACGTTCCATCGTGCCGGGCCTGAAATTCTGCACCAGCACGTCGGACTGCAGGACCAGCTTGCCCAGCACGTCCCGGCCGGCATCGGTCTTCATGTCGATCGAGAGCGAACGCTTGCCGCGGTTCGACGAGATGAACAGCGCCGAGAACTCGCCGGTCTTGTCGACATTGGCTCGGCTGCGGCGGGTGATGTCGCCGCCGATCGGCTCAACCTTCAGAACGTCCGCGCCCTGATCGGCCAGAAACATCGTCGCGAACGGGCCCGAAACGACACCGGTCAGATCAAGTACGCGAACTCCCGCCAATGGCCCTGGCATGTTTTGCTTCCTTCTCCAATGCGCGGACGCGACCAAATCCCGAGCGCAACCTCGGCATACGATGGACCGTGCGCCGGCGCTTGCGGGAAAGCGCCTCGACTTGCAAAAAAGCGCCGAAACTCACGCCCGGCCCTGCTGCCGGAACACAGACGGACTGACACCCGTGACTTGCCTGAACGTCGACGAGAAATGCTGGGCGTGGCTGAACCCCGAGGCCAGCGCGATGCTGGTCAGGCTCTCATCGGTGTCGCTGAGGCGACGTTTGGCCACCTCGATGCGCAGGCCGAGCACATAGCGATGCGGGCTGGTGCCCATGCTCTCCTGGAACGCGCGCAGGAAATGCCGCTTGCTCAGGCCGGCAACATCTGACAGTGCCGACAACGAGATCGTCTCGCCAAGATTGGCCCGGACGAATTCCTCGATCCTCCGCAGCTTGAGCGCCGGCAGTCCGCCACGGCTTAACGCCTTCGCCGGTTCCGCGCCGCGCGACAGCCGCGCCATGTGGGCCAGCGCCTGGCTGGCCCAGCCTTCGGCGAACAGATCGAACAGATTGTCCGGCGTGGTCGCTTCCTGGCAAAGTTCGGAGAGACCGCGACAGAGCTGGTCATGGCCGAACGCGATCGCCGGCGTTTCGATCAAGCCATTGAGACGGCTCTGCACGAATTTTGGGTCGACGAAGACGACGACATAGTCGAACGCCGGCCCGACCGACCACTCCCCCTCGATCTCGGTACCGGCGGGAAACAGCGCGAGATTGGCTGCCCTGGAGAACTCATACTCGACCGGACGGCCGTTGATCGTGGCCTGCAACCGCGAGCAGCCATTGCGGAACCAGAACAACGTCAGCTCGGGCTGGCGGAAGTGCCAGTTCATGCGGGGCCGCGAGGTCCGGCTGAGCAGCTCGACCCTGATCGGCTCTGACCGCGCGATGACGGACGACACCAGCTCACCGCCGACCTTGCGGACAAACCGCTCCGGACGCGCTTCCTCCATGGGACATCTCCTCCGCGTTTGGCACGGATGGTAAGTTCCAAATCAGAATTGACGATCCGGAGCCGGAAATCCAGCCCTTTGATGGCTGATCGCCAAGATGTTAGCGGGCAGTTCCGGAGGATGGCGCACGCGACCGTGATGTCAGCCATTCTTGACTGACCATTCCAAATCCGTCATTTCGAAGCAATGGCAAGACCGAAGGAATTCATTGCGGAAGAGGCGCTTGATGCCGCGATCGGCGTATTCCGCGAGCACGGCTATGAGGGCACGTCGGCGGAGATGCTGGTACGGACACTCGGCATCGGCCGGCAAAGCCTTTACGACACGTTCGGCGACAAGTGGCAACTGTATCTCGCCGCGGTGCAGCGCTATGCCGCCCGGGAGACGGAGGCCCATTTGTCAGCCCTGGCAAGCGAGCAGCGCGCGCTCGATGGTCTTCGCGCCATGGTCGAGCGCGTGGTGGATGCCGCGGCGGAGGCGTGTCTGGGCGTCAATTCAATCTGCGAATTCGGTACCGGCAAGCCGGAGCTTGCTGCGGTTCGAGAGAACTCTGGACGCGCGCTGACCAAGGCCATCGTGGCGCGAATCCGTGAGGCTCAGGCGCAGGGCGACGTGGCGGCCGAAATCGACCCGTCCAGCGCGACCGAATTCCTCTACGCATCCTTTGCGGGGATCAGGGTCGCCGCCCGCGGCGGCGCCGGCCACCGGCGATTGCGATCACTCGGACAGTTGGCGCTGCGCGCACTCGCATGATTTTTTGGCCTATTCTGGAATGAACATTCCAACAACAGGAGATACGGAAATGACCTTCACAGCATCGGAGAGACCACGTACCGCACTCATATTCGGTGGCTCGCGGGGGATCGGCGCCGCGATTGCCAAGCGCCTTGCAGAGGACAGGTTCTCGGTCGCCCTCACCTATGTGAGCAGGCCCGACAAGGCACGCGAGGTGTGCGATGGGATTTCCGGGGCCGGAGGCAAGGCAGTCGCGATCCACGCCGACAGCGGCGATCCCGCCGCGATCCGGCGCGCCGTGGCGGAGGCCACCGATCAGCTCGGACTGCTTGATGTCGTGGTCATCAATGCGGGCGTGCTTCGTCTCGGATCGATCGAGTCATTCAATCCCGACGATCTCGATCTGCTGCTCAATGTGAACATTCGCGGCGTGTTCCTGGCGATGCAGGCCTCCACTGCCGCCATGCGTGACGGCGGGCGGATCATCACGATCGGAAGCAACACGGCCATCAGGACCGGCGCCGCCGGCGGCAGCGCCTATGCGATGACGAAGGCGGCGGTCGCTTCACTCGTGAAGACCGCAGCACTCGACCTGGCCCCGCGGCAAATCACGGTCAACAATCTGCAGCCGGGACCGACGGCCACGGACATGACCGCCGGCATGGCCGATTGGCTGAAGGAGAGGATTCCGTTGCGCCGCCTGAACAGTCCGGATGACATCGCATCGGCGGTCAGCTTTCTGGCAGGCAACGGCGCCAGCCTGATCACGGGCACCAGCATCACCATCGACGGCGGCTACGTTCTCTGATCGGGCCGCGTATGCGAGAGCGGTGCGTTATCCGGCGACCCGGAGCGCAGTTACCGCGACGCAGGCGTTGCCGAACGGAATCAGCACCACCTGCGCGCCGTTCGGCAGCGCGATCGTCGCGAGGTCTCCAAGCGTGCCGTTCTGCCCGTTGAGCTTGGCGAGCTCCGCGGCAACCGTCGGGCAGCTCTCCGCGCTTGGCGTCACCCGCACCAGATTGCCTTCGCAGGACGACCCGACCGGCGCGGCAAACACGATGCCGGCGGCACGCTGGGCAGCGCTGCCCTGGGGCGCCTGGATTGGCGCGAGCGCAACCAGCGACTGCACCGAATGCGAATTGCCGGCCTTGGCGTCCCACTGCGACTGCGCGGTGTAGTTGGAGTTCGTCGCGAGACCGCGGCCGAGCAACCCGAACAGATTGGCGCAGGTCGCGACGTTGCCCTGCCGCGCATGCTCGTCGAACACCGTCGGCTGCTGCCCCGCCTGCTGCGGCGGAACGGATGCCGCCGCCGCCGATGGCGTCTGCGCCTCCTGCGGACGCTGTTTGTGCGGCTGCGGCTTCGCAGCGGCAGCAGGCTTCTTGGCCGGCGCTGATGTCCCTTGCTGCAGCGGCATCGGCTGCGCCTGAGTAGGCTGCTGGGCATATCCCACGACGCCGGCCGCACTGAGCGCCGCCACGACGACCGCCGCGGAAATCAGGATGGGGGTCTTCAGTCGCATCGGCGTTTTCATCTTCTCGTCCTGCAGCTCGATGCGGATCTCCGAATGCCGGGTCCGCATGCCTCTCCGGGAGCCTCTTCCGTTCCGATTGAATCGGAACAGGGCTCCGGATTTTGGTTTTGACGCGTTTTCCTCGCGCGAACCGGCATCCACTTCGCTCGAAAACGCTCTCGGGTCATTTCAGCTTCGCCAGCACACCGGACAGGCCGTCGAGCGGCGCCTCCAGCACGACCGGCCCGCCTTGCGGCAGCGGATACGACACCAGGCACGGCGTCGCCGCGCGGATGTGCCGCCTCAGCACATTGCCGATAGCGATCGTGGCAAAGCAGAAATTGGCGTCGCAGCGATCGGTCTGCGCAACGATGCGGTCCGGACTGTCGCCCATCGCGAGCTCGATCTGCGCGCCGACCCCGGCGACCGCGGGAATCCGCATCGCCATCAGCGGCTTGCCGTCGGCGGTCGCAATCAGCGACCAGTTGAAGGCAACCGCGCCCTGCGCGTTGACGATCGATTGCGTGACGTTGCAGACGCGGCGCTTCGATTTCAGGCTCTCGTCGCAGATCAAGGTCCAGTTCTTGAACGGCTGGATCATCCGCCTGAACTCGCCGAGCGTCTCGCCTTCCGGCACCACGACGTCCGATGGCTTCACGGCATAGGCGGGTGGCGGCGCGCCCTGCGCGCTCGCGCCCGCCGCCGCGCCGAGCCAGATGGCCAAAGCCAGCCACGCCAGCCGCCTCGTCGACGCCAGGGTCAATTGAGCGTCAGGCTCACGCCGGCGCTGACGCCCCACTCGCTGCCGGCGGTGGTCGCCGCCGCGTTGGTGCGCAGCCGGCCGTTCTCGCTGGTGTAGCCGATGCCGAAGGCGAGCGCGCCCTGGCTGCGCCAGACGCCGCCGCCGGCCGATGCGCTGATCTTGCCGGGCCGGTCGTCATAGCGCAGCGATGCTGCGGCCATGCCGATCGCGGCCGCACGCCAGGCGTCCTGCCGCACCTCGCCGATCTGGCCGTTCAGCTGCTGGAATGCGCTGTTGAGCTGGTTGACGTTGACCGCGTCGGTGCCGGCGACACCCGCCGCCACGTTGCTGATGGTGACCGGCCCGCTGCTGCCGCTGTTCAGCGTCACCTTGTTGGTGGTGTTGCCGGAGGCATCGGTGTCGTAGCGGATCGAGCCGCTGGAAACCGCCTGCAACTGGCTGACATTGACCGCATCGGTCGCAGCCGAGCCCGCGGCAACATTGGTGACGCGGCGTTCAGCCCCGGCCGAGCCGACCGACACTTCGCCGGTCGCAACCCCCGCGACGCTCTTGCCGACGACGGGCGTATAGGCTGCATCGCTCAGATTGGCCGTTGTAGTCGAGTTCGCGCCGAGCGCCAGCGAATTGGCCGAAGTCGCCTTGGCGCCGGCGCCGATCGCGACCGAGTTGGCGCCCGATGCGGCCGAGCCGTTGCCCATCGATACTGCGTTCGCGCCGCTTGCGACCGATTGCGGTCCGATCGCGACGCTCTCCGCGCCCGTGGCGGACGAATCCGCCGCGGTGGAGTTGGCGTGGAAATACTTGATGCCGCCGCTGCCGGTCGAGATGTTGTTGACCGTTGTATAGAGAGCGTCGAGCGAGGTGTTGGTGGCCCAGAGCTGCGAGCCGTTGATCGCGTCCGTCGAGGTCGCGCTGATCTGTCCCGCGGCCACGTTGGTGACGGTGCGTTCCGCCCCGACGCTGCCGACGCTGACGGTCGAGGTCGGCGCCGTGCCGGCGAAGGCGTAGGTGGTGCCGCCGATCGTGGTGTTCTTGGTCGCGACCACCGTCTGTGTGGTCGAATTGGCACCGAGCGCGACGTCGCCGGCCTGTGCCGTCGCCTTGGCATTCGGGCCGAGCGCAACGCTGGTCGGGTTGGTCGTCTGGGACCCGGCGCCGATCGAGACGGACTGGATGCCGCTGGCCTGCGCATTGGTTCCGAACGCGATCGAGTCGGCGAAGTTGGATACCGAATTCTGGCCGATCGCAATGCCGCCGGGCGCAGTCTGCTGCACGGTCGCGCCAAATCCCATGCCGATGCCGTTGTCGCCATTGACCACGGTCTGCGGCCCCACCGCGACCGAGTTGTTACCGACCGCGAGCGAGTCGGCGAGCGTCGAATTGGCGTGGAAGTATTTCGTCGTCGTGGTCGCGAACGACGACAGTGCACCGGTCAGCTGCCGCACGGTGACGGCATCGCTCGACTGGGTGCCGTCGGCCACATTGGTGATCTGGCGATAGCTCGTCGCATTGCCGACCGACACCGCGCCGAGCAGCGCGAGATCGGTTGTGTTGTAGGGGATGATGGTGCCGCCGATCGTGCCGGAAGCCGGCGCGAGCGCGCGGTTGGAGATCGAACCCGAGCCGATCGCGACGCCGCCGGCGACCGTGGCCTGGGTGTTGAAGCCGAGCGCGGTGGAATTGGCGGCGGTTGCCGACGCGGCGATGCCGGCGGCCATCGAATTCGCACCGGTCGCACCGTTGTTGGTGTAGTTCGCCAGCTGGGTGCCACCGTCGTTGACGCTGTAATAATGCGTCAGGCCGTTGCTGACGATGGTCGACAGGCTGTCGATCGCCGAGGTGGCGGCAAACAGCTGCGAACCGTTGATCGCATCGGTCGATCCGTTGCTGATCCGTCCCGCCGCGACGTTGGTGATGGTGCGTTCGCTGCCGACCGAGCCGACGCTGACAGTCGAGAGCGGCGTCGTGCCGGCGAAGCTGTAGGCGGTGGTGCCGATGGTGATGCCTGACGTGCCGACCGCCGTAGTGGTCTGGCTGCCCGAGCCGAGCGCGACAGCGCCGTCGTTGGCCGCGGTCGCGGCGGTGCCGAGAGCAATCGAATCGCGACCGGATGCCTTCGGACCGCCGCCAAAGGCATTGCCGATCGCGATGGCACCATCATTCGTGGCCTGCCCCGCACCGATAGCAACGGCCCCGGTCAGCGGCGAATTGCTGAGCGACGCGGCAAGCGCGCCCGAACCGAGCGCCGTATCGGATGATGCCCGCGCCGCGGCGCCGGTGCCGACCGCAACACTGCTCGCGCCGGCGGCACTCGCACTGACGCCGGCCGCGAGCGCGTTGGCGCCGCTGGCTCCGGCGTTGTTGTAGTTGGTGTCGGTTCCCGGCGTCGTGCTGTTGACGCTGTAGTCGTGGATCGCGCCGGCGGCGATCTGGCTCGTCAGCGTGTTGGCGACACTGTAGAGCTGCGAGCCGTTGATGGCGTCCGTGCTCGACGTGCCGATTCGACCGGCCGCGACGTTGGTGATGGTGCGTTCCGCGCCGACCCCGCCGACGCTAACCGTCGAGAGCGGCGTCGTGCCCGCGAAGCCCGAATAGGTGATGCCGTTGATCACCGCGTTGGGCGTGCCGACCGCAGCGGTCGTCACGCTGCCCGAACCGAGCGCGACAGCGCCGTCGTTGGCCGCGGTCGCGGCGGTGCCGAGAGCAATCGAATCGCGACCGGATGCCTTCGGACCGCCGCCAAAGGCATTGCCGATCGCGATGGCACCATCATTCGTGGCCTGCCCCGCACCGATGGCAACGGCCCCGGTCTGCGGCGAATTGCTGAGCGACGCGGCAAGCGCGCCCGAACCGAGCGCCGTGTCGGATGATGCCCGTGCCGCGGCGCCAGCGCCGACCGCAACACTGCTCGCGCCGGCGGCACTCGCACTGACGCCGGCCGCGAGCGCGTTGGCGCCGCTGGCTCCGGCATTGTTGTAGTTGGTGTCGGTTCCCGGCGTCGTGCTGTTGACGCTGTAGTCGTGGATCGCGCCGGCGGCGATCTGGCTCGTCAGCGTGTTGGCGACACTGTAGAGCTGCGAGCCGTTGATGGCGTCCGTGCTCGACGTGCCGATTCGACCGGCCGCGACGTTGGTGATGGTGCGTTCCGCGCCGACCCCGCCGACGCTAACCGTCGAGAGCGGCGTCGTGCCCGCGAAGCCCGAATAGGTGATGCCGTTGACGACCGCATTTGGCGTGCCGACCGCAGCGGTCGTCACGCTGCCCGAGCCGAGCGCAACGGCGCCGGCGTTGGCGGCGGTCGCGGCGGTGCCGAGAGCAATCGAATCGCGGCCGGATGCCTTCGGACCGCCGCCAAAGCCGTTGCCGATCGCGATGGCACCATCATTCGTGGCCTGCCCCGCACCGATGGCAACGGCCCCGGTCTGCGGCGAATTGCTGAGCGACGCAGCAAGCGCGCCCGAACCGAGCGCCGTGTCGGATGATGCCCGTGCCGCGGCGCCAGCGCCGACCGCAACACTGCTCGCGCCGGCGGCACTCGCACTGACGCCGGCCGCGAGTGCGTTGGCGCCGGTGGCTCCGGCATTGTTGTAGTTGGTGTCGGTTCCTGGCGTCGCGCTGTTGACGCTGTAGTCGTGGATCGCGCCGGCGGCGATCTGGCTCGTCAGCGTGTTGGCGACACTGTAGAGCTGCGAGCCGTTGATGGCATCGGTCGAGGTCTGGGTGACCCGGCCCGCCGCGACATTGGTGATGGTGCGCTCGGCGCCGACCGCGCCGACGCTGATCGTGGACCCGGGCGTGGTGCCGGCGAAGTTCCCATACGTGATGCCGTTGACGACTGCATTGGGCGTGCCGACCGCGGCAGCCGTGACGCTGCCGGAGCCGAGCGCGACATCGCCGGATTTTGCCGCCGCCGTGGCGCCGTTGCCCAGTGCGATATTGCCGACAAGACCGGCGGCGCCCGCGGTGGAGCCATTGCCGAGCGCCACGGAGCCCTGCCCGATCGCCTTGTTGTTGTTGCCGATCGCGACGGCGCCGTTGGCCTGGTTGGCGGCGGTGGCGCTGGCCGTGCCGTCACTGTTGGCGATATTGTTCGCGCCGCCGGTGAAAGCGCCGGTGCCGCTCGCATAGCTGGGGTCGCCGATCGCCACCGCGCCGTTGCCAAAGGCGGTGTTGTTCGCGCCGATCGAGACCGCCTGGCCGCCGGTCGCCACTGCGTTGGTGCCCAAGGCCACCGCGTTGGCGGAACTGGCCGCGGCATTGTTACCGATAGCGATGGCGCTTGTAGCCGACGCCTTGGCGCCGATGCCGAGCGCGGTACTGGCTACTCCGCTGGCGCTGGCGCTGACGCCGACCGCGAGAGAATTGTCTCCTGCCGCGCTCGCTCCAGACCCGAATGAAGAGGAGTTTTGGCCGCTGGCAACGGCTGTGTTGCCAACCGCAGTGCTGGCGGCGGCACTCGCATTTGAGGTAGTGCCGATCGCCAGCGAACTTGTGCCGGCGGCACTGGCCCCAACGCCGGTCGCGATCGAACTGATGCCGGCGGATGCCGCATTGTTGCCGAGCGCGATGCCGCCCGTCGCTGCACTGTTGACGATTGCGCCCGATCCAATTGCGACCGAGCCCCCGGTGCTCAGCGCCTGCGCCTGATTGCCCACAGCCACGGCGAAATCCCCGGCTGCGTTGGCGGAGCTACCTCCGGCGAATGAGTTGATTCCCGACGCGACCGCCTGCTTGCCGACGGCAGTCGCGCTGTCCGCCGAGGCAACGGCCGACCAGCCTCCGGCCCATGAAAAGTTGCCGCTCGCCGTGGAGCTGACGCCGACCGCACTGGCGTTGCCTCCGGTGGCACTGGCGAAGGTGCCCAAGGCGCTTGAGCCGGCTGCGGTGGCATTGGCGTTGACGCCGAGCGCGACCGAATTGACGCCGCTCGAGATCGTGCCGGCGCCCAGCGCCATCGCGCCGCCAGTGCCCGACGCCTGCGCACTCCGCCCGAGCGCGACCGTGTATTGTCCTGACGCAGCAGCCTGAACACCGACCGCCGTCGCCTGATACCCTGATGCATTGGCGAGCAAGCCGATGGAGGTGGCCCAGTTCCCAGTCGCGCTCGCACTGGGGCCAAGGCTCGAACTACCCTGCCCCGTGGCAACGGCCGCGTTGCCGATGGCAACCGCCTCAAAACTCGTGCCGCCACCGGGAAGCGCCGCGACGCCCCCGGTTCCGCTCGCATTCGCGTTCGTGCCGATGGCAATGGGAGACCCCCCTCCCGTAACATTTGCCTTCGCGCCCGCCCCAACGGCCGTGGGATTCCCTGCCCCCGCAGCCGCAGAGGCGTTCGTGCCGATCGCCGTCGCCTGGGTGCCCGTCGCGACGCTGCCGCTGCCGGCGTTGTAGTTCTGGGCGCTCGCGGTCGAGGTCGCGGCGATTGCGATCGCGAGTGCACCGAGCGTTGTTGCCATCCTTGACGTAAGCCCGCCAGCGCCGAGCGAACCAAGCCCCAGCCGATCACGCTTCACGCCGAGCTTGCGATGCGCCTGACGCAGCACCGCCAACAGCCGCCGCCGCAACGAACGGCTACCCGCATCGCCCGATGCGACCCAGCTCCGGACGAAACCGGTGCGGCCTTGACGCTTCAGCGATTCGGACGAGTTGTGTGCGACAACCATGGTGCGACCCCTTCGTGACATCTTGTCCAGACGTCGGGGGTGCCATGCCGCGGACTGTGCCGACATGCGCGTCCTTTGGGACCGCATGTGACGAAATGAAGACAGCGCAACGCACGCCTGCCTTCCCGTCCTGGCCAACGATGTGTCGAACTCAACGAGCGCATCTTGCCACCCAGCGCCCGCTCGACTGCCCCATCAATGTGCCCCGAGTCGTCATATCAAAAATGATAGACACATATTTGACAACGTCACTCAGCAGTCCGTCCAAATAGCGCGCAGATCGTCTCACAAGTTGAATGATTTGCTCGATGCACCGTGGGGTAATCTGCAAATCTTCAACCGGCAGTTGACCTGCGGCGCACGCGTTCACGCATCTCGCGCGGACTGGCGCCGAACTCGCGGCGAAACGCGCGCGTGAAATCCGACGCCAGCTTGAAGCCGTGACGATAGGCGATTTCCTGCACCTGCCTGTCGGTGGACGCGACGAGTTCGGCATGTGCTGCGCGCAGCCGCTTGCGCAGGATATATCCGGCGACGCCGCCGACGCTCTCGAATGCACGGTAGAGGGCAGAGCGCGAGATCCGCAATTGCTGCGCAATGCGATCCGGCGCCAGATCGAAGTCGCCGAGATGCGTCTCAATATAAAGGCGTGCACGCTCGAACAGCACCGGTTCGATTGCGCCGCGCGCCTGCTCCAGCCGGTCCGAAGACAGCTGAATGCACGCGGCGATCATCTGCGCGGTCGCTCGCCCTGCCTGCCGCAGTTCCTCCGGCGACATCAGGACCAGGCGCGTTTCGAGTCTGTCGAGATAGTCGGACAGCAGTTCGATCAGATTGCCCGAGAGGAGAATGTTGCAGGCGTCGTTAAGCTGATCGGCCACATCCGCGAATGACCGGCGCGGCAAAGCCAGCACCAGGCCATCATAGTCGGTGATGCTGCCGCGGAAATCGTCGTCGAGCGAGATCAGGAACATCGCGCCTGGCCCGGCGTGAACGCGCCGCTCTGCGGTTTCGAAGCGGGCCTCGCCGGAGCGCACCCGGAACAGCCACCAGATATCGACCGGCGCGCCCTGCGACGGCTCGACGGCACGCGCGAATGTTTGAGCGGCAACGCGTCCTGACGTGAAGATGACGTCGGCCATGTTGCAGGTCAGATACTCCACCTCGAATCCTTGCGCAGGGCTATGGCCTTCCGACGGCGCCACATCGACCAGCGAGGCCATGCGCGTCTTCCAGACCTCGAACTGCTCCGACGGCGGATAGAGCCGTGTCGTGAAGAACCGCGGTACCGACGGGATTATGTCCCTGATGTTCCGGGGCTCGCGTGGCAGGGGAACTTGTTCGAGGAGCTTGGCGGCACTCGCCGGCGCATTGTCGTCTTCTGGCATGTCATTCCGTGCCCCGTTGTCGCAAACGACGAACGTCGTCTCAACGGGGGCGCATTCCCAAGGTTGCGTCGCCGGCCTCTGGCGGGCAGGCGAATTTCTGGCGGACAAGGAAGCAGCATTTTTGGATGCGGACATCACCCGCTTACACCGACCGCTCCTGATAGGGCCGATGGGTCCTGCAGCAGTCGTGCTCACACATGGCATTCATCATTGTCGCTTCGCTGCCGGATTCCGGCCCGGAAGCTCCGTCACCGACTCGGCCTGACTGGTCTAAAGAACAATTTGTGCGAGAACCAGAGCGGCGACAACGCGCGCCTTGAAGAAATCCAAAATTGCGTTCGTGCGATGCGATCGGGCAACGCATCATCGCAGGGACTTCAGAAAGTTTTCTCGATCTTCGCGCTGAGACGAAATGAACGTCGCGAGAGCGCAGCGACTTAAGCACGGTACATGACACATCGCGAATCCCGCGCACGGGATTCGCGTCGACCGCGCCTGAAGACGCTTGCCTAATCATGCGGCATTCCACCACGTGCGACGCGAATGCGATCGATGGGAACGGAACACGCGCGCCGCACGAGGCGCACATGTTGCGGCACGCTGCGGCATTTTCATATGAACGTCGAGATGACGAAAGTAACAATGGCTCATCATATTCGTCGGTGAACACACCCGCGATGCCGGCGGAGCGAACCTGATCGCCGGCACCTGCAACACCAGCGACGCAGCCTGCGTTCCTCGATCGCGCGCCGCCCCGCTATGCGTTGCCTTGCCCGATCCGGTCGAGCCATGCCGCAAAGCGCGGATGCTTCGCAAACCTGCCTTGCACGACCGCCAACTCCTGCTGGAAGACCGGTAGCGAGAGCACCCGTTCGATGTCGGGCTCCCTGATCTTCCAGATTCCCGGCGGAACGAAGCCATGCACCTTGAGCTCGTAGAGCTCAAAGATCGAGAAGATGACTTCATGCACAATTCGGCGCTCGTCCGGCGTCATCTCAATGGTGCCGCCGGCGCCCTCGTCATGGAACGCCGCCGTTGGCAGGCGACGCCGCAAATCGGATATGCGCTCGGAATATCTCAGGAAGATGTCGGCTCCCAGCCGCCGGTTGTTGGTATGCAGCGCCGTGTAGATCGCGGTGATGCCGACGATGATGGTCCCGAGCGTCATGAACTTCGGGATATGATCGAGCACTGCGATGCCTCCTTCGACCTTCCGTGATCGCGCCAGGAGCCCTGTGCAACCTGTGTTCCGCGCCCTTTATTGCCCCGGGGCGCCGTGATCGTCGAGATGCCGATCACCGATTTGCCCGACCGCACAAGTCTATCGTCCAAGCCGCCTTCGATGGCCCGCGGCAGCACAGGGGTTCTCACCGGGAGGCGTGCCGCGCCCCGGCGCCCGTTCCGAATAGCCATGGGTCGGCACGGCGGTAATTTGGCCCTCGACGAAAGTCGCAACAAATGGGCGGCGCGCCTGTCGTAGATTTGTAACCATCTTGCAAATCGTTATCGGGCAAAAGTCGCGGGCAGCCTTCACGCAACCTTTTGCAAACTCCAAACTGCCTACCGTCACCGGATATTATAGTGATAGTGGGGACGGGAATGGCTGGGCTGCGGCCGAATATCCCAATACGACTCGGGACTGCATTCAGGGAACAGCATTCGGGCGTTGAGCGTGATCCCGCCGTTCCATCGGTTGGAACAAACCCGGAAGTCGAGCGCCTGCGCGGCGTCATTGCACGCCTGATGCACACGGCCGCGCATGACCAGCTGACCGGACTTCCGACGCGCAGTCTGCTGCTCGAGCGGCTGGATCTTGAACTGGCGCGCGAGGCCGATGACGGCGCGCGGATCGCGGTTCTGTTCGTCGATCTCGACAACTTCAAGCTCGTCAACGATTCACTCGGCCATAGCAGCGGCGACGAGGTGTTGTCCGAAATGGCCCGGCGCATCCTAAGCTGTCTCGGACCGGAAGATACTGCGAGCCGGTTCGGCGGCGACGAGATGGTCGTTCTCCATCCGCGCGCCTCGGCCTCTTCCGGAGCTGAACTCGGCAGGCGGATTCTTGCAGCGCTGGCGGAGCCGATCCTGCTCTCTGGCAAGGAAGTCGTGGTATCGGCAAGCGTGGGGCTCGCGCACTGCAAGCCCGGCACGAAGTCCGCCGAACAATTGCTTCGCGAGGCGGACACCGCGCTCTACGCGGCAAAGGTCCGTGGCCGTGCGCGATTGGCCGAGTTCAACGACGAGCTGCATGCCCGCGCCGAGAAGCGTGTTCAAATCGAATCCGATTTGCGGGCGGCGCTGCGGGAATCGCAGCTGTTCGTGGAGTATCAGCCGCAGGTCCGCCTGAAAGATGGACGCGTCGTCGGCGTCGAGGCGCTGGTGCGCTGGCGACATCCCGAGCGTGGCATCATCTCGCCCGCCGACTTCATCCCTGTGGCCGAGGAATGCGGGCTCATCGTCAAGATCGGACGGCAGGTGTTGCAGGAATCCTGTCGCCAGCTCGCCGAGTGGACGAGGCTGATGCCGGGCTGCCCGCTCGCCATGACCGTGAACGTGTCGCCGCGCGAGATCGCGGAGCCGACCTTCATCCAGGAGCTCCGCCAGGTTCTCGCCAGCACCAATGTCGATCCGACCGCCCTGTGTCTCGAAATCACCGAAAGCGTCATGATGAGCGCCCCGGAGGAGGTCGTCCAGGTACTCGACCAGATCCGCCAGCTCGGCGTGTTCGTCGCGATCGACGATTTCGGCACTGAGCACTCGTCGCTGTCGCGCCTGCGCGACATGCCGGCCGAGGTCCTGAAGATCGACCGCAGCTTCATCGACGGTCTCAGCAGCGAGCCCGGCGATACGGCGATCGTATCGTCGATCCTGAGCCTGGCCTACGCGATGGGCAAGCATACCATCGCCGAGGGCGTCGAACGGAGTGAGCAGGCCGCAATGCTGCTCCGCATGGGTTGCGACGTTGCCCAGGGCTATTTCTTTTCGCGGCCGGTTGCCGCCGAACAGATCGCGCCGATGCTGACCAGGGCACTCTGGCATCCAAGTTCGGGACGCGCGCTGCACGCCGCGCAGCCCGTGGAAGGACCGGTACGGCGCGGCCATCATTATTTCATCGACGAATTCCTTGATCACATCGGGGCTCCCATGGGCACCAAGGCGACGGTCTCGCGATGATGTATCTCGTCATCGGTCTCAGCAATCTGGCGATCGGGCTGGCTTACGCGGGCCTCGGCGTATTGTCGGCCTGGGAAACGGTCAGCCTGCATCGTTACCGGGGCTGGTCCCGCTTCGGCATCGGATTTTCGATGATGGCGGCAAGCTGCGGCCCGCATCATCTGGTGCATGGCTTCCAGGTGCTGCAGGGCGAAAGCGTGTCCTGGTCGATGCTCGCCGTCACCCTGCTCGGGCTGCCGGCAGGTTTGACATTTGTGTTCCTGCGGTTCGAGACGATATTGGGTGGCCAGGGCGAGCGATTGATCGCCCTCTCGCCGCATCGCGCGATGTTGCTGGTCGGCGGCTTCGCCATCACGGCAGGCTGGCTGGCGGCCTGGGCGATGGCCCAGCCCGGCGCAAACATCCCGTTCCTTTGCACGTCGGCCGATCTCGCCGCGCGCGCGACGATGCCGAGCACCTGGATCGACGTCGCCTCCGCGACGTTCTACGCCAATGTGTTCGTCACCGTGACCTACGGCCTGGTCGGCTGGTATCTGGCTGACCATCAGGTGCGCCGCTATCTGGCGACCGGTGTGTGGTCGCTGTCGGGGGCCGCATTGGCGGGCGTCTTCTTCTCCTGCGCGCTGATCCATCTCATTGACGCGACGACTCACGGCAGCGGATCGATGCTCGTGTTCGACCTGATCGGCATTCCCGCCTCGGTTTATTTCCTCTGGGTCGTCGAGCAGCTGCACAGCGACTCCGTGCTGGACTGGAATCGACGTCCGCTGGTCGGTGCCGCGGCCGCGCCGGCGCGGCCCTCACCCTGGAGCGGCAGGAACCTGCAGCACTGACCGGTCTTGTGGGTGCGATCGGCAGCCGGCTTTCCCTAGGCCCTCTTCAAGCGAGATGGCGAGACGAGATGCAAAGCTCGGGCAAATCATGTCGCGAGAATGCGTTCTCATATTCTAAATGCTGTTGCGCGTGACGCTTATCCCGTCATCCTGAGGAGCGCGCAGCGCGTCTCGAAGGATGCACGGCCCCACTGGTGGCCGTCGATCCTTCGAGACGCCGCTTCGCGGCTCGTCAGGATGACGGACCTAACGGCGGCGCATGCGCGGGCATGACACTGAACGAGCTGTTTGACAGGTTGAATCAGAAGCCCGCCATCATGGCGTGGCTTGCCGAGCCGTAGCTCGCGGCCAAAGGCCCGCCTTCGCCCTTTGGGCTTCGGCGCGGCATCCTTCTCTCGCTACGCATCGATAGAATAAGCTTGCTCGCGGTGACAGTCCGACTTCGCTTTCACTTCGTTCAAGCTACGCCGGACACGCTTCGACCTGAAGGTCTCCGCGTGGCTGTGCCACGCGAAGCCCGTCAGGGCGAAGCGTGGTGGGTGCGACAGGGATCGAACCTGTGACCCCTACCATGTCAAGGTAGTGCTCTCCCGCTGAGCTACGCACCCAAAGCCGTGTTTGGATCGGGTCCCTATAACGGACGGCGGCGGGGCAGGCAAGGATACAAAGTGAAGGTTTTTTGGCGAATCAGGCCGCCAGCAACTTATTCACTTCGCTAACCAATTCCCTGAGGTGCACGGGCTTGGACAGCACCTTGGCGTTTTTCGGCGCCTCCGAATCGGAATTGAGGGCCACCGCGGCAAAGCCGGTGATGAACATGATCTTGATATCGGGATCGAGTTCCGAGGCACGGCGCGCCAGCTCGATGCCGTCCATCTCGGGCATCACGATGTCGGTGAGCAGCATTTCGAACGGCTCCTCACGCAGCCGCTGATAGGCCGACATGCCGTTGTCGTGCGGCGAGACCTTGAAACCCGCATTTTCCAGTGCCTTGACCAGAAAGCGGCGCATATCGGTGTCGTCTTCGGCGAGAAGAATTTTCGGCATGGCAGGGATCGTCGAATCCGGCTTGAGGAGCAGTCCGAACAGTAAGCCCGACAGACGGTAAATTTCGGGTGAAATTTGCGTCAAGCCAGCGGCAAATGCGCGCCAGCCATTTGTGGACCGAACCACGCATCGAATCAACCTCGTGTGGCATTTCCCGCCTTTAAGACGCGTTCCAGCCCGCGCCACACTCTTTTCACTTGGCAGAATGATCGCGATTACCGACAATGCCCGCCCATAAATCTCCGCTTTTCCGGCAGAATCAGTTCTTGCGGGGCGAGGCGGACGCAAGGGACGGCGCCAAGGGAATGACCGAATTTGCTGGCGAGTTGTCGCCCCCGTTCGAGATCGTTGAGCCGCAGGCCTGGCGCGCGCCGATCATCTTCAATTCCCCACATTCGGGCTCGGTCTACCCGGCCGAGTTCCTCGAGGCGTCGCGAATCGATGTGGCGTCGCTGCGCCGCTCTGAAGACTCCTTCATGGACGAGTTGATCGCCGGATTGAGCGATCGCGGCTTTCCGATCATCCGGGTCAACTTCCCGCGTTCCTATGTCGACGTGAACCGCGAGCCCTATGAGCTCGACCCGCGCATGTTCACCGGGCGGCTGCCGAGCTTTGCCAACACGCGCTCGATGCGGGTGGCCGGCGGCCTCGGCACCATCCCGCGCGTGGTCGGCGACGGGCAGGAGATCTACCGCGAGCGGCTCGACGTCGACGAGGCGCTGCGGCGGATCGAGGTGCTCTACAAGCCCTATCACCGCGCACTGCGCCGGCTGATCAACAAGGCGCACCAGGCGTTCGGTGCCGTGATTTTGGTCGATTGCCATTCGATGCCGTCGGTCGGGGTATCGCGCGACGAGCCGCGCCGGCCCGACGTCGTGATCGGCGACCGCTACGGCACGAGCTGCGCGCCGCTGCTGCCCGACCTGGTCGAGGAGATGATGGGCTCGCTCGGCTATTCGGTCGGCCGCAACAAGCCCTATGCCGGCGGCTTCATCACCGAGCATTACGGCAACCCGGCGAGCGGCCTGCACACCGTGCAGATCGAGCTCAACCGCGCGGTCTATATGGATGAGCGCCAACGCGAGCGCGGACCGCGCTTCGCCCAGGTGACGGCCGACTTTGCGTCGCTCGCGGATGCGCTCGCGAAAATTCCGTTCGGGGATCTCGGCCCGTTCCAGGCGGCAGCGGAGTAAATCCTTCGTCGGCCACCCGTGGTACCGATGAAGTCATGAACCAAGAATTCAAATTGGCGACGCGGTAGGCGCCGAATTGGATTCCCAGTTCGCTCGCGGAAATGACGGCCCAAAGAAAAAAGGGCCGCTTGAATGAACAAGCGGCCCAAGTCTAGGGAGGAAACGCCCAAGGAGGGCAGCGATAGCGCGAGGCGCTACCGCACCGCAACAATATGCGACCGCGCTGCACAAAACGCAAGAACTTTCGAAACATTTCTTCTGTAATGTTGGTAAGTCTGGCGAAACTGCAACACGACCAGGTGGCCAAATTAAGATGTTGAATATCAATAGTTTACACGAGAAATCGCGTTCGGACAGCGTTCAGCGCATAGCTTGTATACCAGAACTCGCAACTTCGTGATCCGGCCCAAAGCCAGGGAGACTTTCGAATCGAAGCCAAATCGAAAGTCCGGAACCGGGTCATCCAGGCTGGGATAACACTCCGTTAATCGTGCGCGCCGCCTGGGATTGAGCTAGGCAAGAGCACATCCGGTATCTATCGCGTCGTTTGCGCATTTCAGGGACATGCCGTGACGGTCATCGACTTTACCGCCTTCATCGGCCGCCTCGCGACCGCATCCGGCGAAACCATCCTGCCCTTCTTCCGCACCTCGCTCTCGGTCGACAACAAGAGCTCGAGCGATTTCGATCCGGTCACCGAGGCCGACCGGGCCGCGGAAGCCGTGATGCGGCGGCTGATCAAGGCGAACTTCCCCCAGCACGGCATCGTCGGCGAGGAGTTCGGCAATGAGCGCCAGGACGCCGACTATGTCTGGGTGCTCGATCCGATCGACGGCACCAAGTCGTTCATCGCCGGCTTTCCGATCTGGGGCACGCTGATCGCGCTGCTGCACAAAGGTACGCCGGTATTCGGCATGATGCACCAGCCCTATATCGGCGAGCGCTTCTCTGGCGACAACGGCTCGGCGAATTACGCCGGTCCGTCGGGCGCGCGGCGGCTCTCGGTGCGGCGCTGCGCCTCGCTGAAGGAAGCGACCGTCTTCACCACGAGCCCGCTGCTGATGAATCCGGATGACCGCGCCCGCTTCGGCCGCGTCGAGCACGCGGCGCGCCTGTCGCGCTACGGCGGCGACTGTTACTCCTATTGCATGCTCGCGGCCGGCCATCTCGACCTCGTGGTCGAGACCGAGCTGAAACCCTACGACATTGCCGGCCTGATCCCGATCGTCACCGGCGCCGGTGGCGTCGTCACCACCTGGGACGGCAAGCCGGCACAAGGCGGCGGCCGCATCATCGCAGCCGGTGACCCGCGCGTGCACGAAGCCGCGATGAAGCTGCTCAACGCCTGATCCTTGCTCCGCCTGATTTCTTGAGTTGCCGGGCGATTGATCTACGCCCATCCTGACGGCAACGAGAAAAGTCAGGGACGGGCGACATGACGATGTGCGGCAGGCTGCTGGCAGCCATTCTCCTGCTTCTCGCGCCCGTCACCGCCAGCGCCCAGCAATTCCCGACCAAGCCGATCCGGCTGATCGTGCCGTTCCCGCCCGGCGGGCCGAACGACATCATCGCTCGGGTGATCGGGCAGAAGATCTCGGAACTGGCGAAGCAGCCGATCATCGTCGACAACCGCGCCGGCCAGGGCGGCGTGCTCGGTACCGATGCGGTCGCGAAGGCCGCCCCCGACGGCTACACGGTTGCGATCGCGAGCGCCGGCGCGCTGGCGATCAGCCCGAGCATGGAGAAGGTCGCCTACGACACGCTGACGGATCTTGCGCCAATCACGCTGGTCGCGACCGTGCCGGAGATGCTGGTTGTCGCCACCGACGTGCCGGCAAAGAACATGAGCGAACTGGTCGCGCTCGCCAAGGCGCAGCCGGGCAAGCTCAACTTCGCCTCCTCCGGCCCCGGCAGCCTGCCGCATCTGGCGTGCGAATTGTTCAAGCTGACGGCGAAGATCGACATCGTGCACGTGCCCTATCGCGGCGCGGCGCCGGCGGTGAACGATCTGTTGGGTCAGCAGGTGCAGATGACCTTCCTCGACCTGCCGGTGATCCTGCCGCAGATCAAGGCGGGCACGCTGCGGCCGATCGCGCTCGGCGGCCGCGAGCGCGCCCCGACCGCGCCGGACGTGCCGACCACGGCGGAAGCCGGCATGCCCGACCTGATCATCGAGAACTGGTACGGCATGGTCGCCCCCGCCGGAACGCCGCCGGCGATCGTCATCAGGCTGAACCAGATCGCCACCGAAGCGATGGCCGATCCGACGGTCAAAGCAAAACTCGCCGAGCAAGGCCTGACGCTGGTCGGCGACACGCCGGAGCATTTCCGCGACTTCATCGCCGCCGACATCAAGAGATGGGCAAAGGTGATCCAGGACGCCGGCGTGGTGACGACGAAGTAGATTAATAGTCGAGCCGGCCGCGCAGTTCCTCGAACGGAAGCATGACGTGCTTACGAAACGGCGGGCGCTGCTGCAGCCTCTGATACCAGCGCTCGACTGCTGGCAGCGGCGGGCGGGCGATCTCGAGTTCGAAATAGCGATAGAGCGAGGTTCCCGAGGTGATGTCCGCGAGCGACAGCGTCTCTCCGAGCAGGAACGGCGTGGCTTCGAGCAGGCGTTCGAGCTTGGCAAAATGCTGCTCGCAGCGGGCGAGCGCCTTGTGAATCGCTGACCAGTCGCGCTGGCTGTCGGGTGTGCGGAAAAATCCCCAGAACACGCCGCCGAGAAAATCCGGCTGCAGCGCGGTTTGCGACCAGTCCATCCAGCCATCGACCCGCGCCCGGACAATTGGATCGTCGGACCAGAAGCGGCCGTTGCCATAGCGCGCGGCGAGGTAGCGCAGGATGGCGTGGGACTCCCAGACGATCGCGTCGTCATCCCGGACGACGGGCACGCGGCCATGCGGGTTCATCGCGCGGAACGCCGGCGCATCGAGCCCGCCGAATGCGCCGCCGGCATCGATGTGCTCGTGCGCCAGATCGAGCTCGCCGATCAGCCACATCACCTTCTGCACGTTGAACGAACTGCGCCGTCCCCAGACCCTGAGCATTGCACTCTCCTCGGCTTCGTCAGCGTTGCGCTTCGGCCCGCAAATATTCCACCAGCTGCTTGGCCGCGCGCGGCAGCGCCTTGAAGCTGCGTGCGCAGATCGTCAGCCGGCGGTTGGCCCAGACGTCGCGGATCCGGATCGTTGTGATCGGCATCGCCGCCGCGCAGCGCCGCGCCGCGGTTTCCGGGATCACCGCGATGCCGACATCGGCGGCAACCATCTGGCAGATGGCGTCGAAGCCGCGCAGGCGGGCGCGGAAGCGCAGCCGCGCACCAAGTTTTGCCGCGTGCCGCGAAATATGGACCTGCAGCGCGGACGTCGCCGTGAGGCCGACGAAATCGCGGCCGACCACCTCCTGGAAGTCGATCTGGCGGCGGCCGCCGAGATCACTGCGGCGCGATGCAACCAGCATCAGGCGGTCCTCGCTGAACAGGAAACGCTCGACGCTGTCAGGCAGCGCGTGTTCGGCGGCGAAACCGAGATCGGCGGCGCCGCTGGCGATCGCAGTCGCGATGTCGGTGCTCTCGCGCTCCTCGACGTCGACGCTGATATCGGGATGTTCGTGCAGGAACGCTGCCAGCGCCCGCGGCAGATGCTCCGACAGGCCCGAGGTGTTGGCGAGCAGCAGCACGTTGGCGCGGACGCCGCTGGCATAGGCGGCGAGATCACTCTGCAAGGCCTCGACATTATGCATCACGATCCGCGCGTGACCGAGCAGGCTCTCGCCCGCCGCCGTCAGTTCGACGCCGCGGCGGCCGCGCTTGAGCAGCGCGACGCCGAGCGCCTCCTCGAGCCCCTTGATCCGCTCGCTGGCCGAGGCTAGCGCAAGGTTTGCTCGCGCCGCGCCCTGGGTGATGCTGCGTGCATCCGAAACCGCGATGAACAATTGCAAGTCGATCAGGTCGAACCGCATGACGTTTCCCGCCCCGCCCTTCGGGTGATCCGAAGGCTAACTCCGTAACCTCCAGATTGTGCCGATCGCGTCGATCGGTCAATGTGCAGCCATGGTCGACCATCTCCTGATCTTCATCGCTTTCGCCTTCCTGCTCGCCGGCTTCGTCAAGGGCACACTCGGCCTCGGGCTGCCGACGGTCGCGATGGGACTGCTGGCAACCACGATGGCACCAGGTCAGGCGATTGCGATCGTGATCGTGCCGGCGATCGTCACCAATATCTGGCAGACCTTCGTCGGCCCCTATCTGCACGACATCCTCAAGCGGCTGTGGCCGCTGATGCTCGGCACCGTCGTTGGAATCTGGATCAATGCCGGACTATTGACCGGGCCTTACGCGGCCTACGGCACCGTCGTGCTCGGCGCGCTGCTGGTGATCTACGCGATCGTCGGCCTGAGCAGATTCAACTTCAAGGTCAGACGGCGCGACGAGAAATGGATCGGCGGCATCGTCGGCGTCATCACCGGGCTGATCTCGGCGGCAACCGGCGTCCAGGTCATTCCCTCGATGCCGTTCATGCAGGCGATCGGCATGGAGCGGGACGAACTGGTGCAGGCGCTCGGCGTCTTCTTCACAACCGCGACCATCGCACTCGCCTTCAACCTCACGGCCTCGGGCCTGCTGACCGCGGCCACCGCGCTGCCGGGCGCGGTCGCGATGGTGGCATCGTTCATCGGCATGTTCATCGGCCAGGCGGTCCGCACACGGATGCAGCCGGACGTCTTCCGCCGCTGGTTCCTGATCGCGATGATCCTGCTCGGCATCTATCTCGCCGGCAGCGCGCTGCTCAAGATCCACGGCTAGAGCATGATCCGGAAAAGTGCGAAGCGGTTTTCCCTCGCGATAAACGCGGAACGCGTTTGCGCGGAGATCACGCTCAAGTGACGGCTAGCGCGCCTCCAGCATGGCGACGCGGACGCCGAGATAGATGAAGAGCGCGCCGAGCGAGCGGTTGATCCAGGCGATCACGCCGGTCGATTGCCGGATGCGGCTGGCAGCCCGTGCCGCAAAGGCCGCGAGGCCAAGACACCACAGCGTGCCGCCGGTGATGAAGATCAGCCCGAGCACCAGGAAGGCGAGCGTCTTCTGGGCTGAGTCCGCCGCCACGAATTGCGGCAGGAATGCCAGGAAGAACAGCGCCACCTTGGGGTTGAGGATGTTGGTCAGTGCCCCCTGCCAGAACACACGCGAGATCGAGGTCTCGCCGCCCTGCCCGCCGATGTCCGCGATCGGCTTGGCGCGCGACAGCAGCATCTGCAGGCCGGTCAGCACCAGATAGGCCGCGCCGATCAGCTTGACGGCCAGGAACGCGGTCGACGACGCCATCAGCAACGCCGACAGCCCGATCGCCGCGCCCAGCACGTGGACCAGGCAGCCGCAGCTGATACCGATCGCCGCAGCGGCTCCGCCGCGCCATCCGTGCTGAATCGTGCGCCCTATGATATAAGCGGTATCCGGCCCCGGCGTGACGTTGAGCAGCAGCCCGGACAGGACAAACAGCCAAAGCTCGTGAATTCCCAGCATCTCGGCCACATTAACCTCTGTAAGTAACGAACCCGAAAGGACGGTCAGCCAACCTGCGCCATCCCAGCGACACACGAATTCAGTAGAGAAACGGACTGTACGATCCGTTGGTCGCATGCCAATTCCTGCTACGATGCATTATAGGTGCCCGTAAACCGCGCTTCCGCCGGACCCGGCCTGTCTTGTAAGTATCGGATTCGGTCACCTCGGCTAAGTGGCCAATTCCAGGGCACAGGAGACATGGAAAGACGGCTCGCTGCCATTCTTTGCGCTGATATCGCCGGCTATTCCCGCATGATGGGTGTCGACGAGGCGGGGACGCATGCCTCGTTCAAGGCGCACCGCAGCGCGATTTACCCGATCATCCTCAACCATGGCGGCCGAATCGTCAAAAACACCGGCGACGGCTTCCTGCTGGAATTTCCGAGCATCATCGGCGCGATCGAGGCTGCCGTCGCGATGCAGACCCTGATGGCCGAGCGCAACGAACATCTGCCGGCCGACCGCGCCATGCACTTCCGGATGGGTGTCCACATGGGCGACGTCATGGCCGACGAGGACGAGGTGTTCGGTGACGACGTCAACATCGCCGTCCGCCTCGAGACCGTCGCCGTGCCGGGCGGCATTGCGGTGTCGGACAAGGCCCGCACCGAGTCAGGGCGGCGGCTTGCCGTCAGCCTGGTCGATGCCGGCCCGCACCGCTTCAAGAACATCACCGAGCCGGTCCATGTCTGGACCTGGGCGCCGGCCGGCTCCGACAAGCAGGAGCAGGTTCCCGACGACGGCCCGCATCTGCCGGGGCAATACCGGACCGCGATCGTCGGTGTGCTGCCGTTCGACAATCTGAGCGGTGGCGCCGACGAATATTTCTCTGACGGCCTGACCGAGGATCTGATCCACGCGCTGTCGCTGCAATCCTTCTACCGCGTGCTGAGCCGCAACTCGACCTTCGCCTACAAGGGCAAGAACGTCTCGACCCGCCTGATCGCGCGCGAAATCGACGCGACCTATCTGATCCAGGGCTCGGTGCGCCGCGCCGGCAACAAGATCCGCGTTTCCGCCGAGCTGATCGCGCCCGAGAAGGGCGAGCAGCTGTGGACCGGCCGCTACGACCGCGACATGGGCGACCTGTTCGCGATGCAGGACGAGATCACCGCGAACCTCTCCGCCGCGGTGGCCCAGGAGATCTACCGTGCCGAGGCCTCGGCGCCGGCGCGCTCGCCGAACGCCGAGCTGACCGCGTGGGACCGCTTCCTGAAAGGTCTTTCGCACTACTATCACCAGACCAAGGACGATTGCGAAACCGCGATCGCGCTGTTCAAGGAGGCGATCGAGCTCGACCCCGCGCTGTCGATCGCGCGCGCCTATCTCGCGCTGATCCAGATCCAGAGTATCCAGTTCGGCTGGATTCCGAGCACGCGCGAATTGTGGGCCTCGTCGGTCAGCCTGGCCGAGAGCAGCGTCCGGCTCGACCCGCGCTCCTCGTTCGCATTTTCGCTGCTGGCCTATCTGCATGCGATGCAGGGCCACTACGAAGCCGCGATGGACGCCATCAAGCGGGCGATCGAGCTCAATCCCTACGACATGGGCGCCCGCGGCGTGCTTGGAATCTGCCATATGGTGATCGGCGATCATCGCAAGGCGGTCGATCTGTTCTCGACGGCGGTTCAGCGCGGCAACAGCGACCCGCGCTACCAATGGGCCGCGCTGAACGCGTTCAGTCATTATCTGCTCGGGCAATATGACGCCTCGCTGTCATGGTCGCGCGAAGGGCTGTATCTCAACCCGAACCATCTGCAGTGCCTCGCGGTACGCAGCGCCGCGCTCGCCCAGCTCGGCCGCGCCGACGAAGCCGCGCAGGCGGCCGAGGCGCTGCTCGCCAGCCATCCCGATCTCACGGTCGAACGTCATTTGCGCAATTTCCACTGGAAGAACCCGGCCGACATCGCGCTCTATCGCGATGGGCTCTTGAAAGCCGGGCTCCCGTTCGGCAAACTCGCTCTGGTTGCATCCAATTCGAAATTCGCCGCTGATTCCTGAGCGAATTCATCCACCGGTAATGGATGCTTTTTAAGCTGAATCTTTTCAGGATGTGGTTTGATGTCCGATACGGCTGCAAGCGCGGCACCCGCCCCGCAGGTTTCTCCTGACAATCCCTGCCCGTTCCTGCGTGCGCTGGTCGCCGGCGACTATGTCGGCGGCCATATCGTGCCGCTGCCGAAGCTGACCGAAACCATCGACCGCGCCACCGGCAAGACCGGCCTTCCGGCGCTCAGCGCCGGCGCCAAGATCTTCATGGTCGCGCAGATGGCCAACGGCATCGGCCCCTTCAGCCAGATTCGCAGCCTGCTGCAGGGCGCCATCCTCGACGAATTGCGCAATGGCCCGCTCGACAAGCACGGCGCCGGCTCGCGCATCCTCGACCAGCATGCCGTCGTGCATGAGGACGAGATCGCGCGGCTCGCCACCTTCGGCACGGACCACAAGGCCCCCGACGGCAGCGTCGAACGCGGGCTGTCGGCCTCCGAGATCAAGACCTTCATGGCGGCAAACTTCCAGCGCGCCAAGGACGAGCATCCGCCGTCCTACGCGATCCTGCACTGCTACTATCCGCTGCTGATGCTCGGCGAGTGGCCGGTGCTGCTCGACATCATGGGCAAGGGCGAAGGCAAGGACCGCTATCTCAGCGTCGCCGAGGTCAGGACCTTGTTCGTGGAAAAGCGCTTTCCCGACCGGATCGTCGCGCTGCTGCAGGGCTAGATTTCTTTTTGACGCGTTTTCTTCACGCGAACCGGTATCCACTTCGCTCGAAAACGCTATGGTTCACTTGAACAGCGGCGTGCCGGGCACGAAAGCGTCGAACGCCGCCCAGAATTGCCCGCGGTAGCGATCCTGCTCCTGCAGGATCTCGTGCTTGGAGCCGGCGATCACGAGATGCGAGCCGGCGCGCAGATGGTAGGCGAACTCCTCGATCGCCGCCGTCGACACCACCTCGTCATTGCTCGCCGCCAGCATCAGGATCGGCTGGCGGATTTCGGTCGGGTACGACATGCCGCGGAAGGTGCGCATCGCGGTGAACGCAGTGTCGGCCCAGGCGATCGTCGGTGCCGCGATGCCGAGCGTCGGGTCTTCTTCCAGGATCGCCGCGTTGCGGGCATGGCGCACCGGGTCGCTGGTGACGGGATTACCAATGAAGGGCGCGAGGCCGACCAGTTCGTCGCTCCCGCCCGGAATGTAGCGGCCGCCCTGCCCAGCCAGCCGCATGATCCGGAGCAGGGCGCTCGGAAACAACGACACGCGCCGGCGCGGCAGGTCGATCATCGGCGCCGACAGCACCATGCGGTCGAACCAGCGCTTGCCGGCATGCGCGACCCGCAGCATGACCGCGCCGCCCATCGAATGCGCCAGCGCGAAATAGGGCGGCGGGCAATCCGGCAGCACCACCTGCTGCACGAAGGTCTCGACGTCGACCTCGTAGTCGGCGAAGTCGCGCACGTAACCCTTGCGCGGATCACGCAGCCGCCGCGACGAATGCCCTTGCCCGCGCCAGTCGATCATCGCCACCGCAAAGCCGCGGTCGCGCAGGTCGCGCACGGTCTCGAAGTATTTCTCGATCATCTCGCCGCGCCCGCCGAACACGCAGACCGTGCCCTTGCGGCCGGGCGGCGGCGCCCAGCGCGCAAAGCGCAGCTCGGCCCCGTCAGGTGTCTTGATGGTGCCACTGACAACGTCGTCCGGAACCGGATTGGCGGGGATCGAGACGAGCGTCATGCAGGAGACCGGAGTGGAGGGACAGGGTGGAGATCAAGGACGCCAGCGCCGAAAAGCGACGCGGTTTCCGCCTCTTGAACGCGACGTGACCCCTCCCATATCACCTCAGTGCAGGCCGCTACCAGTGTTTCGGAACCGGAACATCAGGCTGCACACATCTAAGCCCGGCCCGATGGCGGGCGGGTAACTGAAACAGTCGCTCATTGGAGGACTACCCTATGCGTAGCTACGACCTCACTCCGTTCTATCGTTCCACCGTCGGCTTCGACCGCCTCTTCAGCCTGCTCGATCAGGTGACCTCGGACGGCAGCCCCGGCTATCCCCCCTACAACATCGAGCGCACCGGCGAGAATGCTTACCGGATCAGCGTTGCGGTCTCCGGCTTCTCGCAGGCCGAGCTTTCGATCGTCGCGAAGGAAAACACGCTGACGATCAAGGGCGAAAAATCCGCCAACGAGAATTCCGGCAACAGCGCCGAAGTGCTCTATCGCGGCATCGCCTCCCGCGCCTTCGAGCGCGTCTTCCAGCTTGCCGACTTCGTGCAGGTGAAGAACGCTTCGCTCGAGAACGGCCTGCTCCACGTCGATCTCGTCCGCGAGATTCCCGAGGCCAAGAAGCCCCGCAGCATTCCGATCGGCGGCAGCGAGAAGGCCCCGCAGGTGGTTGACGGCTCGGCCAGCAAGGTCGCGGCCTAAGCGACAGATCCCGCGTCGGCAGATATTGGCTGAACGCGAAAACGCCCCGGGAAACCGGGGCGTTTTTTCTGTCGGTGCCGTAACCCGGATAAGCCGTAGCCCGGATGAAGCGCAGCGAAATCCGGGGTTGTTCGCCGCGGCGGGACCTTCCCGGATTACGCTGCGCTCCATCCGGGCTACGCCGTCACTCCAGACCCTGCACCTTCGGCATCGCCTGGGTCGGCAGGATCGCGGGCGCCGGCGGCGGTGGAGCGGCCTGACCGACGGTCGGAGCTTCGGCTTGCTGAACGGCCTGCGGTGCGGCCGCCTGGGCTTCGGCCGGCTGGGGCGCCGCCGCGGCCGGCTCGGCTGGCGCGGGTGCGGTGGCCTGGGCCGGCGCAGGCTGCGACGCAGTGGTCGGGGCGACGGCCGCCTGAGCCGACGGCGCGGGAGCCTGGGCCGCCGCCGGGACAGAAGCCGGCGCCGGACCTGGCGCTGACCTGGCCGCGAGCGGGCTCCGCTTCGGCACCGGCACACGGCTGGCGACATGCGGGATCGGGAGCGGTGGCCGCGGCACCCGGGCCTGGATTGGCCGCGGCATCGGGCCGACCGGGCCGTAGGTCTCGCTCATCTCCTCCTCGAAGTTGTCGCCGAGCCGGTAGGCCGGGGTGAAGCGGACGATGTGCCCGTCGCGGGCGTCGATCACCAGCCGGCCGTCGTCGCCGCCCTGGTCGATCACCGAGATCGTGTAGACGAAGCCGCGCTGCTGGGGCGCGCCGAGCGGCAGGTAGCCGTTTTCGCGCAGCACGGTGTAGACTTCGACCGGCGGCAGCAGGCTCGGGACGCGGCCGAAGCGCGGCGGCGGCGGAACCTCGGGCATGGCGGCGTAGGGACCGCCCATGTCGGATACCCTGACGAAAGACGGGCTGCCAATCCGGACGGACGTCACCAGCTGCGCCTGGGCCGAGGCTGCGCTGAATGCGAGCGCGGCGGCTGCAATCGAACCTGTGAACAACTTCATCGCCGTAACTCCTGTCTGGCCCGCCTTGAGGAGCTTCCCGCTCTCTTGCCGGCTTGCCGGGCAAAATTTCGGTTTGAATTCCGGCGGTCCTTGGTCCCTCCTTGGGCCAGATCACGGCGTGTTTGCTTCGAATCAGGGGCGCGGCGGGCCCACCGAGCTCTCCGATCCAAGCATGCGGGCGAGGACTTCCTCGCGCTTGTGTGATAGACAAAAATTTGGCAAGGTCGAGGTTAGGACAGCAAAGCTGTCTCAATTTCGAGGCCATTCCGGCATAGGGATTGCAACGAAACCTCGGCGCCCCGGGCTCCGAGAATGCTGCAGGCAGGGCCGTCCTCTAGGGGACGTTGAAACGCCCGTCGCCTGAATTTAGGAAAATGCGGCTCGCGGCGGACGAGCGGTGGCCCGGTGGGTGCCGCAACGTCCAAGGTGCGCCAAATACGGTGAGGCCCCTTACGAAAGGGAGAGGACACATGAGCGGGTCGGAATTCGAGCGCGAAACCATCGTGACAGGCATGCTGTCGGCGACCGCGGACTCGAAAGCCGCCGATGCCGCGCATGATGCGTCCTATGGGCCGCACACCCCCGAGCTTCACACCTGGCGCCCGCAGGCCGAAGGCCTGTACGACCTGAGCCTGGAAAAGGACTCCTGCGGCGTCGGCTTCATCGCCAACATCAAGGGCCAGAAGTCGCATCAGATC
Source organism: Bradyrhizobium sp. B124 (assembly GCF_038967635.1). Taxonomy (NCBI): domain Bacteria; kingdom Pseudomonadati; phylum Pseudomonadota; class Alphaproteobacteria; order Hyphomicrobiales; family Nitrobacteraceae; genus Bradyrhizobium; species Bradyrhizobium sp. B124. The sequence continues at coordinate 6,731,532 of NZ_CP152413.1, read as the reverse complement.
GTCTCCGATGCGCTGAGCATTCTGTGCAACCTCGAGCATCGCGGCGCCGTCGGCGCCGACCCGCGCGCCGGTGACGGCGCCGGCATCCTGGTGCAGATCCCGCACGCCTTCTTCGCGCGCAAGACCTCCGAGCTCGGCTTCAAGCTGCCGAAGCCCGGCGAATACGCCATCGGCGCGCTGTTCATGCCGCGCGATGCCGCGTGGCGGAACGTGATCAAGAGCATCATCGCCGACGAGATCAAGAACGAGGGCTTCAAGCTGCTCGGCTGGCGCGACGTGCCGTCGGACAACTCGTCGCTCGGCGTCACGGTGAAGCCGACCGAGCCCTATCACATGCAGGTCTTCATCGGCCGCAACAATGCGGTCAAGACCGAGGACGATTTCGAGCGCCGGCTCTACATCCTGCGCAAGTCGATCTCGCAGGCGATCTATCAGCGCCGCGACCGCGGCATGGCGGGCTATTATCCGTGCTCGCTGTCGTGCCGCACCGTGATCTACAAGGGCATGTTCCTCGCCGACCAGCTCGGCAAGTACTATCCCGACCTGCATGAAGCGGATTTCGACAGCGCGCTGGCGCTGGTGCATCAGCGCTTCTCGACCAACACCTTCCCGACCTGGTCGCTGGCGCATCCCTACCGGATGATCGCCCATAACGGCGAAATCAACACGCTGCGCGGCAACGTCAACTGGATGGCGGCGCGTCAGGCCTCCGTGCATTCGGAGCTCTACGGCAAGGACATCAGCCGCCTGTGGCCGATCTCCTATGAAGGCCAGAGCGACACTGCCTGCTTCGACAACGCGCTCGAATTCCTGGTGCAGGGCGGTTACTCGCTGCCGCACGCCGTGATGATGATGATTCCGGAAGCGTGGGCCGGCAATCCCCTGATGGATGAGCAGCGCCGCGCCTTCTACGAATATCATGCCGCGCTGATGGAGCCGTGGGACGGCCCGGCCGCGATCGCCTTCACCGACGGCCGCAAGATCGGCGCCACGCTCGACCGCAACGGCCTGCGCCCGGCGCGCTACCTCGTCACCAAGGACGACCGCATCGTGATGGCGTCCGAAATGGGCGTGCTGAAGATTCCGGAGGACCAGATCGTCACCAAGTGGCGGCTGCAGCCCGGCAAGATGCTGCTCGTCGACCTCGAGCAGGGCCGCCTGATTCCCGACGACGAGATCAAGGCCGACCTCGCCAAGAGCCATCCCTACAATGACTGGCTGCACCGCACCCAGATCCAGCTCGAGGAGCTGCCGGATGCGCCGGCCAAGGGCGTGCGCTCCAACCTGCCGCTGCTCGATCGCCAGCAGGCGTTCGGCTACAGCCAGGAAGACATCACGATCCTGATGACGCCGATGGCGGCCACCGGTGAGGAGGCAGCCGGCTCGATGGGCAACGACACGCCGATTTCGGCGCTGTCGGACAAGCCGAAGCAGCTGTTCACCTACTTCAAGCAGAACTTCGCGCAGGTCACCAACCCGCCGATCGACCCGATCCGCGAAGAGATCGTGATGAGCCTCGTCTCGATCATCGGGCCGCGGCCGAACCTGTTCGACCTCCAGGGCGTCGCCTCGACCCAGCGCCTCGAAGTGCGGCAGCCGATCCTGACCGATGCCGATCTCGAGAAGATCCGCTCGATCTCCGACGTTCCCGAGACCCACTTCAAGTCGCGCACGCTCGACACCACCTTCCACGCCGGCTTCGGCGCGGCGGGCATGGAGCAGGTGCTCGACGAGCTCTGCGCCCGCGCCGAGGGCGCGGTGCGCGAGGGCATCAACATCATCATCCTGTCGGACCGCATGACCGGCACCGACCGGATTCCGATCCCGTCGCTCTTGGCCTGCGCAGCCGTGCATCATCATCTGATCCGCACCGGCCTGCGCACCTCGGTCGGCCTCGTCGTGGAATCCGGTGAGCCGCGCGAAGTGCATCACTTCGCCTGCCTCGCCGGCTATGGCGCCGAAGCGATCAACCCCTATCTCGCGTTCGAAACCATCCTCGCGATGAAGGACCGGCTGCCCGGCGCGCTCGACGACTACGAGATCGTCAAGCGCTACATCAAGTCGATCGGCAAGGGCCTGCTCAAGGTGATGTCCAAGATGGGCATCTCGACCTATCAGTCCTATTGCGGCGCGCAGATCTTCGACGCGGTCGGCCTGAAGGCGGACTTCGTCGCCAAGTATTTCGCCGGCACGCACACAAGGATCGAGGGCGTCGGCCTCGGCGAGATCGCCGAGGAGACCGTGCGGCGCCACACCGATGCGTTCGGTGACGGCCAGATCTACAAGAGCGCGCTCGACGTCGGCGGCGAGTATGCCTACCGCACCCGCGGCGAGGACCATGCCTGGACCGCTGAATCGGTCTCGACGCTGCAGCATGCCGTGCGCGGCAACTCGCTGGAGCGCTACCGGGCGTTCGCCAAGATCCTCAACGAGCAGTCGGAGCGTCTGTTGACGCTGCGCGGCCTGTTCCGGATCAAGAGCGCCGAGGACGACAAGCGCAAGCCGATCAAGCTCGAGGACGTCGAGCCCGCCAAGGACATCGTCAAGCGGTTCTCGACCGGCGCGATGTCGTTCGGCTCGATCTCGCGCGAGGCGCACACCACGCTGGCGATCGCGATGAACCGGATCGGCGGCAAGTCGAACACCGGCGAAGGCGGCGAGGAGTCCGACCGCTTCAAGCCGCTGCCCAATGGCGATTCAATGCGCTCGGCGATCAAGCAGGTCGCCTCGGGCCGGTTCGGCGTGACGACGGAATACCTCGTCAACTCCGACATGATGCAGATCAAGATGGCGCAGGGTGCCAAGCCCGGCGAAGGCGGCCAGTTGCCCGGCCACAAGGTCGACGCGACGATCGCCCGCGTGCGGCATTCGACGCCGGGCGTCGGCCTGATCTCGCCGCCGCCGCACCACGACATCTACTCGATCGAAGATCTCGCCCAGCTGATCTACGATCTCAAGAACGTCAATCCCGACGGCCATGTCTCGGTGAAGCTGGTGTCCGAGGTCGGTGTCGGCACGGTTGCCGCCGGCGTCGCCAAGGCGCGCGCCGACCATGTGACCATCGCGGGCTTCGAGGGCGGCACCGGTGCCTCACCCCTGACCTCGATCAAGCATGCCGGCTCGCCCTGGGAGATCGGCCTTGCCGAAACCCATCAGACGCTGGTGCGCCAGCGCCTGCGCAGCCGTATCGCGGTCCAGGTCGACGGCGGTTTCCGCACCGGCCGTGACGTCGTGATCGGCGCGCTGCTCGGGGCCGACGAGTTCGGCTTCGCCACCGCGCCGTTGATCGCGGCGGGCTGCATCATGATGCGCAAGTGCCATCTCAACACCTGCCCGGTCGGGGTTGCGACCCAGGATCCGGTGCTTCGCAAGCGCTTCACCGGCCAACCCGAGCACGTCATCAACTACTTCTTCTTCGTCGCCGAGGAAGTGCGCGAGATCATGGCGCAGCTCGGCTACAAGACGTTCGACGAGATGGTCGGCCAGGTCCAGATGCTGGACCAGACCGCGCTGGTCTCGCACTGGAAGGCCAAGGGTCTCGATTTCTCCAAGCTGTTCGTGCGGCAGAAGGAGGAGAAGGGCCAGACGATCTATCACTCGGAAAGCCAGAACCACCATCTGGAAGCCGTGCTCGACCGCCGGCTGATCGAGCAGGCGCAGGCCGCGCTCGATCGCGGCGCGCCGGTCAAGATCGAGGAAGAGATCAACAACACCGACCGCTCCGCCGGCGCGATGCTGTCTGGCGCGGTGGCCAAGATCTACGGCCATGCCGGCCTGCCGCTCGACACCATCCATGTCGGCCTGAAGGGCACGGCTGGACAGGCGTTCGGCGCCTGGCTCGCCAAGGGCGTCACCTTCGAGCTCGAGGGTGAAGGCAACGACTATGTCGGCAAGGGCCTCTCGGGCGGCTGCATCATCGTCAAGCCGCCGAAGAACTCCGGCATCGTGCCGGAGGAATCGATCATCGTCGGCAACACCGTGATGTACGGCGCGATCGCGGGCGAGTGCTACTTCCGCGGCATCGCCGGCGAGCGCTTCGCGGTGCGTAACTCCGGCGCGGTCGCGGTCGTCGAAGGCGCCGGCGATCACTGCTGCGAATACATGACCGGCGGCATCGTGGTGGTGCTCGGCAAGACCGGGCGCAACTTCGCGGCCGGCATGTCCGGCGGCATCGCCTATGTGCTGGACGAGAGCGGCGACTTCAACAAGCTCTGCAATCTTTCGATGGTCGAGCTGGAGCCGGTGCTGTCGGAGGAGATGATCAACGCCGACACCTACCACCACTCCGGCGATCTCGAGGCGCATGGCCGGGTCGACGTGTTCCAGAACCTGCTCGACTCCGACGTGGAGCGACTGCACGTCCTGATCACGCGTCACGCCAAGCTGACCTCTTCGAAGAAAGCGGCCGAGATCCTCGCCGACTGGAAGAGCTGGCTGCCGAAATTCCGCAAGGTGATGCCGGTGGAGTACCGCCGCGCGCTGAAGGAAATGAAGGCCAACGCCGACGCCGAGCCGAAGATCGCGATCGGCGCGTAGTATCACCGGGCGTCATTCCGGAGCGCGCCATTGGCGCGAGCCCGGAATCTCGCCAAACCACTTCGAGACCTCCGGGTCTGCGTCTCGCGGCGCAGCCCGGAATGACGGACAACTGAGATGCAGGGGCATCGGGTTTCAATGGGTAAGATTACAGGTTTTCTCGAGATCGAGCGGCATGACCGCAAGTACGAGCCGGTCGCCGAGCGGCTCAAGAACTTCAACGAGTTCGTCATTCCGCTGAGCGAGAAGGACACGCGCGACCAGGCCGCGCGCTGCATGAATTGCGGCATCCCCTATTGCCACGGTACCGGCTCGACCGCGCCGGGCACGCCGGGCTGCCCGGTCAACAACCAGATCCCCGATTTCAACGACCTCGTCTATCAGGGCAACTGGGAAGAGGCCTCGCGCAACCTGCACTCGACCAACAATTTCCCCGAGTTCACCGGCCGCATCTGCCCGGCGCCGTGCGAGGCGTCCTGCACGCTCAACATCGACGACAACCCGGTCACCATCAAGACCATCGAATGCGCGATCGTCGACCGCGCCTGGGACAATGGCTGGCTGAAGCCGGAGATAGCTGCGCAGAAGACCGGCAAGAAGGTCGCCGTGATCGGCTCGGGCCCCGCCGGCATGGCCGCCGCGCAGCAGCTCGCGCGCGCCGGCCACGAGGTGCATGTCTACGAGAAGTTCGCCAAGGCCGGCGGCCTGCTGCGCTACGGCATTCCCGACTTCAAGATGGAGAAGAACATCATCGACCGCCGCGTGGCGCAGATGGAAGCCGAGGGCGTCACCTTCCACTACGGCAAGGCGGTGGGCGGCTCGACGCCCGGTGCGATCGATCCGCAGGATCTCGCCAAGCAGTATGACGCGGTGGCGCTGACCGGCGGCGCGGAAGCCCCGCGCGACCTGCCGATCCCCGGCCGCGACCTCGCCGGCATCCACTTCGCGATGGACTTCCTGCCGCAGCAGAACCGCCGCGTTTCCGGCGAGCCGCTGAACGGCACCGCCGACATCCTGGCCGGCGGCAAGCATGTCGTCGTGATCGGCGGCGGCGACACCGGTTCGGACTGCATCGGCACCTCGTTCCGGCAAGGCGCGAAGTCCGTGACCCAGCTCGAGATCATGCCGGCGCCGCCCGAGCACGAGAACAAGGGCGTGACCTGGCCGAACTGGCCGCTGAAGATGCGGACCTCGTCGAGCCAGGCCGAAGGCGCAGTGCGCGAATACGCCGTGCTGACCATGAAGTTCGAGGGCAAGGACGGCAAGGTCACCAAGCTGCATTGCGTCAAGGTCGACGACAAGTTCAAGCCGCTACCCGGCACCGAGTTCACGCTCGACGCCGAGCTGGTGCTGCTGGCGATGGGCTTCGTCCATCCGGTGCACGAGGGCCTGCTCAAGACGCTCGGCATCGAGCTCGACCAGCGCGGCAACGTCCGCGCCTCCCTGCAGGACTATAAAACCTCGCGCGCGAAAATCTTCTCCGCCGGCGACATGCGCCGCGGCCAGTCGCTCGTGGTCTGGGCAATCCGTGAAGGCCGCCAGTGCGCGCGCTCGATCGACAGCTTCCTGATGGGCAAGACCGACCTGCCGGGGTAAGCGTTTCGGCCGTCACGCCGGACTGCATCTCACCAAATTCAGCTGTCATCGCCCGCGAGAGCGGGCGATCCAGTATTCCAGAGACGTCTGCTGGATATGCCATTTGCATTCCTAATCTAGATCATTGGTTGAATTAATTTCACCATGCCCGTCCCACCTGTCAGGATCGCCACGCATGGCGAGGAATTGGGACGATGCTGGCAGGACCGCGGCCGGAATGGCTGAGCTTCGATTGCTACGGGACGCTGATCCAATGGGACGAAGGCCTGGCTGCTGCGGTTCGCAGCATCCTTTCCCGCAGCGGAGGATCGGTCGATCCGAATGAGCTGATCGCGATCCACGACCGCCATGAGCATCGGCTGGAGCAGCAGCGCCCGCATATGTCTTTCAAGGACGTCAGTGCCGAAGCGTTGCGCCTGACGATGGCGGAGCTGGCGCTGCCCTTCGAAGCGAGTCACGCGGAGATTTTGACATCGTCGATCAGCGCGATGCCTCCTTTCCCAGAGGTGGTCGAGACGCTGGGCCGCCTCAAGGCAGCGGGCTTGAAGCTTGCGATCATCTCCAACACCGATGATGCGATCATCGCCGGCAACGTCGCGCAACTCGGCGGCCATATCGATCGCGTCATCACCGCCGAGCAGGCCGAAGCCTACAAGCCGTCCGCGCGGATCTTCCAACACGCCTGGAACGCCATCGGTGTCGGCAAGGACAGGCTCCTGCATATCTGCGCCAGCCCGCATCTCGACCTCGCGGCAGCTCGCGAACTCGGCTTTCGGACCATCTGGATCGATCGTGGCACGGGGCGCCAGCCCCTGCCGGACTATGTGCCGAACGCAACGGCCAGCGCGCTCGATAACGTGCCCGAGCTGCTGCGCGCTGCCGGCTGGATGTGACACTGCACCGGAAGCGAAATCAGCTAGTTCTGCACCCGCACGCCCAGCATCACCACCGTCGATGCCGAGTTCTGTCCCGCGAGGTTCGAATCCAGCCAGTCGCGGCGTACCGTGCCCTTTATCCAGAGGCTGCGGGTCATCTTGTAGATCAGGTCGGCGGACACCGAGTAGATGGTGTCGTTGCGGTTGTCGCCCTTGTACTCGAGCGTGCCGTAGGTGAACTTGCCGATCGCGGTCAGCCAGCGGCGGAAGTCGTGATCGACCTCGACGGTGTAGGTGCGCGACAGCACGCCGGAGGTGCCGGGCAGCGTGGTCTCGCCGAGCTGGGTGTCGGAATAGAATTTCGCCGTGGTCAGCGGCGTCGCGGTCCAGGTCAGCGACGCCGTGGTCAGCAGCCCTTCGAGCCGGTTGAGCCGCGTGTCGGCGTAGTCGCGCATCGCGTAGCCGATCGAGACTTCGCCGAACAACAGCCGCGTGAACTCGAACGAAGTGCCGGCCTTGGCATAGCCGCCCGATGAATCGCGCGCGTAACCGGCGCGGTCGAGGAAGAGATCGTGGACGCGGCTGTCGCCCTGCACCTCGATGAAGGGCTTCACCGCCGGATTGAGCTCATAGCTGACGCGGCCGATGCCGCCATATTGGGAGAAGTTGCGGTCGTCGTTCGACGACGAGGTGCCGTCGGTCAGCTTCGACCATTGGTAATCGGTGCGGTCGACGGTGGCGCCGAGCGAGACCTGCATGCGGTTGAAATGCTGGTCGATGCCGAAGGTGCCGCCGACCGTAGAGTAGAGCGGATATTTGGCGAGGCCGGCCTGCACGTTCGGGCTGCCGGGATTGTCGGTCGAGACCAGCATGCGGGCCTGCGCCGTCAGGTGCGTGTCCCTCGACACATCGAGACGGCCGTCGATATGGCCGGTGAAGCTCGGACGGTCGACGTCGAGCGGCGCCGACAGCGGCGTGCCGTCAATCGGCGTGAGCTGGGAGCCGTAGCCGGTGAACGAGCCGCGCAAATCGGCGACGACGGCGTGGCGCTCCCAGTCCGACATCGCGACGAATTCCGGCGCGACCATGTAGAACGCCTTGCCCTGCGGCGAATTCAAACGGCCCGGATTGGTGTCGTAGCCGGCCATCACCTCGACCGCGGTCTTGACCATGAACGAGCCGGCGTAGTCGCCGACCGCGCCGAACGGATCGTCGTCGAGCTTGAGCCGCCTGCGCGCCGGCTGGCCGACGATGGTGCCGGCCATCGCCGGCGGCAGCGGCGGCTTGCTGGCGGTCTCCGACGGCGGGATCGACAGCCGCAACTGCCCGGCCGCGGTCAACGGCTGAGGCGTCGGCACCGGCGAGCCGGGTCCAGGCGGCGGCTTCGGCTTGGCCTGGCCCGGATAATATTTCGGCTTCAGGCGCTTCCGATTGAGCGAGTCATAGCCCGATGTCGCGGCGCCATTGGCGGCAGGAAGACCGTAGGTCGGGACCTGTCCGACACGGTCCGAGGTTGATGTCGACGACGAAGCACGCCGGCCGGGATCGGCGTCGGGCAGCCGCAAGCCGTTGAGCGGATCCGTGGCATCGGCCGTGGTCCTGCGCAGCGGCGAATCCTGGGTGATCACCTGGCTCTGCCGGTTCGGGCTGAACAGATCCGGCGTCACGGTCTGGGCGTTGGCAAGCCCGGTGGTCGCAGTCAGCGCAGAAGTCAGCAAAAGGCATGGCAAAACCACGCGAACGAAGTGTCCACGCCGATTTGGGCCGCTTGCTGGCCGCCGCCACACGATGGAAATACTCCAACGAATCCATGCACTTGACGTACGCATCCCGCCTGGCGGCGAAAAACGTCGTTAATGGAGTTAAAACAATTATGGTTAATGAGCCGTTGAGGATCCGGCGCCGCGCGTCGCATCGCGGAATCGAACGTGCTAAGGGAGACGCCCGGGTGCAAAACCCCTCCCCTGGAATACGAAATGGCCAAACCGAAACCGCTGATGACCAAATCATCCGGCCCCGATGACGGCGCCATTCAGTCGGCGCTCCGCACCCTCGATGCCGAAGCAAGCGGCGTCGCTGCGCTCTCTGCGGCACTCAAGTCCGACCTCGGCACGGCGTTCACGGCGGCTGCCGAGCTGATCCGCAAGGCCAAGGGGCGGCTGATCGTGACCGGGCTCGGCAAGTCGGGCCATATCGGCCGCAAGATCGCCGCGACCTTCGCCTCCACCGGCACGCCGGCGTTCTTCGTGCACACCGCCGAAGCCAGCCACGGCGATCTCGGCATGATCACCGCTGACGACGCGATCCTGGCGCTGTCATGGTCCGGCGAGCAGCCGGAGATGCGCAATCTGATCGCCTATGCCGCGCGCTTCGGCATTCCGCTGATTGCGATGACCGCCGACAAGGATTCGACGCTGAGCAAGGCGGCCGACGTGCAGCTCACCATGCCCAAAGCCCGCGAGGCCTGCCCGCACAATCTCGCGCCGACCACGTCCTCGCTGATGATGCTGGCGCTCGGCGATGCGCTGGCGATCGCGCTGCTCGAAGGCCGCGGCTTCACCTCGACCGATTTCAGCGTGCTGCATCCGGGCGGCAAGCTCGGCGCGCTGCTGAAATATGCCCGCGACCTGATGCATAGCGGCGACGCGCTGCCGCTGAAGCCGCTCGGCACCAGGATGTCGGACGCGCTGGTCGAGATGACCTCGAAGGGCTTTGGCTGCGTCGGCATCGTCGACCGCCACGGCCATCTCGCCGGCATCGTCACCGACGGCGATCTGCGCCGGCAGCTGACGCGCCCCGAGCTTTTGACGCTATCGGTCGACGAGGTCATGACCAAGACCCCGAAGACGATCAGCCGCGACACGCTGGCCGGCGAGGCGCTGGAGCTGCTCAACGCCTCGAAGATCACGACGCTGATCGTGACCGATGCAAAGAAGCCGGTCGGCATCATCCATCTGCACGATCTGCTGCGCGCCGGCGTGGCGTAAGAGTCACGGTCCGTAGGGTGGGTTAGCCGAAGGCGTAACCCACCTCTTCTCCCACCGCCGCGCAAATGATGGGTTACGCTTCGCTAACCCACCCTACGCATCTCACTTTGGAAACCGCGCCGCGGTCGCCTCCAGCGGCAGCGCCAGCGCGTTGGCGAGGTAGGAGACCGTGCGGTAGAAGCCGCACAGCAGGATGATCTCCAGCACCTGATCGTCATCATAATGCGCCGACAGCGCGGCGAATTCCGCGTCGCTCAACGTTGCCCGCGCATGCAGCGCGTCGACCGCGGCGATCAACGCCTGTTCGGCCGGGGACCAGCAGCCGGCATCGGCCGCACCGTGCACGGTGGCGTGGACCTGCTGCTCCGACAGCCCGGCGGCGGCGCCGAACGCGGTGACATGCACGCCCCATTCATATTCGCAGGCATTGAGCGCGCAGGTGCGGTCGATCACGATCTCGCGCTCCCGCAACGGCAGCGGCCCGCGGTCGAGCAGGCTGCCGCCGCGAAACTTCTCCCAGGCGCGCGGGTGCCCCGCCATCATGCGGAACAGCACCAGCGGCGGCTTGCCGCGCATGATGCGATCGAAATGCTGTTGAACATCCGCCGCATAGGGCGGATCGAGCGGTGCGATGCGTGACATGGGCCGATCTCATTGCTACATTTACTGTAGCATCACGCTACAATATCTGTAGCGAACAACGCAAGCGAGATTCAGGAGAGGTTCGCGACATGGCGAAGCAGGTTCCAGCCACGAAATCCGGCGTCCGCGGCTCGCGGACCGGCCGCCCGATCATGGCGCTGCTCGATCTGTTGGGGCGGCGCTGGACCTTGCGCATCGTCTGGGAGCTGCGGGAAGGCGCACTGACCTCGCGCGCGCTGCGCACCGCCTGCGACGAGGCGTCACCGACGATCCTGCAGACGCGGTTGACCGAGCTGCGCGAGGCCGGCTTCGTCGAGCTGACGGATGATGGTTACGGCCTCACTGCGCTCGGCCGGGAGCTGTTCCAAACCTTCACGCCGCTCAGTCGCTTCGCCGAGCGCTGGAGCAAGCGCTAATTCTCTCCCTCTCCCCGTTGTTACGGGGAGAGGGTTGGGGTGAGGGGCTCCCTCCGCGAGCGAGCCGATAGTTGAGACCTGTACCCCCTCACCCGCCGCGCAAGAGCGCGTCGACCTCTCCCCGCAAGCGGGGAGAGGTGACAAACAAGAGCGTCACCCGACAAAGCTAGACCGCCGCCACCGTCAGGCTCGCGCCGTCGGCGCGGACCACCTTCACCCGGCTGCCGGCCGGCGCATCGGGGCCGGCGACGCGCCAGACCGTGTCGTCGATCCGCACAGTGCCAGCGCCATCGATGATCGGCTTCTCCAGGGTGAATTCGCGGCCGACCAGGGCTTCGTTGCGGCGGTTGAGGAACGGATTGGTCTTGCTCGCCTCGGTCGCGCCTTTGGCAAAATGCCGCCACGCCGGCACTGCCAGCGCGGCGAACACCGCGAACATCAGGAGCTGCGTCTGCCAGGACGGCGTGAAGACGAACGACAGCAGCCCGACCAGCAGCGCCGCGAGCCCGAGCCAGAACAGGAAGACGCCGGGCGCCGCGAGCTCCAGCGCCATAAGGATGAAGCCGAAGATCAGCCAGTTCCAGGTACCCAATGACGAAAACATCTCGGCCATGACGTGACCTCTCAACGGTCTGAAGCCCCTCTCCCCTTGTGGGAGAGGGGTTGGGGTGAGGGGTGACAATCTCTCCGCGGAGAGAGACCCCTCACCCGGATTGCATCTAGCGATGCAACGTAGCCGAAGTTTCGCTTCGGCGTTCTCAAGTACGGCCGCCAAAGGCGGCCTTTGCCTCTCCCACAAGGGGAGAGGTGAACGGAATGCGCCGAAGCAATCATTGTCACGCCCTTACCGCTGCGGCGGCACCGGCGGGGGCGGCGTCGGACCGGCCGACGGCACCGAGCCGCGCCGTGCGGCGGCCGCGGCGGATGCGGCACTCTCGCCGAAGGTGGCCTTGGCGATCTCGCCGATGCCGGCGAGCGAGCCCAGGATGCTGGTCGCCTCGATCGGCAGCATCAGCACTTTCTGGTTCGGCGAATCGGCCAATTGCCCGAACGCCTTGATGTATTTATCGGCGATGAAATAGTTCAGCGCGGCGACGTCGCCCTTGGCGATGGCATCGCTGACCATCTGGGTGGCTCTCGCCTCGGCTTCGGCGGAGCGCTCGCGCGCCTCGGCGTCGCGGAATGCAGCCTCCTTGCGGCCTTCGGCCTGCAGGATCTGGCCCTGCTTGGCGCCCTCGGCGCGCAGGATCTCGGATTGCCGCTGGCCTTCGGCCTGCAAAATGTCGGCGCGCTTGACGCGCTCGGCCTTCATCTGCCGGCCCATCGCCTCGACGAGGTCGGCCGGCGGCACGATGTCCTTGATCTCGATTCGATTGACCTTGAGGCCCCAGGGCGACACCGCGGCGTCGACCACACGCAGCAGCCGCTCGTTGATCTCGTCGCGATGCGAAAGCACCTGGTCGAGATCCATCGAGCCCATCACCGAGCGGATATTGGTCATGGTCAGCACGATGATCGCCTGGTTGAGATTGGCGACCTCGTAGCTCGCCTTCGCTGCATCGAACACCTGGAAGAACGCGACGCCGTCCACCGTCACGGTGGCGTTGTCCTTGGTGATCACCTCCTGCTCGGGGATGTTGATCACCTGCTCCATCATGTTCATCTTGCGCCCGATGCGATCGAAATACGGCACGATCAGATTGAGGCCGGGCGACAGCGTGCGGGTGTATTTGCCGAACCGCTCGATGGTCCAGTCATAGCCCTGCGGGACGGTCTTGATCCCGGCGAACAACGTGACGATGACGAGAAGAACAAGCGCGATCGCGAAAATGTCGAAGCCAGTCATAAAGTCCTCCAAGGCACCGCGAGGCCCGCGAGACCGTCGCCAGGCGCGGTCGTGCATTGGTCGGCAGGACCGCTCCGCCGGTTCAGCCGGCTGTTGTTCTCTCTAGCACATAGGAAGCGGCTGTCGGACTGCCAGATGCACGCAAGCTGAACGCCAGATGCAGCAAGGCTGAACGAACCACTGTGTCCGCTGTCACAGATCGTTAACAATCAGATCCAGCGTGCTCGGATCAAGCCTTGCTAGATCCAGCCCTGAAGCTCGCGAAGCACGAGCTGGCGGATCACGTCCATGCCGCCTTCGCTGTCGTTGAGGCAGGGGATGGCCGCGAACTGCTCGCCGCCATTGTGCCGGAAGATCTCGGCGTTCTCCTGCGCGATCTCCTCCAGCGTCTCCAGGCAATCGGCGGAGAAGCCGGGCGTCACCACGGCAATTCGCCGCACGCCGTCCCTGGCCAGCTTCTCGACCGTCTTGTCGGTATAGGGCTGCAGCCACTCGGCATTGCCGAAGCGCGACTGGAAGGTGAGGATCAGCCTGTTGGCATCGAGCCCGAGCCGCTTGCGCAGCGCGTTGGTCGTGGCGATGCACTGCGCCTGATAGGGATCGCCCTTGTCGACATATGCCTTCGGCATGCCGTGGAACGACGCGAGGATGATCTCGGGCTGGAACGGCAGCGTCGCGAGATGGTCGTTGATCGAGACCGCGAGCGCCTCGATGTAGTCAGGGTCGTCGTAGTAGGGCGGCGTCACCCGCAGGATCGGCTGCGCGCGCATGCCGGCCAGCACGCGAAACGCCTCGTCGCAGACGGTTGCCGACGTCGCCGCGGAATATTGCGGATAGAGCGGCACCAGCAGCAGCCGGTTGCAGCCTTGCGCCGCCAGCGCCTCGATGCGCTCCTTGATCGACGGATTGCCATAGCGCATCGCCCAGTCGACCACGACGTGATCGTGATCGGCGATCGCCTCCGCGAGCTTTTCGGCCTGCGAGCGCGTGATGGTCTTCAGCGGCGACTCGTTCTTCGCGGTGTTCCAGATCTTCAGATAGTCGCGCGCCTTGCGGGCCGGGCGGACGCGCAGGATGATGCCGTTGAGGATCAGCTTCCAGAGCAGGCCCTGGTTCTCGATCACCCGCGGATCGGACAGGAATTCCCTCAGATAGACCCGCACGCCCGCGGCATCGGCCGTATCCGGCGTGCCGAGATTGACCAGGAGCACGCCGACGCGCTCCGGCTTCGGCACCGCGGCAGGCTTCGCGCTCTCGAAGGGGATGACCGTGCTCATGATGGCGTTGCGTCTCAAGTCCTTCGCTTGGGGGCTTTGGGCTTCGCGCGTTGCTCCGACCTTGTCAAGCCGACTGCCGGTTGGTTACGTTCCCGTCCCGTGAATGGGGAGGAACCATGACGATCGCCGAATGGTGCGTCTTCGGGACGCTGCTGCTCTCGCTGCTGACGATCGTATCGGTGAAATGGGCCGGCATCCGCGGCTTCGACAATTCGAAACCGCGCGATCCGGATTTCTACGACGACCCGATCCGCTCGCGCGCGCTCGGCGCCCACCAGAACGGCATCGAGGCCTTCCCGTTCTTCGCCTTCGCCGTGCTGCTCGCCGAATTCCGCGTCGGGCCGCTGCGGCTGATCGACGAGCTCGCGGTGCTGTTCCTGATCGTACGGATCGCCTACGTCTTCACCTATATCGGCAACCGCCCGACGCTGCGCTCGATCCTCTGGAGCATCGGCTTTGCGATCAACATCGCGATCTTCCTCCTGCCGGCGATCAAGGGGTACCTGACGAGTTGAGCTCGCTCACCCTCCCCTGGAGGGGGAGGGTCGGTTCGCATCGAGCCAAGCGAGGGGCGAACCGGGGTGGGGTGATCTCTCCACTCGGACGCTGTCGGGCGCGGGAAGACCGTCACCCCACCCCGCTACGCATTTCGCTGCGCTTCATGCGTAGCGACCCTCCCCCTCCAGGGGAGGGTAAGACAAGTCACCTCACAAACACGTCGCCCGCTCGGCCGCGACATAGCCGAACAGCAGCCCGAGCCCGAGCAGCAGCACGAGCGCAGCGGCAGCAAATTCCAGGCCGCGCATGATCACCATGCCGCCGCCGTCGCGCGCCGCGCTCAGCCGCTCGGCCACGCCGCGCGCCGACACCGCGACCAGCGCGATCGCCGCCACCGTGATGGCGGTGCCGAGCCCCATCACGAAGGTCGCGGCAATGCCGGCCCAGAACAGGCCCTGCGCCAGCGCGAACACCAGCACCAGGATCGCGCCCGAGCACGGCCGGATCCCGACCGTGAGGATCGCACCTAAGCCGCGCCGCCAGCCGCCGGGACCGGCGAGTTCGG
This sequence comes from Bradyrhizobium sp. B124, assembly GCF_038967635.1. NCBI lineage: Bacteria > Pseudomonadati > Pseudomonadota > Alphaproteobacteria > Hyphomicrobiales > Nitrobacteraceae > Bradyrhizobium > Bradyrhizobium sp. B124. Next base: position 6,716,294 of record NZ_CP152413.1, on the reverse strand, counting down.
CCGGCGTCGGTCCGTGCGAATGGCCGCAATGCTCGTCATGGACGTGCTGCGCGTCATGCCCGTGATCGTGGCCGTGATCATGATGATGGCCATGATCGTCATGCGCGTGACGATGATGATGCTCATGGCCATGGTCGTGGTGATCGTGTTCATGGTGGTCGTGATCGTGCCGATGCGCGCCGGCCAGCGCCAGCGCCGGGCGCGGCAGCTTGAGCGCGCGGAGGAAGCCGCCGCCCTTGACCCAGACGAGCCGGGCGCCGAACGCCGCGATCAGCGCGTAGCTCGCGATCTCGATCGCCTTCTCCGCCCCGCACATGGTCTTCGCCGTCGCGTTGAGCAGCCAGGCGCAAATTCCGACGATGGCGACCGCGACCAGCGACTGCATCAGCGCCGAGGCGAACGACAGCACGATGCCGCGCCGCGCGGTCTCGCGATTGGCGACCATGTAGGACGAGATCACCGCCTTGCCGTGGCCGGGGCCGGCGGCATGGAAGATCCCGTAGGCAAAGGAGATCGCAAGCAGCGTCCAGACCGCCGAGCCATCGGATTTCGCGGCGCGGATCGTCGCCGAGATCTCGCGGTAGAACTCCGACTGTTTTGCCAAGAGCCAGCCCACGATCCCGCCCTGCGGCTCCGCCGCGCGCGGCGCGCCGAACGGATTTTGCGCCAGCAGCGCATGAACCGCGCCATCCAGCACCGCGAACGTCGCCAGCACGGCAGCGGACACGGCCAAGCCACGCATCACGCGGGAGGCGATTGGCGTCATGGGCAATCCACCGAGATTTTGTTGGCGAACATCATCGCGAAATTGCCGGCACTCCCGTCGAGAAAGTTCTGCTCGCCGAGCTTCTGCGCGGCGGCGGTGCCATCGTTCGGCCGTTCGAACTGCATCTTGCAGTCTACAGCGGCGCCGACCAGCTTGATCGGCTCCTTCTCAGCGAACTGGAAGTCGATGAAGTAGGTCGGGTCGAACACTTCGAGCGACAGCTGCCTGGCCTTGAACGGCGTCTTCACCGGCAGGGTGAAGTGCAGCGTCAGCGCCGAATCCTTGTATTCGAGGAAGTAGTCGACCGGCTCGGTGAACTTCTGCTTCTTGCCGTCACCCTTGGCGAAGGTGAAGTAGGCGTATTCCTTCAGCGACTCGACATTGGTCTGCGCCAGCGGCGCCAGTTCCTCGCGGCTGTAGGCGCCCTTCACCTTGGTCTCGATGCCCTGTAGCGCATAGGTCGAGAACATGTCGTCGAAGGTCCAGGCGTGGCGGACCCCCGTGATGGTGCCGTCAGGCGCGTAGATCAGCTCGCTCTTGGCCACGATCCAGACATGCGGGTGGGCCTCGGCGGCCGCCGTGCCGAGCACGACGGACACCGCAACCGCGAGCCCGGCGATCAGGCGGTTCAGAGACGGCACCTTCAGGCCGCCTCAGGCGTCTCGAGCAGGCCGCGACGGCGCAGCAGCGCGTCCGGCTCGGGCTCGCGGCCGCGGAAGGCGACATAGGCCTCCTCCGGATCGCGCGAGCCGCCCGACGAATAGATGTCGTCATGCAGCCGCTTGGCGGTCGCCGGATCGAAGATGTCGCCGGCCTCCTCGAAGGCGCCGAACGCGTCGGCGTCCATCACCTCCGACCACATGTAGCTGTAGTAGCCGGACGCATAGTGATCGCCGGAGAAGATGTGGCCGAACTGGGTCGGCCGGTGCCGCAGCGAGATTTCGGCGGGCATGCCGATCTTCTCCAACTCCTTCTGCTCGAAGGCGCGGACGTCGCGGCTCGCCGCCGCCGGCTGGGTGTGGAATTCGAGATCGACCAGCGCCGAGGAGACGAACTCCACGGTGGCAAAGCCCTGGTTGAACTTGCGCGCGGCGAGGAAGCGCTTGAGCAGGTCGTCCGGCAGCGCCTCCCCGGTCTGGTAGTGGCGGGCGAAGCGCTGCAGCACCTCCGGCCGCTCCTGCCAGTGCTCGTAGAGCTGCGAGGGCAGCTCGACGAAGTCGGTGAAAACGGACGTCCCCGACAGCGACGGATAGGTCACGTCCGAGAGCATGCCGTGCAGGCCATGGCCGAACTCGTGGAACAGGGTCCGCGCGTCGTCCGGCGACAGCAGCGACGGCGCGCCGTCGGCGCCCTTGGCGAAGTTGCAGACGTTGATGACCAGCGGCGCGACGTCGCCGTCGAGCTTCTGCTGGTCGCGCAGCGAGGTCATCCAGGCGCCGGAGCGCTTCGAAGGCCGCGCGAAGTAGTCGCCATAGAACAGCGCCTTGTGCTGACCGTCGCGGCCCTTGACCTCCCACACCCGGACGTCCGGGTGCCAGACCGGCACGTCCTTGCGCTCGGCGAAGGTGACGCCGAACAGGCGGGTGGCGCAGTCGAAGGCGGCCTCGATCATGTGGTCGAGCACCAGATAAGGCTTGATCGCGGAATCGTCGAAATTGGCTTTGGCCTGGCGCAGCTTCTCGGCGTAGTAGCGCCAGTCCCAGGCCGCCAGGGTGAAATTGCCGCCCTCTTCAGTGATCAGCGCCTGCAGCGCATCGCGGTCGGCGAGTGCCCGCGCCCGCGCCGGCTTCCAGACCCGCTCCAGCAGGCCGCGCACCGCCTCCGGCGTCTTCGCCATGGAATCCTCGAGGCGGTAGGCGGCGTAGGTCGGGAAGCCCAGGATCTTCGCCGTCTCCTCACGGAGGCTGAGGATCTCCACGATGGTCGCGTTGTTGTCGTTGGCGTTGCCATTGTCGCCGCGGGCGGTGAAGGCCTTGTAGACCTTCTCGCGCAGGTCGCGCCGCGACGAGCTCTGCAGGAACGGTTCGACCGAGGAGCGCGACAGCGTCACGATCGCCTTGCCGGGCTTGCCGCGCTCTTCCGCCGCAGCCTTGGCGGCCGCCACATATGTGTCGGAGAGGCCGGCGCGGTCGCCCTCGCCGAGCTCCATGAACCACTCCTGCTCGTCGCCGAGCAGATGATGGCTGAACGAGGTGCCGAGCTGGGCGAGGCGCTCGTTGATCTCGGCCATGCGGGCCTTGGCGGCGTCGTCGAGCCCGGCGCCCGAGCGGTGGAAGCGGGTGTAGGTGCGCTCCAGGAGCCGCATCTGCTCGCCGGTCAGGCCGAGCGAGGCGCGCTTCTCGTGCAGCATGGCGATGCGGCCAAACAGCACAGCGTTCATCATGATCGGATTCCAGTGCCGCGCCATTCGGGGCGACACCTCCTTGTCGATCTCCAGGATCGCAGGGCTCGAATGGGCCGAGACCAAGTCGTAGAACACCGCCGAGACCTTCGACAGCAGCTTGCCGGAGCGCTCCAGCGCCGTGATGGTGTTGTCGAAGTCCGGCAGCGCCGGATCATGGGTAATCGCAGCCACTTCGGCCGAATGGTCGGCGAAGGCCTGCTCGAAGGCAGGGAGGAAATGCTCCGGCTTGATCTCGGCGAAGGGCGGCGTCTCGAGCGGCGTCTGCCATGCCTTCAAGAGGGGGTTGGCGTGAGCGTCTGCGCTGGTTTCTGACATCGAATATCCCGTTTTCCGCCTTGAAAATGCGGCCCAATCTATATCACGCGATACGGCATTTTTGGGCCTTTTGCGCTTGATACATGGGCACTTTTCGGAGAGATTGCGCCCCCTGAACAGGACCTATTCCATGACCATGCAGCCCTCCACCGCAGGCACCAGCCGGATCCTCTGGCCGAGCGTCATCACCGTGATTTCGGCGGCGATCCTGATCGGCGCGGAAGTGTTCGGCGCGGCCTTCGCCGGCGGCTGGGCGCTCGCGATCGCGCTCGGGCTCGGTGATTTCGGCGCGCACATCCTGCAGGCCGTGCTGTTCGGCATCGGCGTCCTGATCATGATCGCCTTCATCCGCGCAGCTCAACGCGTCGAGCCGTTCACGCGTCGCGCGTGAGCTGAAGCGATTCGAGAAAGCGCTGCGGCACAGGGCTTAAACGCACACACGCTTCGTTAGTCATTCTTAACAGCCGTTCATCTTCAACGCCTGCTGCGCGCGAGATCGCAAGCACGCGTTAGGGAAATTTGTCGCTATCGCAAAAAAATTCTTGCGAAGCGAATTCAAAAGACTTATTTCCTGCCTTGCCCAATTTCGCACGTGCCTGTGGTCGTGTGTCAGTCGGTAGGTATCCGGACAAGAGGCCGGACAGCCGCCAAGGGGTGGAAGAACCGAGGGTCGCTTACGTCCGTCAGGACACGAAGCGGCCAGCCTCCCTCTCCAGGGATGCCGTTGAAGGTCTCACCACTCTTTGCAACCGTGACTGGCAGCCGGAGGCGAACCGGCGCACCCCGCTCTCAACGGGGGACGCGACTTAAAGCAACGACGGATCGGGCTTTTTTGGTCTCTACCGGCAGTCCAACGCCGGCGCGGGCTACTGAAAAGGCTTGTCCTTCATTGCCAGGTGTGCGGGCGGGAAACTCTCCCAACCAATCCACGGCAGCACAGTCTGGTTTGAGTCTTTTGGCTTTCGTTGCGCCTCCATCGCGCAATGCAGCCAGAGCACTCTTATCCGACGTCACGTTGAAGCGGATCCCGTCGCTGGGGCCGTTGGAGAGTGCCATGACCGAACGTATCCAGGAATTCCTGCGTCACCGCCGCAGCGAAGGTCTCGACACCGAGCCGTGCCTCGTCGTCGACCTCGAGGTCGTGCGCGACAATTACCAGACCTTCGCGAAGGTGCTGCCGGACAGCCGCGTGTTCTACGCTGTCAAGGCCAACCCGGCGCCCGAAGTGCTGTCGCTGCTCGCCTCGCTCGGCTCCTGCTTCGACACCGCGACCGTTGCGGAAATCGAGATGGCGCTGGCTGCCGGTGCGACGCCGGACCGCATCTCCTATGGCAACACGATCAAGAAGGAGCGCGACATCGCGCGTGCCTTCGCGCTCGGCATTCGCCTGTTCGCCGTCGACTGCGCCGCCGAGGTCGAGAAGATCTCCCGCGCCGCTCCCGGCGCGAAGGTGTTCTGCCGCATCCTCTATGATTGCGCCGGCGCCGAGTGGCCGCTGTCGCGCAAGTTCGGCTGCGATCCGGAGATGGCGGTCGACGTGCTCGACCACGCCAAGCGCCTCGGGCTGGAGCCGTGCGGCATCTCGTTCCATGTCGGCTCGCAGCAGCGCAAGGTGAAGGCGTGGGACCGCGCGCTCGCGATGGCCTCGACCGTGTTCCGTGACTGCGCCGAGCGCGGCATCAACCTCACCATGGTCAACATGGGCGGTGGCTTCCCGACCAAGTACCTCAAGGACGTTCCGCCGGTCCTGCAGTATGGCCGGTCGATCTTCCGCGCGCTGCGCAAGCATTTCGGCAACCAGATCCCGGAGACGATCATCGAGCCGGGCCGCGGCATGGTCGGCAATGCGGGCATCATCGAGACCGAAGTCGTTCTGATCTCGAAGAAGAGCGACGAGGACGAGGTGCGCTGGGTCTATCTCGACATCGGCAAGTTCGGCGGTCTCGCCGAGACGATGGACGAGTCGATCCGCTACGCAATCCGCACCCCGCATGACGGCGCGGACATGACGCCGTGCGTGCTCGCGGGCCCGACCTGCGATAGCGCCGACGTGCTGTACGAGAAGCTGCCGTATCCGCTCCCGGTAACGCTCGAGATCGGCGACAAACTGCTGATCGAAGGCACCGGCGCCTATACGTCGACCTACTCGTCGGTGGCGTTCAACGGCATTCCGCCGCTGAAGACCTACCACATCTAAGCCGCCTCCTTTTCGAGGCCTGATAAACCGGGAGCCGGCCCCGCCGGCTCCTTCCCGATCATTTTTGATTTTTCTGAACGACGCTTGCGCGGCGTGCGACATGCCGTTGCAAGCGGGGACTGACGTGCCATGACTGCGAAACGGAACACCCCCGTTGCCCTCATCCGAAATGCCGCTCCGTTCGCGATCCGTGCGGAGCGGGCTTCGGACGTCGTCGCGCGCGAAGCGCTGCTGGATGCCTGCTTTGGCGAGAACCGCCATGCCCGCACCTGCCAGCGCCTGCGCGACGGACGCGCGCCCGCCCAAGGCCTGAGCCTTGCGGCCGTGCGCCAGGACGGCCGGCTGGTTGGAACCGTGCGGCTGTGGCACGTCAGCGCGGGGGGCCGCAGCGCGCTGATGCTGGGGCCGCTGGCTGTCGACGACGACTGCCGCGGCCTCGGCGTCGGCGCCGCGCTGATGCAGCGCGCGCTGGCCGTGGCGAAGGCCCGTGGCCACGGCGCCGTCATCCTGCTTGGCGATGCGCCCTATTACGCCCGCTATGGCTTCACCGCTGCCAGGACCGGCGAATTGTCCTTGCCCGGCGCATTCGAGCGCGAGCGGCTGCTCGGCCTCGAGCTGGTCGAGGGCGCGCTGGACGGCGCCTGGGGCATGATCACGCCGACCGGCGCACCGCTGCCCAAGAGCAAGGCAACCCGCAAACGGAAGGCACCGCTCGCCGTGCCGCACGCGGCGTAAGGCGGGCGCCATGGCAGAGAACCTTCCCGCAATCGATGGCGCACGCCCGCGTTGGCGCGGCCTCGTCACCACGGTCATGCTGGTCCTGATCTCGGTCATGATCGTCCGGGACATCCTGATCCGGCGCTGGACCGGCGCGCCGCCGTCGCCGCCGGACACCACGCAGCAGTCCCACTAGCGCCGGCCGCAAGGCCCAGAATAGAAGGGGTTGCGCGGGCGCCAAAAATGCCCGTAAACCCCGCGCAAAGCCATTCTCAGCCGAGGTCCGACATGTCCCGCCGCCTGATTTCCACCGGCTCGCCGTTCGAGAAGACCGCGGGCTACAGCCGTGCCGTGATCGACGGCGATTTCGCCTTCGTCGCCGGAACCACCGGCTACGACTACACCACCATGACCATGCCTGATGATGTCACGAGCCAGTCACGGAACTGCTTCAAGACCATCGAGGCTGCCCTCAAGGAGGGTGGCTTCGCGATGGCCGACATCGTCCGCGCGACCTACTACCTCACTGACGTCAGTGACGCGGATACCCATTTCGCGGTCTGCGGCGAGGTGCTCGGCGAGATCCGACCCGCCGCGACGCTGCTGATCGTCGCGGGGCTCTACAGGCCCGAGATGAAGGTCGAGATCGAAGTCACCGCAAAGCGACGCAACCCCTGATCCACTCTACCCGCCGCTCGGCGCTCTCCTGGAGAAAATGATGAGCCCCTCCTCGCAGATCTACGCGAAAATCACCGGCCCCATTGTCATGATCGGCTTCGGCTCGATCGGCAAAGGCACGCTGCCGATGATCGAGCGGCATCTCGATTACGACAAGTCGCGCATCACCGTGATCGATCCCAAGGATGAAGGCCGCAAGGCCCATTGCGAGAAGCAGAATGTCAAATTCATCCAGCAGGCCGTGACCAAAGACAATTATCGCGACTTGCTGACCCCGCTGCTCACTGAAGGCGGCGGCCAGGGCTTCTGCGTCAATCTCTCGGTCGATACCGGCTCGACCGACATCATGGAGCTCTGCAACGAGCTCGGTGCTCTCTATATCGACACCGTCAACGAGCCTTGGCTCGGCTTCTATTTCGATACTTCGAAGGGCCCGGAAGCGCGCTCCAACTACGCGCTTCGTGAAGTGACGCTGGCCGCCAAGAAGGCGCGCCCGGCGGGCTCGACGACGGCGGTCTCCTGCTGTGGCGCCAATCCCGGCATGGTCTCCTTCTTCGTCAAGCAGGCGCTGCTCAACGTCGCCGCTGATCTGAAGCTCAATGCCCCCAAGCCGAAGACCAAGGCTGAATGGGCGGACTTGATGCGGCAGGCCGGCATCAAGGGTATCCACATCGCCGAACGCGACACCCAGCGCTCCAAGTCGCCGAAGGAGCCGGATGTCTTCGTCAACACCTGGTCGGTGGAAGGTTTCCTGTCCGAAGGCGTGCAGCCGTCCGAACTCGGATGGGGCACCCATGAAAAATGGATGCCCGAGAATGCGCATACCCACGAAGCCGGCTGCGGCGCCGCAATCTATCTGATGCAGCCCGGCGCCAACACGCGCGTGCGGACCTGGTGCCCGACCCGCGGCGCACAGTATGGCTTCCTCGTCACCCACAACGAGTCGATCTCGATCGCCGATTACTTCACGGTGCATGACGCATCGGGCAAGGCGATCTATCGGCCGACCTGCCACTATGCCTATCATCCGGCCGACGATGCCGTGCTGTCGCTGCATGAAATGTTCGGCCGCGCCGCGAAGATGCAGGAGAAGCACCACATCCTCGACGAGAACGAAATCGTCGACGGCATCGACGAACTCGGCGTGCTGCTGTTCGGCCACGACAACAATGCCTACTGGTACGGCTCGCAGCTCTCGATCGAGGAGACCCGCAAGCTCGCGCCCTATCAGAACGCGACCGGCCTGCAGGTGACGTCGGCCGTGCTCGGCGGCATGGTGTGGGCGCTGGAGAACCCGAACGAGGGCATCGTCGAAGCCGACGAGATGGATTTCGACCGCCTGCTGGAAATCCAGCTGCCGTATCTCGGCCCGGTGAAGGGTTTCTACACCGACTGGACCCCGCTGACGGATCGTCCGGGACTGTTCCCGGAAGATATCGACACCAGCGATCCCTGGCAGTTCAAGAACGTCCTGGTGCGCTGAGAGGCCTTCCGGCCAAATCTCGAAAACAACCCCATGCACAGTAGCCGGCGAGATCGGCTGGCTCTCGTCATTCCGGGCTGGCCCGAAGGGCCAAGCCCACCGGTGCGCAATTGCGCACCGGGAATGACAGCGGCTCACTTCGCCATGTAGTCGAACGCGACCGAGCCGAGGCCCAGCGTCAAATCCGCCTTGTAGTGCAGCGCCGAGACCACTTCGCGCACCGGCAGGCGGGCGACGTCGCACAGCGCGTGCGGAAACAGGCCGAGCGCGGCGGGGCCGGTCCAGGCCTCCTTCAAGGTGATGTCGTCGAGATGGAAGCGCACCAGCTCGCAGATCCGCGGCGTGCCGTCGACATGCGGAATGATCTTCAGGATGAAGTTCGGCGCCTTCATCGCGTTCAAGACCGTGTCGTGATCGACCTTGTGGTACTTGTAGCCCATCGTGGCGGAGGCGCAGAGCACCGAGCCGTAATGCAGCGAGCCGACCAGCACGTCGCTCTCGACCGCGATCTTGGGCCGCGCCAGCTTCTTCGGAAATCCCCACAGCTCACGGCCGCCGGCGATCGGGGCCTCGTCGTCGAGATACATCGCGTGGGTATAGGCTCCGAGCTCGCCCTTGAACCGGACCGGGATCACCTGCCCGGTCTCGGTGTAGTCGCCGAAGCCGGTCGAGTCCGGCATGCGGATGAATTCGTACTTCACGACAGGCTCGGCGACCTCGAGCGGCTCCGGCACCACGGCCGCCAGCGCTTCGGGGTCGGTCTTGTAGGTGATGATGAAATATTCGCGGTCGAAGAACCGATATGGCCCCGGCGGAAACGACGGGTTGGTGAGCGGCATCGAATAGGCGGTGCGCCGGACGTCCTCGATCTTCATGAAGTGCCCCATCTGTCGTTGGTGTGCCGGCAGATTATGGCGGGCGCGGAGGGCGGAGGCGAGACCGTATAATCGGCAGCATCAGTCAAATGCGCGTCACAATGCAGACCCGTCGGCAGGCTCGCGGTTCTGCTATTTCTTCTCGATCGGCGGCGCGATCTTCTCGGCGGGCGCCGGCGGCAGCGCCGGCCTGGCGCCGGCCTTCTGTGCCTCAGCGTCGGGACGCGCAGGCTCCGGTGCCGGCGTGGTCGGCCGCTCGCCGCCGGGTTTTGACTCGGCGGGCGGCGTCGTCTGTAGCGGCTGAGTCGCCTGCGCCATCTCTTGCGGCGGGGCAGCGTTGATCGCGTGCAGCGACAGCACCGCGATCGCAACGCCCGCCACCACCAGTGTGGCGGCGATCAGCACGTCGTTCCGCAGCCTGGTCCGATCCGCAGCCATGTCGTTCACCCGCGATTGTCAGCGAGGTCAACGATCCGGCCACCGCATGGTTCCCGAGCAGCGCCTGCGGGAACCTCGCCTCAATCCGTGGTGCTGATTTCCCAGGTTACGTGCCGCACGCCGGGCTGATGCTGCAAGTCGACCACAACGGCATTCAGCTCGTTGGGGTCGACCGCGGTCGAGACCAGCTCCGCCACGATCTCGAGGAAGTCGTCGCCGGCCTCGACCACGTTGACATCGGCGACCGGATAGTTCGCGACCTCGAGCTTCTCCACCAGGCGGTCGCGCATGTCGGGCAGCGCCTCGGGGGTCACCACGAGCTTGAAGTAGTAGGTTGCCTCCGAGGCCTTCTCGTTCAGCGGAATGCGGTTGATGGCATTGACCAGCGGACGCAGCAGCGTGTTGCCGGCGATCACGAACACGGTCAACGCCGCCGCCTGCGCCACCAGGTCCGCGCCGGCGCAGGAGCCGACCGCGGCCGAGGCCCACAGCGTCGCCGCGGTGTTGAGCCCGCGCACGTCCATGCCCTGCTTCATGATGACGCCGGCGCCGAGGAAGCCGATCCCCGACACCACATAAGCGATCACCCGCACCGCGCCATCAGCGCCGGCCAGATGCATCGCGAGGTCGACGAAGGCGGCCGCACCGACCGCGACCAGCACATTGGTGCGCAACCCCGCGGTGCGCTGCCGGTACTGCCGTTCGGCCCCGATCAGTGTACCGAGCACGAAAGCTGTCGTCAGGCTGACCAGCGTGTCGATGAAGTCGGCGAGCTGGAATGTGGTGAGAAATCGCATGACGCTGCCGATTCTTCCTCGTCCGAGAACGATGCAGCGATCTCTTACATTTCCAGGATGCCCGCGTCACCATCTTCCGTGCCGTAGGCGAGCAGCGTGCCCTTGGCATTCCACCCCAGCGCGGACACCGCGGTACCGGCATTCCGACGCACCAGGATCTCGGCACCGTCCTCGAGCCGGACCATCAGCACGGTGCCATCGGCATAGCCGACCGCCATGATGTCGTTCTTCGGATGACAGGCGACCACCGCGACCCGCGCCGGCATCGGCGCCAGCATCGCCGGCTCCTTGCCCATCGGCCCGTCCTTGCTCGTGAACGGCCAGACGATCACGGTATCGGCGCCCGAGGTCGCAAGCCCCTTGCCGCCGGCGCTCCATGACATCGAGCGCACGCGGCCGGGATAGCCGCTCATCCGCATGTGCCGGTTGTCGGCGAGCCGCCAGCCATGCATCGCGGCCTCGTGCATCGCCGTGACAAGAAACTTGTTGTCCGGGCTGAAAGAGACCGCGAGATGCGAGCCGGCCCATTCCAGGAATTCCGGATTGGCGGCCATGTTGGGAAACCACAAGGTCACGCCGTTGTAGTGCGCGATCGCAAGTCGCAGGCCCTTCGGCGCGAACGCCAGCCCGCCGACGGTCGACGGCACCTCGAAGGTTTTCTCTTCGCCCTTGGGATTGCGCACGAACGCGGTCTTGCCCGCCGACCACGCCACGGTGCCGTCGCTGTGCAGCGCGACATTGTCGATCCAGCGCCGCTTGGCGTCGGTCGCAATGACAGAGGTCTCGCCCTTGGCGTCGATCGCGATCAGCTTGCCGTCGTCACCGCCGGTGACGAGCCGCTTGCCGTCGGAGGCCGCGCACAGGATGGCGCCGAAATGAGTCTCGGTCCGCGTGATCTCGCCGTCGGCGGTCGCGATCGCGACGCTCTCCTCGGCGCCGACGAAGAACGCGCGGTCGCCGAGAAAATGCACTGAGCCGACCGCCGCGCCGAGCGGAAGCGGCTTGACGCGGTCGGTGATCGAAACGATGGAAGAAGGGACCTCGCCCGGATCGAACTCTTTCATCACGTGGTGATGCACTGCTCGAAGCCGTCGCGGATCGCCTGCTCCGGCAATTCGCGACCGATGAACACGACGCGGCTTTCACGCTTCTCGCCGTCCTTCCACTTCCGCTGATGATCGCCCTCCAGCATCATGTGGACGCCCTGGAACACGTAGCGGTCGTCATCGCCGGTGAAGGCGAGGATGCCCTTCGAGCGCAGGATCTTCTGGCCTTCGGTGGCGACGAGGTTCTGCAGCCAGGGCATGAACTTGGTCGGATCGAGCGGCTTCTCCGAGCGCAGCGACAGCGATTGCATTTCCTCGTCGTGATAGTGCTTCAGCCCATGGCCGTGATCGTGGTGATGGTGATTATGGTCATGACCGTGGTCGTGGTGGTGATGATCATGGTCGTGACCGTCGCCGGCCTCGAGGAAATCGGGCTCGATCTCAAGGATGCGGTCGAGGTCGAATGCGCCGCGCTCCAGCACGTCGGCGATCCCGACCTGGCAACGCTCGGTGCGATGCAGCTTTGCGTACGGATTGATGCCGCGGATGCGGGCCTCGACTTCGGCGAGCTCCGCCTTCGAGACCAGGTCGGTCTTGTTCAGCACGATGACGTCGGCGAACGCGATCTGGTTCTTGGCTTCCGGCGCGTCCTTGAGGCGATCGCTCAGCCACTTGGCATCAGCGACGGTCACCACCGCATCGAGCCGGGCGTTCTTCTGCACGTCCTCGTCGACGAAGAAGGTCTGCGCGACCGGCGCCGGATCGGCAAGGCCGGTGGTCTCGACGATGATGGCGTCGAACTTGCCCTTGCGCTTCATCAACCCGTCCATGATGCGGACGAGGTCGCCGCGCACCGTGCAGCAGACGCAGCCATTGTTCATCTCGAACACTTCCTCATCGGCGCCGATGATGAGGTCGTTGTCGATGCCGATCTCGCCGAATTCGTTGACGATGACGGCGTACTTCTTGCCGTGGTTTTCCGACAGGATGCGGTTCAGCAGCGTGGTCTTGCCGGCGCCGAGATAGCCCGTCAGCACGGTCACTGGAATTTTTTGCGAAGCTTCAGCCATAACAACTCCGAATTGGGGCCGCGCTCAATCCAGGCAGGGAGGCCCCTGCCCCTAGTTGGCGAGCGCGCTGGTCAGGGCCTTTATATTGTGCCTGACCATATCAATGTAAGTGGGTGCTTGGCCCTTTTCGGCCGTCAAACTGTCCGAATACAGGGTCCCGCCGACCCTGGCCCCGGTCTCGGCCGCGATCCGCTCGATCAGGCGCGGATCGCTGATGTTTTCGAGAAAAACTGCCGGAATTTTCGCGACCTTGATCTGGGCGATGATGGCGGCGATATCGCGTGCGCTGGGCTCGGAATCGGTCGAGACGCTGAGCGGCGAGAAAAACGTGATTCCGTAGGCGTCGGCGAAATAACCGAAGGCGTCGTGGGTCGAGATCACCTTGCGCCGCGCGTCCGGTATTCTCGCCACCGCCTCGTGCACCTCGCGGTCGAGCGCCTCGAGCCTCGCCAGATAGGCGTCGGCATTGGCCTTGAAGACGCCGGCTTGGTCGGGGGCCGCGGCAATCAGCCCGTCGCGAATATTGACGACGTAGATCTTCGCATTGGCGACGGATTGCCAGGCATGCGGATCGTCATGGCCGCCCATCTTCCGTGGCATGATCCCCTTGGTTGCCACCGCGACCGGCGCCTTGCTGCCGGAGGCCCGCAGCAGCCGCGGCAGCCAGCCCTCGAAGCCGAGGCCGTTGATGGCCAGCAACTTCGCGTCGGCGACCTTCTTGGCGTCGGCCGGCGTCGGCGCGTAAACATGCGCGTCGCCGTCGGGTCCGACCAGCGCCACCACGTCGACGCTGTTGCCGCCGACATTGCGTACCATGTCGGCGAGGATCGAGAAGCTCGCAACGACGTTGATGCGCTCTTCGGCGCGCGCCGCGCCGCTCGCCAGCAGCAGCGCCAGACCGATCAACCCGAACAATCGCCGCATCGTCCTCACGCCTCGAGATGGCGGCCGGGGAACAGCTGCCGCACCAGGCCGCTGACATTGCCGAACAGCAGCGACACGATATAGAGCCCGGCCGCAACCAGGATGATCGCGGGGCCGGAGGGAATCCGGGTCTGGTACGACAGCACCAGCCCGGCATAGCCCGAAACAATCGCGCTCGCGACCGCGATGCAGATCATGGTGGTGATGTCGCGCGACCAGAACCGCGCGATGCCGGCAGGCAGGATCATCAGCCCGACGCCGAGCAGCGTGCCGAGCGCGTGGAAGCCGTTGACGAGGTTGACCACGACCAGCGCCAGGAAGGCGAGATGCGCCGGCGCGCCGGCCCGGCTCACGGTGCGCAGGAATACCGGATCGACGCATTCGATCACCAGCGGACGATAGATCACCGCGAGCACCAGCAGCGTGATGGTGGCGTTGAACGCGATCACCAGCAGGGTCTGGTCGTCCATCGCCAGGATATTGCCGAACAGCACGTGCAGCAGGTCGATATTGGTGCCCTTGATGGAGACGATGGTGACACCGAGCGCGAGCGAGACCAGATAGAAGGTCGCAAGTGAGGCGTCTTCCTTCAGCTCCGTGGTGCGGGCGACGAGGCCGGCGAGCAGCGCCACCGCAAAGCCGGCAATCAGGCCGCCGGTCGTCATCGCGAACAGATTGAGCCCGGACAGCAGGAAACCGATCGCAGCGCCCGGCAGGATCGCATGCGCCATGGCGTCGCCGACCAGGCTCATCCGCCGCAGCATCAGGAATACGCCGATCGGCGCACCGCCGAGCGACAGCGCGATCACCGCGGCGAGCGCGCGGCGCATGAACTCGAATTCGGTGAAGGGCGTGATCAGCGCGTCAGTCAGCATCGGCGTCAGGCGGCCCGTGAGCGCGGATCGGCGGCGCACGCCGCGGCACTGTCGTCGAACGCCTCGCACATCCGCATCGCGACCGTCAGATTGTCCGCGGTCAGCGTCTCCGCGGTCGGGCCCCATTCCACCGGGCCGCGCGCCAACAGCAGCGTTTCCGGGAAATTGTTGCGCACCATGTCGAGGTCGTGCAGCGCCGCCAGCACCGTGCGCCCCTCGCCGTTCCAGCGTTTCACCAGCGTCAGGAGATCGGCGGTGGTCTTGGCATCGATGGCATTGAACGGTTCGTCGAGCACGATCAGGCGGGCGTCCTGCAGCAGCACACGCGCGAACAGCATGCGCTGCATCTGGCCGCCGGACAGCGTGCCGATCGGGCGGTTCTCGAAGCCGTTGAGGCCGACGGCCGCGAGGGCCGCCAAAATCTTGTCGCGCGCGGCGTTGCCGATGCCGCCGAAGAAGCCGGTCGCGCGCCACAGCCCGGTGCCGACGAAATCGAACACCGAGATCGGAAACGTACGGTCGATGTCGGCGGATTGCGGCAGATAGGCGATGTCGCGGTGGTCGAGCCCGTCGAGATCGATCACGCCCGACAGCGGCTTCAGCACGCCGGCGATGCCGCGCAGCAGCGTCGACTTGCCGGCGCCGTTCGGGCCGATCACCGCGAGCAGCGCGCCCGCCTCGACCGCGCCGTTGAGATGATGCACCGCCGGGTGCCGGTCATAGCCGAGCGTGACGTCGCGGAAGGTGACAAGCGGAGACCCCATCATTCACCTCATCGCCAGCCAGACGACGGCCCACAGGCAGGCCGAGACCGCGAGCGCCGCGCCCAGCCGGGCCGGCACGGGCATGCGCAGGATCGACCAAGGCGCGGCCTGGGCCGGATGCGCCGAGGGGCCATGGCTGTGCCCGTGGGGATGGCTGTGGCCGTGATGGTGGTGGTCGTCGTGGGAGTGCGTATGCGCCATGGCCAAACTGTTATATTATAACATAACGCGAGTCTACCAACGAGGAACTCATGGCCGCTCCGCAAAACCGGGAGAGATTCGAGCTGCGCCGGCAGGATGACGTCCTCGTCCACAGCGTTGTCCGGAACACCCGCCCCGATGGAACCGTCGGCTACCAGCACCAGGATCGGGATTTCTGGATCGAGCACCGGCCGGGCTGGAGCAGGTTGGCCCGGGCCCCTCAGAGCCAAACCTGCACCGGCCGCCCCTGGAACGTGTTGCCGGCCGATCAGGGCGATCACCCACCGGAAGGCGACCGGGTGAGCCGGAAGGGGACGAAGTCGTATGTTTATAGCCTCGTCTATGTGAGCTAGGCGAAGAGCCATCGCGGCGCGATCTGTCTCAAGTTCGTCGTCTCGGCGGGAGCCTCTCCGTTCGTCGTCCTGGCGAAAGCCAGGACCCATTACCACCGCATTCGGTGATGAATACGCTCGCGGCCCCAACGTCGCACAACAATCGAGACCTGGGGTAATGGGTCCTGGCCTTCGCCAGGACGACACCGAGTGCGTGGCGCAAGTTGCTAGGCATCTGCACGTCTCAAATTCCGCTGTCGTCCCGGCCCCCGTACGCAATTGCGCACTAGGCCGGGACGACGATGAGGATGGTTCTCGATTCAAGGGAGACGGGAAACCAATCTACTGGCACACCGGCGCGGTCAGTTTTGGGTCAGCTGGTCTTGCTGACCAATACGCCCGCTGACTGAGCTCCGCTTCGTTTATCGCGGGAGCACATACGTAGCTCGTCTTGCCAATGCACATGGGCGAGCCAATCGAGAAGATGAGGTTTTCGTAGATGCAATAGTTGCCGATCCCGGATGGCAGATCGGTCGGCGGCGCTGTGGAGCCCCCAAAATAGGGCTGCGATGAACCGCCCGGCGCCCTGTCTTGCGCCGCGGCCGCATGAAGGGAAATCAATAGCGTCAGACACGTGACGATGCGGAGCATGATCCCTCCGGTCAAGGAATGCCGGCGAAGCGTCGGGCGACTTCCGGCGCGGGAAGCGCACTGGTAGCCGCGACGGAATCGCTAGCAGGCTAGTACGACAGTTGCTTTGCAAATTCTCCGAAGGACAGACACGCTCTCGGCTTGAGCCGAGGTCGCGTTGGCCCATCGTATCATCTGCTGCGCCTGCGTAGAAGTGATGGTTGTTGCAGCGAAGCGGGCCACGGCTACCAAGCGTCGTCAAGCCTCCCGCGCGTAACTCTTCAACCTCGCCTCCAGCACCGCGAGCACCTGGTCGCGGACCGGATCGCGGGAGCCTTTCAGCCAGGCGGCAGCGAGCGGCAGGCGGCCGGTGCTGCTGCCGCGTTTTAGGCGCAGCGGCACAAAGCGCACGCCCGGGATCGCCATCCGCGCGGTCCAGCGCGGCACGATGGCGACGCCGAGCCTTGCTGCAACCATGTTGACGATGGTCTGCTTCTCGTCGGCGATCTCCTGGATGCGCGGCGTCAGCCCGGCCTCGTCGAACAGTTTTGTCGTGAGATCGTGGCTGTGCGGCCGCGAGCGGCGCTCCGGCACGATCAAGGGCTGATCGGCGATATCAGGCAGCACGATCTGCTTGCGCCGCGCCAGCTTATGCTTGTGCGACAGCGCCACCACGGCGGTCTCCTGCAGTAGCGGAACAAACTCGATGCGCCGGTCGGGCCGCTCCGGCGGGCGCACGAAAGCGAGATCGAGCGCGCCCGACAACAGCTTCGGCAGCAGCCGGATGGTCTTCTCCTCAAGCAGTTGCACGGCAACCTCCGGATGGGCGGCACGGAGGTCGCGCAGCAGCGGCGGCAGCAGGCCGGCCGCGGCGCTGTCGATCGCGCCGATCCGGAAGCGCCGCGCCTGCGGCTTGCGCAGCCGGCGGCGAAAGCCGTCCTCGATCGCCTCGGCGCGGCCGAGCAGCGCGCGTCCCTCGCGCAGCAGCACAGAGCCGTCCTCGGTCAACGATACCGCGCGCGTGGTGCGCGCGAACAGCCGCACCCCGAGATCCTCCTCCAGCAGCTTGATGTGGCGGCCGAGCGCCGACGGCATCATCTGCAGGCGCTGCGCGGCACGGCCGAAATGCAGTTCCTCGGCAGCCGCTACGAAGCAGCGAAGCTGGTGCAGTTCCAAGATGGGTTTCCTTCTCACCCGCCGTCATTGCGAGCGCAAGCGAAGCAATCCATCTCTCCGCACGCGTGGAAGGATGGATTGCTTCGTCGCTTCGCTCCTCGCAATGACGGGCGACGGCAGCGATTATATCATTTTTTTGTATAAACCGGCGCGGATTGAATCGGAAGGGCGCGCGCCTCTAGGCTTCCCAATGGCGCGGCGAAATGCGCCGTCCCAACAAACAACACGAACCCTGAGGAAGCCCATGGAAAGCGAGCTTGGCACGCGCGTGTTGCGCAAGATCTCACTGCGCATCGTGCCGTTCATCATGCTGCTGTACTTCGTGGCCTTCATCGACCGCGTCAATATCGGCTTCGCGTCGCTCACGATGAACAAGGACATCGGCCTGTCGCCGACGGTCTATGGCTTCGGCGCCGGTATCTTCTTCTGGGGCTACTTCCTGTTCGAGGTGCCCTCCAACATCATCCTGCACAAGATCGGCGCGCGGATCTGGATCGCGCGGGTGATGATCACCTGGGGCCTGGTCTCGGCGGCGATGGCGCTGGTGCAGGGCGCGACCAGCTTCTACGTGCTGCGCTTCCTGCTCGGCGCCGCGGAGGCCGGCTTCTTCCCCGGCATCATCCTCTACCTCTCCTACTGGTTCCCGGCGCGGCAGCGCGCCGCCGTCACCGCGCTGTTCATGGCCGCCGCGCCGCTCTCGACCGTGCTCGGCTCGCCGGTGTCGGGCGCGTTGCTGGAGATGGACGGCCTGTTCGGCTTCAAGGGCTGGCAATGGCTGTTCGTGCTGGAGGCGGTGCCTGCCGTGCTGCTCGGCTTCGTCGTGCTCGGCTTCCTGACCGACCGGCCGGAGCAGGCCAGATGGCTTGCCGACGACGAACGCGCCTGGCTGGTCAAGACCATGAAGGCGGAGAACGACGGCAAGGCTTCGACCGCGAGCCACAGCATCTGGCGCGGGCTCGCCGATCCGCGCGTGCTGGCGCTGGCGCTGGTCTATTTCGGCACTTCGGCCGGGCTCTACACACTTGGCGTTTGGGCGCCGCAGATCATCAAGGCGTTCGGCCTGTCGTCTCTGCAGGTCGGCTCCCTCAACGCGGTGCCGGCAACCATCGCCGTGATCGCGATGATCCTGTGGGCGCGGCATTCCGACCGCACCGGCGAACGCACTTGGCACGTCGTGATCGCCTGCCTGATCGCGGCGGCGGGCCTCGCGCTTGCCGGGCTATGGACCGGCCTCGCCGCCGTGATCGCGGCGCTGACCTTGGTCAATATCGGCATCTCTTCGTCGAAGCCGCCGCTGTGGAGCATGCCGACCATGTTCCTGTCGGGCTCGGCCGCCGCGGCCGGCATCGCCACCATCAACTCGATCGGCAATCTCGGCGGCTTCGTCGGCCCCGCGATGATCGGCTGGATCAAGGAGCGCACCGGCAGTTTCGAGGGCGGTCTCTATTTCGTCGCTGGCCTGCTGGTGCTGTCAGCCGTGCTCACGCTGCTGCTGTCGCGCGCGCAGAGCGCGCCCGCGCCGGCCGAACCACAACCCAATCCCGTGCGAACCCGCTAACCATTCATCCGGAGACAACCCATGCGTACCCATTCCATCGCCGCCATTCCCGCCGACGGCATCGGCCCCGAAGTGATCTCGGCGGGTGTCCGCGTGCTTCAGGCACTGGCCGAGCGCAGCGGCGACATCAGCTTCAACGTCAAGACCTTCGACTGGGGCTCGGACTATTACAAGAAGCACGGCGTGATGATGCCGGCCGACGGGCTCAAAGACCTGAAGAATTTCGACGCGATCTATTTCGGTGCGGTCGGCGCGCCCGACGTGCCCGATCACATCACGCTGTGGGGCCTTCGGTTGCCGATCTGCCAGGGCTTTGACCAGTACGCCAATGTGCGGCCGACCAAGATCCTGCCCGGCGTCGCCTCGCCGCTGCGCAATGTCGGCGTCGGCGATCTCGACTGGGTGATCGTGCGCGAGAATTCCGAGGGTGAATATGCCGGCATGGGCGGACGTGCGCACCGCGGCCTGCCGGAAGAGGTCGGCACGGAAGTGGCTGTCTTCACCCGGGTCGGCGTGACGCGGATCATGCGCTACGCGTTCCAGCTTGCGCAGTCGCGGCCGCGCAAATTTCTCACCGTGGTGACCAAGTCGAACGCGCAGCGCCACGGCATGGTGATGTGGGACGAGATCGCCGCCGAGGTCGCCAAGGAATTCCCCGACGTGACCTGGGACAAGATGCTGGTCGACGCCATGACGGTGCGGATGACGCTGCATCCGAAGAGCCTCGACACCATCGTGGCAACCAATTTGCACGCCGACATCCTGTCTGATCTCGCAGGTGCCCTGGCCGGCAGCCTCGGCGTCGCGCCGACCGGCAATATCGATCCGCAGCGCCGCTTCCCCTCGATGTTCGAGCCGATCCACGGCTCGGCCTTCGACATCACTGGCAAGGGTATCGCCAACCCGGTCGCGACCTTCTGGACCGGCGCGCAGATGCTGGAGCATCTCGGCGAAAAGGACGCCGCCGCGCGCCTGATGGCCGCGGTCGAGAGGGTGTGCGCGGCCGGCGTGCTGACGCCCGATGTCGGCGGCAAGGCGACGACCAAGGAAGTGACCGACGCCGTGATCGACGCGATCCATGGATCGAATGTGTGAGGGGGCGTTAGCGAGCCGCATCACACAGTGAGGCGAGCACGCTGGTGGGGCTCCCTCCCCCTTGCGGGGGAGGGGTACCGCTTGCTCCGCTGATAATTAGTGACGAGGACTGCATACGATCCGGCGAGCATGTTGACTGAACTTCGCTTACTTCTCGGATCGCTCCCGGGGCCACCCCTCACCCCACCCTCTCCCACAGGGGGGAGGGAGTCTGATCAGGGTGCTCAGCTCACGAAGGTGCGCCTCTATCTGATACCGCAACCGGGGAACGAACCGTGCTACCTGATCTGACCAGACGACACTTCATGACCGCTGGAGGACTATCGATCATGGCCGCGATGACGGGGATACAGCCGGCGGGCGCCGCGCCATGGCGCGATGAGATCCGCGCCATCGCCTTCGACGTCCAGGGCACATGCGTCGACTTCTATCAGCCGATCCTGCGTGCGGGGCAGGCCGTCAATGCCGCGAAGGGGCTTGCGCTCGACTGGGCCAAACTCTCGAGCGAATGGCGCGATCTTTATCGTGCCGCGCTCGACGACGTGATCGCCGGCAAGCGCCCTTGGATTCGGGTCGACCGCATCTATCGCGAGGCGCTGGATGTGCTGCTCGATCGCCACGGCCTCTCGGAGGCCTTCTCCAGCGACGAGCGCGACGAACTGAACACGGTGTGGAGCAAGCTCGACGCGTGGCCCGACAGTGTCGAAGGCCTTGCACGTCTGCGCAGCCGGTTCGTGACCTCGACCTTGTCAAATGCCGGCATGGCCGCCGTGGTGGCGGTGGTCAAGCATGCCAAGCTGCCATTCGACGCCGTGCTGACCGCGGAGCTTGCACGCAGCTACAAGCCATCACCCGCGGTGTATCAGCTCGCCGTCGACTACCTCGGTTATCCCGCCGACAAGATCCTGATGGTCGCCTGCCACAAATACGACCTGAAGGCGGCCGGCGCCTTCGGCATGCGCACTGCGTTCGTCGCCCGTCCGCTGGAGTTCGGGCCGGCGGCGAAGGTCGACGTCGCGCCGGAATCCTGGATCGACCTCCACGCGGACAGTTTTACGCAACTCGCCGATATGCTCGTGCCGGCGTGACGACGCGAGGGGCCACTTTTCCGGATCATGCTCCAGGCGCACCCGCCTCGGCGCAATTGGTCAGCCGCGCGGGGACGCCGACGGCGGTGCAGCCGGCCGGCACATCCGACGTCACCAGCGCACCGGCGCCGACCTTGGCGAAGTCGCCGACAGAAAGGTTTCCGATCACCGTTGCGCCGGCGCTGAGCAGCACGCCGCGGCCGATCGTCGGTGCGTGGCGCGGGTCATCCTGATGCCGCGCGATGGTGACGTTCTGCAGGATCGTGACCTCGTCGCCGACGGAAGCCAACGCGCCGATGATGATGCCGGTGCCGTGATCGAGGAAAACCGCCGTTCCGATCCGGGCCGACGGGTGAATGCTGATCTGCAACTGGTCCGCCGCCGCACTCTGCATCAACAGCGAAAGGTCGGGGCGATCGTGGCGCCACAGCCAGTTCGACACCCGCCAGGCTTGCAGCGCGACGTAGCCCTTGAAGTTCAAGAACGGCGGCAACAAGCCCGTGATCGCCGGGTCGCGGCGCACGATCGACACCAGATCGGTGGCCGCGGCATCGACCAGCGCAGGCTCGGCCGCGAACGCTTCGCGGGCGGTCCGCATGAACTGCACGCGATCGGCTTCCGCGCGGCAGATAGCCCGGCCGATCAGGAAGGCGAGCGCGCCGCCGAGATCGCCCTGATCGAGGATGAAGGCAGCCGAGGCCTCGAGAAAGCGATCGGCGACAACAGCAGCCTCCGCCTCGCGCCGGATCGCAAGCCAGAGATCTTGAGGACTCGCCGTCGCCTGCACCGCCATGATCACCTCATCGCCGGGATTTCGACGATAGAGTGGGCATGACCACCGCAAAATGCAAACCGCCCGCTTGCTTGTCGCAAACGGGCGGCTCGGGCCATCAGGTTCTATGGGGGCACATCGCCTGAAGGCTCAGTGCTTTCCTCGCGGGATCAGCTCTGCGGCGGCTGATCGTTCGGCGGGGTCGGACGGGTCTTGTGCTGCGCCATGAAGGCGTCGAACTCTTCCTTGTCCTTGGCGTGGCGCAGGCGATCGAGGAAGTTCTTGAACTCGACCTGCTCTTCCTCGAGCCGGCGCAGCGTGTCCTGGCGGTACTCGTCGAAGGCGCGGTTGCCGCTGGTGGGCGGGCCGAAGCCGCCGAACGGGAAGCCGCGGCGCTCCATGCGGCTCTTCATCCGCTCCATCTTGTCCTGCATGCGCTCCATCTTGTTCGCCCAGCGATCCTGATCGTAGTGACTCCAACAGGCCATTTTTCTGCTCCCGAGTGTGAAAAAGAGAAGGGCGAGGCCGATCGGCCACCAGATCATGAAGCCGAGGATGATCCCGGCGATCTTCAGGGGATGCCACGGCGTCGCGTAGAAGTGTGGACGGTAGGGCTCTTCGACGGGGCCGCGCCAGCGATTGACATCTGCGGTGTAGGCCATTTCCTTCTCCATCACGGCAATCACGCCGTTGTGAATGTAAATAACATTTACATAGATAGCCGAGCCCTTGGGAAAGTCAAGCAGAGCAGATGCCGCACCCCTCGGATTATTTTTGACTTCGACGTTGAACCTTATTTCGGCTTGCCCCACGGGCCGGATCTGTCGCCGGCCGGCTCTTCGGCGGCTGCCGCGGTTCCCGGCTTGCGATCGGTGAGGAAGCCAAGGCCGCGCAGATAGATCAGCACTTCGGCCTCGAGCAGATCCTCCGGCGACATCGGCAGCTTGCGCCGCGCGGCATCGCCGCGGCCGAACAGCGAGGCGACGCCGTGCGACATCGACCAGATATGCAGCGCCATCATCATCGCCGGCGGGCGCGGTGTGCCGGGCGGCGCCAGCGCCGCGAGCCGCTCGGCGGCGGCGCGGATGATCGCGAACGCGCGTTCGCTTGCCGCCATCAAGGTCGGATTGGAATCGACCGGCAGGCCGGATTCGAACATCGCGGAGTAGAACGCGGGCTCCTCGCGCGCGAAGGCGAGATAGGCCTTGCCGACCCGCTCGAACGCCGAGACGGTGTCGGGGCGACCGTCGTCCCAGGCCTGCGTCAAGAGCGCCTCGAACTGCTCGAAGCCGCGCTGTGCGATGCTGGCGATCAGTTCGTCACGGTCGCGGAAGTGGCGGTAGGGCGCAGCGGGGCTGACGCCGGCCATGCGCGCGGCGTCGGCGAAGGTGAAGCCGGCCGGCCCCTTCTTCGAGATCAGGTCGAGGGCTGCCTGCAGCAACGCCTCTTTGAGATTGCCGTGATGATAGCCGCGCTCGGCGCGGCCTTGGTCCTTGCGCCAGCTCATGTGAACGGCTTTTACATGAGCCGGTGGTAAAGGTCACTAGCGGCCAGGCCGGCGGTTCATCAAGATTAACGGACCGGCTGGCCGAACGGCGTCGAGGACTGCCTCGCCAAGCCGTCAGGCGCATTGCGGGTCTAGGCGGGGACGTAGATCAACCTGAGCGTGTTCTCGCCCAGCCGATCGCTTGCCACGAGGCGGAGCGGCGCGCGTGGGCCGGCAAAGAACGGCTTGCCGCGACCAAGCACGATGGGCCGGAGGTAGATTCGATACTCGTCAATCAGGCCGAGCTCGGTCAGGTTCCCCGCCAGCTCCGGTCCGGCGACTTCGATCTCGCCGTCGAGCCGGGCCTTCAGCCCGCGCACCGCCGCCGCGAGGTCCCCCTCGACGAGCGTCGCGTTGGGTCCGACCAACTTCAGCGAGCGCGACACGACCCACTTTGGCCGGCTCCGCCACGCTGCCGCATAGTCGCGCTCCTCCGCATCCCAGTCAGGGAGGTCTTCGTCCCAATAGCGCATCACCTCGTACATGCGGCGGCCGTACAGCATGCCGGTCACGCCGCGCACCTGCTCGATGAAATGACGAAACAGCCCGGTGTCCGGCAGCATGGCCTGATGATCGACATAGCCGTCGAGCGACTGGTTCAATCCGAAGACGAGCTTCGCCATGGCGCGCGACCTCCACCCGGGGTTTCCAGATTTGCGTGGGCCGGCATGACCTGAGAGCGAGGTCGGGCGGATCAATGCACGCAGCTTGTCGGTAGATAGAACAAGCAGACGTTCGATCTACGAGAACGGAGCCCCCTCCCGCGGCAAGCGGGAGAGGTGCAGTGAGTTTGGGGCTCCAGCACCCCGGGCGCTATCGCCCCGGGATCGGCAGCACCGGCATGATCTCCACGGCCTCGCCGGGGAAGATCGAAAAGTGCGGGTGGTTCTCGAACAGCTTTGCCGCCGCCTCATGTGTGGGCGCGCGCACCACGGTGAAGCCGGTCATCAGATTGGCGATGTCGGCGGTGCCGCCGGCGCCGACATGCTTGGTCTTGCCGAGCGGCCCGCCCATCTCGACGATCACGTCGTGGTGCTTCTCGACCCAGGCGCCCCAGGCGGCCATGCCCTGCTGCTCCTTGGCACGCCGTTCGGCCTCCGGCAGCGCGTTCCAGGCTGCCATGCGCGAACCGGATTTGCCGCCGCCGAGATAGACCGCGAGGAAGGTGTCATTGCTCATCGTGCTTCTCCGTTGTGGTTTGACAATCAGTTGGGGACGCGATGCCGCTTTTGCGGCGGCATCGCGTTTCGTTTGAAATTCAGCGCAGCGCCTTGCCCCAGCCGCCCTGCGGATGTTCGAAGGTCGCGGCCGCCTGCTGCACTTCCTCGGAGAAATCCGCCATCTCCTGCACCTGGCGGATCTCGATCATCTCGTTGGCGGAGGCCGGGCACTGCTTCGCCCATGCGATCGCTTCGGCGCGCGAGGCGACCTCGATCATCCAGAAGCCTCCGATCACTTCCTTGGCCTCGGTGAACGGACCGTCGATCACCACCGGCAGGCCGGTGTCGAACTTGACGCGCGCGCCTGAGGCCGGCGGATGCAGGCCTTCCAGCGTGATCAGCACGCCGGCGTCCTTCAGCGCCTGATTGTATCGCATCATCGCGGCGACCCGTTCCGGGTCGAGCTCGAGCTTGGCCGGCGCGGACTCGTAGCCGAGCGGGATCATCAGCATCATGAAACGCATTGGTCGGACTTTCTTGCTAGTTGAATCACGTGGAGTTCTCATCCCCGTCATTTCAGGAATGCGCCGTCCGAATTCGAGTTTACCCGAATTCGGCGCTTGGTATTTGTCCAAGTCGGCAACAGCCGATTTGGACGCGCAAGCCTGGAATGACGAAGTCATTACTTCCTTCCGGCCTGCGCACGCAGGCGCTCTCCCTGCTCGCGCAACTCGGGCGTCAGCGCCTCGCCGAAATCCTCCGCGGCAAACACCTGGCGGATCTCGATCTCGGAGCCGCCGCCGAACGGCGCGCGCTTCATCCAGTCGATCGCTTCATCGAGCGACCTGGTCTCGATCAGCCAGAAGCCGCAGACCAGATCGCCGGTCGGGCTGAACGGTCCGTGGCTCACGGTGCTCTGCCCGCCGGCATATTTGACGCGCGCGCCCTTGTTGGTCGGATGCAGGCCCTCGCCGGCCTGCATCACGCCGGCCTTGACCATCTCCTCGTTGAACTTGCCCATCGCGGCGAGCAGCTCGGTGCTCGGCATCACGCCGGCCTCGGTATCCTTGTTCGCCTTCACTATCACCATGAACTTCATCGTCCTGCTCCGTTGTCTCTGAGCCGATCTCAGCACCGGCGCTCGATTGAACGACGATGCTGAGTCTGCGATTCCGACACGGCGTTTGAAATTATTCTCGAGGTCATTGACGCGCACTCCAGGCTAGTCATCGATCGCCTGATAGGCGAGCGTCCAGAAATCGGCGAACACCGCGGGCGGCTGCGGCGAATCCATCATGCGCTGGGTCAGCAGGATTCCGGTCATCGTTTCGCGCGGGTCGGAATACCAGGAGGTGCCATAGCCGCCGTCCCAGCCGTAGCGGCCCGGCACATGGCAGAGATCGTCGCGCGCGGTGAACACCGACAGCCCGAAGCCCCAGCCGCACGGACCGAGCAAGAACTCGGAGCCAAGTTTCTGTTCCGGCGTGATCTGGTTCGAAGTCATCAGCTCCACTGAGGGACGCGACAGAATGCGCTCGGTACCGAGCCGTCCGCCATTGAGCAACATCTGCGCGAAGGCGTTGAAATCATCCGCGGTCGACACCAGCCCGGCGCTGCCGTTCTCGAACACCGGCGGCGCCGCGAATTTGCCGGTCGCAGGTTGGTCGAACACTTTCAGCGTGCCGGTCGCAGGATCGCCGCCATAGCACGTCGCAAATCGCGACAACTTATGTTGCGGCACATGGAAAGCCGTATCGTTCATGCCGAGCGGCCCGAAGATCCGCTCTTCCAGGAAGCCGGCGAACGAGGTTCCTGCGACACGCGCGATCAGGACGCCGAGGATCTGGCTCCCCGCGTCGTAGAGCCAGCGTTCACCGGGCTGATAGGCCAGCGGCAGCGTGCCGTAGCGGCGCAGCAATTCGTCCGGCGGAAACGACGGAAACACCGGCCCGGGCGCAAAGCCGGCATCCGCGATCGCCATCTGGATCGGATAGCGCGCCGGAAACACCGGGATCATGCCGAGCCCGAGACGGAAGGTGAGAAGGTCGCGCAGCGTGATCGCGCGCTTGGCCGGCACCGTGTCGTGGATCTCGGATTCGATAGTGCGCAACACACGGCGATCGGCGAGCTCGGGCAGCCAGCGATCGATGGGATCATCGAGCTTGAGCCGGCATTCCTCGACCAGGATCATTGCGGCGACCGCCGTCACCGGCTTGGTCATCGAGGCGATGCGGAAGATGGTGTCGCGCTGCATCGGCGGCCCGTCCATCGCCATGCGGCCAAGCACATCTGCATGGATCTCGCCGCGGCGGCTGACCAGCGCCACGAGGCCTGGAACGTCGCCACCATCGACATGGCGTGCCAGCACTTCGCGCATGCGTCCAAGCCGTGCCTGCGACAGGCCGCTGCTTTCACTCGCAATGGACATTTTCCAGGTTTCCTTCGCAGAATTCGGGCTCGCCTGCGACGATCGCGCGAGCGATATCACCGGCGCTGCCTTATCGATCCTGCCTGACCAGTTCGCCGTCCTGATGCGACGGACCGAAATAGACGTCAATGCGCGACACCTTGTCGCCGTCGAACACGAAGAACTCGGTGTTGCGGAAGCTCTTGCCGTCGCGGGCGACGCAGCGATAGGTGACGTAGGCCTCAACGCCATCGACCATGATGCGCTCGATCTCGTGACGGCCGATCCA
This sequence comes from Bradyrhizobium sp. B124, assembly GCF_038967635.1. Classification (NCBI taxonomy): domain Bacteria; kingdom Pseudomonadati; phylum Pseudomonadota; class Alphaproteobacteria; order Hyphomicrobiales; family Nitrobacteraceae; genus Bradyrhizobium; species Bradyrhizobium sp. B124. The sequence goes on along the minus strand of NZ_CP152413.1, from coordinate 6,688,691 downwards.
GCCAGAGTCGCGCCAGCACTCGGCGAAATAGCGCGGCTTGTCGATGTTCTCGCCATAGGGCGTCGAGAAGCGGAAATCCTCCGCGAACGCGGCCTCGACGCTCGCGCGGTCATTGGCGAGATAGGCGGCGAAGATCCCGCGGATGATCTCGGCCCTGTTGCCAGCTGCAGCCATGTCGTCTCCACACAGATGTCGCCCGGGCCCCTCGGCGCGACCGGCGCTCCAGAACCCGGGCTTCAGGGAGAAGACGAACGGGGCGGCGCGAAAACGACATCGCGCCGCATTTATTTTCGGGGTCCTGATCGGACCTCAGGTTCCCTTTTTCAGGTTTCCTTTTCAGTCTTCCTTGGGGAACATGCCGAAATAGGGCTCGGCTTCCTTGAGGACGCGCGCGAAGGACGGCCGCGCCATCAGCCGCTCGAGATAGGCCGCCAGATGCGGGTGGCCCTCCCCGATCGGCTCGACCTTGTTGCCGTAGAACAGCGCCGGCGCGGCGGCGCAGTCGGCCAGCGAAACCTGCTCACCCATCATCCAGCCGCCTTGCGCGAGCTGCTGGTCGAGGATCGCATAGGAGGTGCGGAGCTGCGCCCGCGCTTCGGCGACGCCACGCGGATCCTTGCTGTCCGCCGGACGCAGCCGGTCGCCGACGATCTTCTGCAACGGCAGATGGACGTAGAGATCGAGGAAGCGGTCGCGCAGCCGGGTCTGCAACGCAAGCTCCGGGTCGTCAGGAATCAACTCGACGGTGCCGGGATAGTGCCGGTCGAGATATTCGATAACGATGCTCGATTCAGGCACCGCCTCGCCGCGCGCCTCGTCGTGAAGGACAGGAAAGCGGCCGATCGGCGACAGCGCGAGCAGCGCCGCGCGCTCGGCGGGATCGCCGAGATTGACCATGTTCGGCGTGAACGGCGCGCCGTTCTCGTAAAGTGCGACCAGCGCCTTCCAGCAGAACGACGACAGCGGGTGGTAATGCAGTGTGAGCGACATTAGAACTCCATCGTGGAACCAGTACCCGGAGGACGAACCGGAAACCGCTCTGCCGACATCTCGCGCGGAAATTATTTTGCCCGTCGCCCGGCGCCGCGAGCGGGCATCGACGCGACTCGCATTCGTTGAGCACGCGAATCGCGGTACTGAATCGATCCGTGAAGCAGTCGGCAATATCAACGCTCGTAATAGGTCTATCAGCGTTGCTGAAGTGGACGCGTTGCGATCATCTGCATCAGACAAAAGTTGTCACCAATTTTCATCCGTAAGATTACGGTGAACATCGCATCCCGACTATGAATGATAGCGTGCAGATCAAAAAATTGCTTCGCAAACTGAGATAGATGCGCGCGCGCCGCGCTGCGTTATGCAGTCCGTGCCAGGCCGCAGGCTTTACCGATGCTAAACGGCTCGCTGCAACCTTTCCGTGAGTTGCGTCGATCCAATTTCCCATCCCGTTTCATTTGAAACTTCACGGAGCCCTGATGTTCAGTTTCAGCAACAAGGCAAACATCGACAATGCGCTGGCGCAAGCCGCAGCGATCGGCAAATCGCAGGCGGTGATCGAGTTCAAGCTCGACGGCACCATCGTCACCGCCAACGAAAACTTCCTGAACGCGATGGGCTACTCGCTCGACGAGATCAGGGGCAAGCACCACAGCATGTTCGTCGAGCCGGCGTATCGCGACAGCCACGACTATCGCGCGTTCTGGGCGAGCCTCAACCGCGGCGAATTCCAGGCCGCCCAGTACAAGCGCGTTGCCAAGGGCGGCCGCGAGGTCTGGATCCAGGCCTCCTACAATCCGATCACGGACAAGAACGGCAAGCCGGTCGGCGTCATCAAGTTCGCCACCGACATCACCGCGCAGAAGATCCACAGCATGGAAGACGCCGGCAAGATCGCCGCGATCGGCCGCGCGCAGGCGGTGATCGAGTTCAACATGGACGGCACCATCGTCAATGCCAACGAGAACTTCCTCGGCGCGATGGGTTACTCGCTCGCCGAGATTCAGGGCAAGCATCACAGCATGTTCATGCCGCCGGCCGACCGCGACAGCCCGGCCTATAGCGATTTCTGGGCACGGCTGAACCGCGGCGAGTTCGAGACCGGCGAGTTCAAGCGGGTCGCCAAGGGTGGCAAGGAGATCTGGATTCTCGCCAGCTACAACCCGATCCTCGACGACCGCGGCAAACCGTTCAAGGTCGTCAAGTTCGCAACCGACGTCACGCAGCAGAAGCTGAAGGCCGCCGACAATGACGGCCAGATCGACGCCATCGGCAAGTCGCAAGCCGTGATCGAGTTCAACATGGACGGCACGATTCGCACCGCGAACCCGAACTTCCTCGCCGCGATGGGCTATCTGCTCGCCGAGATTCAGGGCAAACATCACAGCATGTTCGTCGAGCCAGTCGAGGCGAGTTCGTCGGGCTACCGCGAGTTCTGGGGGGCGCTGAACCGCGGCGAGTTCCAGGCCGCCGAATACAGGCGCATCGCCAAGGGCGGCCGCGAGATCTGGATCCAGGCCTCCTACAACCCGATCCTCGATCTCAACGGCAAGCCCTACAAGGTGGTGAAATACGCCACCGACATCACCGCGCAGGCGATCGGCCGCAAGAAGGCCGACAGCGCGCGCGGCCTGATCGAGGCGGTTGCCGCCGGCAGCGAAGAGATGAGCGCTTCAATCCGCGAGATCTCGGAGACCATGACCAAGTCGAAGCAGAACGCCGCGGTCGCCAGCGGCCGCGTCGAGGCTGCCGACGGACAGGCGCAGAAGCTCAACGCCGCGGCTCAGGCGATGAGCGGCATCGTCGAGATGATCTCGAGCATCACCGGGCAGATCAACCTGCTCGCGCTCAACGCCACGATCGAATCGGCGCGTGCGGGCGAAGCCGGCCGCGGCTTCGCGGTGGTGGCCTCGGAGGTGAAGAGCCTCGCCAACCAGGCCAAGCAGGCGACCGACACGATCTCCTCGGAGATCGATGCGCTGAACTCGATCGCCGCCGAAGTGGTCACCTCGCTGTCCGAGATCAAGGCGGCGATCGCCGGCGTCAACGAATACATCACCTCCACCGCCGCCGCGGTCGAGGAGCAGAGCATCGTGACGCAGGACATGTCGACCAATATGCAGCGCGCCTCCGCCGAGCTCGCGGCTTAGGTTGCGGTGCGATGACTTTCTCCCCGTCACCCTGAGGTGCGAGCGGAGCGAGCCTCGAAGGGTGCGCGGCCCGGGCTGGGGGCCGTGCATCCTTCGAGACGCCGCTTCGCGGCTCCTCAGGATGACGGGGAGAGAATCACCGCGCGCGGCGCCGCCACGTCGGCGCGACAACTGGCTGATGGTCGTCCAGTCCGATCGCTGCAAAGCTTCCTTCTTCCCGCGGCCCCAACCCTTGATCTGGCGCTCCGCCGCGATGCCGTCCGTGTGATGCGATCGAAATGCTCCGACCAGACGAGCACAACTGGTCGCCGGGTGAATGTGTAGCCGGGATAAGCGCCGGCGTTGTGCTGATCGATCCGAGGCGCAAGATCATCGCCGGTGGCACTGCCGACATAGAACGAGTTGTCAGCACAGCGAAGCATGTAGACGTAGATGCCCATCGCGATGATCTCGTCATTGTCACATCTGCAGGATGAAGCAACCTACATCGTGGTCAAGAGCAGAATGGAATAGCCGTTCTCTCATGATCCACTCAAACTTGTCCCCGTCATCCTGATGAGGTGCGAGCTCAGCGGCGCGCTTACGGCGCTGGGCGAGCCTCGAAGGATGCACGGCCCGGCCGGTGGCCGTGCACCCTTCGAGGCTCGCTGCGCTCGCACCTCAGGGTGACGGGAAACAGGTCCGGTTGACATCACCGGACAAAGGTCGCAGACGGTCGGGACTTGCTGCCCGAACCGATGGACCATCCGATGAATTCCGCTTCCCCCAAAGTCGCACTCGTGACCGGCGCCGCGCGCGGCATCGGGCTCGCCGCAGCGAAACGCTTTCTCGCCAACGGCTGGCGCGTCGCGCTGCTCGACATCGAGGGTGAATTGCTGCGCGCCGCGGTCGCGGCATTGAAGCAGCCCGACACCACGCTGGCGCTGACCTGCGACGTATCGGATGCCGCCGGTGTAACCAAAGCGATCGCGGCGATCACGGACCGCTTCGGCCGGCTCGATGCGCTCGTCAACAACGCCGGCATCGCCGTGTTCACGCCGGTACTGGAGACTTCCGACGCCGACTGGAACCGGATCATGGCGGTCAACCTCACCGGCCCGTTCCTGTGCACCAAGGCGGCCGCGCCTGTGATGCGCGAGCATGGCGGCGGCGCGATCGTCAACATCACCTCGATCTCGGCGGTGCGCGCCTCGACGCTGCGCTCGGCCTACGGCACCAGCAAGGCCGGCCTCGCGCATCTCACCAAGCAGCTCGCGGTCGAGCTCGCCTCGCTCGGCATCCGCGTCAACGGCGTCGCGCCCGGGCCGGTCGAGACCGCGATGGCCAAGGCCGTGCACACGCCGGAGATCCGCGCCGACTACCACGACGCGATCCCGCTCAACCGCTATGGGCTGGAAGAGGAGCTGGCGGAAGCGATCTTCTTCCTGTGCTCGGATCGCGCCAGCTACATCACCGGCCAGATCCTCGCCGTCGACGGCGGCTTCGATGCCGCCGGCATCGGCCTGCCGACCCTGCGCGGCCAGCGGCGGAATGGGTGAGGCACTTTTGTAGAAGCAGCCTCGCTCTTTCACCGTCACCCTGAGGTGGCCGCTTCTTCAGCGGCCCTCGAAGGGTCGACGGCCCGGCTGGTGGCCGTGCATCCTTCGAGGCTCGCAAGAGCTCGCACCTCAGGATGACGGGGTTGGTAGCGGCGGCAGGTTCACTGCAACAACACGCCAGGCATTCTCAAGCCGGTCGATCCGGGTCAGCGACAGCGGATCGATCACGAAGCGCAGCGCGAGCTCCGGCGCGAGCTCGAGCGCGATTGCGAGGATCGCGCGGATGGTGCCGGAGTGCACGACCAGCACGACGTCGCCGGCCGGCAGGCGCGCCAGCCCTGCCCGCGCCCGCGCGATCTGATCGGCAAAACTTTCGCCGCCGGGCGGCCGGTTGGTCCCCGGCGATTGCCAGAATGCGCGATAGGCCGCCGCACCGAGTTCGGCCTCGATCTCGCTGTGGCGCCGGCCGGTCCAGTCGCCAAAATCCTGCTCGCGAAAGGCGTCGTCTTCCGTTGCCGCAAGGCCCAGTTTTGCTGCGGTCTCACTTGTGCGCCGCGCCGGACTGCAGACCGCGACAGCGTCAACCGGCAGCATCGCCTGCAACGCTGCAAAGGCCGCGACATCGCCGAGGTCCGCGGGCGCATCCGGCGCATGGATCACGCCGCGCGGACCGTCGACCGGCGCGTGGCGGATCAGCCAGAGATGCGTTTCGCGGTTCATCGCTGCAGGAGCCCTTCCATTCTGACCAGTTGATACCTGATTTATCGGGCAAGGCGGAAATGCGTTAGCGTGCCCGGCACGAGCTGGTCCCCCTCCATTATCACGAGACCTCAAGCCCGCTATCATCCGGCCATTTTTTGGACAAGACTGACGGGAGTGCTGGGGGCTGATCGACCCTAACGGATAACCGAGTCGGCACGCTTGGGTGACATTGGATGGAAAGGGAAGCGCCAGTGAACTCCACCCCCACCCCGAACCCAGTCGAATCGAACGATGGCTTGGCCACGCGCGCCGACGAAAGACTCGCAGAAACCCACAAGCAGATCACGCGCGCCAATGAAGAGCTCGCGCGCTTGAGTGAACAGCTTGCAAGAATGGAGCGCGATGCCGCGTCCCCAGCTCCGGCGCAACCTGCCCCGCCTTCGGTCGGACCCAACCCTGCCGCTTCCGAGCCTGGCCCTACCTCTTCCGGACCTCGCTCGCGATCGCCGCGCCGAATGCCGGGGTTCCTTGCTCTCGCCGGCTTGTCGCTGGCAGCATGTATCGTTGTTGCTGCACTGGCTTTGCAATCGTCGTATGGTAGAGGAGCCAAGCAGGTTGTCGCCCGTTGGGTGCCTCAGCTCGCTTCAACTCCATCATTGCCCCCGGATAATCCGCCGCTTGCGGCGCAGCCCGCTGCACCCACCGTTCAGGTCGCAGCGGCAGACGCTGCTCCACCCCAAGCGACGCCCCCGGTTCAGATCGCACCGCCGCAGGACGCCGCGCCGGCAGCCAATACAGCTCTTCCCGACCAGGCGCAGCTGCTGCAAACGATCGCCCGCAACCTCGAAAATGTGGAGCGAAGTATCGAGCAGCTCAAGGCGGACCAGCAACAGATGGCCCGCGCGAGCTCCAAAGCCATTGAGGAACTCAAGGCGAGCCAGGAAGAAATGAAACGGACGCTAGCGAAGGTCTCCGAGCCGAAGCCGTTACCGCTTCCGACGCCGCCGACTCCTGGCGTGCGCAAGCCCGAGCGGACGTCTCAGCCCCCGTATGCAAGAGCGCGGCCTCCAATCCCCAGGGAGTGGCTCTACGACGAATGGTGATGGTCGATGCAATGCTCATCGATGTCTTGTCCCGCAACAACGCCTCGATCTGCGCGGCTTCCAGTTCTGGCCCATAGCTGAATTTCGCGCCGGCTGTTGCGTGGGGTCGCATCATCTTCACGCGAACCGGTATCCGCTTCGCTCGAAAAGTTCTAACTGAAGCGCGCTGCGAGCAACACCAGGATCGCGGTCTCCGCAACCTGCTCTGCCCCGCCAAGCACGTCGCCGGTCTGGCCGCCGATCTGCCGCGTTGCCAGCAGCGCCATGATCAACGCGCTCGCGCCGGCCGCGATCGCCGCCAGCAGCGCGCTGCCGAAGGGCAGAGCGAGGAGTGCGATCACCAGCGCGATGCCGGCTGCGACCACTGCAATCGTGCCATCGACCCGGCCGGCATTGGCAGCGAGCCCATCCTTGCGCGCGTAGGGCAGGCTGATCGCGATCCACGGCAACACGCCGCGGCCGAGCGCATGCGCGGCGATCAGGCACTGCACCACCATGCCGTTGGGAAGTGCCGCCAGCGCCGCAAGCCTGGTGGCAAAGCTCACCACCAGCGCCAGCGCGCCATAGGTGCCGAGCCGGCTGTCGCGCATGATCTCGAGCTTGGCCGCTGGATCGCGGCCGCCGCCGAACCCGTCGGCGAGATCGGCGAGCCCGTCCTCATGCAGTGCGCCGGTCAACAGCGCGCCGGCGCCGAGCGCCAGCGCCGCCGCGGCGAGGTCCGGCACGCCGATCGTCCGCAGCAGCAGACAGAACAGGCCGATCGCGGCCCCGATGCCGGCCCCGACCAGGGGGAACAGCCGCTGCGCCCGGGCAAAGCCCTCCGGCCGCGCCCCGTCCGGATGCGGCATCGGCAGCCGGGTCAGAAAGGCGATGGCGGTCCTGAGATCGTCGAGCCATTGATTCATGGTGGAGGCCTGAAAATTGAACTAAAGCGCGATGAGATCGGGCTGAATCTCATCGCGCTTTAGCTTCTTGTTTGAGCATGATCTTGTCGGAAAACCGCTTCACACTTTTCCGGATCATGCTTTAGTTTGCGGCCCGCTCGACGAGGGAATCGCATGCAGTTCAGTACTCTAGACGACATCCGCAGCTTTTGTCGCGACCTGCCCGAAGGCGACGCGGCGAGCGCCGCGGCGGCTACCCTGCGCCAGCAGAACCTGACCAAGCCGCCGGGCAGCCTCGGCCGGCTGGAAGAGGTCGCGATCTGGCTCGCGCGCTGGCAGCGGCGCGAGATCCCCCGGCTCGACCAGGTCACGATCGCCGTGTTCGCCGGCAATCACGGCATCGCCGAGCGCGGCGTCTCTGCCTTTCCCTCTGAAGTCACCGCGCAGATGGTGGCGAATTTCGCCGCGGGGGGCGCCGCGATCAACCAGATCGCCAGGCTTGCCGGGGCCGAGCTGCGCGTCGAGCCGCTCGAGCTCGCACGTCCGACCCGCGATTTCACGATGGCGACGGCGATGGACGGCGCCGATTTCCTCGTCGCCTTCGACACCGGCTGGCGCACGGTGCCGGAGCGATGCGATTTGCTCGTCGTCGGCGAGATGGGCATCGCCAACACCACGGTCGCCGCCACGCTGTGCGCGGCATTGATGGGCGGGCGCGGCGCGCGCTGGGCCGGCCGCGGCACCGGCGTCGATGATGCCGGCCTGCTGCGCAAGCGCACCGTGATCGATACCGCGCTGAAGCTGCATCGCAGCCTGCTCGACGATCCGCTCGCAGTCGCCGTCGCGCTCGGCGGCCGCGAGCTCGCGGCCATCGCGGGCGCCGTGCTGGCAGCGCGGGCACGATCCATCCCGGTGCTGCTCGACGGCTTCGTCGCGACATCGGCGGTGCTGCCGCTGGCGCGGCTTGCGCCTGATAGCCTCGCGCATTGCCGCGCCGGGCATGTCTCGGCCGAGCTCGGCCATCGCCAGCTGCTGCGCGAACTGCAGCTCGCGCCCCTGCTCGATCTCGAGATGCGGCTCGGCGAAGCCTCCGGCGCAGGGGTTGCGATCCTGCTGCTGCGCGCGGCGCTCGCCTGTCATGGCGGCATGGCGACCTTTGCCGAGGCCGGCGTCTCCGGCGCGGGCTAAAGCTGCAGGTTAGCCGAACCAATCCCCAAAAAGCCGGTGCATACCGCCCGCATGGGCCGCAATCTTCGCGTGCGCAGCATGACCTCTGCGCGCCGCAGGCCTAACGTCTGCGCCGGTGGGACGCCATTCGGCGCCTCAGCCATGCTGAACCAGATACCGGGGAGAAATCGCGTCATGTCGGGAGTCCTCATCAATCTGATCATTCAAGTCATCAGCGGAGCCGTCGGCGGCAATGTCGCCGCCGGAGCGGCCAAGAACATCGATCTCGGCACGCTCGGAAACACCATCGCAGGCGCCATCGGCGGCGGCGCGGGCGGACAGCTTCTGGGTATGCTGATTCCGCTGCTCGCCAATTCCGGCGCGACGCCTGACATCGGCAGCATCATCGGACAGGTCGCCGGCGGCGGCGTCGCCGGCGCAGTGCTCACGGCGATCGTGGGCGCGCTCAAGAACCGGGCAGCCTGAGCCCGCCTGTCATCGCGAATGGGGCATCGGTCTTGACGATGCCCCATTCGGGCGCGAGTCTTGCGGCTTCGGATGCGGCGGGACCTCGACCGCATCGTCGGCAGGGATTGCGCTGATGAAAATGTTTGTCGCGGCGGCAGCCCTCTGCGCAACGATTGGCTGCGCGCAGGCCGACGTCCGCATCCTCGCCAGCCCCGGCGGGCAGGTCGGCCCGTTTATCGAACTGTTCGACAAGGTGCGCGAGTCAGGTGAGCGCGTGGTGATCGACGGGCCGTGCCTGTCGGCCTGCACGCTGGTGCTCTCGATGGTGCCGGGCGACCGCATCTGCGTGACGCGGCGCGCCGTGCTCGGCTTCCACGCCGCGCGTTCGATCGACCGGCGCGGCCGAACCTATGCGGAGCCGGAAGCATCCGAGGCGGTGCTGGAGGCCTATCCGGCGCCGGTGCGCGGCTGGATCGTGCGCCGCGGCGGCCTGACCTCACGCCTGCTGCTGCTGCGCGGCCGCGAGCTCGCGGCGATCTATCCGCGGTGCAGGTGAGAATTGCAGCTTGTAATGTGGGCAAAGGCACGTCGACGCCATGCCCACGCTGCGATCCCAAACCCGTCATCGCTGAGGTGCGAGCCTTGCGGCGCAATTGCGCCGCTGGGCGAGCCTCGAACGATGCACGGCCCGGATGGCTCAGCCCGCAGTCGCAACAGCCGGGCCGTCGATCCTTCGAGGACCGCTGAAAAAGCGGCCACCTCAGGATGACGGTCCCGACCGGGCGTGCGGCCTACATCTGCTGCGGGCAGTTCACCATCCAGGGGATGCCGAACTGATCGACGCACATGCCGAAGCCGTTGGAGAAGAAGGTCTTGCCGAACGGCATGGTGACCGTGCCGCCTTCGGACAGCGCCTTGAAGCGGCTCTCGGCCTCCCTGGGATCCTCGACCTGCAGCGAGACGTGAAACCCCTGCGGCTTCTGGAAGTGGCCGGGCGGGGCGTCGGAGGCCATGATGATCTCGCCGTCGATCGAGACCCTGGCGTGCATGATCTTGTCCTTCCAGCCGGGCGGCGTCTGCATCTCCGGATTGCCCTCGCCGTAAGGATAGGTTTCCTCGATCCGCGCACCGAGAACCTTCTGGTAGAAGTTCAGCGCGGCGCCGCAATTGCCGTCGTAGGAGAGATAGGGGTTGACCTGCATCACATGCTCCCTGGGCTAGATTCTCGTTTTGACGCGTTTTCTTCACGCGAACCGGAAACCACTTCGCTCGAAAACGCTCGCTATTTTTCAGTCAGCTTCTTCAGATTGGCGAGACCGGCCTCGAAATCCTTGCCGATCATATGATCCAGGTTCATGAACACCTGCATCACCTTCGACATGAAGACGGCCGGACCATACATGGTCCATGTGACGCTGGTCGCATCTCCCTGCGGCAGCATTGTGAACTCGGCGGTGTTGTGGCCCTCGAACGGCTTGAGGAAGTCGAGCTTGATGACGATCTTCGACGGCGCGGACGACTGCAATATCTCCATGCGGCCGGTGCCGACATTCTTGTTGCCGTCCCAGGCATAGACCGCCCCCTGTCCGCGCCCGGCGCCGTCATAGCTGCGCTTCATGGCCGGATCCCGGTTCTCGTAGGGCGACCAGACCGTCCACTGCCGGAAATCGTCGATCAATGGAAATATCCGTTCCGCCGGCGCATTGATGCTGGTCGCACGCGTGACGCGGAATGTGCTCGGCTTGGTCGCCGCGAGGACGAGGATGACGGCGATCGCGACCGCGAGAATGACAGCGATGATGGCAATGGTCTCGAACATGATGGTCTCCAGGTAGATGAATGAAGAGGATAGCTCAGCGGCGGAACGGAAGCAGCGCGCGCAGATTGCCGTCGCGCAGATAGAGCCCGCCCCACACCATCAGGCCGAGATAGAGCCCGAACAGCGTGTGGCTGAACAGCGGGCTGCCGATCCGCACATGGGACGCGATCGCGCCGCCGAGATAGCCGGTGAGCAGGATGGCGCCGAGGATCGAGGTCGGGGGCACCGAGTACAGCAGCGTGCAGACGATGGTGATGATGCCGAGGCTGCGCGCCAGCGTGTCGCTCGCACCAAAGCCCATCTTGTCCATGGTCTCGGTGACGACAGGCAATGGCAACAGCTTGATCGCGCCATCGAACAGCAGGAAAAGGATAACCACGCCGCTCATGACGCGGCCGGTGATGCGGGCGGGCTTTGAGACTTCGGTGTCGACGATCGTCGGCATGGCGGGCTCCGTAACGCTTGGTGATGCTCTGCCTTCATGACGAACGACGGGGAACGGGGCCGACAAGGACGGTGAAGATTTTTTGAGATTCGTCATGGCCAGGCTCGTCCCGGCCATCCACGTCTTCCTTCTTCGCGGCATCCAAAGACGCGGATGCCCGGCACAAGGCCGGGCATGACGAGCAGCAATGTTGGGGGACTACTTCGCCTTCACATTGCGCGGCTGGCTGTCGCGCATCAGCCGGTCGATATGCATGCGGATATGGGCGGCTTCGGCGGTGGTGTTGGCGAGCGCGATGGCGCGGTCGAAGGTGACGCGGGCCTCCTCGTTGCGGCCGAGCTGCATCAGGAAGGCGCCGCGCACGCCGAAATAATGGAAGTAATTGGAGAGCCGCGGCGCTAAGGGCTCGATCATCTCGAGCGCGGCTTCAGGCCCCTTCACCTTGGAGACCGCAACAGCCCGGTTGAGCGTGATCACCGGCGATGGCTGCATGATCTCGAGCGCGCCATAGAGCAGGTCGATCTGGGTCCAGTCGGTATCCTCGGGCTTTTCCGCGCGGGCGTGGAGTGCGGCGATCGCGGCCTGCACCTGATAGGGCCCGCTGCGGCGATGGCGCATCGCCTTGTCGATCAGCGCGAGGCCTTCGGCGATCAGCTTCTGGTTCCACAGGCTGCGGTCCTGGTCGTCGAGCAGGATGACCTGGCCGTCGGCGTCGAACCGCGCGGCGGCGCGGGCGTGCTGCAACAGCAACAGCGCGGTCAACCCCATGATCTCCGGCTCGCTCTGGAACAGCCGCAGCAGCAGGCGGGCCAGCCGGATCGCCTCCTCGCACAGCGGCGAGCGGATTTGAGCGGTATCGCCGCTCGCCGAATAGCCCTCGTTGAAGATCAAATAGATCATCGCGGCGACCGAGACGAGCCGCTCGCTGCGCTCGACCGCGCCCGGTGTCTCGAACGGCACATTGGCGTCGGCGACGCGCGTCTTGGCCCGCGTGATGCGCTGCTCCATCGCGGCTTCCGAGACCAGGAAGGCGCGCGCGATCTGCTTCACCGACAGGCCGGAAACGATGCGCAGCGCGAGCGCGATCTGCTGGGTCGCCGGCAGATCCTTGTGACAGCAGATGAACAAGAGCCGCAGGATGTCGTCGCGGTAATGCGAGCCGTCGAGCCGCTCGGCGAGCTCTTCCTCGGCATCGCCGAGGTCGGAGATCGCCTGGTCGTCGTCGGGCAACGCCTCCTGCTTCTTGCTGCGCCTGATGTCGTCGATCGCGACATTGCGGCCGACCATGATCAGCCACGCCGCGGGATCGCGCGGCGGGCCGTTCTGCGGCCAGCTCTTCAGCGCCCGCAGGCAGGCGTTCTGGAAAGCTTCCTCGGCGGTATCGAGATTGCGGAAGTAGCGCAGCAGTGCGCCAACCGCCTGGGGACGCGCCGACGTCAGCGCGGCATCGATCCAGGCGGTGTCGGTCATGCTCACGCCTTTGCGCTCCCCGGAGTGAAATAGCCGACCGGGCGGATCTCATAGGTGCCGCCGGGATTGGCCTCGCCGAGGTCGCGCGCGATGTCGAGCACCTCGTCGAGGTTCTTGCCCTCGACCAGATAGAAGCCGAGCAGCTGTTCCTTGGTTTCGGCGAACGGACCGTCGAGCACCAGCGGCGGGTTTTCCTTGCGCAGCGTGGTCGCCGCGGTGGTCGGCAGCAGCCGCGCCACCGGGCCGAGCCGGCCCTGCTTGGCGAGCTTGTCCTGCACGACCGACAATTTCTGCATGACCGAGGCGTCGTGTTCCTTGCTCCAGGAACCGACCATGTCTTCGTCATGATAGCAGAGGATGGCGTACAGCATCGAAAAGGCATCTCCGTTCATTGCAAGAACGAACGATTATGCCCGCTGCCGACAGGAGGAGCGAAAGAAATTTAAGTTCCGGATATCGGCGATGGATTTGGCCGACGTTCATGGCGCGCCGCGACTGACTACGTCTTGGGCCACGGCGATGGCGCGTCATGCCGTCACCACGACGTTCATGGTGCGACTACCAGTAGACGCCGTAGCGGGCGGCGATCCGGCGCGCCTTGGCTTCTTCGCTCTCCCGGCGGTTGGCGTGGCTCCTGTTCGTTGGCCGGGAGGCTTGCTGCCTCGAAGGCTCCGCCGGCTGCGCCTGCGACGGGGCCGGCTGGGTCTCGGCCTGCGCCGGCGCAACGGCCGGTTGCGCCTGCGCGGGTGCATCGGCGTTTGCGAGCACGAGGCCGCGGCTCTGGCCGGCGTGAGCGGTGGCGGCGGTGGCTGCGATGAAAGCCGCGATCAGGATCAGCTTGCGCATGGAAGTTCTCCCCGGTTGATGGCAGGAGACTAGGGAGCGGGCCAGGCTCGCTCTGTGATACATATCACATTGAAATTGGAGGTATCCGGATGGGTAAGGGCGCACTGGCGCTGCTGATCAATGGCGGCTCGGAAAACTGGTCGTCGGCGCGCTGGAAGGCGCGGTTTGACACGGTCTGCCCGGACCGCCGCGTGGTGCTGCTGCCGGATGGCGCGCTCGATCCCGCCGAGGTGCACTATGCCGCGGTGTGGAAGCCGAAGCCGGGCGAGCTCGCCGCGTTCGGGAACCTGCGCGTCATCTTCAACCTCGGCGCCGGCGTCGACGCGCTGATGGCCGACCGCTCGCTGCCCGACGTGCCGTTGGTACGGGTCGCTGTCGGCGATCTCACCGATCGCATGACCGAATATGTCGTGCTGCATGTGTTGATGCATCACCGCCAGGAGCTTTATCTGCGGGAGTCGCAACGATTGAGGCGCTGGGCGCCGAAATATCAGTGGGCGGCCGGCGCGATCACCGTCGGCATCATGGGGCTCGGCACGCTCGGCGCGGCCTCGGCACACGCGCTTCGCGCGCTCGGCTTCCGCGTCGTCGGCTGGAGCCGCAGCGAGAAGCGGATCGACGGCATCGCCTGCCACCACGGCACCGAGGGGCTGGAGGCGTTCCTGCGCGAGACCAACATCCTGGTCTGCCTGCTGCCGCTGACGCCGGATACCCGCCACGTGCTGAACCGCGACGTGTTCGCGAAGCTCAATCGTAGCAGCCCGCTCGGCGCGCCCGTCATCATCAATGCCGGCCGCGGCGGCTTGCAGAACGAGGAAGACATCCTGCGCGCGCTCGACGACGGCACGCTGGGCGCGGCCTCGCTCGACGTCTTCGAGACCGAGCCGCTGCCGCAAGACAGCCCGTTCTGGAGCCACCCGAAGGTGGTGCTGACCCCACACAACGCCGCCGACACCGACGCCGACGAGATCTCGAAATACGTCGCGCAGCAGATCGCGCGCTTCGAGCAAGGCGGCGCGCTCGAAAATCTCGTCGATCGCAAGCGGGGGTACTAAATTCGGTGTCGTCCCGGCGAAGGCCGGGACCCATACTCCGCGGCCCCTCACCAGGGCACGCGCGGGGAACCATCCTGCACAACAACGATGTCCTGTGGTTATGGGTCCCGGCTCCGTGCGCAAGCGCGCACTCGGCCGGGACGACAAGTGGAGAGGCCGCAGCCTCAGCCCATCTCGGCAACAATCTCCGCGAGCCGGTCGTAGGCGGGCTCGACGCCCTTGTCGATGCCGGAATTGAGATGACCGTCACGCGCCTCCTTGGTGGGATGGCGGATGGTGGTGGTCAGCGTGGTCGTTCCGCCTTCCTCGACGAAGGTCGAGATGACGAGATATTCGTCGCTGGTGAAGCCGGGCATCGAGAAGGTTTCGCCGAACGCCAGCCGCTCCGGGCGCACCACTTCGCGATAGGTGCCGGTGAGGATGTGCTCGACGCCGTCGGACGACCGGAACACGAACCGATAGGCGCCGCCGACGCGCAGGTCGATCTCGCACACCGGCATTGCGAGTTGCTCGCAGCCGAGCCAACGCACGACGTATTCGGGCTTCGTCATGGCGTCGAACACGAACCGCCGCGGCGCGTCGAACTGGCGCGTCATGGCGAACTCGAAATCCGACGGGGTGGTGATCCTCAGCGTCTTATCCACGCGTGCGTCCACGTTGCTTCTCCTTCTTTACTCTGACTTTACGGGTGGTGTGCGGCGGGGCCTTTGCGGCCTCCTCCGCCTTCATCTCCTCGAGCAGGCCGTCGAGGCGATTGAAGCTCTCGTCCCAGAAGCGGCGGAAATTCCCGAGCCAGCCATCGACCTGCTTGAACGAAGCAGGCGCGATGCGGCACGGCCGCCACTGCGCCTCGCGCCCGCGCGAGATCAACCCGGCATGCTCCAGCACCTTCAGGTGCTTGGAGATCGCCGGCAGGCTCATGTCGAACGGCTTTGCCAGTTCCATCACCGAGGTCTCACCGAGCGCGAGCCGCGCCAGGATCGCGCGCCGGGTCGGATCGGCCAGCGCCGCGAAGGTCGAAGTGAGGGGGTCGAGCGGCATGCACTTAGCTCATCGGTTAAATAACCTATGGGTTAAATACGACCGAACGGCGGTCGCGTCAACGGCCAATTTGGCCGCTGACGCGGGCGTGAACCGTTCAGGATGTCGTGCGCGCGAAGGTGACGTGCGTGGCGTTCGGGCTCGCGACATGCGAGACGACGGCATAGCCGAGCGCGGGCAGATCAATGCCAGCGAACAGATTCTCGCCGGCCCCGAGCAGCACCGGCGACAGCGCCAGTTGCACCTCGTCGAGCAGGCGTGCCTGAAGGAATTGGCGCACCAGCGACACGCCGCCGCCGACCCGGATGTCCTTGTCCCCCGCAACGGCGCGCGCCCGCTCGAGCGCGGCGTGAATGCCGTCGGTCACGAAATGAAACGTGGTGCCGCCTTCCATTTCGATGTCAGGCCGCGCGTGATGGGTCAGCACGAACACCGGCGTGTGATACGGCGGATTGGCGCCCCACCAGCCCTTCCAGGCATGATCCGGCCACGGCCCGCGGATCGGGCCGAACATGTTGCGGCCCAGAATCCAGGCACCGATATTTTCCATCGCTTTGCGCGCGATCTCGTCATCGAGCCCGGTGCTGCCGCCGTCCTGGCCGAAGGTCTGGCGGAACGTCCGCGTCTGGAGGAACCAGCCGGGCAGCGCCATGCCACCTTCGCCGAATGGATTTTCGAGGCTCTGCCGTGGCGCGGCGCCAAATCCGTCGATCGAGACCGAGAACGCCGAAGTCCTGACTTTTCCCATGATATTCCACTTCCGTAGGTTGAGGGACCTTACGGAAGACGGGCGGGAAAAACAGCGCCCGACATTTGCTGCCGAAGAAATTTCGTCGCCTCTATTTGGCCGCGCACAGCACGTCGAGGGCGCCCTTCACGATCGCCTCGAGCTCCTTGCGCGGCACGCGGGCGCGGGCACGGATCGCGATGGTGTGGATGGTGGCTGAGGCAAGATGCGCCAGTGCCGCCGGATCGGCGCCCTCAGGCAGTTCGCCGCGCTCCTTGGCATGGCGGAAGCAGATGCCGAACGCCTTGTCGAGCTCGGTCAGCCCCTCCACCACCATGGTGCGGATACCAGGATCCGACACCGCCTCGGACGCTGCGGTCATCACGGTGAAGCAGCCGCGCGGGCCGGACTCGCCGGAGATATAGATGTCGAGCGCGATCCGATAGATGCGCTCGAGCCGCTCGCGCAGCGGCGCGTCGGCGCGGAAGATGTCGGCCATCGCCGCGCGCGCGTCGTCGCGATAGCGCTGGTAGCTCTTGATGTAGAGCTCGCGCTTGTCGCCGAACGCGCCATAGAGGCTCGGCCGGTTCATGCCGGTCGCAGCACTCAGATCGTCGAGCGAGGTCGCGGCAAAGCCGTCACGGCGGAACAGATCGAGCGCCTTGCCGAGCGCGACCTCGGGCTCATAGGCGCGCGGCCGCCCGCGCCGCTTCGGTGCGACAGGCGCCTCGATTTTGGCAGCAGATGGCGGCCTCTTATTTTTTTGTACCATTTCGCATCAAATTCCTTGACCGCACCAATATTATCCAAGACAGTACAAAAATCAACAACGGCCGGGACACCCGCGCCAGACCGCCCCAAGGAGACACCATGGACCTTTATTTCTCGCCGCTCGCCTGCTCGATGGCGACCCGCGTCGCGCTCTATGAAGCGGGCCAGCCGGCCAACTATCTCGAGGTCGACCCGAAGACCAAGCAGGTCCGCAGCGACGGCACCGACTTCAACAAGGTCAACCCGCTTGGCCTCGTGCCGACGCTGCGCACCGACGATGGCGTGGTGCTGACCGAGAATGCGGCGATCCTGCAATATGTCGCCGACCAGTTCCCGCGCGCCGGCATCGGCACCGCGTCGAACGCCGAGCGGTCAAAGCTGCATCAATGGCTGTGCTTCATCGGCACCGAGCTGCACAAGGGCCTGTTCCTGCCGCTGCTCGACAAGAAGGCGCCGCCGGAAGCCAAGTCCTACGCGCTGGAGAAATACGTGTCGCGGCTCGACTATGTCGAGGATCACCTGAAAGGCCGCGAGTATTTGCTCGATCATTTCAGCGTCGCCGACGCCTACCTCGTCACGGTCATCAACTGGACCATGGCAACCCCGCCGATCGAGCTCGCGAAATGGCCGGCGCTGAAGGCGTATTACGAGCGGCTGAGGACACGGCCGTCGGTCGCGAAAGCAGTCGCGGAGGAGTTCGAGCTCTACAAGGCCGAGATCGCGCGCCACAAGGCAGCGGCGTAAGGACACTGCGCCCCCTCTCCCCCGTTCTTCACGGGGAGAGAGTTGGGGTGAGGGGCTGCTTCCGCATGCGCTGCCTGCTGTTACGTCAGCAGCCTCGGCAAATCGAAAGCTTCCGCTTATCGAGCTCCCCGGCTGCAGGCTTCCCCTTCCCGCCGAGAGGGGACGGCATCTCAAGAAACACCGGCATGAAGTATTTCCATTCATCGTAATATTCGGCCGGCAAGGAATATGGCTGGCAGAGCGTGATCGCTTGCAGCGCGCTCTTGCGATAGGCCTGGGAGTAGTCTGACACGGCCGGACTGTTCTGCGACGACACCGACGGTTGCTCCGCCAGCGAGCCCTCGCGCGTCAGCTTAATCTCGAGAACCAACTTTATGTTCGCTGCCTCGTCCCCAACGGGGGCAGGTTTACGCCAACACTTGGCGACTTGAGTCCGAAACAGCGCCCCCCATTTTGCGGAATGGTCTGCGCTGCTCCGCGCAGCCGCGGGCTGGACAAGATTGAGAGCAGTCGCAAGGAGGAAGCCTGCGAGCGCAAAGGCGGCAGAACGTTCAATTGGCATGTAGTGGATCCGGCGGACGCGGTGAGGTTGCAATCGCCGACCAGCATAAACCAACCCTCATCGACACGCGCAAACGTTTTCGATGAGTCCCCACAACGACCCGTAGCCCGGATGGAGCGCAGCGCAATCCGGGATCGATCTCGCAACAGGAGAGACTGCCCGGATTTCGCGGAGCCTGTCATCGGGCGCGCGTTCGCGCGACCCGTTGGCCTCATCCGGCCTACGAAGAGCGGATCAGAACGGCTCCTGCCCCAGGCCCGGCACGTCGGCCGGACGCGGGCCCGGCGCGGGCCAGTGGAAACGGCGGTCCTTCTCTGCGATCGCGATGTCGTTGATCGAGGCCTCACGCCGGCGCATCAGGCCGTGCTCGTCGAACTCCCATTGCTCGTTGCCGTAGGAGCGAAACCAGTTGCCGCCGGCGTCGTGCCATTCATACTGGAAGCGCACCGCGATGCGGTTGCCGTCGAACGCCCAGAGATCCTTGATCAGGCGATACTCCCGCTCCTTTTCCCATTTGCGGGTCAGGAAGGCCACGATCGCCTCGCGGCCTTGAAACACCTCTGCGCGATTGCGCCAACGGCTGTCCTCGGTATAGGCGCCGGCAACCCGAACCGGGTCGCGCGAATTCCAGGCGTCTTCCGCCATGCGCGCCTTCTGCGCGGCGGTCTCGCGGGTAAAGGGCGGCAGCGGCGGGCGTGACATCGGCGATCCCTCGCGGTTGGTTGGTCGCACACAAATCTATCGCCACGCCGCGCAGAGTCGATGGGGCGTTTCCTATCGCCCGATAGCTAGGCCAGATCGGCTTTCATCAACGCACGGATGGACTTCGGAATCGGCTGTGCCCGGCCCTGACTGACGAAGGCGACGCGCACCTGCGCCTTCACAAGCACGTCATCGCCGCGCCTGACCTCCTGCGCGAGCATGATGGAGGCGCCCTTCACCGCGATCGGCCAGGTCACGACGTCGAGCATGTCGTCCATCCGCGCGGGCTTGAGGAAGTCCAGCGTCATCGAGCGCACCACGAAGGCGAAGCCGCCGGTCTCCTCCTGCGCCTCCTCGAACAGCGCGTTCTGCTCGGCGCCCATCAATCGGAGATGATTGGTGCGCCCGCGCTCCATGAAGCGCAAATAATTGGCGTGGTAGACGATGCCGGAAAAATCGGTGTCTTCGTAGTAGACACGGACCTGCATATGGTGTCGGCCATCGCGGATCGCACCGTCGATATGGGGGAAGGTCAATTGCGGCCCCTCGATTGCCCTCGTGAGAACAATCGTTTTGCGCAAATTGCCCGATCACGCAAGCGCGATCAGGACACCACCGGCCCCTTTGCACCGAGCGTGACCTGCACGATCTCGGGTGGCACGCCGAGGCGGAACGGCATGATGCTGCAGCCAAGGCCGCCGGAGACGACGACGTCGCATTTCAGCTTGAAATGACCATAGGCGAGCCGCATGCCGCGCTTCACCGGCACCGCCGGCGACCAGCCGAGCAGCCGGATCTGGCCGCCATGGGTGTGGCCGGACAGCTGCAGCGCGACGCGCGAGGGCATGCGGAGCGCGACGTCAGGCTCGTGCGCGAGCAGGATCACCGGCGCGTCGTCGGTGACTTTTTCGAGCGTCGCGTTGAGATCGTCGACGCCGATGCGCCGGACCTCGCGATAGCGCCGCGCCGGCAGATAGGCGAGCTGGTCGCCGAGACCGGCGAGCCAGAACGGGCGGTTATCCTTGGTGAGCCGCACCGCATCGTTCTCGTAGACCGGGATGCCGGCGCGCTCCAGCGCACGGCGCGCGACGGGCGTGCCCTGCCCCAGGCGCTGTACCGTCTTGTCTTCCCAGTAATCGTGGTTGCCGAGCACGGCATGGACGCCGAGCGGCGCCTTCAGGTCTTTCAGCACCGCGGCCCACTCCGAGGCCGGAATGAAGCGGGTGACGTGGCGCAGCCCCGCGACATAGTCGCCGAGCAGCACGATGATGTCGGGGTTCAGCGCGTTGGTCCGCTCGACGATCTCAGCGATGCGATCGAGCGACATCCATGGATCGCAGGCGTGAATGTCGGCGATCGCGGCGATCTTGAGCGGAAAGTCCGAAGGCCATTGCCGCGGCGACAGATCGTAGCGCGTCAGCGTGAGGCGGACGACCGGCTCGCTCAAGCCATAGGCCGCGGTCGAAGCGGTGGCAGCGGTCAATCCGCCGGCGGTGCGCAGAAAATGTCGACGTGAAATCATGGACGCTTGATCGGTGATGCCTGGTCCATGATAGGCCCTTTGATTGGAGCGAAATTGGGCCGCGTTTGTGCAGACGGCCTGCAGAGACGTCGCAATGGTTAGCGGGCAAGGTTACCGTGCAGCGCGATGCGCTGCGTCAACACGTCTGTTCACGTCTTCGAGAGCGAGGTGGCTCAGTCTTCATCGCCATTGCCGCCGAACAGGCCGAACTGCGAGGGATCGCGGTTCGGCTCGGCAAGACCGAGATGGCGAAAGGCATGTGAGGTGAGCAGTCTTCCGCGCGGGGTGCGCTGCAAATAGCCGCACTGGATCAGATAGGGCTCGATGATGTCCTCGATCGCATCGCGTGGCTCGGATAGCGCGGCCGCCATGGTCTCGACACCGACCGGACCGCCGCCATAGTTCAAGGCGATGGTGGTGAGATAGCGCCGGTCCATCGCATCGAGGCCTGCGCTGTCGACCTCGAGCGCGCTCAGCGCACGGTCGGCGATGCCGCGATCGATGGCGTCGGCATCCGCTGCGGAGGCAAAGTCGCGCACGCGGCGCAAGAGGCGGCCGGCGATGCGCGGCGTGCCGCGGGCGCGGCGCGCGATCTCGTTGGCGCCATCAGGGCTCATGCCGATGTTCAGCACGCGGGCGCCGCGGGTGACGATCTTCTCGAGCTCTTCCACGGTGTAGAAATTGAGCCGGATCGGAATGCCGAAGCGATCGCGCAGCGGATTGGTGAGCAGGCCCGCGCGCGTCGTCGCGCCGACGAGAGTGAATTTCGACAGCTCGATCTTCACCGAGCGCGCCGCGGGGCCTTCGCCGATGATCAGATCGAGCTGGAAATCCTCCATCGCGGGATAGAGCACTTCCTCGACCGCCGGGCTCAGGCGATGGATCTCGTCGATGAACAGCACGTCACGCTCTTCCAGATTGGTGAGCAGCGCCGCAAGGTCGCCGGCCTTGGCGATGACCGGGCCGGAGGTGGCACGGAAGCCGACACCGAGCTCGCGCGCGACGATCTGCGCCAGCGTGGTCTTACCGAGGCCCGGGGGACCGACGAACAGCACGTGATCGAGCGCCTCGCCGCGCTTCTTGGCGGCTTCGATGAAGATCGAGAGATTCTTGCGCGCCTGGGCCTGGCCGACGAACTCCGTCAGCGACTGCGGACGCAGCGCGGTGTCGCCGACATCGTCGGAACGGCGTTCGGGCGTGACGATGCGCGAGGGAGTGTTCACTTCGACAATTCCTTAAGCCCCAGCCGGATCAGCTGCGCAGTCTCGGCGCTCTCACCGGCGCTGCGCGAGGCGGCCGCGATCGCGGCGGCGGCCTGCGGCTGGCCGTAGCCGAGATTGACCAGCGCGGAGATCGCGTCGGTGACCGGGCGCGGCGCACGGTTGTTGTCGATCGCGCCCGAGAGCTGCACCACCGCGGGATCGACATCGGCAAAGCCCGGCGCCTTATCCTTCAATTCGCTGACGATGCGCTCGGCCACTTTGGGTCCGACGCCCGGCGTGCGCGCCACCGCCGCCTTGTCGCGCAGCGCGATGGCATTGGCGAGATCGGTCGGCGGCAACGTGCCGAGCACCGCGAGCGCAACCTTGGCGCCGACGCCCTGCACGGTCTGCAACAGGCGAAACCACTCGCGCTCGATATCCGAGCGGAAACCGAACAGTTTTATTTGATCCTCGCGGACATAGGTCTCGATCGAGAGCACGGCGGCGCCGCCCGGCTGTGGCAGCGCCTGCAGCGTGCGGCTCGCGCAATGCACCTGATAACCGACGCCGCCGACATCGAGGATCACGTAATCCTCGCCATAGGAATCGATCAGGCCCTTGAGCTTGCCGATCATAGGTTCGCCACCCTGAGGCGCAGCGCGGTGCTCTGGCGGTGATGGGCGTGGGTGATCGCGACCGCGAGCGCGTCGGCGGCGTCGGCGGACGGCGGCTCGGCTTTCGGCAGCAGGATCTTCAGCATCACCTGGATCTGGTTCTTCTCGGCATGTCCGGCGCCGACCACGGTCTTCTTGACCTGGTTCGGCGCGTACTCGGCGACCGAGATACCGAACATTGCGGGCGCCAGCATGGCGACGCCGCGGGCCTGGCCGAGTTTCAGCGTGGCAACGCCGTCCTTGTTGACGAAGGTCTGCTCGACCGCGGCCTCCGCCGGTCGGTAGTCGCCGAGCACCGCGGCGAGTCCCTCATGGATCGCAAGCAGCCGGCTCGCCAGCGGCAGATCGTCCGGCGGCTCGACCGAACCGCAGGCGACATAGACCAGACGGTTGCCCTCGGTCTCGATCACGCCCCAGCCGGTGCGGCGGAGACCCGGATCGATACCGATGATGCGGACGGGAGAGCGAATCGGCTGCGATGTCATGGGGTAGTGATACCGCCTGAGCCGGGAGAACGAAACACAAACGGAGGTTCGTCCCCTGCTCGGCGTGGCATCGCAACGTGCTTGTCATCCAGCCCTGGCTCGTCATCCCCGCGAAAGCGGGGATCCAGTGCGCTGCGGCCTCTCGGATCAAACGACGGTCTCTGGAATACTGGATCGCCCGATCAAGTCGGGCGATGACAGCGGAGTTTGGGGCGATGAGCGAGGCTCTTAACCGCCCATCTTCGCGAGCAGCGCGTCGGACACCTCGAAATTGGCGTACACGTTCTGCACGTCGTCGTGCTCGTTGAGCAGGTCCATCAGCTTCAACAGCTTTTCGCCGGTCTCGTCGTCGACCGCGACGGTGTTCTGCGGCTTCCAGGTCAGCGCCGCCTTGCGCGGCTCGCCGAACTTCGTTTCCAGCGCCTTTGCGACCTCGCGGAAGGTTTCCTGCGAGGCGTAGACCTCGTGACCGGCTTCGCTGGAGACCACGTCGTCGGCGCCGGCCTCGATCGCGGCGTCCAGCATGGCGTCGTCGGAGGCGACCTTGGCGTCGTATTCGATGATGCCGGTGTGATCGAACATGAAGGCGACCGAACCGGTTTCGCCGAGATTGCCGCCCGACTTGGTAAAGAAGGAGCGGATGTCGGAGGCGGCGCGGTTGCGGTTGTCGGTCAGCGCCTCGACGATCACGGCAACGCCGCCGGGGCCATAGCCCTCGTAGCGGATCTCGTCATAGTTCTCGCCCTCATTGCCAAGGGCCTTCTTGATGGCGCGGTCGATATTGTCCTTGGGCATGTTCTCGGCGCGGGCGGCGACCACGGCGGCGCGCAGCCGCGGGTTCATCGCCGGGTCCGGGGTGCCGAGCTTGGCCGCCACGGTGATTTCGCGGGCCAGTTTGCCGAAAAGCTTCGACCTCTGGGCATCCTGCCGGCCCTTGCGGTGCATGATGTTCTTGAATTGGGAATGGCCGGCCATGCGACGTCTCTTCGAACGTAGGGTCTGAACAGGGGTGGAAAACGCGGCCTTATAGGCCCCTGGCGGTCAAAATCAAAGGTCGGCGGGGGCCATCTGGTCCGGGAATACTACCGCAAGCCGGAATATGAGGCACTTGTTAACCATGATTTCATGCCCGGATGCGAGGATCGCCCCGTCCCGCCGCAACTTTCCAAGGCAACTTCCAACAGCCCCACAGAGCCCCCATGGCGTTCGGTTTGTTTCGAAAGCAAGTGCCGGAGCCGGCCGCGCAGCAGGTTCCAACCGCGGCTGCCGCGGCTGAAGCCTCGACCGAGACTGATTCGGCCAAGGATTCGTCCAGGGAGATCCTGGAATTGCTGGAACTCGAGCTCGGCGCGATGATGCGCCAGCTTGAGCGCGCCGCAGGCTCGGTGGCCGACGGCGCCGAGGCGACGGCCGCCAAGCTCGCGACCATCCGCGCCCGCACCGACGCGCTGACCGGCCGCAGCAGCGATGCGCAGAGCACCGCGACGACGTTCTCGGAGGCCGCCGACCGGTTCACCCATTCCGCCCAAGGCATCGGCGCGCAGGTGCGCAGCGCGAGCCAGCTCGCCGACGATGCCGCGGCCGCGGCGCGCGAGGCCACCGCCAATGTCGATCGCCTGCGCGAATCCTCGGCCGCGATCGGCAATGTCGTCAACCTGATCGCGCAGATCGCGCGGCAGACCACGCTGCTGGCGCTCAACTCGACCATCGAGGCGGCGCGCGCCGGCGCGGCCGGCAAGGGCTTCGCGGTGGTCGCCACCGAGGTCAAGGCGCTCGCAGTGCAGACCCAGAGCGCAACCGAAGAGATCACGCGCAAGATCGAGGCGTTGCAGAAGGACGCCACCGGATCGGCGGACGCCGTCCACCGCATCTCGCAGGCGATCGAAAAGATCCGGCCGGTGTTCGAGAACGTCAACGGCGCGGTCGCCGAGCAGAACCAGATCACCGGCGAGATGGGCCAGAACGCGGCCTCCGCCTCCCACTTCATCGTCTCGGTCGGCACCAGCGCCGGCGAGATCGACTCGGCAACGCGCGAAGCTGCCGCGCATGGCGACAATGTCGCCAAGGCCGGCAAGGCGGTGACCGGCTTCGCCCAGAAGCTGAAGGCGCGCTGCGCGGTGCTGCTGCGCCAGGACGAGCGCGGCGATCCGCGCAAGAACGAGCGCCTGCCCTGCAGTCTCACAATCGAGATCACGACCGCGCGCGGCATGATCACCGCGCCGGTCTACGAGATCGCGATGGACGGCATCCTGATCGGCGGGCCCGATGCCGAGAAGCTGCCCACCCATGAGACGCTGACCGCTACCTTGCAGGACGTCGGCGGCTGCCGGATCAGGATCGGCGACCGCTCCAAGGCAGGCAGCCAGGCGCGCTTCGAGGCGGCGTCCGCCGCGCTGCGCGAGAAGATCGAAGACCGGATGTGGGCGATCCACGAGGAGAACGCCGAACTCGTCACCCGGGCGATGGAAGCGGGTCGCACGCTGAGCAAGCTCTTCGAGGACGGACTGGCAAGCGGCGCGATCACGATCGCTGACATGTTCGACACCGACTATGTCGAGATCGCAGGCACCAACCCGGTGCAGTATCGCACCAGGATGCTGGATTGGGCGGATCGCGCGCTGCCCGCTCTGCTCGAGGCGTTCCTCGCCAAGGACAAGCGCCTGGCGTTCTGCGCGACGGTCGACCGGAACGGCTACCTGCCGGTCCATAACAAGATCTACTCGCAGCCGCAGCGGCCGGGCGACGTGGCCTACAACACCGCCAATTGCCGCAATCGCCGTATCTTCAACGATCCCGCGGGCCTCGCCGCCGCGCATAATGAGCGCGCCTATCTGGTTCAAAGCTACGCGCGTGACATGGGCAACGGCACCACCGTGATGATGCGCGAGATCGACGTGCCGATCCGCGTGCGGGGCCGGCACTGGGGCGCGTTCCGCACCGCGTACAGGCTTTGAACGCTCAGGTAGCCCGGATGCAGCGAAGCGTAATCCGGGACCAATGTACCGTCGGACGAGAACCCCGGATTGCGCTTCGCTGCATCCGGGCTACGCGGCGACACGCACTGCGCCGCATCCGGGCTACGCAGTGCACGCTCAGGCAAGACCGGCGGACCGAATCAAGCTTTAGACTGGAATGGGGAATGCTGCGGCGGCGCGACGGGCTGCTGTAACGGAGGAAACACATGTCGGCGGCGCAGCTTGCAGTGCTGGATACGTCATCGAACCGGACGCTGGCCGAACGGCTGGTCGACCAGCTTGCCGACCGCATCGGCGGTCTCGGGGTCGAGCTTGCCGACATCGCCGGCAACGTCCAGGAGGTCGCGAACCGCGTCACCAACCAGTCGGAGCGGTTCCATCATTTGCAGGAGACCGCCGAGATCATGGTCTCGGCCAATCACGCCATCGCCAATGCATCGCAGGCGGTGCAGACGACCGCATCCGCCGCGGTCGGCCAGATCGCGGAATCGCGCAACGCGGTCGAGACGGCGGTCAGCCATATCGCGGAGCTCGTCGCGGCGGTCGGACGCATCGAGGCGCGGCTCGCCGCGGTCGGCTCCGCGCTGAGCCAGGTCGCCAAGGTCTCCGGTTCGATCGAGGCGATCGCCAAGCAGACCAATCTGCTGGCGCTCAACGCCACGATCGAGGCCGCGCGCGCCGGCAATGCCGGCCGCGGCTTTGCCGTGGTCGCAAGCGAGGTGAAGAACCTTGCCGAGGCAACGCGCCAGGCGACGCATCAGATTTCCGACACCGTGCGCGATCTCGACGGCCAGATCGGCAGCCTGATCGGCGAGAGCAGCGACGCCTCGCTGCGCGCCAAGAGCGCCGGCGAAGGCGCTCGGCAGATCTCCGGCATCATCATGCGTGTGCAGGAAGGCTTCTCATCGGTCGGCGCCGAGATCGGCAGCGTGGCGCGCGCCGCGACCTCCAATCTCGGCCATTGCGACACCGTGATCGCGGAGCTGAACGAGCTCGCCAAGGGCGTCGATCTCTCCTCGCGCGACCTCAAGCACGCCGACGGCCGCGTCGCGAAGCTGCTCGAGCTGTCCGAGAGCCTGATCGTGACCATCGCCGACAGCGGCGTCGAGACCAGCGATGCGCCGCTGATCCGCGTCGTGATCGACACCGCGAAACAGGTCTCGGAGCTGTTCGAGAAGGCCGTCGCAGGCGGCGAGATCACGCTTGCGCAATTGATGGACGAGAATTATCGCGAGATCGCGGGCACCAATCCGAAGCAATATCTGACCGACTATGTCAGCTTCACCGACCGCGTGCTGCCTGCGATCCAGGACCCGATCCAGAAGAGCGATCCGCGCATCGTGTTCTGCGTCGCCTGGGCGCGGAGCGGCTATCTGCCGACCCACAATCCGAACTACCGGCTGCCGCAGGGACCGGACCCGGTGTGGAACAACGCCAATTGCCGCAACCGCCGGCTGTTCAACGACCGCGCGGTGAGCAAGGTCGCGGCCAATACCAAGCCGTTCCTGCTACAGACCTATCGCCGCGACATGGGCGGCGGTAATTTCGTGCTGATGAAGGACGTGTCGTCGCCGATCTTCGTGAACGGCCGCCACTGGGGCGCATTCCGGATGGGTTTTCGGCAGGGCTGACGGCAAGTCGTCATTGCGAAGAGCGATAGCGACGAAGCAATCCATCGCTCTGCGCACGCCGAGACTGTGGATTGCTTCGCTTCGCTCGCAATGACGGATACGGATACGCGTAGCCCGGATGGAGCGAAGCGCAATCCGGGAGCAGTCTCTCAACTTGCGAGGGCCCCCGGATTTCGCTTCGCTTCATCCGGGCTACACGCTACGTCCAGAAGCTCGGCACCGCGGGCTCGAGCCGCCCGCCGGCGCGCACCGGCGCGACCCTCACCGCAAGCCCGGTCGCATCGTCGGTCTCGACCGCGACGCCGCTCAGCGTCGCAACGCCTCCGGCCGGCTCGAAACGACCGGAGGGAATGCCGGTGAGGAAGCGCTGCAGCGGCTCCTCCTTCTGCATGCCGATCACCGAATCATAGTCGCCGGTCATCCCTGCATCGCTCATATAGGCGGTGCCGCCGGGCAGCACCTGATGATCGGCGGTCGGCACATGGGTATGGGTCCCGACCACGAGGCTGATGCGGCCGTCGCAGAAGAAGCCGACGCCCTGCTTCTCGGAGGTCGCCTCGGCATGGAAATCGAGCACGATGGCGTCACAGCCCTCGCGCAACGGGCAGGCCTCGAGTTCGCGCTCGATCGCGCTGAACGGATCGTTCGAGGACGGCTCCATGAAGACGCGGCCGATCGCGTTGAGGATCAACGCGCGCTTGCCGCTCTTGGTGTCGACCAGCGTGGCGCCGCGTCCCGGCGAATGGCGCGGGAAATTCAGCGGCCGGATCAGGCGCGGCGCGCGCTCGATGAAGACCAGCGCCTCCTTCTGATTCCAGGCGTGGTTGCCGAGCGTGATCGCGTCCGCCCCGGCATCGAGCAGTTCCTGGTAGATCGCCTCGGTGATGCCGAAGCCGCCGGCGGCGTTCTCGCCGTTGACGACGACGAGATCGAGCGACCAGTCCTTGATCATGCCGGGAAGGTGGTCTGAGATGGCGGTGCGGCCGGTCCTGCCGACGACGTCACCAACGAACAGAATACGCAAGGCTAGCTACTCCGGAAATCGAACGTCTTGCGCTCCGTTAGCACATAATCGAGCGGGACGTCGTGCGACAGCGCCGGAATGGCCTTGGTTTCCTGTGCAGCAAAGGCGACCCCCACCCCGATCACATGCTTGGCCTTGCGCAGATGTGCAAAGGTATAGTCGTAATAGCCGGCGCCGTAGCCGATGCGGTGGCCGAGCTTGTCGAAGGCCGCAAGCGGCACCAGCATCACGTCGGGATGCACCTCGGCCGCGGCCGGCGACGGCTCGGGAATGCCGAGCGGCCCGAGCATCAGCCGGTCCTGCGGCGACCAGCTGCGGAAGGTCAGCGACTGGCCGCGCGCATTGATGCAGGGCAGCGCAAGCCGCGCACCCTTTTCGGCAAGCTTCTTCATCAGCGGGGCCGGATCGAGCTCGCTGCGGATCGGCGCATAGCCCGAGACGATCATGCCTTGCGTGATCTCGAACGGCGCGCCGCGCTTGGCGAGGGCTTCGGCGGCCGCCGCGCGCTGCTCATCGCTCAGCGCGTCGCGCTTGGCGAGGGCAAGCGCCCGAAGCTCGGCCTTCGATGGAGCTGCGTGCATGATCCATCTTCCGCTGTCATCGTCCGCAAAACGCGAACGAGCCGGCACTCAGAAACGCTAGCATTCGTTTGACCAGGCCGCGGCGTACTGGACACCCCGCGAGGAGCCTGCCAGCGGGCGAGCCGATGACGAGACCCATTGCGGGGGAACTGCTAATCAAACCGCCGCAGCGCGACGACAAGGCAACAGCAAAAATCAGTGCGAAGCCGCAGAGGCCGTTGGAGCGCTCGATCCCGGAGTTCCCTACGAAAGTAGGTGGGCACCATATGTCCGGGTCCACGGACCCGGCCAGGGACAGTTCCCTAAAGGATCGATAAGGCCCCGGGGATATATGGCTCCTGACGCACGACGCAGCTTCGCAGGGCCAATGTAGCGACGAAGTGCCGGTTCCGCCAGCGGCAAGGGGCGGACTTCCGCAAACAAGGGGCGGACTTCCGCAAATCAGGCGCCGGCGCCGTGCTCGGCTTCCGCCGGAGTGCAAAACATCCGGTGCCTGGCGTGCGCTCCGTCGCGGCACCAGAGGAAGCGGGCGAGCCAAAGCCGGCCCCGCCGCCCGATCGCCGACCGAGCTGGCCCCTCAATCAGCCTCTGCCGCTCAGCCGCGCAACCATGTTCTTGGTGTAGTGCGCCAGCAGAACCGGCGCGTTGTTGCCGAGCACATCGATCCTTCCCCCGTGCTTGAGCACGAGCAACCCGACCAGATGCGTGATAAGCGCGGTGGCCTCGATACGGACCATCGGCAGAAACGGCTTCGCCGTGGCCTTGCGGACCTGCTCCGCGAGCAGAGCGAGCAGAGCGTCCAGTTGCCGCTTGAGGGCCTCGTCCAATCCGGACCCGAGCTTCTTCTTGCGCTCCCCATTGAACAGCACGAGCGACAGCGTCAGCTCGGACGGATGCGCGTCGTAATATTTGTATATTGCAAGGGTGCCGCGTCGAAGGGATTTCGCGGGAACAGCGATGCCGTCCATCGCTGCCCTGACTTCTTCAGTGACTGCCAACAACGATTCACCCAGCACCGCCGCGAATACTTCCTCCTTCGATCGAAACAGCGGGTAGATCGCGCCGGTCGTGCACCCGGCCATTTGCGCGATCGCCCTGATCGACGCGCCTTCGAGGCCGCTGGCCTCAAATACACGACGCGCGGCGTCAACGATCACGCGACGACGATGAAGGTCGAGGGTCGTCTGATAGGTTTGCGCAGCGGCAGACATTGACTCCTTGCCGGTTTTGTAACATCGTTCCTAATGAATAACATTGTTATTCGGCTTGGACAAGCGCAGGTTGGCGCGGCGGCCCCAGGGACTTCCGACCCCAGACGCAGTTCAGAATCTCTCCCGGAGAGCACCATGCGTGAACACGAGACGGCACGCTCCATTGAGCCTCTGCTGGATGCCGAGCAAGTGCGGCGGGCGATCATCCGAAACCTGCCGAGCATCGACCACCACGGCGAGATCGTCGAGAACGTCGGACCGAACGCGATCCGCGTCCGGCTTCCGTATCGGCAGGCGTTCATGGGAGCCGAGTTGTGGCAAGACGGCAGCGGCGGCGTGTTTTCGGGACCGACGGTGATGGGCCTTGCCGACACCACGATGTACGGCTGCGTCCTGGCGGCCCTCGGAGCCAACGTTATCCCGGTGATGGCAGGCTTCAACATCACCTTCCTGCGGCCAGCCAGGGCTTCGGATCTGATCGCGGAGGCGCGCATCGTGCGCCGCGGCCGCCGCCTGCATTATCTCGAATGCTGGCTGACTTGCGACGGCGAACCAGACCCTTGCGCCCATATCACGTCGACATATCGGGTCGCGGTGCGGCCGGAGCGCTAACGCGCCATGTGCCAATCATTCGGTCCGGCAAACGATCGTTGGCAGATGCGGGCAAATAGATCGCATCCGGTGGCGTCCGATCATTTCAGTCCGGCCCGCAGGTGAAGCTGCCGCGAACTTCAGCCGATCGCGATGCCGCCGCCGATGGTGCGGTTGAGCACCTGCGTGGTGCGCTCGATCCGCTCGGCGGCGGCGTTGAGCGCGTTGGAGACCGCGGTCTGGGTCGCGCGGGCGCGGTCGGTGGCGGCTGTGCGGGCATTGCGTAGCTGCTCGACCTCTTCCTCGAGGCTGCGGATGCGTGCACCCGCATCGACCAGTTCGTCGCAGGCGGTGAGCGCCGCCATCACGGTGAGCCGCGCATCGCCGATCTCGCCGAACTTGCCGCGCAGCGACTCGACGCGCTGCTGGAGGTTTTCTGCGAGCTTCAGGAGCCGCACCTCCTGGCCCTCCTCGCAGGCCATCCGGTATTGCCGGCCGTTGATGGTGACGTTGATGTGGCTCATCTGCCTTCTCCGCCCTCGAGCACGGCGCGAATGGTGCCGATCGCTGCATCGAGCTTTTCTGCGATGTCGCGATTGACGCGCTCGAGCTTGCGCGTCTTCACCAGCGATCCGTCGAGTTCGTCGGCAAGCCTGGAGCGATCGGCGCCGAGCGCCTGGATCCGGCTCGCCAATTCGTTTTCGTCGCGGTCGGCCTCGCGGCGCCGCTCCACCGAGCTCTCCAGCGCATCGAGCGCTGCCATCAGCCGCTTTGTCGCAGCATCGATATCGGCGAGCGGTGCCTCGGTATTGCCAGAGCCGTTGGTGAGACGATCACTCATGACACGCGGTGTGGACCCTTCAAATTGGCTAGCTGGAGTAGCCTGCCGGAAACAAGCCTGCCGCACGGCAAAACTGGCGGTTCGGCAAGCGGTTAGCGGACGAAATTTACGTGGCAAGCGAGCCGAGTGCAACGGCGGCGCCAAACTATGCACCGTTCAATGAAATTGGGCCATTTTGAGCAACTTTTCCCCGTTTTGGGGCGTTTCATCGCCTTGGACTTGCGGAATTGAGGTGCTAATCCACCCTCCAACCCGTAAGGCCATCCACGCGCGTATCGCGGCTGCCCGCCCCGATGCGTCCAGCATTCAGCTCCTCATTCCAGGCGGACTTTTCATCATGACGCAGGTCGATCACACCCGTATGGCCAATGCGATCCGTGGCCTTGCCATGGACGCCGTCGAGAAGGCGAATTCCGGCCATCCCGGCCTGCCGATGGGCGCCGCCGACATCGCGACCGTCCTGTTCACCAAATTCTTGAAATTCGATGCCGCCGACACGGCGTGGCCCGATCGCGACCGCTTCGTGCTGTCGGCCGGCCACGGCTCGATGCTGCTCTATGCGTTGCTGTACCTGACCGGCAACAAGGACATGACGCTCGACCAGCTCAAGCATTTCCGCCAGCTCGGATCGCTGACGCCGGGACACCCGGAGAATTTCCACACCAAAGGCATTGAGACCACCACCGGCCCGCTCGGCCAGGGCATTGCCACCGCAGTCGGCATGGCGCTCGCCGAGAAGATGCTCGCCGCAGAGTTCGGCAAGAAGATCGTCAACCACCACACCTATGTGCTCGCCTCCGACGGCGACCTGATGGAAGGCATCTCGCAGGAGGCGATCGCGCTGGCCGGCCACTGGCGCCTCAACAAGATGATCGTGCTGTACGACGACAACGGCATCTCGATCGACGGCCCGACCTCGATCTCCGATTCCGTCGACCAGGTGAAGCGCTTCAAGTCCGCCGGCTGGGCCGCCGAATTGATCGATGGCCATGATCCGCAGGCGATCGCCGCTGCGATCACCCGTGCGCAGAAATCCAGCAAGCCTTCGATGATCGCCTGTAAGACCACGATCGGCTTCGGCGCACCGACCAGGGCCGGCACCGCCAAGGCGCATGGCGAGGCGCTCGGCGCCGCCGAGCTCAAGGGCGCCAAGGAGAAGCTCGGCATCTCGCTCGAGCCGTTCTCGGTGCCCGACGACGTGCTGAAGGCCTGGCGTGAGGCGGGCGCCCGCGGCGCCGCCGAGCACAAGGCGTGGGACGAGCAGTTCGCGCAGCTCGGCAACCGCAAGCGCGCCGAGTTCGAGCGCCGCCTGCGTCACGAACGGCCGCAATCGCTCGCCAAGGGGCTGCGCGCCTTCAAGAAGGGCCTGCTGGAAAATCCGCTCAACGTCGCGACCCGCAAGTCGTCGGAAGCCGCGATCGAAGTGATCGCCGCCGCGATGCCGATGGAATTCGTGGCCGGCTCCGCCGACCTCACCGGCTCCAACAACAACAAGGCGAAGTCGGCAGTGGGGTTCGCCGCCAAGACCCCGAAGGGCCGCTTCATCCATTACGGCATCCGTGAACACGGCATGGCGGCGTGCCTCAACGGCATCTTCCTGCATGGCGGCTTCGCGCCGAACGGCGCCACCTTCCTGGTGTTCACCGACTATGCGCGCGGTGCGATGCGGCTGTCGGCGCTGATGGGCACTGG
Organism: Bradyrhizobium sp. B124; assembly: GCF_038967635.1. NCBI lineage: Bacteria > Pseudomonadati > Pseudomonadota > Alphaproteobacteria > Hyphomicrobiales > Nitrobacteraceae > Bradyrhizobium > Bradyrhizobium sp. B124. The sequence goes on along the minus strand of NZ_CP152413.1, from coordinate 6,655,072 downwards.
CGTGGTCTATGTGATGACCCACGATTCGATCGGCCTCGGCGAGGACGGCCCGACGCACCAGCCGGTCGAGCATCTCTCCGCGCTGCGCGCGATGCCCAACATGCGCGTGTTCCGTCCCTGCGACGCGGTCGAGACCGCCGAGTGCTGGGAACTCGCGCTCAACCGGATCGACGGGCCAACCGTGCTGGCGCTGACCCGCCAGAACCTGCCGCAGCTCCGCACCACGGCGCCGAACGACAATCCGTGCAGCCACGGCGCCTACGAACTAGTCGCGGCGCAAGGCGACGCAAAAGTGTCATTGTTCGCGTCCGGTTCCGAGGTCCAGATCGCGGTCGAGGCGCAGAAGCAGCTCGCCGGGCGCGGCATCGCGACGCGGGTCGTCTCGGTCCCGTCGCTGGAATTGCTGCTGGCGCAGCCCGCCGAGCGGCAAAATGCCGTGATCGGCAACGCCCCGGTCAAGATCGCGATCGAGGCCGCGGTGCGCTGGGGCTGGGATGCCGTGATCGGCCGCGACGGTGAATTCGTCGGCATGCACGGTTTCGGCGCCAGCGCCCCGGCGAAGGACCTTTTCCCGCATTTCGGCATTACTGCGGAGGCCGTCGTTAACGCTGCCCTGAAGCGCGTCTGACGCCGGCCTGACACCCGCCGGTCGAAGGTTGAGCTTGCCGCGAAAAAGGATTACCAAAGCTCCATCTTTTCCGCTCGCGTCCGGCTGAACCGGGCGTTCCGCCGTAAAACCCTCGTGGGACACCTCCCACGGGGCCGGCAGCAGCTTTTAGAGGAGACACAGCATGGCAATCCGCGTCGCGATCAACGGGTTTGGGCGTATCGGCCGCAATGTGTTGCGCGCCATCGCCGAGTCCGGCCGCAAGGACATCGAGGTGGTCGGCATCAACGACCTCGGCCCGGTCGAGACCAACGCGCACCTGCTGCGCTTCGATTCCGTGCATGGCCGCTTTCCGGGCACCGTGACCGTCGATGGCGATTCGATCAGCGTGGGCGACAACAAGATCAAGGTCTCGGCCGAGCGCGATCCCTCCAAGCTGCCGTGGAAGGCCCTCGGCGTCGACATCGCGCTGGAATGCACCGGCATCTTCACCGCCAAGGACAAGGCCTCTGCGCACCTCACCGCCGGCGCCAAGCGCGTGCTGGTCTCGGCCCCGGCCGATGGCGCTGACGCCACCATCGTCTACGGCGTCAACCACGACACGCTGAACAAGGATCAGCTCGTCGTCTCCAACGGCTCCTGCACCACCAACTGCCTCGCGCCGGTTGCCAAGGTGTTGAACGAGACGGTCGGCATCGAGACCGGCTTCATGACCACGATCCACGCCTATACCGGCGACCAGCCGACGCTCGACACCCTGCACAAGGATCTCTATCGCGGTCGCGCCGCGGCGATGTCGATGATCCCGACCTCGACCGGTGCCGCGAAAGCTATCGGCCTGGTGCTGCCGGAACTGAAGGGCAAGCTCGACGGCGTCTCGATCCGCGTGCCGACCCCGAACGTCTCGGTGATCGATCTGAAGATCGTCGCCAAGCGTGCCACCGACGCCAAGGAAATCAACGAGGCGATGAAGCGCGCCTCCGAGCAGCAACTCAAGGGCATCCTCGGCTTCACCACCGCGCCGAACGTCTCGATCGACTTCAACCACGATCCGCACTCGGCCACCTTCCACATGGACCAGACCAAGGTGCAGAACGGCACGCTGGTGCGCGTGATGGCCTGGTACGACAATGAGTGGGGCTTCTCGAACCGCATGGCGGACACCGCCGTTGCGATCGGCAAGCTGATCTAAATTCGACTGTTCGTGATGCCCGGCCGAGCGCCGGGCATCTGCGTGTTTGCCCCCGCATTCGCGACCTCAACGGCCGCGACATCGGCAAGCGAAAGCGACGCCGTCCACTGGACGGCTGTGTCCGGCCGCACAGGAAACGCCCATGACCAAATCGTTCCGCACCCTCGACGACGTCAACGTGAAGGGCAAGCGCGTGCTGCTGCGCGTCGACCTCAACGTTCCCATGGAAGGCGGCCGCGTCACCGACGCCACCCGGCTCGAGCGCGTTGCTCCCACCATCACCGAGATCTCCGACAAGGGCGGCAAGGTGATCCTGCTCGCCCATTTCGGCCGGCCCAAGGGCCGCGATCCCAAGGAGTCGCTGAAGCCGGTCGCCGAGGCGCTGTCGAAGGTAATCAAGCGCCCGGTCGCCTTCGCCGAGGATTGCATCGGCGAGCCCGCGGCCAAGGCGGTTGCGGCCCTCAAGGATGGCGACATCCTCTGCCTTGAGAACACCCGCTTCCACAAGGAAGAGGAAAAGAACGACGCCGGCTTCGTCGCTGAACTCGCCAAGCTCGGCGACATCTGGGTCAACGACGCCTTTTCCGCCGCGCACCGCGCCCACGCCTCGACCGAAGGCCTCGGCCACAAGCTGCCGGCCTATGCCGGCCGCACCATGCAGGCCGAGCTCGACGCACTCGGCAAGGCGCTGGAAGCCCCGACCAAGCCCGTGATCGCGATCATCGGCGGCGCCAAGGTCTCGACCAAGATCGATCTATTGGAAAACCTCGTGAGCAAGGTCGATGCGCTGGTGATCGGCGGCGGCATGGCCAACACCTTCCTGCACGCGCAGGGCATCGCCGTCGGCAAGTCGCTCGCCGAAAAGGACCTCGCCGCGACCGCGCTGCGGATCATGGAGAAGGCCAATGCGGCCAATTGCGCGATCATCCTGCCCGTTGACGCGGTCGTCGCCAACCAGTTCGCCGCCAACGCGCCGTCGCATGCCTATGGCCTCGACGCGATCCCGGCCGACGGCATGATCCTGGACGTCGGCCCGCAATCGATCGCGCGCATCCATGCCGCGATCGACGACGCCGCGACGCTGGTCTGGAACGGACCGCTCGGCGCCTTCGAATTGACGCCGTTCGACCGCGGCACCGTGGTGTCGGCCAAGCATGCCGCCGAGCGCACCCGGGCCAAAAAGCTGGTCTCGGTCGCCGGCGGCGGCGATACCGTCGCGGCGCTCAACCAAGCGGGCGTCGCCGGTGATTTTTCCTACGTCTCGACCGCGGGCGGCGCGTTTCTTGAATGGATGGAAGGCAAGCCGCTGCCGGGCGTCGAAGTTTTGAAAAACCGTTGATTTAGGTCAATCCGCGAACGCGCATTACAGGGAGAAATGGAATGGCTCGCATAACATTGCGGCAACTGCTCGATCACGCGGCCGAGCATGATTACGGCGTACCTGCCTTCAACATCAACAACATGGAGCAGGCGCTGGCGATCATGGCCGCGGCCTCCGAGGTCGACGCACCCGTCATCATCCAGGCCTCGCGCGGCGCGCGGTCCTACGCCAACGACGTCATGCTCAAGCACATGATGGACGCCGTCACCGAGATCTACCCGCAGATCCCGGTCTGCGTGCATCTCGACCACGGCAACGAGCCCGCCACCTGCATGACCGCGATCCAGGCCGGCTTCACCTCCGTCATGATGGACGGCTCGCTGAAGGCCGACGGCAAGACCCCCGGCGACTGGGACTACAATGTCGGCGTCACGAGGACCGTGACCGGCATGGCCCATCTCGGCGGCATCTCGGTGGAGGGCGAGCTCGGCGTGCTCGGCTCACTCGAGACCGGCATGGGCGACAAGGAAGACGGCCACGGCGCCGAGGGCAAGCTGTCGCATGACCAGCTGCTGACCAATCCCGACGAGGCCGTGAAGTTCGTCAAGGAAACCAAGGTCGACGCCCTCGCGATCGCGATGGGCACCTCGCACGGCGCCTACAAGTTCACCCGCAAGCCCGACGGCGACATCCTCGCCATGAACGTGATCGAGGAAATCCATCGCAAGCTGCCGAACACGCATCTCGTGATGCACGGCTCCTCGTCGGTGCCGCAGGAGCTGCAGGAGATCATCAACGCCAATGGCGGCAAGATGAAGCCGACCTGGGGCGTGCCGGTCGCCGAGATCCAGCGCGGCATCAAGAACGGCGTGCGCAAGATCAACATCGACACCGACAACCGGATGGCGATGACCGGCCAGATCCGCAAGGTGCTGAAGGACAATCCGGAAGAGTTCGATCCGCGCAAGTACCTGAAGCCCGCGATGGAGGCGATGACCAAGCTGTGCAAGCAGCGCCTGCAGGAGTTCAATACCGCGGGCCAGGCCAGCAAGATCAAGAAGGTGCTGACCACGGCGGAAATGGCCAAGCGCTACGCTTCGGGCGCGCTCGATCCCAAAGTCGCCTGACAAGGTCGCCTGAGAGATCGCCTGACAACTTCTCGCCTGAATCATTAAGGCGGGACACCGGCTCTGACGCAGTTGGAAACGGTGTCCCGGAGCTTGATCGCCGGCTGCGACAAACATCGGCCGCGACGAACGTTTTCTAGGCATTTGCCCGAGAACCGCCTATTTTGGTTTGCAAAGGCAATGGCTCCGGAGGACGCCCCCGATGAACCTCGCTGACCTCAACAAAATTGCACTCGCCATGGTCACCCCGGGCAAGGGCATCCTCGCCGCCGACGAATCCTCCGGCACCATCAAGAAGCGTTTCGACGCCATCAAGGTCGATTCGACCGAAGACAGTCGCCGCGACTACCGCGAGATGCTGTTCCGCTCGCAGGATGCGATGAGCAAGTACATCTCCGGCGTCATCCTCTACGACGAGACGATCTGGCAGAATGCCAAGGATGGTACGCCGCTGGTCAAGCTGATCGAACAGGCCGGCGCAATCCCTGGCATCAAGGTCGATGAAGGCACCCAGGCGCTGCCGAACTGCCCGGGCGAACTCGTCACCGTCGGTCTCGACAAGCTCGCCGAGCGCTTGAAGAAATATTACGAGCGCGGTGCGCGCTTTGCGAAATGGCGCGCCGTGATCGATATCGGGCCGCGAATCCCGACCCAGACCGCAGTCCGCGTCAATGCGCACGCGCTGGCGCGCTACGCGGCGCTGTGCCAGGCCGCGCAGATCGTCCCGATCGTCGAGCCTGAGGTGCTGATGGACGGCGATCACGACATCGACCGCTGCTATGAGGTGACGCAGCGCGTGCTGAACCGCACCTTCCAGGAATTGCGGGTGCAGCGCGTCGCGCTGGAAGGCATGATCCTGAAGCCCAACATGGCGATCTCGGGCAAGAAATGCCCGAAGCAGGCGTCGGTGCAGGAAGTCGCCGAGAAGACCATCCGCCTGCTCAAGAGTTGCGTGCCGGCCGCGGTGCCGGGCATCGCTTTCCTCTCCGGCGGACAGAGCGACGAGGAGGCGACCGCGCATCTCGACGCCATGAACAAGATCGGCCACCTGCCCTGGCGGCTGACCTTCTCCTATGGCCGTGCGCTGCAGGCGGCGCCGCAAAAGGCGTGGTCCGGCAAGCCCGACAACGTCCCGGCGGGCCAGCGCGCGTTCTCGCATCGCGCCCGGATGAACGGGCTCGCGAGCACCGGCAATTGGGAAGCCGGCCTCGAGAAACAGGCGGCATAGTTGGCGACCAAGCCCGTTCCGCCGCGGCCGGCGCCGCGCCTCTATCTGGCAACCCCGCCGGTCGACGAGCCCGCGCGGCTAGCGGCCGAGCTTGCCGACCTGCTCGCAGCGGCCGACGTCGCGGCCGTCTTGGTGCGGCTACGCGAGACCGATCCGCGCAGCATGATCTCCACCATCAAGGCGCTGGCGCCTGCGATCCAGAACGCGGGCGCGGCACTGCTGATCGACGGCCATCCCGACATCGTGGCCCGCGCCGGCGCCGACGGCGCGCATCTGACCGGCGTCGCCGCGATGGAAGAGGCGATGCCCTCGCTGAAACCCGACCGCATCGCAGGCGTCGGCGGGCTCGCGACGCGCCACGATTCCATGGCCGCGGGCGAAGCCGGTGCCGATTATGTGCTGTTCGGCGAGCCCGACGCCAACGGACAGCGGCCCTCGCTTGAGGCGATCGCCGAGCGGCTGGAATGGTGGGACGAATTGTTCGAGCCGCCCTGCGTCGGCTTTGCGACCTCGCGCGAGGAAGCCGAGGCATTCGCCGCGGCCGGCGCGGATTTCGTGCTGGTCGGAGACCTCCTCTGGTCCGATCCGCGCGGCGCCAAGGCGGCACTCGCCGAGATCGGCGCAGCGATTGCAGAGGCGCATGCCGGCACGTTGGGCCAGGCCAAGGCCGAGGGATGACGCCGGAATGAACCGCCTGCGTCCGATAGGTGTTGCGCTCGGCTGCATGATGCTGGCGAGCGGTGCGATGGCGCAGCTCTCGATCACGCCGCCGGCACAGACGCCGCCGCCCGCGAAGAAGGAGGCGCCGAAAGAGAAGCCGAAGGTGCATGCGCCCGCCGCGAAGAAGCCCGCGCCGAAGCCCGCCGCCACACCAACGGCCACCCCGACGCCCTCGCCGACCCCGACGCCTGATGATCCCAATGTCGATCTCGTCTACGGCGCCTATCAGCGCGGCATGTACAAGACCGCATTCGATCTGGCGATGGTGCGCGCGCAGAACAGCAACGATGCCAAGGCAATGACGATGCTGGGCGAGCTCTATGCCAACGGGCTCGGCGTCAAGCGCGACTACGTCAAGGCGGACGATTGGTACAAGCGCGCATCCGATGCCGGCGATCGTGAGGCGATGTTCGCGCTCGCGATGATGCGGATCGCGGGCCGTGGCGGCACGGTGGACAAGGATTCCGCGGTCAAGCTGCTGGCCTCGTCGGCCAAGCTCGGCGAGCCGAAGGCGGCCTATAACCTCGCGCTGCTCTATCTCGACGGCCAGACCCTGCCGCAGGACCTCAAGCGCTCCGCCGAACTGTTGCGGATGGCCGCGGACGCCGGCAGCCCCGAGGCGCAATACGCGCTCGCGACCTTCTACAAGGAAGGCACCGGCGTGCCGAAGGACCTCGAAAAGGCGGCCCGGCTGCTGCAGGCCGCGTCGCTGGCCGACAATGTCGATGCCGAGGTCGAATATGCCATCGCGCTCTACAACGGGGCCGGCACGCCGCGGAACGTGCCGGCGGCAGTGGCGATGCTGCGCAAGGCGGCCCGGCAGAACAGCGCGATCGCGCAAAACCGCCTCGCCCACGTGCTGGCGACCGGCGCCGGCGCCCCGGTGGACAAGGTCGAGGCGCTGAAATGGCACACGGTCGCCAAGACGGCCGGCAAGGGCGACCCCGATCTCGACGACATCCTCGCCGACATGAGCCAGGAAGACCGCGCCAAGGGCGAAGCAGCCGCGCGAAAATGGATCGGAAACAACGTCAAATGACGCCTTGACGGGGCGGCCTCCAGAGGGCACCCAGTCCGGCAATCCAAGGCAGTTCCCCTCCCGCCCCGTCATCCTGAGGTGCGAGCGGAGCGAGCCTCGAAGGATGAACGGCCCGGCTGGTGGCCGTTCATCCTTCGAGACGCGCGTTCCCCGCTCCTCAGGATGACGGGACCACGTTTGGGCCGGCCCTCCAGCACAATCGCAAAGAAACCGTTCATCATGCTCTACTCCGCCCTCATCAATGTCATGGTCAAGGCCGCGCGCCGCGCCGGCCGCAGCCTCAAGCGCGACCTCGGCGAGATCGAACACCTCCAGGTGTCGCTGAAGGGGCCGGCGAACTTCGTCTCGCTCGCCGACAAGCGCGCCGAGGAGATGCTCTACACCGACCTCGAAAAGGCCCGGCCCGGTTACGGGTTCCTCGGCGAGGAAGGCGGCAAGCGCGAAGGTGGCGACAAGAGCCACACCTGGATCGTCGATCCCTTGGACGGCACCACCAACTTCCTGCACGGCATCCCGCAATTCGCGATCTCGATCGGGCTTCAGCGCGAAGACACGATCATCGCCGGCGTGATCTACAATCCCGCCAATGACGAGCTCTACATCGCCGAGCGCGGCAAGGGCGCGTTCCTCAACGACCAGCGGCTGCGCGTCGCCGGCCGCCGCCAGCTCAACGAATGCGTGGTCGCCTGCGGCCTGCCGCATATCGGCCGCGGCAATCACCAGCTGGCGCTGCAGGAGATGGCAGCGTTGCAGAGCAAGGTCGCAGGCTTCCGCCGCTTCGGCGCCGCCTCGCTCGACCTCGCCTTCGTCGCCGCCGGCCGCCTCGACGGCTATTGGGAACGCAATCTGCAATCCTGGGACGTCGCAGCGGGCCTGCTGATGGTCCGCGAAGCCGGCGGCACCGTCTCCGGCATCCAGGGCAGTGACGACCCGCTGCAAACCGGCCACGTCGTCTGCGGCAACGAGTTCGTGCACGGCGAGCTGATCAAGATCCTCAAGCCGCTCGGGCAGTAACGCGACAGCGCAATCTAGTCGTCGTCGTCGTCATCTTCGTCTTCGTCGTCTTCGCCGTCACGAAATTCACCGCCGAGGGTCAGGCCCTCGATGGTGGTGGCGCCCTTTGCCTTGATCACCCGGCGAAGCGGGACCGCGCTCTCGGTTCGCAGCGCCTCCATCAGATGTTCCGAATGGGTGACGATCCAGATGTCGGCGCGGCGCGACGCCTTGGCGATCAGCCTCGCCAATGGCGCCAGCAGCGATGGATGCAGGCTGGTCTCGGGTTCGTTCAGCGCGATGAACGGCGGCAGCCGATAGCCCATGAACACGGCGAGCAGGCAAATATATTTCAGCGTGCCGTCGGATAGCTCGTGCGCCTTGAACGGACGTGGCACGTCCGCCTGCTGCAGCTCGAACTCGCACCGCCCGTTTTCCGCCCATGCCCGGAGCTCGGCGCCCGGGAACGCATCCTCGATCGCATCCTGCAAGTCGACCGCATCCTGCCTGATCGCGCTGAGCGTTGCCAAAGCGGCAGGCAGATCGCTGCCATCGGCGCTCAGCGAGGGCGTCGTGATCGCGAGACACGGCTTTCGGATCGGCGATGCCGGATCGGTGCGAAAATCGTGGTAGAAGCGCCAGCTCTGCAGCGCGCTTCGGATCAGGTCGATCTCGGGGCACGCCCTGCCGTCGAGGAAATCCGCGAGCGCGGTTTCCGACGGCAGCACCGCATCCTTGTGCTCGCTCCAGGCGCCGCTCTCGCCGCGGACACTCACGTGCGAATTGGTCCGCTCCATCATCAGGACTTTTCGCTTGCCGTGGATCGCCTCGATGCGTTCGGACTTGATCATCGGCTCGCCGGGAAATGCCGCCTCGAGCGGGCCGGGATGTCCGAGCTCGATCGCGTATTTGACGTGATCGAATTTGACCTCCAGGCGCAGCCGTCCATCCTCGCCCCGCCTGCGGATGCCGGACCAGCCGACCGAGTTCAATCCACCTTCATCGGCGATGGTGCGCGTGATCCGGCCGGTCGCCGCGTCGCGCAGCAGCGACAGGGACTTGTAGAGATTGGATTTGCCGACGCCGTTCTCGCCGACGAAGACCGACAGCGGCTGAATGGGCATGGTGAGCCGCCGAATGGAGCGATAATTCGAGATCGCAATATCGGTCGGCCGCATCACATGCCCTCAATTCCCGGGTTGCCTCCACGCCCCCCGTTCAATCCAGAGATGCAATCTGGATTGGCCGGCCTGCGAAAGCAAGGCGCCCCCGATCTCGGACATCAATGACCAATCCTGGCCGGCGCGGGCGGGCCATAGACCTCGGCGTTCGCGGGGGCCTTCTCGCGATCTCCCGCCAGCACGCGCTGCACGCTGACGAAGAACACCGGCACCAAGAGCAGTGCCAGGATCACGACGGCGATCATGCCGCCCATCACCGAGGTGCCGAGCGCCTGCTGGCTGGCGCCGCCGGCGCCGGTGGCGATCGCCATCGGCAGCACGCCGCAAACGAAGGCGAGACCGGTCATCAGGATCGGGCGGAAGCGCAAGCTGCACGCCTCGATGGTCGCCTCGACCAGCGGCTTGCCCTGCGCGCGCAGGTCCTTGGCGAACTCGATGATCAGGATCGCGTCCTTGGCGGCGAGACCGATGATGGTGATCAGGCCGACGGTGAAGTAGACATCGTTCGACAGCCCGCGCATCGTCGCGGCCACCACGGCGCCGAGAATGCCGAGCGGGATCGTGAGCAGCACCGCGAGCGGAATAGTCCAGCTCTCATAGAGCGCGGCCAGCAGCAGGAACACCACCAGCACCGACAGCGCGAGCAGGAACGGCGCCTGCGAGCCCGACAGCTTCTCCTGCAACGACTGGCCGGTCCACTCATAGCCGAAGCCGCGCGGCAACTTGTCGGCAAGCCGCTCCATCTCCGCGATCGCATCACCCGAAGTGAAGCCGGGCTTCGCCTCGCCGGAGATACGCACCGCCGGATAATAGTTGAAGCCCGCGATTTGAGTGGGCCCCTTCGACCATTCGATGGTGGCGAAGGCCGAGAACGGCACCAGCTGGCCGCGGCTGTTCTTCACATTGTAATTGAGGATGTCGTCCGCGTTCATGCGGCTGGTCTTGTCGGCCTGCACGATGACGCGCTGCATGCGCCCGCGGTTCGGGAAGTCGTTGATGTAGTTCGAGCCGAGGTTGGTCGAGATCGTGTTGTTGATGTCCTCGAAGGTGAGGCCGAACGCGCCGGCCTTCTCGCGGTCGATCATCAGATTGACCTGCGGCGCCGGCGGCAGGCCTTCGACATAGACCTTCTGCAGCACAGGACTGGCATTGGCCTCCGCGATCAGGCGGTCGGACGCCGCGATCAACGCAGCATAGCCCTTCTGGCCGCGGTCCTGCAGGCGGAACGAGAAGCCCGAGGAATTGCCGAGGTTGTCGATCGGCGGCGGCTGCAGCGCCGAGATCCTGGCATCGCGGATCGTCGACGACAGGTCGCGGTTGATATCGGCAACGATGGCGGCGGCGGAATCCTTCGCGCCGCGCTCCGACCAGTCCTTCAGCGTGATGAAGGCCTGTGCAGTGTTCATGCCCTGGCCGAGGAAGCTGAAGCCGGTGAGGAACGTGACGTTCTCGATGCCGGCGCGATTCTTCAGGTACTTCTCGACCTGCTCGACCGCAGCTTCGGTCCGCGCATAAGACGACTCCGACGGCGTCTGCACGTCGGTCGTGATGAAGCCCTGGTCGTCGACCGGCAGGAAGCCGCCGGGCAGCCGCACGAAGCCGTAGGCGACGCCTGCGAACAGCACGAGATAGATCAGCATCAGGCGGCCGGTGCGCTTTAGCCCGGCCTGCACCGTGCGGACATAGCCGGCACGGCCATTGTCGAGCACGCGGTTGAAGGCGCCGAACACGCCCTTGCGGGCATGGCCGTGGCCCTTCTCGACCGGCTTCAGCAGCGTCGCGCACAGCGCCGGCGTCAGCGACAGCGCAAGCAGCGCCGAGAACGCGATCGCCGCCACCATGGTGACCGAGAACTGGCGATAAATGATGCCGACCGAGCCGGGGAAGAACGCCATCGGCACGAACACCGCCATCAGCACCAGCGTGATGCCGATGATGGCGCCGGTGATCTGCGACATCGCCTTCTTGGTGGCTTCCTTCGGCGGCAGGCCCTCTTCGGCCATGATGCGTTCGACGTTCTCGACCACAACGATGGCGTCGTCGACGAGGATGCCGACCGCCAGCACCATGCCGAACATGGTGAGCATGTTGATCGAGAAGCCCGCGATCATCAGCGTGGCGCAGGCGCCGAGCAGCGCCACCGGAACCACGATGGTCGGAATGATGGTGTAGCGGATGTTCTGCAAAAATAAGAACATCACGATGAACACAAGCACCACCGCCTCGACCAGCGTCGTCAGGACCTTCTCGATCGAGGCCTTCACGACGGGCGTGATGTTGTAGGGAATCTCGTAGGAGATATTGGCCGGGAAGAAGCGCGACAGCTCCTTCATCTTGGCTTCGACCGCGCTCGCGGTCGCCAGCGCATTGCCCTTCGGCGACAGCAGCACCGAGAGGCCGGCGGTCGGCTTGCCGTCGAGGCGGGTGTTGAACTGGTAGCTGAGGCCGCCGATCTCGATCCGCGCGACGTCGCGCAGGCGGACCGTCGAGCCGTCGGGATTGGCGCGCAGGATGATCGCGCCGAACTCGTCGGGCGAGGAGAGCTGGCCCTTCACCAGGACCTGCGCGGAGATCTTCTGCGTGTCGGTGCTCGGCTCGGCGCCGATGCTGCCGGAGGCGACCTGGGCGTTCTGCGCCGTGATCGCCTTGTTGACGTCGTCGGCGGACAGGCCGTAGCCGACCAGCTTGGCCGGATCGATCCAGATGCGCAAGGACCGCTCGGTCGAATACAGCGTAGCGCGGCCGACGCCCGGAATGCGGCGCACCTCGCCCAGCACGTTGCGGATCATGAAGTCGCCGAGGCCGACTTCATCCAGCGAGCCGTCAGTCGAGTTCAGCGTGATGATCTGCAGCACGGCGGACGAGGCCTCCTCGACCAGGATGCCCTGCTGGATCACGGCGCGCGGCAACCGCGCCTCGACGCGCTTGAGGCGGTTCTGCACCTCGACCGAGGCCTGGCTGGTGTCGGTGCCCGGCTTGAAATTGGCGATGATCTCGACCTGGCCGAGCGAGTCGGACGTCGATTCGAAGTTCAGGATGTTGGCGGCGCCGTTGAGCTCCTCCTCGATCAGCCGCGTGACGCTGTTGTAGAGGTTTTCAGGCGACGCGCCGGGATAGCTCGTCGAGATCGAGATCGAGGGCGGCGCGATGATCGGGTACTGCGCGACCGCGAGGAGCGGAATCGAGATCGCGCCGACCAGACAGATGAATAGCGCGACGACCCAGGCGAAGATCGGCCTGTCGATGAAGAAGTTGGGCATATCGGATCACTTCACCGCGTGCGCGGTCTGCTGCGAATCCGGTGCCGCAGCAGCGTCGATGTCACGCCAGGCCAGCGGCCGAACCTTGTCGCCGGCGGCGAATTTCTGGAAACCCTCGACGACGACCTTGTCGCCGGCCTTGAGGCCTTCGGTCACGAACCAGGAACCGCCCTGCAGCGAGCCGGTGCGCACCGGCTGCACCGCGACATGATTGTCGTCCTTGACGACGAACACCTCGCTGCCGCCGCCGCCATTGCGCTGGATCGCCTGCTGCGGCACGGCGATCGCATCGGTGTCGATGCCCTGCTCGATCTGCACGCGGACATACATGCCCGGCAGCAGGACTCGATTCGGATTCGGGAACTCACCGCGCAGGGTGACCTGCCCGGTATGGGCGTCGACCTTGGCGTCGGAGAACAGCAGCTTGCCCGGCAGCGGATAGATCGAGCCGTCGTCGAGCACGAGACGCACCTTCATCGCGTCGGCCTCGATGCGGTCGAGATCGCCGCTCTCGAAGGCGCGACGCAGCTGGTTCATCTCGGTGACCGACTGCTGGAAGTCGGCATAGATCGGATCGAGCTGCTGGATGGTCGCAAGGCTCGCGGCGTCGTTCTGCACGACGAGCGCGCCTTCGCTGATGACCGCAGCACCGATGATGCCGTCGATCGGCGCGCGAATGGTGGCGTAATCCAGATTGAGCTTGGCACGCGCGACGTCGGCCTCGCGGCCCTGCACGTCGGCTTCGGCCTGCTTCAGGTTGGCGATCGCCTTCTCGTTCTCGGCCTCCGAGGTCGCGCGCTGGTTGGTGAGAGTGGCGATACGGCGGGCCTGCAGCGAGGTCTGCTCCAGCACCGCCTTGGCGCGCGCCAGCGCCGCCTCGGTCGACTGCAATTCGACCTCGAACGGGCGCGGATCGATCTGGTACAGCGGATCGCCGACCTTCACCTCGCTGCCCTGATGGAACATGCGGTTGACGACGATGCCCGAGACGCGCGGGCGCACCTCGGAGACGCGGGTCGGCGCGATGCGGCCCGGCAGCTCGCGCACCATCGCGCGCGCCTGCTGCTTCACAGTGACGACACTGACGTCCGGCTCGGGTGCTTGTACGGCGGCGGTTGCCGAATTCGGTTCGTCGCAGCCAGCAAGCAGTGGCGCCGTCACGGCCAGCATCAGAGCAATGCATGCCGATTGCGCGCGAAGTCCAGACATTGAGATGATCGCCCCTGAGAGGTTTGAACAAACGAACGGCGGTGTCACGGCGACAGCGCTCGCGTTGCTGCAATGAAAATAAAATCTCGTTGCTGCGACGCAATGCGTTTCTTGGCGGCTCATTGTCACAGAACGCTATCGCTCTGATTTCGCGGCATGTTTTATCGGGTCACTGCATTGTGAGCGGGTTCCATCGCAGGCTGTGGGAATGCGTTAAGGACTGCGTGAGCGGGAACGCGCCTTTTCCCTGTGCGGGAATGCCGCAGATTGCAAAGTCGTAATGCGCGGCGCGCGAATCGCCGATCGTGGCGCGCCTCGCCCAGCGATGCGTGCAACCCGAGTTCGTCTCGCGACCCGCGCGCGGGATTGGCACCTTCCGAACAGGCTGATGCGCCGAAGCGCCGGAATGCTGCGCAAAGCGGCAACACTCCGCCCGGTCTCAACCCAAGGTTCTGCCATCCGCCCTTGGATTCGGCTTTCCTCACTCCGCCGCTGTGCCATATTGCTGGCAGATGCGGCCTTCGCGAACGGATGACCCGGCAATGCCCCCTTCCCGCTCCGAGATGGAGATCGAACTGAGCAAGCTGTCCTCGCCCAGGATCTTCCTGGTGCGGATGCTGGTGTTCCTGGTGCTCTGCGGCCTGGTCGGAGTGGTGCTCTACAAGCAGATCGTCACCGCCTTCTTCGCCAATCCCGGGCTGAACGCCCTGATCGGCGCCGTGCTGCTGATCGGCGTCATCCTGGCGTTCCGCCAGGTGATCCGGCTCTATCCCGAAGTTGCCTGGGTCAATAATTTCCGCATCGCCGATCCCGGCCTTGCGATCGAGCGCCGCCCGACCCTGCTTGCCCCAATGGCCGCGATCCTCGGCGGCGAGCGCACCGGCCGGATGTCGATCTCGCAGCAGACCATGCGGCATCTGCTCGATTCGATCGCAACCCGCCTGGATGAAGCCCGCGACATCTCGCGCTACATGACCGGCCTGCTGGTGTTCCTCGGCCTGCTCGGCACCTTTTGGGGCCTGATCGAGACGGTCGGCTCGGTCGGCAAGGTGATCGACGGGCTCAAGGTCGGCGGCGACGCCGGCGCGCTGTTCGATACGCTGAAGGAGGGCCTCGCCGCGCCGCTCGGCGGCATGGGCATCTCGTTTTCGTCCTCGCTGTTCGGCCTCGCCGGCTCGCTGATCCTCGGCTTCCTCGACCTGCAATCGAGCCAGGCCCAGAACCGCTTCTACACCGACCTCGAGGACTGGCTCGCCACCACCGTGCGCGGCATTTCCGGCGACGGTGTCGGCGCCGGCGGTGCCGACCTGCAGGGCGCGATCGACCGGCTGCGTGCGACCTTCGAGGAAGGTGGTGCCGGCGGCGGCGGCCGCAGCACCACGGCCGCGATGGCCAATCTTGCCGAGGCGATCCAGGGGCTGGTTGCACATATGCGCACCGAGCAGCAGATGATCCGCGAATGGGCCGACGGCCAGGGCGAGCAGAACCGCGAGATCAAGCGGCTGCTCGAGCGCCTCGCCCGCCAGCCCGAAAAGAGCTGAGCCACGGAGGCCAACGTGCTGGACCACGTGACCATCGGCATCAGCGATATCGAGCGGTCCAAGACCTTCTACGATGCGGCCTTGCGTCCTCTCGGCATCACCCGCCTGTATGCCGAGGGTGCAGAGTTTGCAGGCTATGGCGTGCGTCCAAAAGCTTTCTTCTGGATCGGTCGGCGCGCTACACCGCAGACCGGCGCCCACATTGCCTTCACGGCAAACGATCGTGCCACCGTCGATCGCTTCTATGACGACGCGATCAAGGCCGGCGGCCGGAACAACGGGCGCCCCGGAATTCGACCGCACTATCATGCAAACTACTACGGCGCGTTCGTCCTCGATCCCGACGGTCACAATATCGAAGCCGTCTGCCACGCGCCGCAGGACTGACGGCAACAGATAAAGGGAAACCGAATGGCCCTCGCCCGCTCGCGCCGCAGCGAATCCGGCTTCAACTACTGGCCAGGCTTTGTCGACGCACTGTCGACGCTTGTGCTGTCGATCGTGTTCCTGCTGTCGGTATTCCTCGTCGTGCAGTTCTTCCTGTCGCAGGAGGTCACCGGCAAGGACAAGGCGCTGGAGCAGCTCAACGCCAAGATCGCCCAGCTCAACGACCTGTTGTCGCTGGAGAAGCTCTCCAAGCTGACGCTCGACGACCAGGTGTCGCAGCTGCGCGCCGGCCTCGCCTCTGCCGAGGGCGAGCGCGACCGCATGAAAGGGCTCTATGAGGGGCTCGCCAATTCCGGCAACGACGCGCAGGGTCGCGCCAACGAACTCAACAAGGCGCTGGAGTCCGAGAAGAGCGTGTCGTCGCGCGCGCTGGCGCAGATCGAGGTGCTGAACCAGCAGATCAGCGCGCTGCGCCGCCAGCTCGCGGCGCTCGAGGAGGCGCTCGACGCCTCCGAGAAGCGCGACAAGGAATCGCAGAGCCGGATCGCCGATCTCGGCTCGCGCCTCAACGTCGCGCTGGCGCAGCGGGTGCAGGAATTGTCGAAATACCGCTCGGAATTCTTCGGCCGGCTACGCGCCATCCTCGGCAACCGTCCCGATATCCGCATCGTCGGCGACCGCTTCGTGTTCCAGTCCGAAGTGTTCTTCGATACCGGCCAGGCAACGCTGCTGCCTGAAGGCAAGACCGAGCTCGACACCGTGGCGAATGCGCTGATCGATCTCGACAAGCAGATCCCCCCCGAAATCGCCTGGGTGCTGCGGGTCGACGGCCACACCGACGTGCGGCCGATCAACAGCCCGCTGTTCAAGTCGAACTGGGAGTTGTCCTCCGCGCGCGCGATCTCGGTGGTGCAGTATCTGGTGTCGCTCGGCGTGCCGGCGCAGCGCCTGGTCGCCGCCGGCTTCGCCGAATTCCAGCCGCTCGACACCGCGCAGACCGAAGACGCCTACAAGCGCAACCGCCGCATCGAGCTGAAGCTGACGGAACGCTAGGTGGCACACGCCTTCGCGCTCCGCTTTCGCCAGGACGACACTGAATGTGTGGCACGGCCTGCTTCCACAATCGTCGTCCCGGCGAAGGCCGGGACCTATAACCACAGGGTTGTGTTGTTGCAGAGGGCTGTGGCCCCGGCGTCGCGCAACAATGCGCATTGGGGTAATGGGTCCTGGCTTTCGCCAGGACGACATCGAGTGTGTGGCGGGGCCTGCTTCCACAATCGTCGTCCCTGCGAAAGCAGGGACCCATAACCACAGGGTTGTGTTGTTGCAGAGGGCTGTGGCCCCGGCGTCGCGCAACAACGCGCATTTGGGTAATGGGTCCTGGCTTTCGCCAGGACGACATCGAGTGTGTGGCGGGGCCTGCTTCCACAATCGTCGTCCCTGCGAAAGCAGGGACCCATAACCACAGGGTTGTGGTGTTGAAGAGGGCTGTGGCCCCAGCGTCGCACAACAATTGCCATTTGTGGTTATGGGTCCCGGGTCAAGCCCGGGACGACACTGCGTGTGTGGCTCGACTCAGCGTCCAACCATCCCGAGCAATTGCTCCGGATAGCGCGCGCCCTGCACCTCGACGGCGGCGACGGCCTTGCCGATGTCGGCGAGATCAGTGGAGCTCAGCTCGATCCGCGCGGCGCCGATGTTTTCTTCGAGCCGATTGAGCTTCGTGGTGCCGGGGATCGGCACGATCCACGGCTTTTGCGCCAGCAGCCAGGCCAGTGCGATCTGGGCCGGCGTTGCGCCCTTGCCGGCCGCGATGCGGCCGAGCTGATCGACCAGCGCCTGATTGGCGCGGCGGGCTTCCGGCGAAAAACGCGGCACGAGGTTGCGGAAGTCGTCGCTGGCGAACGTCGTCGACGCGCTGATCGCCCCCGTGAGAAAACCGCGGCCGAGCGGACTGTACGGCACGAAGCCGATGCCGAGCTCTTGCAGCACCGGCAGGATCTCCGCTTCCGGCCCGCGCTCCCACAGCGAATATTCGCTCTGCAATGCCGTGACCTTCTGCACCGCGTGGGCACGGCGGATGGTCTGCACGCCGGCCTCCGACAGGCCGAAATGGCGGACCTTGCCGGCGGCGATCAGGTCCTTCACGGCGCCAGCGACATCCTCGATCGGCACCGCGGGATCGACCCGATGCTGATAGAACAGATCGATCACATCGATGTTCAGCCGCTTCAGCGAGGCGTCCGCGACCGCCTTGATGTGCTCGGGCCGGCTGTTCAGCGACCGATGCCGCTCGGCCATGGTGCCGATATCGAAGCCGAACTTGGTGGCGATCACGACGTCGTTGCGAACCGGCGCCAGCGCCTCGCCGACCAACTCCTCGTTGACGAAGGGACCGTAGACCTCCGCGGTATCGAAGAAGGTGACGCCGCGCTCGACGGCGCCGCGCAGCAGCGCGATGCCTGCGGCTTTCTCGACCGCTGGGCCATAGGCGAAGCTGAGGCCCATGCAGCCCAGGCCGATCGCCGATACCTCCAGATTGCTGTTACCGAGTTTACGCTTCTGCATGACGTCTCTCCGCATCAATGGCTGGAACCTGCCGCTGCGGGATTTAGGTCGTGCACAGGCGTCCCATTAGACGTAAAAATCGGGATGGACTTATGAGCAGGATTCATCAATGCCGCGGCATGACGTCAATGACCTGATTGCCTTCCTCGCGGTGGCGCGCGAGCGCAGCTTCACCCGCGCCGCGGCACAGCTCGGCGTGTCGCAATCGGCGCTCAGCCACACCATGCGCGCGTTGGAGGAACGGCTGGGCGTACGGCTCCTGACCCGCACCACGCGCAGCGTGGCGCCGACCGACGCCGGCGAGCGCCTGCTACAGGGCGTCGGGCCGCGCTTCGAGGAGATCGAGGCCGAACTCACAGCCCTCAACGCGCTGCGCGAGAAGCCGGCCGGCACCATCCGCATCAACGCCGGCGAGCACGCAGCCGAGACCATCCTGTGGCCGGCGCTGGAAAAGTTCCTGCCGCGCTATCCCGACATCAAGGTGGAGCTGACCGTCGACAACGGGCTCGCCAACATCGTCGCGGAACGTTTTGACGCCGGCGTTCGCCTCGGCGAGCAGTTGGCAAAGGACATGATCGCGGTGCGGATCGCGCCGGATTTCCGCATGGTTGTGGTCGGGGCGCCGTCCTACTTCAAGCGGCGCGATCGCCCGAAGCGGCCGCAGGACCTGACCCAGCACGCCTGCATCAACATCCGCCTGCCGACCCATGGCGGCATCTATGCCTGGGAATTCGAGAAGCGCGGACGCGCGATCAAGGTCCGCGTCGATGGACAATTGGTGTTCAACAGTACCGCCTTGCGGATCAAGGCGGCGTCGGCCGGGCTTGGGCTTGCCTATGTCGCCGAGGATCAGGTGCAGGCGCAACTCGCCAGGGGTCAGCTGGTCCAGGTGCTCGACGACTGGTGCGCGCCGTTTCCCGGCTATCACCTCTACTACCCGAGCCGCCGGCAATCCTCGCCGGCGTTCGCGCTGTTGGTCGATGCACTGCGCTATCGGGGCTAGCGGAGCCGACGCGGCGCCCGCATCCACCACACGGATATTTGCTTCGCGATTTGGCGGAAGCCTCTGGGAACGGGACCAGCACCGCTTACGTTATTGCAGACGCAATCGAGCGGCTTGGCGGACCTCGCCACCGCGCGAGCCTCACCGCACCATCCGGACTAACCCCATGTTCAGAAACAAATTCGTCATCATCCTCGCCGCCGGCCTTACCCTCGCGCCGGCTCAGCTTTTCGCGCAGAGCACGGGAGGCTCCCCACTGCCACCGAGACCGGGCGACCGCGCTGCTTCGTCGGACGGCGTTGGCGGCACTGCGCTTCCAGCCCAGAGCGGCCAGCGCTATGCACCGTCCTCCGGCGGCAACTTCAGCGCGGCGCCGGCCGCTCCCGGCGGTTCGGTGAGCACGACCGGCAACGTCAATAGCGCGCAGGGACGCTGAGGCGCGGTGCTAGATGGCGCCGGCGGGCTCCGCGGCCGGTTCGTGCGGCTCGGCGTCCGTCACGAATTTGAGCCCGTAGGTCTTGCCGCGACGCCAGACCACTTCGCAAGGGTAGCGCTTGGCGTGATCGGCGAGCAGCGTCAGCGCGAGGCGGTCCTTCACGTCGAACTCGACCTCGGTCGTGATCTTGGCGCCGCCGGGCGAGATGTCGACCACAGCACAGGCATTCTCGGTTACGCCGTCATCCACCGTGATCCACGCCGCACGATTGTTGAGCTGGCGCCGCGGCTCGCGACTGATTTTGATCCGTGCTCCATTGCTCGCCATCGTCGTCGTCCTTGAAGACATTGGTCCTTGAAAAACATTGGAGGCCGCGCGCGTCGATCGACGCGCCCGGCACACAATCGCAGGGGCCACAATGCCGTCGCCCCGTAAAGTCCGGCTTAGCGCGATCGCTTGAACTTTACCGGAATCTTGCCCCGGCTTTTATCGAACGAGGATTCCGCAACTCCATCAGCGGGATACCGGCCGCATGGGCAGTCGTTGGCTTGACACGGGGACCGCATAGTTGGTGAAGTAGCGGCCGTGGCGCTGGCCACATCCCTGCAACAAGAGCGCTTCAAGCCGCCTCTGTCTTCCGGAAACGCCCCATGCTGATCCCCCTCGCCGACGTGCCGCGCTGGTATGCCGAACGCAAGCCCGCCGACGCGATCGCCATCAGTCACGGCGCCGATACGCTGACCTGGCTCGAGCTCGAGCGCCGCGCCAATGCGCGGGCGCGCGCGTTTGCCGCCAAGGGCGTAAAGCCCGGCGACTTCGTCGCGATCGGGCTGCCCAACAGCAACGCGTTCTTCGAGACCACTTTCGCGGTGTGGAAATGCGGCGCGACGCCGACCTCGCTGTCATGGCGGCTGCCGCGCGGCGAGGCCGCCGCGGTGCTCGAGATCCTGAAACCGTCACTGGTGGTCGGCGGCGAGGCCGACTGGAATGCGCCGAATTCGCTGCCGGTGGAATTCCTGCCGGAAGGATTTTCCGAGGAGCCGCTCGATGCACCGGTCGCGCGCTACTGGAAGGCGATGACGAGCGGCGGCTCGACCGGGCGGCCGAAGGTGATCCTCGATCACAACCCCGCAGTGCTCGAAACCACGACACCGCTGCTGCTCGGCATGCCACATGATGCGTCGGTGCTCAACCCGGGCCCGCTCTATCACAACGCGCCGTTCATCTTGTCGCACGCGGCGCTGTTCGGCGGCGGACGGCTGACCGGCATGGTGAAGTTCGACGCCGAGGAGACGCTGCGGCTGATCGCGCGCGAGCGCGTGCAATGGGTCAACTTCGTGCCGACCATGATGCACCGGATCTGGGCGCTGCCCGAGGAGGTGCGCAACCGCTACGACGTCTCCAGCCTGCAAATCGTGTTTCATATGGCGGCGCCGATGCCGCCCTGGCTGAAGGAGAAGTGGATCGAATGGCTCGGGCCGGAGCGGGTCTGGGAGCTCTATGGCGGCACGGAGCGGCAGGGCGCCTGCGTGATCTCGGGCGTCGAATGGATGGCGCACAAGGGCTCGGTCGGCAAGATCGGCGAGACCGCGCGCTTGCGCATCATCGGTGAGGACGGCAACGACGTCGCGCCGGGCGAGACCGGTGAGATCTACTTCCTGCCCAATGACGGCGCCGGCTCCACCTATCACTATCTCGGCGCATCGCCGAAGCGCCGACCTGATGGTTGGGAATCGCTCGGCGATATCGGCCGGCTCGACGAGGAAGGCTATCTCTATCTCGGCGACCGGCTCGCCGACATGGTGCTGCGCGGCGGCGCCAACATCTATCCGGCCGAGGTCGAGGCCGCAGTCAGCGAACATCCCGAGGTGCGCTCCTGCGTCGTGGTCGGATTGCCCGATCCGGAATTCGGCCAGCGCGTGCATGCGATCCTCGAACTCGCCGACAGCGCCGATGCGCAGAAGATCGCCGACGGCATGGGCGACTTCCTGAAGGACCGGCTCAGCCGCTACAAACATCCGGAAAGTTTCGAGCGGGTCGGCACCGCGCCGCGCGATGATTCCGGAAAGGTTCGCCGCACCATGCTGCGCGACGAGCGCGCCGCGTGGATCAAGGAGGATCGCGCCTTCCGCATCATGCCGGCGCGCGCGGCAGCAAAAAGCGACTAGGTTCAGTTCATCTTGCGAGGGGCAGCTCTGCATGCCAGATGAGCTGTGCAGGCCGCCGCGCAAGGTATATCATTCCATCTTCCCTGCCGGCAGAACCTCGGACTACCATGAGGTTCCAGCGCCCTGCACGCCAGGAGATCCTTGATGCCCTCCACCACCGAATGGAAAGTGCCGGCGGCCTTTCAGCCCCGCCCCGAAGATTACCGCTACGACCTCGATCGTGCGCTGACGAGCGTGATCGGGCTGCATTCGATCATTCCGCCTGACGCCTTCAGCGCTGAGACGCTCGGCACCGAGCGCGCCGGCAACGGCGTCTTGATCGACGACGGGCTGGTGCTGACGATCGGTTATCTGATCACCGAAGCCGCCACGGTGTGGCTGCATCTCGGCGACGGCCGCGCGGTCGAGGGCCACGCACTCGGCTTCGATTTCGAATCCGGCTTCGGCCTGGTGCAGGCGCTGGGACAACTCGACATCAAGCCGCTGCCGATCGGCTCGTCGGCGGCGACGCAGGTCGGCGACAATGTCGTACTCGGCGGCGCCGGCGGCCGCACGCGCTCGGTCGCGAGCCAGATTGCGGCGAAGCAGGAGTTCGCCGGCTACTGGGAATATCTGCTCGACGAGGCGATCTTCACCTATCCGTCGCATCCGAACTGGGGCGGCACCGGACTGATCAACAATGCCGGCGAGCTGATCGGCATCGGCTCGCTGCAGCTCGAACGCGAACGCTCGGGCCGCGCCGAGCATGTCAACATGATCGTGCCGATCGATCTGCTCAATCCGGTGCTCGGCGACCTGCGCAAATTCGGCCGCGTCGACAGGCCGGCGCGGCCGTGGCTCGGCATGTACACGACCGAGATCGACAACCGCCTCGTGGTGGTCGGCGTCGCCAGCAAGGGACCGGCGGCGCGCGCCGAATTGAAGACCGGGGACGTGATCCTCGCGGTCGACGGCGACAAGGTGACGAGCCAGACCGGCTTCTACCGCAAGCTCTGGTCGCTCGGCGCGGCCGGCGTCGACGTGCCGTTGACCATCTACCACGAGGGCGTCACCTTCGACGTGACGCTGACCTCGATCGACCGCATGAAGCTGTTGAAGGCGCCGCGGCTGCATTAAGAGACAGAAAAGAGGCAGCACGATGAGCGAGGCCGTGGTTGACGACATCGTGGCCGTGCTGCCGCCGCTGTTGCAGACGCTGGAATCGCTGTCCTTTGTCGCGCGCAACCTCAACCCACCGGACTTCGATCGCGTGATGCAGATCGCGGGCGAGCCCGAGAAGGCCCTGCAGGCGGTGCGGCCGCGGCTTGCCGATTGGCCGGAGAAATTCGCGCACATCCAGACCGCACTGGAAGCTGCGATCGAACCGGCACTGGCCGGCTATGCGGGCCTGCGCGCGGTGCAGAATGGCGAAGGCGATCTGGTCAGCGTGTTCCGCGCGCTGCGCTATCTGCCGCGCGCACAGGAGGCGCTCTATCCGCTGACCGAGCTGCCCCCGGTCAGCGGCTTCTTTATCGCGCCCGACTTGCGCGAGGACGCCGACCTGCAGGCGAAGCTCGCGGCGGCGCCCAACTCCGACACCGGCATCTTCCACGAGCGCAACGGACCGGGCAGCCGCGGCGGCTTCTCGATGTATGTGCCTGAGTATTACACGCCTGATCGCACCTGGCCGCTGGTGATGGCGCTGCATGGCGGCAGCGGCAACGGCCGCGGTTTCCTGTGGAGCTGGTTGCGCGATGCGCGCAGCCGCGGCGCCATCCTGGTGGCGCCGACTGCAACCGGCCAGACCTGGGCGCTGATGGGCGACGACACCGATACGCCGAACCTCAACCGCATCATCGACCAGGCGCGCGCGCGCTGGCGTATCGACGAAACCCGCATGCTGCTGACCGGCATGAGCGACGGCGGCACGTTCAGCTATGTGAGCGGGCTCGACGGCGCCTCGCGCTTCACGCATCTGGCGCCGGTGGCCGCGACTTTCCATCCGCTGATGGCCGAGATGGCCGATGCCGAGCGGCTGCGCGGCTTGCCGATCTTCATCACCCATGGCCGGCTCGACTGGATGTTCCCGGTGCAGACCGCGCGGCAGACGCAAGGCTTGCTGTCGGCTGCCGGCGCCAGGGTGATCTATCGCGAGATCGACGATCTCAGCCACACCTATCCGCGCGAGATCAATGCGGAGATTTTTCGGTGGCTGAACGGTGAACGAACTGACGGCACTTGAAGTATGCCCCCGTCACAGGGACTTCTCTCCCCGTCACCCTGAGGAGCGCGAAGCGCGTCTCGAAGGGTCGACGGCCCCGCGGCTGCATCGAGGCCGTGCACCCTTCGAGGCTCGCCCAGCGGCGCAAGTGCGCCGCAAGGCTCGCACCTCAGGATGACGGGGACGGATGATGCGCGTGGCACTATCCTTATCGTTGACGTGGACAGAGCGCGTGCCGAACTACTCATTCACCCGCGGCTTGAGCAGGTCGGAGAAGCCGACCCGGTGCAGCATCTCGTTGCGGACGCGGTCGATCACGCCGAAGGCGACCTCGGCACCGTCCTGGGTCGGATCGATGTGGACGCGGAACGGCCGCTTGCCGAACGGCGTGTCCACGACCTCAACGATCGCATCGGCCACCGAGCCAGCGTCGGCGTCCTCGGGCACGATCGCCGAAAACGCCTTCATGATCTCGTCGCCGAAGCCGGCATAGGGACCGGCTTCATACTCGGCGGCCCGCGCCTGATCGGCGGGACGGCCGGAATGCGCGAAGTGGTTGGTGCGGCCGGTGAAGGCGCCGGGCACGATGATCGAGGTCTCGATGCCCCAGCGTGACAACTCGCGGGCATAGATCACGGCCATCGCATCCATGCCGGCCTTCGCCGCGAAGTATGGCGCGAGATAGGGCGGCGTGCCGCCGGCCGAGCTGCTGCTCGACACCCACACCACAAGTCCCCTGCCCTGCTTGCGCAGCTGCGGCAGCGCTACGCGATTGACGCGCTGGGTCGAGAGCACGTTGACGTCGTAGAGCTCGGCAAGCTGCTCGGGCGTGAAAGCCTCCGCCGGCCCGAACACCATGTGGCCGGCATTGTGGATGACGACGTCGAGGCGGCCCTCCTCGGCGACGATCTGGGCGATGGCTTTATCGACCGACGCCTGCGAGCCGACGTCGAGTTCGAGCGAGCGCAGATCGACCTTGTTGTCGCGGGCGAACTCCTCGATGTCGGCGACCGCGGCGGCGTTGCGGCCGGTGGTGTGGCGCATCGAGGCGTAGACGGTGTGGCCGGCCCTGGCGAGCGCGTTGGCGGTGAGGCGGCCGAAGCCGCTGGAAGCGCCGGTGATGACGATGACCTGTTTCATGACACGTATCCTTGTGATGGCGGGTTGAATGAGAGCTGGGTTGAAGTGTTGGGACGTCAGACCAGGCCGCCATTGGCGCGCAGGGTCTGGCCGTTGATCCAGGAGCCGTCGGGACCGACGAGGAACGACACGGCGTTCGCGATGTCGTCAGGCGTGCCGAGCCGCTCCAGCGGGACCATCTTGGCGAAGCGATCGATCAGTTCGTCCGACTTGCCGTTGAGGAACAGATCGGTCGCGGTCGGGCCGGGCGCGACCGCATTCACGGTGATGCCGCGGCCGCGCAATTCCTTGGACAGGATCGCGGTCAATGACTCGATCGCGGCCTTGGTCGCGACATAGATGCCGTAGGTCTCCAGCTTGGTGCCGACGACGCTGGTCGAGAAATTGACGATGCGTCCGCCGTTGCGCAGCCGGCGTGCCGCCTCGCGCATGGTGTTGAAGCTGCCCTTCAGGTTGACCGCGACCTGCTGGTCGAAGGCCGCATCGTCGCTGTCGGCAATCTTGCCGAGCTTCATGATGCCGGCATTGTTGACCAGCACATCGACGCCGCCGAACGCCGCTTCCGCCGCGTCGAACAGGCCGCGCACCGCATTGGCGTCGCTGACATCGGCCTTCGCGGTCAGCGCCCGGCCGCCGGCGGCCTCGATGCGGTCGGCCACCGCCTGGGCGGGCCTGGCATCGCCGGAGTAGTTGATGACGACGGTGAAGCCGTCCTTGGCGAGGCGTTCGGCAACCGCCGCGCCGATCCCGCGCGAGGCACCCGTCACCAGAGCTACCTTGTTGGTTTGGTTGGTCATTTTCAGTCTCCCATCAGGTTGGCGGCCAAGGCCGCGTTCGATGGGAGGACACTAGGCCTTGGCATTAGCCGGATAATCATGCATCTTATGGCATCACTATTCGTATTTTCCGGATAATAATGGACCGCTTCGACGCGATGCGCGTATTCACCCGGGTGGTCGAACGCCGCAGCTTTTCTCTCGCCGCCGACGATCTTGGCCTGCCGCGCTCGACGGTGACGGATGCGGTGAAGGGGCTGGAGGCGCGGCTCGGCGTGCGGCTGCTCGAGCGCACCACGCGCACGGTCCGCCCGACGCTCGACGGCGAGGCGCATTACCGCCGCTGCCTGTCGCTGATCTCCGACCTCGAAGACGCCGAAGGCGCGTTCGGCGGCGCGCGGCCGAAGGGGCTGCTGCGGCTCGAAGTGCAGGGCACCTTGGCGCGGCACTTCCTGCTGCCGAACCTGCCCGGCTTCCTCGCCCAATATCCTGATATCGAGATCAACATGAGCGAGAGCGATCGCTGGGTCGACCTGATCCGCGAAGGCGTCGACTGCGTGCTGCGCTTCGGCCAATTGCCCGACAGCGACATGATCGCGCGGCAGGTCACGATGCTGGAGCGATTGACCTGCGCCACGCCGGACTACCTTGCGCACTTCGGCATGCCGACCGATCCGCTCGCGCTCGACGGCCATCGCATGATCGGGATTCGCTCGCTGACGACCGGCCGCTTGCGCCCGATGGAGTTCGTGATCGACGGCGCGCTCAAACAATTTCCGTTGCCCGCGCCGATGTCGGTGACCGGCCCCGAAAGTTATCTCGCAAGCGCCAGGCTCGGCCTCGGCCTCGTGCAGGTGCCACGTTTCCATGCCGAAACCGACCTCGCCAACGGCACGCTGATCCCGGTGCTGCAGCAATGCCCGCCGCCGTCGGTGCCGGTATCGCTGCTCTATCCGCGCAACCGCCAACTGTCGCCACGCGTGCGCGTGTTCATCGACTATGTGATGCGGGTGTTCGCGCGCAGTTGATCGATCGCCGGAACCACAGCGAACCTCGCGACGTTATTCCACCGACACTGGAGGGATTGAGCGATGCGGACGTTTTTCGGCATGATTTTGGGCGCGCTGCTGCTGGTTTGCGGCGTCTACGTCTACGATTCGATGCGGACGTCGAGCGTCGCCAATGGCGAAGTGGCGCAGGATACCCGCACCATCGTGAATTGGGATGTTGCAGCCCATGACTGGAACCTGCTGAAAACGCGCACCCGCGAGCAGTGGGACAAGATCGCGTCGAAGTAACCGCTGACGTCACAGCCCGATCGTAGACGCCGCCAAGGCCGCACCGAAGCCGGCACCTAACGCGGCCCATTCCCTCGCCGTGACGGCCATCGTCACGAGCGCGACCATCGTTCCGACGAGACCTGCCAGCCCGCCGGACAGGCAGCCGCCAACGATGAATGCGATGAACAGATTGCCGGGCGCGAGCCGGAGAAACCGGGCGGCGATGCCGTCGTCGCGCATCGACGCGGCGAGGACGTATCCACCGGCGCGCATGGCATAGCATGTCAGCCCGAGGATGAAGATCACGCCGAGAACGTCCAGGTTCTTCATCAGGTCACGCATCGGTCCGCTCCATCATGCTGACGACGGTGCCGCATCCGCCCCCGATCAGCATGGACCAGCTGGGATCCACGAATCGGCTGACCAGGAGCGCGACGACCGCTGAGGTCAGCCACGGCCACGGCGACGTCGCGTTCTTCCACTGGCTGGGAAGCAGGGTCGCAATGAACATCGTCGGCAGCAGTGCGGCGGCGAGCTTCAGTGGTCCGTTGGTTGCGAGCGGGGCGGCATAGGCAAGTGCAGTGCCGCCGACCCAGCCGATCGCCATGGGGATGCTCGATCCGAGTAGATAGCCGGCGTCGGGTCCATTG
Source organism: Bradyrhizobium sp. B124 (assembly GCF_038967635.1). Classification (NCBI taxonomy): domain Bacteria; kingdom Pseudomonadati; phylum Pseudomonadota; class Alphaproteobacteria; order Hyphomicrobiales; family Nitrobacteraceae; genus Bradyrhizobium; species Bradyrhizobium sp. B124. Next base: position 6,627,046 of record NZ_CP152413.1, on the reverse strand, counting down.
CGGTCTGCATCCGAACTCGTCATCAGCCACGATGCATCCGCGAGCAGAAACAGGCTGAGCAGGATCTTCCGGGGGGCGAACGCGCCAAACAGCTGGCGCAGATGGGCGCCCATCAGTAAGTATCGGGAATTGGTGGCGATGCAGGCAACGACCATGGCGGCAACCGGCAGTGGGCTTGCCCACATGCTCAGCGTGATCGCCTGGGCGGTGGCGGAGTAGACGAGCAGGCTGAACAGAATCGCGTGCGGCGCCCCCAGCCCAAGCCCCTTGTAGGTCAGTCCCATCACGAGGCCGGCGGCGCCGTTGCTGAGCAGGAACGGCAAGGCCGCAACCAGGCCCCGCCTGAATCCGGCGGCCGTCATCGTTGGGAGGCGTCGAGACGGCTGGGCGCTTGTAATGGTCATGACCGTTAGATTAAACTTGGTGAGAGGCCGTGATGTCAAGGGATCCCGCGCGGGCAGCGACACAGTTCTTCGGCGGACGGGTCTGCCTCGACTTCGCGAACACGCTCGACTGGCGGACGTCGAACGATCCACAGGAGCTGATCCCGGATTACCCTGCGCTATTGTCCTGGAGCGAACGCCGCGGGACCTTGCCGCTCGCGGCAATCAGGAAGCTGAAAGCGCATTCGGCGAGCAGCGTCGCCATGGCCGCGATGCAGAAGGCGCATGATTTGCGTCGCGACATCTGGGCGATTTCCGACGCGCTCCGCGGTGGCCGCAGCGTGGACCTCCGTCTCGTCAATCGGATGCTGTCGGCGGCTCCCCGGCAGCCCGACCTTGTGCGGCAGGATCGAGGCTATCGCCATGCGCTGGCGGGGACCGACGTGACGGAGCCGTTGTGGCCGGTGCTGTGGTCGCTGACGGCCCTGCTGGCGTCCGACGACGCGAGCCGCATCGGATGCTGCGAGGCTGACGGCTGCGGCTGGTTCTTTGTCGACGAGAGCCCGAACCGGACTCGCAGATGGTGCTCGAGCGAAGTGTGCGGCAATCGCGAGCGCGCGCGGCGCGCTTATGCCAAGCGCAAGGGCTCCGCGTGAGTGAACGCCAGGGGGTTTAGTTCTGCTCGGTCTTCCGGCCCATGTTGGCCTTGCGGGCGTCCGCGATCACCTGCTCGAACTGATCGATGCTGAGCACGCCCGGCACGCGATACTTGCCGACGATGAATGACGGCGTGCCGTTGAAGCCGAATGCCTGCGCCTGCTCGTTGTTGCGCGCCAAAACTGCGTCGATCGCCTTGGCGTTGGCGTCGAGATCCTTCTTCAAGCGGTCCATGTCGAGGCCGGCGCCCGACAGCAGCTCGGCAATGCGTGGCTCGGTAATGCGCGAATTGACCGAAATCATCGCCTCATGCGCGGCTTCGAACTTGTCCTGGTACTTCGCCGCCAGCGCCATCTGCGCCGCGACCTTCGACACCGGCCCGAGGATCGGCCAATCCTTCAGCACCAGGCGAACCTTGCCGTCGTCCTGCACCACCTGGCGGAGCTCCGGCGCGAGCTTGCGGCAATACGGGCAGTTGTAGTCGAACCATTCGACGATCGTGATGTCGCCCTTGGGATTGCCAATCACCGGAATATCCGGATCGCGCAGCACCTGTTCCTCGGTCAGGACATTGTCGTCCTCGGCGCGCGCGCCTCTGGCGGCCAGCAGCGCAATGCCGGCACTGATGAAGCCGAGCGCGCCGCGGCGGGTGGCGCCTGCGTTGTCGAGGGGTGATTTCGTCAGATGGTTCATAGCTCGTTTCCGGAAGGGCTCCTCGCCCTTCTACGTTCAGGACACATTGATGTTACGCAGCAGCATATAGATCGCCACGACGATAATCACAGTCGCAAACACGATATTGAGGGCGCCGCGCCGTTCCGACAGGTGCCGGGCGCTCCGTGTGCCCAGCAGGCCACCCGCGATGCCGCCGGCGACGAATAGCCCCGCCAGGCCCCACGACACCAGCCCGGACCACGCATAGCTCAAGGCCGTGGTCACGCCGAAGGCGGTAACCGCCACCAGCGACGAACTGACCGCGTTCATGATCGGCATCCCGGTCGCCAGCATCAAGGCCGGCACGATCAGGAAGCCACCGCCGATGCCGAAGAAGCCGGACATGGTTCCCGTCACAAGCCCGAGACCTACGATCGCGGGCGTGTTGGCCATCGAGATCTTGACGTCGGTCAGCCCGACCCGCGCGCGGGTCTTCAGCATCAGGCCCGCGATCACCAGCATCACGATCGAGAACAGCGCCAGCAGCTTCTGCCCGTCCAGCATCTTGCCGAGGATCGAGCCGCCGAAAGCGCCGAACATGCCTGACAGCGCGAACACCAGTGCGCAGGACCAGATCACGGTGCCGCCGCGGGCGTGGTTGGAGAGGTTGATCGCGGCGTTGGCGGCGACCGCAATCGCCGAGGTACCGATCGCGACATGCGGCTGGGGCACCCCGACCACATAGACCATCAGCGGCACGGCAAGGATCGACCCGCCGCCGCCGACCAGGCCCAGCGAAAAACCGACCAGCATGCCGGATGCCAGCCCAAGCACGCTCTGAGTTACGGAGAAGATCAAGGGGAACAGACTCGCGTTTGAGGCCGCAACCCTAGAAGGATTTGCTGCGTGGTGCCATAGCAATAGCACAAAACTGCCCTGCAGCCGAATGTCAGCGCAGCAGATATGTCACGGCCAGCGGCACCAGCAGCGAGGTGACCAGCGCGTTCAGGCTCATCGCGATCCCGGCAAAGACGCCGGCGACCTCGTCGACCTGGAAGGCGCGCGCGGTGCCGATGCCATGGGCGGCGATGCCCGCGGCAAAGCCGCGGCCACGGAAGTCGGTGACGCCGGTAAAGTTCATCAAGGGCGTGACGATGATCGCCCCCATGATGCCGGTGAGGATCACGGAGACCGCCGTCAGCGAGGGATCGGCATGCAGGGACTCGCTGATGCCCATCGCGACCCCGGCCGTGACTGATTTGGGCGCCAGCGACAGGATGATGTCACGCGGCAGGCCGAAGGCCCGCGCCAGCAGCACCACCGAGACGATCGCGGTGAGCGAGCCGACCGCGAGCGCGACCAGCATCGGCAGGACCGCGGCCGCGACCCGCCTGCGGTTCTCGTAGAGCGGCACCGCGAGTGCCACCGTCGCCGGCCCGAGCAGGAAGTGCACGAACTGCGCCCCGGCAAAATAGGTGGTGTAGGAGGTCCCGGTCAGCAGCAGGAACGCGCCGATGATCCACAGCGAATGCAGCACGGGATTGGCGAGCGGATGACGCCTTGTCTTCAACGACACCGCATCGGTCGCGGCATAGGTCAATAGCGTCACCGTCAGCCAGAGCAGCGGCGACTGCGAGAGATAGACCCAGAGCGAAAACGGATTGTCGCTCACGGGTTCTCCTCCTCGCGCGCAAACATACTGGTCGCCGCGACGAAGGTCGCGACCGTCGCCAGCAGCGTGACGATGACCGAAACCGCAAGGATCACCAGGATCGCGATGCCATGCTCGGCAAGCAGGTCGAGCTTCTGCACCACACCGACGCCTGCCGGAATGAACAGCAGCGAGAGATTAGCGAGCATGCCACGGCTTGCGCTCTCCACCCCGTCATTGCCGAGCGGCCCGCGCGCGAGCACCGGAAAGCGGTCTCGCGCCAGCAGGAGCAACAGCAGCAGCACCAGCCCGACCACCGGGCCCGGCACCGGCACGGCCAGCGCCCGCACGGCAACCTCGCCGACCAACTGACAGAGCAGGATCAGGCTGAGGCTGGCGATCATGACAAGGCGCTCAAGCGAAGCATCCGCGTATCAGGTCGGTGTGGGGAAAGGTTGTCAATGCGGCGATCTCAGGAGGATGCGCAGATACTAGGCACGCCGACTTCACAGGCCCGTCATCCTGAGGTGCGCGCGCTTGCGCGCCTCGAAGGATGCACGGCCCAGATGTTTCCGCGCATTGCTTCTCCGCTGGCGAGAGCGTGGGCCGTCGACCCTTCGAGGCTCGCTCCGCTCGCACCTCAGGGTGACGGGGATAAAGCTCCGCTCGTCGTTGGCGACGCCCGCCGCGCCAGCGCCATCAGCGTGCCGCTCATAGTCGCGACCAGCATCTCGATGCCGTCCTGCACCGCATAAGCGCGGCCATCGCAGACGGTCAGCGTGCGGCCTGGCTTGACCACGACGCCGCGGAACACGAACCGCTCGCCGCGGGCCGGCGCCAGCAGATTGGTCTTGAACTCCACCGTGAGGATGTCGGAGCCTTCGGGCATCAGCGTGAAGGCGGCGATCCCGCAGGCATTGTCGAGCCCCGCGGTGATGATTCCGGCATGCACGAATCCGTTCTGCTGGCAGAACTCCGGCGCATAGGGCATCGCGAGATCGACCTCGCCCGGCTCCATACGTGCGATCGAGATACCAAGCGTCTGCATTGCGCGCTGGCGCGCGAATGTGGCGGTGGCAACCGCGCGGAAGTCGGGATTCTTCGGCTCAAAGCGGGGCATGGCGGTCACGCAGTCACGGGTTCTGACGGCACGAGGTGCGGCATCGCGGCGTAGCGGATCGCCGGCGCGAACGGCGCCGATTTGCGCGCGGCGCGATCGATATGCACGGCCGCGATCTCGCAGGTCGCGGCGATGTCGCCGGTCTCCGCGTTGCGCATCTCATGCAGGATGCGGACCGACTTGTCGCGGAACTCGACCAGCCGGCTCTTGACCTCGACGAGGTCGCCGGCAAGCAGTTCGCGCTGGTAGGAGATGTTCTGCTGCACGGCGGCCATGCCGCGGCCGGACTCGCGCAGATAGCTCGGCGTCAGCCCGAGCCGCGCGAACATATTCCAGCTCGCCTCGTCGAACTTGCCGACATACCACATGACGTTCATGTGGCCGATGTGGTCACAATGCCAGGGATAGACCGTGCCGCGATAGGTCGCCTCGCCCTCCATGCTTCCCTCCTTTGCGTTCCGATACGGTAGCGTATCAGGCACGAAGCGGGCTAGCAATACGGCACCGTATCGGGACCGCTCCGCGGAGATCACATGACTGAAAGCAAGGGCGACGTCTGGGTCGCGGCCGGCTTTGCCGAACTCGCGCATACCGGCGTCGACGGCGTGCGGGTCGAGGTGCTGGCGAAGAATCTGGGCGTCACCAAGGGCGGCTTCTACCGCCGCTTCAGGGATCGCGCCGCGCTGCTCGAGGCGATGCTGACGCGCTGGCGCGACGGCCGCATCGCCGCGATCGAGAAGCAGACCGCGCTCGACGGCGCCAGCGCGCGTGAGCGGCTGAAGGCGATCATCACGCTCTATTCGGAGCGCATGAACACCGAGGCGATGGCGGTGGAGCTCGCGATCCGGCAATGGGCGCGCACCGACGAAGCCGCGGCCACCGCCGCCGCGAGCGTCGATGCCGCGCGGCTGAAGAATGTCGGCCAGCTCTATCGCGCCACCGGGCTACCGGCCGAGGAAGCCGATGCGCAGGCGTTCCTGTTCTACTGCTTCATCTTCGGCCAGAGCCTCTTGTTTCTCGAACGCGGCCCGCGCAAGCGCGCGCAACTGCTGGCGCAATCGGCGGACAAGTTGCTCGCGGAAAGCCCGTAGCGCTTCAGCCGAAAGAAAAGCGGCCGGCTTACGCCGACCGCCCGTCAAACTCGCTTCAGCCGGCTCAGGCGCCCTTCAGGCGCTTGTTGCACTCGCTGTAATAGCCGCCGCCCTTCTGGATCCACTTCAGGCCGCCATTGCCGCCCGTGGTCTTGTTGGCATTGTACTGGTCAACGCAGGTGTGCATGCGCTGCTTGCCTTCGGACTCCTTGGCGTATTTGGGATCGACCGCGTTCGGAAACACGGCGGGCCCTGCCGGTGCGGCCGGTGCCGCGGCGGGAGCGGCCTCCCGCTTGGCTTCCTTCGGCGCGGCCGGAGCAGGCGCGGCGGCAGCGGGCGGCGGAGCGGCGGGCGCCGCGGCCGGGGTCGCGTCGGCGGCGCATTGCGCCTTGCGGAAATCATTCCACTTCTGGCCGTTGAGGGTGCCGGCCGTCTTGGCCGCCTGGTACTTGGCGCTGCATTCCTGCGCGGTCAGGGCCTGCGCCGGCGCGCTCGCCGCAAAGGCTGCAAAGCCCGACACCGCAATCACACACAACAATCTGGTCTGAATGGTCATCCCTGGTCTCCCGTCATCCCTGGTTTCCCGTGGGGTTTCCCCTGGGGGGCATTGGCGTAAGACCATTATCCTAGCGCAACCCCGACTTGCGACAACGTGCGGACGCCCTTGGCCGCTAAAATATTGTGGCGGCTGGACCACCGCATATTCATCCACGGTTCATGATCGCCGCGCAACGTTTCGGCTCCTTCTCTCACGAGGTGCCCCATGAAGAAGATTTCCGCGCTCGCGACCGCAACCGCCCTTGCCTCCCTGCTGCTGATGGGCGGAGCTTTCGCGCAAACCGCCGCCCCCGCCGCCAAGGAGGCCGCTCCGAAGGCCGACGGCAAGATGGCCAAGGAAGCCAAGCCGCGCACCGCCGAGTCGCTGGAATGCTCGAAGGAGGCCGACGCCAAGGGCCTGCACGGCAAGGAGCGCAAGAAATTCCGCTCCGAGTGCAAGAAGGCGGGCGGTGCTGCCGCCGCGCCGGCCGCGAAGTAACGCGTAGACGTATCTGACATCCTTCACCCTCCCCGCCGGGGAGGGTGAAAACCTGTGCGTCGGGCGAGCCGGGGCGCAATGCTGCAATCGCGAGATGCAATTGTCGCGTGGTTGCGAATTTGCCATAAGGCGGCGTGACCCTGATCCGCGCTTCGATGGCGACCGCCATTCCCGACCGCAGCATAGTTCTGAACGGGCTCGAGACTCTCGTCATCGGCGCCGGCGGCGGCCTGCTGTTTTTATGGGCGGGATTGCCGGGCGGTCTGATCTCGGGTGCGATGTGCGCGGTCGCGATCGCAGCATTGGCTGGACGGCCGCTCGCGGTGCCGCCGGTGCTGACGCAATCGGTGCTGCTGCTGCTCGGCATCTCGCTGGGCTCGCTGATGTCGCAGCAATTGCTGCAGCATATGAGCTCCTATCCGCTCACCATCGCCCTGCTGGCGCTGGCGACGTTCTGCTCGACCTTCGGCTCGAGCGTCTATCTGCAGCGCATCCATGGTTGGGACCAGACCTCGGCCTTCCTCGCCGGCAGCCCGGGCGCGCTCTCGCAGATCACGATCCTCGCCGCGGAAAAGGGCGCCGACGTCGCGGCGATCGCCGTGGTGCAGACCATGCGCGTCATCATCCTGACCGCGGCCCTGCCGCTGGTGCTGGCGCTGACCGGCGTGACTCACGCGGCGCCGCCGCCATTGCCGACGACGGTCGCCTCGCCGTTCGGCCTCCTCGCCCTGGTCGCCGGATCGATCGGCGTCTCGCTGCTGCTGCGCTGGATCAAATTCCCCGCCAGCTGGATGTTCGGCGCGATGCTCGCCTCCAGCCTGCTGCACGGCTCAGGCCTGGTCGATGGCGGCCTGCCGCCCTGGCTGCGCAACATCGCGCTGGTTGGCATCGGCGCGCTGATCGGCACCCGGTTTGCGCGGATGAAGACCTCGACCCTGCTGAGCCACGTCAATGCCGGGCTCGGCTCATTCGCGATCGCGATCGCAATCTCCGCCGTGTTCGTCGCGGTGATCGGCTTCACCACCCATGTGCGGCTTGCCGACGTCGTGGTCGCCTTCGCGCCCGGCGCGATGGACGCGATGCTGGCGCTGGCGCTGACGCTGCACATCGACCCGATCTTCGTCGGCGCGCATCATCTGTCGCGCTTCCTGTTCGTCACCATCTCGACGCCGGGCATCATCCATCTGTTCGGACGGCCGCAGGACGACGTCGACGATTAGGCCAAGGCTCACCTGCTAATTCCGTCACCCCCGCGCAAAGGCTTCGCCTTTTTCGCTGGAGGTGCGAGCGGGGCGAGCCTCGAAGGATGAACGGCCCGGCTGGTGGGCCGTGCATGCTTCGAGACGGCCGCAAGCGCGGCCTCCTCAGCATGACGGATTGAGAGGCGGACGGACCTTAACCGTGGCAGCGTGGTGGGTTTCGCTGAGCCTGTCATCGGGCCGCGCTTTGCGCGGACCCGTTGGCTCTACCTACCCTGCAGTTCCAATCCCGATCATGCCTCGGCCGTCGACTGCTCCGGCTGATCGCGAAACGATCGCGCCAACGCTGTCAGTTCGCCGGGATCGAACCATAGCTCCTCGTCCCGGTCCATTTGCAGTTTCGCGACGGCTGCAGCGTGCCACAACGGCCCGGTGATCCGGGCATAGACCGAATCGGGCTGTGCTTCGCTCCATTCCTCGAGCCGCTCTCTGGCCACTGCGCGCCATAGCGCGGTCAGCCGGCTGCTCGCACCATGGATTTCGGAGATGGTATATCTCGGGCGCTGCTCGCTCATCAGCGTGGCGACGAGATTGCGTCGGCTCTTGAGGCGCAACAACGTCTCATTGGCCAACAGCAACAACTCGACGGGGACGCGGTGCACGATGATCAGCATGAGCTCGTCTGTCGCGCATGATCGGAACGGTGACGGCGGGATAGCCTCCACCTTGTAACACCTGACACGCGCGTCAGGACCTTCGCACAGGGAATCCTCTACCTTGGCTTCCGGAAATCGATGCTGCGCAGGATGATCCGGGGCGGCGCCCCCTCGAACTCCTTCGCCTGGTACTTGCCATCGGCGCAGGCCTCGATGCGCTCGCGCAGCCGCATGAATTGAGTCTCGCGGTGGCCCGCGCGCCCGAGCGCCCCGCCTTCCAATTCATCCATGGCGGAGGTCGAGATCGCGCAATGGATCTCCTTCTCGTCGTCATGCATCGAAAACAGCACGACCATCCGGTCGTATTCGTAGCTGATGAAGCGACCCTGGGTAAGCGTCATGTGACCAGCTCCTTCAAAGCCGCGAAGTGGTTCTGGTTCATCGCGGCTCGGTGAGCCGGACAAAGTCCTCGAGAATTGCCGTGACCAGATCGCGATGCCTTGTATCCTCCGGCGGCAGGCTCGCGGCGTACAGGTTCAGAACGTAGCGCGCCTTGGCGGCCACCTCCGGCCACGACGTCGCGGGTACCGCCAGCAGTCCGGTTTCGAGCGAGACCTGCCGTTCGCGCAGATCCCTCGCATGGGTCTCGATTTCCGCCAGCGCACGGCGGATATCGGTGGCTTTCTGGGCTGCCATACCGCGACGGCGATCGAGGTCGAGCGGTTCGTCAGCCATTGGATGCGCTCGCGTCGATACGCTGGGCGTCCGCCAGATCGACCGAGCCGATCGACACCATCTCCGTCGTCAATCCGCGCGAGCCTTGTGCCGGGACGATGATCATCGTGGCGACACGGCGGAACACCGCGAACGAGAGCCCTTCGATCGCCTCTTCGTCGGTAATGACCTCATAGGCGCCTGCGGGCAATTCACGATCGATGCCTCTGATCCGGAATGGATGCTGGAAGGTGACGACTTCACGTCGGGAGCGCATGGTCATGGGCCAGCCTTTTGCGAAACGCCTTGCGCCGGTGCGCGGCCCCGTTGGCAGCATGCGCCGCTTCGGCGGCAATAGCCAATGCTTTCTTATTGGTTTTCCTGGTGTTCCTGGCTTTCTCGCCGAACGAGGGGCAAAGACCGCTCCTCACAGCATGCTGGGCGTTGTTGCCGCAGGGCGCCGCAAACCGCTTTGGCGCTCGCTATTCGGGTGCGATCGGCCTACGGTCGATCACCATCACTTCCGGCAAAGCAAATCCACGTCGACGTTCGGGACTGCTCCGGAAGCAGGCTCTGACCGAGTCGATGATCTCGATAAACAGAGGGAGACCGACATGTCCAAAGGCGAGCGACACGGCAACCGCGAGGTCAAGAAGCCCAAGAAGGAGAAGATCAAGGTGATCGCCGCGGCTCCCAGCCTGAAGGGCGGACAGCCGAGCTTCACGCCGGGGAAGAAGAAATAGATCGATTGAGACAAGGCCTGTAAATCAGCCCACTCAGTCAGACCTTGGCTGCCTTCGCCACGCCCCAGCCGGCGACCGCGGCCATCAGCAGCGAGATCAGCACGTTGTAGCCGGCAAGCGAGATGCCGAGGAAGCGCCACTGCACCTCGTCGCAGCGGACCACCTTCACCTTGTCGAGCTGATCCAGCAGCGAGCCGGCCTTGCCGAAATCCACCATCGGGCCGGTGCAGTCGGTCGGTCCCTGCCAAAACCCCCATTCGACCCCGGCGTGATAGGCGCCGAGCCCGGCATTGGCGAGCGCGGCGAGGCCGAGGATCACAAGGCCCGCGATCAGCACCGGACGCGCCGCGCCACGGGCGGCCGCGAGCGCCACCACGGCGCCGAGCGGGACCGCGAGGTAATAGGCATAGCGCTGCTCGAGGCAGAGCGGACAGGGCATGATCTCCAGCACCAGCTGGAAGAACCAGGCGCCGGCCAGCGTCGCCGCCGCGATCACGGCAATCGCCAGGGCCGAGGTCAGCGCCGGATTGCCGCTGGCGGAAGCATCCGACGGATGGGCGGTAGCGAGCGTCACGGCAGTCCTCCTGCGAGCATCGTTCGGCAGGGTCATGGCCCCTGCTCCATGCTCAGCCCGGGTCGTATCGCGTGAAAATACCGCTGTCGAGGCGCGGGACAATCACATCCGCGCGGGTTGACCGTGACGGGCCGCCCGCTATAGTCCGCCGCGCTTCGCGACCCTGGGCCCGTCTCGGTCTGGACCACCGCGAATGCCCCTGTGGCGGAACTGGTAGACGCGCTCGACTCAAAATCGAGTTCCGCAAGGAGTGCTGGTTCGATTCCGGCCAGGGGCACCACGCTTCGCCCTTGCGGGCTTCGCGTGGCGCAGCCGCGCCAAGACTGCAAGGGCGAAGCGTGTCCGGCGAAGCTCGAGCGACGCGAGAGCGAAGACGGACGGCCTCATTTCGGGTATGGGCCCGCGGATTCCAATATCAGTCCTTTTGAGCTGCGCCGACATACCTGCGGCCGACAGCAGCGGCGATCACCATTTCAATGCGGTCGTGCGCACCGGGGCGTCCCACAGCGCCGACGTCTCGGCATCGAGCAGGCTCACGGTCAGCGAGCAGCCGGCCATATCCAGCGAGGTGACGTAGCTGCCCACCAGCGAGCGCGCGATGCGCAAGCCGCGCTGCTCGAGCATGCGGCGCGCGGCGTTGTACATCAGATAGAGCTCGATCGTTGGTGTGCCGCCGAAGCCGTTGACCAGCAGCAGCGCCTCGGAGCCGGCGGGCGCTGCGAGATCGTCCGCAATGGCGGTCGTCATTTCCGATGCGATCGCGTCGGCCTCCGCGAGCTTGACGCGGCGACGGCCCGGCTCGCCGTGGATGCCGACGCCCATCTCCATCTCGTCCTCGCCGAGCGTGAAGGTCGGCGTGCCCGCGGCCGGGACCGTGCAGCTGGTCAGCGCCACGCCCATCGAACGCGTCCGCGCGTTGACACGCTCGCCGAGCGCCACGCAGGTCTTGAGATCGGCGCCCTTCTCGGCGGCGGCGCCGACGATCTTCTCGACGATCAATGTGCCGGCGACGCCGCGGCGGCCGATGCTGTAGGTCGATTTCTCCACCGCGACATCGTCGTCGGTCACGATGGTGGCGGTGCGGCCTTCGGCGATCTCGGCCGCCATCTCGAAGTTCATGCGGTCGCCCGCATAGTTCTTGACGATGAACAGCACGCCGGCATCGCCCGCGACTGCATGCGCGGCTTCGACGATCTGGTCCGGCGTTGGCGAGGTGAACACCTGTCCGGGACAGGCCGCATCGAGCATGCCGTAGCCGACGAAACCGGCATGCAGCGGCTCATGCCCGCTGCCGCCGCCCGAGACCAGCGCGACCTTCTTGCCGTTCAACTCGCGGCGACGCACGAATTTGCGCTCGGCGCCCAGCACGACCAGATCGGCATGCGCAGCGGCAAAGCCGTCGAGGCTTTCGCCGAGCACATTGTCGACGGCATTGATGAACTTCTTCATGGTCTCCTCCCCGCTTCGTCCAAAGCTTCGTTCCGATCAATCGGAACGAAGCTCCAGGTTGTTGTTTTGACGCGTTTTCTTCACGCGAACCGGTAGCCACTTCGCTCGAAAACGCTTTGGTTGGCGTTTTCGCCTATTTTTCCCGCATGATACCGATCAGGCGCCGCGTGAATTCCTGCAGCAGCGCGTCGAGCTCGGCATTGCGCTTGGCGCTGCCGAGATCCGGCAGATGCAATGTCAGCGTCCGCTCGTGCGAGCCTTCGCTCAGCCGGCCGACGCGGCGCGGATGCGCACGCGCATAGGCGCGCAAGAAGGCGGTCTTCGCCTGCGGCGGAAAGTGGCAGACATCGAAGATCGTGTTGAGATGTTGCACCGGGATCGGCACCGGATAGGCCGGGTTACTGATCTGGCTGACGAAGCTGCGGTTCTTGCCCATGGCATGGGCGAGGCGCAGCCGCATGCCGGACGGGCGGCTCTCCAGCACCTCCTTGAAGATGCGCTTGTAGGCCGCGACCGCGCCGGCTTCGGGCGCTTCATCGGCCGCCGTGTCAGCCAACGCTGCCTCCGCTGCTCAGCCGGTCGATGGTCTGCTTGATCTGCGCCAGTGCCGATGCGTTCACGGACAATTCGCGCAGGCCGCAATTCAGAAGCGCGGGAAGACAGCGCGGATCGCCCGCCATGTCGCCGCACAGGCTGACGCCGATGCCGGCGCGGCGGCCGTGCTCCGCGGTCCGCGCGATCAGTTCGAGCACTGCGGGATGCAAGGGGTCCATCAGGGGGGCGAGAGCTCCGTTGGAACGATCGCAGGCCAGCACATATTGCGCGAGATCGTTCGAGCCGATCGAGAAGAACGACGCCTTGAAGCTCGAGACCGCCAGGGCCGCCGCCGGAACCTCGACCATGATTCCGAGCTCCGGGAGCATCGCGGCAATGCCGTCCGCCTGCAAGCGCTGCACGATGCCGGCGAACAGCTTCCGTCCCACCTCGAGCTCGTCCGCCGACGTCACCATCGGGAACATGACCTTGAGATTGCCGCGCACCGCAGCGCGGGCCAGCGCGCGGAGCTGGACGGCAAAAATCTCCGGCCGGGCCAGGCAGAGCCGCAAGCCGCGCACGCCGAGGAACGGATTGGCTTCGCCATCGAATGTAAAGCCAGGCACCGGCTTGTCGCCGCCGGCATCGAACGTGCGGATCGTGACCGGCCGCGCTCCGGCCCAGCGCAAAACCGCGTCATAAGCCTGGAATTGCGTCTCCTCATCCGGCAGGTCGCTTCGCCCGGCGAGCAGGAATTCCGTCCGCATCAGGCCGATGCCGTCGGCATATTGCGCATCCGCATCATCGAGGTCGTCGACCCGCTGGATATTGATCAGGAGCTTGATGTGTTCGCCGCGCCACGAGGCCGTCGGTCGCCGCAGGATCGCGCGCGCGGATGCCCTGCTCTTGCGATGGCTCTCGCGCCGCTTCTCGAAGATGCGCACCTGCTCGGCGCTGGGATCGAGCTCCAGCGTCGCGCCTTCGCCATCGAGCAGCGCCGTGGCGCCGGCATTTGGGATGGCGCCGAGTTGCACGACCATCGGGATGCCGCGCGCACGCGCCAGCATCGCGACGTGGCTGGTCGGACTGCCGTGCAGCAGCGCCAGGCCGCCGCCGCCGGACCAGTCGATCTCCAGGAAGCGCGACGGCGGCAGGTCATCGGCACAGACGACGCCTCCGCTCGGGATCTTCAGCGGCTCGCCTTCGTCGCCGCGCAGGATGTGGACCACGCGGTCGCGCAGGTCCGCAAGGTCCGACGAACGGGCCTGCAGATACTCATCCGCCGCCGAATTGTACTCCGCGATCTGCTCGTCGAGCGTCGAGCGCCATGCGACGTCGGCCGGACGCCCCTCGCCGATCGACGCGAAGATCGCCTCGATCAGATCCTCATCCTCGAGCAACGCGACCTGGAATTCGAGGATCTGCGCGGCTTCGCCGCCGGCGCTGGCGGCAAGATCAGCGATCTGCCCGCTTGCGAGATCGATCGCCTTGCGCAAGGCGAGCGCCTCCTCGACCAGCGTGCCGGCCACCCGCTCGCCGCCCGCGCCCGCATCGACGCGGACCAGCGGACCGTGGGCAAAGCCGATCGAGGCGGTCCTGCCGCGGTAAGCCGATCCTGCAGCGCCGCCCTGCATGCTAGCCCGCTCCATCCGGAAAATCGCTGGCAACCAGGTCGACCAGGGCCGCGACGGCGGCCTCGGCGTCGCTGCCGGATGCCTTGATCTCGATCGTGCTGCCGTGCGCGGCGCGCATCGCCATGATCTTGGCCACGCTCTTGGCATTGATCCACTCGGGTGCACCCGCGACCCGCACCGAGATCTGCGCCTGGAATTTCTTGGCGAGCTTGGTCAGCTTGACTGCCGGGCGCGCGTGCATGCCCACCGCATGCACCAGCCGCACATTGCCGGTGAAGATCTGTCCGTCCGCTTTATCAAGCATACTCATCATCCATCATCGCTTCGCCGACATCTCAATCGGCAGAGAGTTCCTCGGCCACGGCCTTGACCTGGGCCAGCGAGCTGCCGCCCGCCGCCTCGGTCGCCGCCATCACGGCGCCTTCGACGATCGGTGCGTTGCAGACGACAACGAGATCGCGCCGCGCAGGCTCCAGCATCTCCACCGCCATTTCGCTGTTGGTCTCGGCGCCGCCGAGATCGACCAGCACCGCGACACCCTTCGGAGACCAGGCGTCATTGATAGCGTCGATGATCAGCGGCACGCTGGTGCCCAATCCGCCGTCGGGATTGCCGCCGCAGAACGCCACCTTGACCTCACTGCCGACCATCTGCCGCACCATGTCGGCGGTTCCCTTGGCGATGTCGCTGGAGTGCGAGACGATCACGATTCCCACGGTGTCGGTCATGCCCGTGCCTCCAGGCCCGCGCACACCGCCTGCACCAGCACGCAGCTCGACCGTGCGCCGGGATCGACATGCCCGACGCTGCGCGCGCCGAGGAACGAGGCGCGTCCCTTGGTGGCCTGCATCGGCGCCGTCCGTTCGACCGCCTCGGTCGCGGTGGTGCGCACTCGCGCGATCAGATCCGGCTGGCCGGCCGCCGTCTTCAACGTCTCGAGCACGGGAACCAGCACATCCAGCATCGTCTTCTCGCCGACCTGCGAGCGGCCACGCGCGCTCACTGCGTTCACGGCGCTGCCGAACACATCGGCGAGATCCTCGGGCAGGTGCTTGTCGTGCGACAGCGCCTCGCCGGCGGCAAGAAAGAAGCTGCCATAGAGCGGCCCGGAGGCGCCGCCGACGGTCATCACCAGGGTCTTGCCGATCATCTTCAGCGCTTCGTCGAGCGGCTGCGCCGAGATCGCATCGAGCTTGCCGAGCACGGCTTCGCAACCACGCTTCATGTTTGTCCCGTGGTCGCCGTCGCCGATCGCCTGATCCAGGCTCGTCAGCTCTGGCGCACTGGCGATGACCTGCTCTGCGGCCGCCTTGACCAACGACTTGAATGTCTCTGATGGCACCGACATCTCCTCGATCCTCTCGCCCCTCTAATGACCCGCCACGGCAATGCGCTGCCCCGCGCGGTCGAAACACAACGGATGCACCAGATGCAAGTCGACCTCCTGGCCGGCCTGCAGCGGCTGATGCGGATCCGCCAGCGTCACCAGCGTTTCGCCCTTATAGTCCAGATGAACATGATTCTGCTCGCCGAGGTGCTCGACCCGATGCACCCGGCCGACCATCTGCCCGCCATTGCGCGCGGCGAGCTGAAGATGCTCGGTGCGAATGCCGACCGTCTCGGTTCCGGCCGGCACCGCGACATCGGAGAGCAGGCGAGCCGGCAGGAAGTTGATCTGAGGCGTACCGAGCCGCGAGGCGACGTAGCTGCTGGACGGGCTCTCGTAGATCTCCCGGGGCGTGCCGAGCTGAAGCAACTGGCCGTCCCTGATCACGCCGATCCGCGAGGCCATCGTCATCGCCTCGACCTGATCGTGGGTGACGTAGAGGATGGTCGCGCCGAGCTCGATCTGGATCCGCTTGAGTTCGAGGCGAAGCTCAGCACGGAGTTTTGCGTCTAGCGAGGACAGCGGCTCGTCCATCAGATAGATCGAGGGATCGCGGACCAGGGCCCGGCCGATCGCCACGCGCTGCATCTCGCCACCGGAGAGGCGGGTGGCGCGGTTGTTCAGCTTGCTTGCGATATGCAGCAGCTCCGCGGTCTGTTCGACGCGCTTGCGGATGATCGGCTCCGCGACCCGCCGCGCGGGAGAGCGCAGCGGAAACGCCAGATTGTCGTAGACCGTGAGATGCGGATACAGCGAATATTGCTGGAACACGAAGGCGATGTCCCGCGAGCCGGGCGGATCATGCGTCACGTCGCGGCCGTCGATCATGACGGAGCCCGTATCAGGGCTCTCCAGTCCGGTGATCAGCCGCAGCGTCGTGGTCTTGCCGGCGCCGCTCGGTCCGAGCAGGACCAGGAATTCGCCGTCGTTCACCGTCAGCGAAAGATCCCGGACGGCTTCGATCGCGCCGAAGCGCTTATTGACGTTGCGCAGGGTGACGTCAGCCATGGCGCACACCCTCCGCGCTCGCGGTCCGGATCGCACGGCCGCTGCCGATGTCGAACAGCGCCAGCCGCTCGGCATTGAATTCGAGACCGATGGCCTCGCCGATCTGCACCGATGCACTTGAAGGCAGCCGCGCCGCGACCCGGCCATATGCCGTGTCGACGGTGACGATCTGGGTGGTGCCGAGATATTCCGCGCCGAACACCTCGCCGCGAACGGCGCCCGCGTCGGCGAAGCGGATATGCTCCGGACGGACGCCGAGCGCCAGCGGCGCGCTGGCGCGGTCCTCGCGAATTTCTGGCACCGCAAGCCTGGTGTCGTGGAAGCTGACCGCGCGATCGCCGGATCGCAAGCCGCCCTCGAAGCGCAGGAAGTTCATCGGCGGCGAGCCGATGAAATCGGCGACGAACATGCTCGCGGGCCGGTCGTAGACCTCCTGCGGCGTACCGATCTGCTCGACACAGCCCTTGTTCATGACGGCGATCTGGTCGGCCATCGACATCGCCTCGAGCTGGTCGTGGGTGACATAGACTGTGGTCGCCTTGATGCGATCGTGCAGGTCGCGCAGCTCGCCGCACATTAGATGACGAAACTCGGCGTCGAGCGCACCCAGCGGCTCGTCCATCAGGAACGCCTTCGGACGCCGCACCATGGCACGCCCGAGCGCGACGCGCTGCCGGTCGCCGCCCGAGAGCTTCGAGGTCTTGCTCGACAGCAGATGCTCGATCCGCAACATCCGTGCGGTCTCCTGCACCCGCTCGCGGATCTCGCGGCGGCCCATGCCCTGGCACTTCAGAGGGAAGCCGATGTTCTCTCCGACATTCATGTGCGGATAGAGCGCAAACAGCTGAAACACGAAGGCGATATCGCGTGCGGCCGCACGGTGGAACGTGACGTCCTCGCCATCGAGCAGGATCTTGCCTTCGGTCGGCAGCTCGAGGCCGGCAATCATGCGCAAGGTGGTGGTCTTGCCGCAGCCGGAGGGCCCGAGCATCGCGAAGAACGTGCCATCGTCGATCGTGAAGGTCGAGCCTTCCACCGCGGTGAACTGATCGAACGACTTGCGGAGGTTTTCGATGCGGATCTGTGCCATGGCGCTATTCCGGAAAGTGGCTGACGATGACGAAGCCGACGGTGCCGGCCAGGATCGTCACGAACGAGTAGCTGTAGAGATCGATCGACCAGGGCTGCACCAGCATGACGATGCCGCCTCCGATCAGGGTCATCGCGACCGTTTCCCACGGCCCGCGACGGAACCAGCGACCTACGCCACCCCGAGTTGCGCTATTCTTGGCAACCGCAGACCCGTTCATTTGCGCACCGCTCCGAAGGTGATGCCGCGCAGCAGATGCTTGCGCAACAGCACGGTGAACATGACGATCGGCACGACGAACAGCGTGGTCGCGGCGGCAACCGCCGGCCAATCCTGTCCGCCCTCGCCGATGATGAAGGGGATGAAAGGCGGCATGGTTTGCGCCTCGCCGCTGGTGAGCAGCACCGCGAAGGCGTACTCGTTCCAGGAGAAGATCAGGCAGAAGATCGCGGTCGCCGCAATTCCCGTGACGGCCTGCGGCAGCACCACCTTGCGCAGCGCCTGCAGCCGGGTATAGCCGTCGACCAGCGCCGCCTCCTCATACTCGCGCGGGATCTCGTCGATGAAACCCTTGAGCAGCCAGACCGCGAGCGAGACGTTCACCGCGGTGTAGAGCAGGATCATGCCGAGCCGCGTGTCGGTCAGATTGAGTTGCCGGTACATCAGATAGATCGGGATCGCCACCGCGACCGGCGGCATCATGCGCGTGGAGAGGATGAAGAACAGCAGATCGTCCGCCAGCGGAATGCGGAAGCGCGAGAACGCGTAGGCCGCGAGCGTGCCGAGGAAAACCGCGAGGAAGGTCGAGCCGAAGCCGATGATCAGCGAGTTGACGAAGCGCGGCACGACCTTGGACGGTCCGGCGATCACCATGTCCCGCTTGCGTACCAGTTTGTCGTACCAGGTCTCCGGCGGCGGCAGCTTGGCGATGAAATCCGGCGTCTGGCGCGTCCGCACCGTGAACAGGTTCACATAGCCTTCGAGGGTCGGCTCGAAGATCACCTTGGGCGGATAGGCGATGGCGTCGCTCTGCGACTTGAACGCGGTGGCGACGATCCACAGCAGCGGCAGGATCGTGATCACGGCATACAGGATGACGAAGCCGCCGGCGAACGCCTTGGTGCGCGGCGAGGCCTCGACGATGGAATGCGCGGTGGATTTGGTGGCGGCAGCGGTCATCGTTGCTTCACCTTATTGAGCGTCTTGACGTAGATGTTGGCTGCGCCGAACACGGTCACGAACAGGATGATGGCGAGCGCCGAGGAATAGCCGGTGCGCCACTTCTCGAACGCTGCGCGCTTCAGCGAGATCGACACCAGCTCGGTGGTCGAGCCCGGCCCGCCCGAGGTCAGGAGGTTGACCATGTCGAACATCTTGAAGTTCTCGATCGCGCGGAACAGCACCGCGAGCATCAGGAACGGCACCGTCATTGGCAGCGTGATCGACCAGAACTGCCGCCATGCCGAGGCGCGATCGACTTCCGCGGCCTCATAGATGTAGTCGGGGATCGAGCGCAGCCCGGCGAGGCAGATCAGCATCACGTAGGGCGCCCACATCCAGGTATCGACCAGCACGATGGTCCACGGTGCCAGCGACACCTGCCCGGTCATGCTGAACGAGCTCGGCGGCACGCCAGTGAACAGGCTGATCAGGTAATTGAACGGCCCGATCTGCGGCTGCAGCAGCAGCGTCCAGAAATTGCCGACCACCGCCGGCGACAGCATCATCGGCAGCAGGATGATCGTGGTCCAGAAGCTGTGGCCGCGAAACTGACGGTTGATCAAAAGCGCGAGGCCGAAGCCTATGACCACCTGCAACGCCACCGACGAGATCACGAACTGCGCCGTGGTCTGCAGCCGGAACCAGACGTCCTCGTCGGTGAGGATGTCCCTGAAATTGTCGAGGCCAACGAACCGCAGCGGCAGATAGGACATGCTGAGGTTGAGGTTGGTGAAGGACAGCCGGATCATCCAGATCAGCGGAAAGATGTTGATCGCGAGCAGCAGCGCAATCGTCGGCGCGACGAACAGCCAGGCAATAGCCCGGTCCGACAGGCCGCGGACGCGCCGGGCGGCGCGGGATTTTACAGGCTTGCTCACGCCTGGGATAGTAGCATGATCGGGTTGGAGGATCGTCGTCATCGTGTCCATCAGCTGGCCTGGGCCGGTTCGGATTCCCCGAGGCGGCCCTCGGGGAATCCTGTTCAGGTGAAGTGCAGGCGGGTGCTATTGCGAGGCGACTTCCTTGCCTTGCTCCTTGAACACCTTGGTCCAGTCCTTGACCAGGAGATCGAGCGCCTGCTGTGACGTGCCCTTGTCGGCGACGACGTAGTCATGCACCCGCTTCTGCATGTCGAGCAGCAGCTGCGCGTAGGACGGCTCGGCCCAGAAGTCCTTCACGATACCCATCGACTCCAGGAATTGCGGCGCGAACGCCGCGCTCTTCGGGAAGTCGGGCGCATCGACCACCGCCTTGAGCGCCGAGTAGCCGCCGATCTGCCACCACTTCTGCTGCACGGCGGGCTGCGCGAACCATTTGATGTAGGCGAGCGCGTCGTCCTTGTGGTCGGAGGTTGCCACCACCGAGATGCCCTGTCCGCCGAGCTGCGTGAAGTGCCCCTTGGGACCTGCCGGGTTGACGAAGAAGCCGATCTTGTCGCCGCCGACATTCGGGTCCTTGTAGAGACCGGGGAAGAAGGCGAACCAGTTCATCTGCATTGCGACCTGGCCCGACTTGAAGGCATCGAGTCCTTCCTGCATGTAGGCGTTGGTCATGCCCGGCGCCGTGCAGCATTTGTAGAGCTCCTTGTAGAACTCGAGCCCCTTGGCCGCGTCGGCGGAATTGACGATGCCCTGCATCTGATACGCCTTCTTCGGATTGTCGTAGGCGAAGCCGTAATTGTAGAGCACGTTGGTCACGCCCATCGTGATGCCTTCCGAGCCGCGCTCGGTGAAGATGTAGGCGCCATAGACCTTCTTGCCGTCGATCTCGCGGCCCTGGAAGAACTCGGCGATCTGCTTCAGCTCGTCATAGGTCTTCGGCGGCGCCAGATCGCGGCCGTACTTGGCCTTGAACGCGGATTGAATCTCGGGCCGCGAGAACCAGTCCTTGCGGTAGGTCCAGCCCACCGCATCGGCCATGGCCGGCAGCGCCCAGTAGTTCGGCGTGTTCTTCGGCCACTGCGAGTAGCCGACGACGGTCGCCGGGACGAAATCGTCCATCGAGATCTTCTCTTTGTCGAAGAAGTCGTTGAGCTTGACGTACCACTTGTTCTCGGCGGCGCCGCCAATCCATTGGCTGTCGCCGATGATCAGGTCGCAGAGCTTGCCGTGCGAGTTGAGCTCGTTGAGGAAGCGATCGGCGTAGCTCGTCCAGGGGACGAACTCGTACTTCATCTCGATGCCGGATTGCTTGGTGAAGTCCTTGCCCAGTTCAACCAGCGCGTTGGCCGGGTCCCATGCCGCCCAGCACAGCGTGAGCTGCTTGCCTTGGGCTGCGGCTTGCCCGCCGCCGAGACCGCCAAGTGCTGCGGCCGCAACGACCGCGGACGCCACCGTACTGCGTAACCATCCCAATCTTCGCATATCCATTTCCTCCCTATCGTTGAAGCACCTAACTCGCCCGGCGCATCCCTGCCGGATTGACGCCGAGACTTCGAAAACCGAGTTGATGAGCGATGATGGAGAGCGAGACTGAACGCGTCCGGGCATCGGGGTCCGGATCGCGGGGCTCCTCCCACGCATCAGCTCGATGCGGGATGTTTATCGTTTTTGTAATACTAAACGTATTACTAAATTCAGGAACCCGTCAAGCGGGTTTCTCACGAACCTCAGGAGAAGCCGTCCGCGCTGTCCAGCGCGAGATTATCGCTGCAGTGCACCAACGCCGATAGTGGAAAGCACCCAGCGCTCGGCTCTGCCCGATGTTTAGTGGATCATTTTACTGAACGTTCAGCGCAATGGCGAACGCTCTGCCTGCGTCGCCTTGCGCCATCTGAAACGAGCGTTGGCCAACGCCCCGCCCGTTTCGCATCACCTCGTCAAAGCAAGGCGAACGCGATCGAGCAGAGCCAATCGCGAAGCGTGATCGACAAACGTGTACTGCATCGCGTGGCACCGCCACGCGTGGGCTGCAAGGGCGAAGCGCATCCGGCGAAGCGAAAGCGCGCGAGAGCGACGGCGGAACGGACCAGCGCTTCGCGAACTGCCTCACTGGTTCAGGATCGGCGGAATATCCTTGGCCGCCTTCGGTCCCGGCAGCGTGCTGAGATAGGCGTGGATGTCGGCGGCATCCTTGTCAGACAGCACGTCGGCGGAGAATGACGGCATGTCGTTCGGCGCCTCGCGCAGGAAGGCGATGAAGGACTCCACCGGCAGCGCGATCTGCGCCAGCGCAGGCGTCAGGTAGTTGAAACGGCCGCCCTGCCCGGCGCGGCCGTGGCATTCGAAGCAGCCGTCGGCAAGATAAAGCCGCTTGCCATTGACGGCATCGCCTGCCGGCGCGTCCTCGGCGCGCGATGCAACGACGTCGCCAGTAGCGAAAGCCCCCGCGATCGCGGCGACGGCGGCGAGACGCTTCACAGATCCATTCATCATCGCCATCTCCACTTCACCGCTGATCCATCACGACGTCGAGCAGCGCCGGCTGGCCGCTCTTGACCATGGCGATGGCGCGCTTCAGCGCCGGCGCCAGCGCATTCGGATCGCTGATCGGTCCCTCGCCATAGACGCCGACCCCCTTGGCGACGGTCGCATAGTCGACGAAGGGATCCTTGATCGTGGTGCCGATATCGGCGTTGGTGATGCCGCGGCCGTGGCGGGCGGCCATCGCTTGCAGATACATGTATTCCTGATGGTAGGCGCGGTTGTTGTGCACGATGTAGAGCATCGGGATCTGATGGTGCGCGGCCGTCCAGAGCGTCGACGGCACGAACATGAAGTCGCCGTCGCCGCCGATCGCAACCGTCAATCGTCCGTGCCGCTTGTTGGCGAGCGCAGCCCCGAGCGAAGCCGGCAAAGTGTACCCGACACCGCCGCCGCCGGAACCGCCGTTCCATTGATAGGGCTTGGTGAAATTCCACAAGCGATGCGGCCATGACAGGCCGATCGAGGTGCCGACCAGCGACCAGTCCTCATCTTTGATCTGGCTGTAGAGCTCGGCGCACAGCCGCGCCGTGGTGATCGGGCTCGCGTCCCAGCCGATCGTTGCGTCAAGCTTCGCCTGCTCGACGGTGGCGAGCTTGGTGGCCGCGAGCTTCTTGCCGCGCGCGTCGAACGCCGTCTTGCGTCCCTCGTCGATCCGGCGTTTGACCTGCTCGGTCAGGGCCGGCAAGCTCGCTTCTGCATCACCTGATATGTCGAGATCGACCTCCTGATAGCGGCCGAGGTCCTGGTAGTTGGCCTTCATGTACAGGCCGCGGGTGCCGAGCGTGACGATCTTGGCCGACTTCTTGTAGCGCGGCTCAGAGGTACGCACGATGCGATCGTGGAAATCGCTGAGCGAGCCCCAGATGTCGTTGACCTCCAGCGCCAGGATCAGATCGGCCTGCGACAGGATGGAGCGGCGGAACGACTGGTTCAGCGGGTGGCGCGAAGGAAAATTCATCCGCCCGAAATTATCGATCACGGCGCATTGCAGGGTTTCCGCAAGCTCCACCAGGCGCGGCATGCCGGCGGGCGTGCGCGCCATGCGGTCGCACAGGATCACCGGATTGTCCGCCGCGACCAGCATTTTGGCGAGCTCGGCCAGCGCCGCATCGTCGCCCTGCGGCGCCAGCGCCGGGGTGAATTTCGGGATGCGTAGGCGGTCGCGATTCTCGATCGGGTTTTCCTGCAGCTCCTGGTCGAGCGACAGCATCACCGGCGCCATCGGCGGCGTGGTTGATATCTTGTAGGCGCGCAACGCCGATTCCGCGAAATGCTGCAGCGAGGCCGGCTGGTCGTCCCACTTGACGAAGTCGCGGGTCAGCGCCGCGGGGTCGATTGCCGAATGCGGCCATTCGGCGCCCGGTGCGCGCTTGTCGGCTTCCATGATGTTGCCGCCCATCACGATGACGGGGACGCGGTCGCACCACGCGTTGTACATCGCCATCGATGCATGCTGCAGGCCGACCACGCCGTGGCAGATCATGGCGAGCGGCTTGCCCTCGATCTTGGCGTAGCCCTGGCCCATATGCACCGCGATCTCTTCATGCGGACAGGTGATGATCTCGGGCTTCTTGTTGCCGCCATGATTGATGATGGCCTCATGCAGTCCGCGGAAGCTCGAGGCGCAGTTCATCGCGAGGTAATCGATGTCGAGCGTCTTGAGCACGTCGACCATGAAGTCGCCGCCGCTCGAGGTCTGATTGACCGGATCGGCCGGCGGCGGCAGCGCGTCCGCAGCCGCGAGCCTCGGGCCGGGGAGCGCCGCCTTGAGCGCTTCCTTGGGACGCTGTTCGGCAATGCCTGACATTGCGGTATTGGCGGCGGCGGGGGCAGCCAGCGCCGCCGCACCGGCGACGGTTGCACCCTTCAGGAAATTTCGGCGGCCGGGGTCGAGCGCGCCTGCGCGGCGCTTTTCGCTGCGTTTCGACATGGTGTCCTCTCCGGGAACTTAGACCAGATGCCTACGAGCTCGTTGCTTGTTGGCATCAATGTCGTCCCGAAGCTCGGCAGCCGTCAACACACAGACGCGTAAGCGTGCAGCTTTTGGCTGAGGTGCTCCGCGAAATTGGCATGGGAAGATGAAGACGCGCTTCGGCCTAAAGCGCGATGAGATTGAGTTGAATCGTCATCGCGCTTTAGCTTGTCGTTTGAGCATGATCTTTTCGGAAAACCGCTTCGCACTTTTCCGGATCATGCTCTAGCGCGCCAGCGCTGCGATCAACTCGACTTCGATCGATGCGTTGCGCGGAAGCTGCGCGACGCCAACGCTCGTCCTGGTGTGCAGTCCCCGTTCCGGACCGAACAGCTCCATGATCAGCTCCGACGCGCCGTCAGCGACTGCCGTCTGACCGCTAAAATCCGCGGCGCTGTGCACGAACACGGTGAGCTTCAGGATCTGCGTGACATTGTCGAGCGACCCCATATGCGCCTTGATCGCGGCCAATCCGCGGATCAGCGCCAGCCGTGCACCCCGCTTGGCTTCCTCCAGTGTGACATCGCGGCCAACCTGGCCGACGACATGCACCTTGTCGCCGTCGCGCGGAAGCTGACCGCTGACATAGATCGTGTCGCCATGGATCACGACCGGCGCATAGGCGCCGCCGGCCGCCGCCGACATCGGCAGCTCGATGTTGAGTTCGTTCAGCCGCTGCTCAAGATTCACGATTGCATGCCAGCGAACTGGCCCTCCTGTCCGGACGGCGGCTTCTGAGCGAAGCGGAGCTCCGTCTGCCGCCGGGCGCTTCTGTTAACCCGGTTCCGCGCGACGCGGTACCTACGAACATGCTCTCGGAGCAATTCTGCCCGTATCAGCGCTTCGTGAGGCTCTTCAGATACGCGCAGAACATGCCGGCCATGTCTGTGCCGCCAGACGGGATTTGGCTGCCATATTTTGGCCATAGCCCGTTTCTTAAAGGCCCGTGCGGGCCATGTCCCCGCCTCTGTTTTGCGTCGCCTGACCGATGCGGTCGCTTCGCAACCAAATCGCAGATCATCGCTGCGCCCCTCTCACAATCAGGATGGTCTGCCAACAACAAGAGGACTTTGTAATGCGTAAAACTCTCGCGGCTGTCGCCGTGCTTTTGGCCTTCGCTTCATCTGCTGCTGAAGCTCGCGGCCGTCATCACCATCATCGACACCATGCCCATTCCGGTCGCCCCGCTGCGTGGTGCGGGTGGTTCATGCGCACCCAAGTCGGCAGCGACCCGGGCCCGCAATACAATCTCGCGCGCTCCTGGGCGCGATACGGCAGCAATGCAGGCGGCCCTTCGGTCGGCGCGATCGTCGTCTGGCGTCACCACGTCGGCAAGATCGTGGGCCACGAGAACGGCCAGTGGATCGTCCAGAGCGGTAACGATGGACATGCCGTGCGCACGCGGCCGCGCTCATTGGCAGGCGCCATCGCGTTCCGAAACGCTTACGCTTCGTTTTAGGGAACCTCGACGCGATATACGAACCGTTCATCATCGCGATTTACGCTGAGGCGGGGTTTCGCCCTGAAGCCCTCAGACGGGCGCCGTCACCTGCGTTGACCTGGTGGCGGCGCCTTTTTTCAGGAATGCATTGGCTTGCCTCAGAAACCGAAGAAAGTCGCAGCTGCTTCCACGGCCGTTTCCTGCTGGTCGGCCGCTTATGTCAGCATCTGCAATGCCGTGACGGTTTTCGCTGTGACCGGCGGCGTTCTCGGATTCCTGCTGGCTGCCAAGCGTTACTTATGAGCATCCCGGTTCAGCGCTTTCCGAGACTCTTCAGATACGCGCAGAACATATCGGCCATAGCATCGGCGTAGCTCTCGATTTCGGCCTGGCTTCGCGGGCTTTCTGAAAAATCCTTGCCCACTGTGCTCATCGTGGTCGTGATCAGATCGCCGGCCGTCGCGCGGACCGCGTCGGATGCCTTCGGCAATGCCTCGCGCATGAAGACCTCGACGATGCGCTCGCCCGATGCGCGCGCCTCGCGGGCTTCGGGCGCATCACGATAAAGCGGCGCGGCATCGTTCAGCGCGACGCGCACCGCCGCTTCCTCGCATTCGGAGCGGATGAAGGCGTGCAGCAGCGAACGCAACCGCTGCAATGGCGGCCGCGTGCGATCGGCGAGAATGCTGCGCAGCAGGCTGGAGTTCTGTCGCCACTCATCGCTCTGCAGCCGGAACAGGATCGACGCCTTGTTCGGAAAATACTGGTACAGCGAGCCGACGCTGACACCGGCCCGCTCGGCCACCCGTGCTGTGGTGAAACGCTGCGCGCCCTCCTTCGTCAAAACCTGAACAGCAGCATCGAGGATCGCCGCGACGAGCTCGGCCGAGCGGGCCTGTTGCGGCTGCTTTCGCGAGGAAATTGAAGAGCTTCGTCGTCCGGTCATGAACGCCCTGGGGAATGCGATTAGCGAATGCGACTAATTATTCGTATTTCTGCCGGGGCGCAAGGATGCGCCGCTTTTGACCGGAGACCGACATGACCATCCTCATTTCACCTGAGCTCGCGGGCCTGCTCGACCGCCTGTTCGCGCAAGCCTCCGCCGCGAGGGAAGAAACCCGGCGCGCGGTGGCCGACCTTTCCGACGAGGAGCAGGCGGGCCTGATGCGCAGCAGGACCGACTACCGCACGCTCTACAGCCGCTTCAACAACGTGCCGCTCGCGGTCTCGCGCGAGACCGGTGCGCTGCTCTACATGCTGGCGCGCGGCGCACGGGCGCGGAACATCGTCGAGTTCGGTACCTCGTTCGGCATCTCGACGCTGCACCTCGCCGCCGCACTGCGCGACAATGGCGGCGGCCGGCTGATCACATCCGAATTCGAGCCGTCCAAGGTGGCGCGCGCCCGGGACAATCTCGCCGCCGGCGGCCTCGACGACCTGGTCGAGATCCGCGAGGGCGATGCGCTCAAGACATTGCGCGCCGATCTGCCCGATACGATCGACCTCGTGCTGCTCGACGGCGCCAAGGCGCTCTACCCCGACATCCTCGATCTCGTGGAGGGCCGCCTGAAGCCGGGCGCCTTCGTCGTCGCCGACAATGCCGACCACAGCCCCGACTATCTGGCACGGGTGCGCTCGCCGGCGAGCGGCTATTTGTCGGTGCCGTTCGGCGAAGACGTCGAGCTGTCGATGCGGCTGGGCTGACGCCGAATGCAAGAAGCGCGCGGTTAAGCCGTCTTGATCTTGTCGATGATGGCGGACAACCGTGCGCGCTTTGCGGCGTCGTCAACATGCGCCACGGTGTCTTCGAGATCTCCCAGCACGGCATTCACCTTCCAACTGGCAGGGCCCTCGGCAATGACGGCGTCTGCAAGTTCATCTGCCTTGTCGGGCTCGCCGAGATCGAAGGCCGCGGCGAGCAGCGTCGGGCGCAGCCATTCGTCGGCGATCTGCATCCGCCTCGCCCGCTCGCACGCGGCGATCACCAGCCGCAGTGCCGATTGCGCGCGCTCCTCATCGCCTGCGCTTCCCCGCGTGCGATAGAGTCGAGGTAGATTGCTGGAGCAATAGTAGGCGTTAAGGTCGAGCTCCATACCCTGCTGATAGCAGTCGATCGCTTTCTCTAGCTCCTGCTTGCGTTCGGGAGAGCCGGCTGGTGCGGCTCTGGCGAGGCGTTTGTGGCGGCCACCCATCAAACCGAGCCGCTCCGGCGTCGGTCCCGCGAAATCAATCAATGTCTGGATCTCGGCAATGGCCTGGATGTCGTCGCCGGCCTGGGCCGCGGCAAATGCGCGATTCTCCTGCACTTCAGGCTCGTTGGAGAAGCGGTCGGGAAGCTTGCCGATGAAATCCAGCACGATGTTCCAGTCGGCGGCATCATTGACGCAGTCGCGCAGCATCAGCAACAAAGCGAGCGCCTTTGCATAAGTGGCGGGCGAATTTCCCTCGGTCGCGATCAGCGCTTGGGCCCGTGCCATGCGCTGATCCGTGGGCGCCGCGCGCACCGCGCGTATCTTGGTCTGAAACGCGGCTTGCTCGGCGAGCTGGCTCCGCATCGTCATCGCCTTGCGCGGATCAACCTTGTCCGGATAGCCCGGAATCGACTGGTGCATCGGCGAAATCCCGTCAGCAAGCGCCTTGATGGGCTCCTTAATCGCGGCCTGCATGGCGGCGGCGGTCGCTTCGGTGATCTCGCCTTCGGGCAGCGGATAACGGACGGTTCGCATTTGCACCACATCGAACAATTGCTTGGACCAGTCGGCCGCAAGCAGCACGCATCCTGTCTTCTGTGACGCGTGGCGGATACCGACCTCATAATAGACATTGCCGTTCGGAATTGTCATGTCGGCCAGGACGAGATCGGCGAAGTAGATCCGTTCCAGCATTTCACTGACGATCAATGCGCTGGTGTCCTGGTCGGCACGCACCGGCTGATAACCGAGTGCCTTGATGGCGGGTACGTAGGCGCGATCCCACAGCGCGTTGAAATCGATCTCGGCCGGACCAAACTTGGGGTCGGCCTGGGTCGGTTTGCGACCGTAAGGCATGATCATGAAACACGACGGCATTTTCGAAATCTCCTAGTCCCATAATTTTCTCGTATCCAGCCAGTAAACCCACGTCGTCTTGCGCCCCGCCTCATCCATCAGGTGCTTGGCGCCGCCGGGTCCATCGCCGCCTTCGCCGTTCCACAGGCAGACAAAGGCGAGCTTCTTGTCGCCAAACCGGGCGGCCCGCTCCAGCATCCATTGATTGTCGCGCTCGTAGGCGTTCTCGCCGGCCGGCAGCGGCCCCAGTTCGTCGGGCATGACGTGTAGCGTAGCCTTCGATTTCGCCGCGAAATAGCGCGCGCGCCAGTTGCCGCCGGCGAAATCGACCGAGCCGGCAAGGAACGTCGGTTCGTCGAATGGAATATAGATTTCAAGCCGCATGCCCTGCGCGAGGGCGGCTTCCGCAAACAACAGGTCGCCGCCGCAGGCGCCGCCGCAAATGGCGAGATCACCTTTGGTGACACCGATCTTCGCAAGTGCGTCGGCAATCGCAGCGGCGGCCGCGGGCTCCTTGTCCGGTGGAAAGCGTGGCGTTTTTCGATCTGGCGCATCGATCATGTGACCGCTGAAGAGAACCACCGTGTTCGGTGACTTGGCGTCTTGTTCCGTGGCCATCGCGGCACCTCGACTCATGATTGGATCATTGTGTCCAGGTGACGAACTTAACTGAAGCCAAATTCCTTGTCGAAGCCGGGATCCGCGTGTCGTGACGCGCGTTGCGCGCGGCATCACGTGAGATCGAAGGCCTGTGGGAAATGTTCCGGCCTGACCTGCTCCTTCGCAGCGAGCTGTCCGATCCCGGCGAGTTCATCCATGTTCTTCGGGTCGT
Source organism: Bradyrhizobium sp. B124 (assembly GCF_038967635.1). Taxonomy (NCBI): domain Bacteria; kingdom Pseudomonadati; phylum Pseudomonadota; class Alphaproteobacteria; order Hyphomicrobiales; family Nitrobacteraceae; genus Bradyrhizobium; species Bradyrhizobium sp. B124. The sequence continues at coordinate 6,597,528 of NZ_CP152413.1, read as the reverse complement.
CCATTGCGGCGACCTTCGCAAGCGCGTCCGGCGTCCGATCGATGCGGAGCTTCTCCTTCAGCCAAGCCGCTTCCAGCAGCACGTTGTAGCGCGCATAGGTCGCGAGTTGCGGCCCGTTCTGGCTGTCCGCTATCATATCCGTCACCGCGCGATCGATCGGCCACGGCGTCAGGCAATTGGTCAGCCATTGCAGCATGCCGTGATTGTGCCGGCTGCAATCGTCCATGAGCGATTGCAGCGAGCGCACGCCCTGCTCCGCCGCCGGCATGTGAAGGATCTGCTCCGTCGGGTAGGTCGACCTGAATACGCCGGTACCCGCCGAGATCAGCAGCAGCTTGTCCTTGCCGGTATGCCAGCGAAAGCCGTGGCCATGGAGTGCCGCGAGCATCAGGAGTTGCAGAGCCGGATCGTTGAACGGACTGACGCCGCCGTCGACGAAGGCGCCGTTGACCGTGTGACCGTCGCGCGCCGAGATCGTGATCTCCTCCGGTTTGAAATAGGTTGGCGCCGCGGTGCTGGCGCGCACCGCTTGGGTCAGCCGCAACGCGCCGTCCTGCTTGGCAAAGACCGCGTCCGGATTGTTATGCAGCGGCCAGGGACTGCCGGTATCGAGCCGCTTGGTCATGATCATCAAGCCGGTGCGGATGCGATCGCCGCCGATCACGGTGTCGGCGCCGAGCTGCGCATCGAGCGCGAGCTGCAAGGCGTCGGAATTGAATTTCGGCGCCAGCAGCCCCCGCCGCCAGAACGATTCCTGAAAGATGTCCGTGCCGATCGAGCGATAGAGCTTCTTCAGGGCGTCCACCGTCATGCCGCAGGCGAGCCCGGCCGCGATGATCGATCCCGTCGAGGTACCGCCGATCAGATCGAAATAGTCGCACAGCAGCAGGTCGTTGTTCTTGTACCGCTCGCGCAACTGCGTCTCAATCACGGCCAGATATTCGAGCGTCAGAACGCCGCGAATGCCGCCACCGTCGAGCGCCAGTATCCGCTTCGGTCCGGCTTCACGATCAAGATGCTGCTGCTTGGTCTTCGGCATAATTGCCCCCCGACTATGACTTTTGCTGATCTCGATACGGCCGACCGATCACGGCCGAAGGCTCAATTGGTCGTGCGTCCAGGCGCGAACGGCGCCAGGCCATGAAATGAAGCGATGCATTCAAATCGACACATCAGCTGAGTTTCGAAAAATTTTAGCCAGTCCGCATCGGAGCACGACAAGCATCGCGAGCCGGTTCCCTGGGTATCTTGCACATGGCACACCCTAAGGTATAGTGAGATACATCACTGGCTGGCGGTTTTTCTTTTTCGCGCCCGGCGATCGCAGATTTCAGAGACGAGCTATCATTCTGTCCGCGGCAGGACGTGCAGCCGCGGCATTCGGCCGATGAGACACGGCCAGCCGTCGCATCAAGTTCATGCAGATCGGATTTTGCCATGCCAAATGATTTCTCGGTCTTTATCAGCCATCGCGCCGAAGACAGATTTCTCGCGCGCCTGTTGAAGGCGCGGCTCGAATATCTCAGCAGCCTGGACGGTCAGCGTTCGGTGGAATGCTTCGTGTGCGAGGAAATTCCCGGAGGCACGGAATGGCGGCAATGGATGATCGACAACACGGCGAAGGCCGACTGCCTGATCTTCATTCACACCAATGCCGAGCACAACTGGACGTGGTGCGCGTCCGAGATCGCCCAGTTCGATGGCTACAAACGCGCGCTGAAGCTCATGTCAAAGGTGCTGTGGTTCTCGGTCGATAGCACACCCTCGTTTCCGATGCTGGCAGAGAACGAGTTTTACGGGATCGGCGAGGACGAGGTCCGGCGGTTTCTCGAAGATCTGTTCGTGCGGCCGACCTTCGGTGCCGTGCCGCTGCGGCCGAAACTGAACGCCAATCACGCCCGCGACTTCAACGAGGCGGTGAAGGACCTGCACGCGCAGTTCATGCAGATCACCCGCCCGGAAGAGCTGTTTCGTCTGCGGCTTCGCATCGTGTTCAGCGACGAATTGTCGTTCCGGCAGAAGGCCGATGCGCTGAAGGCATTGCCGCCGTCAGACCGTGCGCGCGGATTCCTGACGGATGCCAGGCTGGAGGCGGATCCCGCCACCACCACGCTGCTGTCCGGCCCCGACGCGGCTGATCTCGACTGGGACGACCTGCTCAGCGCACAAAACCGGTATGACAGTGGCGCCTGGCTCGACGAGTTGACGAGCTACGTCGCGAACTCGTTCTCCGACGTGGACATTGCCAGCCGGCGAAACCGCGAGCAGGTCCTCAGTCCGATCTTCCGCGATTTGAAGCTGTATCAACCGGTCATCGCCCGGCTCGAATATCTCGACAACACGCCGTTCTCGGTCGTCATCATCTTCGTGCCGATGCCGCCATTCAGCGAGGATCCAAGACTGATGGTCGCGCAGAACATGCCGAAGGACATCGTCTTCCTCTCAATCCTGCTGCGACTGGCGCGGCGCTTCCGATGGTCGTTTCTCGAGCCGCTGTACAACGCGGTCGAGAACCTGGACGATGATTTCAGCGCCAAGCGATGGGACGATCTGCTGCAGCGCTACCACGAATGCCTGGAAAACCTCGATTCGATCCTGCGACAGGGCAACATGCGCGAGCTCGAGACCGTCGGCGATATCAAGTCGACGATCAACATCTCCGACGATTCTCTCTTGAAGGAGATGTTCAAGGATTGGGGGACGTTTCAGACCCGGCTTGCGCAGGCCATCGAGAAGAAGTCGCCGGGCGATGTACGGCAGACGCTGGAGCCATGGCTCAAGCGCAACAAGGACTTCATGAAGCAACTGCTGGTCGAAACCCAGGGCAAGGTGGACAAGCTGCGTCCGCTGGAGGCCCACTAGAACACGCCGACAGCAGGTCGGCGCGGCCGACCCTTGCGCTCAGATCATCGAAGCGACGCGTTCGAGGCCGATCAGGCGCGCCAGCGAGCGGACCTCGTTCTTCTGATCCTCGCGGAGCTGGAACAGCAGCGGCATCGCCGCCGACTTCAGCTGCTGGACTTCCTCGGAGTCGGGATCGATCGGCATGGTTCCCGATGCGGGATCGCCCTGGCGCTTGGCGTGGATCTTGCGCGCGACGGCGCGCAGCGCAGTCTCGACCGCCGGCCAGTAATACTCCTGCGATGACGACAGCTTGAGCCGATCCTTGATGCCGGCGATCTGCGCATCGCTGAGCAGGGCGTAGGTCTTCTGCGGCGCCGGCTTGGCGGCCGCCTTGGGCTTCGGCAGCGCGGCGGGGGCGGCCGGCGCCGGTGCGGCGGGCTCGGCGATCTGCGGCTGGGCCGCATCGACGGGGTCATTGATCTTCGGCAGGCCGATATCGGCAGGCTCGGCGGAGGCATAGGCCTGGCGCACAATATCGGTCGCGCCCGGGATCGCGGCTTGCGCCCGCAGCAGGAGCGGTGACGGACTGGCGGGAGGCTCGGCCGGCCGTGGCGCCTCGAAGGCGGCCGTCGCGAGCGTCGTGACCGCAAGCTTGTCCTGCTTGCTGGCGCGATTGGCGACCGGACCAATGTCGGCCTGCGCCGCGGGCAGGCTGTCACGGCCCAAAATGGCTGTTATCGCGGCGCCGGCGAGGAGGAAGCAGGTCAGCGCGGCGAGGGTGATGGCTCTGGTCAAAAACTACTCCATTCCCGGCCGGTGTTGCCGCAAACTGCGCGAGAAATGCGGCGTTACCGTGCCGTGACAGCGCCAAATAGGTGAAATCGTCCCGAAACGGCCCGAAAATCAGGCCGCGGCGTCAAGCTCATAGGCTTCCTGGATGTCGGCCACGATCTCATGTGCCGTCCAGAGGGCACCGGGCTGGACCGAGTGCAGGCTGACCGTCCAGTTGGTGCGGCGGGTGCGCGGCGTGCTGACGATGTCGAATTCGACCTGACGGCACAGCGGATGCCGCTGCAGGGCGTAGAACACGCGGGTCCGGAGATCGTCGAGCGATGCCGGGGTCTTGGCCGAATCCCTGGCGAAGAGCGCCTCAAAAGCCATGTCGCATTCCCACAACTGCCGGGCGGCCAGCCGCGGCTGGCGGACCATCCCTGGTGCATAGTTGGGACTGGCATGGTTAATGCCGCGTTAAGCGGACAGGCGGGACTTGATCGGTCAGACGAGCCGCACCCGCGCGCTCGCCACCTCGTACTCCGCGAGCGTCTGGGCCAAGAGATCATCGACCGCGAGCACCCCGGTCACCCCTGAGGTGGAATGACCGCCGCTCCAGATGTCGCGCCAGCGCTTCGGCCGGCTTTCGCGGGCGCCGATGTCGATATCCTTGCCGATGTCGATCGCGCCGCGCGCCGGCAGGTCGTCGGGATCGAGGCCGGCGGCCTCGATCGAGGGCCGCAGCATGTTGGTCTGCAGGCCCGTGAAGGCCGTCGTGAGCAAGATGTCATCAGCGCTAGAGTCGACCAGCATCTGCTTGTACCTCGCGTCCGCCATGCTCTCGCGCGTCGCGATGAACTTGGTACCCATGTAGGCGAGATCGCAGCCAAGCGCCTCCGCGGCGCGCAGCGCGTGGCCGTCGCTGATGCCGCCGGCCAGCACGATCGGGCCGTCGAAGAATGCACGCACCGCACGGACGAACACGAACGGATTGAGCCAGCCGGTCTGCCCGCCGGCGCCCGCCGTGAGCAGCACGAGCCCGTCGGCGCCGGCCGCGACCGCGCGCTCGGCATGACGGATCGAGGCGACGTCGGCGAACACCGCTGCGCCGGCATCGTGCAGAGGTGCGAGCACCGGCGCCGGCGAGCCGACCGAGGTGATCACAAGCTCGGGCTTGTGCCGCAGCAGCACCGCGAGATCCTGCGCCAGCCGCGTGTTGGAGCGGTGCACGATCAGGTTCGGGCAGATCGGCGCAGCCGCCGTGCCGCTCGCGTCGGCATGCGCCTGCAGGCGGCGCGCGATGTCGCCGAGCCACGCATCGAGCTGTTCCGTCTCACGGCAATTCACCGTCGGAAACGAGCCGATCACGCCATTGCGGCAGGCAGCTACCACCAGCTCGACGCCCGACACCAGAAACATCGGCGCTGCGATCAGCGGCAACCGAAGGCGATTGCGAAAACGCGCGAGAGGATCAGCGGACAAGTTGTTTCTTCCCTGCATCATTGTGTTAGCGTTATCGCCAACATTGGCACGAGAGAAGCCAAAGACAAAGGCAGGAGGGACAACGAGATGAGCAATCCGCTCTATGCATTTCCGGCAGTGTGCGAGCAGACCTTGCGGGCGCTGGCGCGCTACCCGTCGCGCACGGCCTTCGCCTGGCCGGGCGGCTCGCTCAGCTATCAGGGCGCGACCGATTTGATCGGACGGATGCAGAGCGTGTTCATGCGGCTCGGCTTTGCGCCGGGCACCCGCGTCGCGCTGCTCACCGCCAACCGCGCCGACAGCTGGTGCGCCGGCGTCGCCGCGCAATTGTCGCGGCTCGCGATCACCTGGCTGCACCCGCTCGGCTCGCTCGACGACCAGCTGTTCCAGATCGAGGACTCCGAGGCCGAGATGCTGATCGTCGACGGCATCACGTTTCGCGATCGTGGCGGCGAGCTCGCCGCCAAGGCCGCCGGCCTGAAGACCGTGTTCACGCTCGGCCCGGCGGATTACGGCGCCGACCTGTTGCAGGTAGTCGAGGATGCCGGCAGCGCGACCGCGAAAAACTTCGCCCGCGAGGACGACATCTCGACCCTGAACTACACCGGCGGCACGACCGGCAAATCCAAGGGCGCGCTGCGCTATCACCGCGAATATGGCGGCTTCGCCGCCGCCATCCTCGCCGACTTCGAGATTCCGGAGACGCCGCGCTACCTGACGGTGGCGCCGATCAGCCATGTCGCCGGCACCAAGGTGCTGCCGACGCTGATGCGCGGCGGCACCGTGCACATGCTGAAGGGGTTCGATCCGGAAGCCGTGTTCAAGACCATCGAGCGCGAGAAGATCAACTTCACGCTGTTCGTGCCGACCATGATCTATGTGATGCTGGATCATCCAGCGCTGCCCAAAACCGACCTCTCCTCGCTCGAGCTGTTGCTCTACGGCGCCTCCGCGATGTCTCCGAGCCGGCTGGTCGAGGGCATCGAGCGGATCGGCCCGGTGTTCTCGCAGCTTTATGGCCAGACCGAATGCTACCCGGTCTCGGTGCTGCGCAAGGCGGACCATGACCCGAAGACGCCGGAGCTGTTCCTGTCCTGCGGCTTCCCGATCACCGCCTGCCAGGTGAATATCCTCGATCAGGACGACCAGGAGGTCGCGACCGGCGAGGCCGGCGAGATCTGCGTGCGCGCCACGCATGTGATGGCCGAATACTGGAAGCGGCCCGACATCACGGCGGAGACCCTGAAGAGCGGCTGGCTGCACACCGGCGACATCGCCCGCAAGGACGAGCGCGGCTACATGTTCATCCTCGACCGCAAGAAGGACATGATCGTCTCCGGCGGCTTCAACATCTTTCCACGCGAAGTCGAGGATGTCTTGTCGCAGCACGCCGACGTCGCGATGGTCGCGGTGGTCGGCGTGCCCGACGACAAATGGGGCGAGGCCGTCACCGCCGTCGTGGTGGCACGCGAGGGCGCTGTGCCCGACGCCGACGAGCTGATCAGCCTCGTGAAGGCAAAGAAGGGCTCGGCGCACGCACCGAAGCAGATCCAGTTCGTCAAGGAGCTGCCGATGACCGGCGTCGGCAAGGTCGACAAGAAGGTGCTGAAGGCGCGCTTCTGGTCCGGCCGCGACCGCATGGTGGGGTGACGTTCACGCCGCATTCGTCATTGCGAGGAACGACAGCGACGAAGCAATCCAACTTCCCCGAGACGAGACATGGATAGCTCCGCTTCGCTCGCAATGACGTAGACAAAGAGCTGCGAACACCAATCCTTCCCCGTCATCCTGAGATGCGCGCGATTGCGCGCCTCGAAGGATGCACGGCCCCGATATTTCAGCGCGCGTCCAGCCTACCGCGGCAACAACCGGGCCGCCGCCCTTCGAGACGCCGCTTCGCGGCTCCTCAGGGTGACGGGGAGAGAGCGCTGGGACTTGCGACGGGAGGGAGCTGCCCAGCCCCCTGCCCCAGCAGCTGATCGAGCCGCTCGCGCAGCTGATCCTGGTGGTAGGGCTTGGCCAGCCGCGGCAGGTCGACCTGTGTGCCGTCGGGCAGTTCGGCATAGCCGGTGGCGAGCAGCACGACGAGATGCGGGCGCACCTCGCGCGAGGCTGCGGCCAGTTCGAGGCCGGTCATGCCGGGCATCACGTGATCGGTCATCATCAGGTCGATCTCCTGGTCGCTCCTGAGGATATCGAGCGCGTGCGGTCCGGAACTGGCGCCGATCACGCGATGGCCGAGGTCCTCCAGCATCTCCATGGTCGACATCGCGATCAGTGGATCGTCGTCGACCAGCAGGATCACCGCCGATCGCTTGATTTTCTGCGCCGCCGGCGCCGGGCTCTCGACCGCCGGCGCTGTTGTCGCGACCGGCAGCACCAGCACCGCCGTGGTGCCCTTGCCGACCGCGCTCGACAGCTGCAGCGTGCCGCCGAGCTGCACCGCGAGCCCGTGCACCATCGACAGGCCGAGACCGGTCCCCTTGCCCACCGGCTTTGACGAGAAGAACGGCTCGATCGCCCGCTTCAGCACGTCCGGCGACATACCGGTGCCGCTGTCGACCACCGACAGTTTCAGGTAGCTGCCCGGCTGCAGCGCGGGATCGTTTTTGGCCTGCCAGGCCGCGAGACGGATTTCGATCACGCCACCATCCGGCATCGCATCGCGCGCATTGATCGCAAGGTTGAGCACCGCAAGCTCGAGCTGGTTGGTATCGACGCAGGCCGCCGGCAGTCCGTCCGGGATGTCGAGCCGCAGCGTGATGCGCGGCCCGAGCGAGCGCTCGAGTAACTCACTCATGTCGCGCACCAGCGCGCCGAGATCGACCGGCACCGCGCGCAGATCCTGCTGCCGTGCGAATGCCAATAGCCGCTGCGTCAGCGAGGCACCGCGCTCGGCACCCTGCAACGCGCCATCGACCAGCCGGCGCAGGCGCGGGTCCTCCGGCATCCGCTTGCGCAGCAGATCGAGATTGCCCATCACGGCCATCAGCAGATTGTTGAAGTCGTGCGCGACGCCGCCGGTAAGCTGGCCGATCGCCTCCATCTTCTGCGCATGGCGGAGCTGTTCCTGCGCCCTCTCGCGCGCGGCGACCTCCTTCATCAGGTCGGCGGTGCGCTGTTCGACCCGCTGCTCCAGCGTCGCGGTGAGCTCGGCAAGCGCGGTGCGCTCCGCGGCGAGCTGTGTCAGCAGCGCTTCGCGCTCGATCTCCGCGGTCTTGCGCGCGGTGATGTCGGAGCAGACCCCGACCAGCGATCGGATGCTGCCGTCGGGCCGGCGCACCGCGCGGGCGCGGACATCGACCCAGTGCTGGGTGCCGTCGGGCCAGATGTTGCGATACTCGATCCGGTAATCCGCGCCGGTGCGCAGCGTTTGCTCGACAATTTCGCTGCGGCGGGCGCGGTCATCGGGATGCACCGCTTCGAGCAGATCCTGATAGGTGAAGGGGCCGCGAGGCTTGCGCCCGAAGAATGTCTTGCAGGTCGGCGACGCCTCGAGCTCGAAATCCGGCAGATGAAGTTCGAGCGCGCCGAGATGGCCGGCATCGAGCGCGGTCTGCAACAGGTCTTCGCTCTCAGTCAGGTCTTCCAGTATCTGGCGGGTCTGGTACTGGCGGCGGCGGCCGCGCACCGCCGCGGCGACCAGGCTCACCAGCGTGGTTGGATGGAACGGCCGCTCGATGAAGGTGACATTGCCGAGCGCGCGGCCGAGCCGCGCCGCTTCGGGATTGCGCTCGGGCCCGCCCTTCTCGCTCATCAGCACGATGGGAAAATCCGACCATGACGGCTGCTCGTTCAGCCAGCGCGTCAGGCCGACAAGGTCGGCGGTCCTGATCGCCTCATCGGCAATAATGGCAAGGCCCGCCCCGCTTGCGACCTGGTGCTCGAACTCGGCGAGGTCGCCGCAGATGTTGGCGTAGTAGCCGGCTTCCTTGATCAGGTGGGCAGTCTTGACGGCGTCCCGCTCGCTCGCGGCGAGGATGACCGCGCGTTCCGAGGACGGGCCGGGCTTCACCGCGTGGCTCCGGGCCGCTCCGGAGCGCCGATACCGGCCACCCGCAACGCACGGGGCCGCCGGACGGCCTTGGCCAGGAAACCGGCGGCGAGATCGATGCGCGTCATGACACCCCCTAACGAGACCAAAACTCGTTGGTGCCGCCAACCGTTCCGGACGCGCAGGGGTATTTTTGCACAGGGGCGGCCGCTGCGGGCTGCCCTTCTCTCCATTGTGGCGGCTGAAACCGGCCCGGCGCTAGCGCCGCTCGATCACGAGGCTCTGGACGGTACGGCCGAAATAGCCGCGCTGGTCGGCGAGCCGCGACATCGCAAGCCCTGCGCCGTCAGGCCCGATCCAGGACTCGCTGTCGAGCAGGACCCAGTCGCCGACCGGCTCGCGCGCCAGACTCACGGTGAGATCGGCGTTGATGAAGGTCCACTGGCTGAAATCGAGTGCCGGCGAAACGCCGTTGGAGAAATCCGAGGCGACTACTGCACGCATCGCCTGCGAAACGGCGACGCCTGCGATCAGCGGCTGGTTGACGCGGAACCAGATCGCGCCCGGGCCCAGCACGCCGAAGCGGCCACGCGCGGCGCGCATCGAGATGTTTTTCACGAACGGACTATTCGCGAGGTTACCCGGCTCGACGATGCTTTCGTCGGGGCCCGACAGATCGACCGGAAGGGCCGCGACATCCGGCGGCAGCTCGGCCGCCTGCTGCTTGATCTTGAGCACGGTGGCCGAGACGACGAGAACGCCGTCGGCGAGCAGTCTGACGCCGCAGAGCTGGATCTTGCGGCCGTCGCGCAGGATCTCGCTCGAGACCGTCAGCGGCGCCACCGGCACCGGACGCATCAGGTCGATCGTGACCCGCGCGATCCGCATCGGCGCCGGCGTGGGGATGGCTTCTGCGGCCCACACCACCAGCGCCGCCGGCGCGGAACCGTGCTGCATCCGCGGGTCCCATGGACCCGCGGCATCCGGACTGGTGACGACGCGGTCGCCGTCAACGCGAAAGATCGGCTCCATCAAGCAAGCGCCGGATCGACCGCTTCGTCATACTCTTTCTTGAAGCGGGCGATCAGCTCGGCCGCGGGCACCACCTTGGAGATGCTGCCGACGCCTTGGCCGGAGCCCCAGATCTCCTTCCAGGCCTTCGGCTTGGCGCGCTCGCCCGACGAGTCAGTGCCGAAGCTCATCTTCGAGGGATCGGAGGTCGGCAGGTTTTCCGGATCCATGCCGGCGGCGACGATCGACGGCTTCAGGTAATTGCCGTGCACGCCGGTGAACAGATTGGAGTAGACGATGTCCTCGGCGGACGAATTGGTGATCATGCTCTTGTAGCCCTCGACCGCATTCGCCTCTTTGGTCGCGATGAAGGCGGAGCCGATATAGGCGAAGTCGGCGCCGATGATGCGCGCTGCGCGAATGGCGCGGCCATTGGCGATGGTGCCCGACAGCGCGATCGGCCCGTCGAACCACTGCCGCGTCTCCGACACGAACGGGAACGGCGACAGCGTGCCGGCATGACCGCCGGCGCCGGCCGCAACCAGGATCAGACCGTCGGCGCCCTTCTCGATCGCCTTGTGCGCGAACTTCTGGTTGATCACGTCGTGGAACACGATGCCGCCCCAGCCGTGGACGGCCTGGTTCAGCTCCTCGCGCGCGCCGAGCGAGGAGATGATCATCGGCACCTTGTGCTTCTCGCAAAGCGCCATGTCGTGATCGAGCCGATTGTTCGACTTGTGCACGATCTGGTTCACCGCGAACGGCGCTGAGGGCCGTTCCGGATGCGCCTTGTCGTAGGCGGCAAGCTCTTCCTTGATCCGGTACAGCCATTCGTCGAGCAGTTCCGGCGGCCGCGCGTTCAGCGACGGAAACGAGCCGACCACGCCAGCCTTGCACTGGGCGATGACGAGGTCGGGAACCGAGATGATGAACAGCGGTGCCCCGATCACGGGAAGAGACAGGCGGCCCTTGAACAGAGCAGGCATGGACATTGGCGGCGGATCCTCAAGTTGGTTGGTCTCGATGCTGACCGTCATACCAACAAGGCAATCTTTCCAGTGTCAAGTATTGCGTTACGGCGCTGCAAAAAGGATGACAAAACCTCATCCAGACGCCGTGTTCTCGGGCACATCTGGCATCCCAGATGCGGTTTCGACCACCTTTATTGGCAGACCGCCCGTGTCACGAAATTCTCCGTCTTGCAGTCGTTCGGCCCGCGCTTGTGGCCCGGCAGATAGACCAGCGGCGAGCATTTCTCGGAGGCGTCGGTATCGATGCTCTTGCCTTCCTTGAACCCCTTGCTCTGGCACAGCCGGTCGGCGCCGATCTTGCAGTCCGGCGCGCCGTTCGAGGCCACCACGCAGGCCGCGCGCCCGGTCACCATCGTCGAGGGGCGCGCGATGTTCGACAGATCGTTGATGGTCTCGCCGGGGCTCTTCAACGACGGCAGCGCCGACTTCGACTTCTCGAACAGCTTTCCGATTTCGTTGATCAGCCCGGGATTCTCGCGCTCGACCGGCGCCGGCGGCAGCTCGATCTGTTGTTGCTGCGGAGACTCAGCAGGCTGCTGCGCCGGCGATTGCACGCCGAGTGCGGGCGGCGCAGTCTGCGCCCGTGCGCTGTCGGTCGCAGCCAGCGCCATCGACAGCGCAAGGCCCGCCATCGCAACGCATGCCTTGGCGGGATTGAGTCTCGCGAGGTTCACCGGTCGTCGATTCCATCAGCCAACGCAGCGACCGTAGTCCGAAGCTGTCCGCGAGCAAAGACGCGAACAGCTAGAACTTTGGTCAGATCAGCTTGAATGCGACAACAAAGCCCAGCACCAGCACGATCGCGCCGATCGCGACCCACAGGCCGAGCCGCTTCTCGAGCTCGGCGCGGATGACATCGCCATAGCGGTTGAGCAGCACCGCGACAAAGAAGAAGCGGCCGCCGCGTGCGACGATCGAGCACAGGATGAACAGCCAGATGTTGTAGCCGGCAAAGCCCGACGTGATCGTCACGAGCTTGTAGGGGATCGGCGTCAGCCCCTTCACGAGGATGATCACGGCACCCCATTCGGCATAGGAGGCGCGGAACGCGTCGACCTTGTCGGAGAGGCCATAGAGATGGATCAGCCATTGTCCGAGCGAGTCGTAGAGCAGCGCGCCGATCGCGTAGCCGAGCACGCCGCCGGCGACCGACGCGACGGTGCAGACGGCCGCGAACCACCAGGCCCGCTTCGGCCGCGCCAACGACATCGGCAACAGCATGATGTCAGGAGGGATCGGGAAGAAGGAGCTCTCGGCGAAGGCGACGGCCGCGAGAATCCAGAGTGCGTAGGGCTTGTCGGCCGCCGCGACGCACCAGTCGTAAATCCGTTTCAACATGGGCGCGATGAACCATCATGGAGCGGATTTGTCCATGCCGGGAATGGATCGAATTTGGTTGATTTACGACTGCCGTTTGCGCAGCCGGTTCTCCAGCGCGACAATTCGACGCCGAACCACCGGAACGGGCGCGGTCTTGGGCAGCTTAACTGGCGACTTCGGCAGCTTCTCGGCGATCCCGAGCAGCCGCTCGCGCCGCTCCATCTCGCGCCACACATCCCCCGGCTTCACGCCGGCCGATGCCCACAGAACGGTGAGATTGTAGAGCAGGTCCGCGCTCTCGCGGACGACGGCGTCCGGCTTGCCGCTGACGGCGTCGATCACGACCTCGACCGCTTCCTCGGCGAGCTTCTTGGCCATCTTGGCCGGCCCGCGCTGGAACAGCCGTGCCGTGCGCGACGTAGCCGGATCAAGATCCTTGGCCACGATCACCGCCTGGTAAAGCCGCTCGATCGAATCACTCATCCTACGAGCCTAGTCGAAACGCGTCGCCAGCGTGTTAACGGGCGAGCCGACGACGAAAAATCCACCGGCCTCGCAGCCGGTGGATCCGATCCTTTGTGACAGTTCTGAGAACCGACGACGGTGTCAGTACGGCGTATAGGGCAGTGCCGAGCGGTGCCCGTAATAGCCGTGATAACCATAATACGGTCCGCCGCCGTAATAGGCCGGGCCACCACCATAATAGGCGGGACCACCGTAGTAGCCCGGGCCGCTGTCGTAGCCATAGGAGTCGTAATAGTCGCGACGGTTCTGGGTTGCGGCGATCGCCAGACCCGTGCCGACGATCCCGGCGAACACGGCCGCAGCGGCCGCACCACCGCCTCCGCCACGATAGTAGCGACGGCGCGCGCTGATATCGGTCGCGCTGGTCGTGCCGTGCGATGTGGTCACGGCGGCCGCCTTACCCGCCGGAGCAGAGCCTGCGAACGCCATCGTCGGCTCAACGACCGTCAACGCCACCGCGGCAACCGTTGCCAATGTGGCTGCGCGGCCAATGGACGAAAAAACACCCTTTCGCGCAAACATTGTAGTCATCCTTTATGGAAGCCGGCCCGACGGGCCCTGGTGAGCTAACCACTGCCTCTAGATTAGGTTCCCCAAACCGAATGCAAGCTGAACAACCTGAGGTGAAATCGAGGCAGTCATCGGCCGTTCACCTTGCCTGGGGCAGGATGCCGGCAAATAACGCTTGAAATTGATGCTTGAATTGCACCCTGCCCTGGCGCATTCGATGTCATGAAGCAGGCGCAGCCGGCGCGGCACTTTGTCTCGCCTCCCGGATGTCATGATGCAGGTAAGTCGGACCACCGTTCTCCGCTGGATACTGGCCGGCATGATCGGCCTTTTGGGCGGCGTGTGGCCGGCCGTCACACCGCTGCGAGCCGGCGATGCGCCGCAGCCGCTCACCATCCAGTTCACGCTCGACCGTCCGCTTGATGCTGCCGCGGCCCCATTCGTGATGGCGTCGGCCGGCGGCCTGTTCAGCGCCGAGGGCCTTGCGGTCGGCACCAACGTCGCCACCAGCTCGGCGGACGCCATCGCGCGCGTCGCCGACGGCTCAAGCGATTTCGCCCTCGTCGACATCAACTCGCTGATCCGCTTTCGCGACAAGCCAGGTGCTGCCCCGGTCAAGGCGGTGTTCGTGCTGTTCAACCAGGCGCCTTATGCGATCATTGCCCGCAAGAGCCGGGGCATCAAGGCACTGACCGACATCCAGGGCAAGAACCTCGGCGTCGCCGAGGGCGATCTTTCGATCCGGCTGTGGCCCGCGGTCGCCAAGCAGAACGGCATCAAGCTCGCGAGCGTGAAGCAGAGCACGATCAGCGCGGCGGTGCGCGAGCCGATGCTTTCCGCAGGCCAAATCGATGCCGTAACCGGCTTCTCCTATCTCTCGGCAATCAATCTGCGCGATCGCGGCGTGCCCGCCGACGATCTCGCGGTGCTGCGCTTCGCCGACTATGGCTGCGAAGCCTATGGCTTTGCCGTGATCGTCAGCCCGCGCCTTGCGGCGGCGAAGCCGGACGCGGTGAAAGGGTTCGTGCGCGCGGTGATCGGCGGCACCAACCTCGCGGTCAAGGACCCGGCCCGCGCGGCGAGCGAGGTGGTGAGCCGGATGGATGGCGGTTCGCGCGACCTGGAGCTCGAGCGGCTGGGCGCCATCATCCGCGACAACATCCTGACCGGGGAGGTGAAGCGCGACGGCCTCGGCGGCATCGAGGCGGAGCGCTTCGAGCGATCGCTCGACCAGCTCGCGGAGGACTTCAAATTCCAGAAGCGGCCGCACGCTGCCGACATCTTCGACGACCAATTCCTGCCGCCGATCGATGGCCGGCTGGTGAATTGAAAGTCGCCCTCTGCGCAGTCGTCATGCCCGGCAAAGCGCGGAGCGCGATGCGTCATCGCCCGCTAGCCCTGCATCCCGAACCCTGATTAAATTGCGTCCCGCCTGACCGGGCGCCCACCGCTGACGAGTCCCGCCGGCATGTCCATGCTCCGCCTCTATACCCGCGTCCTCGAACTGCTCGGCAAGGAGGCGCGGCTCGGCTGGATCCTGGCCGCCGCCAACATGCTGCTCGCCGCTGCGCAATTCGCCGAGCCGGTGCTGTTCGGCAAGATCGTCGACGTGCTGTCGGGCCGGCCGGTCACCGGGCTGTTTGCGACCTCCTCGGCTTGGCCGCTGCTCGCGGCCTGGGCGGCGTTCGGCCTGTTCACGATCGGCTGCAGCGCGATCGTCGCGTTGCAGGCCGACCGGCTCGCACACCGCCAGCGCCAGGCCGTGCTGACGGATTATTTCGAGCACATCCTGCAGCTGCCGCTGACCTTCCACTCCGGCACCCATTCCGGACGGCTGATGAAGGTGATGCTGAACGGCACCGATGCGCTGTGGCGGCTCTGGCTCGGCTTCTTCCGCGAGCATTTCGCCGCCATCATATCGCTGATCGTGCTGCTGCCGCTCGCGCTCTACATCAACTGGCGGCTGGCGATCCTGCTGTTCGCGCTCTGTGTCGTGTTCACCGTGCTGACCACGCTGGTGGTGCGCAAGACCTACGGCATGCAGAGCGAGGTCGAGGCCTATTACAGCGACCTTTCGGCGCGCGCCTCCGACGCGCTCGGCAATGTCGCGCTGGTGCAGAGCTTCGTGCGGATCGATTCCGAGGTGCAGGGCCTGCGCTACGTCGCCGACAAGCTGCTCGCAGTGCAGATGCCGGTGCTGTCATGGTGGGCGCTGGTCACCGTGATCACGCGCGCCTCGACCACCATCACGGTGCTTGCGATCTTCACGGTCGGCATCGCGCTCCACAACGAGGGCCTCACCACGGTCGGCGAGATCGTGATGTTCGTCTCGTTCGCCACCATGCTGATCCAGAAGCTCGAGCAGGTGGTCAGCTTCATCAACAATGTGTTCATGGAAGCGCCGCGCCTGCAGGAATTCTTCGACGTGCTCGATGCGGTGCCGGCGGTGCGCGACCGTCCGGGCGCGGTCGATCCCGGCCGGCTGTCCGGGCTGGTCGAGTTCAACGACGTCTCGTTCTCCTATGACGGCAAGCGGCCGGCGATCGAGGACCTCACCTTCACCGCATTGCCCGGCCAGACCATCGCGCTGGTCGGCTCGACCGGCGCCGGCAAATCCACCGCGATCGCGCTGCTGCATCGGGCGTTCGATCCGCAATCCGGCATCATCGAGATCGACGGTATGGACATACGTGCTCTGAAGCTGACCGCGCTGCGGCGGAACATCGGCGTGGTGTTCCAGGAGGCGCTGCTGTTCAACCGCTCGCTCGCCGACAATCTGCGCGTCGGCAAGCCCGATGCGACCGATGAGGAGCTGCGCATCGCCGCGGCGCGCGCACAGGCGCTGGATTTCATCGAGCGCAGCGAGAAGAAGTTCGACACCCATGCCGGCGAGCGTGGCCGCATGCTGTCCGGCGGCGAGCGGCAGCGGCTATCGATTGCGCGTGCGCTGCTCAAGGATCCGCCGATCCTGATCCTCGACGAGGCAACCAGCGCGCTCGACGCCGTCACCGAAGCCAAGGTGAATGCTGCTCTCGACGAAGTGATGAAGGGCCGCACCACCTTCGTGATCGCGCATCGTCTCTCGACCATCCGCTACGCCACCCGCATCCTGTTGTTCGACCAGGGACGGGTGATCGAAAGCGGAACTTTCGATGAACTGGTGGCGAAAGGCGGGCGTTTTGCCGAACTCGCGCGGGCCCAGTTCATGGTCCAGGACCAGGCGCGCGCCGGCATCGAGGCACCATAATTCTCCCCTTTCCAACTGAGGCGGCTGCCGAAATTCAGCCGATTTCGTCCACGATATAATTGGCCGGCCTCTGTTCTCAGCTGGCAAGCCGGTATAGGTTTGCATCGCCGCAATGCGGCGCCGGACACGCTTGAAACCCGTACGTCACATCGCAAGACCTCCTTCTCGAAGGCGGGTCTCAAAGGACCGGAACCGTCGTGTATTTTCCTCGCCCGCTGCGCCCGTCGTTGAAATGGATTTTGGCCGTCGCGATGCTCGCCATCGCAACGCCGCAGATCGCGCAGGCCGAGGCGCTGCTGGTCGTCGAGGCCGATACCGGGAAGGTGCTGCAGGCCGACAACGCCACGATGCCGTGGTATCCGGCCTCGCTCAGCAAGCTGATGACCGCCTATGTGGCGCTGAAGGCGGTCAAGGATGGCCGGTTGTCGCTCGACACGCTGCTCACGGTGTCGCCGACCGCGTCATCGCAGTCGCCCTCGAAGATGGGGCTTCGGCCCGGCACCCAGGTCACCGTCGACAACGCGCTCAAGATGATGCTGGTGAAGTCGGCCAACGACATGGCCGTGGTGTTGGCCGAGGGCATCGGCGGCTCGATCGACGGCTTTGCCGGCGAAATGAACCAGACCGCGCAGAAGCTCGGCATGACGCAAACGAGCTACGTCAACCCGAACGGCCTGCCCGCCGACGGCCAGATCACCTCGGCGCGCGACATGGCCATCCTCGCCCGCGCCATCATCCGCGACCTGCCGGAATACGAGTATTTCGTCCACATCCCGTCGATCCGCTTCGGCCGCCGCATCACCCAGAACTTCAACAAGCTGATCGGCCGCTATCCCGGCGCCGACGGCTTCAAGACCGGCTTCATCTGCGCCTCCGGCTACAATCTCGTGGCGTCGGCGACGCGCGACGGCAAGCGGCTGATCGCCGTGGTGCTCGGCGCCTCCTCGGGCCGCATGCGCGCGATCCGCGCCGCGCAGCTTTTGGATCGCGGCTTTGCCAATAACGGGCTGGCGTGGCTGCGGCCCTCGCTCGGCACCGTCGACAATCTGGTGCCGATCGATTCCACCCCGCCGAACCTGCGCGAGGAGATGTGCGGCGCCAAGCACAAGCGACCCGCCAGCGACGAGGACGGAGAAGACACCGTGGCCAGCGCCGGCGCGAGCACCAACGGCGACAGCGGCGTGAGCTTCTTCGCCTCGGGCCTGCAGGCCGCGATGCCGACAAAACCGGCCGACCTGCTGGCGCAGCCGGCGGCGGCGTCCGAACCGGTCGTGGTTTATACGGGACCGACCAAGACCGGCGCTGCATTGATCGCCGCGGTCGACGCCGACACCGAGAAGCTGCAGCCGGCCAAGCGCGCCAAGGGCAAGCACACCCGTGTCGCCGGCAAGAAGTCCGATGCGGCTGATGACGCCAAGGGTGACAGCAAGAGCGCCTCCAGGTCGGACAACAGGCCGGCGGCCAAGCCGGTGCGTCACGCCAACGCCAAGCCGGATGCCGCAGCTGCGAAGCCCGCCGCGGACAAGCCTGCCGCTGCAAAGCCTGCCGGCAAGCCGGCGGCGGCGGCAAAGCCTGCTGCGAAGCCCAAGGCCGAGAAGCCGAAGGCCGACGCCAAGCCGGCAGGCTAGCAGAGCGCCACCCCCTCCGATCTCCCAATGCGTCGATAGCGCGCAGCGGCTTGCCATTGGCCGCGGCATCGCTCAATACTGCCTGAAATAACGCGGCCAAGACACGGTCAAGGGTCGGAAAACCCGGAAGCAATCCGGGACATCAGCCAAATTTATATGAGAGGGAATAGCCATTATGGAGCGCATCTGGCTCAAGCATTATCCGGCCGGCGTGCCCGCCGATATCGACGTCACGCAATATTCGTCGCTGGTCGAATTGCTGGAAGAGAGCTTCAAGAAGTTCGCCGATCGCAAGGCGTTCATTTGCATGGACAAGGCGATCACCTATCGCGAGCTCGACGAGATGTCGACGGCCCTCGGCGCCTACCTGCAGAGCAAGGGCCTGCAGAAGGGCGCACGCGTCGCGCTGATGATGCCGAACGTGCTGCAATATCCCATAGCGACCGCCGCCGTGCTGCGTGCCGGCTATGCCGTGGTCAACGTCAATCCGCTCTACACCCCGCGCGAGCTCGAGCATCAGCTCAAGGATTCCGGCGCGGAAGCGATCATCGTGCTGGAGAACTTCGCCACCACCGTGCAGAAGGTGCTGCCTAACACCGCGGTGAAGCAGGTGATCGTCGGCAGCATGGGCGACCTGCTCGGCTTCAAGGGCGTCATCGTCAACCTGGTGGTGCGCCGGGTGAAGAAGATGGTGCCGGCCTGGTCGATCCCGGGTGCGGTCAGCTTCAACGAGGCGCTGTCGGCCGGCCGCGGCATGAAGCTCAACAAGCCGGTGCTGACGCGCCAGGACGTCGCCTTCCTGCAATACACCGGCGGCACCACGGGCGTTTCCAAGGGCGCCACGCTGATCCACCAGAACGTGCTCGCCAACGTGCTGCAGAATGACGCCTGGCTGCAGCCGGCGCTGAAGAAGCCACCGATCGTCGACCAGATGGTGATCGTCTGCGCGCTGCCGCTCTATCACATCTTCGCCCTGACCGCGTGCTACCTGCTGGGCGTGCGCTCCGGCGGCACCAATCTGTTGATCCCCAATCCGCGCGACATGGCCGGCTTCATCAAGGAGCTGGCGAAATATCAGGTCAGCTTTTTTCCGGCAGTCAACACGCTCTATAATGGCCTGTTGAACACGCCAGGCTTCGACAAACTGGATTTCTCCAAGCTAAAGATCGCCAATGGCGGCGGCATGGCGACGCAAAAGCCGGTCGCGGAGAAATGGCTGAAAGTCACGGGAATCTCGTTGTCGGAAGGCTATGGGCTGTCGGAAACCTCGCCGACCCTGACATGCAATCCCGCGACGATCACAGAGTTCTCCGGGACGATCGGCCTTCCGGTCCCCTCGACCTGGCTCTCGATCCGCGACGACGACGGCAATGAACTGCCGCTCGGCGAAGCCGGCGAAATCTGCGCCAAGGGCCCGCAGGTGATGTCGGGGTACTGGAACAGGCCTGACGAGACCGCCAAGGTGATGACGGCGGATGGCTATTTCCGCACCGGCGACATCGGCGTGATGGACGAGAAGGGCTATACCAAGATCGTCGACCGCAAGAAGGACATGATCCTGGTGTCGGGCTTCAACGTCTATCCGAACGAGATCGAGGAAGTGCTGGCGAGCCATCCGGGCGTGCTCGAATGCGCCGTGATCGGCGTCCCCGACGCGAAGTCCGGCGAGGCGGTGAAGGCCTTCGTGGTCAAGAAGGACCCGAGCGTCACCGCCGAGGACATCATCAAGTTCGCCGCCACCCAGCTCACCGCCTACAAAGTGCCGAAGCAGATCGAGTTCAGGGCCGACCTGCCGAAGACCAATGTCGGCAAGATCCTGCGCCGCGAGCTGCGCGACGAGAAGAAGGCCGCGGCGTAAGGACGAGCAAGCGGGCGTTGGACGGACATGACTGACGCTCGCATCGCGACGCCCGCCGACGTCATCGCGTTCTGGCGAGAAGCCGGCCGTGACCACTGGTACACGCACGACGACACCTTCGATGCCGAAATCCGCAGCCGCTTCCTTGCCACCTGGCAGAAGGCGGCTGCCGGCGAGTTGTCGTCATGGGAGGCGAGCGACGAGGGCGCGCTGGCGCTGACCATCGTGCTCGACCAGTTTCCGCGAAACCTGTTTCGAGGCGACGCCAGCACCTTTTCAAGTGACGCGCTGGCGCGCGACGTGGCAAGGCGCGCCATCGACCGCGGCGTCGATGCGCGGACCGACCCGGTGCTGCGCGAATTCCTCTACCTGCCTTTCGAGCATTCGGAGGACCTCGACGACCAGCAGCGCTGCGTGACGCTGTTCCGGCAATATGATTGCCATCCCGACAACCTGAAATATGCCGAGGATCACGCCGACATCATCCGCCGGTTCGGCCGCTTCCCGCACCGTAACCGGGTGCTGGGTCGGGAAACCACCGCGGAAGAGCAGGCCTTTCTCGACGCCGGCGGGTTTTCCGGCTGATGACGGAACGGTGACTGCGCTTCGGCATTGCCGTTCCTGCAGCAGGCCGTATTGTGCGGTCCAACCGCCGGGTTTAAGACAATTCCGCTTCACCGAGGGAGAACAACGATGACGATCAATGTTGGCGATAAGCTGCCGGAAGCCAAGTTTCGCGTAATGACCGCCGAGGGTCCGCAGGTCAAAACCACCGACGACATTTTCAAGGGCAAGAAGGTCGCCCTGTTCGCGGTGCCCGGCGCCTACACCGGCACCTGCCACAAGATGCATCTGCCGAGCATCTTCCTCAACGCCTATGCCATGAAGAACAAGGGCGTCGACACCATCGCGATCGTCTCGGTCAACGACGCCTTCGTGATGAACGCCTGGAAGCGCGACACCGACCAGCGCGACGAAGCCGTCTTCCTGGCCGACGGCAATGCCGACTTCGCCAAGGCGATCGGCATGGAGCTCGACGCCTCCGGCAACGGCCTCGGCATCCGCTCCCACCGCTACTCGATGCTGGTCGAGGACGGCGTGGTGAAGAAGCTCAACAAGGAGCCGGCTCCGGGCAAGGTCGAGGTCTCCGGCGGCGACACGCTGCTCGGGCAGCTCTGAGCTGACGCTTTCGCCGCAACTGGCTATCATCGCCCGGCTCGACCGGGCGATCCAGTACGCCGCGGCCTCACGTTTCAATTGCCGATGTCTCTGGAATACTGGATCACCCGCTTTCGCGGGCGATGACAGTTGTGGGAATGGGGGTAGCCGGGATCGCTGGTCCGTAGGATGGGTAGAGCGCAGCGAAACCCATCGGCTTCGTGCGGCGCGGGGCGAGTGATGGGTTTCGCTTCGCTCTACCCATCCTACGCAGCTACTGGCTGTCATCGCCCGGCTCGACCGGGCGATCCAGTACGCCGCGGCCTCTCGTTTCAATTACCGATGTCTCTGGAATACTGGATCGCCCGCTTTCGCTGGCGATGACAGTTGTGGGAATGGGGGTAGACGGGATCGCTGGTCCGTAGGATGGGTAGAGCGCAGCGAAACCCATCGCCTTCGTGCCGTGTATCGAGATGATGGGTTTCGCTGCGCTCTACCCATCCTACAGTTACCCACCCTACGCAGCCGATACGCGGCGCGACCGTGCGCCTACCCCTTCAACCTTGCCATCGCCACGCCTTCGCGCGCCAGCTCGTCGGCGCGTTCGTTCTCGGCGTGGCCGGCATGGCCCTTGATCCAGTGCCAGCGCACCTCGTGCGGCTTCAGCGCGGCGTCGAGGCGCTGCCACAGCTCGACATTCTTCACCGGCTTCTTGTCGGCCGTGCGCCAGCCATTGCGCTTCCAGCCGTGAATCCATCCGGTGATGCCCTGGCGGACGTACTGGCTGTCGGTGGTGAGGTCGACCACGCAGGGCTTCTTCAGGGCTTCCAGTGCCGAGATCGCCGCCATCAGCTCCATGCGGTTGTTGGTGGTGTGCGCCTCGCCGCCCTTCAATTCCTTCTCGACGTCGCCGAATCTGAGGATCGCGCCCCAGCCGCCCGGTCCGGGGTTTCCGGAGCAGGCACCATCGGTAAAGACAATTACATGCGGCTTGTCGCTCACGCCACGCATCCCGCCGGCGTGATGCCGTAGTCGTTGATCGCAGCGACGTTCTGGTGGAAGCGCAGCTTGCGGACGTATTCCAGCGGGTCCTTCGGCTGCACCAGCGCACCCGCGGGCACGTTGAGGAAATCGACCAGGCGCGTCAGCAGGAAACGGAGCGCGGCGCCACGCGCGAGCAGCGGCAGCGCGGCCTCCTCCGCCGCCGACAATTGCCGCTCGCGGTTATAGGCATTGAGCAGCGCGCGCGCCTTGGTGACGTTGAAGGAATGATCCGGCTCGAAGCACCAGGCGTTGAGGCAGATCGCGACGTCGTAGGCCAGGATGTCGTTGCAGGCGAACGGAAAGTCGATCAGGCCCGAAAGCTTGTCGCCGAGGAAGAAGACGTTGTCGGGAAACAGGTCGGCATGGATCACGCCGACCGGAAGGCCCGCCGGCCACGAAGCCTCGAGATGATCGAGCTCGCGCGCGATGAAGTCGTGCAGACCCGGCTGCACGCTGTCGGCCCGCGCCGCGGCAAGATCGAACAGCGGCCGCCAGCCGGAGACCGACAGCGGATTGTTGCGGACCAGCGGAAAGTCGCGGCCGGCCAGATGCATCTTGGCCAGCGCCGCGCCGACGCCGGAGCAATGAGCCACGTTCGGCCGCCGCGGCCACACGCCTTCGAGGAAGTTGATGACCGCTGCCGGCCGGCCGGCGAGCCGGCTATAGACCTCGCCCTTGCGGTTGCGCGCCGGCTGCGGGCACGACACCCCGCGCGCAGCGAGATGCGCCATCAGCGACAGGAAATACGGCAGGTCGTCCTCCGCCACGCGCTTCTCATAGAGCGTGAGGATGTAGGCGCCCTGGCTGGTGTGCAGCAGGAAGTTCGAATTCTCGACGCCCTCGGCGATGCCCTTGTAGGAGAGCAATTCGCCGATGTCGTAGCTCTTGAGGAATTCCGCGAGGTCTTCGGCGGCAACGTCGGTGTAGACCGCCATATGGTCTATTCCGCGGCGGCAGCGTCGGGCCGCAGCGAACGCGGCAGCGGGAAGAACTCGTTCTCTTCCGCGGCCGAGACCGTCTCCACGTGAAGCTCGAAGCGCTCGGCGAAGGCGCCCATGATCTCCTCGACGATCACTTCCGGCGCCGAGGCGCCCGCGGTGATGCCGAGGCTCGTGATGCCTTCGAACCTGCTCCAGTCGATGTCGCTGGCACGTTGTGCAAGCACGGCAATGGGGCAGCCCTCGCGCTCGGCGACCTCGCGCAGGCGCTGCGAGTTCGACGAGTTCGGCGCGCCGACCACGATCAGGGCATCGACAACCGGCGCCACCTTCTTGACCGCCAGCTGGCGGTTGGTGGTGGCGTAGCAGATGTCTTCCTTGTGCGGACCGTTGACGTTCGGGAAGCGCTGCTTGAGCAACGCCACGATCTCCGCGGTGTCGTCGATCGACAGCGTGGTCTGGGTCACGAAAGCGAGGTTGTTGGGGTCCTTCGGCACGAAGGTCTTTGCATCCTCGGCGGTCTCGATCAGGGTCACGGCGCCGACCGGGAGCTGGCCCAGGGTGCCGACCACCTCGGGGTGATGGGAGTGCCCGATCAGGAGGATCTCGCGGCCGCGCTTGAAATGGATCGCCGCTTCGCGGTGGACCTTGGTCACCAGCGGGCAGGTCGCGTCCAGCGAGAAGAAATTGCGGGATTTGGCCTCGGCCGGAACCGAC
This sequence comes from Bradyrhizobium sp. B124, assembly GCF_038967635.1. NCBI lineage: Bacteria > Pseudomonadati > Pseudomonadota > Alphaproteobacteria > Hyphomicrobiales > Nitrobacteraceae > Bradyrhizobium > Bradyrhizobium sp. B124. The sequence goes on along the minus strand of NZ_CP152413.1, from coordinate 6,573,450 downwards.
TTGGGAACGCCATGGGCCGAAAACACCACCGGCGCATTGGTATCGTCGGGGATTTCGGCCAATTCCTCGACGAAAATGGCACCTTTGGTCTTCAGGCTGTCGACCACATACTTGTTATGGACGATTTCGTGCCGGACATAGACCGGGGCACCATAAATAGTGAGCGCGCGTTCGACCGTATCGATGGCGCGGACCACCCCGGCGCAAAAGCCGCGGGGGGAACAAAGCACGATTCTAAGATCGGGTTTTTTCGCTGACATCAGGCTGTCTCGGGGCAATCTCGGGACCGAATCACCCCTCGCCGGCGGGCGGGGAACGGCCAGTTAGGATAAGGACTTGGGACTGCTTTCGGGCGCTGTCAAGGCGATTTTGCTGGCCCATTGCGCCATTCCCCCCGGAGGGCTTATATAGGCCCTATAATTCCCGTCATCGCCGATGACTACCAGCTTCGCCTCTACAGAGGTGGGCGAAGCACAAAGGAGATTTGCCATGAGCAACGCACCGCTGATGCCGAAGGCGACTGCCGTGTGGTTGGTCGATAATACCGCCCTGACGTTCGATCAGGTGGCCGATTTCACCAAAATGCACCCCCTGGAGGTGCGTGCCATCGCCGACGGCGACGCCGCCCAGGGCATCAAGGGCATGGACCCGATTTCCAACGGCCAGCTGACCCGCGAGGAGATCGAGCGCGGCGAGCGGGACCAGAATTACCGCCTCAGGCTCCAGGAGAGCAAGGTGGTGCTGCCGACCGCCGCCAAGAAGAAGGGCCCGCGCTACACCCCGGTGTCGCGCCGCCATGAGCGGCCGAGCGCGATCCTCTGGCTGGTGCGCAACCACCCCGAGCTGAAGGACGCCCAGATCATGCGTCTGGTCGGCACGACCAAGACCACGATCGCCAGCGTGCGCGACCGCACCCACTGGAACGCCTCGACCCTGACCCCGATGGACCCGGTGACGCTCGGCCTTTGCTCGCAGATCGAGCTCGATTTCGAGGTGCAGCGCGCCGCCAAGGAGAAGCCGACCACGACCGTCTACGGCGGCGCCACGCTGCTGCCGGCCTCCGAGACCACGCGCAAGGACGAGCTGGACGATCAGCCGATCGAGCGGCACGACGATCTCAATGTCGATGCCGTGTTCGCCAAGCTGAAGACGATCGGCGGCAAGAAGGCCGACGACGAGGAGTAGCCGCCGGCTGCGTTTCTCGAGGACCGGACTACGAAACGCGGCAGGGCAACCCGCCGCGTTTTTGTTTGGGGCATGCGGAGCCTTGATCCCGCAAGAGACGCGCTGGCGGCCCGCCTTCGCTTACCCGAACGAGAAGCGCCGGTGGGCGAAGTCGAGCAGCGGACGTTCGAAATAACGATAACTCAGGGCGCACAGGGCGAACGTCAGCGCGAGCGCGCTGAAGGTCAGCGAGAGGCCGGCGAGGCTCTCGACCGTTCTCGGTTGATGCAGTACGGCGAACAGCAGGTACACGATGACGTGGTGGGTGAGATACGCCGCGTAGGACGTCTTGGCGAAGAAGTTCGCGACCGAACTGCGCAGCAGTGCGAGTTTTGGCGAGCCGCGATTTTCCAGAACGACGAACAGCAGAGAACCGAAGAAGATCTCGACCTGTGTATGCGAGAACGCCACCGACCAGCGCTTCCACCCGAACAGCCACAGCAGGGGAAGCGACATGCTCGACCATTTGAGGATGGCGGCGACGCGTCTGGAGACCTCGGCATCCGGCTTGCGATAGAGGCGCCACCAGGCGATCAGCGCGCCGATCGCAAGCGAATCGATCCTGAATTGCGGCAGCACGTACCAGCCGTAAGCGTCCGGCAGCGCGCTATCGATCAGGCGCCCGATCGGGCAGATCAGGATCGGCACGAGCAGGATCGCGAACAGCCGCTCGGTCGGGATGTTCCGCACCAGCAACGGAAACAGCAGATAAAACTGCTCCTCGATCGCGAGCGACCAGGTTACGGCCAGCCAGAAAGCGCCGTCGGTCTGCGCCTTGGCCATGCCGAAGTTCTGCAAGCCGAACAGGTACAGCCAGCCGGGCACGCCCCTGGTGTCGAACAGATCAGGGCTTAGCGAAAAATACCACCCGACCGCCGCGCAACCGCACATCAGGTAGTAGAGCGGCCAGATGCGAAACGCGCGCCTGCCGTAGAAGGCTGAGTAATACCGTTCGGCCGCCCGGTGGCGCAGCAGAATATCCGTGATGAGATAGCCGGACAGAATGAAGAACAGGTCGACGCCGAAGCGGCCGACATGCAGCAGTTTCCACGGCCAGCCCTGCGGACCGTCCGGCGCGCCGAAATAGTGCCAGATGACGACGATCAGCAGCGCGATCGCGCGCAGCCCGTCGAGCTCTCCGATCCTGTCACGCTCCAACGCGAGCTCGCCTTCCACAAGCACAGGACCAGGTCTCATCCAAAACAGCCGCTCGTGATCGCATGCGGCGAGCCGATATCTTGACGGAATTCGGTCCGGCGGCCGACCACGCATACCTCGCCGGACGGGCGGTGACCATGGCGCCTAGTGGCGGTCCGGATTGTTCATCATGTATTCGCCGAGATCGCGTTGCCGCCGATCGGTGCGGGCTTCGGCATTCTGGCGCTGGACGTCGCGATCCTTGCGGCATGCGACATATTCGGGCGAGCCGACCGCGACCTTGCCGCCAGCCTGGCAGTACTGATCGTCGTCGCCCATGCTCTCCGCGATCGGTGATCGGCCGCGCTCAAGGCAGCCTGCCAGCAGCGGCAGTGCGAGCAGCAAAGCGAGAGGCGCGCGTGCGGAAATGGATCGCATCCGGTGGTCCGTATCTCGTGGCGTATGACAGGGAAGGCCGGGATGACCCGGCAATCCATCAAAATCAAGGCCATTTTGCTTCCGAATGCGCAGGTCTTGTTCCGCGCGTGGCGACCTCAGGCGCGGGAAGTGCCAGCGCTCCCTCGCCCCGCCCTTGCGGGGAGAGGGTTGGGGTGAGGGGCCGCCTCCACAAAATGAATGCAGCGAGTGTGCGGAGACTCCCCCTCACCCGGATCGCATTACCATGCGATCCGGCCTCTCCCCGCAGGCGGGGCGAGGCGACAAGAGCTACGCCTTGCCCTTCAGCGCCTCGCCGATTTCGTCGAGCACCTTGGGATCCTCGATCGTCGCGGGCATGGTCCAGGGCTCGTCGTCGGCGATCTTCTTGATGGTGCCACGCAGGATCTTACCGGAGCGGGTCTTCGGCAGCCGCGCCACGGTGATCGCGAGCTTGAACGCGGCGACCGGCCCGAGCTTCTCGCGCACCAGCGCCACGACCTCCTTCTCGACCTGATCCGGTGTCTTGGTGACGCCGGCCTTCAGCACCAGGAAGCCGCACGGCACCTCGCCCTTGATCGCATCCTTGACGCCGAGCACCGCGCATTCGGCGACATCGGGATGCGAGGCGAGGATCTCCTCCATGCCGCCGGTGGAGAGCCGGTGGCCGGCGACATTGATGATGTCGTCGGTGCGGCCCATCACCCAGACATAGCCGTCCCCATCCTTATAGCCGGCGTCCGAGGTCTTGTAGTAGCCGGGGAATTCCGAGAGATAGGCGTCCCTGAAGCGATCGTCCTGCTGCCACAGCGTCGGCAGGCAGGCCGGCGGCATCGGCAGCTTGATCACGATCGAGCCCATGGTGCCCGCGGGCACCGGCTTCGCCGCCTCGTCGACGATGTCGACCTGATAGCCCGGCATCGGCACCGTCGGCGAGCCGTGCTTGACCGGCAACTGGCCGAGCCCCACCGGATTGCCGGCAATGCACCAGCCGGTCTCGGTCTGCCACCAGTGATCGATCACCGGCACCTTGAGCTGCTGCTCCGCCCACTCCACCGTCGGCGGATCGGCGCGCTCACCGGCGAGGAACAGCGTGCGGAAGCGCGACAGGTCGTAGCTCCTCAGCAGCTTGCCCTCGGGGTCTTCCTTCTTGATCGCACGGAATGCGGTCGGCGCCGTGAAAAAGGCGACCGCCTTGTGCTCGCTGATCACGCGCCAGAACGCGCCGGCATCCGGCGTACCGACCGGCTTGCCCTCATACATGATCGTGGTCGCGCCGTGGATCAGCGGGCCATAGACGATGTAGGAGTGGCCAACCACCCAGCCGATGTCGGAGCCGCACCACCAGATCTCGCCGGGCTTCACGCCGTAGAGATTGTGCATCGACCATTTCAGCGCCACCAGATGCCCGCCATTGTCGCGCACCACGCCCTTCGGGATTCCGGTCGTGCCCGACGTGTAGAGGATGTAGAGCGGATCGGTCGCGGCGACCGGCACGCAGGGCGCGGCCTTGCCGGCGTCGAACGCAGCGCGGCGCAGCGTCGCCCAGTCGTGGTCGCGGCCCGCGGTGAGCTCGCAGGCCTGCTGCGGCCGCTGCAGGATGATGCAGGTGTCGGGCTTGGCGCCGGCGAGGCGGATCGCTTCGTCGAGCAGCGGCTTGTACTGCACGATACGCCCGGGCTCGATGCCACAGCTCGCCGAGAAGATCAGCTTCGGCTTGGCGTCGTCGATGCGGGTCGCGAGCTCCTTGGCCGCGAAGCCGCCGAACACCACGCTGTGCACCGCGCCGATCCGCGCGCAGGCGAGCATCGCGACGACAGCCTCCGGCACCATCGGCATATAGAGGATGACGCGATCGCCCTTGGCCACGCCGAAATCCTGCATGACCGCGGCCAGCGTCTGCACCTCCGTCAGAAGCTCGGAATAGGTGAATTTGGTGATCGAGTTGGTGAGCGGGGAATCGTGGATCAGAGCGACCTGGCCGGCGCGGCCGCCGGCGACATGGCGATCCAGCGCATTGTAGCAGGTGTTGACCACGGCGCCGGCGAACCAGCGTCCATAGGCGCCCATGGACGGATCGAAGACTTTCTTCGCCGGCTCGATCCAGTCGATCTCGCGCGCCGCTTCCGCCCAAAAACCCTCGGGGTCTCGAAGCGAGCGGGCATACACCTCATGATACCGGCTCTGCTGCTGGACGTTCATTGCGCTTCTCCCTCGCCTCCATCGTCGTGTCGAGCATGACGGATATGGATGGTTGGCTCTCTTTGGCGGTCATTGTCATGGGCGCGGCCGATAATTCAAGCCGTAAACTTACCGACGTTAGCACTAGTAGCCGTCGACCCCGTTGATCTGCCGCAACCGCTCGCGCATCGCCTTTTGCAGGTCATAGTCCGGCTTGCCGAATTCCGCGTTGCGGCGGGCGACGAACTGATCCTGCGCGCGCTGCAGCTCGCGCGCCTGGCGCGGGTCCTGCGCCTCGCGCACCGTGCGGAAAGTCGATGCGCCGATCTCGCGATCGAGATCGGCGAGCGCCGGATTGGCGCAGATCGCCTTCTCCACCGGCCGGCGCGCCTTGCGGCAATCGAAGCTCGGCTTGCCTGCCACCGCCATCATGGCGCCGATCCTCTCGAGCTCCAGCGACAACGACTTGTAGTTGGCCTTGGCGGCGGCGTGATCGGGGTTGAGCTTGACGGCGGCGCCGAAATCCATGATCGCCTTCGGCCGGTCACCCTTGCGGCGCCACAGCTCGCCGCGCGCATTGTGGGCGTCGGCAAGCGATGGATCGAGCCGGAGCACGGTGTCATAATCCGCGATCGCGCGGTCGATCATCTGCTTGCGGTCATAGGCGCTCGCGCGCGCCATCAGCGCCCTGATTCGATCCGGCTTGGCCGCCTTCTCATTGTCGATCAGCGCGCCGCAGGCATCGACGGTCTTGTCGTCATCCGTTGCCGCAGCCGCAGCGATGCAGGGTCCGGCATCGGCCTGCACATCCTTGCCGGGCTCGCTGCTGGCCGCGCGCGCAACGCCTGATGTCAGCGCGCCTGACAGGCAAGCGCACAGCAGCGCCAGAGCCAGATTGAAGGCAAGATTCGCAGAGTTGCGTCGCATCCCGATCGCCGACAAGACATCCCTCTCCCGCGCCCGCACCACCGACCTCTGATGTCCGGCAGCGCGCCATTTGCCGCAAAACCACACGCTGGATTATACGTCAATTGCGACGATCGGCTGCACTTGGAGCCGTACTTGGGGGTTCGCGTGCTGACATTCGAATGGATCATCGGCTTGTTGCTCGCGGCGGTGGCGCTGTCGGCGCTGGCCCGGCGGATCAAGGTGCCTTACCCGACCTTTCTTGCGCTCGGCGGCGTGCTGCTGACCCTGCTGCCATGGGCCCCGACCTGGGCCCTGGAACCGAAACTGGCGCTGGCGCTGTTCGTCGCACCAGTGCTGCTCGATGCCGCCTACGACACCTCGCTGCGCGATCTCCGCAACAACTGGCTGCCGGTCTCGACGCTGGTGGTGGTCGCGGTCGGCGTCACGACGGCGGCCGTCGCGGTGGTCGCGCACTGGCTGCGCCCGGACATGCCCTGGCCGGTCGCGATCGCGCTCGGTGCCATCGTGGCCCCGCCCGACGCGGCCGCGGCCACCGCGATCCTGCGCCAGGTCAACCTGCCCTACCGGATCCAGAAGATCCTCGAAGGCGAAAGCCTGCTCAACGATGCCACTTCGCTGTTGATCTATCGCGTCGCGGTCGGCCTGGTCGCCGCCGAGCACATGAAGATCCGCGAATTCGTGCCGTCGATCACGGTCGCGCTGGTCGGCAGCCTCGCCGCCGGATACCTGTTCGCACGGGTATGGATGATGATCACCCGCCGCATCACCGAGGCGCCGAGCGCGATCATCACGCAATTCGGCGGCACCTTCATGGTGTGGATCGTCGCCGAGCACCTCGGGCTGTCCGGTATCCTCACCATCATCGCCTATGCGATCACCATCGCCCGCACCGCGCCGGCCCGCACCTCGGCGCGGCTGCGCGTGTCGTCCTATGCGGTGTGGGAGACCGTCGTGTTCGTGCTCAACGTGCTCGCCTTCATGCTGATCGGCCTGCAATTGCGCCCGATCTGGTCGGAGCTCGACGACGAGGTGCGCTGGAAATATTGCAGCTTTGCCGCCGCGATCCTCGCCGTCGTGATCCTTGCCCGCATCCTCTGGGTGATGCCCTACGGCGCGCTGCTGCGCACGCTGAAGGCGCGCAATTGGCTGCCCACCCATGTGGTGGAGGCAGTGCCGACCCTGAAGCGCGGCTTCATCGTGTCGTGGTGCGGCATGCGCGGCATCGTTACGCTGGCGGCCGCGTTCGCGCTGCCCGAGTATTTTCCATATCGCGATCTGATCCAGCTGACGGCGTTTGCCGTGGTGCTGGGTTCGCTCGTGATCCAGGGGCTGACCCTGCGGCCGCTGATCCTGGCGTTGAATTTCGATGACGACGATCCGGTCGGGCGCGAGGCGGCCCATGCCCGCGGCGTGGTCTTTCGCGCAGCGCTCGAGGAGATCGACGCCGACCCGTCGGAAGAAGCCGAGATCCTCCGGCTCGAATATCGCGCCGTGCTCATGCATGCCGAGAACGACCCCGACGGTGGCCTGACCTCGCGCGAGCTCCCGTCGGATCCGATACGCCGCCGCGCCATCGCGGCCGCGCGTCAGGCGCTGCTCAATCTACGCCGCACCGAGACCATCGGCGACGACGCATTCCATCTGGTCGAGGAGGAGCTCGACCGCGCCGAGCTCAGCGTCGAGGCGTAGTTCCTTCAGCGACCTCTCAAGCACCCGACTTCGAGGTTACGCCGCACCGAGACCATCGGCGACGACGCATTCCATCTGGTCGAGGAGGAGCTCGACCGCGCCGAGCTCAGCGTCGAGGCGTAGTTCCTTCAGCGACCTCTCAAGCACCCGACTTCGAGGTGATGCCGCCGTCGACCACGAGCTCGATGCCGGTGACATATTTCGATTCGTCCGACGCCAGGAACAGCGCGGCATTGGCGACGTCCCAGGCGTCGCCCATGTGCCCCATCGGCACCTGCGCGTCGCGGGCGCGCCACATCGCCTCCACATCGCCCTTGGCGTAGCTCTGCGCCAGCCCCGCCGAATGTTCGACCATCGGCGTCTTCATCAATCCCGGCAGGATCGCGTTGACGCGCACATGCTTGGAGGCGAACTCGACCGCGGTCGAGCGCGTCATCTGGTTCATCGCCGCCTTGCTCGCATTGTAGCTGACATAGGAAATGCCGACATGGCGGATCGAGGCGATCGACGAGATGTTGATGATCGAGCCGCCGCCCTGCTTGATCATGACCGGAATGACGTGCTTCATCGAGAGATAGGCGCTCTTGAGGTTGACCGCGAAGACGCGGTCCCAGTCGGCTTCCGCGACTTCCACCACGCTGCCGACCTCAGCGATGCCGACATTGTTGTCGAGCACGTCGATGCGGCCATAGGTCTTCAGGCAGGCCGCGATCATCGCCTCGACCTCGCTGGCGCGCGAGACATCGGCGGTGAATGCGGCCGCCTTGCCGCCTTCGCCGGTGATGATCTTGACCGTCTCCTCGGCCGCCGCACCGTTGCGATCGACGCAGAACACGCTGGCGCCCTCGCGCGCGAAGGTGACGGCGGTCGCCTTGCCATTGCCCCAGCCGGGCCCGATCGAGCCCGCGCCGACCACCATCGCAACCTTGCCCTTGAGCCGGTCCATCGTTCGTTCTCCCGCTTGTTGTTGTCATTGTAGCCCGGATGGAGCGAAGCGAAATCCGGGAACACTGGCCCCGGATTACGCTTCGCTCCATCCGGGCTACGGATCGCGACACACACTCATCGTCGTGACATTAGCACCGATCGGATGTCCGAAAATCTCCGATAGCGTCTGGCAGCTTCCCGCATTGCACAGGTGCCATTCACCCGCGGCGCCGGAATTGCCTAGCACGACCTCGGGCCTGGGCACCGGCGGCGGCGACCATTGAAACCAACCGCCAGTGAGGCGCGCTTCCGGCGGCGGCTCCATGCCGGCGCCAGTGCCCTTGATGCGCGCCTGCTGCAGCGTCAGGCCGGCCGGCGTGACCAGCCAGTCTTCCTGCCAGGCGGTCTTCTCGATCGAATGCGTCCAGGCCAGCGTGAAGGCTGCGATCGACAGCGTCTTCACGACACCCGCGGATGCAAGGCAGAGGCTCAAGCCGCCGCCACCGCGTTGCGCGGACGCTGCCGCCATTGCCAAAGCACGACAGCGGCCGCGAGCGTGAATCCCGCCGTGTCCGAGAACTGGAAATCGCCGAGCAGGCAGAGCGCGGCGCCGAAGGCGACCACGATCTCGATCAAGGTCAGCCGCGTAAACAGGAAGCCGATCGCGACGATGCCGAACAACCCGATCGCCACCAGCGCCTTGAAGGTCGCCAGCGCCACCGCCCCATAGAACCCGAGTTGCGCAGCCGTCGGATCATTGCCTTGCAGCATCAGCGCCGGCGAATAGACGAAGATGAAGGGAATGACGTAGCCGGCAAGCGCGATCCGCATCGCCTCCCAGCCGATCTTGTCCGGATTCTCCTTGGCGATCGGTGCCGCCGCCAGTGCCGCCAGCGCGACCGGCGGCGAGAGGTCGGCCATGATGCCGTAGTAGAACGCAAACATGTGGCTTGCGATCAGCGGCACGCCGAGCTTGGCCAGCGCAGGTGCGGCGAGCGCCGCGGTGATGATGTAGGTCGGGATCGTCGGGATGCCGGTGCCGAGCAGGATCGACAGCAGCATGGTCATGATCAGCGCCAGGAACAGGCTCTTGGCGCCGAGCCCGATGATCCAGCTGCCGAAGATGGTGCCGACGCCGGTCTGCGTCATCATGCCGATGATGGTGCCGACGATGGCGCAGGCCATGCCGACGGTCAGCGCCGACTTGGCGCTGTCGGCGAGCGAGTCACGGCAGGCTCGGAGCGTGGCGCGGCCACCGCGGGTGATCGCCGCGATCACGATCAATCCTGCGACGACGCTGGCGACCGGAACGATCTCGAGCCCGTGGCGCGAGACCGCGGCAACCACCAGCGCGAGGCCGATCCAGAAGATGTAGCGCACGACGGTGTTGGAGAAGCCGAGCGTGATGCTGGCGCCGAGGATCAGCGCGACCGTCAACGCGAGCCCCATACTGCCGGCATAGAGCGGCGTGAAGCCCTCGAACAGCATGTAGACCAGCGCCGCGAGCGGCAAGACGAGATACCAGCGGGCGACCAGCGCCTTCCAGGCGCTCGGGATCTCGGAGCGCTTCATGCCGACGAGGCCATGCTTGCCGGCTTCCAGATGCACCATCCAGAACGCCGAGGCGAAATACAGGATCGCCGGAATCACGGCGGCCTTGACGATCTCCGAATAGGGAACGCCAAGCGTCTCGGCCATGATGAAGGCGACCGCGCCCATCACCGGCGGCATGATCTGGCCGCCCATCGAGGCGGTGGCCTCGACACCGGCGGCGAACGCGCGGCGATAGCCGAACTTGATCATCAAGGGAATCGTGAACTGGCCGACGGTGACGACGTTGGCGACGCCGGAGCCTGAGATCGTGCCCATCATGCCCGAGGCGAACACCGCGACCTTGGCCGGTCCGCCGCGGGTGCGGCCGAACAGGCCGAGCGAGACGTCGGTGAACAGCTGGATCATGCCGGCACGTTCCAGGAATGAGCCGAACAGGATGAACAGGAAGATGTAGGTTGCCGAGACATAGATCGGCACACCATAGAAGCCTTCGGTGCCGAATGAGAGATGGGTGACGATCTGGTCGAAGTCATAGCCGCGATGGTTGAACGGCGACGGCAGATATTGTCCGAAGAACCAGTAGAGCAGACAGGCACCGCACATCAGCGGCAGCGCCGCCCCCATCAGCCGCCGCGTGCCCTCGAAGATCAGGGTCGCGAGCAGCGTGCCGACCGCAAGGTCCATGTTGGTCGGATCGCCGTCGCGGGCGATCAGGTCGGCATAGAAGATCCACTGATAGAGCCCGCAGAGGAAGCCGGCGGCGCCGACGATCCAGCTCACCGCGCGGCCGAAATCGGTCCTGGCGGTGAAATTGCCGATCAGGCCGAAGGTCAGGAGGATCAGGAAGCCGACATGGACGCCGCGCACCACCTGGCTCGGCAAATAATTGAAGGCCGCGACATAGAGCTGGAACACCGCAAAGGCGAGACCGATGGCATAGGCCAGATGCCCCCAGGCGCCCGGACCGAAACCTTCCGGAAAACCATGTTCGAAATTGTCGAACTCAACCTTGATGGGCTGCTCGCCCGCAACCTGCTGCTGCATATGATTAGTCCCCCGCCGTGCCCGCGACGCTTATAGCCACCTGGCTTCTGTCCCGAAACCGGGAAAAATCGGGCCGCCGTCATTGCGAGCGAAGCGAAGCAATCCATCCCTCGGCGCGTTGAGAGATGGATTGCTTCGTCGCTTTGCTCCTCGCAATGACGGTGGTTAGTCCGGCCCTCTCCTACTTGATCAGGCCCTTTTCCTTGTAATAGCGGATCGCGCCGGGATGCAGCGGCACCGGGCTGCCGGTCGCGGCGGCCGCCAGCTTGATCTCCTTGCCCGCGGCGTGGGCATTGGCGAGCTCCGGCAGCGATTCGTAGATCAGCTTGGTCATCTGATAGGCCAGATCGTCCGACACCGCGCTCGAGGTGACGAGGTAGTTCACAACGGCAGCGGTCGGCACGTCCTTGTCCTGGCCGGTATAGGTGTTGGCCGGAATGATCACGGAGACGAAGGGCGGGCCGATCTTGTCGACGGTCTCCTTCGGCACGGCGACCACGGTGATGTCGCTGGAGGTCGAGAGGTCCTTCAGCGAGGCGACGCCGAGGCCGGCGGACTGCAGCGTGGCGTTGAGCTGGCGGTTCTTCATCAGGTCGACCGATTCGGCGAACGGCAGATACTCGACCTTGCCGAGATCCTTGTAGCTCATGCCGGCGGCCGCGAGGATCGCGCGCGAGTTGAGCTCGGTGCCGGATTTCGGCGCGCCGACCGACAGGCTCTTGCCCTTGAGATCGGCGAGCGTCTTGATGCCGCTTTCGGCGGTGGCGACGATCTGGATGTAGTTCGGATAGATCGCGCCGATGGTGCGCAGCTTGTCGAGCTTGTTCTTGAAGCCGGCCTCGGCGTCGCCTTCCCAGGCGGCCTTCAGCGAATCGCCGAGCGTGAAGGCGATCTCGCCCCTGCCCTGCTGCAGCAGCACAAGGTTCTCCACCGAGGCCTTGGTCGCCTGCACCTGGGTCTTCACATCGGGGATCTTGTCGCCGTAGATCTTCCCGATCGCGACGCCGAGCGGATAGTAGACGCCCGAGGTGCCGCCGGTGAGCACGTTAATGAACTGCTGGGCCTGTGCGACAGGCGCGGACAAAACACTGGCGGCCACGATCGCGGCAGCCATCAACCTTGAATTCATGAGTATTATTCTCCCCTAAGCCGGGCCGGAAATTGGCCGCACGCCCCTGCCGGGTCAACCCATCCAAATGACGCATGCAGGGCCGAAATCCCTGCTAGCAGCACCACTTTACCTGCACGGGAACTCTGCGCGCGCCGCCGGGTTGAGATGCGCAATCTCGCCGCGAGGTATCACTTGCAGCCGTCCGGGACGCCTGTTGAGCGCGCGCTTGACGCGTTGAACTTCTTCCTCGCCGACGTGCGGGACGGGCTCGGCCCTTATCTGGCGATCTATCTTCTGACCGAACGGAGGTGGGACGAGGCCTCGATCGGGTCGGTGATGTCGATCACGGCGATCGCCGGGATCGTGGCACGTTACATGACCGGCGATCCGGCTTTCGCGTGCGGCTGACCTGCAAGCCGCTGTTGATCTTCTCGGTCTCGACCGTGATCTGTCATTTTGCCAATGCGGCGATGCTGCCATCGGTCGGACAGAAGCTCGCATTGGTCAATCGCAACCTTGGGACGTTGCTGATGTCGACCTGCATCATTGCGGCGCAGCTGGTGACGGGGCCGGTCACGATGCTGGTCGGACGCAAGGTCGACGCCTGGGACCGCGAGCCGATCTTTGTTGTGGCGGCTTCGTCATCGTCCACGCGGGCTACAGCGCCGCATTTCTGTTCCTTGCGGCCGTCGCTTGTGCCGGGCTGATCGGCTACTGCGCGTTGATGCCGGAGACGTTGCGAACGGCAACGACGACATCACGCAGGACTGCATTGGCATCGCAGAACGGATGATCTGATTCGCGGTTGGTGCGCGGCGGCAACTCGATTTGATGTCCGACAATGGTGCAATTCCGCATCGGCATCGACCCGACACCACAGTCATTAACGTCGTCTCGCGATGACACACGCGCGCAATGTTTCCGGTGCGGTGCAAAGTCAGACACAATTGCTCTCATGAACGCCAGATGACGCATTTGTTGCGCCTGTAACCGCGACAAGACGCGGCGATTCCGGGATCATTTGAGTCGAATTGAATCCTTTAAGGTTAGCGAACCAATCAATGTATGAACCAGAAATTTCCATGATTGCCGCCGCTCATGGATGTACGAGTCAGGCCGGGGTAATTACGGATAAGGCGGGGCATGAACCACATCAGTCACATCGGACAAACGCGAGCCGGCTGGTTCGGACATCGCAAGCTGACCCCACGCGCATGCATTGCGGACAGCAAAAAACACCTTCGGACCTTCCTCGCAGAGGCGCTGGAAGACCTCGGCTTCATCACCAGCGAATGCGGCCAGGCCCTGGAACTCGACACCGTGCTGGACGCGGAACGGCCCGATCTTCTGGTGCTCGGCGTGTCCGTGGACGGCATCGAAGTCAGTAAAATTCTCGAGACTTTGGTGAGAAAGGACTACGGCGGCAAGGTCCTTGTCATCGGCCAACCGGACTCCATCATCGTGAAAGCGGTCCGGCAGATCGGCGATGAGTACGGTATCGCCATGCTGCCGGCCCTCTCCACCCCGTTCAGCGCCGGAACCCTTCGTGACAGTCTTGCGTCATTGATGCCGCTCGAGCCCGCACCGAGCCCGGCAGTGGATGTGCCCGAAGCGCTGAAGGCCGGCTGGCTTGAGCTGTGGTATCAGCAGAAAATTCATCTCCGGACATTGGTTCCGAGCGGCGCCGAGGCGCTGATCCGGATGCGCCATCCCGCATGGGGCGTCGTGCCGCCTGCCTACTTCATCCCCGACGAAAGCGATCCGCATTTTCATGCGCTGTCCGAGTTCGTGATCGCGCGCGCCATCGAAGACTGGCGCTATCTGCTCGAACAGATCGGACCGGTCGATCTCTCGATCAACCTGCCGATCTCGTTTCTCGCCGACGATGCTGCGGTGCGCGAGCTTTGTTACCGGATTCCGGATCATGCCGCCTTCGCCGGCCTGCTGATCGAGATCGACAGCGCCGAGGTGGTCGACAATCTCGATTTGGCGATCGATGTCGCCCGGCGCGTTCGCCTGCACAATATCGGCATCTCGATCGACAATGTCGGCGCGAACTGGCCATCCTTGCTGGGATTGCCGAACTTTCCGTTCGTCCAGCTGAAGGTCGACCATCAATACGTCACTGGATGCGCGGATCAGCGCCTCAAGCAGACAGTGTGCCGGCGTATCGTCGAGCTCGCACACGACGCCGGCGCGCAGGTTATTGCGCAGGGGGTCGAGACGCGCGCGGACTTTCTTGCCGCGCACGAGATGGATTTCGATCAGGTCCAGGGCTACCTGTTCGGCAAGCCGATGGGCGTCAAGAAGTTCGCCCGCTCGCGCATGCACTTCTCGGAGAAACAGCCGGCGTCCTGAGGCATGGCCTCCGGTCAGGCTTGACCGTTGTGATCGATCGCGCGCAGCGCCTCGCCCCGCGCGATCAGGCGCTTTGCGTTGGAATAGGTCGGGACTTCCAGCAGCGAGCCGTCAAGTTCGACACGCCCGAGGCCCTGTGCCCGCGCCGCTTCGAACGCAGCTACGATCCTGGCCGCCTGGCGCAACTCATCCACGCTCGGCGTGAGCACGCCGTTGACGATGACGGCATGCGCAGGATCGACCAGGCTCTTTGCGGTGTAACCCAGCCGTCGGGCCCAGATCGTGTCGCGTTCGACGCCCGCAGCGTCGCTCCAGGTGTAGGGACAATCGACCGCGACGACATTGGCGGCGCGACATTCGACGATGAAGCGCTGGCGCGCATAAGCGAGCTCCAGGCCATCGCTGCCGCGCTCGGCGCCGAGATCGGCGGCGAGGTCTTCAGCGGCCATCAGGCAACCGATGGTACGCCGGCTCGCCACAGCGATCGCGCCGGTCTGCACCAGGCCGCGCGCGAACTCGATGTTCGGTAACAGCGACGTTGATCCCTCGGCGATGCCATAGTCGCGCTCGAACCGTGTCACCGCCTCGTCGAGTCTCGCGACATGGTGCGGCTCGGCGACCTTCGGCAGCGCGACGATGTCAGGATGGCCGCGCATCACGGCGGCAAGATCGTCCATGCCGTCCTGGTCCAACGGATTGACGCGGACAGCGACCACCACGCCGTGGTTGCGCCAGGCCGCGTAGAGCTCGGCCGCCAGCGCCCGCGCCTTCGGGCGCAGCGGCGGCGGGGTGAAGTCCTCGAGCTCGTGGATCAGCACGTCGGCGCCGCTGGCGGCCGCGCCTTGCAGGACCGCCTCGTTGGCGCCTTCGAGAAACAGCCAGGAGCGGCACAGCGGGGCCGGGCGCAGCTTGCGCATCACGCACAGCCGTCACTGAAACGTCATGTCGAGGCATTTCGAGATGTCGGAGCCGAGACCGGACGAGATGGTGATGCAGCCGCGGATCTTCTGGGTGTTGGTATCGCTGGCCCAGATCGCATAGCCGCCCGGACCGAAGAACGAATTGGTGTTCGGCGGCTCGGTCTCGGTGGCGTCGAACGTGTAATTGCCATCGGTCTCGAAGATGCGCGGCTTCTTGGTGCAGCCGCCGTCGGCCTGCACGTTGATGACTTCCTTGTTGTCCCGCGTCAGCGCCAGCGAGACCTGGCAGCGGAAATATTCGGAGGTCTTGGCGTTGAACAGATAGGCATAGGACTTACAGGTCGACGTGTTGAGCTTGCCGGCCGACAGGCCGCGGCTGCAGGAGATCCGCTGGTTGTTGGAGAGCTTGAACTGGTCCGCCTGCGCGACTGACGCCAGCGCCATGAACGACAGAGCGACACCGATACCGATCTTCATGACGTGGTTCATCCCGATCATCCCCAGGTAGTGTTTCCGGCAATCGAAGCGTTTGTAAACGGTAACGCGAAGATAGTCGCCAAGCTTGATGCGGGAAATCACAAAGTCGCTGATGGACGATAGCGGTCGCGCCGATTGTCGTATTGACGCGCAAATGCCGTTCGTGATTTGTTCAAGAACGTGGGGACGACGCCGTTTTTCTCGGCCGGAGGTGGATCATGACGCATTTTTTGACCAAGACCTTTATTGCGACTGCGGCGCTTGCGGCGCTGACGACATGCGCATTCGCGCAGGAGGCTGCTCCCTGGGAGCTGAAGACCGACATGGGCTACGCCTATGACAAGGACGGCAAGACCTGGGCCTACAAGATGGGGACCAGCAATGCCAACACACTGCTGAAGGGCGCCAAGAAGGTGCCGAAGGGGACGCTGTTCTTCATCGGCCACAACGGCCAGCTCTACATGCGCTCCGGGCCCTATCTCGAGGGCGACGGCAAGTTCATGTTCGGCTCGAATTAGAGCGTTTTCGAGCGAAGTGGACGCCGGTTCACGTGAAGAAAACGCGTCGAGAGAAGGTCTAGAGCTTCGGTTCTGATTCAATCAGAACCGACAATGCTCTGATGTCTTCGATAGACCTCAGAACGCCGCGGCCAATTCCCTCGCGCCGGGCTTGTTGCTGTTGGAATCCATTCGCTCGTTGGTGATGGCGAGCAGCTTGGCCACGGTGTTGTGACGGATCGCGACCGGATTGCGTTCGTAGCCGGAGCGCTGGAAGAAATTCGTGGTCGGCACCTGCTCGCGCATCGCCTGCGGCATGGTCACCATGTCGAGCCCGGTGCCGTCGCCGGTCAGGTTCATCATCTCGAGCTCGGCCGCGGTCAGCGGCCTGGTGTAGCCCTTGTTGCGCGCGAAGATCACCGAGGTCAGCAGCTTGTGGGTCTGCAGCATCGGGCCGATATCGATGTCGAGCACCATGGCGTGACACGCCCAGCCCTGCGGCGTATCGGCCAGGCGCTGATGCGCCGACCAGTCGTCGGGCACGGTCAGCGTGAACGCAACCATCTTCTTCAGCACCGCGAGCTTGTGCTCCATCGCCTTGCGCGCCGGCCCCTGTGTCGCCGCCACCCGCGCGGTCAGATCCCGCACGAATTCATGGCCCTGCTCGGCCAGGAGCTCGACGGTGTTGGTGGTGAGCAACTGGTTGTAGCCCATCGCGGTGGAGATGGCGCGCTTGCCGCCGTGCTCGATGCCGGCCTGCACGTCGTAATTGCCGGTGCCGCCGGTCTCGAACGAATAGACCCGCACCGCCTGCTCCGGCGTCAGCCCCGCCGCTCGCGCGTAGCGGGCATAGGCGCGCTTGAACTCGACCTCGCTCGACGGCCGCTGCGGCGTGAACTGGAATTGTTCGGCCGCCGCCCTCACCAGATCCGAGACCACCGGAATGGTTTTGGGCGGACGCGGCGGCTTGCCGCCCTCTTCTTCCGGCGCCGGGTTGACCGGCCGCTTCGGGCCCTCATAGACCGGCGGCTGCTGCAGCACGTAATCGTCCAGCGAAATCTGCACGCGGTCGCGGCGCTTGGCGTTGCGGCCACGCCGCTTGTCGGCGATCGCGCTCCAATAGGCGCTGGCGTCCTGCTCGAAGGCGGCTCGCGCCTCCTCGTATTCCTGCAGCTTGCGGCGATATTCCATGATCGCCTGCGGCGAGGCCTGCGCCATCGCATTGGCGACGGACGGCGGCAACGTATCGGCCTCGCCGGCCAATACAGACGGCGCGCTGGCGGCGAGCGCGAGCGCGACAAATCCAGGAACGAGGCGAATCAATTGCGGGCGCATGGCCTCGTTGTAGCAAGCGCCGCCGCGAAGTCAGCCCGGAAATGTCCGGAGCGCAAGCGGCCGGATGCCGCGATCAGGTCCAGAATTTTCGCCACAATGCGGTGTTCTCCGGTGAAACGCCGTGGAGATTGCGATGAGAATGGCACTCTGGCTCGCCGCCGCCGCGCTGACGCTCGCCACACCTGCGCACGCCGAGCGTCCGGATTGCGGATCGTTTCCGGATACGCGCTCACGGTTCTCCTGTTACGAGAATGTGTCGTGGGCGCCGCCGGAACCCGAGAGCGCAACGCATCCGCCTGTTGCGCAAGAGAAGGTAACGAAGATGAACGCCCGCAAGCGGCGTCACAAATAGCCGCATCGTTGCGGCCTACTTCCATGCGAACACCGGCTGCTCGAGATCGGCGACGCGGGTGTTGCGGCCGGCGAGCACCTCACGGAACTGATAGATCAGCGCGGCGGTCGGCGCATGGATCTGCTGGCCGCCGAGCCGGAAGCGGATCACGCGCCGCGCGCTCTCCGGGATCGTGACGAAGGTGAATGCATCGTCGAGCTCGATCGCCTCAAGGCCGATGCGATGGACGGACGCAACCTCGTCCGGGTTCGGCGCGATCGCCGCATGCGCGCCCGCCCAGACCACGACCGGTGTGATCAGATAGCCGGACCGCGTCGGATAGTCGTCGAGCATGCCGAGCACATCGCGTTCGGACAGCGCCAGCCCAAGCTCCTCGTGCAGCTCGCGCAGCGCGGCCTGGGGCTGCGTTTCGCCGGCGTCGCAGCGTCCACCCGGCAGCGCCCATTGCGCGCTATGGGCGCGCAGGCGCGCGCTGCGGCGGGTCAGTAGGAAGGCGGTGCCGTTGCCGTCATCACCTTCAGTCAGCGCAATCGCGACCGCCGCGCGCTTCAGCGTCGGCGCGGCATCGGCCGGCGCGAGGCGCGCGAACGCGGCGCAGAGCTCTGCGATATTCCGCCGGGTGGCATCGTCAAATGTGCGGGCCATGGAGCTTGACTACAACACAACAGCGTTTGATGAAATGAGCGGAACGACATGCCTCCTGCGATCAATCATTTGCAAGCAAGGGATCCCTCCTCATGACAGCCAAGGCCGCGGACAAACTCAAATCCGACGGCTGGAAGATCGCCGACACCACGGGTTTCCTGACGCTGATCGGCCCGTTGTGGGAGCGATTGAAGGACGGTGCGGTCGAACTCGCGCTGATCACCGAAGACAAGCACCACAACCGTCGCGGCCTGGTGCAGGGCGGCGTGATCATGACCTTCGCCGACCGCGCCTGCGGCATGGCCGCGCGCTTCGTCTCGGGCAAGCCGACGCTTGCGACGGTGCAGCTCGACACCCATTTCGTCGAGGCCGGCAAGATCGGCGAGATCCTGACGACGCGGCCGCGCGTGGTACGCTCGACCCGCAGCCTGATCTTCATCACGGCCGAGGTGACCGTCGACAAGCGCTGCATCGCGATGGCCAATGGTGTGTTCAAGATCCTGAAGAACGAGAGTTGATCCTGTCATTCCGGGGCGATGCGCAGCATCGAGCCCGGAATCCCGATGTGCCGGGTCTGGTCCTTCGGGACATCCCGGAATGCCCCGGAGGAACGATCGATGCAATATCGCCAGCTCGGCCGCAGCGGCCTGAAGGTTTCGCCGATCTGCTTGGGCACCATGATGTTCGGCGGACCGACCGACGAAGCGACCTCGTCGCGGATCGTGGCGAAGGCGCGCGAGGCCGGCATCAACTTCATCGACAGCGCCGACGCCTATAATGGCGGCAAGTCCGAGGAGGTCGTGGGACGCGCGATCTCGAACAGCCGGTCGAACTGGGTGCTCGCGACCAAGCTCGCCAACCCGATCGGCGACGATCCCAACCATGGCGGGCTGTCGCGGCGCTGGGTGTTCCAGGCCGCAGACGAAAGCCTGAAGCGGCTCGGCACCGACTACATCGACGTCTACTACCTGCACAAGGAAGACCACGCGACGCCGCTCGACGAGACGGTGCGCGCGATGGGCGACCTGATCCGCGCCGGCAAGGTGCGCTATTTCGGCGTCTCCAACTACCGCGCCTGGCGCGTCGCCGAGATCTGCAACATCTGCGACCGGCTCGGCATCGACCGTCCCGTCGCGAGCCAGCCCTATTACAATGCGATGAACCGGATGCCGGAGGTCGAGCATTTCCCGGCCTGCGCCTATTACGGCCTCGGCATCGTGCCCTACAGCCCGCTGGCGCGCGGCGTGCTGACCGGCAAATACGCACCCGATGCCGCGCCACCTGCCGACACGCGCGCCGGCCGCAACGACAAGCGCATGATGCAGACCGAGTGGCGGCCGGAATCGCTGCAGCTCGCGCAGGAAATCAAGTGCCACGCCGAGAGCCACGGCATCACCGCCGGACAGTTCGCCGTGTCGTGGGTGCTGAACTCGTCGTTCGTCAGCGCGGTCATTGCGGGACCGCGCACCGAAGCGCAATGGGACGATTACATCCGCGCGCTCGATTATCGCTTCACCGCCGAGGACGAAGCCCTGATCGACCGCCTCGTCGTCGCCGGCCATCCCTCGACGCCGGGCTTCAACGATCCCGCCTATCCGATCGAGGGGCGTCGGGCGCGGACCGGATAGCGTCCAGCCTTCGGTACTTCGCTCGGCCACGCCGAAGTCACGTTTCGTAGCTTCCGAATTGCGCAAGCGTCGCACAGGCTGCACCATCAGCGCATGGAAATGCTGATGCTGGTGCTGCAATGATGGCATCCAATGTACTGGACTGGATCGTGGCTCTCCTGGTGTGCTGGGCGAGCCTGACCGCGATCTTCGAACCTTCGCGCGGGGCCTTGCAGTGCGATGCTCCCATCGTGATGAGCAGCGCGGCGCAATCGCCACCGGCGATTCCGACGCAGGCGGAGTTCGAGGAGATGATCCGGGACATGAAGCTGCACGACTGAGCAAAGCTGCGGAAAGCCTTTCGTCTTCCAAATTGCGTCCCCGAAATGAAACAGGGCGGCGCCGAAGCGCCGCCCTGATTGCCGTTGCGTACCGGTCGCTTACTTCGCGAGGTCGAAGCGATCGGCGTTCATCACCTTGGCCCAGGCCGCGACGAAGTCGTTCACGAACTGCTCCTTGGCATCCGACGAGCCGTAGACTTCGGCGAACGCGCGCAGCTGCGAGTGCGAGCCGAAGATCAGGTCGACGCGGGTGCCGGTCCACTTCACCGCCTTGGTCTTGCGGTCGCGGCCCTCATAGACGCCCTGGCCGGCATCGCTCCACACCGTGCCCATGTCGAGCAGGTTGAGGAAGAAGTCGTTGGTCAGCGTCCCCGGCTTGCCGGTGAAGACGCCGTGCTTCGACTTCTTGGCATTGGCGCCGAGCACGCGCAGGCCGCCGACGAGGACCGTCAATTCCGGTCCGGTCAGCCGCAGGAGCTGCGCACGGTCGACCAATGCCTCCTCGGGCTGCAGGAACTGATGCTTGCCGCTGATGTAGTTGCGGAAGCCGTCAGCCCGCGGCTCGAGCGGAGCGAACGATTCGACGTCGGTCTGATCCTGCGTCGCATCGGTGCGGCCCGGCGTGAAGGGGACCTTCACAATGGTGCCGCCGTCCTTCGCCGCCTTCTCGATCGCAGCCGCGCCGCCAAGCACGATCAGATCGGCGAGCGAGACCTTCTTGCCGAACTCTTTCTGGATGGCTTCGAGCTTGGACAGCACACCCTTGAGCTGGGCCGGCTCGTTGACATCCCAGTCCTTCTGCGGAGCAAGACGGATGCGCGCGCCGTTGGCGCCGCCGCGCTTGTCGGAGCCGCGGAACGTGGAGGCCGAAGCCCAGGCAGTCGACACCAGTTCGGAGACCGAGAGACCCGAGGCTGTTATCTTCGCCTTGAGCGCCTCGATATCCTTGTCGTCGATCACAGCGTGATCGAGCGCCGGCACCGGATCCTGCCAGATCAACGTCTCCTTCGGCACCAGCGGGCCGAGGTAGCGCGCGATCGGACCCATGTCGCGGTGCGTGAGCTTGAACCAGGCGCGGGCGAAGGCGTCCGCGAACTGATCCGGATGCTCATAGAACCGGCGCGAGATCTTCTCGTAGGCCGGATCGAAGCGCAGCGACAGGTCGGTGGTCAGCATGGTCGGGACATGCTTCTTCGACGAATCGAACGCGTCCGGAATCACGGCGTCCGCGCCCTTTGCCTTCCACTGTTTCGCACCCGCCGGGCTCTTCGTCAGCTCCCATTCGTACTTGAACAGGTTCTCGAAGAAGTGGTTGCTCCACCTGGTCGGGGTCTGGGTCCAGGTCACCTCGGGACCGCCGGTGATCGCGTCAGCGCCGACGCCGGTGCCGAACTTGCTCTTCCACCCCAAGCCCTGATCCTCGATCGCGCCACCTTCCGGCTCCGGACCGACCAACGACGGATCGCCCGCACCGTGGGTCTTGCCGAAGGTGTGGCCACCGGCGATCAGCGCAACCGTCTCCTCGTCGTTCATCGCCATGCGGAAGAACGTCTCGCGGATGTCCTTCGCGGCGGCAACCGGGTCCGGATTGCCGTTCGGGCCTTCCGGGTTGACGTAGATCAGGCCCATCTGCACCGCGCCGAGCGGCTCGGAGAGCTGGCGCTCGCCGCTGTAGCGCTCGTCGCCGAGCCAGGTGCCTTCCGGACCCCAGTACAGTTCTTCCGGCTCCCACACGTCGGCGCGGCCACCGGCAAACCCGAACGTCTTGAAGCCCATCGATTCCAGCGCGACGTTGCCGGCGAGGACCATCAGGTCGGCCCAGGAGATCTTGCGGCCGTATTTCTGCTTGATCGGCCACAGCAGCCGGCGCGCCTTGTCGAGGTTGGCGTTATCGGGCCAGCTGTTGAGCGGGGCGAAACGCTGCTGACCGGCACCGGCGCCGCCACGGCCGTCGGTGATACGATAGGTACCCGCCGAGTGCCAGGCCATGCGGATCATCAGGCCACCGTAATGGCCGAAGTCGGCCGGCCACCATTCCTGCGACGTCGTCATCAGGGCCGTGAGGTCCTTGATCACGGCGTTGAGATCGAGGGACTTGAATTCCTTGGCGTAGTCGAAGCCCTTGCCCATCGGATCGGACAGGTTGGAATTGTGATGCAGCACCTGAACGTCGAGCGTCTCCGGCCACCAGTCGCGATTCGCGTGCCCGCGGGGCCCGCCCGTGAATGGGCATTTGCCCGCGCCGTCGTCGGTTTTTGCGTCCATGTTTCTTCTCCGAGGTGATGGATTCTGGAATGCGCTGGAGCTCTTCCAAGAATGATTCTACGCGCCCCAATCCATCAGGTGAAATTGACTTTAGTGATCGCGTCGATAAGATAATCTGATGATAAATGTCACACTCCGGCAACTGAGGTATTTCGATGCGCTGGCGCAGCACGGGCATTTCGGGCGCGCCGCGGATGCCTGCGCGGTGTCGCAGCCGGCGCTGTCGATGCAGATCCGCGAGTTGGAACGTGCGGTCGGCGGCGTGCTGATCGAACGCAATGCCCGGCAGGTCACCCTGACGACCTTCGGCGAGGACCTGCTGCATCGCGTGCGCGACATCTTGCGCTCGGTCGACGAGCTCGGCGACTTCGCGCGCGCCTCGCGCGACAAGCTCGCCGGGCGGCTGCGCGTCGGAATGATCCCAACCATTGCGCCATATCTGCTGCCGCGGGTGATCGAGACCCTGGCGCGGCTGCATCCCGAGCTCGACATCCATGTCCGCGAGACGCTGACGCCGAAGCTGATCAAGGAAGTCGCCGAGGGCCGGCTCGACACCGCGATCGTGGCGCTGCCGGTGCATGAACCGTCGCTGACCGAGGTCGCGCTGTTCTCCGAGAATTTCCTGCTGGTGCGGCCGGGCGAGGACGCCAAGACGCCGGTGCCGAGCGCCGAGATGCTGCGCGAGATGCGGCTGTTGCTGCTCGAGGAAGGCCATTGCTTCCGCGACCAGGCGCTGTCGTTCTGCAACATGCAATCCTCGCCGCCGCGCGAGGTGCTGGATGCGAGCTCGCTGTCGACGCTGGTGCAGATGGTCGGCGCCGGCATCGGCGTCACCCTGATCCCCGAGATGGCGGTGACGGTCGAGACGCGCTCCGCGCCCGTCACCGTCTCGCGCTTCAAGAACCCGCAGCCCTCGCGCACCATCGGCATGGTCTGGCGCAAGACCTCTCCGCTCGCCGCGCAGCTGCAGCAGATCGCCGAGGTGGTCAGCCTCGCCGCTCGCGAGCTTCGCGCACCGAAGGGTGATGGCGCGAAAGAGCCAATGAAACGGGCGGGGCGAAGGAAGGTGGCGTGATTGGGTCGGGGTGCGGCGGAGACGATGCCGTCCGTGTTTGACGCACACGTCGCGCCATACTTACAGCTGTCGTCCCTGCGAAAGCAGGGACCCATAACCACGAATGTTCATTGTTGAGCAATTCTGGACGACGTGTCCCATTCACTACGCCTGCTGCGGAGTGTGGGTCCCTGCTTTCGCAGGGACGACATCGAATATGTTGCGCGGTCTGTGAATCGACCTCCGCATTCTCGCGGCGAATGACGAGATGAGGCAGCGCCCCTACTTCTCCAGATACTTCTTCATCTCGGCGATCAGGCCGTCGCGCAGCTCGGGGCGCTTGAGGCCGAAGGCGATGTTGGCGCGCAGGAAGCCGGGCTTGGAGCCGCAATCGTGGCGCTCGCCCTCGAACTCGACGCCGTAGAACTTCTGCGTCTTGGCAAGCCCGATCATCGCGTCGGTGAGCTGGATCTCGCCGCCGGCGCCGCGCTCCTGCGTGGCCAGGATGTTGAAGATTTCCGGCTGCAGGATGTAGCGCCCGGTGATCGACAGGTTGGACGGCGCGGTGCCCTGCTGCGGCTTCTCGACCATGCCGTCGACCTCGAAGATGTTGCCGGTGCGTTTTCCGACGCCGCAGATGCCGTATTGATGGGTGAGCTCGTCGGGCACCGCCTCGACCGCGATCACGTTCGACTTGTCGCCGAGCTTGTTGGCGGCGTCGATCATCTGCTTCAGGCAGCCCGGCGTGTTCAGCACCAGCTCGTCCGGCAACACCACCGCGAACGGCTCGTTGCCGACGATGTCGCGCGCGCACCACACCGCGTGGCCGAGCCCGAGCGGCGATTGCTGCCGGGTGAAGCTCATCGCGCCGGCTTCAGGCTGGTTCTGCGCCAGGATGTCCTGCTCGGTCTTCTTGCCGCGTTGCGCGAGCGTGGTGTCGAGCTCGAACATGCGGTCGAAGTGATCCTCGATGACGCCTTTGTTGCGGCCGGTGACGAACACGAAGTGCTCGATGCCGGCCTCACGGGCCTCATCCACCACGTACTGGATCAGAGGCTTGTCGACGATCGTCAGCATCTCCTTCGGCATTGCCTTGGTGGCGGGCAGCACGCGGGTGCCGAGACCGGCGACGGGAAATACGGCTTTGCGGATCTTCATGGGATTTATCGGGAGCCTTGAAACGGGTGGGACGGCGGCGCTAAATTCAATCGCTTCTTCGTATCCGGTTTGCAGCCGAGAACAAAGGCGGATGTGTGATGTGCACTCATCCGCCTCTTCCACCCGAGCATTTCCGACCCGAATAGCCGGCCTACCGAGGCATCCCGACGGCCCGCGCGTTCGCGCGTGACAAAACCGACGTGCCGCGAGACGCAGCCGTTGCGGCGGCCGATGACGCGATCCAGCGGCGATATTTGCGGGTGAGCGACGCCGTGCGCAACTGGGCGAGAACCAACGCCTTCAGCGGCGAAACGTTCGGATTGGCCGTGCCGCCCCGGCTCAACCGCCGCAGCTGGAATTTCACGACGGCCATGGCGGCAAGCGAGGCCAGTGGCTTGCTCTTCCAGCGGATGGGCGCGACTTCTGGCCGCAGATCCTCGCCGCTACGCCACGCATTCGGCAAATCCGGCCTGACGGCAAGCGCGGTGGCGATACCCGCGATGGCGACGCCGCTGTCAAGCACCTGTTGCACGATGCCGATGCGGCGAATGCCGCCGGTGACCATGACCGGCATCCTGGCGACCCCTGCGATATCGCGCGCGAAGTCGAGGAAATAGGCCTCGCGCGCCAGCGTGCGGCCGTCGCGTGCATCGCCTTGCATCGCCGGCGCCTCGTAGCTGCCGCCCGACAGTTCCACCAGATCCACGGGCAATTCATTCAGCATCTCGACGACCGTCTTCGCATCGGCTGCATCGAAGCCGCCGCGCTGGAAATCGGCCGAGTTCAATTTGACCGCGACCGAGAAGCCCGGCGACACCGCGGCGCGGACGGCCTTGACGGTTTCGATCAAGAGACGCGCCCTGTTTTGCAGCGAGCCGCCCCAGCGGTCGGTGCGCCGGTTGCTCAAGGGCGACAGGAACTGGCTGATCAGATAGCCATGCGCCGCATGGATCTGCACGCCGGAGAAGCCGGCCTGCTCTGCGAGTTTCGCGGCTGTGACGAAGCGCGCGATCACCTCGTCGATGTCGTGCTCGGTCATCGCCCTCGGCATCGCAAACAGATTCGAATGCTTGCCGAGATCGAGCGCCACCGCCGAGGGCGCCAGGGTCTGCTGGCCCATGTTTTTCATCATCTGCCGCCCCGGATGACTGAGCTGCAGCCAGATTTGCGCGCCCCTGGCCCGGCCAATCCGGGTCCAGTTTCGGAACGCCTCAAGCGGCGTGCCGTCCTCCAGCACGACGCCACCCGGTCCGGTCATGGCGCGGCGATCGATCATGACATTGCCGGTGATGATGAGGCCGGCGCCGCCCTCGGCCCAGGCCTGATAGAGGCGCAGCAGTTCGGCGGACGGGAGATGCCCGGCATCAGCCATGTTCTCCTCCATCGCCGCCTTGGCGATGCGGTTGGGAACGGTGCTTCCGTTGGGCAGAGTGAGGGAATCGAACGGCGACATGAGCCAGGTTCCTTAATCGAGTTCCTTGTTGATCTGCACGCACCCTAACCTTAAAGTAAACTTTAAGGTCAAGCAGCGAGGAGCACGGCAGTGAAGATCGGGGAACTGGCTCGGGAGTCTGGCCTGGCGCCGTCGCGCATCCGCTTCTATGAGCGAGAGGGCCTGATCGGGTCGATCGATCGCGGCTTGAATGGCTATCGGCAGTATTCGCGCGGAACCAGGCACGTCCTCGAGATCATCGTGATGGCCCAGCAGGCCGGATTTTCGCTCGACGAGATCCGGAACCTGCTGCCGCCGCACGGCAAGGGAGACTGGAGCCGCGACAGACTGGTGGCCGCGCTCAAGGCCAAGGTGGTCGAGGTCGCAGCCTTGCAGCGCCGATTGGCTGAAACCCAGGCCGGGCTCGAGGCCGTGATCGCCCGGATCGAAGCCACGCCGCCGGGCGGCGATTGCTTCGAAAACGCCGAAGCTGTCTTGGCCGATCTCAGAGAACAGGCCAAAGCCGGTTGACGCAGCCGGACAATTGTCCCGGTCAAACATCGCGCGCGATTTCGTCACGCCCCAAATGCCGCCCTTTGTTAAGCTATTGGAAACCGTGACGGGGCCTTCTGGGACGGCACGATTTTGACAGGCACACGACATATGCGCGCGACCGGAACATCAAGGACCAGGCTTTGCAGCGCGAGCCTGATCGCGCTGGCCCTGCTGCTGCCGGGCGCGACGCAAGCCCAATCGGCCGGCAACGGCCTGACCAACCTGATCGACAGCATCTTCTCTCCGAACGCCGCGACGCCGCCGCAGGCCGCAACCGGACAGGACGGCGCAGCGCCGCCCTGGAGCGGAGAAGACGGCGCCTCCGGCCATCCTTTGATGACGGCTGCCGCGATCCGCCAGGCCGCATCCGACTTCCCGAACTGCGTCGCGGCGATGTGGCCGGATGCCGCGCGGCGCAACATCACCCAGCAAAATTTCGAGCGCTTCACCGCGGGCCTGCAGCCCGACCTGCGCATCATGGATTTGCTGGATTCGCAGCCGGAATTCACCAAGGCGATCTGGGACTATCTGGACATTCTCGTCAGCGACACCAGGCTCGCCAGGGGCCGCGAGATCCTTGTGAAGTACAAGCCGCAGTTCGACGCGACCGAGAAGGCGTATGGCGTCGATCGCTACATCATCGCAGCGATCTGGGGCATCGAGTCGAACTACTCGACCCAGATGGGCGACCGCAGCGTGGTGCAGTCGACCGCGACGCTCGCCTGCATCGGCCGCCGCCAGGCCTATTTCAAGGACGAGTTCCTGTCGGCGCTGGAAATTCTCAACCGCGGCGATCTCAGGCCCGAACAAATGCGCGGCTCCTGGGCCGGCGCGTTCGGCCCGACCCAATTCATGCCGACCGCGTTCAAGCGCTACGCTGTCGACGGCGATGGCGATGGCCGCCGCGACGTCGTCGACGATCCGAGCGACCTGATCGCCTCGACCGCCAACAATCTGAAGAAGGACGGCTGGCAGACCGGCGCGAGCTGGGGCTACGAGGTGGTGCTGCCGCAGGGCCTGAACTACATGCTGGCCGACCGCGCCAAGGCGATGCCGCTGTCGCAATGGGAGCAACTCGGCGTCAAGCGGCCGGGCGGCCAGCCGTTTCCGCGGCCGTCCGACAAGGCCTATCTGCTGGCGCCCGCCGGTGCCGAAGGTCCGGGCTTCCTGATGCTGCAGAATTTCCGGGTGATCATGAAGTACAACCCGGCCGAAGCCTATGCGCTCGCCATCGGCCATTTCGCCGATCGCCTGCGCGGCGGCCAGCCCTTCGTGCAGCCCTGGCCGCGCCAGGAACGGGTGCTGTCACGCGCCGAACGGCTGGAATTGCAGCAGCTGCTCGCCCAGCGCGGCTTCTACAAAGGCACGCCCGACGGCCAGTTCGGCGGCCAGACCCGCGAGGCGCTGCGCGGCTTCCAGGTGTCGATCGGGGCGCCGGCCGACGGTTTCGCCACATCAGAGGTGCTGGAGCGGCTGCGGGGGCGGTAGGGTCGAGGTCACAGGCTGCCCGTAGCCCGGATGAAGCGCAGCGAAATCCGGGGTTCTCGCCATGCGGCTCGTCTGGTCCCGGATTACGCTGCGCTCCATCCGGGCTACAACAGCTCAACGATGTCGTTCCGGGGCGCCAAGCGAACCCGGAATGACGAGGTACGTGCTCCTCCCCCCAAAACTAACCGTGAATTCCGATATTTGCCCGGCGCCTTGACGGCGGCCGGAGGCACCCGATTTATGGTGGAAAAGGTGCCCGCTTGCGGCCCGATTCCGCTAATATGCTCACGTACTTCCTAATCATTGCGACGAACTCGATGGCGAAGCCGAAATCCTTCCTGCGCCTATTCACCGAAGCCGGTCCGCTGGTCGTGCTGACGGTAGCGCTTGCGCTGTTGATCGGCATTGCCGAGCCCGCCTCGGCGCAGTTCTTCGGCTTCCCTGGCTTCGGTGGCGGACCGCCGCAACCGCAGCGCCGCGCTCCGCCGCAGCACGGTGGCGGTGGCGGCTGGTTCGGGGGCGATTTCTTCGCGCCATTCCAGCAGCAGCCGCAATCATCACAGCCGCAGCGGCCGCGCGAGGATTTCTCGCGCGCGCCGCCGCCGGCGAAGCGCGAAGCCGCGGCCGAGCGCAACGTGCTGGTGATCGGCGACGCCATGGCCGACTGGCTCGCCTATGGCCTGGAAGATGCCTATTCCGACCAGCCCGACATGGGCGTGATCCGCAAGCACAAGACGGTCTCCGGCCTGATCCGCTATCAGCCCAAGGGCGATCCGGCGGATTGGGCGGCGGCCGCCAAGGGCATTCTCGCCACCGAGAACCCCGACGCCATTGTCGTGATGCTCGGCCTCAACGACCGCACCGCGATCCGCGAACCGGTCGCGGAGAAGAAGGTCGACAAGAAGGACGAGAAGAAAGACGCGCGCGCCAAGCCGGACGCCAAGCCCGGCGACAAGCCCGATGCCGCCGCCAAGACTGATGGCAAGACTGACGGCAAGACCGATAGCAAGGCGGACAGCAAGCCGGCCGATGCCGAGCTGCCAGCCGATGACGCCGACACGGACTCACAGGCCGCGCCGGAAAAGACCGCGCGCTCGCCCAATGGCCTCTATGACTTCCGCGACGACCGCTGGGTCGAGCTCTACGGCAAGAAGATCGAGGAGCTGATCAACGTGCTGAAGAGCAAGGGCGTGCCGGTGCTGTGGGTCGGCCTGCCCGCGATCCGCGGCCAGAAGGGCACGTCGGACATGCTGTTCCTCGACGCGCTCTATCGCGACGGTGCCGGCAAGGCCGGCATCACCTATGTCGACGTCTGGGACGGCTTTGTCGACGAGGCCGGCCGCTTCATGCCGAAGGGCCCGGACTTCGAAGGCCAGCCGCGCAAGCTGCGTTCCGATGACGGCGTGTTCTTCACCAAGGCCGGCGCGCGCAAGCTCGCGCATTATGTCGAGCGCGAGGTGACGCGCCTGCTCGCGGTGCGCACCGGTCCGATCGCGCTGCCGAGCGAACCGGCAACGCCCGAGACCAGCACCGAGCCCGGCAAGCCCGCGCCGCGGCCGCTGGCCGGCCCCGTGCTGCCGCTGGTCGCCTCCACGGTCGGCACCGATCAATTGCTCGGCGGCCCCGGATCGCGGCCTGCCGCGGTCGACGCGCTCGCCGCGCGCACGCTGGTGAAGGGCGAAGCGCTGGCGCCGCCGGCCGGCCGGGCCGATGATTTCGCCTGGCCGCGCCGCGAGATGGGGCGCGAGCAGGCCAAGGGCGACGTGCCGGTTGCCGCGACCACGCCGGCCGCCCCGGCGGGTGGCCCTGCGAATCCGCCGCCCTCGACCACAGCGATCGCGCCGGACGGCTCGATCATCACCGCGCCGAAGCCGCCAAGGCGCGTGTTCCGTCCGGCCCAGGCCCAGCCGCAACAGCAGCCGCAGACGCAGCCCTGGCTGCGTGACATCTTCGGATTCGGCGCGCCGCAGCAGCAGCGCCCGCTGGTCGCACCGCCACCGCGCCCGCCGCGCAATGTCGGACAGCGTGCCGCGGTGCCGGGGAATCCCTGGCAGTAGGCGGAATTTGTAGGGCGGATTAGCCGAAGGCGTAATCCGCCGATATCGCATGCGTGGAGAAACGGCGGGTTACGCTACCGCTAACCCGCCCTACGAAGTAACGGCGCTCAACCGTAGTAGCGCCAGCGTGCCGGCGGGCGGCGCGGCTGGCGCGTCATCAACAGCGCCAGCGCAAAACCGATGCCGCCGGCAATCAGGAGCGAACCGAGCGGATTGTCCTGCACCGTTTGCGCCATCGCCCTCTGTCCGCTGCGAACGGTCTCGCCGCGGTTCTCATAAGCATCCTTGGCGTAGTTCACCGCGGTGTCGGCGGCGTCGCGCGCCGCGTCCTTGGCTTGGCCGTAGAGATCCTGCACCGCGCCTGCGGCCTCGCGCGCGCGGCCCGACGCCTGGGTCTGTGCGTCGCCGGCCGCATCGCCGACGGCGCCCTCGGCCTTGCCTGCGAATTCCTTCGCCGTTCCTAAAATCCGATCCTTGTCCATAACGTGCTCCCTGAAACTGTCAGGAGGCCAACCGCGGAACCTCGCACAAGTTCCTGGAGCTAAAGAATGAGCCCGCCATCGACGATGATGGTCTGGCCGACGACGTAAGAGGCGAGCGGCGAGGCCAGGAACAGCGCGGCGCCGGCCATGTCGGCGGGCGTGCCGAGACGCTTCAGCGGAATGCGCTCGAGCGCGCCTTCGAGCCGCTTTGGATTCGCCGTCGTCGCCTTGGTCATCTTGGTGTCGACGAGGCCCGGCGCGATGCCGTTGACGCGGATGCCGTTCTCGGCCCAGGCCTCGCCGAGCGTGCGGGTCAGACCAACCGCGCCGGTCTTCGAGGCGTTGTAGGCCGGATTGCCCATGGTGGAATGATAGGCCGCGGTCGAGCTCACGATGATCAGCGATCCCTTGGCGGCGCTCAGCATCGCGTGGAATTTGGTGGCGCAGGCCATCAGGCTCATCAAATTGACTTCCATCACCTTGCGGAAACCTTCCATCTGGAATTCCCCGCGGCGGTAAATCACCGCGCCTTGCGCCAGCACCAGCACGTCGAGCCGATCGAACGACGGCGTGAGGTTTTCGATCGCCTGCGGATTGCTGACGTCGAGCTGCGCATAGGCAAGGCCATCGAGATGGGAGCCTTCTTCTGCGGAGTAATCGCTCGCCTGCGCGCGGGTGCCGTACACACTGACGCGCGCGCCCTTGGCGCGGAAGGCCTGCGCGATGCCGTTGCCGATGCCGCTGGAGCCGCCGACCACCAGTACCTGCTTGCCGCCGAAATCGAGCTCGTTCATCGCGTTCCTCTCCCGTGCTGTTTTCTTGATTGAGCATGATCCTTTTCGAAAAGCCAACGCAGAACTTGCGTTAACGCGCTGCGCGCGCGGCGATAGCGGATCAGCGGTTTGACGTCTTTGCGGATCGGTGCCAGCGTTGCCGGTCTCACAACGCGCCAAATTTCATCTCGCGAGAATCCGTCATGTCCGAATTCAAACAGCTCAGCCGCTCGGTGAAGGGCCTCACCGTTCTCGTCACCGGTGCCGCCAGCGGCATGGGCCGCGCCACCGCGCGCGTGTTCGCCGATGAGGGCGCCAATGTCGCGGTCACCGATCTCACCGAGGAGGGCACGCAGGCAGTGGCGAAGGAGATCGCAGCGAGCGGCGGCTCGGCAAAGGCCTGGACGCTCGACGTCAGCGATCGCGACGCCATCACCAGGGTCGTCAACGATGTCGCCGCGCATTTCGGCGGGCTCGACATCATCGTCAACAATGCCGGCATCTCGGTACGCGTGGCGATCGACGATCCCGGGTACGAGGACGCCTGGGCCAAGGGCATCGCGGTGATGCTGACGGCGCATCCGCGCATCATCCGCGCCGCACTGCCGTACCTGCGCAAGTCGCGCTCGCCGCGCATCGTCAACATCGCCTCGACCGAGGCGCTCGGCGCGACCGGGCTGCACAGCCCCTACTCCGCGGCCAAGGGCGGCGTCACCAGCCTGACCCGCTCGCTCGCGGTGGAGCTGGGACGCGAAGGCATCACCGTGAACTGTATCTGCCCGGGCCCGATCCGCACCGCCATCACCGACCGCATCTCCGAGGAGCACAAGACGATCTACGCCAAGCGCCGCACCGCGCTCGGCCGTTACGGCGATCCGGAAGAGGTCGCGCACATGACGCTGAGCCTTTGCCTGCCCGCGGCATCCTTCCTGACTGGCGCGGTGATTCCCGTCGACGGCGGGTTGATGGCGCGGAATGCCTGACCCGCGTCTGGCCGCGAAGCGTTGACAGGGCGCGCGCCGGGAGTAGCCTTCTCGTCAAACGAAGCGGGACAACCGCCCGCGAGATACGGGGAGATGCGCCAATGACGGTCCTGATCCGGCAGCTTCACAAGCATTTCGTCGGCGAGGTCTCCGGCGTCGATCTGCGCAAGCCGCTGACGAAGCAGGAAGTGATCGACATCGAGGCCGGCATGGACAAATACGCCGTACTCATCTTCCACGGCCAGGACATATCAGACGAACAGCAGATGGCGTTCGCGCTGAACTTCGGCGAGCGCGAGAACGCGCGCGGCGGCACGGTGACCAAGAAGGAAGACTACCGCCTCTCCTCCGGGCTCAACGATGTCTCCAATCTCGGCAAGGACGGCAAGCCGCTGCCGAAGGATCACCGCACCCACCTGTTCAATCTCGGCAACTGCCTGTGGCACTCCGACAGCTCGTTCCGGCCGATCCCGGCGAAATTCTCGCTGCTGTCGGCCCGCATCGTCAACCCGAAGGGCGGCAACACCGAGTTCGCCGACATGCGCGCGGCCTATGACGCGCTCGACGACGAGACCAAGGCCGAGATCGACGACATGATCTGCGAGCACTCGCTGATGTATTCGCGCGGCTCGCTCGGCTTCCTCGACTACACCGACGAGGAGAAGGAGATGTTCAAGCCGGTGCTGCAGCGCCTGGTACGTACCCATCCGGTGCACGGCCGCAAGTCGCTGTATTTGTCCTCGCATGCCGGCGCCATCAGGGGCATGAGCATGCCGGAAGCGCGGCTGTTGCTGCGCGATCTCACCGAGCACGCCACGCTGCCGGAGTTCGTCTATGTGCACAAATGGACGGTGCATGACCTTGTGATGTGGGACAACCGCCAGACCGTGCACCGCGTGCGCCGCTACGACCAGTCGCAGCCCCGCGACATGCGCCGCGCCACGGTCGCCGGCACCCAGCCGACGGTGGCGCAGGAGGCGGCGGAGTAGCGGGCTCCGCCATCGTAGCCAACCCTATAGCCGTCATAGCCAAACTCACCGCTGGCGTGGCCAACCCCACAGCCGTCGTCCCCGGGCAAGCGAAGCGCGACCCGGGACCCATAACCACGAATGCATGTGATGGCGAAGGCTGTGGCCCCAGCGCGCTCCATCCGTACGCCCTGTGGTTATGGGTCCCTGCTTTCGCAGGGACGACACCGAAAACGTGGAGAGATCGTGGCTACGCTCGTGCCAACCTACGCGTGGCCGGCGTCGTTCGACAGCATGCCGGCCTCGATGCCGATCTTGCGCAGGGCGCGTGCATATTTCTCGTCGACATCGGTGCCGAAGATCAGCTCCGGATCGGCGTCGCAATGCAGCCAGCCATTGTGCTGGATCTCGTTCTCGAGCTGGCCCGGCGCCCAGCCGGCATAGCCCAGCGCGAGGATCGCGTGCTTGGGACCGGAGCCCTTGGCGATCGCCTTGAGGATGTCGACGGTCGCGGTGAGCGAGATGCCGTCGTCGATATTCAGCGTCGCATCCTGGATGTAGAAGTCGCTGGAATGCAGCACGAAGCCGCGGCCGGTGTCGACCGGGCCGCCCTTCATCACCTTCATCATCTCGGCGTTTTCCGGCAGCGTGATCTGGTCCGACTTCTCGATGATGTCGAGCTGCACCAGCAGCCCCGGGAAATCGATGCTGCCGGCCGGCCGGTTGACGATGATCCCCATCGCCCCCTCGGAGGAATGCGCGCACATGTAGATCACGGAGCGTTCGAAGCGCGGGTCGTTCATCACAGGCATCGCGATCAGCATCTGGCCATCGAGATAGCCATCTTCGGTGGCATGGGGACCGACGGCCGGGCTTCTGCCGGCGGCGGTCTTGCGAGTCTTGCCTGTTTTGCCTTCAGGGCGCATCCGCAAAGGCCTTTCCTGCTGATTTGGCATCCTGATATTGGGTCGCCGTTCTGTCAATCAACCTTCGGCCGCAGTGCGGCGATGCATCACAAGCAATTCAATGGTTTGCAACGAAAGTTGCAGGTAAAGACGTCTCATGGTCGTCACAGTTCCCATGCGTGCCGCATTTGCCGTCGCCGCCTTGTTTTCCGTCGCATCCGTGGCAATGGAGGTTCGCGCCGACGACGCCTCGCCGTGGCAGCAGGACACGCATTCGGCGGTCAGGCTGCTGGCGGGATCGCGCAGCGGCGCGGTGCTGCTCGGCGGCATCGCCTTCCAGTTGCAGGATGGCTGGAAAACCTACTGGCGCACGCCAGGCGATTCCGGCGTGCCGCCGCGATTCGATTTCTCCAGGTCGGACAATGTCGATGCGGTCACGGTGATGTGGCCGGCGCCGCGCCAGTTCGACGACGGCGCCGGAGGTACCTCGCTCGGCTACAAGCACCAGGTGGTGCTGCCGCTGCGCATCGTGGCGAAAAATCCGGACAAGCCGCTGGTGCTGCGCGCCGACATCAACTACGCGGTGTGCGAGAAGCTGTGCGTGCCGGTGGAGGCGAAGGCCGAGCTCGCGTTCGCCAGCGTCGCCTCGACCGAGGACGCCGCGCTGTCGGAGGCGCTCAATGCGGTGCCGAAGCCCGCCAATATCGGCGACCCCACCCCGGTCACGATCCGCGACGTCAAGCGCGACGGCAACAACGTGCTGGTCGATGTCGCCGCGCCCGAAACCAAGGACCTCAGCCTGTTCGTCGAGGGCCCGACGCCCGACTGGGCGCTCCCCGTGCCCAAGCTCGTCGAGCACGCGCCGCCAGGCGTGAAGCGCTTCTCGTTCGAGCTCGACGGGTTGCCGCCGGGTGCCAAAGCGGACGGCGCCGCGCTGAAGCTGACGCTGGTCGGCGGCGACAAAAGCTACGAATTCAATATCAATTTGAACTGACGGCGCGGCGTCGTTCCTGCTTGGTGCACAATTGCGCACAGGGCCGGGATCCATACGCCGCAGCTGCAGTCTGAGGCACGCTGGGGATCAAGCTGTGTGCACCAACTGTTCCCTGTGGTTATGGATCCCGGCTTTCGCCGGGATGACGCAAGATGGGAACATCCGTCACCCAACCCAATCTTAACGTTTCGTTGATAGATCGGGGCCATTGCCGGCTTGCGGCGCTTTAGGAATTTTCCGCCTTGGCTGTGATGGAGACACAATCCGCAACCTCCGTGCCATCGGGCCCGGCCGCACGCCTGCGCGGCCTCGCCGCGCGCCTGCTCGGCGGCACCAAGGAGGCTTCGGTCACCAAGCGCCTCGCCGGCATGATCTTCGTCATCCGCGTCGTCAGTGCCGCCATCGCCTATCTTGCGCAGATCCTGCTGGCGCGCTGGATGAGCGGCTCGGACTACGGCATCTATGTCTATGTCTGGACCTGGGTGCTGCTGCTCGGCAGCACGATGGATTTCGGCATCGCGCCGTCCTCGCAGAAGATCATCCCGGAATATCGCGCGCGCGGCGACCTCGCCGCGCTGCGCGGCTTCCTCTCCGGCGGCCGCTGGGTGGTGCTTGCCGCGTCGAGCACGGTGGCGCTGCTGCTCGCCGGCGTGATCCACCTCGCCTCGCCCTGGATCGATCCCAACGCGGTGGTGCCGCTCTATATCGGCTGCCTGACCTTGCCGCCCTTCGTGGTTGCCAACACCCAGGACGGCATCTCGCGCGCGCATGACTGGATGCAGCTCGGCCTGATGCCGCAGTTCATCGTGCGGCAGGGACTGATCATCGCGCTGACCGCCGGCGCGCTGGCGCTCGGCCTCAATCTCGGCGCGACCGCGGCGATGATCGCGAGTGCTGCGGCCGTGTACATCGCGGCGATCGGCCAGATGATCGTGCTGAACCGCCGCCTCAAAGCCCATCTCGGGCCGGGCGAGAAGACCTACGACGTCAGGGGCTGGTTCGCGATCTCGCTGCCGATCATGCTGGTCGAGAGCTTCTATCTCTTGCTCGGCTACACCGACGTGCTGATGCTGCAGCAATTCCGCTCCTCCGAGGAGGTCGGCATCTACTTCGCCGTGGTGAAGACGCTGGCGCTGGTGTCGTTCGTGCACTACGCGATGTCGGCAACGACGGCGCACCGCTTCGCCGAATACAACGCGCTCGGCGACAAGGAGCGGCTGTCGGCCTATGTCGCACACGCCATCAGCTGGACGTTCTGGCCCTCGTTGCTCGCGACCATCGCCCTGCTCGCCTTCGGCAAGCCGCTGCTGTGGCTGTTCGGCCCGAAATTCGTCGATGGCTACAGCATCATGTTCGTCGCCGCGATCGGGCTCGTGGTGCGCTCGGCGATCGGGCCGGTGGAGCGCCTCTTGAACATGCTCGGCCACCAGCGCATCTGCGCGACCGCCTATGCCGTGTCGTTCTTCATGAATGTCGGGCTCTGCATGACGCTGGTGCCGCGCTATGGCGGCATGGGCGCGGCCGCCTCGACCTCGCTGTCGCTGATCTTCGAGACCATCCTGTTGTTCTACGTGGTGCGCTCGCGCCTCGGGCTGCACGTGCTGGCGTTCGGGAAATAGCTT
Source organism: Bradyrhizobium sp. B124 (assembly GCF_038967635.1). NCBI lineage: Bacteria > Pseudomonadati > Pseudomonadota > Alphaproteobacteria > Hyphomicrobiales > Nitrobacteraceae > Bradyrhizobium > Bradyrhizobium sp. B124. The sequence goes on along the minus strand of NZ_CP152413.1, from coordinate 6,535,950 downwards.
CGGTCTTCCCCCGCGTCATGCCCGGGCTCGTCCCGGGCATCCATGTCTTCAGAATCCATCGGCACCAAAGACGTGGATGGCCGGGACAAGCCCGGCCATGACGAACATCGAGCTCAGCGACGCGCGCGCTACTCCGCGGTCCAGCCGCCGTCGATCGAGAGATTGGCACCGGTGATCTGCGCGGCGTCGTCGCCGCACAGGAACAGCGCGAGTGCCGCGACCTGCTCGGAGGTGACGAACTCCTTGGTCGGCTGGGCGGCGAGCAGCACGTCCTTGATGACCTGCTCCTTGGTCATGTTGCGCGCCTTCATGGTCTCCGGAATCTGGTGCTCGACCAGCGGGGTCCAGACATAGCCCGGGCTGATGCAGTTGCAGGTGATCTTGAACTGCGCGAGCTCGAGCGCGGCGGTCTTGGTGAGGCCGGCGATGCCGTGCTTGGCCGAGACATAGGCCGACTTGAACGGCGATGCGACCAGCGAGTGCGCCGAAGCCGTGTTGATGATGCGGCCCCAGCCGCGCTTCTTCATGCCGGGCACCGCGGCGCGAATCCCATAGAACGCCGACGACAGATTGATCGCGATGATCGCTTCCCACTTCTCCGGCGGGAATTCCTCGATCGGCGAGACGAACTGGATGCCGGCATTGTTGACGAGGATGTCGACCGAACCGAAGGTCTTCTCACCGAGCGCGATCATGTCGGCGATCTCGGCCGGCTTGGTCATGTCGGCCGGCGAATAGGCCGCCTTGACCTTGAAGTCGGTCTCGATGCCGGAACGCTCCTTCTCGATGTCGGCCGGCACACCCATGCCGTTGAGCACGATATTGGCGCCGGCGCCGGCGAAGGCGCGCGCATAAGCCAATCCGATGCCGCTGGTCGAGCCGGTCACAACGGCGGTCTTGCCTGTCAACGTACCCATTGTTCTTCGCTCCTATTTGCTTGCAGGGGACTTCGTTTCAGGGGGCGTGGGTTCGTCCCCCGTGAGGTCGTAAGTCACCATGGTTTCGCCGGACTGTGGCCGTTCTAGCCATTCTTTGTGACGCATCGACAAATGCACGTCGCGGACGCCCGCGCCCCAGTGCTCGACCATCGCAACATGGGAGAAGTCGTAGTCCTTCGACGAGCTCTCGTAATTCTTGCTCTTGTAGATCAGGTGAACCACCGTGACGGTGTTCTCCTTGGAGGCCTTGCGCAACAGTTCGACCGACGGATCGTTCTTCAGGTAATCGGGCAGCTTGCCGATCAGGTCGCGCACCGCCATGCGGGCGTTGTGGACCTGCCTGTTCTTGTCGGTGTTCATCCGCGTCCGGCTGGAAAAGCGGATATCCTTTTCGCGCTCGGCGGCCTCCAGCAGCGTCTCCGGCAACGGCCCGCGCGCGCTGAACAGGTCGACCTGGAAGATCAGGAGATCGCGGCTGATCTCCTCATCGAGCACGAAGTCGAGCGGCGTGTTGGAGGCGATGCCGCCATCCCAGTAATGCTCGCCCTCGATCACGACGGCGGGAAAGCCTGGCGGCAGGGCGCCGGAGGCCATGATGTGCTCGGGGCCGATCTTCTTGCCGAGCTTCTTGAACTCGTAATTGTCGAAATAGCGGAAATTGCCCGAGGTGACGCCGACTGCGCCGACCGACAGCCGCGTCTTCAGATCGTTGATGCGATCGAAGTCGACCAGCCGTTCCAGCGTCTTCTTCAGCGGCGCGGTGTCGTAATAGCTCAGCGATTGCGAGCTGCCGGGCGGCCACAGCGGCGCCGGCGGAATCCGCGGCGTGAAGAAGCCGGGCACGCCGAAGGTCGCGATGATGGCGGCGCTGGTCTCGTTGAACAGCGAGCGGGCGCGCTCATGCTTGGAGACCGGATTCCAGGGCACCGGCGCCGACACCATATCCCAGAATTCCTTCAGCCGCGGCACGCGCATGTCCGGCTCGTTGCCGGCAATGATCGCGGCATTGATGGCGCCGATCGAGATGCCTGCGATCCATTCCGGCTCGAAGCCTGCGTGACAGAGCGCCTGAAAGGCGCCGGCCTGATAGGAGCCGAGCGCACCGCCGCCCTGAAGCACCAGCACACGCTGCGCTTGCGCCGGCGTCGGGCCGGGCGCGGAATCCGAAGTATCCATTCGTAACCGTTCGGTTCGAAATGACTTTAAGGGCGCACCGTGGCGGCTGTTCGCAGCCGCGTCAATCAACGAGATATGGAGCGGAGATCACGCGGAATTTATCGAGCTCAGGTTGCCGCCAAAATGAGCGTCCAGAACACCTTGTATTTGGTATTCGGAGCATAGACGGCTGCGATGCCCATTTTTGTGACACCGCTCTTGAGCATATTGGCCTTGTGCGGCGGTGAATCGCGCCAGCCCGAAAATGCCTCTGCGAGCGTGTGATAGCCGGCCGAGATGTTCTCGACCGCCACCGTCGCCGGGTAGCCGCCGGCCTCCAGCCGCTTGCCGAGCGGGGCCTTCACGTCATGGTCCATCTTGTTGCGGGCGGCCATCGCCTGCGACTGCTGCTCGGCGAGCCTCGTCAGGTCGGGATCGACCACGACGGTGCCGAGACCATTGTTCTGGCGGTACTGCGAAAACATGATCGCGGCGGCCTGGCTGTCCAGCACGGCACCGGGCTGCGCCATGTTGAGATACATGGCCGGTTCTTCCGGGATTTTGGTGTCTGTGCCGCAGCCGGCAAGCACCAGAAGCCCGAACAGGGCGACCGTCGTCCGTTTCACTACTGAAAACCCCCAAGGTTGGCCCGTCGTTGTTGCATACCAACCGTGGCTGAATGGTGAACAGCGGCTAACTTTTGGCCATCAATAGCCACCGATCTCCGGCGCCTGTAGCCCGGATGAAGCGAAGCGTAATCCGGGAACAGTCGATCCGAGGAACGAAGCCCCGGATTTCGCTCCGCTCCATCCGGGCTACGGAGCTCCAGCGAGCGGTCCGCTTCTCCTTCCCCCTGAAAGGGGGAAGGTCGGATGTGGGTCGGCCGCAGGCGACGCTGGATGTGGAGAAAGAGGATCTCCACCCGCTTTGCTCTGGCGAGCAAAGCGACCTCCCCTTTTCAAGGGGAGGTTTGCGTGCGCCGGCTGGGCCCTACTCCTGGGCGGCAAAGATCCGGTAGCGGCGGGGCTGTAGCGAGACGATTTCGCCGGCCTGCAGCTCACGGTCGCGGGGGGCGTCGATCTCGATCACGGTCCTGCCCTCGCTCCCCGCGAGGGCCACCTCGGCGCGCTGGATCGGTCCGAACGAACGGACATGCCGGATGGCGCCTTCCAGCGCCCCGGTTCCCGCCGGGCCGACCGCCATGTCGTGGCGGCGGACGAACAGTTTTGCCGCGCCCGATGCCGCACCCAGCGCCGGAATGTTCAGGGGACGGCCGTCGAGCCGCACGGCATCGCCAGCCACATCGACCGGCAGCACGATGGATTCGCCGATGAAGCTGTGCACGAAGGCGGTCGCCGGATTGTCATAGACCTCGCCGGGCGAGCCGATCTGCTCGATCTTGCCCTTGTCCATGACCACGACGCGGTTGGCGACTTCGAGCGCCTCCTCCTGGTCGTGGGTGACGAAGATCGAGGTGACATGGATCTCGTTGTGCAGCGAGCGCAGCCACTGCCGGAGCTCCTTGCGCACCTTGGCGTCGAGCGCACCGAACGGCTCGTCGAGCAGCAGGATTCGTGGCTCGATCGCAAGCGCACGCGCCAGCGCGATGCGCTGACGCTGGCCGCCGGACAACTGGCTCGGATAGCGGTTGGCAAGCCAGTCGAGCTGCACCAGATCGAGCAGGTTCTTGACGCGGGCGCGGATCGTCGCCTCGTCCTTGCGGATCGCGCGCGGCTGCACGCGCAGGCCGAACGCGACGTTCTCGAACACCGTCATGTGGCGGAACAGCGCATAGTGCTGGAACACGAAGCCGACCTGACGCTCGCTGGCGCCGCGCGAGAGCGCATTCTCGCCGTCGATCGCGACCTCACCCGAGTCAGGCCAATCCAGCCCTGCGATGATCCGCAGCAGCGTCGTCTTGCCGGAGCCGGACGGGCCGAGCAGCGCCAGCAGCTCGCCGTCGGCGACCTTGAGATCGACATTGTCGAGCGCGGCAAAGCTGCCGAACTTCTTTACGATATTCTTGACTTCAATCGCCATCGGGCACCTCTGCCTCGTCGAGCCGCCGCTCGAGAACGGTTTTCGCCACCAGCGTGATCAGCGCCAGCATCGCGAGCAGCGACGCGATCGCGAACGACGCGACGAACTGATATTCGTTGTAGAGAATCTCGACCAGCAGCGGCATCGTGTTGGTCTCGCCGCGGATATGGCCGGAGACGACGGACACCGCGCCGAACTCGCCCATCGCACGCGCGTTGCAGAGCAGGACGCCGTAGAGCAGTCCCCATTTGATGTTGGGCAGCGTGACGCGGAAGAAGGTCTGCAGGCCGGAGGCACCGAGCGAGATCGCCGCCTCCTCTTCCTGGGTGCCCTGCTCCTGCATCAGCGGGATCAGCGCGCGCGCCACGAACGGAAAGGTGACGAAGATCGTCGCCAGCGCGATGCCGGGCACCGCGAACAGGATGTGGACGTTGCGCGCCTGCAGCCATGTCCCGAAATAGCCCTGTGCGCCGAACAGCAGCACGAAGACCAGGCCCGAGATCACCGGCGAGACCGAGAACGGCAGGTCGATCAGCGTGATCAGGAAGGTCTTGCCGGTGAATTCGAATTTCGAGATCGCCCAGGCCGCGACCACGCCGAACACGAGGTTGAGCGTGACCGAGATCGCCGCGATCAGCAGCGTCAGCTTGATCGCAGCGAGCGCCTCGGGCTCCGCCAGCGCCGCGAAATAGGCGACGATGCCTTTCGAGAAGGCCGAGGCGAACACGACGACCAGCGGCAGCACGACGAAGATGCTGAGGAAGGCGATCGCCAGCGCGATGATGATGAGGCGGATCGGACCCGGCTCGGTGCGGGGGTTGCGCCGCGCCGCGACCGGCTCCGCCCGCGCGATCTCGAGCCGCGGCGCCGGGGCCGCAACGCTGACATCAGTCGCGGGCGCGTAGGTCCGCAGCTGTGTGGTCGAGGTCGCCAATCCCGTCTGCATCGACATCTCGAACCTCAATGCACGGGAATGCGGGCTTGCGCCCAGCGCTGCAGCCGGTTGATCAGGAAGATGATCAGGAACGAGGCCACCAGCATCACCACCGCGATCGCGGTGGCATCGGCGTAGCGGAATTCGGACAGCCGGATCACGATCAGGAGCGGCGCGATCTCGGAGACGTTGGGCAGGTTGCCCGCGATGAAGATCACCGAGCCGTATTCACCGATGGCGCGGGCAAAGGCGAGCGCAAAGCCGGTGAGCAGCGCCGGAATCAAACTCGGCAGGATGACGCGAAACACCGTGTGCCAGCGATTGGCGCCGAGACTCGCCGCCGCCTCCTCGATCTCGGGATCGAGATCGATCAGCACCGGCTGCACCGTGCGCACCACGAAGGGAATGCCGATGAAGACCATCGCGATAAAGATGCCGATTGGCGTGAACGCGACCTTGATGCCGAGCTCGGCGAGCGGCGCGCCGAGCCAGCCCTTCTGGGCAAACAGCTGCGTCAGCGCCACGCCTGCGACCGCCGTCGGCAAGGCAAACGGAATGTCGACGATGGCGTCGAACAGCCGCCGGCCCGGAAAACGGTAGCGCACCAGCGCCCAGACGATGATGGTGCCCATCACCAGATTGACGCAGGCGGCCGCAAACGAAAGCCCGAACGAAATCTTGAGGGCGTTCAGGGTGCGGCGGCTGGTGACGATGCCCCAGAACTGATCGAGGCTGAGCTCGAACGTCTTGAGGAACAGCGCGGCCAGCGGAATCAGGATGATAACGGAGAGCCATGTCAGGGTCAGTCCCATGGTGAGACCGAACCCCGGCAGGCTACTGCGCCTTGCAACCGCTGTGCTCACATATCCCCCTGAAATCTCGATCAGTTCTTGTAGATCTGATCGAAGATGCCGCCCTCGGCGAAGTGTTCCTTCTGCGCCTTGGTCCAACCACCAAAAACGTCGTCGATGGTGAAAAGTTCAACCTTGGCGAAGGATTTTTCGTACTCCTTGGCGATCTCGGGATCGCGCGGCCGGTAGGAGTTGCGCGCGGCGATCTCCTGGCCTTCCTTGGTGTACCAGTACTTCAGATAGGCTTCGGCGACCGCGCGGGTGCCCTTCTTGTCGGCAACCGTGTCGACGACGGCGACCGGCGGCTCGGCCAGGATCGACTGCGCCGGGGCCACGATCTCGAACTTGTCCGGACCGAATTCGCGCAGCGCCAGAAACGCTTCGTTCTCCCACGCGAGCAGCACGTCGCCGACACCACGCTCGACGAAGGTCACGGTCGAACCGCGCGCACCGGTGTCGAGCACCGGCACGTTCTGATAGAGATCGGCGACGAACTTCTTCGCCTTGTCGGCCGAACCGAGCTTCTTCTGCGCATGGCCCCAGGCGGCGAGGTAGTTCCAGCGCGCGCCGCCCGAGGTCTTCGGGTTCGGCGTGATCACGGCAACACCGGGCTTGATCAAATCGTCCCAATCCTTGATGCCCTTGGGATTGCCCTTGCGAACCAGGAACACGATGGTCGAGGTATAGGGCGAGGCGTTGAGCGGCAGCCGCTTCTGCCAGTCGGTGGCAATGAGACCCTTGCCCGCGATCGCGTCGATGTCATAGGCCAGCGCCAGCGTGACGATATCGGCCTGCAATCCGTCGATCACCGAGCGCGCCTGCGAGCCCGAGCCGCCATGCGACTGCTTGATCTCGACGCTCTTGCCGGTTTCCTTCTGATAGGCCGCGGCGAATGCCTTGTTGAAATCGACATAGAGCTCGCGCGTCGGATCGTAGGACACGTTGAGCAGCGAATAGTCGGCCGCGAAGGCCGAGCTCGCCCACAACAATCCCGCGACCAGCGGCAGCATACGACGGATCATTTCTGTCTCCATTCAACCTGAGAATGTCAGGGAACACGCAAGACATAACTCACGGTGAAGTGGCCCTAAGTCAACGAAACCGGTTTTCTTTGTTTTCAGCGGCGCAGCGCGCTTGTGCTACGAACTCGCCGCACCGCGAAGGCTTTGTCACGTCGCCAAATCGCGATGAACCATCGCGATCTGGCGCGGTGCCCTACGACATCTTCATCGTATGGATGCCGCATTCCGTCTTGGCCCGGCCCCGCCAGCGGCCGTCGCGTGCATCCTCGCCGGCTGCTGCCCGGCTCGAGCATGGCATACACCCGACCGACTGATATCCCGATGCGACAAGTGGATGCGGCGGCAGCTTGCCGAGCGTGTAGATCGCCTCGATCTCCTCGCGCGAGACGTTGGCGAACGGATTGAATTTCAGCCTGACGCCGTCGTCCTCGACGACCGGGATGTCGGCGCGGGCGCCGCCCTGGAAGCGCTTGCGGCCGTTGATCCAGCCGGCGAACGGCTTCAGTGCGCGCGCCAGGGGCTCCACCTTGCGGATGCGGCAGCAGGCGTCGGGATCGCTAAACCACAATTCGCGGTCCGGATCGAGACGCGACAGCGCCTGCTCGTCGGGCTTGATCGAGCGCACATCGGTGAGGCCGAGCGTCTTGATCAGCGTATCACGATAGGCCAGCGTCTCCTCGAACAGCCATCCGGTGTCGAGAAAGACCACCGGGATCGCCGGATCGACGTCCGCCATCACCTTGAGCAGCGCGGCGGACTCGGTGCCGAACGACGACACCAGCGCCAGCCTCTCGCGGCCGACCGTCTGCAATGCGGCCGCGATCACTTCGGCGGGCGACGCTTTGCGCAGCGCGCGATCGAGCGTATCGGCCGCGGGCAATGCGGCCGGCGCCGCTGCAAGCTCTGGTACAAGCGCGCTCACTGGCCGGCGCTCTCCGAGTGACGCAGCTGCATGCGGCGGTTGAGCGCGGTGACACGGCCGTCGCCGGTCGGCTGATAGAACACCGAATAGCGCTTCATCGTCTGGGCGAACGCATCGGCGTCAGCATCCTTCTTCACCTCGAAGGCGTCGAAGCCGGCGCGCGTCATGAACACAAACTGGTCGCGCAGGATCTGCCCGGTGGCGCGCAGCTCGCCGTCATAGCCGTAGCGTTCGCGCAGCAGGCGGGCCTGGCTGTAGGCGCGGCCGTCGCGGAAGGTCGGGAACACCAGCGCGACCGAGGCGAGGCGATCGAGATGCCGCACGAGTTCGTCGAGGTTGCGGTTGTTCGGCCAGATCACCCCCAGCTTGCCGGGGCGGCGCAGCAGCGCCTCCGGATCGGCGAGAAAGCGCTCGGCCGTCACCAGCACCGCGCCGTCGCCCGGCAGCTCGGCACCGTCGGCGACATGCACGAACAGATCGGTGGTCAGTCTTCCCTGCTTAACGAGTGGCATAGACGCGCTCCCTGATAGGCTCGACGCCCAGACGCTTCACCGTATCGACGAACAATTCCTCGGGACGGTCGCGCAGCGCGAGATAGGCTTCGACAATGTCTTCGATCACGTCGGCGACTTCCGCATAGGGAACGGCCGGGCCGATCAAGGTGCCCAACTGCGCGTTCTCGTCGGCGCGGCCGCCGATCGTGATCTGGTAGAACTCCTCACCGTTCTTCTCGACTCCGAGAATGCCGATGTGGCCGACATGGTGATGGCCGCAAGCATTGATGCAGCCGGAGATGTTGATGTGCAGCCGGCCGATCAGGTCGGCGGTGTCGTGGTTGGCGAAACGCCGCGTCAGCTCCTGCGCGATCGGGATCGAGCGCGCATTGGCCAGCGAGCAGTAATCCAGCCCCGGGCAGGCGATGATGTCGGTCACCAAATTGACGTTCGGCGTCGCGAGGCCGAGGCGGTCGAGCGCCTTGAACAGCGCCGGCAGGTCGCGCTTGGCGACGTGCGGCAGCGCCAGGTTCTGCTCGTGGCCGACGCGGATCTCGCTGAACGAATATTTATCGGCGAGGTCGGCGACCGCGTCCATCTGCTCGGCGGTGGCGTCGCCGGGCGGGCCACCGACCGGCTTCAGCGACAGCGTCACGATCGAATAGCCCTGCACCTTGTGCGCCGAGACCGAGTTCTTGCGCCAGCGCTCGAACAGCTTGTCATGCGCGGCCTGCTTCAGCTCGTCCGGCATGTGCGGCAGCTTTTCGTAGGCCGGGTAGGAGAAGCGCGAGCGCACCTCCTCGATGGCGGTGTGATCGAGCGTCAGCCCGACATCCCCCATCGCCTTCCACTCCTCGTCGACTTCCTTGGCGAACTTCTCGATACCGAGCTCGTGCACCAGGATCTTGATGCGCGCCTTGTAGATGTTGTCGCGGCGGCCGTACTGGTTGTAGACGCGCAGGATCGCCTCGATGTAGCTCAGGATATCGCGGCCGGAGACGAACGGCTTGATGGTCTTGGCGATGAACGGGGTGCGGCCGAGGCCGCCGCCGACCAGCACCTCGAAGCCGGTCTCGCCGTCGGCATTCTTGTGCAGGCGCAGGCCGATGTCGTGGATCTTGATGGCGGCGCGATCGTGCTCGGCGGCAGTGATCGCGATCTTGAACTTGCGCGGCAGGAACGAGAATTCCGGATGCAGCGTGGTGTGCTGGCGGATCAGCTCCGACCAGATCCGCGGATCCTCGATCTCGCCGGGCGCGACGCCGGCCCACTGGTCCGAGGTGACGTTGCGCATGTTGTTGCCGGAGGTCTGCATCGCATGGATGCCGACTTCGGCGAGATCGGCCAGCGCGTCGGGCAGCTCGGCGAGCTTGATCCAGTTGAACTGGATGTTCTGCCGCGTGGTGAAGTGGCCATAGCCGCGGTCGTAGCGGCGCGCGACATGGGCGAACCGGCGCAGCTGCTTCGACGACAGCGTGCCGTAAGGGATCGCGACGCGGAACATGTAGGCGTGCAGCTGCAAATACACGCCGTTCTGCAGACGCAGGATCTTGAATTCGTCCTCGGTGAGCTCGCCGGAAAGACGGCGCTTCACCTGATCGCGGAATTCCGAAACACGCTCGTTGATCAGCGTGCGGTCGAGTTCGTCATAAGCATACATGTTCGATGAGCCTTACGCCGGCGCGCCTTACGCGGGGACCTGGAGATCGATGGTGACGCCCTTGGCGCGGATATGTTCGCGGAGATTGCCCGGCTTGACCTTGCCGCCGTCCTTGAGTTCGACCGGCGCGATGTAGGGCCCGACCGCGCCGACGTCGTCGGCGGTGGCTTCGGCCAGCAGCGCGCGGGCCTCGTCAGACGTGGTCACGATCGCAGAGTCGGAGAGTTCGGTGGACCAGCCTTGCTCGGCGGTTCGGTACACCACGGCACCGTCCCAGGTCCGGTTGGCGGTCACCATCGAGGGGCCTGTGATCCTGATTTTCTTCTGTTCGAGCGGAGAGGTCATTCGGCAGCTTTCAGCAGTTCGGAGAACATCTGGTTGGAGAACAGTTGGGTGACGTTGGATCGGCTCCAGGGCGCGGAATGCGCGACCACGTCGCCGATGATGAGGACAGCAGGACCGCCATCGACCTGTTTGACCAGCTCGGGCAGCCGCGCCAGCGTGCCGACCGCGGCCTTGGCGTCCGGCCGCGTCACGCGCGCGAACACACCGACCGGCGTCTCCGGCGAGCGGCCCGCGGCGAGCATACCCTCGCGGATCGCGGGCGCCGCGGTCATGCCCATGTAGACAACGACGGTCATCTTGGTGTCGGTCAGCACCGACCAGTCGACGACTTCGGCATCGCGCGCCTTGTGCGCGGTCAGGAAGGTGATGCGCAGCGCCTCGTGCCGGAAGGTCAGCGGCACCTCGAATTGCGCGGCCGCGCCCAGACCGGCGGAGATGCCGGGAATAATGGAGTAGGCGACGCCGGCGTCGCGCAACGCCTCGATTTCCTCGCCGCCGCGACCGAACACAAAGGGATCGCCGCCCTTCAGCCGCACCGCGCGCTGGCCCGACTGCGCCGCCTCGATCATCAGGCGGTTGATGGCGTCCTGGCCGATGCCGGGCTTGCCGATGCGGCGACCGACCGGAATCCGCGCGGCATCGCGCCGGATGCGGTCGAGAATTTCTGGTGACACCAATTCGTCATAGAACACGACGTCGGCGTCCTGCAGCGCGCGCAGCGCCTTCACGGTGAGCAGATCCGGATCGCCCGGACCGGCGCCGACCAGCGTCACATGGCCAACAGCCTTGCCTTCCGTATCAGCGCCGGCGAATGAGGCGGGATCGCCGATCGCGTTCAGCGCGTGCTCGGCCTCGTCGTTGCGGCCGGCCAGCACCAGCGCGCCGATCGGACCGTCGACGATGCGCTCCCAGAAGCGGCGGCGCAGCGGAAATTCTTCAATCCGCGCATGCATCGGTTTGCGGAAGCGGCCGATGAAGCCGGCGAGATCGCCGATCCGCGCCGGCAGCACCGCCTCGATCTTCTCGCGGATGCGACGCGCTACGACCGGCGACGTGCCGCCGGTTCCGACCGCGACCACGACATCGCCGCGATCGACGATCGCAGGCATGATGAAGGTGGAGTGCACGAGGTCGTCCATCACGTTGACCGGCAGGCCAATCGCCTTGGCGCGCACCGACAACGCAACACCGACCTCGCCTGCGCCGGCGCAGAGCACGGCGATGACATCGGAGAGATCGGCTGCGAGCGGATCGCCTTCGGCGCGCTCGATGCGCGCGGCGTCCTCCGCCGCGATACCGGCGAGCTCATGATCGCCGTCGGTCGCGTACCAGCGAACCGCGGCGCCGGCAGCTGCGAGCAGCCGCAACTTGGCGCGCACGAGCTCGCCCGCTCCAACGAGCAGCACCTTGCCGCTTTGCAGATCCAGAAACACCGGCAGATATCGCATCAGACACTCGCTTCCCCAATTTGGGGGTTGACTGAAATTATTTTCTATTTATCTCTCGATCAAGCCCAGCAAAGAGAAAATTATTTCTTCTCTATTGCAGCGCAACTTTAGAATTTTCAACTCCACAGGCCAAGGCCAAGAGATGCATCTTCTCGACAACGAATCCGCTGCCGCCGGAACGCGCTCCGTAGCGCTTGGTAAAGCATCTTCCGTGCCGGGAATTTCGGCCCATCAGGCCGCCCCGACCATGGATCATCTCGATGAGCTGGAGGCCCAGAGCATCTATATTTTGCGCGAGGCGTTCGCCCGGCTGAAGAAGCTCGCGCTGCTGTGGTCGCTCGGCAAAGACTCCAACGTGATGATCTGGCTGGCGCGCAAGGCGTTCTTCGGCCGCGTCCCTTTCCCGGCGCTGCACGTCGACACCGGCAAGAAGTTTCCGGAGATGTATGCGTTCCGCGACCGCTTCGGAAAGGAATGGGATCTCGACCTGCGCGTCGAGCCCTGCCCGCCGATCGACAGCGTCGACCCGACCCTGCCGCCGGCCGCGCGCTCCGCCGCGCGCAAGACCGAGGGCCTGAAGCTCGCGCTCACTAAATACGGCTTTGACGGATTGATTGCCGGCATCCGCCGCGACGAGGAAGCAACGCGCGCCAAGGAGCGCGTATTCTCGCCGCGCGGCCTCGAAGGCGAATGGGACGTGCGCGACCAGCCGCCGGAATTCTGGGATCACTTCAACGCCTCGCCGCCGCAAGGCGCTCACTTACGCATCCATCCGATCCTGCATTGGACCGAAGCCGACATCTGGGCCTACACCAAGCGCGAAGGCATTCCGATCATCCCGCTCTATCTCGCCAAGGACGGCAAGCGCTATCGCTCGCTGGGGGATCAGGACATCACCAACCCGGTGGCTTCGACCGCATCCAGCATCGATGAAATCCTGGATGAGCTCGAGAACACCAAGATCCCGGAGCGCGCCGGCCGCGCGCTCGATCACGAAACCGAGGATGCGTTCGAGCGACTGCGTGTCGCCGGCTATCTCTGATCCCAGTTTGGCGTGAGTGCTCTGATGAACATGATTCTTCCCACCGCCTCGATCTCGGCGACCCCCAACGGCACCACACGTCCCCAGGTGCGCATCGTCATCGTCGGCCATGTCGACCACGGCAAGTCCACCCTGGTGGGCCGCCTGCTGCATGAGACCGGCAGCCTGCCGGACGGCAAGCTCGAGATGCTGAAGGCGGTCAGCGCGCGGCGCGGCATGCCGTTCGAATGGTCGTTCCTGCTCGACGCGCTGCAGACCGAGCGCGACCAGGGCATCACCATCGACACCACCCAGATCCGCTTCCGCACCCGCTCGCGCGACGTCGTGCTGATCGACGCGCCCGGCCATGCAGAGTTCTTGCGCAACATGATCACCGGCGCCTCGCAGGCCGACGGCGCGGTGTTGATCATCGACGCGCTCGAAGGCGTCCGCTCGCAGACGCGGCGGCACGGCTATCTCCTGCATCTGCTCGGCGTGAAGCAGGTCGCGGTCGTCGTCAACAAGATGGACCGGGTCGATTTCAGTGCCGATCGCTTCAAGGAGATCAGCGACGAGATTTCCGCGCATCTGATCGGTCTCGGCGTGACGCCGACCGCGGTGGTCCCGATCTCCGCGCGCGATGGCGACGGCGTTGCCGAACACACGCCGCGGATCGGATGGTACAAGGGCCCGACCGTGGTCGAGGCGCTCGATGCGCTCGAGCCGGCACCACAGCTGGCGGAGCTGCCGCTGCGGCTGCCGGTGCAGGCGATCTACAAATTCGACGACCGCCGCATCGTGGCAGGCCGCATCGAGTCCGGCAGCCTGAAGGCCGGCGACGAGATCGTCATCATGCCCACGGGCAAGATCGCGAAGATCAAGACGGTCGAGAGCTGGCCGGTGACGCCCGTGCACGGCCCGCAGGGCGCCGGGCGCTCGGTCGGCATCACGCTCGACCGCGAGCTGTTCCTCGAGCGCGGCGACGTCATCGGACATAGCGGGCAGAGCCCGCGCGATACCCGCCGCATCCGCGCGCGGATCTTCTGGCTGCACGACAAGCCGCTGACCACAGGCGAGCAGATCCTGATCCGGCTCGGCACCAGGGAAAGCCGCGCCACCGTGGTCGCGATCGAAAAGGCGATCGATCCCGGCGCGTTGTCCAACGAAGAGAATACCGCGATCGCGCGCAACCACGTCGGCGAGATCGACATCTCGCTGGCGCAGCCGGTTGCGACCGATCCCTACACCGACAATCCGCGCACCGGCCGCCTCGTGATCGAGGTCAACGGGCGCATCGCCGGCGGCGGCCTCGTGCTGTCGGTCGACGCTGGCCGGCCTGCGGTGCCGATCGACATCGTGCCGGTGGAATCCGCGCTGCGGCCGGACGAGCGCTCGGCGCGTTACCATCACAATGGCGCGGTGATCTGGCTGACCGGCCTGCCCGGCTCCGGCAAGTCGACCTTGGCGCGGGCGCTGGAACGGCGCCTGTTCGGCAATGGCGGCTCGCCAATCCTGCTCGATGGCGACACCTTCCGCGCCGGGCTGAACAGCGACCTCGGCTTCTCGCCGCAGGATCGCGCCGAAAACATCCGCCGCCTCGCCGAGGTCGCGACCCATCTGGCGCGCAACGGCCATATCGCCATCGTCGCCGCGGTCTCGCCGTCGACCGCCGACCGCGCGGCAGCCCGCCGCATCGCCGACAGCGCATTCCGCGAGGTCTATGTCGCCACGCCTGCCGAGGTCTGCGAGACCCGCGATCCCAAAGGCCACTACGCCAAGGCGCGCTCGGGCGGATTGCCGTCCTTTACCGGCATCACCAACGACTACCAGCCGCCGACCGGCAATGAACTGACCATCGACACCTCGAACCGCTCGGTCAGCGATGCCACCGACGCGATCGAGCGGATGCTGGCCACGACCGGCATCCTGTTCGACGAACTGACCGACCTCGCGGCGAATATCTGACCTTGCTCACCTGTCGTCGTCCGGCTCGACCGGACGACCCAGTATTCCAGAGACGCCGGTGCTCAAGCGGAGAGGCCGCGGCGTACTGGATGCCCCGCTTGAAGCGAGGCATGACGGCGGTGTGGATGCCTATTCCGCCGCGCGTTGACTTCCAGCTCCGTGCCGCACCATCCCCGGCGATTGCCCGGTGATACGCTTGAACGCGCGGCTGAAGGCCGCTTGCGACGCATAGCCCAGCCGTTGGGCGATCACATCGATCGGCTGGCGCTCGTCCCCGATCCACTGTGTCGCGAGGCGCATGCGCAGCTCGGCAAGGTAGCGCAACGGCGACTGCCCGGTCATTGACTGGAAGCGCTCGGCGAACAGCGACCGCGAGCAACCCGCCTCCGCCGCCAGTTCAGCAACGGTCCAGTTGCGGCCGGGAGCGCGATGCAGCGCGCCGATGGCGCGGCCGAGACGCGGATCGCGCAAGGCCTCGAACCAGCCCATGGCGTTGGCGCCGCCGCATTCGACCCAGCCGCGCACGATCGACGCGGCGAGAACATCGGCGAGCCGCGCCATCACGCCGACGGAGCCGGCCCGCGGCGTGCAGGTCTCGCGCTCCATCGCCTTCAGCATCGGTTCGATTTCCGGCTGGCGCACGAGCAACGTGTCGATGCCGTTGCGCTGATGCCGGGCGAAATCGCTCTCAAGGTTGGTGACGAGCCGCTCACGCCTGAGCCCGCCTGGGGCGCTGTCGTCGCAATGATGCTGGGTGTCACCGCACTTCTGACGGCGGAGTTCCTGCCGTCCGGTCTGTTGACGCCGATGGCGCGCGATCTCGGTGTGAGCCCGGGCCTCGCCGGTCAGGCCGTGACGGCGACCTCGCTGGCCGGCCTGGTCGGGGCGTTGTTCACGCCGAGGCTGACGCGCAGCTTCAATCGAAAGCCGGTGCTGCTGAGCTTTTCGATTCTCCTGGTCATCTCCAACCTGCTGGTGGCGCTGGCGCCGAGCATCACGTTCCTGCTGGCGGCGCGGATCGTGCTTGGCCTTGCCATTGGCGGCTTTTGGGCGATGGCGGCAGCCACGACGATCAGGCTGGTGCCGCCGTCGCTGGTTGCACGGGCCTTGTCGATCGTGATGAGCGGCATTCCCGCCGCGATGATCATTGCCGTTCCGCTCGGCAGCTATCTCGGCGAGGTGGCGAGCTGGCGCGTCGTGTTCCTGCTCGCGACGGCATTGGGCGCAGCGGTGTTCGTCGTCCAGGCGCTGGCTTTGCCGCGTCTGGCCCCGAAGGGTGAAGCCGGACTGGGCACCCTGGTCGACATCCTGACCCGGCCGGGGATCGGCGCCGGCATCTTCGCGGCTACGTTGGTGTTCACCGGACACTTCGGCTATTTCGGCTATATCCGTCCCTTCCTTGAAAGCGTGACCGGGCTTGGCGCGGCCGGCGTCGCAGCGACGTTGCTCGCTTTCGGCGTCGCCAACTATGTCGGCTCCTTCGCGAGCGGGCTGATGGCCGAGCGCAATCAAGCTTACGCTGATCGCGATGCCGCTGGCGATCAGCGTGCTCGGTCTGTTGCTCTCGGTCTACGGCAAGGACGTCATTCCCGCGCTGGTGCTGGTCGCACTCTGGGGATTTGCCTTCAGCGGCGTACCGGTGGCGACGACGACCTGGATCACCCGCATGGTGCCCGATGAGACCGAAAGCGGCACTGGCCTCACGGTAGCCTCGATCTTCCTCGGCATCACCATGGGCGCAGCCGGCGGCGGGCTGGTGCTCGATTTGATGGGCGCGGCGGCCGTGTTCGTGGCAGGCGCAATTCCCTTGTTGCTCGCCGCATTGCTGATCGCCACCAAGGTACGGACCAGGGCGCCGTAACGGCGTCCTTACGAGACTGGATCGGGCTTTAGAAATTCACGGCGGCTGCCGGTGCAGCGCCCGGGGGAAAGGGGCCTTCTCAGAGCCGTGGCTTTAGGGCAAAAAGGGCCATGAACGCCGCCGTTGGCGCGTTTTTTGCTGATTTCTTTCGAAAACAGCCCCTAAACGCCCCATTTCTTTGAGAAAGCCCATCATGACTCGTGTCGATGCCCATGGATTGAAGATCGCCCCTGTCCTGTTCGATTTCATCGCCAAGGAGGCGACGCCGAAAACCGGGATCGCGCCTGACGCGTTCTGGGCAGGACTCGCCACCATCATCCAGAAGCTCGGCCCGAAGAACCGCGAGCTGCTCGCGGTCCGCGACGCGCTGCAGGCCAAGATCGACGACTGGCATCGCGCCAACAAGGGCAAGGCGTTCGACATCAACGCCTACACCGCGTTCCTCAAGGACATCGGCTATCTGCTGCCAGAGCCCGCGACCCACAAGGTCGAGACGTCAAATGTCGACGAGGAAATCGGCAAGATCTGCGGCCCGCAGCTCGTGGTGCCGCTGACCAACGCCCGCTACGCGCTGAACGCCGCCAACGCGCGCTGGGGTTCGCTGTACGATGCCTTCTACGGCACCGACGCGATCCCGCATGATCCGAGCGAGAGTGGCAAGGGTTACAACAAGGCCCGCGGCGATAAGGTGATCGCGAAGGCCAAGGCGTTCCTCGATGCCGCTGTGCCGCTCGCGACCGGAAGCCACACCGACGTGACCTCCTACGGCGTGATCGCGGGCCAGCTCTCGGTCAAGCTGAAGAGCGGCAATTCGACCGCGCTGAAGAACGCCGCCCAGTTCGCCGGCTATCTGGGCAACGCCGCCCAGCCCTCGGCGATCCTGCTCGTCAACAACGGCATGCATGTCGAGCTCAAGATCGACCGCAACAACTTCATCGGCAAGGACGATCCGGCCGGCGTCGCCGACATGATCCTGGAGTCGGCGGTCTCCACCATTCTCGACATGGAAGACTCGGTTGCCGCCGTCGACGCCGAGGACAAGGTGCTGGTCTATCGCAACACGCTCGGCCTGATGAACGGCACGCTGTCGGCCGATTTCGACAAGGGCGGCAAGACGCTGACGCGTTCGCTCAATGCCGACCGCGTCTACAAGAAGCCCGACGGCAGCGAGCTGAAGCTGCACGGCCGCAGCCTGCTGTTGATGCGCAATGTCGGCCACCACATGTTCACCGACGCGGTGCTCGACGCCAAGGGCGAGGAGATCCCCGAAGGCCTGCTGGACGCCGCGGTCGCCGGCCTGCTCGCGATCCACGACCTCAAGGGCAATTCCAAGGTCAGGAACAGCCGCACCGGCTCGGCCTATATCGTCAAGCCGAAGATGCACGGCCCCGACGAGGTGACGCTGACCTGCGACCTGTTCGCCGAGGTCGAGAAGATGCTCGGCCTGCCGGAGAACACGCTGAAGGTCGGCATCATGGACGAGGAGCGCCGCACCACGGTCAACCTCAAGGCCTGCATCCAGCGCGCCTCCAAGCGCATCATGTTCATCAACACCGGCTTCCTCGACCGCACCGGCGACGAGATCCACACCTCGATGGAAGCGGGTCCGATGATCCGCAAGAACGACATGAAGGCGCAGCCGTGGATCAAGGCCTATGAGGACTGGAACGTCGACAACGGCCTGATCGACGGCCTGCCCGGCCACGCCCAGATCGGCAAGGGCATGTGGGCGGCGCCCGACAAGATGGCCGACATGCTAACGCAGAAGATCGGCCATCCGCAGGCCGGCGCCACCACCGCCTGGGTGCCGTCGCCGACCGCGGCCACGCTGCACGCCCTGCACTATCACCAGGTCAACGTGATCGCCCGGCAGCAGGAGCTCGCCAAGGGCGGGCCGCGTGCAAAACTCTCCGACATCCTCACCATTCCGGTGTCGCAGTCGAACTGGGCGCCGGACGATGTGAAGCAGGAGATCGACAACAATTGCCAAGGCATCCTGGGCTACGTCGTGCGCTGGATCGACCAGGGCGTCGGCTGCTCCAAGGTGCCCGACATCCACGATGTCGGCCTGATGGAAGACCGCGCAACGCTGCGCATCTCGAGCCAGCATCTGGCGAACTGGCTGCATCAGGGCGTCATCACCAAGGATCAGGTGATGGAATCGCTGAAGCGCATGGCTGCCGTCGTCGACAAGCAGAACGCCGGCGATGCGCTCTACAAGCCGATGGCGCCAGCGTTCGACGGCGTCGCCTTCAAGGCGGCCTGCGACCTCGTGTTCGAAGGACGTACGCAGCCGAACGGCTATACCGAATACATCCTCACCGCACGCCGCCGCGAGGCCAAGGCCGCGGGTTGATCCGCAGGTCCCAACGACAAGCAAAAGCCCCGGCGATGAGCCGGGGCTTTTTTGTTGGCGCCACAGGCGGCGCTAGAGGAGCCGGATGCAATAGCCTGCCGCCGCAGGGGCGCATTGCCAAATATCGAAAACAACCCCATGCAAAGTAGCCGGTGGCTGCCGGCGGATACGGCAACTTGACTCGTCGGGCAAATCAGCGATATTCTTCTATTATTCAGAAATCCTGCGGACACCCCTCGCAGCGTCATCACCCGCGAAAGCATGCGCGGGTGATCCAGTATTCCAGAGACGTCCGTGCTTGAATCGAGGAGCCGCGGCGTACTGGATCGCCCGGTCGAGCCGGGCGATGACAGTGGTGGACGAGGGTATGCGCCTTGTTTCGCGGCTGAACTGTAGACCCTCATGGTGCTGCATCGACGTTGTTGCGAGGAGTGAAGCGACGAAGCAATCCATTGCTCCACTCGCGCGGTGAGATGGATTGCTTCGCGGAGCCTGTCATCGGGCGCGCGTTCGCGCGACCCGGTGGCTCGCAATTGCGAGTCTAGAACACGGCCAAATATTTCAGCAGCGAGACGATGCCGATGATGATGACGACGACGCGCGCGATCTGCTTGGCGCGGCCGTCGAGCGGCAGCATGTTGATGAGATAAAGAACGAGAATAACGACAAGGAAGGTGACGAGTACGCCGACGAGCATGCGGGGCCCCCTGATGGCATCGGTGAATGTGCTATTCGCCCGTTGCTAACGTGCGAGAGCAAGGCCGGTTCCAGCGAACGGAACCGAAAGTGGCCGGTCTCGCGTGAGCGACGCTATTCGCGCGCCAGCACCGGCGCGCGCTGATACTTGGCGCGGATGCGATCCGGCGCCGGCGTGAAATTGAGAGATGCCCCGCGCCGGTCCGGGCGGCCGACCGACATCAACCCATCCTTGCCGGCGACGATGTCGCCCTTGCGCAAGGTCGGATCGTCCTCGATCTTCACCGCGGCGAGTCCGACGGGGTCCTTGCCGTTGCAGGTGCAGCCCGAAACGATCTCGTCGCGATAGCGAAATGCGTTCGGCAGCTCGGAATACGGCTTGCCGTCGTCGGTTGCGGCGTTGTCGATGTTGCCGCCATAGACCACTTCGGTCGTGCTCGCCGGGCAGAAGCTGTTGCAGCTCTCCGCCTTGCTCTGATTGCCGGTCGCAGCCAGCGGGAAATAGCGGCCGTCGCAGGTGCGCACGCAATAAGCCTGGCCGCCGTCATAGCGCGCGCGACGCTCGGCCCGCGGCATGGGCGCCGGGCCGTCATCGAACGGCATCCGGATCACCGGCGGGCGGCCCTGCATGAAGCCGCCGAACAGTTGCGAGAAGAAATCCTGGGCTTGCGCCGCGGGCGCAAGGGACAGGCCGAGCACTGCCGCCGTCCCGAACGCCCACCGCCTGGAATATCGCTTCACCATCGCCGACCCCTCGCTACGGCACTCCTCAGTACAACGAGGAAGTCGCCGGGATGTTCAACGCCTGACGGCCGGAAGGCAGCGTCATCACCGCGGGTCGCGGCTGCATCGGCGCCGGCCGGACCGAGATCTGCGTCGTGCTCGGGCCGAGCTCGCGCGCGGCGATATGCGGCCCGTTCTTCGGCAGCACCACGACTTTGGTCCCGACATTGACGCGGTTGAACAGGTCGGTGACGTCCTCGTTGGTCAGGCGGATGCAGCCCGACGACACGAACTTGCCGATGGTGGACGGATCGTTGGTGCCGTGGATGCGGTACTCGCTGGAGCCGAGATACATCGCGCGGGCGCCGAGCGGGTTACCCGGGCCGCCGGCCATGAAACGCGGCAGATAGGGCTGGCGCTTGATCATCTCGGCCGGCGGATGCCAGTCCGGCCATTCCGCCTTGTTACTGATGGTCTGGGTGCCCGCCCAAGTGAAGCCCTCGCGGCCGACGCCGACGCCGTAACGGATCGCCCGGCCAGCGCCGAGCACGTAATAGAGCGCGGTGTTGCCGGTATCGATGATGACGGTGCCGGGCGGCTCCGACGTGTTGAGCGCGACGGTGGCGCGGCGCAGCCGCTCCGGCAGCGCGCCGTCCTCGGTCGAGGGATCGTTCATCACCTCGTCGGAGGGGAATGCGCCCGGCTGCGTCGACGCATAGCCCAGCGCAGAGGAGCGCACTTGGGCGCTCGCCGAATTGGCGACAATGAATGGCGTCGCGAGCAGGACGCTGGCGAAAGCAAAGGTGCGGACGAGGGTGCGCGCGGCGCGCGACGCAAGCCGGCGGCTGGAGAGAGACTGCTGTGTCATGTGCTGCCCCTGGACGGGATGCGCATCAAGGTGATGCGATGCCCAACCAACGCGCGTAGCCGTGAGACAGTTCCGCTGCGAATCGTCGCAAAGCCGCGATTGTCAACCCGCCACGTCTCACGAGCGCGCGATGGAACCTTTGCCGGGGCACGGCCGTTGTCGTGCGTAATTTGACGCGAAATTCATTTGTCCCCGTTCGGGAGGAGTCTGGTGCGCGCCTTTCCGGGTGAACGTATGCTTGGCAACGCGCCCGAAGGCACGCCCCTCCCCGACAGCAAAGCCGAAACGCCGCCGATGATCAGCCGCGCCGAGGCCGTCGCCTTCGCGCTGGTCGCACTGCTGGTGATCGTCATCGTCGGGGTGCTCTATCTCGCACGGGCCTTCTTCCTTCCGATCACCATGGCCTTCATCGTCGGCACCATGCTGTCGCCGGCGGCGAGCCTGCTCGAGCGCTACCGGATCCCGCGCGCGCTCGGCGCCATGCTGATCGTGGTCGCGGTCGGCGCCGCCGTCGCCTTCATGGTCGGACTGATCGCCTCGCCTGTCATGGAATGGAGCTCGCGGCTGCCCGAGCTCGGCGCGATCCTGAAGGAGAAGCTGCATGTGTTCGACCGGCCGCTTGCGCTGTGGCGGGAGCTGCAGAGCATGGTCGGCGCCCCCGACACGCTCGCCAACCTCCAGCTGCCGAAATTCGAATGGGTGCAGCCGACGCTGGAATTCGTGTCGCCGACCTTCGCCGAATTCCTGCTGTTCATCGCGACCCTGATCCTGTTCATCGCAAGCTGGAAGGATCTGCGCCGCGGGCTGGTGATGACCTTCAGCGACCGCGCGGCACGATTGCGCACGCTGCGTATCCTCAACGAGGTCGAGACCAATCTCGGCAATTATCTGCTGACGGTGACGATGATCAATGTCGGCATCGGCATCGTCACCGGTGCGATCTGCGCGGCGACGGGAATGCCGAACCCGGCGGGGCTCGGCGCGCTCGCCGCGACGCTGAACTTTATTCCGATCATCGGGCCGGTCGCGATGTTCGTGGTGCTGGTTGTGGTCGGCATCATCACCTCGCCGACCATCGGCGCCGGGCTGCTCGCGCCGGCGTGTTTTGCCGTCGTGACCTTCATGGAAGGGCATTTCGTGACGCCGACGATCGTCGGCCGCAGGCTGTCGCTGAATGCGCTCGCGGTTTTTCTCGCGCTCGCATTCTGGACCTGGCTGTGGGGCCCGATGGGCGCCTTCCTGTCGTCGCCGCTGCTGATCGTGGCGTTGATCGTCAAGGAGCATTTGATGCCGGTCAATTCGCCGCAGCTGCCCGAGGACTAACCTCGCTTTCGCATCTGGAACCTTGCGAGGTGCGAAGCGTTTTTCTCCGAACAGGCACGTTCTCCGGGAGCTTTCGATGTCGAGCACGGACAGCACATTTGGGATCAAGAACATGACGGACAAAGCGACCTACGAACGCCTCGAAAAGGATGTCACTGCCGTGAAGAACGATATTGCAGCCCTCACCGAACAGATCACCGACGCGCTCAACTCGTTTGCCAACAACGCAGGCAAGCAGGCCCGCCGCCGCTACAAGGATGTGCGCGCCAACGCGGAATCGACGCTCGACGACATGTCGGAGCGCGGCAGCGCGATGATGGGCGCGGCGCAGGATGCGGCATCCTCGATCGAGGAATCGCTGGAAGAGGTGATCACGCAGCGGCCGCTGGCGACCGTCGGCCTTGCGCTCGGCCTCGGCTTTTTGATCGGCGTCACTTGGCGGCGCTAGGTCATGCGCAAACCACCGTTCTGGACGCGATGGCAGCGCTGGCGCGTCGCCGCCTCGTTTGTCGACGCGCTTTTCAAGGCAAGGCTCAAAGCAGGGCTTTACAGGACAAGGCTGGTCAATGCTTCAGCGGCTGATCGATGACGTCAAGCAGTCCACCGGCAGCGCGCTGCGGCTGACCTCGCTCGCGGCCGCCGCCGCGATCGCGTTGTTCATCACCATCGCGTTCCTGTGCGCCGCCGCCTTCGTCTATGTGCTGCAGCACTATGGTCCGGTGGAAGCGTGCCTGTCCGGCGCCGCGGTGTTCCTCGTCGTCACGCTGATCGCGATTGCCGTTTACATGGCGCGCAAGCGAGAGATGCGCCTCCGCGCGGAGAAAGCGGCCAGGGCTGCGAAATCGGCCGCGGCGACAATGCTCGCCGACCCCGCACTGATCGCCACCGGCCTGCAGATCGTGCGAGCCATCGGCGTGAAGCGGCTGATCCCGATCCTGGCGGTCGGCGGCCTCGCGCTCGGCCTGATGGCAAGCCGCAGCGCCGCTGGCAGCAGCAGCGAGCCGGACGAAGCGGAATAGCCTGCGTTGCCCGGCAAGGTGCAAACCGCAACCAACGATGTCATCGCCCGGCTTGACCGGGCGATCCAGTATTCCAGAGACGATTGTGATTGAGCCGATGGCCGCGGCGTACTGGATCGCCCGGTCAAGCCGGGCGGTGACGCCGTCGATATTGGACCGACTGCGCGCCCCCTGCTCAGGTCACGCAGCGGCCGGGCTGCAGCAGCTTGGCCACTTCGGTCAGGACGCTGACCACGGGCTCGCAGGCCACCTTACGGGTGTCGCCGGGCCGCGCACGCGCCGGCGCTGCGAGGGGGTGATTGCGGGCCTCTTCCCGCGCCACGGGAACACGGACCAGGACCGACGTATCGGGAAGCCGATCAACCCTCAGCGCGACGGTCCGGCTCGGCAAGCCGGTCATCGGAACCGCGGCACGGTCGGTCTTGGCGGCGCGATTGACCGCGCTCTCCGGCGCCAATTGGGTGGTGACCTGCTGTCCGCCAATGAGATCGTGGCCGGACGCCAGCTGGACCGCGCCCAGCGTCAATCCAGCCGCCAACGCAGCGAAAATTCCCTTTTGAATCTTTGACATGGTGATGTCCCTCGCCCCATGGAAATTCCCGTTGGCGATCACGGACACAACGCGAGCGAAACCTGTGGGGTTCTCGCGTCCAGCCATCACTTAACCGTGTACGAAAAAATTTTGATTCGCGCGGAACGAGTCCGGGGGTCTGCGAGTCATTGGAAGAGCCGGTTATTCCCCCTGCCCCATTGACCGGCGACGTAGGGCGCGACCGTGGTGATGCCGGTCGCGCCCTGCTCTTTTTTCGGCCGTGCCGCGAACGATGCGTCAGCCGGCCTGTCACTCAGCCGTCGCAATTGAAGCCCGGCGCTGAAGGAGCGGTCCTTCCGCCAAGCGAGAGGACCGTCTGCATCAGGCACTATCGTTTGATGGCATGTCCTGGGATCGAACGACCGTCACTTCACGGCAGGACAGGCAACGACCGACGTGAAACTTGATTCCAGTCGTCTGGTCGTCGACGAGCATCAATTCGCTCAAGGGCTCGCCGCATTTGCAAGTGACCGTTTTCTTATCGGCAAAATACATCTGACGTCCTCCATAAGCCTGGAGATTTCATCGCGTCATTCGGGCGAACTCGCTTGCGCCCGCCCCCCTCGCTTCGGCTCCTTCTCGGTCTGTCAGATCCGTGCAATCCGGACGATGGATGTGGCTCACTGCGCTTATTTTGCAGCGGATGGCTTCCGTGATTCCGCGGCTTCACGCGCCTGCCGCTCGGCCTTGAGGCGGTGGAAGTTGTTGTAGAACGCCTTCTCGTGGGCGAGGTGCTCCTTCATCGCCTGCGATGCGTCTTGCTGACGCTGCTCGCTACGAACCTTGCGCTGCTGGGGAGTAAGATTCATACGACCTCCAACTAAGTTCTTGAATCAACGCTGGATTCAACGCACGAGGCTGGAAAAGGTTGCACCCCGGAAGGAGCTGGATCTATTTGCGCAGGCTCGCCCAGACGCCGCCGAGGATCAGCAAGCCGCCAACCAGGTGGATCAGCTTCGGCGGCTCGCCAAGGATGATCCAGGACAACAGTGCGCTCGCGATCGGCGCGACATAGAGCACGAGCGACGTCCGCACCGACCCGAACCGTGCGCCGAGCCAGGCGAAGCCGGCATAGGCGATCAGGCCCGGCACGAGACCGGCGAACACATAGGCCTCGAACGCCCGGGCGTTGAAGACCGCAGCCGGCGTGGCCCACATTTCCTGGAGCGCCGGCGGCAGCGAGCACAGCGCGCCGGCCGCCGAGAACAGGCTGACCCGCGCCAGCAGCGAGGCGCGCGGCGCGACGCGCGATTGCACCAGCGTGTAGCCGGACCAGCCGAGCATCGCGCACACCACCAGGAGATCGCCCCAGGCCGCGCTCGATTGCATCAGCGTTTCCAGATGGCCGCCCGAGACGATCAAAAGCGCGCCGGCGAGCGCCAGCGCCGTGCCCAGCCATTGCAGCGGACCGATATGCTCGATGCCGAGCGCGGCTGAAATCAACAGCACCATGATCGGTGACAGCGCGAAGATCAGTGCGATATGGATCGCGGTGGTGGTGATGCCGGCGATGTAGACCGGGCCGCCGCACAGGAACATGCCGAGGAAGCCCGCGGCGAGGATCGGCCAGAAATTCTGCGCCAGCGGGATCTTGCCATCCCTCACGGCCGCGATCGCAAACGGCGCGAGGCCGATGGCGATGATGCTCCAGCGGAAGAAGGCCAGCGAGAACGGCGGCACCGAGCCGGCCAGGCCGCGCGCCAGCACCTGATTGGAGGCCTGCCCGACCGCGACCAGGATGAATCCGGTCAGCGCGACCGCGTCCTCCCAGCCCGTGACCGGGCGGCTCACTGACCCTTTCGGCAGTTCCGCATCCATGACACCGCCCCTTCAGCCTGCGCACGTTCACCCAGGACGGCTTCCGTCAGCGCGCCGCTTGCCGCGGCACGCCCGCGCTATTGCTCCGCCGCCTCGCGTTCCATGTCGCGGCCGGACATGTCCTCGCCCTGCATGTTGGCGTATTCGCGCGCCATCTCGCGCATCAGGAATTTGGCGGGGACGTCGTGATAGGTGCCGTGGTCGTTGACATATTGCATGTAGGCGCGCCCTGCGCCGTCGAAGGGGTGCAGCAGCGCATCTGAATGGCCGTCGAAATCGAGCGGCTGGACGCCGAGCTTGGCGCACAGCGTGTCGTTGAAGGTCGGGGTCGCCTTGCGCCAGGCGCCGTCGACGAACACTTCGGTGAAGCCGTGCCAGGTGAACAGGTCCGAGCCCATGCTCTGGCGCAGCTTCTCGGTGGTGAGATGGTTGCGGACGTCGGCGAAGCCGAGCCGGGCCGGGATGCCGTTGACCCGGCAGGCCGCGGCATAGAGCGCCGCCTTGCCGACGCAGTAGCCATTGCCGGCGGCGAGCACGCTGGAGGCCCGGTAGCTCTCGGGCGAACGCATGCTGACATAGGGGTTGTAGCGGATGCCGTCGCGCACCGCGGTGTAGAGCCGGCTCGCTATGTCGCGGGCGCCGGCGTCGGCGGGGACGGCAGCGCGGGCGAACGCCTCGACGGCGGGATGGTCGCTGTCGACATATTCGCCTGCTACGGTGTAGAGGCGGCTGATCGTATCGGGGAGATGCTCGGTCATGGCGCAAGCTTAGCAAGCCATGTGCGCAGTTCAATGCGGCCGATGCAGCCCTTCTTGCAGTCCTGCCCCGCTTAGTTCCTGAAGCGTTCGTCCCATTGCGGCGGCCGGTAGCTGCGCCGCTTCGCCTTGAAATATTCGCGTGCGAAATGGATGCCGATCCCGATCAGGAACGGTGGCGCGAGCGCGGCGGCGATCATCAGTGCGGTGATCGACTTCGGCGTCAGGATGTCCAGCACCATCGACGCCAGCAGCCACAGCGTGGCAGCAATCACCGCGACGTCGACATGCTTCATTCCCCAGTCTTTCCCTTGATCCCTGACCACAATCCGGGTTCCATCCTACCGGCTGGCCCCGGGCGCGCCAAGGATTCCGGCGGCAGACGATACCTCCAGCCCTTCACTTTTTTGGAACGGCGCCCGCACGAACCGGACGACGAGCCCGCACACCGGCCGCCATTCAAGCGATCAAGCCGCGAACGCCCGCACCAGCAGCAGGCCGGCGAACAGCGCGAGGATCGAGAGCGCAACGGAGGCCGCGACGTAGGCAGCGGCCGGCCATAGCTCGCCCCGCTGCATCAGCACGATCGCATCGAGCGAGAAGGTCGAGAAGGTGGTGAAGCCGCCGCAGATGCCGACGGTGAGAAACACCCGCACCGCCTGGCTGACATTCCAGCTCAGCGCAAAGGACTCCGCGAAGACGCCGATCAGGAACGAGCCCACGATATTGATCACCAGCGTGCCCCATGGAAAATCGGTGCCGACCAGGCGCCCCGCGCCGATCGCCACCAGATAGCGTGCGACCGATCCCAGCGAACCGCCGATCGCGACCGCCGCCAACAACTGAACGTTCAAGATTCTGCCTTTCCGGAGCACGATGACCTGTCATCGTGCTCTGCTTCAAGTTTGGGCATGATCTCCGCGCAAACGCTTCGCGTTTGTCGCTGGGAAAACCGGCATCCACTTTTCCGGATCATGCCGCGCCACTCGGCGACGCCTGTCACAAGCCCAACAACAAAGGTCGCGGCGACCAGCTCGCCCGGGGCGCCGACCAGCAGGGCGACGACACCAACGAGCCAGATCGACCCGACCAGCGACAATGCGATTGAGAGTGAACCAGGAAGACCCGTCATGCTCTGCCCCTTCTCATTCGCGGGGCGCGCGCTGCGGATCGGCGGTGGCGCATGCTCCTACCGACGCTGTCGCGCCCGGTAGGAGTCATCAGCCTTGCGGCGGTTATCGGGGGACTCCATCCCCATCAACGCAGGGATGGTAGGCAAACGGAGCAGCGGGAGCAAGTGGGCGTCCCGCGCCGGTGTTGGCTCACTCGCTCATCGACAGCATCGTGTTCAACTCGAGGGCGGTCCGCAGCTGCTCGATGCGCGCGGCAATCTGCTCGCGCTTGGCGCCGCGCGGCAATTCCGCGAGCTGGCGCTCGAGCCGCACGCGATGCTCTTCGAGCCGCTGCTCGAAGGTGTGGGGTTCAGATCGCTTCCGCTTCCGAATCGTCTTCTGCATCACTCACCGTTGGCGGTTGCAGACCGGGACTATTGGCCCAGCGGTCCAGTTGATCGATCACCCGTGCGTGGCTCGGGCGCCGCGGTTCCGGCGCTTCCGGCTCCTCGGATAGCTTGCGGGGCAGCTTGACGTGATTGGTCATGGCGTCACTCCCGCCAGACAACGGAGAGGCAGCCGGATCGTTCCCTTGATTTTTCTTCTAAGCTATTGATTTTGCTTGATTAACTTACTCAATCGACGTTTTTATCTCAAGGTGCGGAACCCACCGCGAATTGGTTCGTTTAGCAAAATACTCAATTAACTAATTCTGGGCGATTTGCGATGAATGAGCTTCGCGCTGAACGTCTTCAAGTCATGCTTTCCCCCGACGAATTATCGGCTCTCGACGATTTCCGCTTCAGGCACCGCATGCCGACCCGTGCCGCGGCAGTGCGCGAGCTGCTCAGGCTCGGTCTTGCCGGCAACGGCGTCGATGGAGGGGCCGGGGTGAAGTCGAGCGAGTATGGGGTGTTTAACCGGGGGCCGGATGGGCACACCCAAGGAGACGCGCCGCAGGAGTGATGGCGCGTTGGCGCTGATGCGACGGTTCAGCCGGCGACGAAGAGGTCCACGACCGCTTTCAGGGTGCAGACCACAAGCGCCGACGTGAACATCGCCGTACCGAGATCTGCGAGATAAAGCAGCTGCGCCTTCTGCTCCGCATCAAGCCGCGCGATCGCCTTGCGCATGGCCAAGCTCCCTTTTCAGGAGAACGCGTCGCGTGAACGTCGGTTCCCTCGGTCGCCTTCTCACGCCCGCTGCAGCGCCAGCGTCACGCCGCCAAGCGTCAGCGCCATCGCGCCGATCTCACGCAGCCCCAAGGCCTCGCGGAGGATGATCGCGGCCGAAATCACGCCGATGACCGGCACCAGCAGCATGCCGGTCGACGCCGATGTCGGCGGCAGGCGGCGCAGCGTCTCGAACCAGGTGAGATAGCAGATACCCATCGGCATCAACGTCATGTAGGCGAAGCAGCCGAGGCCGAACGGCGTGATCGCGGCATAGTTCGGGTGCTCGAACAGAACGCCGAGCAGCAGCATCACCAGACAGCCGATGCCGACCTGCCAGGCGACCACCGCGAGCGGCGGCATCGGCAGCGGCTTGCGGTTCAGCACGTTGCCGAGCGCGAACAGGATGGCGCAGGCGAGCGCAAGCGCGATGCCGGTGAGCTTGTCGGCACTGAACGCAAAGCCGTTGCCGCCGAGCAAAAGTGCGACACCGGCGACGCCGAGCACCAGCGCCGCCAGATCCCGCAGCGTCGGGCGGCTGTGCAGCACCGGCCAGGCGAACAGCATCGCCCAGATCGGCATGGTGTAGGCGAGGAGCGCCCCCTCGCCGACCGTGACGAATTTCATCGCGATGGTGCCAAAGCCCATCCAGGCGAAGACGTTGGTGAAGGAGGCGAACAGCAGCCGCGGGAGCGCCTCGCGCGGCACCGCGAGCGACTGGCCGCGGGCCAGCGCCAGCGTGCCCAGGATCACTGCCGCGCAGGTGCCGGCCAGCCCGCGGGCGAACAGCGGCGGCCATTGCTGCAGCAACAGCTTCATCAGCGGCCAGTTCAGGGCCCAGCCGAACGCCGTCACCACCAGGCAGAGAAAGCCGATCGTTCGGTCGCGTTGCGTCTTATCCATCGGCCGCGCTTAGCAGGCGGAGACACGCGATTCCACTTCGCAGCGCGCATGCCGCGCCGGCGTGTACCTTCGGATACCATTCCGTCAGGCAAAGGTGCCGATCGAGACCCGCGGCCAGCCCTCGCTTTTCCGCGCGGCGGCAAGCTTGCTGGTCCAGGCATCGATCAGGCTTGCGATCAGCAGACGGCCGGTGCCGCGCATGTCGGGCAGTTTCATGGTCGGCGTGCCGAGCGCGAGCGCGATCACGCCGTGCACGGCCGCAAGCAGCGCAGTTGCGAGCCGCGGCGGCAGGCCGGACGCCGGATCGGCGCCTTGCGCCGCGAGATATTCCCGCACCGAGATCACGAACAATTCGTAGCTGCGGCGCGCGATCTCGGTCTCGCCGAAATAGACGCCGTCGGGAAAGCGGCGGTCCTCGACCGTGCCGGACATCGAGAACAGCGAACGGAAATGATCGGGATTGTCGGCCCAGTAGTCGAGATAGGTTTCCATCACCCGCCGCAGCCGCGCATCGCTGTCGGCGGTCTGCGCGCGGACCCGTTCGAGCTGTTCGGCAACCGCCTCGAGATTCTGCTGCTTCACCGCGAGCAGCAGCAGCAGCTTGGTCGGATAATATTTGAGGACGGTGCCCTTCGAATAGCCGATCGCGTCGGCGATCTTCTGGATCGAGACGGTCTCGAGCGTGCCGGCGGCGAACTCCTTGCGCGCGGTCTCGAGGATCAGCGCCTTCAGCGCCTCCTTGTCGGCCTCCTGACGCGCCCTGCGCTGAAAGCGCCGCGCGCCCTTGCTGGATCGCTCCTCGATCGACATTGCCGTCTCCTAGAGCACTTTCGGTTGTGATTGAATCAGAACCGAAGCTCTAGCTTCTTGTGTTGACGCGTTTTCTTCACGCGAACCGGTACCCACTTCGCTCGAAAACGCTCTAGAGCCTTTTCCGCTCCGATGGAATCGAAACGAGGCTCCCCCTTGCCATACCCCAGTTAATTGACTATGGTCAATTAACTGACCATGAAACGGGAGGATGCAATGAGCGCCCTTGCGAGCCCCCTCGCCGGCGAAATTGTCCGCAGCGATTTCGATCCGTTCAGCCCGGCGACGCGGGCCGATCCCTACGGCACCTATGCGGAGCTGCGCGCCGCGGCGCCGGTCGTTCGCCTGACCAGATATGACATCTGGGCCGTGCCGCGCTTTGCCGAGGTCAAGACGATCTTCGGAGACCATGTCAATTTCAGCAACGCCGGCGGCGCCGGGCTTGCGAACCACTTCAAGGAAACGCCGTGGCGGCCGCCGAGCATCGTGCTGGAAGCCGATCCGCCGTTGCATACGCGGACCCGCGCGGTGCTGGCGCGGATCCTCTCACCTGGCGCGATGCGACGGCTCGCGGATGATTTCAAGGCCACGGCGACGCGGCTGATCGACGGGTTGGTCGAGCGAGGCTCGTTCGATGCGATCAAGGACATCGCGGAGGTGTTTCCGGTCAGCGTGTTTCCCGACGCGCTCGGCATCGACCAGGAGGGCCGTGAGAACTTCTTGACCTATGGCGCGATGGTGTTCGCCGGCTTCGGGCCCGAGAACGACTATTTCCGCGACCTGATGAAAGAGGCGCCGCGCGTGCTGCCCTGGGTGGCGGCGCGCTGTCAGCGCGAGGCGCTGCGGCCGGGCAGCTTTGGCGCGCAGGTCTACGAGGCGGCCGACACCGGCGAGATCAGCGCCGAGGAAGCTCCGCTGCTGGTGCGTTCGCTGCTCTCGGCCGGGCTCGACACCACGATCAGCGCGATCGGCATGGCGCTGTACACGCTCGCGCGCCATCCGGAGCAATGGGCATTGCTCGCAGCCGACCCCTCGCTGTCGCGCGCGGCGTTCGACGAGACGCTGCGCTTCGATTCACCGGCGCCGTTCGTGTTCCGCACCACGCCGCACGACACCGAAATTGCAGGCGTTGCGATCGGCAAGCACGAGAAGGTGCTGCTGCTGCTCGCCTCCGCCAACCGCGACGCGACGCGCTGGGAGCATCCCGACCAGTTCGACGTCAGACGGCGGCTGTCCGGACACATGGGCTTCGGTGTCGGCATCCACGGCTGCGTTGGGCAGATGGTGGCGCGGCTGGAGGCGGAGGCCGTGATCGCAGCGCTCGCCAGCCGCGTGAAGCAATTCGACATTGCGGGGCTCGTTGCCTTCCGCGACAGCTCGGGCCTGCGGGCGCTCAGCACGATGCCGGTCCGCGTCGTCCGCAAATAGCTACAAGGAAGCGCACGATTGGTCGCTAGATCCCGTCAAGGACCTCGCGAACCTTGGTCGCCAGTTCATCGATCGAGAACGGCTTCGGCAGGAGGTTGGTGCCGGGATCGAGGATCCCGTTGTGGACGATGGCGTTGCGGGTGTAGCCGGTGGTGTAAAGCAACTTGAGGCTTGGAATTCGTTCTCGCGCCCGCACGGCGAGCTCGTGGCCGGACATGCTGGGCATAACCACGTCGGTGAAAAGCAAAGCCACCGAAAGCCCGTCGTCCAGCAGTCGCAAGGCTTCGCGAGGACTGGCCGCGTCGACCACGGTGTAACCGAGTTCGCGCAGCGCCTCGACTGAGAGACTACGCACGCGATCCTCATCCTCGACCACCAAAATGACCTCGTCCTTCTGTCCGCGATACGAGGCGATCGGTGCGCGCCTGACAGGATCTGGACCGTCATCGCCACGGTGCCGCGGCAGGTAGATCTTGACGGTCGTGCCGACCCCGACCTCCGAGTAGATCTTCACGTGGCCACCGGACTGGCGCACGAAGCCATAGACCTGGCTGAGCCCGAGACCGGTGCCCTTCCCGACGCCCTTGGTGGTGAAGAACGGGTCGAATGCCTTGGTGATGACCTCCTGGCTCATGCCGCTGCCGTTATCGGCAACCGCTGTCATCACGTATTGACCTGGCGGAATCGCATACGCCCTCGCCGCGGCCTCATCGACATAGGCGTTGGCGGTCTCCAGCGTGAGCTTGCCGCCGCCCGGCATCGCGTCGCGGCCATTGACGCAGAGGTTGAGGATAGCGTTTTCGAGCTGGCCGGGGTCGGCGCGAACCCGCCACAGCCCTGCTGTCAGCACGGTCTCGAAACTGATGGTCTCGCCAAGCGTGCGCGCCAACAGGTCGGCCATGCCGGAGATCATCTTGTTGCCATCGAGCGTCACCGGCGCAAGCGGCTGCTGACGGGAGAACGCAAGCAGGCGCTGGGTCAGGCCCGCGGCGCGCTGCGCGCCGTCGACGGCGGCTTCGACGAATCGCCCGACGTCGTTTTCCCCCTTGGCAAGCTTGCGCTGGATCAGATTGAGGCCCGCGAGGATCACGGCCAGCATGTTGTTGAAGTCGTGGGCGATGCCGCCGGTCAGCTGGCCTACGGCTTCCATCTTCTGGATCTGGCGCAACTGCTCTTCGGCCTTGGTGCGCTCCTGAACCTCTTCCACGACCCGCTGCTCCAGGGTGGTGTTGAGGGTCTGCAATGCGGCTTCGGCACGGCGCCGCTCGGAGACCTCGCGCTCGGCGGCCTGAAACAGCCGCGCAGTGTCGATCGCGGTTGCGGCCTGCGCGGCAATGCCGGCAAGCAGCCGCTCTGCACGCTCGCCGAAAATGCCAGGCTCCGGATGACCGAAAAACAGACCTCCCAGTACTTCGCCGGAACGCGACACCACGGGCGCAGCAAGATAACTGCGCACCGGCAGATGCCCTTGCGGCATCCCGTAATGCGGGTCGTTCTTGCCGTAGCGCGGATCATTCAGGATATCGTCGGACCGCACGATCGCCTCGCCGCTGAAGGTCGGCGCGAACACCGCCGTGTTGCGCGGCATCGGAAACCGGGAGAACGCCTCGCGCGGCGCTCCGGACAGGGTATAGAGCATGTAGCTCTCGCCCCTGTCGTTGATCACATTGTAGAAGAACGAGCCAAACGCTGCGCCGGTCAATTCGGTCGCCGCATCGGTGACGATCTGAACCGCGCGATCGAGATTGAGTTCGCCCGCAACCGTGCTGCCTACCTTGTTCAAGAGCTCGAGCACATGGGCCTCTTCTTCAAGGCGCACCGCCCGCTCCGACCGCGTAGCCGACAGCTCAAGATTGGCGGCAACACGCGCAAGCAGCTCGCGCGCGCTGAACGGCTTGACGAGATAGTCATCGGCGCCGATTTGCAGGCCTTCGACCTTGGCCTCTTCACCGGCGCGCGCCGACAGGAAAATGACGGGCAAACCCCTCATGTCCTTGTCCGCGCGAAGCGCATTGAGAAGGCTGATGCCGTCGAGCCGCGGCATCATGATGTCGCTCAGCACAAGATCGGGGCGACGTCGCCATGCCGCCTCCAGCGCGGCTCTTCCGTCCTCGACCGCCTCGACATCGTAAAACGGCTCGAGCAGCCGCCGCACATATTCGCGCATGTCGGCATTGTCGTCCGCAAGCAGAATGCGCTGCCGGCGTCCGGAGGCGGTCGGCGCGGCGACGCCGAGATCCTCCGGCGAAGATGGATCAGGCCGGTCGGCGGCGCCGCTCCCGTCCAGCCATCCGAGCGCCTCGTCGAGATAGGCCTGGGCACGGGCGCTGCTCCGAGGCGCCGGCGCAGTCGTGTTGACCTGATCGGCGGGGAGATGATCCGTCCCGAACGGAAGCATGATGGTGAACGAGGTGCCGCGATCGACCTCGCTTTCGACCCGAATTTGGCCGCCATGCTGCTTCACCAACTCACGGACCAGCGCCAAGCCGATGCCGCTGCCCTCAAAGGAGCGGCCGCGCGCGCTCTCGACGCGTTCGAAACGCTCGAACACATGCGACAGCGCCGATGCGGGAATGCCGGTCCCCGTATCGCTCACGGTGACTTCGGCACCCTCGGGCGTCGCCTTGACCGCGACCGCGATCTCGCCGTCGAACGTGAACTTGAACGCGTTCGACAGCAGATTGAGGACGATCTTCTCCCACATGTCACGATCGACATAGACGAGGTCCGGCAGTGGCTCTTTCCTGATTGCAAGTCGCATGCCCGCCTTTTCGATCGCCGAGCGGAAGTTCGAGGCGAGATCGGACGTCAGCCCTGCGAGGTCGACGGGCTCGAAGCTGGCGGTAACGCGGCCTGCCTCAATTCGCGCGAAATCAAGCAAAGTGTTGACCAGCTTCAACAAGCGCTGTCCGTTGCGGTGAGCGATGTCGGCCAGCGAGCGCTGCGCGGGAAGCAGGTGGCCCGCCCCCTCGGACAGCAGTTCTTCCAGCGGGCTCAGCATCAAGGTGAGCGGCGTGCGGAATTCGTGACTGACATTAGAGAAGAAGGTGGTCTTGGCGCGATCGATCTCGGCCAGCGCCTCGGCGCGGCGGCGCTCCTCCTCGTAGGCCTGGGCATTGTTGATTGCGGCGGCGATCTGCGCCGATACTAATCCGAGGAAGCTCGTGTAGCGTTCGTCGTAGAGGCGGAATGGATTGAGGCCTGCGATCAGGAAGCCGGCAACTGCATCACCGGCAGCAAGTACCGGAAGGACGACGGCCTGCCCCGGCGCCTGACGCCAGCCACCGGATGGAAAATCGAGACCGAACAGGCTTTTCAAGTTCTGCACTAGCGCGCCGTCACGGCCCGCATGCGCCTCGGCGATCGGCCACACTTCGCTGCCGTCGAGCGCCAGCTGCGACTTCACCCCGATATGATGCCTATCAATGCCGCTGGTTGCGGCCAGCCGTGCAACCTGCTCCTGCGAATCGATCAGATAGATCATCGCAAATGGCAAATCCTGAGGATCGGTCGCAAGCGCCGCGGCGCTGCGTTCGCAAGCCTCGCCGACGCTTCGCGCCTCAGCCGCGCGGCTGGCAAGCTCGCGCAAGAGCGAGAGCTGGCGTTCGCTGATCACACGCTGCGTGTCGTCAGTGTTGGCGCAGAAGATTCCGGCGGGCAGACCGTCGGCATCGGGAATCGGGCTGTAGGAGAACGTGTAGTAGGTCTCTTCGGGGAAACCGTTGCGCTCCATGATCAGCAATTGGGCCTCGACATAGGTGCCCTCGCTCCCACCCATCGCCTTGTTGAGGAGCGGCGAAATGTCATCCCAGATCTCGCGCCAGACCACGCGGGTCGGCTCGCCGAGCGCGCGCGGATGCTTGCCACCGATGATCGATTTGTACGGATCGTTGTAGAGGAAGGTCAGTTCGTCGCCCCAACCGATCCAGATCGGCTGCTGCGAGGTGAGCATGATGCGCACCGCGGTTTTGAGGCTATCCGGCCATGCCTCGGGCGGGCCTAACGATGTGCCTGCCCAGTCCAGATGCCGGAGCAATCCGGCGAGCTCGCTGCTGCCGATGAAAAGACGTTCGATGGCCTCGCCACGCGAAATAGCAGGGGTTCTAAATATCGACACAACGGATCCGCCCAAGCCCGAACAACGAAATAAACTCGTTCCGACAATCTCGGTTCCTAAGCGTGCGACCTGGTCGATCTCCGCCACGCATCGATTCTTCTCAAAGAAAAAGCCGGCGTACCTTTCGGTACGCCGGCTTGCATTTTGCCCTCTTGCGTAAACTCAGCTCATGCCGACGCCGCGCGCGGCGTGCGGTTGCGCGAGTTGCGCTGGAAGAACAGCGCCTGGCTCGCCACCGCCGACACCATTGCCGGCTGGAACGGCTTCGAGATCAGGAACGCCGGCTCCGGCCGTTCGCCGGTCAGGAAGCGCTCGGGATAGGCCGTGATGAACACCACCGGCACCTCGAACGTGCGCAGCAGCTCGTTCACCGCATCGAGGCCCGACGAGCCGTCGGCGAGCTGGATGTCGGCGAGGATCAGGCCGGGCTTCTTGTTCTTCGCGAGCGCCACCGCATCGGAATGGGTGCGCGCGACGCCGATGACGTTGTGGCCAAGATTCTTCACCAGGCTCTCGAGGTCCATGGCGATGAAGGTCTCGTCCTCGATGATCAGGACATCGGTGGCGATCTCGGCGGCCATCTCGCGGCCGGCGGCATCGGTCAGCTTGCGCGTCTCGGCAATATCGGTGCCGAGAATGTAGCCGACCTCCTCCTCCGAGAAGCCTTCCAGCGAAAGCAGCAGGAAGGCCTGCCGAGGCAGCGGCGTGATGTTGGAGAGCCGGCGCTCCGGCGGCAGCGAGAGCGTCGCCACGTCGGCATTGTCGTTGTTGTTCACCGACACCGAATTCCAGATCTGGGTGAACAGCCGAAACAGGCCGGCGCGCGGACCGTGGCTCTGGTCCAGCAATGATCCGTCCTGCAACAGGGCCTCGAGCATGGCCCCGACATAGGCGTCCCCGGACGCCTGGTTTCCGGTCAGTGCGCGCGCATAACGGCGCAGCAGCGGAAGATGTTCGGCAACGATCTGTGATCGGGACATTCCCACTCCATCCTTGTTCGTGAGGCCAACCGGCCTGAAGCCCGTACTCTGGGGCGGCGTACCATTTTGGGGCGCCCCAGGTTCCCCTGCATGCCCGACTACGCGCGAGCGCCGAAAAAGTTCCACGAAATAGTTCCAGGCTTCCGGAACTTTCTGCGCAACTTTGCATTAGCTCCTGACCGACGAGGCAACGCGGCCAGCCTCTTTTTTCGAGGAATCGACTTGAAAATCAGAGACTTCACTCCCGGGGAAGCGTGGATCACATCATGAAGGAAGTAAAGAAGCAGGGCGGTCTCAACGCCGAGATTCAATCGAGAATCGGCCACCAGCTTCGCGCCATGTACGACGACGTGGTGCGGCAGGGGGTGCCCGACCGCTTTGCGGAGCTGATCCGCAAACTCGACGGACCCGAGGCTGCCGCGGCGGCTGTGGCCGGGGGCGATACTGACAAGAACAATGGAGGGGACTAATGCCTCTCACCAATGAACTTCGCGACGACATCCTGGCGTCGGTCCCGAGCCTGCGCGCGTTCGCGATCTCGCTGTCCGGTAATGGTGACCGTGCCGACGATCTGGTGCAGGAGACCCTGCTGCGCGCGATAGCCAATATCGACTCGTTCCAGCCCGGCTCGAACCTGCCCGCGTGGTTGTTCACGATCCTGCGCAACCTGTTTCGCTCCGACTACCGGAAGCGGCGGCGCGAGGTGGAGGATGCCGAGGGCAATTATGCCAAGACCCTGAAGAGCCAGCCGTCGCAGACGGCGCATCTGGAGTTCGAGGAATTCCGCGCGGCGCTCGAAAAGCTGCCGCAGGACCAGCGCGAGGCGTTGATCCTGGTTGGTGCCTCCGGCTTCTCCTACGAGGATGCCGCGGCGATCTGCGGCTGTGCGGTCGGCACCATCAAGAGCCGCGTCAACCGCGCGCGATCGAAGCTCTCCGCGCTGCTCTATGTCGACAGCGCCGAGGATTTCGGCCCCGACAACACCGTGCGCGCCGTGATCGGCGGCAATGGCGGCTAGACAAGCGCGATGCTAGAACGGAAGGGCGGCCCCGATCGGGCCGCCTTTTCTTTTGCAAGGGATCTCGCGGGCCGTCGCTTCGCGCGTCCTCGCGACACCCGGCGTAACAGCCTAGCCCGCCATCGCCTGCTTGACGGCAGTCGGCTTGAAGCCGTTTCTCAATTCGAGGATCTTGCCCGCGATCTCGGTCACCGGGACCGGATGACTGAACAGGAAGCCCTGGGCCTCGTTGCAGCCCTCGGCCCGCATGTGGTCCAGCTGCTCGACGGTCTCGATGCCTTCCGCGATCGTGGTCATGCCGAGGCTTCTGCCAAGGCTGATGACGGCGCGCACGATCGATTTCGATCCATGCGTCGCGGTCAAGTCGCGCACGAAGGATTTGTCGATCTTGAGCTTGTCGAACGGAAAACTGCGCAGATAGCTCAGCGACGAATAGCCGGTGCCGAAATCGTCCAGCGCGATGCGCAGTCCCAGCGCCTTCAGCTTGTGCAGCGTTGCAAGCGTCTCGCTGCTGTTCGCGAGGAAGACGGATTCGGTGATTTCGAGCTCCAGCCGGCGCGGCGACAATTTTGACGCCGTAAGCGCGTTGACGGCGACGTCGATGAAGTCGGGATCGCGAAACTGGACCGCCGAGACGTTGACCGCGAGCTTCATCTCGGTAGGCCAGGTGACGGCCTGCTCGCAGGCGCGATTGAGTACCCATTCTCCCAACGGGCCGATCAGGCCGATCTCTTCCGCGATCGGGATGAACTGGTCCGGCGCCACCATTCCCCGCTTCGGGTGATGCCAGCGCAGCAGCGCCTCGAAGCCGCAGATGCGGTCGAGATGGAGATCGTAAAGCGGCTGGTAGTACAACGAGAACTCGTCCTTGGCCATCGCCTCGCGGAGATCGAGCTCGATCGCCCGGCGCCGCTGCAGGCTGGCGTCCATCGCGGGCTCGAAGAAGCGCCAGGTACCCCGGCCTTCCATCTTGGCGCGGTACAGAGCGACGTCGGCGTTCTTCAGGAGCTTCTCTCCGGTGCTGCCGTCGACCGGCGACATCGAGATGCCGACGCTGCATCCGACCACGACACGATGCCCGTTCAGCTCGTACGGAGCGCCGACGCATTCCACGATGCGGCGAGCGAGGCGCTCGGCCTCCTCTCCGGCCTGGACGCCACACTGAATGACCGCGAACTCGTCGCCGCCCAAACGCGCGACGGTGTCGACCTCGCGGACGCAGGCGTTGAGGCGGTCGGCGACCGCACATAGCAGTTCGTCGCCGACCGGATGCCCGAGCGTATCGTTGACCTGCTTGAAATTATCGAGATCGAGGCAGAACACCGCGAAGCCGGATCCGCGGCCGACCTGAGCGACCGCCAGCTCGATCCGTTCCGCCAGCAACGTCCGGTTCGGCAGCCTGGTCAAGGCATCGTGCCGGGCCATGAACGCGATCTGCGACTCCGCCCGCTGCTGTTCGGTGACATCCTCGCAGGTGACGAGCCAGCCGCCGTCGGATGTCGGCCGCTGCGCGATGGCAATGATCCGTCCATCGCTGAGATGCTGCAGATAGTTGCCCTCGTGCTGGGCCATCGATCGTTCGCGTTCCGCCAGCAGGTCGGCGACGGTCTGGTCACCATGATTGTCGGCGGCGACGCTGAGGCCGAGCACGTCCTCCATGGTCATTCCGGGAACGACGAGCTCCGGCGAAATGTCGAAGATCTCGCAGAACCTGCGGTTGGCGACCTGCAGCCGCGCCTCGCTGTTGTACAGGCACAGCCCCTGTGACATGTGCGTGAGCGCCGCATCGAGCCGCAGATTGGTTTCATGCAGCTCGGCCTTCTGCTGCTTCAGCGCGGAGATGTCGCTGTAGACGAGAACGACGCCGCCCTCCTGCGTCTCGCTGCGGCTGACACGCAGCCAGCGCCCGTCGGAAAGCTGCGCCTCGCTCGCGAAACCATCGAAGTCACTGTCGGCCAGCGCCAGGCTGGGCGCATCGAGCCGATCCGACCGCAGAAGCTGCGGCGAGAGACGGATGAATTCGCTGGCGCGCGAATTGGCCAGCGCGATCTGGCCATCCGCATCGAGCAGCACGACGCCTTCGTGCGACGTTTCGAGCGCATCGGAAAGCCGCGCCTGCGCGGAGCGGCGTTGCGAGACCTCCTGATCGACCATCCGCCTGATGTTGTCGCGCATGGTTTCCATGGCGGTCAGCAGCGTGCCGAGTTCGTCGGTGCCGCCCTTGGGGACGGTCGCGTCGAGGTCGCCGCCGGCGATGCTCCGCGCGGCCCGCGATGCAATGGCGACAGGCCCGATGATCCGGCGCGCCAACACCCACGAGAACAGCGCCGACAGGAACAGCGCGACGGTCAGCCCGGCGACGTTGAGCTGCAGATCCCGCTTGATCGTCGAGAGCGCCTTTTGCCGGAACAGAAAGCCGTCGCCGGCGGTGTAGTTGACCAAGAGCTCGACCTGCTGGCTGACGATCTTGGAGTAGCGATCGACATCGCCGACCGTCGTCCCCGATGCATGCGGATCAGCCGCCGAATTCCCCTCGAGCGACGATCCGATCGCCCGGCGATGCAGCGCCATCCAGGCGTCGGCGGCTTCCTGAACCTTTGCCGCGGCTTGCGCGGCGCGCGAGGACTGCGAGCGGTCGGCGGCGATCGTCAGGTCTTCCGAGAGCGTCTTGGCGAGCTTTTCAATCTGGCTGTCGAGGCTGGCATGAATTTCCGGATCCGTGGTCAGCAGACGCTGCGACGACGCGACCCGCATTGTGGCGAAGTCCGCACCGGCCGCGCGGGCGTAATTGATCGACATCAGGGATTCGTCGAACGTCTTGGCCACCAGATCGCCGGCATGGCGGATGCCAAGGATGGAGTATCCGCCGAGCGCGACGGCAACGGCGCTCATCGCGAGGCAAAAAATCAGAATCTGGGTACGGATCGAACCCGTGGTCAGGGCAAGACGCGACAGGCCGCCGGTTGCGAGCCGAAAGGCTGCACCGCTCTTTACCTTGAGGTTGCCCAATAGGCTATCCATACCCGCGTTTCGCCGTAGTGCTCGCTGTTCAAGCTACGCAGAAACGCGCAGCGCTTGCGGAAAAATGACTGTCTGCTCAAAATTGCTTTAGTAGTGACTGCAACTCATGCTGAAATCGTTAAGATCAGCTGGCGATAATCACCCTTACAGGTAAACGCGGGACGCATCATTTGCACGCTAGATTGGCCGGCGTCGGAATTCCAAGCGGGGGTCTCATGCAGTCAGGCTTGTTGCGCATCCTGCGCCTCGGCCGGTCCGGAGGCGTGCCTTTAGTGGCCGCGATTGTCACGGGAGCGCTAGCCGGCGCCGCTCTGGGTGCGGCGCCTTATGTCATTTCGCAGAAGGATCGCGAATTCAAGCCCGCAGAGATATCAATCAAGCGCGGCGAGATTTTACGATTCATTAACGATGACGGCGAACTGCTGCATCACGCTTATTTGAGCACCGATACCTTCAGTTTCGACTCGGGCGACCAGCAGCCTGGCAGCAAGTTCGACGTCACATTTTCCGTACCCGGCGACTACACCGTGCTGTGCGGCATTCATCCAAAGATGAAGCTCGCGGTCCACGTCGTCAAATAGTCCCCCCTCGGGGATCAACGATCTACAGGACCGAGGTTTTGAAGATCGCGGCGTGGCCGAAATAGTAGACGAACAGCGTCAGCGACAGCGCGGCGCAGAGCGCGACCGGGGCAAGCCACGGCGCGCGACGATCGCGCGGCAACACCTTGTTGTCGGCGAGAATCGCAAACAGCACGGCGATGATCGCCGAGTGTCCGATGGTGTCGATTTTGCCGAATTCGAAGCACGCGCTGATGAACATCCCAACCAGCACGGCGGCGGCGCAGCGCCGGATCAGCGGCGTCCAGATCAGGGCAAAGGCGAGCGTGAATTCCACCATGCCCGCAGCGCGCATGTAGAACTCATTGTCGAAGCCGAGGGTCATCCCGGCATGCTCGATCAGGAGCGGAAAGCTCCATTCCGGATAGGCCCATTTTTCGATCGAGGCCCA
The DNA here is from genome assembly GCF_038967635.1 of Bradyrhizobium sp. B124. Lineage (NCBI taxonomy): Bacteria > Pseudomonadati > Pseudomonadota > Alphaproteobacteria > Hyphomicrobiales > Nitrobacteraceae > Bradyrhizobium > Bradyrhizobium sp. B124. The sequence goes on along the minus strand of NZ_CP152413.1, from coordinate 6,493,572 downwards.
CATCAGCGTCACGGCCGCGGCATACCGCATCACGTCGATCGGCCGGATTCCGAACAGATCCTTGTTCAGCCCGATCAGCGCAAAATAGGCGGCAACACCAAGAAAAATCGGGTAGTCGGCGAGATGGAAGACGCCGTAACCGCGAACGCCGATGCCGAACAGGATCGCCATCCCCACGGCCGACAGCGGCAGCGTGCGCCGCGACAGCATGCCGGCGGCGATGGCGAGCTGCAACGCGCCCACCAGCGGTGACGACGTCTTCAACTCGGGGGTCAGCAGGATCCCGCCCACGGCCCAGATCGAGATGAAGAAGAACGCGCAGACCGCGCGCATCATCAGTTCGGTGTGCAGCCGAAGTGCCTCGGTAATGCGGTCCAGCACGCGAATGGTCGCATCGCCGAGCGACGTCGGCTCGATCAGGCAGCCCGCAAACAGCCAGAAGACGGCGACACCGAGCAGCAGTTCAAAATCGAGGCAAAGGACATTCTCGAGTCCGCGGGGCTGACCGGCGACATCGTAAGCGCAAAACCATTTGACATGTGCCTCGGCACTGCGCGCGGCTACGACGCAAAACAAAACCGCTGCAAGACACGTGGCGAAAAAGGAGCGCACAGCCGACGCGGCATCTCGCTCCCGCCCATTAAACATTGAACCAACCGCCCACACACACACATACGCTTAAGGACTTGTTTAACTTATATCAAATTTTACGCTTTGCGCCTGCCTCTGGACATCCGCTGGTTGCATTGTGGTTAATTGCGGCAGGCAGGCCCCAACCCGTCCCTCATTGCATCTTTTTCAGGCGGTTCCATCGAATTTTAGCTAATTCCGGCACGGGCGCTCAATTCAACTGTCGTAGTGAAACCCGGACAAATCGGATCGGGAGGCCGGTTATATGTTCGGAGTGTTGAGCGTCGTGAGTATCGGGGTGGGGTCAGCCCTCGCCTATGTGACAAAATCGTCCCCGTCGCGCACGGCGGCCCTCGAGACCTGCGCGGGCGCGTTCCTGATCGTCGGCCTCGGCCTGCTTGGGGCCGCACTACCGCACCTCGCCTGACGAGCCCCCGTTCCAAACCCTCTGCTGCGTTCAGCGCGGCAATTTCGGGATCCCCGCCACCGGCGGGGCCGTGGCGGTCAGGGATTGCAGGAAGGCGATGAGGTCCTTCTTCTCGCCCGCCGTCAGAGACAACGGCTTGATGTCGGGCGACCGGCTCGGCCGCTCGATCCCGCCCTTGTTGTAGAGCTCGATGACATCTTCCAGCGTTGCGACCGATCCGTCGTGCATGTAGGGCGCACGGCGCGCGACGTCGCGCAATGTCGGGGTCTTGAACGCATATTTCAGCTTCGCCGAGGTCGGAAAGTAACGTCCGCGCCCGATGTCGTGGCCCTTGGCGGTGCCGATATCCTGGAAGGACCCGTCGGAGAAGGATGGGCCGCTGTGGCAGGACGAACAACGTCCCTTGCCGTTGAAAAGCTCAAAGCCGCGCTGGGCCGTTGCGCTGATCGCGCTCTCGTCACCCTTGATCCAGCGGTCGAACGGGGCTTCGCCTGCGACGATGGAGCGCTCGAAGGTCGCCAGCGACTGCTCGATCCTCGGCCGTGTGATCGCGCCGTCGCCGAACGCGTGGGTGAATGCATCGACATAGCCGGGGATCGCCGCGAGACGCGCGGTCAATTCCGGCTCGGTCATGTTGAGGTTCATCGGGCTCAGAATCGGCCCGAACGCAACGGATTCGAGATCCTTGAACTTGCCGTCCCATCCCAGCGGCTCGAAGAAGGCCACATCGATCAGCGTCGGCGAACGGATCGGCAAGCCTTTCGGATCCTCACCGATGGCGCGCGGAAGGCCGTCGGCCCACGACAGGCTCGGCTTGTGGCAGCTCGCGCAGGAATGGGTCTTGGACCGCGACAGCAGCGGATCGAAGAACAGCATCTGCCCAAGCGCGGATTTCGCCTCCGAATAGGGATTGCTGCTCGGGAAGGGAACCACGTCGGGCCGGCGATAGCTGGCACGAATTGTCGCAGGGTCGCGCGGCGCCGTCGCCGGGGTCAAGGCAAGCGACAGCCCGACAGGCAAAACTGCCGCGAGCAAGGTCAGGCTGACCCAAAGCCTCATCGGGGTCCTCAGACGGTATCCTGCTCGGTATATGCCCAAGCATGTTCAACGAAGTTTTAACGCTCGGTTGCGGTCTATTACGGATGCCGGATTCCGTCACAGATCATTTGAGCGTCGCTCGGCGCGCCTGGTTTCGATCAAACCGCGCAATAACATAGCCACTCAACCTAAGGCGGCCACGGCGATCTACTTCGTGGGGCGCTCTACTTCTTCGCCGGACGGACCGGCGCGGAGAGCTGCTCGGTGCGGTCGCGCTCGGTCATGTCGACCACCGTGTCCATCGGCGCGGTGAGCTCATAGACATAGGAGACGTCGGTGAAGTACCGCTTCGCGGCGCCGCCCAGCGCCTCCGGCGCGACGCGGTCGAGCAGGATCAGGCCGAAATCACTGTCGGCCCGCCGCGTCGCCTGGCTGGTGTTGAACTCCTCCCAGCGGAAATGGAAGACCGAGTCCGCATCCTCGCCGGCGACTTCCCAGTTGGCGACGATGTGCGGATGCTTGCCGACCAGCGACAGCCCTTCGTCGGAGTGCGAGGCGAGCTCGAAAAACAACAGCGACAGCGATTGCGCGGCGCGGGCGCTGACGGTGATGTCGGGACCGTTCACCGCGATCCGGTCGGCATGCGGAATCGCGCGCGATTCGAACAGGCCCTTCAGCTTGACGCCCTGCCACTGGCTCTCGCTGAGCAGCGTGACGACATTCGACATCGCGTGGATGCGCCCGATCAACAGTTCGCGCGCGACGTCGATGTCGGCGCCGTGCCGCAGCGTGCGGGTCACGATCGACTGGATCACCGCGAGGATGTTCTTGACCCGATGGTTGAGCTCGTCGATGACCGCAGTCAGCCGGCGCTCGAAGCCGATCCGGACCTCGATCTCGCGGCTAAGGCGCAAATTGTTGTAGGCGACATAGCCGAACAGGCCGCAGACGATGCCGGTCAGCGCGAGGCCGATCGCCGCGACGATCGTCGCGGTCTGCTGCGCACGTACCGTGGCGTTGCTTTTGGCGTAATAGTCGAGCGACCAGTCCCGGCCGCCGAACGTCACCGTGCGGACCATCGACGGCAGCGGGCCGTCCTGGCGCACCGCGCGCGAGGTGACGATGCCCTGCTCGTTGGCGGTGAACTCGTCATTGGAATCACGCGGGTCCTTCAACGCCACCGCGAACAGCGAGGAATCGTCGTTGGTCAGCATCAGCGACGACAGCTCGTAGGAAAAGGTGATGAAGCCGGCCGGCTCCGATCCACCCTCCTGGAACACCGGCGCGGCGAGCACGACGCCGACCGGGCCGTTCTGCCGCAGCAGCGGCACCGGGTCCGAGGCCACGGGCTTGGCGTTCTCCATTGCCCGCGCCAGCATCGGACCGACCACCGAGTGGCGGTCGAAGGCGCGGCCCGGGATGCTCAGGGTTTCCGGATTGCGCGGCTCGACATCCATCAGCACGTTGATTGGCTTGTCGAGCGCCTTGATGTCGAGCGCCTGGTCGTCGAAATCGCGGATCGAGGGATTGGTGAAGCCGGCGGCCTTCAGCTCCGCCTCGGCCGCGGTCAGCTCGTTCGGCTTGAGCCGCGCGATCCAAGCGGCGACGACGAAATCGGTCTTGAAGGCGTAGATCGCCGAGCGCAGCGGCTGCAGCATGTTGGCCTTCACCATCGACGGGGTCCGGAAAAGTCCAGAGGCCACCCGCGCCAGCAGCTCGCGCTCGGTCAGGCGGTCCTGCACCAGGCTGGCATGGACGTCGATCGCCCGCGCCAGCGCAATACCGTCGATTGCGAGCTCCTGATCGTGCACCCGATAGGCGGCAAGACCGGAGAGCAGAACTCCGATCAGCGCAATCAATGCAACGATGAAGCCCAGTCGAACCACACGCTTACTCGGCAATCAGGGGGTGGCGAAAGGGGACGGTAGGCATCTGGCTTCTGCGGGGGCGGCGACAAATCAGGGTGCGATGAACGCCAGCCGCAAAGGAATATGGAATAGCGATCATCGGTACGCAACAGGAGCCGGTCGGCAACATTAACGACGACGCCATCCGGCGGTCTTTGGCGGCACCAAAGGTTGCTAATCGTCAAAGTTGGAAATTGTTCCGGCGATTGCACAGCTTTTTTGCGGCGGAGTGCGCTCCCCTCTCGTCGTTCGTCACCCTGAGGAGCGCGAAGCGCGTCTCGAAGGGTGAACGGCCCGGACAGTGGGGCCGTTCACCCTTCGAGGCTCGCTCCGCTCGCACCTCAGGGTGACGGTGAAGCGCACCACGGTCCGCCACAATGATTAACGGGCGGCCGTCTTGCCTGGACCCTGCGACCGAAGGCCACCCTTGGTCTCGATGAAGCTGATGATGCGGTCGAGGCCCTCGCTCTTCTTCAGATTGGTCATCACGAAGGGCCGCTCGCCGCGCATCCGCCTGGCGTCGGTGTCCATCTTCTCGAGCGACGCGCCGACATGGGGCGCGAGGTCGATCTTGTTGATCACCAGAAGGTCGGACCGCGTGATGCCGGGGCCGCCCTTGGAGGGGATCTTGTCGCCGGCGGCGACGTCGATGACGTAGATCGTCAGATCCGCCAATTCCGGCGAGAAGGTCGCCGCCAGATTGTCGCCGCCGGATTCGATCAGGACCAGGTCGAGATCGGGGAATTTCGCCCGCATGTCGGCGACCGCAGCGAGGTTCATCGAGGCGTCCTCGCGGATCGCGGTGTGCGGGCAGCCGCCGGTCTCGACGCCGGCGATGCGGTCCGGCGTCAGCGAGCCGGAGCGCACCAGAAATTCGGCATCCCATTTGGTGTAGATGTCGTTGGTGATCGCGGCGATGTCGTAGCGCTCACGCATCGCCTTGCAGAGCAGATCCATCAGCGCGGTCTTGCCGGAGCCGACCGGACCGCCGACGCCGACGCGCAACGGGCCATGAGAAGTAGGCATGAGGCGCTCTCTCCGTTATCGTCGTCCCGGCCTAGTGCGCGATTGCGCACGGGGGCCGGGACCCATTGCCACCGAATTCAATTGTTGCGCGAGGCTGGGGCCGCAGTCTTGCATAACCACGAAGGCCAGTGGTTATGGGTCCCGGCCTTCGCCGGGACGACAGCGGAGCGCGCATCATGACCGGAACAGCCTCGTGTACTGTGTCTCATGACGCAGACTAGCGAGGTCGGCCCGAAAGGTCGCGCTGCCGAGATCGTCGAGCGAGGCTGCGTTGGCCCGCGCCGCGGTCGCGGCAACGACCGGCTCGAGATCGGCCAGCACGCGCTGGCTGTCGGTCTGGCCGAGCGGGATCAGCCGGCTGCCTGCGGAAATCCAGTTCGAGAGCACGGCATGCAGGAAGGCATGCAGCGACGGCGCCAGCCGGATGCCATGCGCAGCGCTGACGATACCGACCGCGACCGGGTACACGATCGGCCCGCCGCAGGCCGCGATCATCGCGTCGAGGCCGGACGAATTCCAGGCTGCGCGCGCGATCTCGATGAAGGCGCGCCCTTGCGTCGTGGTCTCGAGCTGCCGCTCGCGCGACGGCACGAAGGCGGCCGCGAGCTCAGCGATCTCCTTCAATCCCGCGTAGCCGGGCTCCGACGCCGCGCGATGGCTCTGCGCAAGGAACACGGCGTCGCAAAAGCCGCTGCCGTCGGTGAGCATCGCCGCGAGCCAGCCGCGCAGCGACGCGGCATCGGTGATGTCGCCGGCCTCGACCGCCCATTCGATGCCGCTGGAATAGGCGAACGCCCCCACCGGAAAGGACGGCGACAGCCACGTCATCAGCCGGTACAGCGCGGCCGCCTCGTCCTCCGCCATCCCGCCGCGCACCGCAGCGGGATCAGGCTCATTTGTGGTCATGAGCATGGGAGTGGTCGTGGTGATGATGGGCATGGTCGCAATGCTCATCATGATGATGGTGGTGGTCGTGGTCATGCCCATGGTCATGGTGTTGTCCATCACCGTGGTCGTGACCATGATCGTGCGCGTCGCCATGGGCATGATCGTGCCCGGTGTGACCATGCGCGTGATCGTCGGCATGCGCATGCTCGGCATAGGCGCCCCCTTCGGGATCGAACGGCGCCTCGATCTCGATGACACGGGCCCCTAACCCCTTCACCATCGCCTCGATCACGTGATCCCTGCGAATGCGCAGGCCCTTCGGCATGATCTGCGTCGGGAGATGGCGATTGCCAAGATGCCAGGCGACCCGGATCAGATGATGCGGATCGCTGCCGCGGATTTCCGCGAGCGGCTCTGGAGCAGCGACCACCTCGATGAGGCGGCCGTCCTCCAGCACCATTGCGTCGCCGCCGCGCAGCGCGACGGCGTTTTCGAGATCGAGCAGGAATTCGAGCCCGCGCGTCCCGGTCATTGCCATTCGCCGCCGGTGCCGGTCGTCGAAATCGAGCACGACGGTGTCGGCTGCCGCTTCTGTCCAGCGATGCTGTCCCAGGACTTTGGTTGCGCGGATCATCGTTTGCCTCAGAGCTTCTGAACCTTGGCGTCGCTGATGATCTCGATCACCGTCGGGCCCGTCTTCATTTCGGCGGAATATTCGCGCCACACCTTCATGTGCGGCGCCTTGCTGTGCGCGGTCAGGTCGTCGCGGGTTTCCCAGCGCTCGACCACCACATACAGATTGGGATCATTGACGCTGACATGGCCCTCGTAGGAGAGGCAGCCCTTCTCCTTGTGGGTCTCGGCGATGCACGCCTTGTGTCCCCTGATGAAGTCGTCCTTGTTCTCGGGCTTCATCGGCGTGGTGGCGATGACATAGATCATGGTGTTTCTCCCGTTCTTGTTCTTGTTAGCGGACGTCGACCTTCTCGGGCGTGATCACCTCGATCTTCGGCGGCGCGGCCATGCACTTCACCGCAACGCGGCCGAACGTCTTCATGTGCTCGGCGGTGCGATGCGGCACCAGCGCCTCGGCGTTCTCCCACTGCTCGACGAACACCATCTTGCTGTGGTCGGTGACGCTCTCGTGCAAGTCGTAGGCGATGTTGCCGGGCTCCTTGCGGGTTTCCTTGATGCAGGCCGTCGCCGCAGCGATGAATTCGGCGCGGGTCTCGGGCTTGATGGTCAGTGTGGCAACGACGTAAATCACGGAAATTCCTCCCGGTTTTCTGTTCTGGCTTGGGTCTTGTCTTGACGCGTTTTCTTTCCGCGAACCGGAAATCCACTTCGCTCGAAAACGCTCCAGTTACCGGGAGTGGTTTTAGAACATAAAGTAGCGCTGTGCCATGGGCAGCACCTCGGCCGGCGCGCAGGTCAGGAGTTCGCCGTCTGCACGTACCTCATAGGTCTCCGGATCGACCTCGATCTTCGGGGTCGCATCGTTGTGGATCATGCTCTTCTTGGAGATCTTTCCGCGGGTGTTCTGCACCGCGTAGAGCTTCTTGCCGATCCCGAGCTTGCGGGCGAGACCGCCGGTGACCGCAGCCTTCGAGGTGAACACGACCGAGGACGCGGTCAGCGCCTTGCCAAAGGCGGCGAACATCGGCCGGTAATGCACCGGCTGCGGCGTCGGGATCGATGCGTTGGGATCGCCCATCGGCGCCGCCACGATCGAGCCGCCCTTGATGATGCAGTCCGGCTTGACGCCGAAGAACGCCGGCGACCACAGCACCAGATCGGCCATCTTGCCCTTCTCCACCGAACCGATCAGCTTCGACACGCCATGCGCGATCGCCGGGTTGATGGTGTATTTGGCGATGTAGCGCCTGACGCGGAAATTGTCGTTGTCGTTGCCCTTGTCCTGCGGCAGCGCTCCGCGCTGCTTCTTCATCTTGTCGGCGGTCTGCCAGGTGCGGATGATCACCTCGCCAAGCCGGCCCATCGCCTGCGAGTCCGACGACATCATCGAGAGCGCGCCGAGATCGTGCAGGATGTCCTCGGCCGCGATGGTCTCCTTGCGGATGCGGCTTTCGGCAAAGGCTAAGTCCTCGGCGATCGACGGATCGAGGTGATGGCACACCATCAGCATGTCCAAATGCTCGTCGATGGTGTTGCGCGTGAACGGCCGGGTCGGATTGGTCGAGGACGGCAGCACGTTCTTCAGACCGGCGATCTTGATAATGTCGGGGGCGTGGCCGCCGCCGGCGCCCTCGGTGTGGAAGGCATGGATGGTGCGGCCCTTGAACGCCTTGACCGTGTCTTCGACGAAGCCGGATTCGTTCAGCGTGTCCGAATGCAGCATCACCTGGACGTCGTAATCGTCAGCCACTGAGAGGCAGGTGTCGATCGCCGACGGCGTGGTGCCCCAGTCCTCGTGCAGCTTCAGCGCGCAGGCGCCGCCCTTGATCATTTCGACCAGCGCCGCCGGGCGCGAGGCGTTGCCCTTGCCGGAAATACCGAGGTTCACCGGAAAGGCGTCGAACGACTGGATCATCCGCCCCATGTGCCACGGGCCGGGCGTGCAGGTGGTCGCGAAGGTGCCGTGCGACGGGCCGGTGCCGCCGCCTAACATCGAGGTGACGCCACTCATCAGCGCGTGCTCGATCTGCTGCGGGCAGATGAAGTGGATGTGGCTGTCGAATCCGCCCGCGGTGAGGATCTTGCCCTCGCCCGCGATCACGTCGGTGCCGGGCCCGATGATGATGGTCACATTGGGCTGGATGTCCGGATTGCCGGCCTTGCCGATCGCGGCGATCATGCCCTCCTTGATCGCGACGTCGGCCTTCACGATGCCCCAGTGATCGACGATCAGCGCATTGGTGATGACGGTGTCGGCCGCGCCCTGCGCGTTGGTCACCTGCGACTGCCCCATGCCGTCGCGGATCACCTTGCCGCCGCCGAACTTCACCTCCTCGCCATAGGTGGTGAGGTCCTTCTCGACCTCGATGATCAAATCGGTGTCGGCCAGCCGCACCTTGTCGCCGGTGGTCGGCCCGAACATGTCGGCATAGACGGAACGCTTGATCTTCACGGACATATCAGCCCCCAGTTTCAGCCAGCGCGGCCTTGGCGCGCGCAATGGTGTCGTCGAAAATGCGGTCGAGCCGCGGATTGATCCCCCGGCAACCGGCAACGACCTTGTCGGCCCAGGCCGCATAGTCGGCGAGATCGTCGCGCTCGTCGTTGTTTGGATGCGGCACGATCCGCGCGCCGATATTGCTGACCTTGTCGGCGGTCTTGATCAGCTTTGCGCCGGGCGACTTGTGCGAAGCGTCCTCGATCTGCTTTTGCCGGCGCACGGCCTTTGGCAGGCTCATGTCGTCGGTGCATTCGACCACCAGCGCGGCAACGCGTTCGCTGAATTTCTCCGCGAGTTCCTCGCGCGTGGTCTCGGTGTCCTCGATGGTGTCGTGCAGCCAGCCGGCCGCCACCAGCTCGGCATCGGCACCATCGGTCACCTGCGCCAGCAGGTTCGCGACCTCGGCCAGATGATTGATGTACGGCTCGTTCCCCCGCCCCTTGCGCGCCATGCCGTTGTGACGGTGCGCAGCAAGCTCGGCAGCTTCGGAGACCATGCGTAGCGCGGGAAGCATCGGGCCTACAACTTCCCCTTCACCTCGGCTCGAAAACCGTAGATCACGCGCTTGCCGGCGAGTGCCACAAGGTGGACGTCGCGGGTCTGGCCGGGTTCGAAGCGGACGGCGGTGCCGGCGGCGATGTCGAGGCGCATGCCGCGGGCTTTCTTACGGTCGAATTTCAGCGCCGGGTTGGTCTCGAAGAAATGATAGTGCGAGCCGACCTGGATCGGGCGGTCGCCGGTGTTGGCGACCGACAGCGTCACGGTCTTGCGGCCGGCATTGAGCTCGATCTCGCCGTCCTTGATGAAGAGTTCGCCGGGGATCATGTCGCGCTCCTATCGGATCGGTTCGTGCACGGTGACGAGCTTGGTGCCGTCGGGAAATGTCGCTTCGACCTGGATGTCGTGGATCATCTCCGGGATGCCATCCATCACCTGCGCGCGGGTCAGGACCTTCGCGCCGGCCTGCATCAGCTCGGCGACGGTGCGGCCGTCGCGCGCGCCCTCGACGATATAATCGGTGATCAGCGCCACCGCTTCGGGATGGTTCAGCTTGACGCCACGCTCAAGCCGGCGGCGCGCCACCATGGCCGCCATCGAAACCAGGAGCTTGTCCTTTTCGCGGGGAGACAGATTCATGCGAGCACTCTGATCGTTCTTGAAAGGTCTAGTTGAGCCACAGCCGCGGCAGCGGGACTAAGGAGGCGCGGCCGAGCACCGTCATCATGTCGGCGCGCAACCGGGCTGCATCTTGGGCACAGAAGCGCGCCATTGCAAAGCCATTCCAGGCGGAGATGCCGACCTCGGCGCCGAAGCTGTCAGACGCCGCACGGATGCGCTCGACCAGCGCCTCGTCGCCCGGCACGATCAGCGCGGTGCCGATCGCGCAGCCGCCCTGCGCGATCGCGGGCCTTGCGAGCTTCTCGCCGATCTCGCCGTCGAGGCGGATGGTCTCGGCAAACACCAGCCGGCCGCCGCGCCGCATCCGCCAGCGGTCGACGAACTCGCCGTGGCGCATGGTCTCGCCCATCGCGGCACGGCCGAACACCACGATCTCGCACAGCAAAAGCGAGGCGCCCTCGGCCAGATCGATGTCGAAGCCGCGATGAATACGGGCGCGGTCGAACAGGATGGTCTCCTGCGGCAGCCAGGAGAGATGCGCGCCATCAGCGACCTTCAGCGCGATATCGAGCCGCGCCACCGCTGGGCATGGTGCGATCCGGTCGGATCGCTCCATGCCCTCATTTTGTTTGGACGCGTTTTCTTCACGCGAACCGGTACCCACTTCGCTCGAAAACGCTAACGGTGCACGATAGACCTTTTCGGCGGCCGCCGTGGTCAGGGTCAGGCGAGCGCCCTCGCCGGCTGCGATTGCAATCTCGAAGCGGTCGCCGCCGGCAATGCCGCCGGCGGTGTTGACGAACATCGCCGACAGGCCGTCGTCCTCCGGCGACGGGAAACGCACGCGCAGCGAACCTGACTCATGGAGATCACCGCGGCGGGTGGTGCCATCCTTACGATGCACGCCGAACCTGACCGCGCCCTGGGCGCGGTTTGCCGCAAACGTTGCCGCTGCCGCGCCTGCGATCCCGGTCCGCATTCCCCCGACGCTCCCTTGACTCACGCCGCGCGCGGCGGCGTCACACCATCTTCACAGCGCCATCTGGCGGCTGATCTCGGCGGGATCGAGGCTTGCGCGATCGCAGGCATACTTTACCGCACCCCGGTCCATCACGGCAAAACTGTCGCCGAGTTCGCAGGCAAAGTCGAGATATTGTTCGACCAGCACGATTGCGATGTTGCCGAGGTTGCGCAGATAGGAAATCGCGCGGCCGATGTCCTTGATGATCGAGGGCTGGATGCCTTCAGTCGGCTCGTCGAGCAGCAGGAGCTTTGGCCGCATCACCAGCGCGCGGCCGATCGCGAGCTGCTGCTGCTGGCCGCCGGAGAGGTCGCCGCCGCGGCGGCCCAGCATGGTCTGCAGCACCGGGAAGAGCGAGAACACGTCGTCGGGGATGTTGCGGTCCTCGCGCTTCAGCGGGCCGAATCCGGTCTTGAGGTTTTCCTCCACCGTCAGCAACGGGAAGATCTCGCGGCCCTGCGGCACGAAGCCGATGCCGCACCGCGCCCGCTCATAGGGCTTTAACGCGGTGATGTCCTTGCCGTCGAAATTGATCGCACCGGAGGCGATCGGATACTGGCCAACCATGGCGCGCAGCAGCGAGGTCTTGCCGACGCCGTTGCGGCCGAGCACGCAGGTGACCTTGCCCGGCTCGGCGGTCAGCGACACGCCGCGCAGCGCCTGCGCCGCGCCGTAATAGAGGTTGATGTTGTCGATCTTCAGCATCGCCTAGCGCCCCAGATACACTTCGACCACCCGCTCGTTCGACGACACCTGGTCGATCGAACCTTCGGCGAGCACCGTGCCTTCGTGCAGGCAGGTCACCTTGACGCCGAGCTCGCGCACGAAGGTCATGTCGTGCTCGACCACCATGATGGTGTGGTTCTTGTTGATCTCTTTGAGTAGCTCCGCAGTCAGATGGGTCTCGACATCGGTCATGCCGGCGACCGGCTCGTCGACCAGCAGCACCTTGGGGTCCTGCGCCAGCAGCATGCCGATCTCGAGCCACTGCTTCTGGCCGTGCGACAGGCTGCCGGCGAGGCGGTTGCGCGCATCGGTCAGGCGGATGGTCTCCAGCACCTTGTCGATGCGCTCGGACTCCGCCTTGCTGCCGCGCCAGAACAGCGTGCCGCGCACAGAATGATCGACATTGAGCGCGAGCAGCAAATTGTCCTGCACAGTTTGGCTCTCGAACACCGTCGGCTTCTGGAATTTGCGGCCGATGCCGAGCTCGGCGATGCGGGTCTCGTCGAGCCGGGTCAGGTCGACGGTGCCGTCGAACAACACGGTGCCCTCGTCCGGCTTGGTCTTGCCGGTGATGATGTCCATCATCGTGGTCTTGCCGGCGCCGTTCGGGCCGATGATCGCGCGCATCTCGCCGGGCGCGAGCGTCAGCGACAGATTGTTGATGGCGTGAAAACCGTCGAACGAGACGTGCACGCCGTCGAGATAGAGCATGGCCGAAGTGGCGCGGGTATCCATGACGTTCATCTGCCTACTCCGCCAGGTTCGGTGCGCCGACGCCGTCTTCGCGCGCGGCGCTTTCCTTGTCGGCCGCAAGGGCCGCGCTGCGCCGCGTCTCCCACCAGCTATTGAAGGTGCCGACGATGCCCTTGGGCAACAGCAGCGTGACCAGGATGAACAGCGCGCCCAGCATGAACAGCCAGTACGGCGCCAGCGGCCCGGAGGTGAAGAACGTCTTGGCGTAGTTGACCACGACGGCGCCGAGCGCGGCGCCGATCAGCGTGCCGCGACCGCCGACCGCGACCCAGATCACCGCCTCGATCGAATTGCCGGGCGCGAACTCGCTCGGATTGATGATACCGACCTGCGGCACGTAGAGCGCTCCGGCGACGCCGGCCATGCAGGCCGACAGCGTGAACACGAACAGCTTGTAGGATTCGACGCGATAACCGAGGAAGCGGGTCCGGCTTTCGGCATCGCGCACCGCGATCAGGACCTTGCCGAGCTTCGAGGTCACGATTGCGCGGCAGATCAGGAAGGCGATGATCAGCGCCAAACAGCTCAGCAGGAACAGCGCGGCACGGGTCCCTTCGGCCTGCACGTTGAAGCCGAGGATGTCCTTGAAGTCGGTCAGACCGTTGTTGCCGCCGAAGCCGAAATCGTTACGGAAGAACGCCAGCAGCAGCGCATAGGTCATCGCCTGCGTGATGATCGACAGATAGACGCCGGTGACGCGCGAGCGGAAGGCGAGCCAGCCGAAACAGAAGGCAAGCAGGCCCGGCACCAGCAGCACCATCAACGCAGCGACCCAGAACTTGTCGAAGCCGTACCAGTACCAGGGCAGCTTGTCCCAGTTCAGGAACACCATGAAGTCGGGCAGAATCGGGTTGCCGTAGACGCCGCGGCTGCCGATCTGCCGCATCAGGTACATGCCCATCGCGTAGCCGCCGAGCGCGAAGAACGCACCGTGGCCGAGCGAAAGGATGCCGCAATAGCCCCAGATCAGATCGATCGAGAGCGCGAGGATGGCGTAGCAGACATATTTGCCCCACAGCGCCACCAGATAGGTCGGTACCTGGAACATCGAGCCCTGCGGCAGCAGCAGGTTCGACAGCGGGATCAACACGCCGACCGCGGCGACGAGCAGGACGAACGCGGTCGCGGCGCGGTCGAGCGAGCGGGTCAGGATATGCGGCGTCATGCTTCCACCGCCCGGCCCTTGAGCGCGAACAGGCCGCGCGGCCGCTTCTGGATGAACAGGATGATCAGCACCAGGATCGCGATCTTGCCGAGCACCGCACCTGCCACCGGCTCCAGGAACTTGTTGGCGATGCCGAGCGTGAAGGCGCCGACCAGCGTGCCCCAGAGATTGCCGACGCCGCCGAACACCACGACCATGAATGAGTCGATGATGTAGCTCTGGCCGAGATTCGGACTGACATTGTCGATCTGCGACAGCGCCACGCCGGCAATGCCGGCGATCCCCGAGCCGAGGCCGAAGGTCAGCGCGTCAACGCGCGAGGTGGCGATCCCCATCGAGGCCGCCATGCGGCGGTTCTGCGTCACCGCACGCATCTCGAGGCCGAGCGCGGTGTAGCGCAGCATCGCGAGCAGGATGGCGAACACCGCGAGCGTGAAGCAGAGGATCCAGAGCCGGTTATAGGTGATGGTGATCTGGCCGAGCTCGAAGGCGCCACTCATCCAGGAGGGGTTGCCGACCTCGCGGTTGGTCGGGCCGAACGCGGTGCGCACCGCCTGCTGCAGCACCAGCGACAGGCCCCAGGTCGCGAGCAACGTCTCCAGCGGACGGCCGTACAGGAAGCGGATGATGGTGCGCTCGATCACGACGCCGATCAAGCCCGCGACCAGGAAGGCGAGCGGCACTGCGATCAGCAGCGAATAGTCGAACAGCGCGGGATAGCGGGTGCGGATCACCTCCTGCACCACGAAGGTGGTGTAGGCGCCAAGCATCACCATCTCGCCATGCGCCATGTTGATCACGCCCATCACGCCGAAGGTGATGGCAAGCCCGATCGCGGCGAGCAGCAGCACCGAGCCGAGCGACAGGCCGTACCAGGCATTCTGCACCATCGACCACATCGCAAGATTGCTCTGGATCGAGGTGACCGCGGCAGCCGCCGCCTTGGTGACCGGCGGCGGCTGGTCGCCGAGCCCGGTGAGCAGCGCCAGCGCTTCCTGGTCGCCGCGCGCCTTGACCACGGCGACGGCGTCGAGCTTGTCGTTGTCGGACGCATCCGGCTTGAACAGGATGACGGCAGCCCGCGCCTCGGCGAAAGCCTGCTTGATCGACTTGACGCTCTCCTTGGCGAGCGCGCCCTCCACCGTCGGCAGCAGGTTCTCCTCGTGACTCTTGAACACCGACTGCGCAGCCGCCAGCCGCTTGGCCGGATCCGGCGACAGCAGCGTCAGGCCGCCGAGCGCGGCCTCCACGGTGCGGCGCAGGCGGTTGTTGAGGCGAACCGCGGCGGCGCTGTCGGGCAGCTTGTCGACGGCCGCGCCGGTCGCGGCGTCGACGATCTTGCCGTCGGCCTGCGTGATGAAGACCTTCTTGCTGTCGGGATCGGCCGACAGCCGGCCGTCCTGCAACGCTGCGATGATGGGCGAAGCCAGCGCATTGCCCGATGCGGCGATCTCGCCGATCGCAGCCTCGGTGTCGGAGAACTCGTCATTGGCGAATTTGGCGACCGAATCCTCGAACGGGCCGGCCAGCGCCGGCACAGCAAGGCAGCTCAGCAGCAGGATCGAGAGAAACAAAGTGCGAAAGCGATCAATACAATTGGCAAACACGTCAGTACCCCGGCAGGAGTGGAGGAGAAGGCGGCGAACAATGCCGCCTTCTCCGGTTTTGGAAGGTTGTGTTGTGTCGTTGTCGAGTCAGGTGCTCAGGAGCCCTGGCCGCCGCACTTGTTGGTCTTGGTGTTGTAGTTGCCGCACTTCTTGCCGACCCAATCGCCGATCAGGTCCTTGGAGCCCTCGAGCTCCTTCGACCAGGCATCGCCGGCCACCAGGCCCGGGGTCTTCCAGACCACGTCGAACTGGCCGTTGCCCTTGATCTCGCCGATGAACACCGGCTTGGTGATGTGGTGGTTCGGCAGCATCTTCGAGGTGCCGCCGGTCAGGTTCGGCGCCTCGGTGCCGGGAAGCGCGTCGATCACCTTGTCCGGATCGGTCGACTTCACCTTCTCGACCGCCTTCACCCACATGTTGAAGCCGATGTAGTGCGCTTCCATCGGATCGTTGGTCACGCGCTTCGGATTCTTGGTGTAGGCCTGCCACTCCTTGATGAACTTCTCGTTCGCCGGGGTCTTGATCGACTCGAAGTAGTTCCAGGCGGCGAGATGGCCGAGCAGCGGCTTGGTGTCGATGCCGGCCAGCTCTTCTTCGCCGACCGAGAACGCGACCACCGGAATGTCGGTCGCCTTGATGCCCTGGTTGCCGAGCTCCTTGTAGAACGGAACGTTGGCGTCGCCGTTGATGGTGGAGACCACGGCGGTCTTCTTGCCGGCCGAGCCGAACTTCTTGATGTCGGCCACGATCGTCTGCCAGTCGGAGTGACCGAACGGCGTGTAGTTGATCATGATGTCGTCCTGGGCGACGCCCTTCGACTTCAGATAGGCTTCCAGGATCTTGTTGGTGGTGCGCGGATAGACGTAGTCGGTGCCGGCCAGCACCCAGCGCTTCACCTTTTCTTCCTTCATCAGATAGTCGACGGCGGGGATCGCCTGCTGGTTCGGCGCAGCACCCGTGTAGAACACGTTGCGCT
Source organism: Bradyrhizobium sp. B124 (assembly GCF_038967635.1). Lineage (NCBI taxonomy): Bacteria > Pseudomonadati > Pseudomonadota > Alphaproteobacteria > Hyphomicrobiales > Nitrobacteraceae > Bradyrhizobium > Bradyrhizobium sp. B124. Next base: position 6,477,153 of record NZ_CP152413.1, on the reverse strand, counting down.
CGGACTCTTCGCCTTCATACTGCACCGGGTAGAACAGGATGTTGTTGAGCTCCTTGAACACCGGCAGCACGGACTTGCGCGACACCGAGGTCCAGCAGCCGAACACGACCGCAACCTTGTCCTTGGTGATCAGTTCGCGGGCCTTTTCGGCAAACAGCGGCCAGTTCGATGCGGGGTCGACCACGACGGCCTCGAGCTTCTTGCCGAGTACGCCGCCCTTCTTGTTCTGCTCGTCGATCAGGAAAAGGATCGTGTCCTTCAGCGTGGTTTCGCTGATGGCCATGGTGCCCGACAGCGAGTGAAGAATACCAATCTTGATGGTGTCGTCGGCCGCTTGGGCGGGCGCGAACGGCGAGGACGCAGCCAGACCCAAAACCAGGCCGGCGATCGCCGCGAGCGCGCGGCGGCGGGTCATCGTCGTTATTTTGTGAGTAAGCTGAGTAAGCATGAAATGTCGTCTCCCTGACGCAGGCGTGGAACGCTTGCGAACGGCCGCTTGGCCGCCTGCGGTTAAGGGAATCGCAAGAACTGTGCCACGGTGTGTGGACACCGTAAGCCGATGAACCAACTGGATAATTTCATGAGTTCCGGGCGAATACGGAAACCGATTGCCCAATCATTGAGCCGTCAACTTGACTGCCGGAAGAGCAATCAGGTTATTTTGTAGGCAAAATTGCCTTCTTGGCTAAATTTCCGGCACCGATTTGTGACAGTTTGCGCGATGGTTCGGCGCATTCGGCGTACCAATCCCGACGATATCATCTTGAAACCGCCCAGTTCCTGGTCCATATCCTCGCCATGCCCGCGACATCGCGGTGCCTTCGCGAGCTGCGTGTTCAAGCCGCCCCAAGCGGCTTCTGGCTCGCCTTTCAGCTAACCCAGCTTGACGCCCCAGACACGCGGGTGTCCCCGAATGCCTTCATGCGATTCCGGCCGATACTGGCCGGGACGATGAAGGCTTTTATGGAAAGAACCACCTTTTGACCTCCTTTCAGGATTTCGGCCTCGCCGATCCCATCGCCCGCGCGCTTCGAGAAGAAAACTATCTCACGCCAACCCCCATCCAAGCCCAGACCATCCCGCTCGCACTCGCCGGCCGCGACGTCGTCGGCATCGCCCAGACCGGAACCGGCAAGACCGCGTCCTTCGCGCTGCCGATCCTGCACCGGCTGCTCGAGAACCGCATCCGCCCGCAGCCCAAGAGCTGCCGCGTGCTGGTGCTCTCGCCGACCCGCGAACTGTCCGGGCAGATCCTCGACAGCTTCAACACCTATGGCCGCCACGTCCGGCTGTCCTCGACCCTCGCCATCGGCGGCGTGCCGATGGGCCGCCAGGTCCGTTCCCTGATGCAGGGCGTCGAGGTGCTGGTCGCCACCCCCGGCCGTCTGCTCGACCTCGTGCAGAGCAACGGGCTGAAGCTCAACCAGGTCGAGTTCCTGGTGCTCGATGAAGCCGACCGCATGCTCGACATGGGCTTCATCAACGACATCCGCAAAATCGTCGCCAAGTTGCCGATCCGGCGGCAGACTCTGTTCTTCTCGGCCACCATGCCCAAGGACATCGCCGAGCTCGCCGAGGCGATGCTGCGCGACCCCGCCCGCGTGGCGGTGACGCCGGTGGCCTCGACGGTGGATCGCATCGCCCAGCGGGCGATCCAGGTCGATTTCGCGGCCAAGCCGACGGTTCTCGCCCAGCTCCTGAAGCAGGAGCAGGTCAATCGTGCCCTGGTGTTTACCCGCACCAAGCACGGCGCCGACAAGGTGGTGAAGAGCCTTGCCAAGGCCGGCATCGAGGCCAATGCGATCCACGGCAACAAGTCGCAGAACCACCGCGAGCGCACGCTGGCGGCATTCCGCTCCGGCGAGATCCGCACGCTGGTGGCGACCGACATCGCCGCCCGCGGCATCGACGTCGACGGCGTCAGCCATGTCGTGAACTTTGACCTGCCCAACATCCCGGAAACCTACGTCCACCGCATCGGCCGCACCGCGCGGGCCGGCGCCGACGGCATCGCGATCTCGCTGGTCGCCGGTGCCGAGGAGATGGGCTATCTGCGCGATATCGAGCGGCTGATCCGGATTACCGTGCCGCGGGAAGACCGCCGTACGCAGGGCAGCCGCGAGGCCGCCGCGCCGGCGCAGGCCCCCCACCCGCATCGGGGCGGCCGCTCTGCGCCGCGCGCGCATAATGTCCGTGGGAATGAGCCCGCTCCGAGTGCAAAAGGGCCTCGCCGCCGCCGCCGCGGAGGTGGTAATAATGGCGCGCCGCAGACGAGCCGGGGCGAGTCGCCGCGTCCGTCGCAGGCCGGCAGCAGCGAAGGCATTCAGGGCGTCGCCTTCTTGCATCGCGAGAGCCGGCCGAATCCGCAACCCAACCGCAACAACCGACCGAAGCACTAGCCGTCGCTCGATCTGGAGAACCATATGGCTAAGGAAGAGCTGATCCAGTTCGAAGGACTGGTGACCGAAATCCTCCCCGACGCTCGCTACCGGGTGCAACTCGATGCCGGACACGAGATCGTCGCCTACACCGCCGGCAAGATGAAGAAAAACCGCATCAAGACGCTGGCCGGCGACCGCGTCACGATCGAAATGTCGCCCTACGATCTCGAAAAGGGTCGCCTGATTTTCCGGCACAAGGACGAACGCCCGAGTGGCGCACCCGGCGGTCCGCCGCGGGGCGGCGCGCAGCGCGGCGGTCAGTTCCGCCGCCGATAACAGGCGCACTGCAACTGTTGCGCGCATGACGTCCTGATGTCCTGCGCAACAATTGGCCGGCGGCTCCGCCGGCCAAAAAATCGCGCACGTCAGGATTGTTTTGAGCCCTTCTATCGAATAATATCCTACCCATCGATTTTCGGCCGGACGACATTAGCCAATACCGGTACAGCCGGTTCAGACGCTGACGACCCTTCCAAAAATTCGATCTCACCACCCCGCCGACAAGCGGGTCTTGAACTTGTATATCTGAGAAGGGACTACCCACGTGAGCATGGGAACCGTGAAGTGGTTTAACGCGACCAAGGGCTACGGCTTCATCCAGCCGGATGAAGGCGGGAACGACGTGTTCGTGCACATCAGTGCAGTCGAGCGCGCCGGCCTTGGCACTCTGCGTGAAGGCCAGAAGATCTCCTACGAGATCGTTGCTGACCGCCGTTCCGGCAAATCCTCGGCCGACAATCTGCGCGCCGCTGGATAAGCCGATTTCCGGGAGCGCGAAGCTCCGGGAAATTGCCGTCATAGCATCAAGGGCCGCACCTCCGGGTGCGGCCCTTTTTGTCTGGATCGCGTCTATGGCAGCGCTGCGTCGAGCATTTTCTTCACGCGAAGCGGTAGCCACTTCGCCCGAAGCGCTCTAGTAAGTCGAGCAGGTCGTCGGCATGGTGGCGGAGGTCGGGGCATAGAACACGCAAACCGACTGCCGCGGCCGCGTGAAGGCAACGTCGGCGAGATTGATGCCGGTCTTGGCCATCACATAGCCGATCGTCGGAACGTATTTGTAGCTCACTTCGCTGAAGATCAGATAGGTGCCTGCAACCAGCAGCGCCGACGGAACGACGCTTGTCACGATGTCACCTTGGCTGCGCGTCGAGGCCGTCAGCGTCGCCTGCGTGGCACCCGCACTCATCACCCCCGCCTTGCTCCACTGTATGTGCGCGATGTTGGAGTTATCGACGTAGATTTCCGACAGCGTGACCTTGGTCGGTGACGGATCGTAGGGCGTCATGATGCCGACGCTGGCGCTGAAGAAATTTTGCAGGTCGGTATCCACCACCTGCGTCGCCTGCGAGGTGAGATCTGACGCGGCGCGCGCCATCAGCGTTACCTTGCGGTCGACCGCGACACCGGATGAAAATTCAACGGTGCCGAAGAACATCACCAGCATCAGCGGCATGACGAAAGCGAACTCGACGGCGGCGAGGCCCCGGCGGTCACGCGCGAGAGCAGCAACTGAGCGCAGCAAGGCCGCAGACAGGGTTTTCACGACCTTGCTCATGAGCATGTGGTCCCTGCGGTTCCGGATGGCTCGTTCTTGAATGTCGCGGTCGCGATCAGGAGCCGTTTGCCACCGGGGAGATTCGAGGCGTTGAAGCCGAGCTGGGTGACAAACAGCTGCCATTGATAGAACAGCCGGACCACCACGACGTCGCCGTCCTTGCCGGGACACCATTTCACCTGGGTAGGATCGGAGATCGGCGTGATGTTGACGCTGCTGAAGCCTGTCGCAGACGGATAGCTGCGGACGTCGACATAGATGCCGTTGTTGCAGTCGAACAGCGCATTGGTGACCCGGCCACAGACGTAGGCCTTGAACTGCGCCTGGGTATAGCTCGCGCCCTGGGCCTGGCCGGTCATGATGAAGCGGGACGAATCCTGCGTCGCCGTCTCAAGCACCTGGCTGGCAAAGAAGATCAGTGCCACTTCGATGATCGCAAAAAGCAACGCGAAAAACAGCGGCGCGACCAACGCGAATTCGACCGCGGTCACACCACGGCGGTTTCGGCGAAAGCGACGGAGGAGGCGCGCAAAAGAATGAGCGGGCAGCGGCATCAACGACCCCGGATCAACATGGTGGCAACAACTACCGAAGAGTCATTGTCGAAGTATTTCGCCGGATCGAGACCGAGCGACCCGATCCGTTAGGCCTTGATTAAGCATGTCGGGCGAACCGCCTGCGGCCAAGGCCCCGGCGTGTGAAGCGCCCGAGCGGACGCACGTCAGTTCTGCGGCTTCGCGCCGCCGCCCGAGCCGGAGGCCTGATTGTTGAGCGTACCGGCCTGTTCCATCGTCGTCTTGAAATAGGCGTCGCCGTCGCCGAGGGTGATGCGGCGCTGACAAACCGGCATGCAGCTATAGGTCTCGCGATCGATGCCGCGATAGACGGTGACCAGCTGGTCGGACGGACCTTCGACCTGGATCTGGCGATCCACCAGCACCTGGCCGGAGCGGTCGAGTGCGATGAAATTGGTCGCGCCATAACCCTTGCCGGTGACCACGACAACCCCGCCATTCTGCAGGGTGACGTCGGCGATCAGGGGATTACCGACCACGATCGTGGCGATGCCGCCGGGCAGCCTGACGAGCTTGGCCTGATCGACGTTGACCGCGATCCGATCGGGATCCGGCGCTGCCGTTGCGAGTGCGGGCCCCAGCAGCATGGCTGCGGCCATCGAGATGAAACCAATGCGCGTGACGGCGCGAATACGCTGGGACTGAAACGACATACTCTACCCCGGGACGTTAACTGGCCGGCAAAGACGATACGCTGCGGACCGGCGCCCGACGCTGGCAAATCTGACGGCAATTCATTTAGGAAGAGCAAAGATCGACCGCCGAATTGCGCGGATGTCACGACTTCCCGAGCAGATCGGCCAACCGTCCGCTACCTCGCGGAGGACTATCCGGTCGCCGATCCCCTCGTCCCGCCATTGGGTGGGAAGCGGTGCGCTGAGGCAAGCTTAAGAGCCGCGGCGGCTTCAACTGGCGGCGCGGACGTGAACGACCACGTGCTCATCGGCGTAGAGGCGCTGCCATCCTCCGATGTGATCCAGCAATTTGGACGCCGGCGTGGTCGGATCGAGCATCACCGCATCGATGTCATGGGTCGCGAGCAGATTGAGGAAACCGTTGACGTCCTTGAGCTGGAGCGCGCGGGCCAGGCTCATGCCGAACGCCTCGCCGTAGAGCTCGGCGCGCCCGTCAATGAACACCGGCATCTGACGCCAGATCAGGTAGCCGCCGAACTGCAGATCGTTGAGCACGCGCTTGACGTTGTGCGCCTTCATCGCGTCGACGGCGGCAGCCGGCGAATAGATCGGCGGTGGCGATATCACCTGGCGCGCGGCAACGACTGCGGTCCACGCGCAAAGCCCGACGATAAGGATTGCGGCCGGAGCAACTCTCGGGCGGACGGCGCTGGCGGCACGCAGCCTGAACTGGGTGGCGACCGGCGTCAGCACGGCCAGCGGCAGCAGCAGGGCGAGCAGCTCGAGATTTCTGACATGGGACAGCGCCATATGCAGCAAGCCCAGCACCAGGATGATTCGCGGCAGCGGCAACCTCGCCCCGCAATAGAGCGCAGCGCCGAGCAGGCCGAGGATCGATAGTCCAAACGGGTCGATCTCGCCGAACGTCACCGGCCTCCACTCCGCGATGAGATGCAACAATTCACCGAGGCCGAGAATCCTGAGCGAGGCGAGGATCGAGCCCCAGCCATAAGGGGTCACGCAGCACGCAGCCAGTGCGCCGATGCCGAACGCCCCCCAGCGCAGCGCCAGCGCCGACCTTTGAGCCGGCAAGGCATTCCACATCGCATCGAGCGCAAATGCGCCGGCCAGCACCAAACCAAACAGGAAGCCGCCGTGCAGATTGGCCCACAGCGCGATCAGCGGCAGCAGCCAGAACGAGGGCGCCTCGCGGCGTTCGCTGGCGGTCATCAGGCCGTTCGCCCAGACGATCATGATGGGCATCGCCAGCACATGCGGACGGGCCAGCAGGTGCCCGCAGGTCAGAACCAGCGCCGCAAGGGCGATCAGGCTCGCGTAGATCGTCGGCAACGCGCGGCTGAGGATGGCGGTGAGCAGCGCGAAGCTGGCAGCGGCGCAGACGGCCGCCAGCGCCGCCGGACCGGTCCACCCGGCGAGGTCATAGGTCTTCGCGAACAGAACCTGCGCCAGCCAGGACGACGACACCCACGGCTCACCGGCCTTGGTGAACGAGTAGATGTCGACAGACGGCAGCGTGCGATGGTCGAGGATCCAGCGGCCGACGGCAATCTGCCAGTAGGTGTCGGAATCGGCGAGCAGCCTGTCGCCGACGAACAGCAGCAGCGCATAGACGCCGCACGCCATCCAGAACCAGGCTGGAAGCTCGGCGAACACGGAGGTTTTCGCGCGCGGGAAGGTCGCGGTCTCAGCGCTCATGATCGCACCGGCCGGCTGGCGGCGTCATTGCCGGAACGGATAGGCCAACTGTCCGCCGATCTCGGACGGCACGCCCTGCTCGGCATCGACACCGTAATCTTCCGGAAGCTTGCCTTCGGGCATCCGGAACGTTCCGAACAGAATATCCCAGAGCGGAAACGTGCCCGCGAAATTGGTGTCGCCGCCGTCCTCGAGCCCGGTGTGATGCCAGCGGTGAAACACCGGCGTCGCGATCACGTATTTGAACGGGCCGAGCGTCCAGTTAAGGTTGGCGTGCACGAATGCCGAATGGAAAGTGGTGACCGGGCCGACCCACAGCATGATGTTCGGCGAGATGCCCGCCATCAGCAGGATCACATCGACAGTGATCGTGCCGATCAGAAGATTGACCGGATGGAAGCGTGCCGCCGAGATCCATTCAAGGTCCTCGGAAGAGTGATGAATGGCGTGGTACTTCCAGAAGCCGCCGCCATGGAACATCCGGTGCAGCCAGTACAGCATGAAATCGGAGGCGACGAGGAAGATAATGGACTGCAGCCAGAGCGGAAGCTGCGCCAGAGGGCCATGTCCGTTCTCGTAGAACGCGATCAGATCGTCGGCGTCGTGAACGTTGAACACCACGGCTGCGCCCACCACCAGGAGACCGATCCGCAGCACGCGGGCGAACACCGGCACGAAGAACCAGTAGCAGATGTCGGTGACCAGCTCACGCTTCTGCCACCACGGCTTGCCGGGATTGCAGGCCCAGAAATGAGTGAGCACCGTGAAGAACAGCGCCAGCGCGATCGTGATCGGCACCACCTTCATCATCGTCTGGCCGATCATCTCGATGACTTCAAAGGGAAGGCTGGGCATGACGGCCTCATCTGACGGAAGCCCCATGGGTATAGATGTGCGCTTAAGGAGCCGTGAACAGGTGCCGATAGCGGGCCCCGGCAACAATCTGCAATCTTAGCGGACCGCTTAATTCCAAATTTACTGTGCGCAACAACTGCGGGTTCCCGCTGTGTTTATACGATCAAATTAACTGCGCCGAAATTGTCGAACCGTAGGGTGCCGCAATGGTCACGGTGCTGAGAACGCCGACGAGACCAAACCTAGTTCGACCAGCCACGTGTACACAGGAGCTATTTATGAAGAACCTCGTCTCGCGCTTCGTGAAGGATGAATCGGGCGCGACCGCCATCGAATACGGCCTGATCGCCACCGGTATCGCCATCGCGATCATCGCTGCCGTCAACGGCGTCGGCACCAAGCTCTCGGGCACCTTCAACACGGTCGCCAGCTCGCTGAAGTAATCCGGTTCCCAGGAACTCGCATCAAAGGTCCCGGCACCCCCGGGACCTTTGCTATTTGGCGGACCGGCCGTCGGCGCCTTGATGGCGACCACGGCCGACCTTTCCCGATTGTTCACCATTGGCCGCTAGCGTCGGGTCTCGACCGCAGCTCCAGCTTGACGGCATGAATCCATGATCCTCGACATCGCACGCTTGATGCTGTTTCCGGCCCTGATGGCCTTTGCGGCGGCGAGCGATCTCCTGACCATGACGATCCCGAACCGGATCTCGCTGGCGCTGGCGGCCGGCTTCTTCGTCCTGGCGCCGCTGACCGGGATGGGCGTGCACGAGATCCTCAACCATGCCGGCGCGGGCGCGCTGGTTCTGGTGGTGGCATTCGGCATGTTTGCGATGGGCTGGGTCGGTGGCGGAGACGCCAAGGTCGCGGCCGCGGCCGGCCTGTGGTTCGGGTTCGAGCATCTGCTCCCCTATCTGGTCTTCGCGTCGCTGTTCGGCGGCGCGCTGACGGTGCTGCTGCTGCAGCTCCGGCAATGGCCGTTGCCCTATGCGCTCGCGAACCAGGCCTGGCTCAGCCGGCTGCACGACAAGCAGACCGGAATTCCCTACGGCATCGCACTCGCCCTCGGCGCCCTGCTGATCTATCCCGAGACGGACTGGATCAAGACGATCGATCTCGCGCACTTCGCCATGCGCTGAGAAAGCAGCGGTAACCGCCCGTTAAGGCGATTTAGATACGCCTCATTAACCATGCTTTGACGAATAGCTGGTCAACTCCCATCACGGCGGCGGCAGCGTCGCGGCGTCATGTGGAAAGTGAAGCGTAATGGATAAGGCCCGCATTCTGGTCCTGGCAATCGCAGGCTGCGCCGGCCTTGCGGCGCTCTATTTGGCGAGCGGAAGCGACGACAAGCCGGCGCCGGCTCCGCCGGTCGCGCAGCTGCCCACCGTCGACATCCTGGTCGCGAAAACCGACATCGGCCTCGGCCAGGCCGTGAAGCCCGAAGATTTGCAATGGCAGACCTGGCCGGCGGCAACCGCCAGCGCCAGCTTCATGCGCAGGGACAGCAACGCCGAAGCGATCAAGGACGTGACCGGTTCGATCGCGCGCGCCCCGTTCATCCAGGGCGAACCGATTCGCGAGCAGAAGCTCGTCAAGGCCGACGGCAGCGGCTTCATGGCCGCGATCCTGCCGACCGGCATGCGGGCGGTATCGACCGAAATCTCGCCCGAGACCGGCGCCGGCGGCTTCATCCTGCCGAACGACCGGGTCGACGTCCTGCTGTCGAAGCGGGACAAGAATCCGGACCGCAGCGGCGCCGACATCGTCAACTCCGAGGTGATCCTGACCAACGTCCGCGTGCTCGCGATCGACCAGGCGCCGAAGGAAAAGGACGGCACCAACGCACTGATCGGCAAGACGGTGACGCTGGAGCTGAAGCCCGAACAGACCGAGACGCTGGCGCGCGCGCGCCAGAGCGGCGTCCTGTCGCTGGCGCTGCGCAGCATCGCCGACAACAACGCGCCCGAAACCAAGACCGACGACAACCGGCAGAGGCGCGGTGACACGATCAACGTCATCCGCTTTGGCGTTGCCAACCAGGCGACGATGCAGAAGTGACCATGAGGACACACGTGATGAAGGGCGGGGCAACTCAACGGACGATGCGGGCCTTCATGGTCCGCGCATTGTCGTTCTCGGCCGTCGCGGCGCTCACGCTCAATCCGGCGCTGACACCGGTGGTGGCGAGCGATTACCGCGCCGCGCCTGCCCCCGCCGCATCGGCCGATGGCGGCCAGATGAATGCCCGCTTCCTCTCGCTCGGCGTCGGCAAATCGATCGTCATCGACCTGCCCAGGGACATCAAGGACGTGCTGGTCGCCGATCCCAAGATCGCCAATGCCGTGGTTCGCTCGGCGCAACGCGCCTACATCATCGGCGCGACCGTCGGCCAGACCAACATCGTGTTCTTCGACGCCGCCGGCCAGCAGATCGCGGCCTATGACATCGCCGTCAAGCGCGACCTCAACGGCGTGCGCGCCGCGCTGCGTGCAGCACTGCCGAATTCCGATATCCAGATCGAGGGCGTCGGCGACGGCGTAATGCTGAGCGGAAGCGCAGCGAGCCCGATCGACGCACAGCAGGCCGGCGACATCGCCACGCGGCTGGTCGGCGGCCCCGACAAGGTCGTGAACTCCATCACCGTTCGCGGCCGCGACCAGGTGATGCTGAAGGTCACGGTTGCAGAAGTCGCGCGCAGCCTGATCAAGCAGCTCGGCATCGACCTCACGGCAAACCTCAACTACGGCACGACCGTGGTCAAATTCGCCAACAGCAACCCGTTCACCGCGAACAGCTCACCGCTGGTGTCCGGCAACAATCTCACCACGTCGTTCGGATCGTCGGTGTCGGCAACGATCCGCGCCATGGAAAGCGCCGGTGTCGTGCGGACGCTCGCCGAACCGAACCTGACCGCGATATCGGGCGAATCGGCGACCTTCATCTCGGGCGGCGAGTTTCCAATTCCGACCGGCGTGACCTGTCAGACCTCGTCGACGGGCGCGATCGGGAATTGCGTCCAGACCGTCAGCTTCAAGAAGTTCGGCATTTCGCTCAACTTCACGCCGGTGGTGCTGACCGAAGGGCGCATCAGTCTGCGCGTGATGACGGAAGTGTCAGAAGTCTCGACCGAAAACGCGCTGACCGGCGGCGCGGGTGGAACGACGATCCCATCGATCAAGACCCGGCGCGCCGAGACCACGCTGGAAATTCCCTCGGGCGGCTCGATGGCCATGGCCGGCCTGATCCAGGACCAGACCAAGCAGGCGATCAACGGCCTTCCCGGGCTGGCGTCGCTGCCCGTGCTCGGCACGCTGTTCCGCAGCCGCGACTTCGTCAACAACCAGACCGAACTGATGGTTCTGGTGACGCCCTATGTCGTTCGCGCCGTGGCGCAGAAGGACCTGTCGCGTCCGGATGACGGCTTCGCCAACGCGTCCGATCCGCAGGCCGATCTGCTCGGCAGCATCAATCGCGTCTACGGTGTGCCTGGCCGCACCGAGCCGGCGCGGAATTACCGCGGCACCTACGGCTTTATTACCGACTGAGGCGGACGATGACACAGACCACACCCAGAACATCCGCCGATTACAAGCGCACCGCCGGTCTCGCCGGAGTGCTCGTCGGCCTTGCCATGACGCTCGGCGCCTGCCAGCACGCTGCCGACAACAGTTTCGCGATGGTGGACTCGCCGGCCGACTATCGCCAGCGTCACCCGATCGCCGTGACCGAGGCCGATCGCTCGATCGTGGTCTTCGTCGGCCGCAGCCGCGGCGGCCTGACCGCGGAGCAGCGCGCCGAGGTGATGGGGATGGCGCAGGACTGGATGCGCGAGGGCACCGGCGCCGTCACCATCGACGTTCCCGCCGACACGCCGAACGCCCGGCCCGCGCAGGAATCGTTGCGCGAGATCCAGGCGACCTTCGCCGCCGCCGGCGTGCCGCCGCGCGGGATCCTCGTGCGCAAATACCATCCCGAGAATCCGCGCCTCATGCCTGCGATCCGTGTGAACTATCCAAAGATGAAGGCGGAGGCCGGGCCGTGCGGCATCTGGCCGGAAGATCTCGGCCCGTCGATGCATAACGGTTCCTACATCCAGAACAAGCAATACTACAATTTCGGCTGCGCCAATCAGCGCAACCTCGCAGCCATGGTCGAAGACCCGACTGACCTCGTGCAGCCGCGCGCGGAGACCCCTGCCTACACGTCGCGCCGCAATATCGCCTTCGACAAATATCGCAAGGGCACCACCACCGCCACGACGTATCCCGAGTCCGACAGGGCCAAGCTAAGCGACACAGGAAAATGATCACCTACGCGCAGCAAAACTCCGAAGAGCAGACGGACGCCCCGCCGCAGGCCGTGGACGACCATATTGCTCCGGCGCCGCGGGTCTCGGTCCAGGCGTTCTGCGAGACGGTCGAGACCGCTGCCGCCGTACAGTCGGCGGGCGAGGATCGCCGGCTGGCCAAGGCCCACCTCAAGATCCAGATGGGCGGCATGGCGGCTGCCATCGAGGCCTATCGCTCGGCGCCGACGCCTAATGTCATCATTCTCGAGACCGAGGGCCGCAGCGACATCCTGGCGGGGCTCGACCAGCTCGCCACGGTGTGCGACGCCGGCACGCGGGTGGTCGTGATCGGCCGGGTCAACGACGTCACGCTGTATCGCGAGCTGGTGCGCCGCGGCGTCAGCGACTACGTGATTGCGCCGGCTCATGCGATCGACGTGGTGCGCGCGGTCTGCAACCTGTTCTCGGCGCCGGAAGCCAAGGCAGTCGGCCGCGTCGTCGCCGTCGTCGGCGCGAAGGGCGGCGTCGGTGCCTCGACGATCGCCCACAATATCGCTTGGGCGATCGCCCGCGATCTGGCGCTGGATTCCGTCGTGGCCGATCTCGACCTTGCATTCGGCACCGCCGGCCTCAACTACAACCAGGACCCGGCGCAAGGCATCGCGGATGCGGTGTTTTCGCCGGACCGCGTCGATACCGCCTTCGTCGACCGCCTGCTGTCGAAATGCACCGACCATCTGAGCCTGCTGGCGGCGCCGGCCACGCTCGACAAGGTCTACGATTTCGGCGCCGAAGCGTTCGATGCGATCTTCGACACGCTGCGCACCACGATGCCCTGCATCGTGCTCGACGTGCCGCACCAATGGTCCGGCTGGACCAAGCGCGCGCTGATCGCGGCCGACGACATCCTGATCGTGGCGGCGCCCGACCTCGCCAACCTGCGCAACGCCAAGAACATGTTCGACCTCTTGAAGGCGTCGCGGCCTAACGACCGCGCGCCGCTGTACTGCCTGAACCAGGTCGGCGTGCCGAAGCGGCCGGAGATCGCGGCGGGCGAATTCGCCAAGGCGATCGAAAGCCCGCCGATCGCCGCCATCCCGTTCGATCCGCAGATCTTCGGTTCGGCCGCCAACAACGGCCAGATGATCGCGGAAATCTCGGCCAATCACCGCGCAGTCGAGATGTTTCTGCAGATGGCGCAGCGGCTGACAGGCCGCGGCGAGACCAAGAAGCCGAGGGGGTCCTTCCTGTCGCCCCTGCTCGAAAAGCTGCGGTCCAAATAGTGGTCCGCGTGGAGTCAAGACGTCGTGTTTGGTAAGCGTAGCGGAAACGATGGGGATATGCGGGCACTCAAGCCCGCCTTTCAGACGCCGGAGCCTGCCGGCTCGTCGCCGATGGCGCGCGAGTCCGCCGCCCCGACGATATCGTCGCCGCCGCTGGCCCCGGCCAAGCCACCGCCTGCTCCCGCCGTCGAAGCCCGCCGCTCGGACAACTACTACCAGGTCAAGGCGACGATCTTCGGCGCCCTGATCGAGGCGATCGACCTTGCCCAGCTCGCCAAGCTGGACAGCGAGTCGGCGCGCGAGGAAATCCGCGACATCGTCAACGAGATCATCGCGATCAAGAACATCGTGATGTCGATCGCCGAGCAGGAAGAGCTGCTCGACGACATCTGCAACGACGTGCTCGGCTACGGACCGCTGGAGCCGCTATTGTCGCGCGACGACATCGCCGACATCATGGTCAACGGCGCCGGCACCGTGTTCATCGAAGTCGCCGGCAAGATCCAGCGCACCGGCATCCGCTTTCGCGACAACCAGCAGCTGCTCAACATCTGCCAGCGCATCGTCAGCCAGGTCGGCCGGCGCGTCGACGAATCCTCGCCGATCTGCGACGCCCGCCTCGCCGACGGCTCGCGCGTCAACGCCATCGTGCCGCCGCTGGCGATCGACGGGCCCGCGCTCACCATTCGTAAATTCAAGAAGGACAAGCTGACGCTGGAGCAGCTCGTCAAGTTCGGCGCGATCACGCCGGACGGGGCGACCATCCTGCAGATCATCGGCCGTGTCCGCTGCAACGTGATCATCTCGGGCGGCACCGGCTCGGGCAAGACCACGCTGCTGAACTGCCTGACCAACTATATCGAGCACGACGAGCGCATCATCACCTGCGAAGACGCCGCCGAACTTCAGCTGCAGCAGCCGCACGTGGTGCGGCTGGAAACCCGGCCGCCGAACATCGAGGGCGAGGGCCAGGTCACGATGCGTGAACTGGTCCGCAACTGCCTGCGTATGCGCCCCGAGCGCATCATCGTCGGCGAAGTCCGCGGACCCGAAGCGTTCGATCTGTTGCAGGCGATGAACACCGGCCATGACGGCTCGATGGGCACGCTGCACGCCAACAATCCTCGCGAAGCGCTGTCGCGCTGCGAATCGATGATCACCATGGGCGGCTTCTCGCTTCCCTCGCGCACCATTCGCGAGATGATCTGCGCCTCGGTCGACATCATCGTGCAGGCCGCGCGCCTGCGCGACGGTTCGCGCCGCATCACCCACATCACCGAGGTGATGGGCATGGAAGGCGACACCATCATCACCCAGGATATCTTCCTCTACGACGTGGTCGGGGAAGATGCCAACGGCAAGATCATCGGCAAGCACCGCTCGACCGGCATCGGCCGGCCGCGCTTCTGGGAGCGTGCGCGCTACTACAATGAAGAGAAGCGGCTTGCGGCGGCGCTGGATGCCTCCGACTCGCCGGCGCCGGTCTAGGGGAACGCAGGATGCAGACGCAAACCCTTGCCCTGGCCTTCCTCGCCGCCACCACCGTGGGCGGCATCGCCTGGGTCTTCCTCTATCCCTACCTCTCGGGGGAAAAGAAGGCCGAGTCGCGCCGCGCATCGGTGGCGCGCAGCGAACCGTCGACGACTCGAAATACGGACCGCACGCAGCGCTCCCGCCGCGAGCAGGTCGAAGGATCGCTCAAGGAGCTCGAGGCGCGTCGGCAAAAGGACAAGAAAGTCCCGCTCGGCGTGCGCATCTCGCAGGCCGGACTGGAGTGGTCCGAGCAGAAATTCTGGATGATCTCCGGTGCCCTCGGCCTGTTCGGGTTCGGCGCGGCATTCATGGTCGGCGGAGGCCTGCTCGGCGCGGCCGGCATCGGCTTTGCCATGGGTCTCGGCCTGCCGCGCTGGCTGCTCGGCTTCCTGAAGAAGCGGCGGGAAAAAGCCTTTTTGAAAGCGCTGCCCGACGCCGTCGACGTCATCGTGCGCGGCATCAAGGCCGGCCTGCCGCTGTTCGAATCGCTCAAGGCGGTCGTCAACGACGCATCGGAGCCGCTGCGCAGCGAGTTCCTTGCGATCATCGAGACCCAGGCGATCGGCATGCCGCTCGGCGAGGCCTGCGCCCGGCTCTACGAACGCATGCCGCTGCCGGAAGCGAACTTCTTCGGCATCGTGATTGCGATCCAGCAGAAGTCCGGCGGCAATCTGTCGGAAGCGCTCGGCAACCTGTCGCGGGTGCTGCGCGACCGCAAGAAGATGGCCGAGAAGATCCAGGCGATGTCGATGGAAGCGAAAGCTTCCGCCGCCATCATCGGCTCGCTGCCGCCGATCGTGATGATCCTCGTGTTCCTCACGACGCCGGACTACATCGCCCTGCTGTGGACGAACTCGATGGGCCAGCTCATGCTGGTTGCCTGCGTCGTCTGGATGTCGATGGGCGTGCTGGTGATGAAGAAGATGATCAACTTCGATTTCTGACGGTGCAGCATGATTGATATTCTGGTCGCCAAGCTCCACGACGTCAGGTTCATGACCATGCTGCTTGCCTTCGTCGCGGCAAGCGCGACGGTCTACACGCTGGTGATGCCGCTGCTCGCCGGCGGCGACCTCAACAAGCGCATGAAGGCCGTCGCCAGCGAGCGCGAGCGTCTCCGGCAGCGTGAGCGCGAGCGTCTCGCCAAGACCGAGAAGGTGGCGCTGCGGCAGACCCCGAAGCAGGTGGTCTCCCGGGTGGTGGATGATCTCAACCTCACGAAATGGCTCGCCCAGGAAGCGGCGCTCGATAAGCTCGTGATGGCCGGCTATCGCGGCCACGCCCCCTACGTCACTTTCCTGTTCGCCCGCGCGGTGACGCCGATCGTGCTGCTGCTCGGCGCCATCGTCTATACGTTCTTCATCGCGGGCGCGAACTGGTCGCTCACGCTCAAGATCGGCATTTGCGTCGGCGCGGCCTATGCCGGCCTGCAGGCGCCGATGTTGTTCCTGAAGAACGCGATCTCCAAGCGCCAGCTCCAGATCAAGCGCGCCTTCCCCGATTCGCTCGACCTGCTGCTGATCTGCATCGAGTCGGGCATGTCGGTCGAGGTCGCGTTCCGCAAGGTGGCCAACGAGATCGCCGGGCAGTCGATCGCGCTGTCGGAGGAGTTCGCGCTGACGACCGCGGAACTGTCCTATTTGCAGGACCGCAAGTCCGCCTACGAGAACCTGGCGCGCCGCACCGGGCTCGAAGGCGTGAAATCGGTGTGCATGGCCTTGCAGCAATCCGAACGCTACGGCACGCCGCTCGGCCAGAGCCTGCGCGTGATGGCGCAGGAAAATCGCGACATGCGCATGAACGAGGCCGAGAAGAAGGCGGCGGCGCTGCCGCCCAAGCTGACCGTGCCGATGATCCTGTTCTTCCTGCCCTGCCTGTTCATCGTGATCCTCGGGCCGTCCTACATCAAGATCGCCACGATGCATTGAGCCGCGCCGCAGCGCATTACCAAGACGCCCGGCAAACGCCGGGCGTTTCTTTTTGTGCGCGTTAGGGCAGATATGGATTGCGAAGCCGAGCGCTTCGCTGTCAGACGCCATAAACGAGCGTTAATCGTCCTTGGCGACGACAGGTGCGGCGCGCGATGAAATCCGCGGACCGTCCTTGCGGTTCAGCATGTCGCGCAGATAGGCGACGTTGGCCGCCGCCTCATCGGCCGGCAGGTCGGCCTTGACGATGGTCTCGGCCTCCGCGAAGCGGCCCTGCAGGCCGACGACGAGCGCAAGGTTCTGCCGGATGCGGGTGTCGGCGCGGGCGCTGGCATAGGCCTGGCGCAGCGTCTGCTCCGCCTTCGGCAATTCCTTGGTCAGCATGTAGGACAGGCCGAGATTGGACAGCACCGACGGCTCGTCGGGGGCCAGTCGAAGCGCACTGGCGTAGTAGCGCCGCGCTTCCTCGTGCCGGTTCAACTTGTCGAGCGTGGTGCCCTGCACCGACAGGATCCGCCAGTCCGGATTGTCCGGACTGTGCGCGCGGCTCAGCACGTCGAATGCGGCCTGCGAATTACCGTTGTCGGCGAGCGCGCGGCCATAGGCGGCGAGCAGCGGCTTGCTGCCGGGGCTGGCGAGTGTGGCCTGCTCCAGCACGGCGCAGGCCTGCGAACGCTGTCCGGTCATGCGCAGCGCCTGCCCGTAAGCGATGGCGGCGTCGACATCCTTGGGATTCTTGCGGTAGCGCTCGCCATAAACCTCGAGATTGCGGCGCGGATCGTCTGGCACCGGATCGGACCGGGACGCGATCGATCCGGTGACGTCTGACATGGTCTGGCAACCGCCAAGCCCGGCGGCGAGGACCGCCACGAGGGCTGCGGAACTAAGATGCCGGGTCAAAATGGACTGTCGACGCATGGCACTGTGACTCACGAAATCGGGCAAATGGATCGAGCCGAGCGTGCCAGCAATAGACTGTTAACCCTAACGTCTGGTTAACTGCGGCACCGGCGGCCGGCGCGCCGGTTCCAATCCCGCAGGTCGCGTCAACCGCGGGCGCGCTACCATCCACCGCGAAAGGCGTGTTAGTCACCAGCAACGACGCCAGAACAGCCGAGAGCCGCATGCCATCCGTGTTCGAGACCGCCTCCACGACCGCCGTCACGCCGATCACCTTCGTCAGCAAGGCGACATGGGATGCGATCCGCAGCGAGTTGCCGGCGCCGGCGCGCCAGTTCGCGGAGGCCAATGACTTTGCGGCCAAGCCGGGCAAGGCGCTCGCGCTGCCGGCAGCTGATGGCGGCATCGCGCAGGTGCTGTTCGGCCTCGAGGATGCAGACCACAAGGCGCGCGATCCGTTCCGTGCCGGCGCCCTGCCCGGCCTGCTGCCGCCAGGCGTCTACCGCTTTGCCAATGCGCCGCATGACACGCGGCTTGCGACGCTCGCCTTCGCGCTCGGCTGCTACCGCTTCGGCCGCTATCGCAAGAACAAGACCCCCGAGGTCCGCCTGGTGCCGCCCGATGGCGTCGACACGGCCGAGATCGCGCGGATGGCGGATGCCGCGGCGCTGGCGCGCGACCTCATCAACACGCCGTCCAACGACATGGGCCCGGCCCAGCTCGCCGAGGCGGCGCGCGACCTCGCAACGCGATTCGGCGCCGCCTTCAATTGCATCGATGGCGACGAGCTCGCGCAGAACTTCCCGCTGATCCACGCCGTCGGCATGGCATCGACGCGCGCACCGCGGCTGATCGATCTGAGCTGGGGCGATCCGGCGCATCCAAAGGTGACGCTGGTCGGCAAAGGCGTCTGCTTCGACACCGGCGGGCTCGACCTCAAGCCGTCGAGCGGCATGCTGATCATGAAGAAGGATATGGGCGGCGCCGCCAACGTGCTGGCGCTGGCGCAGATGGTGATGGACGCGAAGCTGAAGGTGCGGCTGCGCGTGCTGATCCCGGCGGTCGAGAACGCGGTTGCCGGCAATGCGTTCCGTCCGCTCGACATCTTCAAGTCGCGCAAGGGCATCACCGTCGAGATCGGCAACACCGACGCCGAGGGGCGGCTGGTGCTCGCCGATGCGCTGGCGCTGGCCGACGAGGAGACGCCGGACCTGCTGGTCGATCTCGGCACGCTGACCGGCGCGGCGCGCGTGGCCCTCGGCCCGGATCTGCCGCCGTTCTACACCAATGACGAGGCGCTCGCCGGCGACGTTGCTGCGTTTGCAAGGAGCGAGAACGACCCGTTGTGGCGGATGCCGCTGTGGCCGGCCTACGATGCCTGGCTCGACTCCAAGACCGCCGACATCACCAACGCGCCGTCGGGCGGTTTCGCCGGCTCGATCACCTGCGCGCTGTTCCTGCAGCGCTTCGTCGAGCACGCCAGGAGCTGGCTGCATGTCGACATCTATGGCTGGACGCCGTCGGCAAAGCCCGGCCGCCCCGAAGGCGGCGAATGCCAGGCTGCGCGCGCGATCTACAAACTGCTGAGCCAGCGCTATGCATGATGTCAGACTGACGCCGGCCCGCGAGGACGTCGCGGCAAAATATCTCGAGGGCAAGGTGAAGGCGGCGCGCTTCGTCGACGGCGAGACGCTTGAGGTCGGGGATGCCATCGCGCCGCTGCGGCGGGCGCCGGCGGCCGATGCCGAACAGATGACGCAGGCACTCAGGGGTGAATGCGTCACGGTGTACGACCGCAACGGCGAAGGCTGGGCCTGGGGCCAGCTTGCCGATGACGGCTATGTCGGCTGGATTGCCGAGGCCGCGCTGACGGCGCCGGGCGCGGCACCGACGCACAAGGTGACGGCGCTGCGCACGCTGGCGTTTCCGGGACCATCGATCAAGCTGCCGCCGGTCGAGGCGCTGGCGATGGGGACCAGGCTCGCAATCACCCGCGAGGACGGTCCCTTCGCAGTGACCCGCGAGGGCTGGCATTTGCCACGCCAGCATCTCGCCCCTCTCGACACGATGGCGCAGGATTTCGTCGCAATCGCCGAGCAGTTCGTCGGCACGCCCTATCTCTGGGGCGGCAAGTCGAGCCTCGGCATCGATTGCTCCGGCCTGGTCCAGATCGCGCTGACCGCCGCCGGCACCGGCTGCCCGCGCGACAGCGACATGCAGCAGGACGGGCTCGGCCGCGAATTGACGACCGCGGAATCGAGACATCTGCAGCGCGGCGACCTGATCTTCTGGAAGGGCCATGTCGCCATCGTGCGCGATGCGACGACGATCGTGCACGCCAACGCGCATCACATGGCAACGGTGGTGGAGAGCACGCATGCCGCCATCGCGCGGATCAAGGCCGCCGGCAGCGAGGTCGCCGCGATCAAGCGGCTTTGAGCCGATCTCGTAGGATGGGTAGAGCGCAGCGAAACCCATCAAGCTGCAACCGCGCGGAGACATGATGGGTTTCGCTTCGCTCTACCCATCCTACAAGGCGACCCAACTTCATCCCGTCATCCTGAGGAGCGCGAAGCGCGTTTCGAAGGATCGACGGCCCCACTCGGACCACGCCCCCTTCGAGGCTCGCTCCGCTCGCACCTCCAGCGACAAAGGCAAAGCCTTTGCGCGGGGGTGACGTGGAACGAGAGAGGGCTACGTCGCCACCGTTCCGTCGCTGGCCGCTTCGATGCGGAACGCGGCGGCGAACAGCGCGCGGGTGTAGTCGCTCTTCGGATTCTTGAACAGCTCGGAGGCCGGCCCCTCCTCCTCGACCTTGCCGGATTTCATCACGATCAGATGGCTCGCGAGCGAGGCCACCACGCGCAGATCGTGCGAGATGAACATGTAGGTCAGGTCGCGCTTGCGCTGCAAGTCGCGCAGAAGATCGACCATCTGGGCCTGCAGCAGCATGTCGAGCGCACTGGTCGGTTCGTCCAGCACGACGAAGTTCGGCTCCAGCACGACTGCGCGCGCGATCGAGATGCGCTGGCGCTGGCCGCCGGAGAATTCGTGCGGATAGCGGAAGCGCCAGTCCGGATCGAGCCCGACATCTTTCAAAGCCTTGATCACTCGCGCCTCGCGCTCCTCGCGCGACAGCTGTTTCTGGTGCACCTCGAGCCCCTCGGCGATGATGTCGGCGACCGACATCCGCGGGCTGAGCGAGCCGAACGGGTCTTGGAACACGATCTGCATGTCGCGGCGGAACGGCAGCATCTGCTTGAAGCGCAGGCCCTGGATGTCCTTGCCGAGGAACACTATCGGGCCATCGGACGAAATCAGCCGGAGCAGCGCGAGCCCGAGCGTGGTCTTGCCGGAGCCGGATTCGCCGACGACGCCGAGCGTCTCGCCCTTGCGCACCGCAAGGCTGACGCCATCGACGGCCTTGATGTGGCCGACGGTCGAGCGCATCAGCCCGCGCTTGATCGGAAACCAGACCTTGAGATTGTCCGCCGACATCACGACCGGCGCGTCCGGCTGCGGCGGCGCCGGATCGGGCTTCGGCTCGGCCGCCAGCAGCGCCTTCGTATAGGCATGCTTCGGCGCGGTGAAGACCTGCTCGACCGGGCCCTGTTCGACGATCTTGCCGTTGTTCATCACGCAGACGGTGTCGGCGATGCGGCGGACGATGCCGAGATCGTGGGTGATAAACAACAGGCTCATGCCAAGCCGCGCGCGGATCTCGGCCAGCAAGGCCAGGATCTGCGCCTGCACGGTGACGTCGAGCGCGGTGGTCGGCTCGTCCGCGATCAAGAGATCGGGTTCGTTGGCAAGTGCCATCGCAATCATCACGCGCTGGCGCTGGCCGCCGGACAGTTGATGCGGATAGCTCTTGAGCCGCGTCTCCGGCTCGGGGATGCCGACCTGGCCCAGCAACTCCAGCGTCCGCGCCCGCGCCGCCGCACCGCTGATGCCGCTGTGCAGCGACAGGATCTCGCCGATCTGGGATTCGATGGTGTGGAGCGGATTGAGCGAGGTCATCGGCTCCTGGAAGATGATCGAGATGTCGTTGCCACGAATCCCGCGCATCTCGCGTTCCGACGATCCCAGGAGATCGCGGCCCTTGAAACGGATCGCCCCGGAGGGATGTGACGCCGCCGGATAGGGCAGCAGCCTCAATACCGACAGCGCGCTGACCGATTTTCCCGAGCCGGACTCGCCGACCAGCGCCGTGCATTCGCCGCGCTTGATCGAGAAAGAGACGCGATCGACCGCAAGCGAGCGGCCGAAGGCGACGGAGAGGTCGCTGACGTCGAGCAGGGGCTGGTTGGTCGCGTCCATGCGTCAGCCCTTCGAGAACGTCTTGCGCGGATCGAAGGCGTCGCGCGCGGCTTCGCCGATGAAGATCAGGAGAGACAGCATGATCGCGACGGAGAAGAAGCCGGTGAGGCCGAGCCACGGCGCCTGCACATTGGCCTTGCCCTGCGACAGCAATTCACCAAGCGAGGGTGAACCGGGCGGCAAGCCGAAGCCGAGGAAATCCAGCGCCGTCAGCGTCATCACCGAGGACGAGACGATGAAGGGCAGGAACGTCATGGTCGCGACCATCGCGTTCGGCAGCAAATGGCGGAACATGATCACGCGGTTGGAGACGCCGAGCGCACGCGCCGCCTGGATGTATTCGAAGTTGCGGCCGCGCAGGAATTCGGCCCGGACCAGGCCGACCAGCGAGACCCAGGAGAACAGCAGGAGGATGCCGAGCAGGATGAAGAAGCCCGGCGGCAGCACCGCCGAGATGATCAGCAGCAGATAGAGCGAGGGGATCGCGGTCCAGATCTCGATGAAGCGCTGGAAGCCGAGATCGATCCAGCCGCCGAAATAGCCCTGCACGCCGCCGGCGGCAACGCCGATGATCGAGGACAGGATGGTCAGCGTCAGGCCGAACAAGACCGAGATGCGGAAGCCGTAGATCAGCCGCGCGACGACGTCACGGCCCTGATCGTCGGTGCCGAGCCAGTTGTATTCGAGGTCGCGGCAGCCGGTCAGCCCCTTCCGCTTTACCACGTCCGCGCACTGCTTTTCGGTCAGGAGCCAGGTCGGCTTCGACGGCACCGCCGTCGGCGGGTCGAGGTTGCGGCTGTCGTAGGAATAGCGGATCGGCGGCCAGATCATGCTGCCGCCCTTGGCGGCGATCTGCTTCTGCAGATAGGGATCGCGATAGTCGGCTGCGGTCTCGAAGTCGCCGCCGAAAGTCGTCTCGGCGTAGGTGAATACGACCGGCCAGTAGAGACGGCCGTCATATCTGACGACCAGCGGCTTGTCGTTGGCAATGAAATTGGCGAACAGCGACGCCACGAACAGGATGAGGAAGATCCAGAACGACCAGTAGCCGCGACGGTTCGCCTTGAAGTTCTGCCAGCGCCGCTTGTTCAGCGGCGACGGCGAAAAACCGCGGCGGGTGGCGGGCACCGCCTCGCCCATCGGCGATTGCGTCGTGGTCTCGACCGGTTGGGGCGCGAGCATCGTCATCAGACCTCCCGCGCCTCGAAGTCGATCCGCGGATCGATCCACATATAGGCAAGATCTGAGATCAGATTGACCACCAGTCCGACCAGCGAGAAGATGAACAGCGTTCCGAACACCACCGGATAGTCGCGGTTCAGGACGCTCTCGAAGCCGAGCAGGCCGAGCCCGTCGAGCGAGAAGATGGTCTCGATCAGCAGCGAGCCCGAGAAGAAGGCGTGGATGAACGCGCCCGGGAAGCCCGCGATCACGATCAGCATGGCGTTGCGAAAGATGTGGCCGTACAGCACCTGGCGCTCGCTGCAGCCCTTGGCGCGCGCGGTCATCACATATTGCTTGCGGATCTCGTCGAGGAACGAGTTCTTGGTGAGCAAGGTCATCGTCGCGAAGGCGCCGAGCGCCATCGACACCAGCGGCAGCGTCAGGTGCCAGAAATAATCGATGATCTTCCAGTACCAGGGGAATTGCGACCAGCCGTCCGAGGTGAGGCCGCGCAGCGGAAAGATGTTGAGGAACGAGCCGCCGGCGAACAGCACGATCAAAAGGATCGCGAACAGGAAACCCGGGATCGCAAAGCCGACGATGATCACGGCCGAGGTCCAGGTATCGAACCGAGAGCCGTCCTTCACCGCCTTGCGGATGCCGAGCGGGATCGAGATCAGATAGGTCAGCAGCGTCATCCAGATGCCGAGCGACATCGAGACCGGCAGCTTCTCCTTGATCAGCTGGAGCACGCTGACACTGCGGAAATAGCTCTCGCCGAAATCGAACCGCGCGAAATTCCAGACCATCAGCGCGAACCGCTCCGGCGCCGGCTTGTCGAAGCCGAACTGCACCTCGAGTTTCTTGATGAAATCAGGATCGAGCCCTTGCGCGCCGCGATATTTCGAGTTGACGGCGCCGGCCGCCCCCGCGCCCTGGCCGCGCTGCGCGCCGAAATCGCCGCCGCCACCCGAGACGCGCGAGGTGCCGCCGGTGTCGGCGCCGTTGATCTGCGCGATGACGCGTTCGACCGGACCGCCGGGAGCAAACTGCACGACCACGAAGGAGACGAACAGGATGCCGAGCAGCGTCGGCAGCATCAGGAAGATACGTCGGGCGATATAGGCGCTCATCGGCTACTTCGCCTGCTCGAGCTTCGCGGCCTTGGCGGCATCGTACCACCAATTCTCCGGCGCACCGACGCCCTGGGTATATTTTGCCAGCTTCTCGGTATGTCCGAACTGATCCCAGTAGGCGATCGGATGCGTGTTGCGGTACCATTGCGGCACCCAGTAACGGCCGGCGCGAAACACCCGGTCGAAGGCGCGGCAGGCGATCGTCAGCTCATGGCGGCTGTTGGCGCTGATGATCTTCTCGATCAACACGTCGATCGCGGGATTGGATATGCCTGCGAGATTGTAGGAGCCCTTGGTCTTCGCAGCCTGCGAGGAGAAGAACGGCCGCATGCTGTCGCCGGGCGTCGCCGAGAAGCTGAAGCGCTGCATGGTCATGTCGAAGTCGAAGTCTTCCACCCGGGCGCGGTACTGCACCGCGTCGACCAGGCGGAACGTCGCATCGATGCCGAGCGTGCCGAGATTCTTGATGTATGGCCCGTGGTGCGGTTGCAGCGAGGGCTCGTCGTTGAGGAATTCGATGGTAATGGGCGTGCCGTTCGGCAGCACGCGCTTGCCGTCCTTGACCACACAGCCGGCCTCGTTGAGCAGCTGCACCGCCTTGCGCAGCAGCGCACGGTCCTGACCGGAGCCGTCGGACATCGGCGGCACGAACGGCAAACCGAACACCTCGTCCGGCACCTGGCCGCGGAACGGCTCGAGCAACGCAAGTTCCTCCGGCGAGGGAGGCCCTTCCGCCACCATGTCCGAGTTCTGGAACGGTGAGACGGTGCGCGCATAGGCATCGTACATGATGGTCTTGTTGGTCCACTCGAAGTCGAAGGCGCAGATCAGCGCCTCGCGCACGCGAGAATCCTTGAACTTGTCGCGGCGCATGTTGATGAACCAGCCCTGCGCGCCGGACGGCGTGTCGTCGGGCAGCGTCTCGCGCTTGACCCGGCCGTCCTTGACCGCGGGAAAATCGTAGCGAGTCGCCCAGACCCGCGCGGTGAACTCCTCGCGGAACAGATAGCTCTTCGAGGTAAAGCCCTCGAATGCCACATCGCGGTCGCGATAGAATTCGTAGCGCACGGTGTCGAAATTGTAGCTGCCGCGATTGACCGGAAGATCGGCGCCCCACCAGTCCTTGACGCGGTCGTATTCGACGTAGCGGTTGACCTCGAACCGGCCAACCTTGTACGGCCCCGAGCCGAGCGGCGCATCGAGTGTCGATTCCTCGAACGATCGCGTCGCGTAATAGGCCTTGGAGAAGATCGGCAGGCTCGCGACATAGAGCGGTACGTCGCGTGCGCGACCCGCCGCGAAGGTCACCACCACGGTCGCGTCATCGGGCGCCTCGGCCTTGACGAAGTCGCGGAGCTGCACCTGGATCAGCGGGTGGCCCTTTTCCTTCAGCGTGTTGAGTGAGAAGGCGACGTCCTGCGCGGTCAGCTTCGAGCCGTCATGGAAGCGCGCTTCGGGGCGCAAGGTGAAGCGGTAGGTCAGCTTGTCGGGCGAGATCTGCACCGACTTCGCGGCAAAGCCGTACATCGCGTCGGGCTCGTCATTGGCGCGCGACATCAGCGCCGCGAACGTCATGTCCATGCCCTGCGCGCCCTCGCCCTTCAGGACGTAGGCGTTTAGCGAGTTGAAGGTGTAGTAGGACTGGTTGTAGGCGCGCACCCACGGAATCACCGAGAAGGCGCCGCCCTTCGGCGCCTTCGGATTGACGTAGTCGAAGATCTGGAAATCCGCGGGATATTTCAGGTCGCCGAACACCGACATGCCGTGCATTTCGGCTCCGTTGTCGGCCACTGCCGGTGCAGTCCGCAGGCCTGCAGCACTCAACGCGCCGATGCCGAGACCGAGTGCGTGCCGACGGGAGAATAGCGCCATGCGCGGATCCTTGAGCTTATGAACGCTTGAGCTTGGCTGCCTTGTCGGCGTCGTACCACCAAAGATTTGGGAAACCTGAAACCGCGTATTTCGGCAGCGGATCGGGATGGCTGAAGCGATCCCAATAGACATAGCGCTGCTTGTCGTAGTTGAAGTGTGGAACGCAATAGAAGTTCCAGAGTAGAACCCGGTCCAGCGCCTTGGCGGCGGCGATCTGATCGGCGCGGCTGTTGGCGAAGATGATGCGCTCGATGATGGCATCGACGGCCGGATTCTTGATGCCGGGAAGATTGTTCGAGCCCGCCCGGTCGGCGGCCTGCGAGCCGAAATTATCGCGCTGTTCGTTGCCGGGCGAGATCGACTGGCCCCACACCTGGGTGACCATCTCGAAATCGAAATCGCGTACCCGGTTCTGATACTGCACGGTGTCGACGGCGCGCAGATTGACGGTGATGCCGAGGCGCTCCAGGCTCGGCTTGTAGAACAGCGTGATCCGCTCCATGCCGGAATCGCCGCTGTTGCCGAGGATCTCGACCGTAAACGGCTGGCCCGAGGAATCGACCAGCTTGCGATCGCGGATCTCGAAGCCGGCTTCCTTCAGCAGCCGCGTCGCCTCGCGCAGATTGGCGCGGACGTTTTCCGGTGTGCCGCCGACCGGGTTCGTGTAGGGCGTCGTGAAGACTTCCGGCGGCACCTTGTCACGCAGCGTCTCCAGCAGCTCGAGCTCCTTGCCTTCCGGCAGGCCGGTCGCCATCAGATCGGGGATGCCGTCGAAATAGCTTGAATCGCGATGGTACTCGCCGGTCGAGAGCACGCGGTTCATCTCTTCGAAATCGAACGCGTAGTTGAAGGCCCGGCGCAGCCTGGGGTCCGCGAATTTCGGGCGCCTCAGGTTGAACACCCAGCCCTGCATCCGGCCCTGATTGCGGACGGTGAAGAGCTCCTTGAGCAGCCGGTTCTCGCGCACCGGCGGAACGTCGTAGGCCGACGCCCATTCCTTGGCGCTGCGCTCGTTGTACCAATCGAACTGGTCGGCCTTCAGCGCCTCGCGCGCGACGGTGTCGTCGCGGAAATACTCGTAGCGCAGCTCGTCGAAATTGTTCTGCCCGATCGCGATCGGAATGTCCTTGCCCCAGTAATCCTTGACGCGCTCGAGCACGACCGATCGTCCGGCAACGAATTCCTTGATCTTGTAGGGGCCCGACCCAAGCGGCGGCTCCAGCGTGCTCGCGGTGATGTCACGCTTCTTGCCCTGCGCGTCGGTGCCCTCCCACCAATGCTTGGGCAGGATGACGAGCTGACCGGTGATCATCGGCAGCTCGCGGTTGCCCGGGCTGTCGAAGGTGAACTTGACGTCGCGATCGCCGATCTTCTCGGCCTTTGCGATATGCCGGTAGTAAGCGCTGAACATCGGGCTGTTCGCCTTCAGCGCCTCGAAGGAGAAGATCACGTCTTCAGGCGTGACCGGCTTGCCGTCGTGCCAGCGCGACCCGGGACGGAGGCGGTAGATCACGTAAGAGAAATCGTCGGGGAAGGCCGCGCCTTCGGCGAGCTCGCCGTAATAGGTATCGGGCTCGTCGAGCGAGGCTTCCATCAGCGAGTCGTATATGCGGGTGACCGCCGCGGCGACCGTGCCCTTCAATCCCGCAACGACCAGGTTGAAGCTGTCATAGGTGCCGGGCTGGAACAGCCGAACCACGCCGCCCTTCGGCGCGTCCGGCTTGACGTAATCGTAACGCTTGAAGTCGGCCGGGTACTTGATTTCGCCGTAGGTGGACAGGCCGTGGCGCCATTTCAGCCCGTTGGGGGCATCATCGGCGAGTGCCGGCGTGATCGCCGACAGGCCGGAGTTCAGTCCGAGCGCCGGAGCGAGTGCCGCCAGTGCGCTGCCTTGAAGGAGGTGTCGTCGGGTGATCGCCAATTCGGTCTTCCTGCTTGCGGCCCCGGTTACATGGGACCCAATATAAGGCAACGGTTCGACAAATTACGTTGCTTTTTCCTCATGATATTGGCCCGGGAACAATATCGGTGCGGCGAAACGTCCCGATAACAACCCCGCGACAGCGGATTCCCCATGCGAAAACGGCCAGGCAGGTGCCTGGCCGTTTCATCCACATGCTTGTGAGGATCAAGTCGTTACTTCGAAGCGGTCGGGAGCGGAGCCGGGTGCTCCGAGTTCGAATTCAGATAGGCGATGATGTCGGCGCGCTCGCTGTCCTTCGGCACGCCGGCGAAGCCCATCGCGGTGCCGGGGACGAAGCCCTTCGGGTTGGTCAGGAACTTGTTCAGGTCGTCGAAGGACCAGTCGCCGCCCTTGCCCTTCATCGCGGCCGAGAAATTGAAGCCACGGCCCTCGCCCTTCTTCTCGCCGACGATGCCGAACAGGTTCGGACCGACGCGGTTGGGGCCGCCCTTCTCGAAGGTATGGCAGGCCTGGCACTTCTTGGCGGCGGCTGCGCCCTTCTCGGCGGAAGCGGTCTGCAGCAGCTTCTCGATCGGCTCGGAGGCGGCCGCAGCGGCCTCGCCACCACCGCCATGGGACTCTTCCTTCACCGCGATCTCAAAACCCGGCTTCTCCGGCAGCTTCGGCGCGAATTTCGCGCTGGCGGCAAAGCTCATCACCAGGACGACGATGCAGGTGCCGAGAACCGCACCGAGGATTTTGTTGAGTTCGAAGGAGTCCATTTCGGTCAGGCTCCGGGCCTTGAATGTCGACTTCAGGCCGGGAATACGGCCGCGGGGAAAGACCTGGGAATCGGCCTTATCGCACCGCCCCAAGCAGGGTTGAGATATCGGTTTGCCCGCGCTCTGGCAACCCGTATAAACGCGCCGAATTCAACCTCCTCCCCGCCAATTTCCGCAGGCCGGACGGGCCCCGACACGAATGACCCAACCCCGTACCTTGGTGCTGATTCCGGCCCGCATGGCCGCCACGCGCCTCCCCGGCAAACCGCTGCTCGATATCGCGGGCGCGCCGATGATCGTGCATGTGCTGCGACGGGCCGAGGCGGCCGGGATCGGCCGGGTCGCAGTCGCAACCGACGCGCCCGAGATCGCAGCCGCAGTGAAGGCTGCGGGCGGCGAGGTGGTGATGACCCGCCCGGACCATCCCTCCGGCTCGGACAGGATCCATGAAGCGATGACGATCCTCGACCCGGACGGTGCTGCCGAGATCGTGGTCAATCTGCAGGGCGATTTCCCGACCATCACCCCTGAAACGATCCGCAGCGTGATGCCGCCGCTCGCCGACCCCACCGTCGACATCTCGACGCTGGCCTCGCGCATCCATAGCGAGGAGGAGGATCGGGCCCCCAGCGTCGTCAAGGCGGTCGGCTCGCCGATTGGCCCGAACCGGCTGCGCGCGCTCTATTTCACCCGCGCCACGGCACCTTATGGTGACGGACCGCGCTACCACCATATCGGCCTCTATGCCTACCGCCGTGCCGCCTTGGAGCGGTTCGTGCGGCTGCCGCCCTCGCCGCTGGAGCAGCAGGAGAAGCTCGAGCAGCTGCGCGCGCTGGAGGCGGGGATGCGGATCGACATCACCATCGTCGACACCGTGCCCCGCGGCGTCGACACTCCGGCCGACCTCGAAACCGCCCGGCGGATACTGGCAAAAGCCTAAGCCGCTGCTAAAAGGCCACCCATGACCAAGAAGCTGAAAATCGCGTTCCAGGGTGAGCCTGGCGCCAATTCCCATATCGCGATCGCCGAGGCCTATCCCGACGCCGAGCCGATGCCTTGCCCGACCTTCGAGGATGCGCTGGCCGCGATTTCCTCGGGCGAGGCCGATCTCGGCATGATCCCGATCGAGAATTCGGTCGCCGGCCGCGTCGCCGACATCCATCATCTGCTGCCCGCCTCGGGCCTGTTCATCGTCGGCGAATGGTTCTTGCCGATCCGCCACCAGCTGATGGCGGTGAAGGGCACCAGGCTCGCCGACATCAAGAGCGTGGAGAGCCACGTCCATGCGCTCGGCCAGTGCCGGCGCATCATCCGCAAGCTCGGCGTCCGGCCAATCGTCGCCGGCGACACCGCCGGCAGCGCCCGCGATATTTCCGAGCGCGGCGACAAGAGCGTGGCGGCGATTGCCTCGCGCCTCGCCGCCGATATTTATGGCCTCGACATTCTCGCCGAGGACATCGAGGACGAGGCCCACAACACCACCCGTTTCGTGGTGCTGGCGCGCGAGGCCAAATGGGCCGCGCAGGGCTCCGGGCCGCTGGTCACCAGTTTTGTGTTCCGGGTGCGCAATTTGCCCGCCGCGCTCTACAAGGCGATGGGCGGCTTCGCCACCAACGGCGTCAACATGACCAAGCTCGAAAGCTACATGGTCGACGGCAATTTCTTCGCCACGCAATTCTATGCCGATGTCGACGGTCATCCTGACGACCGTGGACTCGCCTTCGCGCTCGAGGAATTGAAATTCTTCTCGCGCGAATTCCGCATCGTCGGCGTCTATCCCGGCCATCCGTTCCGCGCGACCTTCAGCGAAACGCAGGACTGAATCAGGCGAGCGCAATCTTTCCACACGTCGTCCCGGCGAAAGCCGGGACCCATAACCACCGGCTTGGGTCGTGGGAGCGATAGCGGCCCCAGCGAAGCGTAACAACTTTCATTCGTGGTAATGGGTCCCGGCTTTCGCCGGGACGACGATCATGATGCGGCTTCCTTTTTCGCGAGCCCGAACGCTTCGGCAAGCAGGCTGTAGGACTTCTTCCGCGCCGCGTGATCGTAGACCGCAGTGATCACCATCAGCTCATCCGCCTGGCTCGCCGCGATCAGCGGCTCTAGCTTCGTCATCACGGTTGCGGGGCTGCCGACGAAGAAGCGTGCGCGGTTGCGCGCGATCGAGGCGCGCTCGGCGTCGGTGTAGGGATAGGCCTCTGCCTCCTCGACGCTCGGCAGCGGCAGATACTGGCCGCGATCGCGGCGCAGCCGGTTGAGATCCATCGACATCGCAAGCCGCTCGGCTTCCGCGTCGGTCTCCGCCGCAACGGCCGCGACCGCCAGGATCGACTGCGGCGCCGCACGCCAGCCCGACGGCTTGAAATGCGCGCGATAATTCGTCATCGCCGCAATTGCGTCGTGAGTGGCAAAATGGTGCGCGAACGCAAAGCCCATCCCGACCTGCGCGGCGAGCTCGGCCGAATAGTCGCTCGAGCCGAGCAGCCAGATCGGCGGCAGCGGCGAATCGTCCGGCATCGCAATCACATTGTTGTAGGGATGGCCCGCCGGGAAATCGCGCGTCTCCCACAAGGTCAGCTCATGCAGCCGCTCGAGGAAATCGTCGCCCTCGCGGCGATCGAGCCGGCTGCGCAGCGCGTAGGCGGTGGCGCCATCGGTGCCGGGCGCACGGCCGAGGCCGAGATCGATGCGGCCGGGAAACAGCGCTTCCAGCATCTTGAAACGCTCGGCGACCACGAGCGGCGCGTGGTTGGGCAGCATCACGCCGCCGGAGCCGACGCGGATATGCTGCGTCACCGCCGCGATCTGCCCGATCATCAGATCGGGCGCCGGGCTCGCGACCGAGGCGAGGTTGTGGTGTTCGGCGAGCCAGTATCTGACGTAGCCGAGGCCATCGACATGGCGCGCCAGGTCGATGCTGTTGCGGAGCGCAGCGGCGGGCCTGGTGCCTGTGGTGACGACGGACAGGTCGAGGACGGAGAGCGGGATCATGGCCGACAACCTAATGCGGCGCCACGGGGCGACAAAGACGCCGGCCGCGCAGACCAGTCCCGCACCGGAAAGTCGGCGCGGGTCATCGCAGCTCTTGGGACGAAACACGAAGATTCGTTAACATGCAGTTCTGCCCACGGCAGATACGGGCATCCAACTGATTCCAGAATAATGTTTTTATTCATATAATTCAATGAATTAATTCCATTGTTCGCCAATTGATGGCGCAGCCCACCACTCGTTCTCGACCGCTCATTTTGAGCACATCATCGTCTTTAATGGGCAATTTCCCATATCCGATGGGCTGTTTCGGCCCACCGGTTTCGCCTATCTTGAGGCCTCCATATCCAGGCCGGACGTCTGCCCTCCAGTTGCGGAGCCCTTGCGTATCATGACCGAGACCATTTCCTCCCTGCCGAACGGGCAGCGCGCGCCGAAAGTGCCGAAAATCTCCTTCGAGTTCTTCCCGCCGAAGACCGAGGAGATGGAGCGCAGTCTCTGGGAGACCATCAATCGCCTGGCACCGCTGACGCCGAACTTCGTCTCGGTCACCTACGGCGCCGGCGGCTCGACCCGCGAGCGCACCCATTCCACCATCAGCCGCATCCTCCGCGAGACCGATCTGCTGCCGGCCGCGCATCTGACCTGCGTCAGTGCTTCGCGCGGTGAGATCGACGAGATCGTCGACCGCTATCATGAGGTCGGCGTCCGCCACATCGTGGCGCTGCGCGGCGATCCGCCCGGCGGCATCGGCACGCCCTACTTCACCCATCCGGACGGCTACCAGAGCTCCGCCGAGCTCGTCGCCGCCATCAAGAAGCGCCACGCCGACATCGAGATCTCGGTGTCCGCCTATCCGGAGAAGCATCCGGAAGCCGCCGATTTCGACACGGACATCGACACGCTGAAGGCCAAGGTCGACGCCGGAGCGACGCGCGCGATCACCCAGGTGTTCTTCGACAACGACCTCTACCATCGCTATGTCGACCGGGTGCGCGCACGCGGCATCGAGATTCCGATCGTGCCGGGCATCATGCCGATGCACAATTTCAAGCAGGCCCGCAATTTCGTCACCCGCGCCGGCACCAGCGTGCCGGACTGGCTCGCCGAGAAGTTCGAGGGCCTCGACAACGACGCCGAGACCCGCAAGCTGGTCGCCGCCACCGTCGCCGCCGGCCAGGTGCAGAAGCTGTTCAAGCACGGCGTCGACACCTTCCACTTCTACACCATGAACCGCGCGGACCTCGTGTTCGCGATCAGCCACCTGCTCGGCATCCGGCCGACCGGTGCCCAAAAAGCTGCCTGACCAGAAAGCAATCGATGTCCGTTCCCGTTTCCCCCAAGCGTAACGCTTTGCTCGCGGCTGCCCGCGAGCGCATCCTGGTGCTCGACGGCGCCATGGGCACGATGATCCAGGGCTTGCAGTTCGACGAAGCCGCCTTCCGTGGCGCGCGCTTTGCGGACTTCCACCGCGACATCAAGGGCAACAACGATCTCCTGATCCTGACCCAGGCTGAGGCGATCACGGACATCCACGCCGCCTACCTGCGTGCCGGTGCCGACATCGTCGCGACCAATACCTTCTCTTCCACCTCGATCGCGCAGGCCGACTACGACATGTCGGACCTCGCCTA
The DNA here is from genome assembly GCF_038967635.1 of Bradyrhizobium sp. B124. Classification (NCBI taxonomy): domain Bacteria; kingdom Pseudomonadati; phylum Pseudomonadota; class Alphaproteobacteria; order Hyphomicrobiales; family Nitrobacteraceae; genus Bradyrhizobium; species Bradyrhizobium sp. B124. The sequence continues at coordinate 6,443,636 of NZ_CP152413.1, read as the reverse complement.
TGAGCTCAACCTGCAGGGCGCGCGGCTGGCGCGTGCGGCCGCGGAGCGGGTGAGCGCCGAGGACGGCAAGCCGCGCTTCGTCGCCGGAGCGCTTGGCCCGACCAACCGCACCGCCTCGATCTCGCCCGACGTCTCCAATCCCGGCTATCGCGCGGTGACCTTCGACGATCTGCGCAAGGCCTATGGCGAACAGGCCAAGGGCCTGCTGGACGGCGGCGCCGACCTGCTGCTGGTCGAGACCATCTTCGACACGCTGAACGCCAAGGCGGCGCTGTACGCGATCGCCGAGCTCATCGAGGAGCGCGGCATCGACGTGCCCGTGATGATTTCCGGCACCATCACCGACAAGTCCGGCCGCCTGCTCTCCGGGCAGTTGCCGGAGGCGTTCTGGCATTCGGTGCGGCACGCCAAGCCGATCACGATCGGCTTCAACTGCGCACTCGGCGCCGAGGATTTGCGCGCGCACATCGCCGATATCGGCCGCGTCGCCGACACGCTGGTCTGCGCTTACCCCAATGCCGGCCTGCCCAACGAGTTCGGCCAGTATGACGAGACGCCGGACTACATGGCGCGGCTGATCGGCGAATTCGCCGCCGCCGGCCTCGTCAACATCGTCGGCGGCTGCTGCGGCACCACGCCCGACCATATCGCGGCGATCGCCAGGGCTGTCGCTCCGCACAAGCCGCGCGTCGTGCCCGAGATCGAACCGCGGCTCAAGCTCTCGGGCCTCGAGCCGTTCACGCTGACCGACGCGATTCCCTTCGTGAACGTCGGCGAGCGCACCAACGTCACCGGTTCGGCGCGCTTCCGCAAGCTGATCACCGCGGGCGACTACACCGCCGCGCTTCAGGTCGCGCGCGACCAGGTCGAGAACGGCGCCCAGGTCATCGACGTCAACATGGACGAGGGCCTGCTCGATTCCGAAGCGGCGATGGTGACGTTCCTCAACCTCGTCGCCGCCGAGCCCGACATCGCGCGGGTGCCCGTGATGGTCGACTCCTCGAAATTCCACGTCATCGAGGCCGGCCTGAAATGCATCCAGGGCAAGCCGATCGTGAACTCGATCTCGATGAAGGAAGGCGAGGAGAAGTTCCTGCACGAGGCGACGGTCGCCAAGCGTCACGGCGCCGCCGTGGTGGTGATGGCGTTCGACGAGACCGGGCAAGCCGACACGTTCGCGCGCAAGACCGAGATCTGCAAGCGCGCCTACGACTTGCTGGTCAACCGGCTCGACTTCCCGCCCGAGGACATCATCTTCGATCCGAATATTTTTGCGATCGCGACCGGCCTCGAGGAGCACAACAATTACGGCGTCGACTTCATCGAGGCGACGCGCTGGATTCGGCAGAACCTGCCCGGCGCGCACATCTCCGGCGGCGTCTCCAACCTGTCGTTCTCGTTCCGCGGCAACGAGCCGGTGCGCGAGGCGATGCACTCGGTGTTCCTGTATCACGCCATCCATGCCGGCATGGACATGGGCATCGTCAATGCCGGGCAGATGATCGTCTATGACGACATCGACCCCGAGCTGCGCCAGACCTGCGAGGACGTCATCCTCAACCGCGATCCGGGCGCATCAGAGCGGCTGCTGGCGCTTGCCGAGAAATTCCGCGGCAAGGAGAAGCAGACTAAGGAGCAGGATCTCGCCTGGCGCGAATGGCCGGTCGAGAAGCGACTGTCGCACGCGCTGGTGCACGGCATCACCGAGTTCATCGAGGCTGACACCGAGGCCGCCCGCCAGAACACGTCCCGTCCGCTCGACGTCATCGAGGGGCCGCTGATGGCCGGCATGAACGTGGTCGGCGACCTCTTCGGCGACGGCAAAATGTTCCTGCCGCAGGTCGTGAAGTCGGCCCGCGTGATGAAGCAGGCGGTCGCCTACCTGATGCCGTTCATGGAGGAGGAGAAGGCGCGCAACCTCGCCAATGGCATCACCGGCGGCCGCAACGCCGCGGGCAAGATCGTGCTCGCGACCGTGAAGGGCGACGTCCACGACATCGGCAAGAACATCGTCGGCATCGTGCTCCAGTGCAACAATTTCGAGGTCATCGACCTCGGCGTCATGGTGCCCGCCAACAAGATCATCGAGACCGCGAAGGCCGAGGGCGCCGACATCATCGGCCTGTCCGGCCTGATCACGCCCTCGCTCGACGAGATGAGCTTCCTTGCGGGCGAACTTGAACGGCTGGGCATGAACGTACCGCTGCTGATCGGCGGCGCCACCACCAGCCGGGTGCATACCGCCGTGAAAATCGACCCGAACTATCCGGGCGGTCCGGTCGTGCATGTCAATGACGCGAGCCGCGCCGTCGGCGTCGCCTCCTCGCTGCTGTCGGCCGAAAAGAAGCAGGCCTATGCCGCCGAGGTGCGCGCCGAATACGCAAAAATCTCGACGGCGCATTTCCGCGCCCAGGCCGACAAGAAGCGGCTGAAGCTGAACGTCGCCCGCGCCAACAAGGTCGCGATCGACTTTGCGGCAGTGCCGCCGAAGAAGCCGACCTTCTTCGGGCTGAAGAGTTTCGACGCCTACGACCTCGCGGAGCTCGCCGATTACATCGACTGGACGCCGTTCTTCCAGACCTGGGAGCTGACCGGCCGCTTCCCGGCGATCCTCGACGATCCCAAGGTCGGCGAGGTCGCGCGCTCGCTCTATGCCGACGCGCGCAAGATGCTCGACACGATCATCAAGGAGAGGTGGTTCACTGCGCGGGCCACCATCGGCTTCTGGCCGGCGAACGCGGTCGGTGACGACATCGAGGTCTATGCCGACGAGACGCGACGCGAGAAGATCGCGACCTTCCACACGCTCCGCCAGCAGCTGGAGAAGCGCGAGGGCCGCTTCAACGCCGCGCTGTCCGACTTCGTCGCGCCAAAGGAGACCGGCGTGGCCGACTATATCGGTGGCTTCGTCGTCACCGCGGGGATCGGCGAGGATGCGGTCGCCGACCGCTTCAAGAACGCCAATGACGATTACTCCTCGATCCTGTGCAAGGCGCTGGCCGATCGTCTCGCGGAAGCCTTTGCCGAGCGCATGCACCAGCGCGTGCGCAAGGAGTTCTGGGGCTATGCGCCCGGCGAGGCCTCGTCGCCGGACGAATTGATCCTCGAGAAATATGACGGTATCCGCCCCGCGCCCGGCTATCCGGCGCAGCCCGACCACACCGAGAAGCGGACGCTGTTCGCGCTGCTCGATGCCGAGAACACGTCCGGCGTGAAGCTGACCGAGAGCTACGCGATGTGGCCGGGCTCGTCGGTTTCGGGCCTGTATTTCTCGCACCCCGAAAGCTTCTATTTCGGCGTCGGCAAGATCGAGCGCGACCAGGTCGAGGACTACGCCGCGCGCAAGGCCATGACGGTCGCCGAGGTCGAGCGCTGGCTCGCGCCGGTGTTGAACTACATCCCATCGCAGGACGGCGCCAAGGGCCAGGCGATCGCGCCCGCCGCGACGCCCGCCAACGATGAGGAGTCTCGGGAACTGGCCTCGCATCCGCAGGGCTGCACCTGCGCGGTGCACCTCGCCTGGCGGAAGAAGAAGGTGGGTGCGGGGTAGGCATCCGCGATGCCGTAGCCCGGATGCAGCGAAGCGCAATCCGGGATAGACTGCGACGGAACGACGACCGATCCCGGATTACGCTTGCGCTTCATCCGGGCTACGGGCCGCGTCGTTTGGCGCAGTGAGAATTTCCCCATGCAGTTCTTCTCCTTCTGGCGATCGCTGGCGAGCTTTCGGGTGCGGATCGCGCTCAATCTGAAGGGCGTGCCGGCGGAGGTCGTGTTCGTCGACATCGATGCGGACGCGCATCGCGCCGATGCCTATCGCAAGATCAATCCGCAGATGGCGCTGCCGGCGCTGGTGACCGAGGATGGCACGGTGCTGTTCCAGTCGCTCGCGATCATCGACTATCTCGACGAGACCTATCCGAGCCCGCCGCTGCTGCCGTCCGATGCGCTCGGCCGCGCCCGGGTGCGCGGGCTTGCGCTGATCGTCGCCTGCGAGGGCCATCCGCTGCTGACGCCACGGGTGCGCCGCTATCTCGACCGCGAGCTCGATCTGCGCGACAGCCAGCAGAACGCGTGGCGGCGGCACTGGACGGTCGAGACGCTGGCGGCGCTCGAGGGCCACCTCGCCGGCCACAAGGCAACGGGCCAGTTCTGTCACGGCGATGCGCCGACCCTCGCCGATATCTGCCTGGTCGGCCATGTCACCGCGGCGATCAACCAGCAGATCAGCCTGTCGCCCTGGCCGACCGTGAAGCGCATCCACGACACCGCGATGGCGCTGCCGGCGTTCGCCAAGGCGCATCCCTCCGCGCAGCCGGATACGCCCGAGGCGATGCGGGCGAAGGCAATGTAGGGAATCTCCGCATCGTCGTCCTGGCGAAAGCCAGGACCCATACGCCGCAGCGGATGCTGTGAGCGGGACTCGTCGTTCGAGCGTCGCACAACAATACGCATTTTGGGGTAATGGGTCCTGGCTTTCGCCAGGACGACGATGAGGATGGATCGCAGTTCAAGACGTCAAACAACGCGGTGTCATCACCCGCGCATGCGGGTGATCCAGTATTCCAGAGGCGCCAGTGCTTGAGTCGCGACGCCACAGCGCCCTCCAGGCGTGGTCCAGGCGAAGGCCGGGACCCATACTCCGCAGCAGCTGTTGTGAGCGGGACTCGTTGTTCCAGCGTCGCGCAAGATAGTCATTCGTGGTTATGGGTCCCGGCCTTCGCCGGGACGACGGTGAGTGTCGTGGCGCGGCTTGTGAGTCATACAACCGCATTCTCGCGACATGACCGTCCGTGCAATCGCCGCCGGCGCCTCATCCGGTATCGCAAAGCACGAGCTCGCATTGATCTCGCAGAGCACATAGGTGTCGGCGCCAACAGCATCGCGCGGACCGTAGAGGAAGTCCGCATCCCAGATCACCGGCAGCGACGCTGCATCGATCGCCAGCGCTGCCATCAACCCCGGAATCCATTCGTCTTCCATCAGCCGCCGCAGCGTCTGGAATTGAGCGGCATCAGGACCGTGCATGATGCGCGGTCCGGGTTGAGCTTGCGGTGAATCCGGGCCTTCCGGCGGCGGCGGGATCAGGGCCTTGATCAGCTGGTGTCCGAAGCCCGCGACCTTCGATCCGCTCACATAGCAACGGATCATGCCCTCGGGCAGCCGCGGCTGGAATGCCTGATCGATGATGCAGCCGCCCCAACCGAAATACGGCTCGCAGCGCGCCATGAAAGCGTCCAGCGGCATCTGCTCGGGCTGGCTGCCGCGCAGCGCGTGCAGCACGCGGACGGTCGCGTCCGCATTCGGCAACGCCTCCACCTTCCAGACGCCCTGCCCGCCATTGCCGCGGTTCTGCTTGAGCACGCGCGGCCCGGCCGCGCGAAGGCGCGACGGGAATTCGGCACGGAAGGCGTCCACAGTGGCGTAGCGATGCGTGTCGGCGCCCCAGCCCAGATGACGTGTCCGGAAGAGCACGTCCTTGACGCCCATCTTGAGGATGATTTCGGGATGCGCGCTGACCCACGGTCCTTTCGCCGCGACCTCGCGCAGCAGCGGATCGAGCACAGCGCGGGTCTTGCCCTGATGGATCGGATCGACCCAGACGAGAACGCCGTCCGCGGTCAGCAATTGGTCGCGGACGAGATCGGCGACGGCCTCGTCATAGACGACGGGAAAAGCGTCGATGCCGAAAGCGGCAAGCGCGTCGAAGACGCGAACGAAACGGCTGTTTTGTGGGGTCGCCTCCCGGCGCGACGCGGCATCGCCACGCCACAGGATGGCGATTTTGGAACGACGGGACGTGTGTGGTTCGGTGTCCATATGAAAGCTCCACGACGGTTGAGTGTCGCGCAGAGCTTGGACCGAGGTCTCACGGGGAGTCTGCCTTGTCCCCTTGGCAGGAACTCTAGACCACCTCGCGCAGGTTTCAAGATGGAAGTGGGATCATATCATGATCCGAGATCAGGCCGTGATCCCGTGCAACCCCAGCCAGCCCGTGTAGAGGCCGACCAGCACGATCAGCGCAGCCGACACGTAGGGCGCGCGTTGGGCAAAGCGGCTGAAGCCGCCCCAATGACGCTCGACATGACGCAGACTGAGCGCCGCCGCGACACCGACCGAGACCATGGTGATCGCAAGCCCGATGCCGAAGCAGAGCACCAGCACGAAGCCGAGGCTGAACTGCTTGAGCTGAAGGCAGAGCAGCAGCACGGTGATCGCCGCCGGACACGGAATGAGTCCGCCGGTCAGGCCGAACAGAATGATCTGCCACGTCGTGACGGTCCGTCCGGCAAAGCGCTTGCGGATGTCGGCGGCGTGCGCGCGCGCATGCGCATCGTCCGCGTCGCCGAGCTCCATATGCGCATGGTCATGCTCCTCGAACAGGACTTCCGCACTGTCCGCGCGGACCGACACGCGGGCCTTGAAGGCATGCGGCTCCGGAATTTCGTCGATGCTTTCCAGATAGCCGTCCCGCGCGGCGAAGCGGAACTGCTGTTCGCTGCCGTCAGCGCGGATCGTCACGACATCGACCTCGCCGGCTGCCGGAAGCGCCCCGGCCTCGCTTCGCAGCCGCCAGCGCGGCGGCACGCCGTCCTCGAAGACTTCGAGCGACAGCGATTGCCCGGCCAGGGTCAATTGGCGCGTTCCGTCGTGATGATGGTGATCATGGTCATGATCGTGGTGATGGTCGTGTTCCGAATTCTGCTCGCACCAGGTGCGCCAGGCCATCCAGGCTGCGATCGAAATGATGATCGCCGCCGAGGCCAGTTGCAGCCAGGCTTCGCTGCGTTCGCCGGACCATTGCTGGCCGAAGTGAAGCCCCGCCAGCGCGATGATCCAGACGATGGCCGTGTGCGAGATCGTGGCCGACAAGCCGAGCAGCACCGCCTGCACCACGGTGCCGCGGATGGCGACGATGAAGGCCGCCATCATCGTCTTGGAGTGGCCGGGCTCGAGACCATGCAGCGCGCCGAGCACGATCGCACTGGGGATGAACAGCCATGCATGCGCGCTGCTCTGCTGGAGCAGCTGGGACAGATCGGTCATGTGCTTCACTTCAAATAGGTACGAACGACGTCGATCAGGTCGGCCGCGCCCTGCGCTCTCTCGGGATCCTTTTCCCGGGCCGGATCCACCACGTGATGGCGGATGTGATCCTCGAGCAGTTCCGCGGTGAGGCCGTTGATGGCGCCACGAACCGAGGCCACCAGCATCAACACGTCGGCACAGCCGATCTCGGACTCCAGCGCCCGCTCGACGGCCTCGAGCTGACCCTTGATGCGGCGAACCCGGCCGACGAGCTTGGACTTGTGCTTGATCGTGTGCGACATGGCTATAATATAGGGGGGTACCCTATATTGGTCAACCCGCTTCGGGACCCGGTGGGGTGCGCGGGCGCGGCCGCGCCCACGCTGGGTTGCCTGGCCCGCGCTTTACATCGCGGCGCCGACGGCATTGAATCCGGTCAATCCAGGAACAAGGGTCACGAAACAACTGGCAAGGGAGGCGTCGCGTGAAAGTCCACATCCTGATGTTGGCTCTCCCGATCCTGCTTTCGAGCGAGCTGCCGGCCGTGTCCAAGAGCAGCATCGGGCATAATGACGGCCCCTGGAATTCCGATCACATCGACAGTTTGCCGTCCGAAGTCCGGCAATACATCGCAGGGATTTGCAGAGGACCAGCCAGCGCCCAACACGACTTCGCGACCTACTCGCCGCGTGAAAAACGCTGGCGGATAAACCTCGAGTATCTCCGATGCAACGGCATCGGCGCGTTCCGTCGGGGCAACCAGTGCCTGGACGTGGACTTCGTCGAGCAAGGCTCGCGATTTCACGTCGGCGCAAAGCAATTCAGGGATTGCGGCTTCTAGATCGCAGCGACCCTGACCGTCTGAGTCTTGCATCGCGGTCGGAACATTGTTCCAAAACCGCGCAGGTGAACTGTTCGTGACAGTGACCTGGACGTTTCGCCGGTGACCGCGGGCGCACTTCGGTTGACATCGATCAACACAAGGTCTTAATTCCGGGGCACGGGGATGTGCGATCTCCCCGCGAGGCGACATGCCCAAGAATCGCGTCCTGTTCACCAAGGACGCACCATGTCATCATACACATCGATCTCATCCGAAAAACTGTCTCGTCTCATCGGCACCGCCAAAGCGCCGACGCTCGTCGACGTTCGCCTCGATGAGGATTTCGCCGCCGATCCGCGCTTGATCCCTGGCGCCATCAGGCACTCCCATCTCGATGTCCAGGACTGGGCTTCCCGCCTTTCCGGCCAGTCCGTGGTCGTGATCTGCCAGAAGGGACAGAAGCTCAGCGAAGGCACCGCCGCCTGGCTCCGGTGCGGCAACATTGCTGCCGAAGTTCTCGAGGGCGGCCACCTCGCCTGGAAGGCCGCGGAGCTTCCGACTGTTCCTGTCGACAGGATTCCGAAACGCGACGGGCGCGGCCGCACCGTCTGGGTGACGCGATCGCGGCCGAAGATCGATCGCATCGCCTGCCCGTGGCTGATCCGCCGCTTTGTCGATCCCGCGGCCGTGTTCCTGTTCGTCACATCGGCGGAAGTCGAGGCCGTCGCCGAACGCTTCGACGCCACACCATTCGACATCGAGAACGTGTTCTGGAGCCATCGCGGCGAGCTCTGCACCTTCGACGTGATGGTCAGGGAGTTCGGCCTGTCGACGCCTGCACTGGAGCGGCTCGCGACGATGGTGCGGGCCGCGGATACCGCGCGGCTCGATCTTTCGCCGGAGGCACCGGGGCTGCTCGCCGCTTCGCTCGGCCTGTCGCGCATGTTCGACGACGACCTCGAACAACTGAGCGCCGGCATGCTGCTCTACGACGCCTTCTATCGCTGGTGCCGCGACGCGACGCGGGAGACGCACAACTGGCCGACCAGCAAGGTGAAGCCATGACGGACGTCGCAACAACATCAAGGGCGCGCGGACAGGAGCACGCGCACGGCATCTCATTTCACGAGGCGCTGCTCGTCTGGATGCGTGTCGCGATCCTGAGCTTCGGCGGACCGGCCGGCCAGATCGCGGTGATGCATCGCATTCTGGTCGAGGAGAAGAACTGGATATCGGAAGGGCGTTTCCTGCACGCCCTCAACTATTGCATGTTGCTGCCGGGACCGGAAGCGCAGCAGCTTGCGACCTATATCGGTTGGTTGCTGCACCGGACGCTTGGGGGCATCGTGGCGGGCGGATTGTTCATCCTGCCCGGCATCTTCGCCATCATGGGCCTCAGCTATGTCTACGCCGCGTACGGCAATGTGGGGTTTGTGGAGGCCCTGTTCTTCGGCCTGAAGGCCGCGGTGCTTGCCATTGTCATCCAGGCTGTCGTGCGGGTCGGCAAACGCGCGCTGCGCAACCGGGCGATGATCGCGCTCGCGGCCATCGCCTTTGTCGCGATCTTCTTCTTCGCCGTGCCGTTTCCGTTGATCATCGGCGCTGCCGCCGTCACAGGACTGATCGGCGCACGCCTGGGCCGGAGCGAATTTGCCGCCGTCGAACATGGCGGGAAAAATTCTGCCGTGATCGACAGCATGCTGGGCGAAGAGGTGCCTGATCATGTCCGTCCCAATGCCTCCCGCACCTTGCGGGTCGGCGCCGTCTGGCTCGCGCTCTGGCTGGTTCCGGTGTTCGCGTTGCTCGTTGCCCTGGGGCCCGGCGACGTGTTCACCCAGATCGCAATCTTCTTCAGCAAGATGGCGTTGGTGACGTTCGGCGGGGCCTACGCCGTGCTCGCCTATGTCGCCCAGCAGGCCGCCGAATATTATCACTGGGTCAGTCCGCGCGAGATGCTGGACGGCCTCGGCATGGCCGAGACCACGCCCGGCCCGCTCATCATGGTGGTTCAGTTCGTGGGCTTCATGGCCGCGTTCCGCGAGGCAAGCGGCCTGTCGCCGATGCTAGCTGCCACGCTCGGCGGGTTGCTGGCGACATGGGTGACGTTCACACCGTGCTTCCTGTGGATCTTCGTCGGCGCGCCCTACATCGAAGCGCTGCGCGGCAACAAGGTGCTGGCGGGCGCGCTTTCGGCGATCACCGCGGCCGTGGTCGGCGTGATCCTCAACCTGTCGATCTGGTTCGCGCTGCATACGCTGTTCCGGCAGACCTTCCCGGTGCACGGGCTCGGCCTGTCGTTCGACGCGCCGGTGCCTGCTAGCGTCGACTGGCCTGCGCTTGCGCTGTCCATCGCTGCAGCGATTGCGATCTTCCGTTTCAATGTGGGGATGCTCAGCGTCCTCGCCGCATCCTGCACCGCAGGCGTGCTGTTGCGCCTGGCAGGCGTGATCTGAACCAAGCGACGCCATCTCGATAAACCTGGGGCAGCCCGACACAACCAGGAGAACGACCATGCAGAAAGCAACCCTCTCGCATTTGATCCTCGCGCTTGCGATCGCGGCCGGCGCGATGCCCGCCAACGCCCTGACGCAGGACGAGCTTGTCGCGAAGCTTCAAGCCGCCGGCTACGGGAACATCAGCGACGTCAAGTCGACGGCCGAGGGCATCACGGCGAAGGCGATGAAGAACGGCAAGCCCATGCGGCTCGTGATCGACAGCAGCGGTCAGATCAAGGAGCAGGACTGAGGTCCTGGCGAAATCACCACAATCGAACTGAACGAGGAACGATCATGCCCAGATCAACTTTGGCCCTGTGCGTGGCCCTGCTTTGGCCCGCAATGGCTCTCGCGACGCCGACCGACGGCAGCGAGCAACAGGAAGCCGTCGCCGCACTGGCCGCGACGGCGGCGGTCCAGCCGCCGGCGACCGAGACCCTGCGCGGCGTCGTCGACAGCATCGACGAACGCAGCGACACGATCAGGATACGCCTCGCACCGGACAGGACCGAACCGTTCAAGGTTCAGGACGGCCTGCTCTTCAACGCCGTCCGTTTCGGCGACCCCGTCGCGTTCTCGGTGCAGGACATCTCCGGATTCCGGACCATCGTCGGGCTCACGAAGGAATAGCGCGAAACTTTGCGCCTTGGATCCAAACGTACCGGCATTGCTCAACATCAGGAGGACCCATGACCATCAACACCGAGCGCCGAAACTTCATCACAGCGGTCGGCGCGGCCACCGCATCGGCAGTCGTGCTGGGCGCCAACCAAGCCGCTGCCGAAACCAACCAGCAGACAGGAACCAGGGCCATGTCCTATCAGGCAAAACCGATGTCGTTCGACCCAAAATCGATTAGCGGCATCTCGGAGAAGATTCTCGTCAGCCACTACGAGAACAATTACGCCGGTGCGGTGAAGCGGCTGAATGCCATCGGCACGCAGCTTGCCGAACTCGACTTCGCCAAGGCGCCGAACTTTGTGATCAACGGTCTGAAGCGCGAGGAGCTGATCGCAGCGAACTCGATGATCCTGCATGAAGTCTATTTCGATGGACTCGGCGGCGCCGGCAAACCGAACGGAGCACTCGCCGAGGCGATTACGCGCGACTTCGGCAGCATGGAGCGCTGGCGGACGGAATTCGCAGCGATGGGCAAGGCAGAAGGTGGCGGTTCGGGGTGGGTGATCCTCGCCTACTCGCCCCGCGACAAGCGGCTGGTCAATCAATGGGCCGCGGATCATACGACGACGCTGGCCGGCGGCCGTCCGGTCCTGGTGCTCGACATGTACGAGCACGCCTATCATATGGACTTCGGTGCCGCCGCGGCACGCTATGTCGACGTCTACATGGAGGCCATTCGCTGGGACAATGCAGCCCGGCTTTACGAGCAATACGCGAAGGAAACGTAAGGAGACACGTGGAGCGGCGCTGCTGGTTCCATTCGGCGGGCATGTTGCCAAACACTGCTGCGTTATCGGCATTGAGAACGCGCCCCCGCCATTCTAGATCAGAGCTCGCCCCTCCCCCGGGCGCGGTCACCGCGCCGCTCTACCGAAGAGTTAGTCTATGCGACCCCACATCATCTGCCACATGGGCACGTCGATCGACGGCCGGCTGCATCCCAGCCGCTTCACCAAGCCGGCCGCCGGCATCCCGGCCGACGTGCTGCGCTCCCACTATGAAAGGATTCATGACGGCTTCAATGCCGATGGATGGATCATCGGCCGCGTCACCATGAACGAGATGGCCAAGGGAACCGAGCGGCAGTTCGCCAATGCGCCCAAGCTGCCGCGCGAGCCGCATCTTGGCAACCGCAACGGCCGCAAGCTCGCTGTCGGCATCGATCCGTCGGGCCGCGTCCATTTCGGCAAGGACAATGTCGGCGGCGATCACGCCGTTGCGGTGCTCGGCGAGCAGGTCTCTGACAGCCATCTCGCCGAGCTGCGCGAGGACGGCGCGTCCTACATCTTCGCAGGCCGCAAGGGCGACGATCTGGCGAGCGCGATGACGCAGCTCGCGGCGCTGTTCGGCGCCAAGACGCTGCTGCTCGAAGGCGGCGGCGGGATCAATGGCGCGTTCCTCAAGCAGGGACTGATCGACGAGTTCAGCACGTTGATCCATCCGGCGGTCGACGGCGTCGCGGGATCGCAGAGCATCGTCGACTATCACGGCCCGGAAGGCGACCGCCCCGGCGCCGGACAGTCGCTCCGACTCACCCACTGCGAGACGCTGGAAGGCGGCATGGTCTGGCTGCGCCACGCCGTGGAGCGCGCGCCGGGCTGAGCGATCCGAGCGCGCTTTGCTCAAGCCGTGTCAGAACTTGTAGCTCAATGCGGCGTGAGCAACGCTGAACCTGTTCTCGCGGCTTGCGTTGTAGCGGATCTGGCTCTGCAGCGGGTCCGCGCCCTGGAATGTCGCCGTAACGCCGCTGCTGCCGAGATCGACATAGAGATATTCGCCGCGCAGCGTCCAGTTGTTGGTGAAGGCATATTCGAGGCCGCCACCGACGGTCCAACCGACGCGGACATCGGAGTTGTCGCCAAGCCAGAGCCGCGAAACGCCATTCGAAAAAACTTCCGAATTGGCGATATGGGTCTTCACCTCGCCATAGGCCAGACCGCCTGTCCCGTAGATCAGCAGGCGCTCGGCCGGCACAAAGCCGATGCGGCCCCGCACGGTGCCGAACCAATCGATCTTGCTGGCGGTTTGAAAATTGTAGTTTCCGGTCACGGTGGTAAATCGCCCGCCGCCCCCGCCTCGACCACCAAAACGACCGACATCGAAAACGGCGGTGGTGCTTCCACCCCGGGAGGACTTCAGGTCGGCGGAGTTGAAATCAGCTTCCACCCCGAGGATGATCCTGTCCAACTGATAATTGTATCCGAGCAATCCACCAGCGGTAACACCCGACTGGTTGTTGTTCGAGACGGGGATACGGACGATGTTGTCGGGGGCGACGAGCGAGGTGACATTGCTGCCGGTCGTGATATTCCCACCATCGTACCAGCCGCCGCCCACATTCACGCCGGCGTATAATCCGGACCAGTTGAACGCTGGAGCCACCAATGGCGGAGCCTTGGTCCAGCTACGCTCCGGCAAGTCAGCGGCTGATGCCGCGCCTGCAAACCCAGTGATCAAGAGCAGGCTAGTCCTAATGATTCCAAAACGACGCACTTCCATTCCCCTTGCGCTGGCCAAGCCAGCGACGCACGTCTCTGCCATGAGAGGAGGGAATGCGACAGCGTGTCTCACTCGAATTTTATTCTTTTCCGCGATCTGTGGCCAAGTTGCAACTGACCACGCTCACAACCGGTTGAGCGGACCGGCCGGAATCAATCGACGCCGAACCGATAGCCGCTCCTGCATGCCGCGACGAAGAACGCGACGCCGCGCGCGACGTGCTCATCGAGCTCGGGATCGAGCGCCTTCAAGTCGACTTCGTACAGGGCCCGGAGCAGCATCGGCACCGCGATGATGTCGAGGAACAGGCGCGCCGTGGTCGGCAGGTGCTCCGGCGCGAAGGCCGGCAGCTTGCCGAGCTCGTCGGATTGCGTCAGGTCGCGCAGCAGGTGAACGCCGAGCTCGGTGGCGAGCGCGCGCGCCCTGCGGTTGACGGTGGCGGCGAGATCCGGGAAGCGATGCGCCTCCGCGATCGCAAGCCGCATCAGGCCGATCCGGTCGGCGTCGAGGCCCCAATGCAACAGGGTCGAGGCGACGCTGGTGAGGCGCTCCTCCACCGTCGCGCCGAGCGGCGCGTCCGCCTTGAACTCCGCGATGCGTGACAGGATGTCCCGCGTCACCACCTCGGTGAACAGGGCCCGCTTGTCGCGGAAGCGCGCATAGATGGTGCGCTTGCCGGAACGCGCGGCCTCGGCGATCTCGTCGATGCTGGCGCCTTCGAACCCGCGCTGCAGGAAGACCTTGCGCGCGGCATCGAGGATGCGCGCGTCGACCTCGCCGGCGAATTCCTTTGGCGGCCGGCCGGCGCGTACTTCGGCTGGCCCGATCGCCGTCCTGGTCTTGGGCGCCCGCGGCATCTTCAGGGTACTGGTGGTCATCAGTCTTCCCCGGGTTCCATGGGCCGGTCCGGCCGGCAACATCAAGCAATATAGCCCTATCACATCTAGTTATAAATAGAACGATACAGTTCCGTTTCTATTGACGTTGCGCTGCCACGAGACTATTTGCCGCGCAGAACGGAACGGTACCGTTCCCTTCTGCGAAGGCCATGCAGACCTCGCCCGACAGCAGGAGCAGCCATCATGTTCGAAGACACTGTTTTGGAGCGCGACCAAGGAGGGCACGAGAGCATCGAGGGTTCGCCCTCGGCGCCGGCCTCACACGAGCCCAACGTCACATCCGAGCGGCCGGAGGTCACCGCGCGGGCTCCCGCGCAGGAGCGCCCCGCAAGCAAGGAACCCGCCCCGCCCGAAACAGTCCCGCCGGAAGTCGCCCCACAGCGGCGCGGCTTCCTGCGTCGCCGTCCGGTGGTCTCCGCGATCGGCGCCGTGCTGCTCGCCGCTACGCTCGGCGGCGGCACTCTCTACATGGACTACACCGGGCATTTCGAATCCACCGACGACGCCTTCATCGCGGCGCGGCAGTTCGCGCTCGCGCCAAAAGTCTCCGGCTACATCACTGCGGTTCCGGTCACCGACAACCAGCACATCGCCACCGGCGACGTGATCGCGCGCATCGACGACCGCGACTATCGCGTCGCGCTGGCGCAGGCCGCGGCGCAGGTCGCGGCCGCCCAGGCCAGCATCCAGAATGTCGATGCGCAGCTCGACGTGCAACAGGCGCAGATCGCAGCCAACCAGGCCCAGGTGGACCAGGCCCAGGCGGCGCTGACCTTCGCCCAGCAGCAGGCCACGCGCTATCAGCATCTGGAGCAGACCGGCTACGGCACCGTGCAGAATTCCGAGCAGTACACCTCGCAACTGCATCAGCAGCAGGCGTCTCTGCTGAGCGCGCAAGCGACGCTCAACCTCGCGCAGCGCCAGGTGGAATCGCTGAAGGCGCAGCGCAAGAGCGCGGTCGCAACCCTTGCCCAGGCCGAGGCGCAGCGCGACCAGGCAGAGCTCAATCTGTCCTACACCACCGTGACCGCGGCGCAGCCGGGCCGCGTCGTCAACCTGTCGGCGGCGGTCGGCCAGTTCGCGCAGGCCGGCACCAACCTCACGATGTTCGTACCCGACCAGACCTGGGTCACCGCGAACTTCAAGGAGATCCAGCTCGACCAGATGCGTCCGGGCGAGAAGGTGACACTGAAGATCGACGCTTATCCGGGCCGTACGATCAACGGCCATGTCGAAAGTGTGCAGCCGGGATCGGGGACTGCGTTCTCGCTGCTGCCGGCGCAGAACGCCACCGGCAACTACGTCAAGATCGTGCAGCGCGTGCCGGTGAAGATCGTGATGGACAATCCGCCGACCGACGTCGCGCTCGGCCCGGGCATGTCTGTCGTCCCGACGGTGCGGATCAATCCGACGCCGTCGCTGCTCGAGCGTCTTGGAAAGCTCTGATCCGGGGAGGCTGTCATGAGTGCAGCAGCAATCGATGCCAAAAGCCTCCCTGCTCCGAGCGTTGCCGTCAATCCCTGGCTGATCGCCATCGTGGTTGCGCTCGCGAGCTTCATGGAGGTGCTCGACACCACCATCGCCAACGTCGCGCTGCCCTATATCGCGGGCGGCATGGGCGTGAGCGAGGACGAAGCCTCCTGGGTGGTCACGACCTACCTGGTGTCCAACGCCATCATCCTGACCGCCTCGGGCTTTCTTGCCCGTATGCTCGGACGCAAGACCTTCTTCCTGATCTGCCTCGGCATCTTCACGGTGAGCTCGGTGCTGTGCGGCTTCGCACCCAATCTGAACGCGCTGCTGCTGTTCCGTATCCTGCAAGGACTTGGCGGCGGCGGCATGGTGCCGGTGGCGCAGTCGATCCTCGCCGACGCCTTCCCGCCGGCCAAGCGCGGCCAGGCGTTTGCGGTGTTCGGCATCGCCGTGGTGGTGGCGCCGGTGGTCGGCCCGACGCTCGGCGGCTGGCTGTCCGACAATCTGTCCTGGCACTGGTGCTTCCTGATCAACGCCCCGGTCGGCGTGTTTGCGATCGCGCTGATCGCAGCGGTGCTGCAGGAGCCCGCGAAGGCCAAAGGAGCGCAGAAGGCCGCGCAGCCGCAGAACAACAGCTTCGACTTCATCGGCTTCGCGCTGGTCGCGACCTTCCTCGGCGCGCTCGAGGTGACGCTCGACCGCGGCCTCGAGGACGACTGGTTCGGCTCGCCCTTCATCATCACCTTTGCGGCGATCAGCGCCACGGCGTTCGTGCTGATGATCCCGTGGGAGATGACCCGCCGCAATCCGATGATCGACCTGCGCATGGTCGCGACCCGGCAGTTCGGCGCCTGCTTCCTGGTGATGCTGGCGACCGGCGCCATCCTGCTTGCGACCACCCAGTTCCTGCCGCAGCTGGTGCAGCAGGATTTCGGCTACACCGCGACCTGGGCCGGCCTTGTGCTCTCGCCCGGCGGCGTGGTCACCATGGTGATGATGTTCGCGGTCGGCCGGCTCGCCGCCAAGGTGCAGCCGAAATATTTGATCGTCGCCGGCGCACTGGTGATCGCCGCCTCGATGTACAGCATGACCAACGTGTATGCCGATCTCGGCTTCTGGTTCATGGCGCGCTCGCGCATGCTGATCGGCGTCGGCCTGCCCTTGATCTTCGTGCCGATCATGGCGGCGTCCTATGACGGCATTCCGCCCGACAAGACCGACCAGGCGTCCGCGCTGATCAACGCGGCGCGCAACACCGGCGGCTCGATCGGCGTCTCGATCGTCTCCAACGTGCTGACGCATCGCCAGCAATTCCACCAGAGCCGGCTGGTCGAGCAGGTGACGCCGTCCAGTCCGCAATATCAGGACACGCTGCACCAGGTCACCGATTTCTTCGTCGCCCAGGGCAATTCACTGGCGCAGGCGCATCAACAGGCGATCCAGTGGATCGGGCAGCAGGTGCAGACCCAGGCCTCGTTCCTGTCCTACATGGATGCGTTCTGGGTCCTGATGCTGATCTCGCTCTCGGCAATCCCGCTGGCGCTGACCTTGCGCAAGGTCAAGCTCGGCGGCCCCGCCCCCGTCGGCCACTGACGAGTGCAGAGGTCAACCGCGATACGCCCGCGCCGCAGATCGGCGCGGGCGTATTGATTCGAGATCGTTTCGACGCAGATCAGATCCCGCGCGTAGCGGCAATGATCGTGTCCCGCAGCCAGCGGTGCGCCGGCAGATCGTCGAAGCGGCGGTGCCAGCTCATGACGCTCTGCAATTTCGATGCATCGAACGGCAGCTCCCGCATCTCGATCGGATAGGCGCGGCGGAATTCGAGCGCGAGCTTGCGCCCGAGGATCGCCACCATGTTCGATTGCACCAGGACCGAGCCTGCGGATAGATACGGCACATCTGACGCAATAGTGCGGCTCGCCTTGCGGGCCCGCAGCCAGGCATCGATAAAATCCAGATCTTCGCCGCTGGAGGTGATCGCAAGGTGCGGCAGCTCGACCAGCGTCTCGCCGGTCAGCTTCTTGCGCAAGGCCGGGTGACCGGCCCGCAGCACGGCGACAAAGCGGTCCTCGATCAATCGGCAGGCGGCAAACCGCTCGCCCTCCAGCGCGCGGGCGGAGATCGCAAGATCGAGCTCGGCGCGATCGAGCCTGTCGGCGAGATTGAGCGTCCCGCTCGGCACCAGCGTCAGCCGCACTTTCGGCGCCTGCGCGCGCACCGCCGCGATGATCGAGCCGGCCGCGACCACCGCGGCATAATTATTGACGGCAATGGTGAAGCGCCGTTCCGCCTGCGCCGGATCGAAACGATCCCCCTCGACCGCGAGTTGCAGCTCGTTGAGCGCCTTGCGAACCGGCAGCGCCAACGCTTCCGCCCGCGGCGTCGGCAGCATGCCCGACGGCGTGCGGACGAACAGCTGGTCTTTCAGCGCATGACGCAGCCGGTTCAGCGCGTGGCTCACGGCGGGCTGGCTGATGGCAAGCGCGCCGGCCGCGCGCACCACGCTGCGCTCGCGCATGACGGCGTCGAACACCAAGAGCAGATTGAGATCGAGATTGCGCATCCGCATGCCGTCATCATGCATGATCTGAATTGGTGGATAAAGACAATTCATTTGAATAATATCGGGCTAGAGCCCAGCCTCCGGGTATGTCCGAAAGCCCGCACAGCGCAATCGCAGCCCGACCCCGTCGCGCCACCACGGGCGTGCTGGTCGGCGTCCTGGTCGCCCCCGATGCCGCGTCCATCGCCATGCCGGAAACCTTCACGCGCTGGCGCCGGCTGACGCCGCTGGCGACGTGGCTGCCGATCGACCTTCGCGAAACCAGCTATGCCGGCATCCTGAGCGGCGTCGCCGCCGCGCTCGATCGCGTCGACATGATCCCGCGGCAGCTGATCCTGATCGGCGAGGGATCGGTCGCGCGGCGCATGCTCGAACTGGCGCTGCGGGGCGAGCTGCCCTGCGGCGGCATTGTCGCGATCGACGTCGCCTCCGACGCACTGCCGTTTCACATCGTGCCGACGGTGACCGCGATCCGGCTCGTCGTTCATCGCAACGACGATGCGCCGCAAGGCAGCCTGATCGGCGCGTTGCGCGCCGCCGATCTCGACGCACGCATCATCCACCTCGATTTGACCGCCGGCCGCGGAACGGAAGCGGCCGCCGCGAGCGCAACTGAAACCTTTGTCCTAGAGCTGGTCGCAACGATCGGCCGCCGGACAACCGATGGAGCTGGTGACCTATGATATCCAAAGCCTTCAAGATCGCTTGCGCGGGCCTGGTGGCCGCCGCCGCAATCGGCGCCGGCGCTTATGTCGTGCATCGGCCGGACGATGCAGCGGACCATGCAGCAGCGGCGACGCAGTCCGCCGCGGCCACACCCGTCGTTCCGGTGACGGCGGCGAAGGTCCTGCAGCATGATGTGCCGATCGTGCTGGAGGGACTGGGCACGGTGACGCCGATCAACACCGCCACCATACGCACCCAGGTGCAGGGCACGCTCGACAGCGTCGATTTCGTCGAGGGCAAGCAGGTGAAGCGCGGCGATGTGCTCGCCAAGATCGACCCGCGGGTCTACGAGGCCCAGGTCGACCAGGCCGAGGCCGCGCTGGCGCGCGACGAGGCGAGCCTGAAGAACGCTAGGACCAATTTGGCGCGAACCCAGCCGCTCGCCAATCGCGGCTTTGCGACCCAGCAACTGCTCGACACCCAGGACTCGCAGGTCACGCAGGGCGAAGGCACCGTCGCGCTCGACAAGGCCGCGCTGGAAGCCGCGCAAACCCAGCTGAGCTTCGCCACGATCACCGCACCGTTCGACGGCGTCACCGGCATCCGCCGCATCGATCCCGGCAACATCGTGCACCCGACCGACACCAACGGGCTCGTGGTCCTCACCCAGCTGCAGCCGATCGCGGTGATCTTCACACTGCCGTCCGGCGAGATCCCGGGCGTGCGGCAGGCGCTGGCGTCCGGAGACGTCTCGGTCGAGGTCTATGATGCACAGAACAAGCGCAAGCTCGACCACGGCAGTCTGATGCTGCTCAACAACCAGGTCGACAGCACGACCGGTACAGTGCAGCTGAAGGCGTCCTTTCCCAATGTCGGCAACACGCTGTGGCCCGGCACCTTCGTCAACGTCCACCTGACGATCGCCGTCCGCCACGACGCGCTCACCGTGCCGCTGACGGCGGTGCGCCAGGGACCGGACGGCGGCTTCGCCTATGTGGTTGGCGCGAACAACGTCGTCAGCATCCGCAATGTCACCACCGGCCAATCGCGCGACGGGCAGATCCTGATCGAGCAGGGCCTCGCGGCGAACGAGACCGTGGTCACCGCGGGCCAGTACCGGCTCAATCCGGGGACGACGGTCGAGATCGTGCCCGATGACAAGAAAGACCAGGTCCAGGACGCAACCACCGCAAGCGCAGGCATGCTGCCATGAACATCTCCGCAGGTTTTATCCGCAAGCCCGTCGCCACCGCCTTTCTGGCCATCGCCATCGTGCTGGTCGGCATGATCGCCTTCGTGCGCCTGCCGGTCTCGGCGCTGCCGACGGTGGATACCCCGACCATCCAGGTCACCGCGCAATTGCCCGGCGCCGATCCGCAGACCATGGCCTCCTCAGTCGCGACACCGCTGGAGCGGCAATTCGGCCAGATCGCAGGCCTCACCGGCATGAGCTCGAGCAGCGGGCTCGGCAACACCCAGATCACGCTGCAATTCGCGCTGAACCGCAGCGTCGATGCGGCCGCGCAGGACGTGCAGACCGCGATCGATGCGGCATCGGGGCAATTGCCCAAGACCATGCCGTCGCCCCCGACCTTCCACAAGGTCAACCCGGCCGACGTGCCGGTGCTGCTGATCGCGCTGATGTCGGACACCGAGCCGCTGACCAAGGTCGACGACTATGCCGACAGCATTTTGGCACAGAAATTGTCGCAGGTGCCGGGCGTCTCGCTCGTCACCATCGGCGGTATGCAAAAGCCCTCGATCCGGGTGCAGGTCAATCCGGCCAAGCTCGCCGCCGCGGGGCTCGATCTCGAGCAATTGCGCACCACGCTCGGCAACATCACCGTGAACCAGCCCAAGGGCGTGCTCTACGGCAGCCAGCAGGCCTATACGCTCGCCACCAACGACCAGGTGCTGGTCGCGAGCAAGTATGACGATCTGATCATCGCCTATCGCAACGGCGCGCCGGTCCGCCTGCGCGATATCGGGCACGCCGTGGTGGCGGCCGAGGACATCACGCTGCATGGCTGGTACAACGACAAGCCCGCCATCATCCTCGCGATCCAGCGCCAGCCCGGCGCCAACGTGATCAGCACGGTCGACGGCATCAAGAAATTGCTGCCGCAGCTGGTGGCGAGCCTGCCATCCGACATCAAGGTCCAGATTGCGTCCGACCGCACCCAGACCATCCGCGCCAGCGTCGCCGACGTTCAGCTCACTTTGGTGCTGACCATTGCGCTGGTGGTCGGCGTGATCTTCCTGTTCCTGCGCAATCTGTGGGCGACCATCATCCCCGCGGTCTCGGTCCCGATCTCGCTGATCGGCACCTTCGGCGTGATGTATCTGCTCAACTACAGCCTCGACAATCTGTCGCTGATGGGCCTGTCGATCGCGGTCGGCTTCGTCGTCGACGATGCCATCGTGATGATCGAGAACATCTCGCGGCATATCGAGGAAGGTCTCTCTCCAATGCAGGCCGCCCTGAAGGGCGCCGGCGAGATCGGCTTCACCATCATCTCGATTTCGGTCTCGCTGATCGCGGTGTTCATTCCGCTGCTGCTGATGGGCGGGGTGATCGGCCGCATGTTCCAGGAATTCGCCGTCACGGTCTGCGTTGCCATCGTGGTGTCGGTGATCGTCTCGGTGACCCTGACGCCGATGATGTGCGCCTATCTGCTGTCGCCGCACCAGGGCGCCAATGCTGGCGCAGTGTCGCGC
The DNA here is from genome assembly GCF_038967635.1 of Bradyrhizobium sp. B124. NCBI lineage: Bacteria > Pseudomonadati > Pseudomonadota > Alphaproteobacteria > Hyphomicrobiales > Nitrobacteraceae > Bradyrhizobium > Bradyrhizobium sp. B124. The sequence goes on along the minus strand of NZ_CP152413.1, from coordinate 6,421,787 downwards.
ACGCTGGAACGCGGCTTCGTCGCGATCCAGGCGGCCTACGAGGCCGTGCTTGCCAGGGCGTTGCGCTACAAGGCCACGACCCTGTCGGTCATGCTGGCAAGCGTCGTGGTGACCGGCCTGCTGTTCGTGAGCATCCCCAAGGGCTTCTTTCCCCAGCAGGACACCGGCATGATCACCGGCATCACCGAGGCCTCGGCGGACATCTCGCCGGCGCAGATGGCGACGCTGCAACGCAGTGTCATCGACGTCATCGCCAAGAATCCCTCGGTTGCCAATGCGACCGGCTATATCGGACCGGGCGGCCCGACCGTGACCGAGAACAACGGCCGCCTGTTCGTGCTGTTGAAGCCGCGCAACGAGCGCAATGCATCCGCCGACCAGGTGATCCGGCAGCTCGACACCGCGCTGCAGAAGATCAAGGGGATGTCGGTGTTCATGCAGGCGACGCAGGACATCAATCTCGCCAGCCGCCTGTCCAAGACGCAGTATCAGTTCACCCTCACCGACGTGAACCAGGACGAGCTCAATTTGTGGGCCGGCAAGCTGTATCAGAAGCTGAAGACGTTGCCGGAACTGGCCGACGTCGCGACCGACCAGGCCAACGCCGCGCGTCAGCTCAAGCTGCAGATCGACCGCGACGCGGCCTCCCGCCTCGGCATCGATCCGGCCGCGGTGGACAACACGCTCTATGATTCATTCGGCCAGCGTCACGTCGCCCAGCTGTTCACGACACTCAACACCTATTACGTGATCCTCGAGGTCGATCCGTCGTTCCAGCTCGGCCCCTATGCGCTCAACCGCATCTACGTCCGCTCGTCCGCGGGGACGATGGTGCCCTTGAGCCAGATCGCGAGCATCGATTACGGCACCGCGCCGCTCTCGGTGAACCACCAGAGCCAGTTTCCGTCGGTCACGCTGAGCTTCAATCTGGCGCCGGGCACAGCGGTGGGAACCGCGGTCGCGGCGGTCCAGAAGGCGACCGCCGACCTGCACGTGCCGTCGACCGTGATCACCAGCTTCCAGGGCAATGCGCAGGCGTTCCAGGCGGCGCTCGCGTCGACGCCGATCCTGATCCTTGCCGCGGTGGTCGCCGTCTATCTGATCCTCGGCATGCTCTATGAGAGCACGATCCATCCGATCACGATCCTCTCGACCCTGCCGTCCGCCGGGCTCGGCGCACTGCTCGCGCTGTGGGCGTTCGGCTTCGGGCTCGACGTGATCGGGCTCGTCGGCATCATCCTGCTGATCGGCATCGTGCAGAAGAACGGCATCATGCTGATCGATTTCGCGCTGGAGGCCGAGCGCCACCAGCATCTCCCTGCCGAGCAGTCGGTCTACATGGCCTGCAAGGCGCGCTTCCGCCCGATCCTGATGACGACGATGTGCGCGATGCTCGGCGGCGTCCCGCTGATGATCGGCACCGGCACCGGATCGGAGCTGCGTCAGCCGCTCGGCTTTGCCATCGTCGGCGGGCTGATCGTCTCGCAGCTGATGACGCTGTTCACGACGCCGGTCGTGTACATCTATCTCGATGGCTTGACCCAGTGGATCAACCGCATGCGCCGCGGCCGTTCGGGTGAGCCTGCGGCACATCCGACATTGTCGACCTGAACGCTGCCGGGGAGACGCGCATGGACATGCGTCATGTAGGGATGCGAGGGACCAGCGCAGTTCGCGAGGCCGCGTTCCGCTTCTGGGCGATCCGGACCTTTGCCGCAGCGCTGGGCGAAATCGGAGGCCATGCGGTCGCGGGCAAGGGCAGCCACGTCCTGGCCGCGGCCGGCGTGGTGTCGATCGGGGTCCTGTACGCGCGCGATCGTGCCGGTCGGATCGCCTTCTGGCCGGTGCTGGTCGGCGTCCTGGTCCTCAGCGCGGCATTGGCCCATATGGCGGACCGGTCGCTCGGGATCGGCGATCTTGTCGCCTCCGTTCAGCTGGCGGCGCTGTTCGCGCTCGCCCTGATCGTTTGGGCCCGGGTGGCGGGAGCAACGGGATTTCTCTGCGTCGGCTCGGTCCGCGACCAGGCTCCGTTCTGGATCGTCGCGATGCTGGCGCAGGCATTCGCCAGTTCGTTGGCCGACTGGGTAGTGGACCCCGGCCAGACCGGCTCGTCGATCGTGCTGCTGGCCGTCGCGATTGGCCTGCCGGCGGTGGCCGCGGCCCGATGGGCGCGGATCGGGCGTCCCGCGCTGTTCTGGACCGCGTTCGTGCTGACCGGGATTCTCGGCGCGCTATGGGGCGACATGCTGATCCGCCTGATCGGAGCCGGCCACGCGCTCTCGACCTGACCTCAAGCCGCCCGGCGGCGCTGGCCGCGCCACCACAGGCCGAAGGCGATCGTGACCGCGGCGGCCAGCGAGAACCAGGTGATGGCGTACTGCATGTGGTCGTCCTTGAGCCGAACCTTGAGCGGTCCGGGCTTCGGCGTGCCGCTGTCGGGCACCGGCGCCTCGAGGTCGATATAGAACGGCGCGATTTGAGCTCCATCTTTGCCCCAGTCGAGCGTCTGCGCCATCGCGCGATGGTCGCGCACGAACCACAGCCGCTTCGGCAGATCTTCCTTCGGCGTCAGCCGGCCCGGCGGCTCGGGAAAGCGGATATAGCCGGTGAGCTCAACCGGCGCGCCGGTGACGAGGCGGCCTGTGACGCGATCCTCGAAGGCACGGTCCTGCATCGTGTTCTGGACAAAGCCGGTGTTGATCACGACGCTCTCGCCGCTGGCGAGCTTGGCCGGCAGGAACGCCCAGGTGCCGGGCCCCGAAACGTCGTCGCGCACCGCGGAGCCGGAGCTGAAGACCATCGCGTCCGGCTGCTTCGCGTAGGTCGCGGTCAGGGTGACGCGGCGGAATTCGTCCCTCGCCGAGGTCAGCGTGGGCCACGCCGACGGCGGCGGCAGCGCCTCGGTCGGGGCGGCCAGCCGCTCGTCGAGTGCGGCGACCAGCGCATGCTTCTCGACCCTGCGCTGCAACTGCCAGACGCCGAGAGCGATGAACACCGCGATCAGGATCAGCGTGAAAATGCCGAAGCCGGCCGCGCTCGGCCGAGTAGAACCTTTCGACGCGTTTTCTTGGCGCGAACCTGTATCCACTTCGCTGGAAAACGCCTTGTTCGTCGTGTCATTCATTCCGGGTCGCGCTCGATCAACTGGCCTTCGGCGGCCTTGTGGTGGAATTGCAGCGCGATCAGAAGCGCCTTCATCGAACGCAGCGGCAGGATCGTGGTGACCACGATCAACGGCAGCCACAACGCCGCATGCACCCAGAACGGCGGCTGGTACTTCACCTCGACGATCAGCGCCGCCGCGACCACGATGGCGCCGGCCAGCATGATGATGAAGACCGCCGGCCCGTCGCCGGCATCGATGAAGGCGAAGTCGAGGCCGCAGGCCTGGCAGCGCGGCGCCAGCGTCAGGAAGCCGGAATAGAGCTTGCCCTTGCCGCAGCGGGGGCAGCGGCAGGCGATGCCGCGCAACGCGCTTTCGGTCACAGTGGGCGGGGTGTCGGTCATCGGTTCTCTTCAAAAGCAAAGGGGGCGGCCATCAGGCCGCCCCCTCTTAGCACGTCAGCGAGGTTAGTGTGCGCCGTGAGCCATGGACTCAGCGCCGTGGCCCCAGACGTAGATGCAGATGAACAGGAACAGCCAGACCACGTCGACGAAGTGCCAGTACCAGGCGGCGAACTCAAAGCCGAGGTGCTGCTTCGGCGTGAAGTGGCCGGCATAAGCGCGGATCAGGCAGACCAGCAGGAAGATGGTGCCGACCAGCACGTGGAAACCGTGGAACCCGGTCGCCATGAAGAAGGTCGAGCCGTAGACGTTGCCGCCGAACGAGAACGTCGCATGGGCGTACTCATAGGCCTGCACACAGGTGAAAAGGGCGCCGAGGATCACGGTGAGGATCAGGCCCTGCTTGAGGCCCTGGCGGTCGTTCTCCAGCAGCGCATGGTGCGCCCAGGTGACGGTGGTGCCCGAGGTCAGCAGCAGCAGCGTGTTGAGCAGCGGCAGATGCCAGGGATCGAAGGTCTCGATGCCATGCGGCGGCCACGTGCCGGGGACCGAGCAGGCGCCCATCGCCGTGCCGGCGCCACAGCCGAACACCGCATCGCGGGTCGCGTGCACCGCATCGGCCGGGAACAGCGCCGAATTGAAGAACGCCCAGAACCAGGCGACGAAGAACATTACTTCGGAGGCGATGAACAGGATCATGCCGTAGCGGTGGCTGATCTGCACCACGCGGGTGTGGTCGCCCTTGTACTGGGCTTCCTTGATCACGTCGCCCCACCAGCTCGCCATGGTGTAGAGCACGCCGATGGTGCCGACGCCGAACACGATCGGCGCGGCGGAGAACATGTGGTGCATCCAGCCGATCGCCCCGAGCGCCATGATGAAGGCCGAGACCGAGCCGACCACCGGCCACGGGCTCGGGTCGACGAGATGATAGTCGTGATGCTTGACTTGCGCCTCAGCCATTGCCGTCTCTCCATTCGCGTGCCGCAAGGCACGTCTTAATCTTGATATTCCAGAACTAGCCGCCCTTGCGCTGCTCCGCCTCGCCCGCAGCCACGGGCTTCGGCGTGGCGTCGCGCACGGGGAAGAAGGTGTAGGACAAAGTGATGTTCTTCAGCGTGTCGTTCTCGCTGTCCCTGGCCAGCGCAGGATCGACATAGAACACCACGGCCATCTCGCGCTTCTCGCCCGGCGCCATGGTCTGTTCGGTGAAGCAGAAGCAGTTGATCTTCTGGAAATAGGCGCCGACCGTCAGCGGCGCGACGTTGTAGGCGGCTTGTCCGGTCGTGGTGCGCGCCGACTGGTTGGTCACGGTGTAATAGACCGTGACCACCTGGCCGATCTTGACGTCGATCGTGTTCTGCTCGGCCTCGAACTTCCAGGGCAGGCCCGGCGCGACGTTGGAATCGAAACTGACCGAAATGGTGCGCGCGAGCGGCGCATCCGTCGGCAGCGAGGTCGCGACCTGGGTGGTGCCGTTGAAGCCGGTGGTGCGGCAGAACCAGTTGTAGAACGGCACGGCCGCGTAGGACGCGCCGACCATCAGCACCACCACGAAGCCGCAGATCGACGCGACCACGGCGTCGCGTGTCAGCATGCGGCGCGTGACCTTGGCGCCCTCGCCTTGCGGAGCCTGCGGTGCGCCCTGGTTTGCCATCTCACTCACAGCGGCCGCACCAGCACGGCCGGCCCCTTGACGAGGGTGACGGCGAAGAACAGCACGACCATGACGCCGAGCGCGAGCGCAATGGCGATCGAGCGCTGGCGGCGGCTCTTGAGCTGCGCCTCGGTGAGGACGATTCCTTCTGGTTCGCGTTTCTCGTCCATTGGTATCCCATGCGCCCCCATCTTGCCCCCCGGCGTCCCTACCCGATGAAGACAGGCAGGATCGCGCGGACCACCACCTCGGCGAGGAGGACGGCAAACAGCGCGAACAGATAGAGGATCGAGAAGGCGAACAGCCGGCGCGTGGCGCGGTTGGCTGCAACGCCCTCACGGCGGCGATAGACCTCCATGGCAAGCCACAGCATGCCGGCGCCGAGAACCAGCGAAGTGACGCCGTAGATCGCGTCGAAATAGCCGAGCGGCCACGGCGCCAGCGCGATCGCGACCAGTACGACGGTGTAGAGCAGGATCTGCAGCCGGGTCGCGTCGGGACCGGCGACCACCGGCAGCATCGGGATGCCGGCGCGCGCATAGTCGTCGCTGCGGAACAGCGCCAGCGCCCAGAAGTGCGGCGGAGTCCAGAAGAAGATGATCAGGAACAGCAGAATCGGCTCGACCGAAAGCGAGCCGGTTGCGGCCGCCCATGCCACCACCGGCGGCAGCGCGCCGGCAGCACCGCCGATCACGATGTTCTGCGCGGTCCAGCGCTTCAGCAACATCGTGTAGATGACGGCATAGAAGAAGATGGTGAAGGCAAGCAGCGCGCCCGCCACCCAGTTGACCAGGATGCCGAGCGTCATCACCGAGAAGAAGGCGAGCGTCAGGCCGAAGGCGGCCGCCTCGGCCGGGGTGATCCGGCCGCGCGGGATCGGCCGGTTGGCGGTGCGCGACATCAAGGCGTCGACGTCGCTCTCATAGGCCATGTTGAGCGCGCCGGAGGCGCCGGCGCCGACCGCGATGCAGAGGATCGAGGTGAACGCCAGCACCGGATGGACATGCACCGGGGCGATCATCAGCCCGACCAGCGCGGTGAAGATCACCAGCGACATCACGCGCGGCTTCAACAGCGCGATGTAGTCGCCCACTTCGGCCTCGGAAATCCGGGGCAGCTCGATGGCGTTGTGATCGACAACCGACAAGATCAGGTCTCACTTCTCTCAAAAGGCGCGGCGCACCCAGGGTGCGCCGCGTTGTCTTGGACTTACTGCACGCGGGGCAGCACTTCGAACTGGTGGAACGGCGGCGGCGAGGTCAGCGTCCACTCCAGTGTGGTCGCACCCGCACCCCACGGATTGTTCGCGGCCTGCTCCTTGCGGACGAACGCATCGATCACGCCGTAGATGAAGATCAAGACGCCGATGCCGGAGATGTAGGAGCCCCAGGAGGAGATCAGGTTCCAGCCGGCGAACGCATCCGGATAGTCGACGTAGCGGCGCGGCATGCCCGACAGGCCGAGGAAGTGCTGCGGGAAGAACACCAGGTTGACGCCGATGAAGGTGAACCAGAAGTGCGCCTTGGCGATCCGCTCCGAGTACATGTAGCCGAACATCTTCGGGAACCAGTAGTACCAGCCGGCGAAGATGCCGAACACGGCGCCGAGCGACAGCACGTAGTGGAAGTGGGCCACCACGTAATAGGTGTCCTGCAGCACGCGGTCGACGCCGGCATTGGCCAGCACCACGCCTGTGACGCCGCCGACGGTGAACAGGAAGATGAAGCCGATCGCCCAGATCATCGGCGCCTTGAACTCGATCGAGCCGCCCCACATCGTGGCGATCCACGAGAAGATCTTCACGCCGGTCGGCACCGCGATCACCATCGTGGCGGCGACGAAATAGGCCTGCGTCGCCGACGACATGCCGACGGTGTACATGTGGTGCGCCCACACCACGAAGCCGATGCCGCCGATCGCGACCATGGCGTAGGCCATGCCGAGATAGCCGAACACGGGCTTGCGCGAGAAGGTGGAGACGATCTGGCTGACCATGCCGAAGGCGGGCAGGATCAGGATGTACACTTCGGGGTGGCCGAAGAACCAGAACAAGTGCTGGAACAGCACGGGATCGCCGCCGCCGTCAGCCGCAAAGAAGGCGGTGCCGAAATTGCGGTCGGTCAGCAGCATGGTGATCGCACCGGCGAGCACCGGCAGCGACAACAGCAGCAGGAACACGGTCACCAGGATCGACCAAACGAACAGCGGCATCTTGTGCAGGGTCATGCCCGGCGCGCGCATGTTGAAGATCGTGGTGATGAAGTTGATGGCGCCGAGGATCGACGACGCACCGGCCAGATGCAGCGACAGGATCGCGAAATCGACTGCCGGACCGGGATGGCCCGAGGTCGACAGCGGCGCGTACATGGTCCAGCCCGCACCGACGCCGTTGGCGCCCGGCTCACCCTCGACGAAGGTGGAGAGCAGCAGCAGCGCGAACGAAGCCGGCAGCAGCCAGAACGAGATGTTGTTCATGCGCGGGAACGCCATGTCCGGCGCGCCGATCATCAGCGGCACCATCCAGTTGCCGAACCCGCCGATCATCGCCGGCATGACCATGAAGAAGATCATGATCAGACCGTGCGAGGTCACGAACACGTTATAAGTGTGGGTTTCGTGGAATATCTGGACGCCCGGGTACATCAACTCGGCACGGATCGCGATCGACATCGCAGCGCCGATGATGCCCGCGATCACCGCAAAGACAAGGTACATCGTACCGATGTCCTTGTGGTTCGTGGAGTAGAGATAGCGCCGCCATCCGGTCGGATGGTGGGCGTGATCATCATGGGCGTGATCGTCGTGTGTCGCTGCGCCTGTCGCCATGTTCAAAATCCTGCCTTGCAGTCCCTCTCGGACCTTGCGGTCCCGTCGCCCTTATTCCGTCCGCGCCGTGAGCCGTCAGGCTTACTGCGCCGCCTGACCAGCCGAGGCGTAGGAATTCGCCGGGTTGGTCGCAAACTTCTTCTTGGCCCCTTCAACCCAGGTCGCGAACTCCTGGTCGCTGACGACCCGCACCGCGATCGGCATGAAGGCATGGTCCTTGCCGCACAGTTCCGAGCACTGGCCGTAGAACACGCCGGTCTTGGTGGCCTTGAACCAGCTCTCGTTGAGGCGACCGGGGACCGAGTCGATCTTCACGCCGAAGGCCGGCACCGCGAAGGAGTGGATCACATCGGCGCCGGTGGTCTGGATCCGCACCACCTTGTTGACCGGGACCACCATCTCGTTGTCGACGCCGAGCAGGCGAGGCTGCTTGTCCTTGTCGAGCAGCGAGTCGAACTCGAACTTGCCGTTATCCGGGTAGGCGTAGGACCAGTACCACTGCTTGCCGGTGACCTTCACGGTGAGGTCCGGCTTCGGCACGTCGAGCTCCAGAAACAGCAGGCGGAACGACGGCACCGCGATGCCGACCAGAATCAGGACCGGGATCAGCGTCCAGGCCACTTCGATCAGGGTGTTGTGGGTGGTCTTGGAGGGGACCGGGTTGGCCTTGGCGTTGAACTTCACCACCACGATGACGAGCAGCGCCAGCACGAACAGGGTGATGACGGTGATCAGCACCAGCAGGAAATTGTGAAACCAGATGATGTTTTCCATCACCGGGGTCGCAGCTTCCTGCAGCGTGTGTTCCCACGGCGCCGGCTGCCCCATTTCGGCGAAGGCCGATCCCGCGGCGACTGACGCCACACCCGCCACCGCCAACCCCAGCAATTGCCTGCCCAACCGGCCAATCGACATCTTCATGCCGTTCGCGCTCCCTTGCATTATTCCCCAACGCACCCCCGGCAATTGACCGGAGATACAGCACGATCCGCCCTGACAAATGGCCTTCCGGACATACCCGTCTCTGAGTCAAGGTGGGTACGGGAGCCAGATCGCTAGAACGCGTCGAAATCCAGCCTCTCAAACCATAATTCGCAGGCGCTCGCAATGCAGTAGTACGGCCGAAAGCCATGCGCGTGCGATGAAGCTGCCGCTTGCGATTTTTCCCGCAGAATCAAGCGAAAGTCGCCGAAACAACGCCGCGCACTGTTGACAGGGGGATTACCGGATGTAGGCACAGACGGGATAGCCCGCAGGAACCTGATTCGCTGCGGGCTGCCCCAATCCGGCGCGGGAACGGCTTCAAGATCGCCTTCAAGGCGCCCAATTGCGGTATCAGTCGACTGATGCGTGCTACCCGGCGGCCTCGACGGCCGGACCGACCGAACAATCAAAGGATCGACCCCGGATGGGCGCTTCGAACATTCAGGCAGGACGAAAGGCCGGCTGGCTCGGCGGGCTGCTGTTTCTGGCCCTTTCCTTTGGCCTGACCCAGCCGGCGAACGCGCAGGGCGCGGTGCGCTCGGTCCATGGCGACTGGCAGATCCGCTGCGACACCCCGCCGGGCGCCCAGGCCGAGCAATGCGCGCTGATCCAGAGCGTGGTAGCCGAAGACCGCTCCAATGCCGGCCTGACCGTGATCGTGCTGAAGACCGCCGACCAGAAGAGCCGCTTGATGCGCGTGGTCGCCCCGCTCGGCGTGCTGCTGCCCTCCGGCCTCGGCCTCAAGCTCGACAACCAGGACGTCGGCCGCGCCGGTTTTGTCCGCTGCCTGCCCAATGGCTGCGTCGCCGAGGTCGTGATGGACGACAAGCTGCTCGGCCAGCTCAAGAACGCCAAGACCGCGACGTTCATCATCTTCGAGACCCCGGAAGAGGGCATCGGCTTTCCGCTCAGCCTGAACGGGCTGGCTGAGGGCTATGACAAATTGCCGTAGGGTGACTCACCCTGCTGCGTCACAAGGCACAGCAGCACGTAGCCCGGAAGGAGCGCAGCGCAATCCGGGGCTAGTCAATCCGCGATTGGAGCGGTCCCGGGTTTCGCTGCGCTTCATCCGGGCTACGCCATCTCACCGCCCACCGCCCGCATAATAGTCGAACAACCCGCTCGCCTCCGCGGACAGCCAGTCCGCCTCGCCCGTCATGTAGCCTTCGACCTGTCCGGTGATGCCGATCAGGAATGAGATCGGCATGCCGTAGAGCGCGAACGGCGTGTCGAGCTGGGCGGCGTCGACGCGCGAGACGAGGCCGCCGGGATCGAAGCCGATCGTGAGGTGACGAAGCTTGAGCTGCCTGACGTAGGGCGCGACCAGCGCGCGGTTGCGATCGGTGCTGACAGCGACGACCGCGAGATCGCTGCGGCCGCTGGCGGCGAGGCGATCCAGCATCGGCAGCTCGGTCCGGCACGCGGCGCACCAGGTGGCCCAGAAGTTCACCAGCACCAGCCTGCCTTTGAATGCAGTGAGGTCGATCGCGCCGCCGGCCAGCGCCGGTATCGCCACCGGCGGCACCGGGCGCGCGCCTTGAACCAGCGTGAACTGATGCCGGATGGTGCCGAATGGCGGCGGTCCAGACGCGGCGCGCGTCCGTGCTGCCGGCATCGCGAGCGCGGCGCCGGCGCCGATCATGCCGGCGACGAAGGCGCGGCGGGTGGGCACGCGAACTGACGTCATGTTGGAGTTCTCCGCTCGGGCTTGTTCGCTCAGGACCGGATGTAGGACCAGCCGGCTTCTTGCAATTCGATGATGCGTCCGGGCCCGTTCGGCACCAGATCGACATTGTCGAGCAGGACCAGCGGATGTCCCTCGGCGCGTTCCATGCCGAGCTTGGTGGCTTCACAGACCACGAAGCGGATGTCCGGCGTGAGCCCCCGCACCACCCGCAACAAATCCTTCACCGGCGAGGTATCGGCGCGCAGCATGTGGACGCCGGCATTGTAGGCAACGACCTCGATCTCGAACGGCTCGTTGCGCTCCCGATAATATTTCGGGAGGTTGAGCGCGGTCGAGATCAGGGCCCGCATCGTGGTCGGGTCGTCGCTGTTGATCGGCAGCACCACATGGTGCACGCGCGGCTCGGGCTTCTTCGCCTCAAGCGTTTTGTGCTCGGGTTTGGAGACCGCCGCGACCGAACCGGTGAGCAGCAATGTCACGGCGAACGGCACCGCGAAGGCCAGTACGACCCCCGCGGCCAGCGTCAGGATGCGGCGAGAGACTCGCATCGCACCCACCTCACGGTGCGCTCGGGACCAGGGCGAACTGGCTGCGCTTGGCGTAGGCGACGATCGCGCTCAACGTCAGCAGCACCAGGGCGGGCACCGGCGAGCCACCGATCAGGAACAGATGCGTGATGGTGGCGCCGATCATGATGCAGGTCAGCAGCAGGCCGCCGAAGGCCGCGACCGGGGGCACCAGGATCAAGACCGCACCGAGCAGCTCGAGCGATCCGGTGAAATAGCGGAACCACTGGCCGAGCCCGATATGCTCGAATTCCGCGACCAGCATCGGCACGCCATAGAGCTTGGCGGCGCCCGCGGCGGCAAAGGCCAGCGCGAGCAGGCCCCTCACGACCCAGAGGGTGACGGATTTCCAGCGCGACGGCGCGGCGACAACGGCAACTGACATTGGTGACTCCCCAAGTACTCGAACCAAGGTTCGAATCGACCGGACCGCGCGGCCCTGCCGCCCATTCGGCGACCGACCCACGGCTTTCGATGCACTAAATTCGGGAGTAAGATGAAAAGGACAAGTAGGATGCTTTTTGTGAGGTAGTATGAAAAAACTGACTATTGAGCCCGCCGAGCCTCCGGCGGCGTCCGAGCCGTGCAATGGCGACCTGTCGGCGCAATTTCATCGGGCGCTGTCGGTGCTGGCCGGGAAATGGAAGGGCGACATCCTCTGGCAACTGGTCGAGCGCAAGCGCCGGTTCGGCGAATTGCGGCAGGCGATCCCCGGCGTGACCCAGCACATGCTGACCACCCAGCTGCGCGATCTCGAGGCCAACGGCCTGGTCAAGCGCACGGTTTATCCCGAGGTGCCGCCGCGGGTTGAGTACGAGATGACGCCGTCAGCCAAGGCGCTCAAACCGGTGTTCGATGAACTGTACCGGTGGGCGCAGGAGCATGGTTTCCCGACCTCGGCGCAGGGCGCCGCCGGTGGCGCGCAGCCGAAGCCGGCACCGCAATCGAGCGATGCCGACGAGCCGGAAAGCCAGCCGCGGAAGGCGGATCGGCGCGGGGTGATGACGACAAGGTGACAATCGCGTGGGGCTGCCGTGATCGACCGCATAGCCGCGGGCACTCCCGGTTTGCCGCCCCAAACACTATCTTTGCCGATCGCCGTCCAGGCCTGAACCGGGACCGGCACAGGTTTCCGGGTTGTAAGGTGAGTTTTCCGCTCGTCTCTGCTTCAATCGCCCGAAAGTCCTGCTGCGGGTTCCGCACTGGCAATCAGCTGCGCTTCAGGCAAGGATGACAAGGAACGCCTAAGGAATCGCACTGCGTCGGAGTGACCATGACCAATCCTGCCACCACCTCCCTGCTCGACCGCGCCAATCTGGACCGCGATGCCGTCCGCCGCGAGGTGTCCCGCGGACTCGAAGGCGCCGACGACGGCGAGCTGTTCCTGGAGTTCGGGCAGACCGAGGCTCTGGTGTTCGACAACGGCCGACTGAAACAGGCTACCTACGACACCTCGCAGGGCTTCGGCCTGCGTGCCGTCAAGGACGACGCGGTCGGCTATGCGCATTCCTCCGACGTCTCGATCCCGGCGCTGATTCGCGCAGCGGACGCGGTGGCGGCGGTGCGCGGCGGCTATGCCGGGACTTTCGCCGCGGCGCCGGCCCACACCAATGTCAGGCTCTATGGCGACGAGAACCCGCTGGATGGCCCGGCGTTTGAGGCCAAGGTCAAGCTGCTCGGCGAGATCGACGCCTATGTCAGGGACAAGGACCCGCGGGTGCGGCAGGTCTCGGCCAGCCTCACCGCGACCTGGCAGGTGGTGGAAATCCTGCGGCCCGACGGCGAGAGCTATCGCGACATCCGTCCGCTGGTGCGCGTCAACATTTCCGTGGTCGCCGGCCAGGGCGACCGGCAGGAGAGCGGCAGCAAGGGCTATGGCGGCCGCGAGGGCTACGCGCGCTTCATCGAGACCAAGGCCTGGCGCGATGCCGCCGACGGCGCGCTGCGCGAGGCGCTGGTCAATCTCGAATCGGTGCCCGCGCCCGCCGGCGAGATGGACGTCGTGCTCGGCGCCGGCTGGCCCGGCGTGATGCTGCATGAAGCCGTCGGTCACGGGCTCGAGGGCGACTTCAACCGCAAGCAGACCTCCGCTTTCGCCGGCCTGATGGGCCAGCAGGTCGCGGCCAAGGGCGTTACAGTGGTCGACGACGGCACCATGGTGTCGCGCCGTGGCTCGCTGTCGATCGACGACGAGGGCACCCCGACCAACCGTACCGTGCTGATCGAGGACGGCGTTTTGGTCGGCTACATGCAGGATCGCCAGAATGCCCGCCTGATGGGCATGAAGCCGACCGGCAACGGCCGCCGGCAGAGCTATGCCCATGTGCCGATGCCGCGCATGACCAACACCTACATGCTGTCGGGCGACCGCGACCCGGCCGAGATCATCGCCTCGGTGAAGAACGGCATGTATGCCGCCAATTTCGGCGGCGGCCAGGTCGACATCACTTCGGGCAAGTACGTGTTCCAGTGCACCGAGGCCTACAAGATCGAGAACGGCAAGCTCGGCGCGCCGCTGAAGGGCGCCATGCTGATCGGCAATGGACCGACCGATCTCCACAGGATCACCATGATCGGCAACGATCTTGCGCTGGACACGGGAATCGGCACCTGCGGCAAGAACGGCCAGGGCGTGCCGGTAGGCGTCGGCCAGCCGACGCTCAGGATGGAACGGATTACGGTCGGAGGAACGGGCTAGTGAGCAGCGGAAACGAAGTCGTGGCGGCCAAGCCGACCAGCTGGCGCGGGCAGGCCGTGCAACTGGCGGCGATCGTGGCCGTCGTGTTCCTCGCCAAGGGCGCGATCGCCGAGCCGTTCTACGTGCCATCGGGCTCGATGGAACCGACGCTGCTGATCGGCGACGCGCTGGTCGCCTCGAAATTCCCCTATGGCTATGGTGCGGCGTCGCTGCCGATCCAGATCACGCTGCCGGAGACCGGCCGCGTGTTCGGCGAGACGCCGAAGCGCGGCGACGTCGTCGTATTCCGCTGGCCGGGCGACCGCTCGCAGGCCTGGGTCAAGCGCGTGGTCGGGCTGCCCGGCGATCGCATCCAGATGCGGCAGGGCCAGCTCTTCATCAACGATCATCCGGCGGCGCTGAAGCCCGACGGCACCGGCTTTGCCGAGGACGATCGCGGCGGCGGCGAGGACGCCTATCGTTATATCGAGACGCTGCCGAACGGCGTCAGCCACGCGATCTTCAAGATCCGCGACAATGGCAGGCTGGACAACACGGCCGAGGTGACGGTGCCTGCAGGCAATCTGTTCGTGCTCGGCGACAACAGGGACAATTCCGCCGACAGCCGCGTGCCGGTGCGCGATGGCGGCGTCGGCCTGTTGCCGATCGACAATCTGATCGGCCGCGCCGATGCGGTGGTCGGCTCCTGGGACATGGGCATCCGCAGCCAACCGGTCTGGACCTGGCTCTCCGGCTTCCGCCTCGCACGCTTCTTCACCTCGGTGCAGTAAGCTCTAACGGACCCGTAGCCCGGATGGAGCGCAGCGCAATCCGGGATCTCTCGCTCGGCAAGATGTCCCGGATTTCGCTTCGCTCCATCCGGGCTACATTCTTTATGGGATGATTGCCGTGACCTTCGACGACATCAGGCGCATTGCACTGGCGTGGCCGGAGGTCGAGGACGGCTCTTCCTACGGCACGCCGGCGCTGAAGGTGCGCAAGAAGATGCTGGTGCGGCTCAAGGAAGACGGCGACAGCCTGGTGATGCCCGGCGTGCCGCCCGATGAGCACGACATGCTGGTCGAGAGCCAGCCGACGGCGTTCTACTTCACTGATCACTACCACGACTATCCGATCGTGCTGATCCGCCTGTCGAAGGCCAAGCGCACGACCGTCGAGCCGCTGCTGCGCCGGCACTGGCGCACGCTGGCATCGAAGAAAGCGGCCAGGGATTACGACGCGACCGTTCCATCGTGACGCAAGACCAATTCCTCACTGCTGTGCTGCGCAACCCGGTCAATCAAGCGATAACCGACGAGCTGCACCGCGTTGCCCTGCCCGACGCCTGGCTGGTGTCCGGCTGCCTGGTGCAGACCGTGTGGAATGCGCTGACCAGCCGGCCGATCGATCACGGCATCAGCGACTACGACATCTTCTATTTCGATCCGGATACGTCGTGGGATGCCGAAGACGTCGTCATCCGCGACCTCAAGGCGCGGCTTGGTCATCTCGGTGTCGCGATCGAGGCGCGCAACCAGGCCCGCGTCCATCTCTGGTATCCCGACAAGCACGGCCTGCCCTACCCCGCGCTGTCGCGCTCAACCGACGGCATCGATCGCTTCCTCACCGCGACCACGCAGATCGGTATCCGCCGCAGCACCGATGTTTACGACGTCTATGCGCCGAACGGTTTCGACGATGTCGCCGGCATGATCGTGCGGCCGAACCTCACCGCGAATTTTTCCGCGGCGAATTATGCGAACAAGGCCGCGCGGTGGAAGGCGTTGTGGCCGGAGGTCACGGTGCTGGCGCCGGAGTAGCCTGTCGTCCCTGCCTAGTGCGCAATTGCGCACGGGAGCAGGGACTCATAACCACAGATGGAGGTTGTTGGGCGGTCCTGAAATGACAAGTCCCATTCGCCACGTCCGCCGCGGAGTATGGGTCCCTGCTTTCGCAGGGACGACGATGTATGTGCGGCCCTAACGCACCACGCCTGACGTGAACCCCGCCTTGCGATGCTGCGTGCCTGATCTAGGCGTAGATGATCAAGCTCAGACTCACCAGGAAAATCACGGCAACGCCAAGCAAGATGGACAGCAGGAACCAGTACCGGTCAAACATCGACGTCTCCAAAGGAGTTCTCCCAGCTTGTTGATTGGTATCAGCGGACAGCCGCGAGATGCATGTCGCCCAACGTCGTCGGCAGGCTACGCGTAATGAGGTCGACAATCGCCCGGTGCAGGCCCTCATCGTTGCCATCGCCCGAGCTGATCGGAAAATTCCCGTCGACCGGCCGGCTCGGACCGGCGAGCGGGACATTCCCGGCATTGCCCAGCGGCTGGGCCGCCTTCTTGTCGATGACGTCAAACGTCTTGCCGTCGATCACTCTGATTTCGTAGAGCGCATAGATCTGGCTGTAGGATTCCGTCACCGTGCGGTAAGTGATGAAGCCGACGCCTTCGACCTTTCGGTGGCCGCCACCGTAGACCGCCTGCGCCTTGGTGATGACGATATACGCATCGAGCCCTTGCGGAGACACTTCGGTTCGAACCAGCTGCTTGAACGGATCGCCGCGAACAAGGTTGGCGGGCGTGAACACGGAATCCTTGATCGCGGCAAAGGCGGAACGGCTGTAGGTGACCGGCTGCACCTGAAAGCGGCCGCCCAGCGCCGCCGTCGCCTGCTGGACGATCAGATCATCAAGTCCCCACGGCTCGATAGGGAAGCTTTTGCTACCATTGTCCAGGCCCGTGAGCCCTCCCTTGGCGACGGTCACTTGATCGCCGACCGCCGAAATGATGCCGACGGTCTTGACCGCCTGCAGCTTGCTTTCGCTGGTCGCAAACGTCGCGCACCCGGCCACATTTGCGGCGACAAGAACGACCGCCACGAAGCTCGCACATCGACCGCTGCGGCGCATGGGCTCTCATTGAACCTTGACGTCGAATGAATAGGAGGCGCCGACGCCGAACGTGGTCTGATTTGCCGAGCCGCGGACCGTCACGATCGGGCTCTTCGCGGCGTCGCCGAGCAGTCGATCATATTCGACATAGGAATGAACTTCCCACTTCGGATTGATCCGATACGACAGCTGCGCGCCGACGCCGGCCGAATGCGCCCCGCCTTTGGCGTCAAAGACCGGCAGCCCGGTCGCCATCGCATGCACGGTATCGATGCTGAAATAGGGCGAGACCGCCTTCGCAGTCTCCACCGTGAAGCGCGGTCCGGCGGAAACGGTGAAGCCACCAAACACCGGCACGATGAAGTCCGCCGAGAAGTCGGAAACGATGCCGTGGTGCCCGCCAAGGCCCTGGCGCGTCTCGTTGCGCACACGAAACCAGTCGACCGGAAAGTATTCGACGAATCCGCCGAGCTCGAAGGCCGCGCTGACGTCAGCAAGACCGTTGAGCTCGGAATACCTGCTCGCTCTTCGCGACGTCACGAACTTGCCGACGGGGCCGGCCCGAAAATCACCGAAGTCGACGATCGCGATGCTCGCGTTGTCGCGCGGGCTGCGAAACTGGTCGACGGTGCCGGGGCGACGGATCGCGAAAATCGGGACCGGGGCGAACTTGCTGTGGTTTGTACCCTCGAAGTCCGGTCTGGACGCCCCGCTCGCGCCAATCATCACAGTCCAGTTGCCCGAGACCGAGGGCAGGAAAGGGACTGAAAAAGGCGGAGCCGGCAACGTGAACGCGGTTTGCGCGGCAGCCTGACCGGGAAAGGCCGCGACAACGCCGAATGCGGCAGGAAGAGCAGCAACGACGGCACGACGCGCGGCCTTCGCCGCGCAAGAACGGGAGAACTCTCGCATGGCGGAATGCTCAAAACCTCTGACCTGGGCCTTGTGGGAAGGGTTGCTGCATGGTCGCGGGTAGGTGGCCTGTGAACATTGCCCGAAGATTGCCGCGCCGCGAGCGCGCGCAAGACGCGAAAGATTCGTGGCTTGTCTCGTCAAAGCGGACTGTCGATAGGTGCTGTGAGCGCTGAACCATCGCTGGCGCGATGCCGACACAATCGTCTGCAAGATCATCGGCCGACCATGCGAGGGAAGGTCTGTGCGCTTTCTCGTGATCGAAGACGAACCGCAAATCGCCGCCTATCTCGACCGGCTGCTCGGACAGCTCGGCGGCGTTATCGACATCGTCGAATCCGTTACGGATGCGAGACATGCGCTCAGCAGTTTCAACTACGATCTGGCGATCGTCGACCGAATGCTGCCCGATGGCGATGCGCTCAATATCGTCACGACGCTGAGCCGACAGCCGGACAGGCCGGCCATCATCATGCTGACCGCCAAGGACGCCAAGGAAGACGTGATCGACGGGCTGAACGGCGGCGCCGACGACTATCTGGGCAAGCCCTTCGAGCCGCAGGAGTTCATCGCGAGAGCACGGGCCGTGCTGCGGCGGCCCCGCGTATCCGTGTCGTCAATGCTCTCGTTCGGCAATGTCGAACTGAAGATCGGCACCAACGAGGCGACCGTCGCCGGTCACACGGTCCTGCTCCGGCGCCGCGAGGCCTTGATCCTCGAGGCGCTCTTGATGCGACGCGACCGCGTCATCGCCCGCGAGGCACTGATCGAGGCCATCTACGGATTCGACGACGAGATCGAATCCAACACGCTCGAGTCGCAGGTGTCTCGGCTTCGCAAGAGGCTGTCCGAACTTGGCAGCAACGTCGAGATCCGCAGCATGCGCGGCATCGGCTACATTCTCAGGATGGCAAATATCCGATGACGTCGATCGCACGGACATTGACGCTCTCGCTCGGGATGGCCGCCGCCGTGATTTTCTTCGCCGCGCTCGGCCTCGTCTTCTGGCTGTTCGTCGCGAAGGAGCCCGAACGCAGCGGCTGCTTTGCGGCCGCCTACGTTCTTGGTCGCGCCACCGAGGTCAACCCCGGCGACGGGGTCACAGTCCGCCCCACCGCCCGATTGGAAGAGCTGAAATCCCAAAGTCCGGATCTGTGGTACGTCGTGGCTTACGGCGATATGACAAGCGAGTTCGGACGTGAACGCAGGCCGCCGCTTCCGGTTTCGCTGCCCTTTATCGGACCGAGCGGTCTTTCCATGCTCAAGTCGCTCGACAAGAAAAGTTCGTTCTGCATGGTCGTCATGCACACCGGCCACGTCCCCGAACTCGTGATGATGATCGGAAACGCCCACGTCCGTCCTGACCAGATCGCGATGTGGTTCATCCTGAAAAATCTGTTGGAGATTTCCCTCTACGCGGCGGGGTACGTATTGATCGTGGCGATCGGCGTGTTCCTCGCCGCGCGCTTCGTGGCGCGCAGCATCGAACGGGTGACGAAGCTTGCGCTCGCGATCGATCCGGCCGCGCCGCAGGGATCGATTTCGCTCGATCGGGTCCCCGCAGAACTGAAGCCGCTGGCCACAGCGCTGAACCGCGCGTTTGATGAGATCCACGCCTATATCCGGATGCAGCGCCGGTTCCTTGGCAATGCCGCCCATCAACTCCGCACCCCCCTGACGTTGTTGCGCGCCAGGGTCGAGGACGTGACCGATCCCGCCTTGCGGGTGGAGCTGATTCACGATGTCCGCCGGCTGACCTCGCTTGTTTCGGCCATGCTGGACCTGGCGCGGCTGCAAAACGGGACGCTCGAAAAGCGGCCGATCGACCTTGCGACCGTGACGCGCGACGTGCTGGCAGATTTCAGCCCGTCGGCTTTGGACGCCGGGATCGAACTCTCGCTGGAACACAGCGACGAACCGGCCACCACGGTACAGGGCGTCGAAGCTGCTATCAGGAGCGCGCTGGCCAACCTGGTCGGCAACGCACTGATTCACGCCCGGGGCGCCCGATGCATCAGGGCCAGCCTCAGCCGCGGCCGCGTATCGATCAGCGACGACGGCGCCGGACTCGCTCCGGGCTCGGAGCGCAAGCTGATCGAGCCATTCCAGACCGGCGGCACGGCCAGGAACAGCGCCGGCCTCGGCCTGTCGATCGTGCAGGAGATCATGGCCTCACATGGCGGTGAGCTCGTCATTGCGTCGAACCGTGGACAGGGAACGACCGCTTGCCTTCGCTTTCCGGAGGCCGCGTTGGCCATGCCAATTCAGCGCGCGGCCGGGGTAACCTGAGAGCGGCCGGTTGATGCGGATCGGATGGGCGATCATCGCGTCCAGAGGCCGGTCAACACCCAGCGACGCATCCGGGAGCCCGAGCGCCTGCCAGGGCGTCGCCCCTTTTCCCGGATCAGGTCACGCACCGACGATGCGCGGTGGCGCTACCGCACCACGCCCGACGTGAACCCCGCCTTGCGGCGCGGCGGCTTGATCTCCTTCTTCAGGAAGCAATGCGCGTCGCGGCCGGCATAGCCGGGCCGGGCGTAGGTCCAGGCGCGGCACTTGTTGTCGGCGGTGCAGGCGGCCTGGCAGGCCTCGTCGCCGTCGCTGCTCTTCAGCTCGAAATTCTTGTAGTCGCCGCCGAGGCGGTCGATCGAGGTTTCGATGGCGCCGTTGCGCGGTTCGACCACGCCCGCGCCACGCACCCCGGAGACGCAGCAGACGTCCTGCACCCGCGCCGGCACGCTGTTCTTCAGCCAGCACACCGCGCCATTATTGGCGTCGGTCGGATAGTTGAAGCTCCAGGCGCGGCAGCGGCGGTCGCGCTCGCAGGTGAGCGCGCAATCGGCGGGATCGCCTGATGTCACCGGCGCATTCAGGTAGTCGCCGCCGGGACGGTCGAAATTGGTCTGCGCCAATGCCGGGCGTGCGACGAAAGCGGCCGCAAAAACCGCAAACACCACCATCCACGCCCTAAAGAGGCGACCTATCCCCATGACATTGCTTCCAAATTCGCACAGCCCCGCGCACTCCACGGGGCGTCATTTGAACGCCATGAACCTGTACGGCTGATGAACGGCGGGTGCGACACCACCGCCGTCCGCGCGCGTTCCGGACCCGAATTCAGGCTGAGCGGGGACTAGAACGCGTACTCCTGATAGGCCGGTTCCACCGAGCCCTTCCACGGACCGTTGAACTTCTCGAGCATCTCCTCCGCCGGCGAACGGCCGGTCTCGATGATGCGCTCGAGCGGTTCGAGGAAGCGGCTCTCGTCGCGTCCGAGATGATCGATCCGGCCGCGCCGCCGCAATCCGGCATGCGACAGGATCAGGCACTCCTTGGCGATCTCGAACAGATAGCGGTCCTTGATCCGCGCCTTGAAGCCGAAACGCGGCACGTCGTCGCGCAGCGCCTGCCGCTCCGGCGCGGTCCAATGCCGGACGATGTCCCAGGCGGCATCGAGGCTGTCATTGTCGTAGAGCAGCCCGACCCAGAACGCCGGCAGCGCCGGCAGCCGGCCCCACGGCACGCCGTCGGCGCCGCGCATTTCAAGGTAACGCTTCAGCCGCACCTCGGGGAAGATCGTCGACAGGTGATTGGCCCAGTCCGACAGGGTCGGACGCTCGCCGGGGATGGCGGCATTCTTGCCGGCGAAGAAATCGCGGAACGATGAGCCGGAGACGTCGATATATTCCTCGCCGCGCTTGACGAAATACATCGGAACGTCGAGCGCGTAATCGACGTAGCGCTCGAAGCCCATGCCGTCCTCGAAGGCGAACGGAATCATGCCAGAGCGCGCATTGTCGGTGTCGCGCCAGATCTCGGAGCGGAACGACAGAAAACCGTTGGGCTTGCCTTCGGTGAAGGGCGAGTTGGCGAACAAGGCGGTCGCGATCGGCTGCAGCGCCAGCGACACCCGCAGCTTCTTCACCATGTCGGCTTCGGAGGAGAAGTCGAGATTGGTCTGCACCGTGCAGGTCCGGAACATCATGTCGAGGCCGTATTTGCCGACCTTCGGCATGTAATTTCTCATGATCTTGTAGCGGCCCTTCGGCATCGCCGGGATCTGCGCCCGCGACCAGGACGGCGTCATGCCGAGGCCGAGGAAGCCGATGCCGAGCGGGGTCGCTATCTCCCGCACCTGCGCCAGATGCGCCATCAGCTCCGACTGGGTCTGATGCACGGTCTCGACCGGCGCGCCCGACAATTCGAACTGCCCGCCCGGCTCGAGCGAAATCGCGCCGCCGCCGGTGACGTCATAGAGCCCGATGATGTTGCCGCGCTCCATGATCGGCTCCCAGCCGAGCAAGAGCTTCATGCCCTCGAGCAGCGCGCCGATGCCCTTCGCGCCTTCATAGGGCACGGGGTGATGGCCCTCAAGCGTGAACGGGGTCTTCTCGTGCTCGGTACCGATCCGGAATTCGGACTCGGGCTTCACGCCGGCTTCAATCCACGCCACGAGTTCGTCGCGCGACTGCAGCGGCGTCATGTCGATCTGGTCACGCGCCATAGAAAATCCAACTCAAGGGCGCTTCGATCGAAGGCGCGCGGTGGCAGGGACATCCGTGGGCCACAACGGCCGCGGATGATGGGGTCAGGAATATCATCGGGCAGGTACGCCGTCTCGCGCCGGCGCGGCCTTGGTATCGCTCTTTGCATCGACCTTGGTGTCACCTTTGGCGTCACCGCAGGAGCAGCCCAGACGGTCGAGCAGACCGCACAGCCTGGCCGCGTCGGCATCGGACAATTTCGAGCCGACATGCTTGTCGATCGCCGAGGAATAGGCGCTCCACATCTTCTTCTGGAGCTCGCGACCGGCCTCGGTGATCTCGACGAACTGGCCGCGCTTGTCGATCTTGCATTCGCGGCGGGCCGCTAGCCCTTCGTCGACCAGCTTGTCGATCAGCCGCGAGGTCGAATATTGCGGGATCAGCATCTGCCGCTCGAGCTCGACCGGGCGCAGCTCGCCCGACGGCGCGCGCGACAGCTCGAGCAAGGCGTCATACCAGGCGAGCGGCGGAAAGCCGGCCTTCTTCAAATCCTGCTCGACGCAGTCCAGCACCCGGCTCGGCACCCGCATCAGGCGGATCCAGGCGGCCGTCGCCTCGCTCGATAGCTTGCGTTTCATCGTCTAGCCCATATGGTCCCGGAACCGAGTGTACCGCACTGAATGCATCTGCATCAATCTTGACTATTTCATGCAGGTGCATGTAGGCAATCCCTCTCCGGACGCCAAGAACAAGGGAAGGAATACCCCCATGAAGCTTTATTACTCCCCCGGTGCCTGCTCCCTCTCCCCCCACATCGCCCTGCTCGAGGCCGGCCTGCCCTACGACCTGGTCAAGGTCGATCTGCGCGCCAAGAAGCTCGAAAACGGCGACGATTTCCTGCAAGTGAACCCCAAGGGCCAGGTGCCCGCGCTGGCGCTGGATACCGGCGAGATGGTCACCGAAGGGCCGATCATCATCCAGATGATCGCCGACAAGGTCGCCGACAGGAAGCTGGCACCGGCGCGGGACTCCAACGAGCGCTACAAGCTGCTCGAATGGCTGAACTACATCACGACCGAGCTGCACAAGAATCTCGGCCCGATGTTCTCGCCCGCGCTCGCCGACGACGCCAAGGCGTTCTTCAAGGACCGCGCCATGGGCAAATTCAAGTATGTCGAGAGCCAGCTCGCCGGGCGCGAATACCTGATGGGCAACCAGTTCACGGTCGCCGACGGCTATCTCTTCACCATGATCATGTGGGCCACCGACCGGCTGGGCTTCGATCTCTCCGGCCTGCCGAATGTGATGGCCTACAAGGCCCGCGTCGCCGCGCGCCCGAAGGTACAGGAAGCACTGAAGAAGGAAGGCCTGCTGAAGGCTGCCTGAGATTTCGCGCCAGTTTCATCAGACGTGAAAGGGCCGGATCAAGGATCCGGCCCTTTTTTCTACGCGCGACCTAAGAGGTCGCGGCAAGCATCACCGCGCTGCATCGAGATTCGGCGCGGCTGCTCGACGAACGCGGCCAGCTCACCGCGTCGATCGCGCATGTTGCGCCGCAAGATACCGATCAGCTCAAGCTGGGCGCATCAGCGGTGCTGCGCTTCACCAACTTCAACCAGCGCACCACGGGAGAAATGAGCGGTGCAAACTTTCGGCACGCGCTGGAACAAATCAGATTTGATCCACATTGTACCGATTAAGACTAAGTCGGTGTACTTCCGGCTGAGGGCGTTCTTGTCCTTGTTCGAGCGATCCGACTGACCGACTATGACCTGCGGCGCGCCCTCCGCTCCAACTGGTCCAAAAATGTGACGATCGCCTTTACGGTTTTGTTGACCAGTACGCTCGTCGGGCTGGCAACCAGTTTGTACTTTCGGGTTTGGACCTTGATGCTGGTGTCGCCGCTGGTCGCGGTGCTCGCGGCAATCGTGCTCCAATCCGACGGCTATGCCTTTGCCACCGGCGCTCCGATCGTCGTCGCCTGCCTCGTATTCAACCAGATCGCCTATCTCACCGGCGCTGTGCTCTCGCCGGGCCATGACGGCTCAATGGCGGAAGAAGTCGACGGCATTCCACGCGGCCGCCGCGAGCACAAGGTCCACGGCCAGAAAGAATAGCACCAGGCCGAACCAGGAAGGACCTTTGCCCCGCAAGCGCAGCGGATTGCCTCGTCGCGGCGGTGAGAGCAAGACGGAATGCTTGCCCGCGGCCTCAGCGGCACCTTCCTTGAGCATAGAATGCATTGCAGGACACCCCAACCCTGATCGTCATCTTTGGTGATCGTCTTGGCGATCGACCAGCAAGAGTGATGCCAGCAGCATGGTGCCAGTGGGGAGCAAGCGTGGCGGGACTTTGACCTGCGCGACCGTCACGCAACAGGATCAAGTCGGATCAATGACCGGCTTGATCCTGTGCGAACTGGCTCAGAACGTAACGACGCCTACGCCGCCTGCTTCTTCGGCGGGAAACGGCCGTAGAAGGTCTCGCCCTTGGCCGCCATCTCCTCGAGCAGCTTCGGCGGCGTGAAGCGCGAACCGTATTTCTTCTCGAAGGCGTGGCAGAGCACAACGAAATTCTTGGTACCCATGAAGTCGATGTAGGACAGCGCACCGCCGGTGAACGGCGCGAAGCCGAAGCCGAGGATCGAGCCGACATCCGCCTCGCGCACGTCGGTGATGACGTGATCCTCGACGGTGCGCGCGGCTTCCACCGCCTGCACCACCAGGAAGCGCTGCTTCAATTCCTCGACGCTGAGCGTGTCGGGATCGAGCTGCTTCGGCTGCAAATCGGCCAGTCCCGGCCACAGGCTCTTCTGACCCTTGCCCTTCTCCGGATAGTCGTAGAAGCCCTTGCCGTTCTTGCGGCCGAAGCGGCCCTGCTTCTCGACCATCTCGACCATCAGCTTCTTCTGCGCCTGGTCGATCGCGTTGGGGCCAAGATCGGCCTCGGTCGCCTTGGTGATCTTGAGGCCGAGATCGAGCGCGACCTCGTCCTGCAGCGACAGCGGCCCGACCGGCATGCCGGCCATCTTGGCGGTGTTCTCGATCATCGCCGGCGGCACGCCTTCGAGCAACATCTCATTGCCCTCGGAGATGTAGCGCATCACGCAGCGATTGGCGAAGAAGCCACGGGAATCGTTCACCACAATCGGCGTCTTGCCGATCGCGCGGACATAGTCGAGCGCGGTCGCCAGCGCGACGTCGCCGGTGTTCTTGCCCAGGATGATTTCGACCAGCATCATCTTCTCGACCGGCGAGAAGAAGTGGATGCCGATGAACTTGCCCTGGTCCTTGAACTCCTCGGCCAGCGAATTGATCGGCAGGGTCGAGGTGTTGGAGGCGAAGATCGCGCCCGGCTTCAGCAGCGGCTGCGCCTTGGCATAGGTGTCGGCCTTGACCTTGCGGTCCTCGAACACGGCCTCGATGACGAGGTCGCAGTCCGAGATCACGTTGTAGTCCGCCGTGGCCGAGATGCGCGCGAGGATGGCGTCGCCCGCCTCCTGCTTCATCCGGCCCTTCGCGACCAGGCCGTCGACCACGGTCTTGGCGTGGCCCTTGCCCTTGTCGGCGCTGTCCTGGTCGCGGTCGACCAGCACGACGTCGATGCCGGCCTGCGCCGAGACATAGCCGACGCTGGCGCCCATGAAGCCGGCGCCGATCACGGCGAGCTTCTTCACCTTGGTCGGCGGCACGCCTGCCGGGCGGCGCGCGCCCTTGTTGAGCTCCTGCATCGACAGGAACAGCGAGCGGATCATCGCGGCGGCTTCCTTCGAGCGCAGGACCTTCGTGAAGTAGCGCGACTCGACCCGCAGCGCGGCGTCGATCGGCAATTGCAGCCCTTCATAGACGCAGCTCATGATGGCGCGCGCGGCCGGATAATTGTCGTAGGTCTCGCGGCGATAGATCGCGTTGCCGGCCGGGAACATCTGCATGCCCATCTTGGAGAAGACGGGGCCGCCGGGCAGCTTGAAGCCCTTCTCGTCCCACGGCGCGACGGCCTTGCCACCGCCCTTGATCCAGTCCTTCGCGGCCTTGATCAGATCGGCCGCGGGCACGACGGCGTGAATCAGATTGAGCGCCTTGGCGCGGGTCAGATTGACCGCCTCGCCCTTGAGCAGCAATTGCATCGCGTCCTGCGGCGACACCAGGCGCGGCACACGCTGGGTGCCGCCGGCGCCCGGGAACAGGCCGACCTTGATCTCGGGCAGGCCGAGGCGAGTCTTAGGGTTCTCGGCCGCGACGCGGTAGTGGCAGGCCAGCGTGATCTCGAAACCGCCGCCGAGCGCGAGGCCGTTGATCGCGGCGACCCACGGCTTGCCCGAGGTCTCGATCGCGCGGAACGACTGCGACATCTGGCGGCTCTGCTCGAACAGCATCTGGTTCGCGGCTTCCTCGCCCTTCTCCTTGAAGAGCTGCGCGTAGCTGCGGTTCATGCCCTCGAGCATCGAAAGGTCGGCGCCGGCGCAGAACGCCTCCTTGGCCGACGTGATCACGACGCCCTTGATCGCGGCATCGCTGGTCGTCTGCTTGATGATCTCGCCGATCTCTTGCGTCGAGACCTCATCGAACACGTTCATCGAACGGCCCGGGATGTCCCAGGTGACGAGCGCAATGCCGTCGGCGTCGACGTCGAACTTGAAATTCTTGTAAGCCATCTTTTGCTCCCTCGGTGCCGGCGGCCGATCTCAGGCGCGGCGGTTGCGTCTCGATCTCGTAGGGTGGGTTAGCGAAGCGTAACCCACCATCTCTCTCGCGGTGACATGGTGGGTTACGCCTTCGGCTAACCCACCCTACGCAGCAGCGTTACACGCGCTCGATGATGGTGGCGGTGCCCATACCGCCGCCGATGCACAGCGTCACCAGCGCCGTCTCCTTGTTGGTGCGTTCGAGCTCGTCGAGCACGGTGCCGAGGATCATCGCGCCGGTCGCGCCGAGCGGATGGCCGAGCGCGATCGCGCCGCCATTGACGTTGATCTTGGCGTTGTCGATGTCGAAGGCCTGGATGTAGCGCAGCACGACCGAAGCAAAGGCCTCGTTGAGCTCGAACAGGTCGATGTCCGACTTCTTCATGCCGGAACGCTCGAACAGCTTTTCGGTGACGTCGACCGGGCCGGTCAGCATCATCGCCGGCTCCGAGCCGATATTGGCGAAGGCGCGGATCCTGGCACGCGGCTTCAGCCCGTGTTTGGCTCCTGCCTCCTTGCTGCCGAGCAGCACCGCGCCGGCGCCGTCGACGATGCCGGAGGAATTGCCGGCGTGATGCACGTAATTGACCTTCTCGACCTCGGGATGCGACTGGATCGCCACCGCGTCGAAGCCGGCCATCGCCGCCATCGCCGCGAAGGACGGCTGCAGCTGCGCCAGCGACTGCATCGTCGTGGTCGGGCGCATGTGCTCGTCCTTGGCGAGGATGGTCAGGCCGTTGATGTCCTTGACCGGCACCACCGACTTGTTGAAGCGACCTTCGTCCCAGGCCTTGGCCGCACGCTGCTGGCTCTGCACGGCGTAGGCGTCGACGTCGTCGCGCGAAAAACCGTATTTGGTCGCGATCAGATCGGCCGAGATGCCCTGCGGCATGAAATAGGCCGGCACCGCCATCGAGGGATCCATCGGCCAGGCGCCGCCGGAGGCGCCGATGCCGACGCGGCTCATCGATTCCGCGCCGCCGCCGATCACGAGCTCATGCTGGCCGCTCATGATCTGGGCCGCGGCGAAGTTCACGGCATCGAGGCCGGAGGCGCAGAAGCGGCTGATCTGCACGCCCGGCACCTTCTCGCCGAGGCCGGCCTTCAGCGCGGCGAAGCGGGCGATGTCGGAGCCGGCCTCGCCGACCGGATCGACCACGCCGAGGATGACGTCGTCGACGGAGTCCTCGGGCAGATTGTTGCGCTCCTTGAGCGACGTCAGCGGCACCGTGGCGAGCGCCAGCGCGGTGACCTCGTGGAGCGCGCCATCGG
This sequence comes from Bradyrhizobium sp. B124, assembly GCF_038967635.1. Taxonomy (NCBI): domain Bacteria; kingdom Pseudomonadati; phylum Pseudomonadota; class Alphaproteobacteria; order Hyphomicrobiales; family Nitrobacteraceae; genus Bradyrhizobium; species Bradyrhizobium sp. B124. The sequence continues at coordinate 6,393,632 of NZ_CP152413.1, read as the reverse complement.
CCTTGCCGCGGCCGCGCGGAGTACGAACGTGATCGTAGATGTATGCCTCAGGCATGACGCCCTCCTTGATATGAGGATCATAATATATACGGAAGGAAGCGCCGCCGCACGGGTGCGGCGGCAATTTTCAAGGCTTTCTTGTTTGACGCGTTTTCTTCATGCGAACCGGTATCCACTTCGCTGGAAAACGCTTCAGAACGCTTCCGCGGCCAATTCCATCGTGGTGGCGCTGCCGCTCTGGATCCGGGCCAGATGCACGGCGGTCTCCGGCAGCAGCCTTTCCATGAAAAAGCGGCCGGTCACGAGCTTGGTGTTGAGATAGGGCGTCGCGCCGGCGGCGGCCTTGTCCTGCGCCACCTTGGCCATCTTCGCCCACATGTAGCCGAGCGCGACGAGGCCGAACAATTTCATGAAGTCGGTCGCGGCGGCGCCGGCATTGTCGGGCTTGGTCAGCGCGTTCTGCATCAGCCAGCCGGTAGCCTGCTGCAGATGGCCGAGCGCGGTGGAGAGCGGGGTGATGAACGGCTTCATCGCCTCGTCGCCGCCATGCTCCTTGGCGAAGGCCGTGACCTCGCCGAAGAACGCCATCGCGGCACGGCCGCCGTCGCGCGGCAGCTTGCGGCCGACCAGGTCGAGCGCCTGGATGCCGTTGGCGCCCTCATAGATCATCGCGATGCGGGCATCGCGCACGAACTGCTCCATGCCGTGCTCGGCGATATAGCCGTGGCCGCCGAACATCTGCTGCGCCGAGACCGTGTTGGCGAAGCCGGTGTCGGTCAGAACGCCCTTCAGCACTGGCGTCATCAGGCCCATGTGGTCGTCGGCGGCCTGGCGATCCTTCGGGTCGTTGGAGCGGTGCGCAACGTCGCTCTTCAGCGCGGTCCACACCACCATGGCGCGCGCCGCCTCGTTGAAGGCGCGGATGGTGAGCAGCGTGCGGCGCACGTCGGGATGCACGATGATCGGATCGGCCGGCTTGTCGGCGGCCTTGACGCCGGTCAGCGCGCGGCCCTGCAGGCGCTCGCGCGCATAGGCGACCGCGTTCTGATAGGCGACCTCGGACTGCGCGAGGCCCTGCACCGCGACGCCGAGGCGAGCCTCGTTCATCATCACGAACATGCCCTGCATGCCCTTGTTCTCTTCGCCGATCAGCCAGCCGGTGGCGTTGTCGTAGTTCATCACACAGGTGGAATTGCCGTGGATGCCCATCTTGTGCTCGATCGAGCCGCAGGTGACGCCGTTGCGCTGGCCGAGCGAGCCGTCGGCATTGACCAGCACCTTGGGAACGACGAACAGCGAGACGCCCTTGATGCCGGCCGGCGCGCCTTCGATGCGGGCCAGCACGAGGTGGATGATGTTGTCGGCGAGGTCGTGCTCGCCGGCGGAGATGAAGATCTTGGTGCCCGTGATCTTGAAGCTGCCGTCGGCCTGGCGCACCGCCTTGGTGCGGAGCAGACCGAGATCGGTGCCGCACTGCGGCTCGGTCAGGTTCATCGTGCCGGTCCACTCGCCGGCAACCATCTTCGGCACGTAGGTCTTCTTCTGCTCGGGGGTGCCGTGCACCAGGAGCGCGGCGGTCGCGCCCATGGTCAGCCCGCCATACATCGAGAACGCCATGTTGGCGGAGATCTGGAATTCGTTGACCGCCTGCGAGAGCGTCACCGGCAGGCCCTGGCCGCCAAATTCAGTCGGCGCCGACAGGCCGAGCCAGCCGCCTTCGGCGACCTGCCTGAAGGCTTCCTTGAAGCCCTTCGGCGTGGTGACGCTGCCGTCGTCATTACGCTTGCAGCCTTCGAGATCGCCCGTGCGATTGAGCGGCTGCAACACCTCTTCGCTGAGCTTGGCGGCTTCGCCGAGGATCGCCTCGCGCACATCGGCCGACGCATCGGTGAAGCCGGGAAGATTGCCGTAGCGGTCGATCTGGAAAACGTCGTTCAACAGGAAGCTGACGTCTTCGACGGGGGCTTTGTAGGTCGGCATGCTGATCTCCCGGCTGGCTCGCGGTCGCACGCGCGACCGATGCTGCGCAGCCTGTCCTTGGGTTTGTTGGAACGGACCTTATCCGGTTCGGAAGGTCCGCGGCAGGTCCTAGCGAGACTGTGATTGCGACGTTGCGCCGCTCTGCTTCATCAACTCCTCGCCCATCATCCGATGCAGCAGGTTGATCGCCTTGAGCGGACGCACCATCACCTTGAAATGCGTGATCCGGCCGTCACCGTCGAATGTGATGATGTCGACGCCGTTGAGCTTGATGCCTTCGATCTCGTTCTCGAACTCGAGCACCGCGCCGGTGTCGTTACGCCACTCGCCGAGATACTTGAAGGTCGGGCCGCCGAGCACCTTGGCGGCGCTGGTGAGGTATTTGAAGGCGATGTCGCGGCCGCGCTGCGGCGTGTGCACGACCGGGCTTTCGAACACCGCGTCGGGATGCAGCAGATCCCACAGAGCGACGGTGTCGTGGGACTTCATGTAGGCGTACCACTTGTCGAGGCCCGGCTTGCTCATTCGGACGTCTCCTGCGGCAGGGGGTTGAGAGGCCTGAACATCGGCCGCGCGCGACAAGGCGGCACGCCGATCACCATATGCATATTGACGCATATGCACAGTAACGCATAAAGTCAAGCGAACTTCAGAATGGTCTTCCTGGGAACTGAGATGGAGGTGGGCGTTGGCACTCGGTGACGCAATCCTCGCATGCCTCACGGAACGTCCGATGACGGGCTATGAGCTCGCCAAGACGTTCGACGCCTCGATCGGCTTCTTCTGGAAGGCCGACCATCAGCAGATCTACCGCGAGCTCTCTCGCCTGCGCGACAAGGGCCACGTCCAGGCCCGCGAGGTGGTGCAATCCGGCAAGCCGAACAAGCTGGTCTATACGCTGACGGCCGAGGGCCGCGCGGCGTTGAAGCACTGGGCGGCGCGGCCGAGCGTTCCGCCCTCGATCAAGGACGACCTGCTGGTCCGGCTCTATGCGCTCGACTGCGTCGACATCGAGCCGCTGCGCACCGACCTGATGGCGCGGCTGGAGCATCATCGCGACCGCTACGAGCGCTACGAGCGTCTGCTCAACAAGCGCTTCCCCGACGGCACCGCGCCGCCGGCCGATGTCGGCAAGATGCTCAGTCTGCGCCTCGGGATGCGCCATGAGCACATGGTGGTGGAGTGGTGCGAGGAGGCGCTCGACGCGCTCTCGGCGATGTCCGGTCGCGGCAATGTGCTGTCGCTCGACGACGGCAAGCGCGAAGGCAACGGCTAGAAACAAATCTCAGGTCATGCTTTGCGCATGCCGGCACGCGACGCGGAATCCGCTTTGCCGGAAAGCGATAGGCGTGTCCTGATCCGGCGCAACAGGTTCCCGGATTCCCTAACTTTAAGGCCCGCCGGCCGCATTCCTTAACCCGTTATTTACCGTGACGGGAAAAAGTCAGCAGCTGAAGCAGACGACCAGCGCAGAATTCGATTGTCTCTTAACGGGAATGCGCGGGGAGGCTGCGGGCGCAAGGTGTAGCGCCGGAGTCGGGACCGGACGGAATCATGAATTCGCGCGTATCGTGGAGTGTTGACGGCATCGATCCCTCCGTCCGCGACAGGGCCGAGGCGGCTGCGCGCCGCGCCGGCATGTCGCTGAACGACTGGCTCAATTCCACCGTCGGCGAGCCGAGCCCGCCGGATTGGCGGACGGCGCCCGAGCAACGGCAGCCGATGCCGAGCCGGGAAAGCCGCGAGGTCGCCGATATCCATCAGCGGCTCGACGCGATCACCCGCCAGATCGAACAGATTGCAAAGCCAATGTCGCGCGCCGAAGCCGTGCGCGCCGAAGTGCCGCGCGGCCAGCCCGCCGTCGCACGGCAGCTGAACGACGCGATTTCGCGCCTCGATGCGCGGCTGTCGCAGATTTCGCGACCGCAGCCCACGCGCGAGCCGCAACCCCAGCCGATGCGTGAAGCGCAGATGCAGCGGGAGCCGCAGATGCAGGACCGGCAACTGGAGGAAAGGCTGCGCCAGGCGGAAGCGGTCGAGCGCGCCGCAGCCCAGGTCTACCGCCCCTCGCCGCCGCTCAGCCCGGCGTCGTTCGATTCCGCGATCGCGGAGATCGCCGCACGTCAGAACGAGCTCGACGGATCAGCGCAACGGCAGATGCCGCCGCGCAACGCTCAGCCGATGCTGCAAGCGGCTCCGCCGATGGCCGCCTATGCGCCGCCGCCGGCTGCGCCGGCCGGGCCCGATTTCTCCTCGCTCGAGCGGCACCTGCTCAAGATCACGAGCCAGATCGAGGCGCTGCAGCGGCCCGATCATATCGAGCAATCGATCGCGGCCTTCCGCGGCGAGCTTGCCGAAATCCGCCAGGCGATCACCGAGGCGATGCCGCGCCGCGCGATCGAATCGATCGAGAACGAGATCCGTTCGCTGCATCACCGGATCGACGAGATCCGCCAGGACAGCAGCAACGGCCAGGTCCAGGTGATTACCGGCATCGAACGCGCGCTGGCGGAAATCCGCGAGGCGCTGCGCACGCTGACGCCCGCCGAGCAGCTCACCGGCTATGACGAGGCGATCCGCAATCTCGGCGCCAAGCTCGACATGATCCTGCGCGCCAACGACGATCCGTCGACGGTGCATCAGCTCGAGAGCGCGATCGCCGCGCTGCGCGCCATCGTCTCCAACGTCGCCTCCAACGACGCGCTGCTGCAGCTCTCCGGGGACGTGCATGCGCTGGCCGCGAAGGTCGACCAGCTGTCGCAGATGTCGCGCGCCGAGTCCCACGTCGATGCCTTCGCCGGAATCGAGCAGCGCATCGCCGCATTGGCGTCGACGCTGGAGACCCGCGAGCGGCCGGTCGCTGGCTACGACAATACCGACGCCATCGAGGGCGCCCTGCGCTCGCTGTCGGAGCGGATCGACCGCCTGCAGGTCGGCAACGACAGCTCGTCGGCGTTCACCCATCTCGAGCAGCGCGTCTCGTATCTGCTCGAACGCCTGGAGTCCGCCGACCAGCGCTCCGGCAACCTCGGCCGGGTCGAGGAAGGGCTGCATGACATCATGCGGCACCTCGAGGCGCAGCACGCCCATATCGCCTCGCTCGCCGACGCCACCCGCAACAACGTCAGCAGCTCCTCGCCGCAGCCGATGATGGACAGCGGCATCGTCGACCTGGTGAAGCGCGAACTGTCCGACATCCGCTTCAGCCAGTCGGAGACCGATCGCCGCACCCAGGATTCGCTGGAGACCGTTCACAACACGCTCGGCCATGTCGTCGATCGGCTGGCGATGATCGAGAACGATCTGCGCGCGGTCCGCACCGCGCCGCCGGCTCCGCCCGCCCCTGCTTATGCCGAACCGCGGATGGAAGCACCGCGGATGGAGATGCCGCGCGCGGCGATGCCGCAGCCGACCGCGCAGCCTGAATCATACAAGGCTGAATCATATAAGCCTGAATCGTACCGGCCTGAATCGTACAGGCCCGAATTGCCCAATCCTGCGCTGGCGCAGGAGCACTTCATGTCCGCGCCGCGCGAATTCCATGCCGCGCAGCCGGTCGAGACCGCGCCGCCGCCGCTGCCGCCGCGCGCGATCAGCGAGATCCTCGAGCCGCATGCCGCCTCCGCGCGCGCCGCGATCGCGCCGGATCTGCCGCCGGATCATCCGCTCGAGCCGGGCACGCGCCCTACGGGCCGCGCGTCGTCGCCGTCGGAGCGGATCGCGGATTCCGAACGCGCGATCAGCGATCTACCCGCCGGCAAGAAGGAGCCGGTCTCGACCTCGAGCTTCATCGCCGCCGCGCGCCGCGCCGCGCAGGCCGCCGCCGCACAGCCCGTCAACGACAAGGCCGCGCGCGCCGCGAGCAAGGCCGCCGCCAAGGCCAAGGAGAAGGCCGACAAGGCTGCGAAGGCCGCTGCCGGCAAGGCCGGCGTGCCCGCGACTGGTGCGGCGGCGACTGGCGCGCCGGAGGCCCAGCCTTCGACCATCACCTCCAAGATCCGATCGCTGCTGGTCGGCGCGAGCGTGGTCGTGATCCTGCTCTCGACCGCCAAGATGGCGATGAACCTGCTCGATACCAGCTCCGCGCCGCAGACGCCGGCGATCGAGCACAGCGAGCCGGCCGCGCCGCCCGTGCAGCTGCCTGCCGAGAACTCTGTCGTCCCAACGCCGGCTGCGCCGTCCGGCACGCCCGGGCCGTCGATGACCTCGCCGACGCCGCTCGGCCGCCAGTCCAACAATACGGCCGCGCCTAACACGCTCGACAGCGCGCAGGTGACGATCCCTCAAGCGCCCGCGCCCGTCGCGGCGCCGGAGCCGGCTGCGGCACCGATCGCCGCCGCCAGTGATATCACCGGCACGATTCCGACCGCACCGCCGCTCGGCGGCAAGCTTGCCATGGTCCAAATTCCGGCGGGCGAGAAGCTGCCCGACGCGATCGGCGGTCCGGCGCTGCGCACGGCCGCGATCAGGGGCGATGCGGCCGCGGCCTATGAGGTCGGCGTCCGCTTTGCCGAAGGCAAGGGCGTGCCCGCCAATGTCGACGAAGCTGCCAAATGGTATGGCCGCGCGGCACAGGCCGGCGTGGTGCCCGCGATGTTCCGGCTCGGCACGTTCTACGAGAAGGGTCTGAGCGTGAAGCGCGATTTCGATGTCGCACGGCGCTATTACGTGCAGGCTGCGGAGCGCGGCAATGCCAAGGCGATGCACAATCTCGCGGTGCTCGACGCCGATGGCGGCGGCAAGGGCGCCGATTACAAGAGCGCCGCGCAATGGTTCCGCAAGGCGGCCGATCGCGGCGTCGCCGACAGCCAGGTCAACCTCGGCATCCTCTATGCCCGCGGCATCGGGGTCGAACAGAACCTCGCCGAGTCGTTCAAGTGGTTCAGCCTCGCGGCTGCACAGGGCGACGCCGACGCCGGCCACAAGCGCGACGATATCGCCAAGCGCCTCGACCCGCAGTCGCTGGCCGCAGCGAAGCTTGCGATCCAGACCTTTACCCCCGAGCCGCAGCCGAGCGATGCAGTCAACGTGCCGGCCCCGGCCGGCGGCTGGGACGGCGCGCCGGTGCAGCCCGCGGCGGCGAAGTCCGTCAAGCCACCGTCGAAGCGGACCGCGGCGCTGGCCGCACACTAATCGCACTCATTTGAAAGCTGCTGCGGCGCCTTGACGGCGCCGCTGTCCTATCCCTCCGCCCTTTCGCCGTGTAGATAGGCGCAAACCCCGCGCCAACGGCGCACGCGCTCCGGAGGGTCAGGCTTGTCTGTCGACGATCGTCAGGATGATGGAACAGGCCATCGTTCGTCGCCGACCGGTCCCCGCGTCGCGCCGCCGCGTCAGACGCCGTCGCCATTTGCCGCGCCTCCTCCCAAGGCTCGGCCTTCTCCTCGGCCTCCGCCCCCGCAAGGGCAAGGACAAGAGAACGTGGCATCGCCGCCCGGCACGTTCCGGTTCTCGCTCTTGTCCGTCATCATCTTCGTGCTGCTGTTGTCGAGCGTCGCCATTCAGGCCTATCGCGACCTGTCGAAGCCCGGCGCGTGGGACTTCTGGCGCGAGACCTACATCGCGGCGAGCATGAATTCGGCGGTGATTCCCGACGTCGACATCGACGGGTCGGGCCGCGGCCGGCGTGCGCTTGCGATCAGCGGCACGATCGGCTCGGCCAGCGCGAGCTGGTTCCGCGACCGGCTCACCGAGGCGCGTCTCGTCCCTGGTGACGCCGTGCTGCTGTCGTCGCAGGGCGGTGCGCTGAACCAGGCCGCGATCATGGGCGAGGTCATCCGCACCCATGGGCTCGTCACCGCCGTCGCCACATCAGACGCCTCGGGCAAGCTCCGCGCCGCCGCCTGTGCCAGCGCCTGTGTGCTGGTCTATGCCGGCGGCCAGACCCGCTATGGCATCGCGGGCTCACGGCTCGGCGTGCATCGCTTCACGACCAGCGCACCGGTCAACGATCCCCTCGCCGAGGCGCAACGCATCCAGGGCATGGTGCTGGGCTACATGACCAAGATGGGCGTCTCGTCCGGGATCGTGGAAGCGATGTCGCAGACCTCGGATATCCGCTGGCTGAGCCCGAAGGAAGCGCTCGCGCTGAACCTGATCACCAGGCCGGTCGATCGGCCCTGAAGCATGATCCGGAAAAGTGCGGAGCGGTTTTCCGAAAAGATCATGCTCAAACCAGCCGACACCGGCGTCATTAATCTGAATTATCAACCACGTCCGCAGCGGGGCGGCCACGTGCGGCGAAAAATGCCATCGAGAGCGGATTCTTTAGTCCCTCCCCTCGCCGATTTCGGTTATGCAAGAACGCGGCAATCGACCCGCGTTCGCCTGCTTCTTGCGCGCCGACCGGATTCGTTCAGCCGGAGAATGCCCGACCAGAACGACATCACGCCGTGATGCGGCCTTGCGCCCCAGCATGTGGCGAACCGACAAGAAGCAACGCGCGTGCAGCTCTACCTCCCGATCGCCGACATTCCGGTCAATGTCTTCCTCATCCTGGCGATGGGTGCGGCGGTTGGATTCGTCTCCGGCATGTTCGGGATCGGCGGCGGCTTCCTGATGACGCCGCTGCTGATCTTCGTCGGCATCGCGCCCGCGGTCGCGGTTGCCTCGGTCGCCAGCCACATCGCGGCCTCCTCATTCTCCGGCGCGATCTCCTATTGGCGCCGGCGCGCGATCGACCCGCTGCTGGCGGCGGTGCTGCTGGTCGGCGGCACGATCGGCACTGCGCTCGGGGTGTGGACCTTCACCTTCCTGCGTTCGCTCGGCCAGCTCGACCTGATGATCGCGCTGTCCTACGTCATCCTGCTGACCACGGTCGGCGGGCTGATGTTCTGGGAAGGCCTGCGCGCGATGCTGCGTTCCCGGCGCGGCGGCCCGGTCACGCTGCGCAAGCCCGGCAGCCATGGCTGGATCCACGGCCTGCCGCTGAAGCTGCGCTTCAAGCGCTCCAAGATCTACCTCTCGGTCATCCCGGTCGTCGTGGTCGGGCTCGTGATCGGCTTCATCGGTGCGGTGATGGGCATCGGCGGCGGCTTCATCCTGGTGCCGCTGATGATCTATGTGCTGCGGGTGCCGACCTCGACCGTGATCGGCACCTCGATGGTGCTCACCCTCGTCACCATGGTGTTCGCGACCATGCTGCACGCGGTGACCAACCATCTGGTCGACGCCGTGCTGGCGCTGATCCTGATGATCGGCGGTGTCACCGGCGCGCAGTTCGGCGCCCGTGCCGGCCAGAAGATCCGCGGCGAGCATCTGCGGCTCTTGCTCGGCCTGCTCGTGCTCGCGGTCGGCATCCGCTTTGCGGTCGAGCTGGTGATCCGGCCGCAGGACCTGTTCAGCATCCGCGAAACCGGCGGGGCCCCGCCATGAGGCTGCGCGCGGCGCTTGCGATCATCGGCCTCGCCGCCAGCCTGGTGGCCACACCCGCGCGCGCCGAGCGGCTGATCGTGTCGGTCTCCAACCACCGCGTCACCGTGACGCCGAACTATTCCGGCGGCGAGCTCGTGCTGTTCGGCTCGGTCGAGAAGGACGACAAGACGCCGTCCAATCGCGGCAATTACGATCTCGTCGTCACGGTGGCCGGTCCGCGCGCCGACATGGTGACGCGGCGCAAGGAGCGCAAATTCGGGATCTGGATCAACACCGACTCGCGGCAGTTCCTGCAGGTACCGGGCTATCTCGCGCTGTTCTCCAATCGTCCGTTCGACCAGATCGCCTCGCCGGAGGTGCAGCGGCGGCAGCAGCTCGGGCTCAACAACGTGCTGCTGATGCAGCGGGTCGGGCCCGACTTTGCCGACGTGGTGCCGAACGATCCGTTCCGCAGCGCCTTCGTCCGGCTGCGCTCCGAACACGGGCTGTACCGCGAAGCCACCTCGGCGGTGACGTTCCTGACCCCGACCTTGTTCCGCACCGGCATTCCGCTGCCGGCGGAGGTGCCGATCGGCACCTACAATGTCGAGATCAAGCTGTTTTCCGACGGCGCGCTGGTGACCAAGACCGAGACCGCCTTCGAGATCGTCAAGGTCGGCTTCGAGCAGTTCGTCGCCACCACCGCGCGGCAGAACGGCCTGGTCTACGGCCTCGTCACCGCTTTCATGGCGCTGATGACCGGCTGGATGGCCTCGATCGTGTTCCGCAAGGATTGATTTAGAGCGTTTTCGAGCGAAGTGGATACCGGTTCGCGTGAAGAAAACGCGTCAAAACAAGAATCTAGAGCCCGTTCCGATTCATTCGGAACGGGGCTCTAGTCACGCATCTGCTGCAACGCGCTTTCGAACGCTCCGCTCAGGATCGAGAGGCCGAGATCGATCTCGTCGTCGCTGATCGTCAGCGGCGGAGCAATGCGGAAGACGCTGCCCATGCCCGGCAACTGCACGATGTTGGTGCTCAGTCCGAGCTCCAGGCAGCGCTGCGATACAAGCGTGCCGAGCGCTTCGTCGGGCTCCTTGCTGAAGCGGTCGCGCACGATCTCGATGCCCTGCATCAGCCCTCGGCCGCGGACGTCGCCGATACATTCGAACCGGTTCTGAAGCGCGAGCAGCCCATCCCTCAGCCGCGCGCCTGCGATCCCCGCGCGCTCGGCCAATCGGTCGCGAAGGATGATCTCGATGACCTTCAGCCCGACCGCGGCCGGCATCGGGTCCGATACATGCGTCGTGTAGAACAGGAAGCCGCGCTCGTGACAGCGCTCCTCGATTTCCGCTGACGTGACCACCGCGGCCAATGGCAGCCCGGCGCCGAGCGTCTTCGACAAGGTCAGGATATCGGGCACGACGCCGTCACGCTCGAAGGCGAACATGGCGCCGGTTCGCCCGAGCCCGGTCTGCGCCTCGTCGACGATCAGCAGCATGCCGCGCGCGCGGCACAGCTCCTTCAGCGCGGCGAGATAGCCCTCCGGCAGATCGATCAACCCGCCGGAGCTCAGGATCGGCTCGGCGATCATGCAGGCAAGCGAGCCGGTCGATTGGCGGTCGACGAGATCGAAGGCGTAGGCCAGTTCGGCCCGCCAGTCGGCCGCATTGCCGAAGCGGGGCCGATAGGGGTTCGGCGTTGGGATCGCGAGCGAGCCGACCGGCGCCGGACCATAGCCCTTGCGGCCGGCCGAATAGGTCGCCCCGGCTGCACCCGATGTCATGCCGTGCCAGGACTGCGCGAACGCGACGGTCTCGAAGCGGCCGGTGGCGAGCTTGGCCATCTTGATGGCCGCCTCGTTCGACTCGGCCCCCGTGCTCAGCAGCAAGGCGCGATCGAGCCCCGGTGGCAAGAGCTCCGCGAGCTGTTCGGCGAGCGCGACGACCGGACGCGTCAGCATGCCGCTGAACAGATGGTCGAGCCGCTCGGCATGCTCGCCGATGGTCTTGACGATCTCCGGGTGACCGTGACCAAGCACGGCGCTCATCTGCCCGGACGTGAAATCCAGGATGGCGCGGCCGTCGGCGTCATAGACGAAGGATCCGGAGGCGCGCTCGATGATGACGGGAGCGAACGTCCCGCCATAGCGGATGAGGTGACGCCGCGCGCGATCCCAGAAGGATTTGTCGTCGTTTCCGGCCATGCCCGTTTCCTTGCTGCTCGGTCGCCGCGATGAACGACCTTTGCAGCGCATCTTATGCATCCCACACAGCAATGACATTGCGATTTGAGATGCAATTTGCCCGTGCTTCTGCAATCAATTGCGCAAAAGACGGCAAATGCGAAAGAAATGGGAACTACGATCGTGATCGACGAGATGGACCGGAAAATCCTCGACGTGCTGCAGGTCGAGGGGCGCATCACCAACCTCGAGCTGGCCGAGCGGATCGGCCTCTCGTCGGCCCCCTGTATGAGACGCGTCCGGACCCTGGAAGAGACCGGCGTCATCAATTCCTATGTGGCATTGGTGGACCCTGCGCGAATTGGACTCGGGTTCGACGTGATCGTCGAACTCCGCCTCAAGCAGCAGAACAGGGAATCCTTCGCGCGTTTCGAGAAAAAGGTGATCGACCTTCCGGAGGTCGTCGAATGCTGCATGATTGCCGGCGACTGGGATTACGCGCTGCGGGTCGTGTCCTCAGATCTCGCAAGCTATCAATCGTTCATCCTCGACCGCCTGATGCATCCCGACACCGATATCGCGAGCTACCGCACGACCATCATCCTGCGGAAGGTCAAATCGACGACGAAGATCGACAGCGCCCTGTTCTGAACGCAAAGATCAAACAAGCACCCCGACCGCCATCGCGATCACGCTGAGCGCCATCGCTGCGGTCGAGAGCCAGCCGAGCCAGTAGAGCCACCCGCCGATCACGAAGCGTCCCATGACCGCCTTGTGGCGGGCCATGACCATCAGCAGCACCATCACCGGCACCGCGAGCACGCCGTTGACGACCGCGCTCCAATACAGCGCCGAGATCGGATCGATCGGCGTGAAGTTGAGCGCGATGCCGATGCCGCCCGACAGCGCCAGCACCGAATAGAACGCCATCGCCTCCTTCGGCTTGCGTGCCAGTCCGACCGGCCAGCGCCGGCCCTCGCCGACGGCATACGCCGTCGCGCCTGCGAGCACCGGGATCGCCAGCAGGCCCGTGCCGACGATGCCGAGCGCGAAGATCACCTCGGCAAAGGGACCGGCGATCGGGCGCAACGCCTCGGCGGCCTGCGCCGAGGTCTGGATATCGGTCTTGCCGGCAGCGTGCAGCGACGCGGCGGCGGTGACGATGATCGACAGCGCGATCAGGTTGGAGAACGCCATGCCGGTGATGGTGTCGGCACGAATGCGGGAAAATTCCTTCCGTACGCCGTAAGCTTTCTCGATCAACGGATGCTTGGTGACGTCGACCCGCTGCTCCTCCGCCTCCTGCGAGGCCTGCCAGAAGAACAGATAGGGCGAGATAGTTGTGCCGAAGATCGCCACGATGGTGGTGAAATAATCGGAGTTCCAGGTCAGGCGCGGAACGAGCACGCCAGCCAGCGCCTGCATCCACGACACCTTGGCAAAGGCGAGCGCCGCGACATAGGCGAACAGGCTGAGCGTCAGCCATTTCAGGACGGCGACGTAGCGCCGGTAGTTCATGAAGATCTGGGCGGCGACCGAGGTCACGCCGAACAGCACGACATAGAGGATGGCCGGACCGCCGATCAGGAGCTTGGTCGCGTCCGCCATGGCCGACAGGTCGGCGGCGATGTTGACGGTGTTGGCGATGAACAGCAGCGTCACCACGATGATCAGCAGCCAGCCTGGATAATGCCGGCAGACATTGCCCGATATGCCGTGCCCGGTGACACGGCCGACCCGCGCCGAGATTTCCTGGATCGCGGTCATCAGCGGGAAGGTCAGCAGCATGGTCCAGCCGATGCCGTAACCGAGTTGCGCGCCGGCCTGGCTGTAGGTGCCGATGCCCGAAGGATCGTCGTCGGAGGCGCCGGTGATCAGGCCGGGGCCGAGCGACTTCACGATGCGCTTGAAACTGAACGGCTCGCGCCGCGGCTTTGCCGGCGGCGCATCTTCATCCTTGTCGTGTCGCGAGATCGTCTCTTGCCGCGTCATGTCCGGTTCCAGCCGTCTGACAACGGGCCGGATGCCGCCAAGGTTCCTGGGATGAAACCTATCCCTCGATGTCCGTGGCGACGCCGGGCGCGAGGATGCGCAGACGGCGGCCGAAGCCGAGCGTATCGAAGCTCGCGCGCAGGTCACTCGCGTTCTGCCGGAAATGCGCCCAGCCGTCGGTATGAACGGGCACGATGACTGCGTCCGCAAAGGCGCGCGCGGTCTCGATGGTGTCGTTGGTGTCCATGGTGAGATGGAACGGGCCGCGCGTCTGTGCAGCACCGGCGAACGGCAGCACCACGCCGCAAGTAAAGCGCCGCGCGACCTCGGCGACACCGTCGAACCAGGTGGTGTCGCCGCTGACATAGACCGGACGGCCGGGCTTCGCCGGCTCCAGGACGAAGCCGATGACGTCACCGGACAACGGCTCGATGCCCGCGGGCCCGTGCCGCGCCGGCGTCGCGGTGACGGCGAGCGTCCGGCCGCCCTTCGTCAGTGCGGTCGAGGCCCAGGGCGCAAAACCCTCGGCGTTGCCACCAAGCCGCTTGGCGCCGGCCTCCGTCGTCAGCACGCGCTTCGCCTCTTTAAGGAAATCCCGTCCGGAATGGTCGAGATTGTCAGAATGCTGGTCATGGCTCAGCAGCACCGCATCGATCTCGCCGACATCGCGCGCGCTGAGCGCGGGCCCCGTCAGCTTCTCCAGCTTCACATGCGGCAGTTGATAGTCGCCGGGCGCATCGAAGGTCGGATCGGTGAGCAGGCGGAACCCGTCGATCTCGATCAGGGCGGTTGGGCCTCCGATCAGGGTGATGGTGATGCTCACGTCACACTCCTCTTGGGCGAAGCCGCGGCGGGGCGGGTCACCAGGTAAATGCCGAGCGCGACCGGAATGATCCCGAGCAAATCGCGAAATTCGACATGCTCGCCGAGCACGAGATAGGCGAACAGCATGCCGAGCGGCGGCATCAGGAAGTGATAGGCGCTTGCAGCGGTCGCGCCACACACTTTCAGGAGATGAAACCAGAGCAGATAGGCGAGGATCGAACCGCCGAGCACGAGGAAGGCGAAGGCGCCGGCGAGCCGCATGCTGGGCACGATGTCACTAACGCTGGAGAGCGTGAAGGCGAACGGCATCACCGCAAGGCCACCGGCGATGTTCTGGATGCCGTTGCCGATCCACAGGCTGCCCTTCGGCGCCAGCAGCTTGAACAGGACGGTGCCGGCGACGATCGAGGCAAGCGAGGCCAATGTGAAGAGTATGCCGTGCGGACTGTCGGTGCCGACCTTCATGCGATGCCAGACGATGAACGCGACGCCGACGATGCCGAGCAGGAGGCCCACCACCTTGCGCAAGGTCATGCTCTCGCCGAGGAACATCGCCGCCAGCATGGCGGTGAAGACCGGATTGGCGGAGACGATCAGCGCGCCGAGCCCGGCAGAGACCGTCTTCAGGCCGGTATAGCCGAGGCCAAGATAGAGCGCGTTGTTGGCGACGCCGAGCACGGCGAACACCGCCGCGTCACGCCAGGTGAGATCCCATTGATCCCCGCGCAGCAAGGAGATGCCGAGGATCAGGACTCCAGCGAGCGAGAATCGCGCGGCGAGCAGGATCAGCGGCGGACAATCGGTGACGCCGATCTTGCCGGCGACGAAGGCGTAGCTCCAGAGCAGGCAGAACAGGGCGATCAGCAGCGGCAGAGTGTTGAAGCGGGTGCGGGGGACGGACATCGAGGTTGCGGCGGACATGGGAGCTTCTCCTGGCGATTTCGCCTTCGCTCATGATCTAGGCCCGCGCCTTGCCATTTGGAAATTAAATGATAGACTGACATCCAGTGGATTTATGAATGGAGGCTGCGATGCTCGACCTGGAGCTCCTGCGCAGTTTGGTCTCGGTGGTCGATGCCGGCGGCTTCACCCGCGCCGGAGAGCGCGTCCACCGCACGCAATCGACGGTGAGCCAGCAGATCAAGCGCCTGGAGGAGGATGTCGGCCAGCCGCTCCTGATCCGCAGCGGCAAGGACGTCACCCCGACGGAGGCCGGCGAGCGGCTCCTGACCTATGCGCGGCGGCTGCTGTCGCTCGCGGAAGAGGCCCGCGACGTGCTCTCGCGCCCCGGCAGCGAAGGCGCGATCCGGATCGGCATCACCGAGGATTTTGCCGCCTATCGGTTGACGAGATTGCTCGCGACCTTCGCGCGCAGCCACCCGAATTTGCGGCTCGACGTGCGCTCGGGCCAAAGCCTGTTCCTGTACCGCGATCTGGAGCGCGGCGACCTCGATCTCGCGCTGATCAAGCGCGCCGCCAGCGAGAAGGGCGGCATCGCGGTGTGGCCGGAACGGGTGCACTGGGTCACCAGCAAGAGCCATCCACGCGACACGGCGACCGGCTCGGTGCCGCTGATTGGCTTCGGCTCGGGCTGCCTCTATCGCGCCCATGCCATCCATGCGCTGGAGCGCGCGGGCCGTAACTGGCACATGGCCTACACCTCCTCCAGCCTCGCCGGCATCCAGGCCGCAGTCGCCGCGGGCCTGGGCTTAAGCATCCTGTCGGAGATGTCGATCCAGGCCGAGCATCGCGTGCTGACGGCAAAAGACGGCTTTGCCCCGATCGAGCGGACCGAAGTCGCCCTCATCGCCGCCCCTGAAGCCAGCCCCGCAACGCTGCGGCTGGCGGATCGGCTCGCGGAGTATTGCGAGAGCGTGCAGGCGAAGGCGGCGTAGCGGCGATGCTACAGTCTCCATCCCATCATCCTGAGGTGCGAGCGCTTGCGAGCCTCGAAGGATGAACGGCCCGGACGGTGGCCGTGCATCCTTCGAGGCTCGCTCTGCTCGCACCTCAGGATCACGGTGATAGAAATGCTTGGATGTCTCAATAACACCGCGACGCCACGAACGCGTGGACGCGGTTGTCGCCGAGCACGTGGGCCATGAAACCCGGCGATCCGAAAATCCGTGCGAATGCCGCGTCGCGGATGCTCAAGCCCCCGGTATAGGCGCCGAACGCCGGCATCACCGCGCGTTCGCCGTCGGATGCGAAACAACGGCGCTCGATCGAACGGCCACGGGTCGGCACCCGTGCCTTGGGGTGAAGGTGGCCGGCGATCTCGCCGGCAGCGCCGGTCGGCTCATGGCGGAATACGATCGGGCCGATCGCGACCTCGGTCGCGACCACGCCGCCGAGACTGGTCGGCAGCGCCGGATCGTGATTGCCCGCAATCCAGATCCAGTTGCGCCGCATTTGCAGCGCCGCCAGCGCCTCGCGATCCGGCTCCGACAGTCGCGCATGCGCATCGCGGTCGTGAAAGCTGTCGCCGAGCGCGATCACCTGCCTGGGATCGTGCCGCGCGATCACAGTGGCAAGCCGGCTCAACGTCGCCACCGTGTCGTAGGGTGGCAGCAGCACGCCGCGGGCAGCGAAGCTCGAGCCTTTTTCCAGATGCAGGTCGGACACCACGAGCAGGCGCTGCTCTTCCCAGAACAGCGCGCCGGAGCAATCCGCCACGAAGCCGACATCCGCCACCGTGACCGTCGAAACGCGCATGTCGTCACCGTCTCGCAAAGCTAGCGCGCTTGCCGCCACGTGCTGTTCCCCAAAATACCAGCGTTACGTCGTCGCCTCCCGCACGAGTTCCTCGGCCGCCTCGGCCAGGAGCTCGTCGGATGCTTCGCCATAAACTGACTCGCGGCCGATTTCCAGCAGCGCGGGCACGGCAAGCGGAGAAACGTGGTCGAGGTCCTTGTGGGTGATTCGGCCGTGGATGCGCGAAAGCATGTCGCTGAGGCGGCGGAGATCGAGCAATCCCGTGGCGGCATCGCCGCGCGCGGCGCGCAGCAGCACGTGATCGGCCTGGTGCTTGCGCAGCACGTCGTAGATTAAATCGGTCGAGAACAGCACCTGGCGGCGGGACTTCTCCTCGTCGGTGAAGCGGCGCGCGATCAGCCCCGAGATGATGGCGCAGTTGCGGAAGGTCCGCTTCATCAGCGCGGATTCCGCAAGCCACGCTTCGAGATCGTCGCCGAGCATGTCGGGGTCGAACAGCGCGTTGAGGTCGAGTCTGCCGTGCCGGATCATGAAGGAGAGATCGCCGACGCCCCACACCGCCAGAGCATATTCATTGGCGACGAAGCCGAGCGGGCGGGCGCGGGCGCGCTCCAGCCGGCGCGTCAGCAGCATGCCGAGCGTCTGGTGCGCGAGCCGGCCCTCAAACGGATAGCAGACCAGATAATGGCTGCCACCGCGCGGAAAGGTTTCCACCAGCAGCTCGCGCACCGCAGGCACCCGCGAGAACTTTCGCTGCAGCGACAGCCAGTCGTGCACCTGATCCGGCAATCCGCTCCAGGCCCGGCTGTTGTCGAGCAGCTTCCGCACGCGTTCGGCGAGATAGGTCGACAGCGGGAACTTGCCGCCCATGTAGGACGGCACTTTTGCATCCTTATCATTGGCGCGGGAGACATAGACCTGGTCTTCAACCAATGCCTCGTAGCGCACCACCTCACCGCCAAAGACAAAAGTGTCGCCGGGCACGAGGCCCTCGATGAAGACCTCCTCGATCTCGCCGAGCATCCGGCCGCCGCGGGCGATCGCGCCGGTCGAACCGCTACTTTTTCCTTGGCCGCCGGCACGCGAGCGCACCAGCCGCACCTTCAGCATGGTCTCCTCGACGATGGTCCCGACGTTGAGGCGGTAGCTCTGCCGTACCTTGGGATTGGTGACGCGCCAGCGGCCCTGCTTGTCCTGCTTGATCCGCGCGAAGCGTTCGTAGGTCTTCAGCGCGTAGCCGCCGGTCGCGACGAAGTCGACCACATCGTCGAAATCGGTTCGCGTCAGCGACGCATAGGGCGCCGCGGTCCTGACTTCATCGTAGAGTTCGTCGGACAGGAACGGCTTGCCGCAGGCGCAGCCGAGCACGTGCTGAGCCAACACGTCGAGCGCGCCCGAACGCAAGGGCGGCGTGTCCTGCGCATTTTCGGCAATGGCGTCGATCGCGACGCGGCATTCCAGTACCTCGAAGCGGTTGGCCGGCACCAGCACGGCGCGCGAGGCTTCGTCGAAGCGGTGGTTGGCACGGCCGATCCGCTGCATCAGCCGCGACGAGCCCTTCGGCGCACCGATATTGATGACGAGATCGACATCGCCCCAGTCGACGCCGAGATCGAGCGAGGAGGTGCAGACCACGCCGCGCAAGCGGCCCGCGGCCATCGCATCCTCGACCTTGCGGCGCTGCGCGACATCGAGCGAGCCGTGATGCAGCGCGATCGCGAGCCCGTCGTCGTTCATGCGCCACAGATCCTGGAACAGCATCTCGGCCTGGCTGCGGGTGTTGACGAACACCAGCGTGGTCTTGTTGCGCTTGATCAGCTCATAGACCTCGGGCAGCGCGTGGCGCGCACTGTGGCCCGACCACGGCAGCCGCTCCCGCGTGTCGAGCATCTCGACCACCGGCGGCGCGGCGCCACCGGCGATTACGACGTCGGCGGACACGCTCTCGCCGCCCGGCTGCGGCACCAGGAAGCGCGCGAGCTGTTCCGGCTCGGCCACCGTCGCCGAGAGACCGATCGCGCGCGCCTGCGGCGCGATGGTCCAGAGCCGCGCAAGCCCGAGCGACAGCAGATCGCCGCGCTTGGAAGTGACCAACGCATGCAGCTCGTCGAGCACGATGCGCTTCAGCGAAGAGAACAGAAAAGGCGCATCGTCGGAGGCGAGCAGCAGCGCCAGCTGCTCCGGCGTGGTGAGCAGAATATCCGGCGGATAACGCCGCTGCCGCTGCCGCCGCGACACCGGCGTGTCGCCGGTACGGGTCTCGATCTTGATCGGGAAGCCCATCTCGGCAACCGGCGTCTCCAGATTGCGCGCAATGTCGACCGCGAGCGCCTTCAGCGGCGAGATGTAGAGCGTATGCAGCCCGCCGCTGCGGCGAACGCCGCGGCCGGTGGAGATGAGGTTGGGCCGGATTACCGCCGGTTCAATTTTGCCGCTTGCGAGGTCGTCAGGCTCCCTCTCCCTGAAAGGGGGAGGGTTGGGGTCAGCCGCGCTGTCGCGCGCCTGTTCGCGCCGACCTCCCCCTTTCAGGGGGAGGTGAGAAGTCTTGCCCTGCCCTTCCCCACTCAACTCCACGAGCGTCGGCAAGAAACCCGCCAGCGTCTTGCCCGCACCCGTAGGCGCAATCAGCAGCGCCGAACGCTCCTCGCGCGCCTTCGCCAGCAGCGCGAGCTGATGCTCGCGCGGCGACCAGCCGCGCGAAGCGAACCAGTCGCGAAACCGGCGCGGCAAGAGATCGGCCGTTTCCGACGGCGTGACGGAAAAGAGATCGAGCGTCGACACGCCCAAGAGGTAGGTGGTTCAGCGGGTTTCGTCGAGGGCAGGACGGAAATGGCGGCAGGTGGCAGGGGCGATCATCTCGCTCTGTGGGCTGCGAAGCACCCGGAAGTCACCTCGCCCCGCCTGCGGGGAGAGGCATAGGCCGCCTCCGGCGGCCGTCCTGAGAAGGACGCCGAAGCGAAGCTTCGGTTATGTCGCATCGTCAGATGCGATCCGGGTGAGGGGGTACAGGTGTCTCAGCTCACATTGCCTGGTGGAGAGAGCCCCTCACCCCAACCCTCTCCCCGTAAGAACGGGGAGAGGGAGAAGAGAAAGCTTCTGCCCCCTACTCCGTCATCGGCTCGCCCAAGAGATCCCAGTCCTTGCCGTTGAAGATCGAGACATAGAGCGTCTTCATCGGCGTGTAGTCGTCGGGCGTATAGCTGTAATTGATGCCGTCGAGGAAATAGGGCGAGTGGAAGCCGGCCAGCGTGGTGGCGTGCTTCAGCACGTTGGCGCGGGTCAGATCGTCGCCGCAGCGGCGCAGGATTTCACCCATCGTCGCCGCCTGGCCGTAGCCGGCGAAGGCGATGGTGTTGTCGGGATCGATGTTCGGCAGGTACTTCTTGCGCAGTTCCTCGAACGCGACCACATCCGCATCCTTCTCGTAGCGGGGCACGCCGACTTCCTTGTTGTAGCGGATCGCGACGATGTCCTTGGCGTTCTCGAGGCCCGCGGCGCTCAGGATCGAGCGGCCGGTCGAGCCTGCCGACAACAGCTGCAACGGCTTCCAGCCGAGCTCGGCCACCTTGCGGATCGACTGCGACGTCGCCTTGCCGGTGGTGATGTTGTAGAACACGTCGGCACCCGATTTCGAGAGATTGATGAGCTGGGAATCGACCGTCGGATCGGTGAGATCGTAGGTCTGCTCCATGATCACCTGTGCCTTGCCGCCGGCATCGGCCAGCACCTTCTTGAACGGGCCGAGGAAGTCGCGGCCGAAATCGTCGTTCTGGTAGAGGATGCCGATCCTGGCGTTCGGCTTCACGCTGACGACGTGCTTGGCAAGGATGCGGGCTTCGGTCGGATAGAGCGGCAGGCCCGCCATGGTCCATTTATTGTTCTTCGGATCGTTCCATTTCGAGGCGCCGGTGTTCAACAGCAATTGGGGAACGCCCTTGGAGTTGAGGTATTTGTGCACGGCGGTCTGCGGCGCGGTGCCGAGCGAGCCATAGAGCGCCAGCACCTCTTCCTGCTCGACCAGGCGGCGCGTCGCCTCGACGCATTTCGGCGCGCTGTAGGCGTCGTCCATGGTGAGGAATTTCACCTTGCGGCCGTTGATGCCGCCCTTGTCGTTCAGCATCTGGAAATAGGCTTCGCCGACCCGGCCCAGCACACCATAGAGCGAGCCGGGGCCGGAATGCGGCACGGTCTGGCCGAGCTTGATCTCGGAATCGCTCGCGCCCGGATCGTACTTCTTGTCGGCGGCCCGGACGAACGGCGCAGGCAGCACGGACGCAGCGATCACGGACAATGCGGTGGCGCCGAACTCGCGCCGCGTATGTTTTTTCATTGTTTCTCTCCCTGAGGCGAAAAGCTCTCGCATTCCGCCCTGCGCCGGGCAAGCGCGAAGTCACGGCTTTGCGGCGCAATGCCGCGTCACGGCAAATGCGTAGCGTGTAGACTCAAGTTTGAGGGCGGCAGATGACCAGGCACCCTCTCCCCTTGTGGGAGAGGGTGGCGAAATCGAGCGGAGCGAGATGTAGCCGGGTGAGGGGTCTGTCTCCGCGGATGCAGACCCCTCATCCGGCGCTTCGCGCCACCTTCTCCCACAAGGGGAGAAGGTCAAGCAGTCACGGCTTGACGGCGACGGCGACAAGCCCGGGCGCCGGGATGTTGTCCTCATTGCGCGCCGAGAGGTCGTCGAGCAGCGCCAGCGTCAGCCCCGCGGCGGCGACGGAGGCGCGCACATAAGCTGCGCTGTGGGCGTAGCGCAGCCCTTCGCCGAGGATGACGCCCTCGCCGTCATGGGTCTCGGTCGTGAAGGCGAGCACGCCGCCGCCCACCAGCACGCGCGCGGCCTCGGCAAGCACGGGCGCGAGATCGGCGACATAGACCATCGCATCGGCAGCGAGGATCAATTCAGCGCTGGCATCCGGCTTGCCCGAAATGCCCTTCAGCATGTCGTCGACCTCGAGCTCGGCATAGAGCCCGGTCGCGCGCGACTTGTCGATCATGCGCGGCGACAGGTCGATGCCGATGAAGCGATCGACGTGCTGCGCGAATGCAGCGGCCGCGAGGCCGGTGCCGCAGCCGAGATCGATCGCGCGCTTGAAGAACGCCGGCTTCTTCGCAGAGGCGCGCACCGACAGCACCGCCTTGAACAGCAACGCCGGGCCGCGATAGCCGAGATCGCCGACCAGCGCGGCCTCGAAGCGCGGCGCATATTGATCGAACAGCGTCTGCACATAGCCCGGCGGCATCGCGCTGATGGCCTCGACGCCGAGCTGCATCAGATGCAGACCGGCGCCATGGCGGTCTTCGGGATCGGCATCGCGCGCGGCGCGGAAGGCTGCGATCGCGGCCTCGCGCTGGCCGAGCTCGAGGCGGATCTTGCCCAGCGTGTACCAGGCCGACGGGAATTTCGGCACCAGCTCGATGGCCTGTTCGAGCAGCTCGGCGGCAGCCGGCAGATCGCCCTTCAATTGCAGGTCGCGCGCGAACTCGTAGCGGCGGTCGGCAACGAGGTCGCCGGAGGACAGAAACAGGCGGGGGGCCATTTTTTCTTACGGAACCGATCTTGTCTTAGGGATCCTGGCCAAGTCTGGCCGTCCATTAGAACACGAACTTTTTCCGGAGATGGAAGCGCGGGTCAAGCCCGCGGATGACGGCTAAACATCGCGGATCGATCGCCTATATAGGGACAATGCGCCCGCAAGACATCCTGATGCCCGTCCCGGCCGGGCTTTGCTGCAAGCCCGGTGGCTTCCACATCGATCCTGTCAGGCCGGTCGAGCGAGCCCTGATCACGCACGGCCATTCCGACCATGCGCGGGCGGGGCATGGCGCAGTGCTCGCGACCCAGGAAACGCTCGACATGATGCGGCTGCGCTACGGCGAGAACTTCGCCGGGTCGACTCAGGCGGTCGCTTATGGCGAGGAGATCAAGCTCGGCGACGTCACGGTGACGTTTCATCCCGCCGGCCACGTGTTGGGCTCCGCCCAGATATCCGTCACCTGCACGGATACCCGCATCGTCGCCTCCGGCGACTACAAGGACGCACGCGACCCGACCTGCGCGCCGTTCGAGCTCGTCCCTTGCGACGTCTTCATCACCGAGGCGACCTTTGGCCTGCCGGTGTTTCGCCATGGCGATGCCGCCGATGAGGTGAAGAAGCTGCTGGCGTCCGCAAAACTGTTTCCAGAGCGCGCGCACCTGGTCGGCGCTTATTCGCTCGGCAAGGCGCAGCGCGTGATCGCGCTGTTGCGCGAGGCCGGCTACGACGCGCCGATTTATCTGCACGGCGCGATGGAGAAGATCACCTATTATTACCACGAGCGCGGCATTCCGCTCGGCGAGCTCAGGCCGGCGCGCGGCATGAAGAAGGCCGAGCTCGCCGGCACCATCACGCTGGCGCCGCCGAGCGCGACATCGGATGTCTGGACGCGGCGCTTCCCCGATCCGGTCACGGCTTTTGCGTCGGGCTGGATGCGCGTGCGCGCTCGCGCCCGGCAGGGCGGCATCGAGCTGCCGCTGGTGATCTCCGATCATGCCGACTGGGACGGGCTGACGGCGACGATCGCTGCCACCGGCGCCGGCGAGATCTGGGTCACCCACGGCCAGGAAGACGCGCTGGTGCATTGGTGCAAAAGCAAGGGCCTTGCCGCGCGGCCGCTCGATCTGGTCGGCTATGGCGACGAGGACGAAGGCGAGACGGCGGCGGTCACCGGCGAGGCGGAGCCCACCGGCGAGGCACAGCCCGCCGGCGAGGCCGAAACATGAACCGCTTTGCCGAACTGCTCGACCGGCTCGCCTACGAGCCGGGCCGCAACAACAAGATCAAGCTGCTGGTTGCCTATTTCCGCGAGACCGAGGATCCCGACCGCGGCTACGCGCTGGCGGCACTGACCGGCGCGCTGTCGTTCAAGCACGCCAAGCCGGGCTTGATCCGCGACCTGATCACCGAACGCACCGACCCGGTGCTGTTCGGTTATTCCTATGATTACGTCGGCGATCTCTCCGAAACCGTCGCGCTGATGTGGCCGAAGGCGGAGCTGCCAGGCCACAACAACCCGCCTCCTCCCACCCTCACCGAGGTCGTCACCACGCTGCGCACGCTCGGCAAGGCCGAACTGCCGGCACAGCTGGCGCGCTGGCTGGACGAGCTCGACGAGACCGGACGCTGGGCGCTGCTGAAGCTCGTCACCGGCGCAATGCGGATCGGAATCTCGGCACGGCTGGCGAAGACGGCGGCGGCGGCGCTCGACGACAAGGACCCGCACGAAATCGAGCTGATGTGGCCCGGCCTGTCGCCGCCCTATCTCGAATTGTTCGCCTGGCTCGAAGGGCGCGGCGACAAGCCGGTCAATAGCGACCCGACGCCGTTCCGCCCGGTGATGCTGGCGCATGCGATCGAGGATGGCGATTTCGCCAATCTCGACGCTGCCGATTTCAGCGCGGAATGGAAGTGGGACGGCATCCGCGTGCAGGCTGTGGCCGGCCACGACGCGCGCGGCCACGTCCAGGCGCGGCTCTATTCACGCACCGGCGAGGACATCACCGGCAGCTTCCCCGACCTCGTGCCGTCGCTGCATCTGCAAGATACTCTAGATCTGAAGCATGATGACTCCCGAAAGCCGCTTCACACTTTTCGGCATCATGCTTCATTCGCGATCGACGGCGAATTGCTGGTGCTGCGCGACGGCCGCGTGCAGACCTTCAACGTGTTGCAGCAGCGGCTGAACCGCAAGGTGGTCTCGCCGAAGCTGATCAAGGAATTTCCGATCCATCTGCGCGCCTACGACCTGCTCGGCGACGGCGAAAACGATCTGCGCGAGCTGCCGTTCACCGAACGCCGCGCGCATCTCGAAGCCTTCGTCGCCAAGCTGAACGATCCGCGCATCGATCTGTCGCCGACGATCCCGTTCGCGAGCTGGGAAGAGCTGGCCGCGGCGCGTGCCGATCCGAAGAGCGCGGGCGCCGGCGACGATGCCGACGCGGTCGAAGGCGTGATGCTGAAGCGGCGCGACGCGCCCTATCTGCCCGGACGGCCGAAGGGCCCATGGTGGAAGTGGAAGCGCGACCCGCACATCATCGACGCCGTGCTGATGTATGCCCAGCGCGGCCACGGCAAGCGCTCGTCCTATTATTCCGATTACACGTTCGGGGTCTGGACTCGTGGCGATGCCGGCGACGAGCTGGTGCCGGTCGGCAAAGCCTATTTCGGCTTCACCGACGAGGAACTGCTGCAGATCGATCGCTTCGTCCGCCGCAACACCACCGAGAAGTTCGGCCCGGTGCGGCATGTCGTGCACGAGCCGGATCAGGGGCTGGTGCTGGAAGTCGCCTTCGAGGGCTTGCAGCGCTCGCCGCGTCACAAATCCGGCGTCGCGATGCGCTTTCCCCGGATCAGCCGCCTGCGCTGGGACAAGCCGCCGCGCGAGGCCGACCGGCTGGAGACACTTGAACGGATGTTAATCTCCATGACAGGAAGTTAAACCCGCAAGCCACATCGCAGCCATTGATCGCGGCTCACGGGTTTCCCATGTGCTGCGCCGTGACCTATAATGCGGGCGATTCCGCGAGGAGAGAGTGATGCCAGACAACATCCGGGACTTGCCGGCCGGCCAGAGCGACGGCCTGTACCGCTTTCTCGGCGGATCGCCGCTCTCGGTGGCGTTCCGGCTGATCCTGCTCTCGATCCTAGTCGGCGTCGTGCTCGCCGCGATCGGACTCGACCCGTGGAACATTCTGTACAGCGTCCGCCGGCTGTTCCAGAGCCTCTGGGATTTCGGCTTCGACGCAGTCAACTGGGCGTGGCGCTACTTCCTGCTCGGCGCCGTGATCGTGGTCCCGATCTGGCTGTTGTCGCGGCTGTTCGGCGCACCGCGCGGCCGCTGATCCCAGGGAAAGCCCGCAGCCGATGCAATTGCAATTTGTCGGCTGCGGCGATGCATTCGGCTCCGGGGGCCGCTTCAACACCTGCTTCCATCTCAGCGGCGAGCGCGTCAATTTCCTGATCGATTGCGGCGCCTCCTCGCTGCCCGCGCTGAAGCGGCTCGAGATCGACCGCGACGCGATCGACCTGATCCTGATCACACATTTCCACGGCGACCATTTTGCCGGCCTGCCGTTCTTCCTGCTCGACGCGCAATTCTCCCGCCGCACCCGGCCGCTGGTGATCGCCGGGCCGCAAGGCATCGAAACGAAGCTGCCTGAGGTGATGGAGGTGATGTTCGAGCATTCCTCCAAAACCAGACAACGCTTCGATCTGTCCGTCGTCACGCTGACACCGCGGGAGCGGCGCAGCTTTGGCGAGGTGAGCGTGACGCCCTATCCTGTGGTGCATGGCGAATCCGGCGGGCCGTTTCTCGCCTATCGCGTCGAGGCCGAAGGCCGCGTCGTCAGCTACAGCGCCGACACCGAGTGGACCGACGCGCTGATCCCGGCCGCGCAAAACGCCGACCTCTTCATCACTGAGGCCTATACCTACGACAAGATGGTCAAGAACCATCTCAGCCTGAAAACGCTGGAGGCTCATTTGCCGGCCATCAACGCCAGGCGCGTGGTGCTGACCCATATGAGCGACGACATGCTCGGCCGCGTCGACAACCTGCCGTACATGGCGGCGAGCGACGGCATGGTCGTGGTGTTCTGACCATGCCATGCCTCGTCGGCCGCCCCTCCGCCACCGCATTGCTCTGAGTACAATTCCGGCATGGTCGCCCGACGGATGTCGCGATAGAAACGCCTATTCCTTGCAACTGTAGCCATGCACGCACCCGTCCACCCAAAGATCACGACCCGCCAGGTATTCGCGATCGCCGGTCCTGCGATGGTCGCCAACCTGACCACGCCGCTGATCGGCATCGTCTCGACCACCGCGATCGGCCGCCTCGACGATGCCGCGCTGCTCGGCGGGGTGGCGATGGCCTCGGTGATCTTCGACTGCCTGTTCTGGCTGTTCGCCTTCCTGCGCATGAGCACGCTGGCCTTCACCGCGCAGGCGCAGGGCGCGGGCGAGCCGCAGGAATATGCCGCGATCCTGGTGCGCGGCTTCATCGTCGCCGGCCTGATCGGCGCTGCGCTGATCGCGCTGCAGCTGCCACTGGCCGCGGTTACATTCCAGCTGATGGGCGGCAGCGAAGGCGTCACGCGCGCGGCCAAAACGTATTTCATGATCCGGATCTGGTCGGCGCCGCTGGCACTCGCCAATTACGTCATCCTGGGCTGGCTGGTCGGGCAGGCGCGCGCCAATCTGGCGCTGGCGCTGCAGATCGTGATCAACCTGATCAACATGGCGGCAACCGTGCTGCTGGTGCAGGTCTACGGCGCCGGCATTGCAGGCGCCGCGATCGCCGCCGTGCTTGCCGAGACGACCGGTTTTGCCGTCGGCATCGTCGTGGCGTGGCGGATCTCGCAAGGCGGCTTTGCCGTTCCTGCGGCCACGCTGTTCGACCGCGCCAAGCTGATGCGCATGCTGGCCGTCAACCGCGACATCATGGTCCGCACCGCGGCGCTGATCGTCGTGTTCCTGTTCTTCACCGCCAAGGGCGCGCGCGAGGGCGACGTGACGCTGGCGGCGAATTCGGTGCTGAACAATTTCCTGCTGGTGAGCGCCTTCTTCCTCGACGGCCTCGCCAACGCCGCCCAGCAGCTCTGCGGCCGCGCCTTCGGCGCCCGCGATGCACGTGGCTTTGCCGATTCGACCCGGCTGGTGCTGCTGTGGGGTGTCGGCTTTGCGCTGGTGGTGTCGGTGCTGTTCGCGCTGTTCGGACCGGCGCTGATCAATTTGATGACGACCAGTGAGGACGTGCGCCGCTATGCGCGCGAGTTCCTGGTGTTCGTGATCCTGGCACCTCTGCCCGGCGTGTTCGCCTTCGGCTTCGACGGCATCTATGTCGGCGCGACCTGGGCGCGCGAGATGCGCAATTTGATGCTGGCCTCGCTCGCGATCTTCCTCGCCGCCTGGTGGGCGCTCAGCTCGTTCGGCAACACCGGGCTGTGGATCGCGCTGCTCGGCTTCTACGTCGCGCGCGGCGGGTTGCAGGGCCTGCGTTATCCGGCGCTGCTGAGGAAGTCGTTCAAGACTGCGTAGCTCTGTAGCCCGGATGGAGCGAAGCGAAATCCGGGGACCCTATCCGCGGTAACACTGTCCCGGATTGCGCTTCGCTCCATCCGGGCTACAGCCCTACCGCACCGGCCAATCCTCGGCCGTGATGGTCGCAGCATCGGCCCCGACGATTTCCGACAGCGAGTCGCGGCCGGTGCGCAGCAAGGTCGAGGACAGATCGCGCTTGATGTCGTCGACCAGGCCGATGCCCTTGTAGACCAGCGAGGAATAAAGCTGGATCAGGCTGGCGCCGGCGCGGATCTTGGTCAGCGCGGCGCCGCCCGAATCGATGCCGCCGACGCCGATCAACGGAAATGCGCCTTCGACGCGGACATAGGTCTCGGCGACCATCCGCGTCGAGAGGCGGAACAGCGGACGGCCCGACAGGCCGCCCTGCTCCCTGGCCCGGTTCTCCTCGCGCAAGGTCGAGGGACGCGCCAGCGTGGTGTTGGCGACGATCATGCCGTCGACGCGCCGCGAGCGCGCGATATGCACGACATCGTCGAGCTCGGCGAGGCTCAGATCCGGCGCGATCTTCAGCAGGACCGGTGAATCGCCGGCGTTCTTGCGCACGCGCTCACGGGTATCGATCACCCGCGCCAGCAAATCGTCGAGCGCCGCCGATTGCTGCAGATTGCGCAGGCCCGGCGTATTCGGCGAGGAGACGTTGACGGTGAAATAGCTCGCGACCGGGGCAAAGGTTTCGATCAGCTTCACATAATCGGCGACGCGGTCGGTCGAATCCTTGTTGGCCCCGACATTGACCCCGATGATGCCGCCGCCGCTGGCGCGCGCGGCGAGCCGGCGCAGCACCGCTTCCGCGCCGTCATTGTTGAAGCCCATGCGGTTGATGACGGCTTCGTCGCGCTCGAGGCGAAACAGCCGCGGCCGCGGGTTGCCGGCCTGCGGCTTCGGCGTCACCGAGCCGATCTCGACAAAGCCGAAACCAAGCCGCAGCAGCGCGTCGGGCACCTCGGCGCTCTTGTCGAAACCCGCCGCCATGCCGATCGGGTTCGGAAAGTTCAGCCCGAAGGCGCGCACCGCGAGCTTGGGATCATCCAGCCGCTGCCGGATCGGCGGCAGCAGCTTCAGGCCCTGGATCGCCATGCGATGGGCATCTTCAGGATCGAACCAGCGCAGCAGCGGCAGCGAGAAGGCGTCGAAGGCACGGATCACGGCTTGAGCTCCGGAACGTCGTGGCCGCCGTCGGAGCGCGCGCGAAGGCTGAAGATTTCGGTGACCGCGCCGAGGTCGAGTTCGCCATAGAGATGCGGGAACAGTTCGTCATTGCGCGAGCGCTCCCAGCGCAAGGCGTCGCCGAGCGCATCGGCATCGACCGCGACCAGGAACAGGCCCGTCTGCCCGTGATAGTGCTTGCGCGCGGTCTCCGCCACCTGGGAGGCGGTGGAAAAATGGATGAAGCCGTCGCGATTGTCGCCTGCACTGCCCCGGTAGACGCCCTGCCGCTCGGCCTCGCGCCAGGCCGAAGCGGGAGTGATTTTGTAGATCATGGGCACGGCCCGGCCTTCCCTTTTGTCCTTGAGTCTCTTGGGGTTTTATCCGGATTTGAGGGGAAATGCCCCAGACGCCATATGGCGAGCGAGGGACCGTATCGGCGGCAGCGGCGCAACTCAAGCGGTGGCGGGACACATCCGACGGCAGATTTGCGGAAACGCCAGGTTTCAGGTAATAATTCCTACCATCCGGGGTGTCCTCGATGGCCAAACAGTCCAAAGCCGCCCGACCGCTGACCCACGCGCAGGTCTGGGCCGCGCTCGACCGGCTCGCCGAACGCGCCGGCCTGTCGCCGTCCGGCCTTGCCAAGCAGTCAGGTCTCGACCCCACCACCTTCAACAAGTCCAAGCGCGTGACCGGCGACGGACGCGAGCGCTGGCCGTCGACCGAATCGCTCTCCAAGGCGCTGGCCGCGAGCAATGCCAGCATGGAGACCTTCGTGCAGTTGCTCGGCGATGGCCCGCGCGCCGGCCAGTCGGTGCCGTTGCTCGGCTTCGCGCAGGCCGGCGCCGGCGGCTATTTCGACGACAGCGGCTTTCCCGCCGGCAAGGGCTGGGATGAAGTGGCGCTGCCGGCGACATCAGACGAGCACGCCTATGCGCTGGAGATCGAGGGCGACTCGATGAAGCCCGCCTATCGCGAAGGTGACATCATCGTGGTGTCACCCGCGACCGCGATCCGCCGCGGCGACCGCGTGGTGGTTCGCACCACCGGCGGCGAGGTGATGGTGAAGGAACTGAAGCGACGCACCGGCAAGGTGCTGGAACTCGCATCGCTCAATCCGGAACACCCCGACCGCATGCTCGATGCCGAGGAGGTCACGTGGATCGCGCGCGTCGTGTGGGCGAGCCAGTAGCTGAGGAGTTTCAGTCGCCACAAAACCAGTGTCGTCCCGGCGAAGGCCGGGACGACGGTGAAATTTGCGGCGCTGCCACCCCCTACGTCGCGTAGTCCGGCTCCTTGCGGTCCAGCATCCGCTTCAGTGCATCGAAATGCCGCTGCGACGGGCTCGGGCCGTTGTAGAGATGGTCGTCGCGGAAATCGCGCTTGGTCTTCTCCACCACATGCTCCGGCAATTGCTTGAGCGGCTGCTGGGTCCACATCGCATAGATCTGCACCTGCGCGGCGCGCTCGATGTAATAGAGCCGGTCATAGGCGTCGGCGATGGTCTCACCGACGGTCGAGATGCCGTGGTTGGCCATGAACAGGATGGTCTTGTTGCCGATCACCTTGGCGAGCCGCGCGCCTTCCTCGGGATCCAGCGCCGGGCCGGTGTAGAGATCGTCATAGGCGATCGCCTCCGACAGCCCGACTTCGGTCTGGCCGATCTCCTTGATGCGCGGATCCTCGAGCCGCGTCAGCGCGCTCGCATACGGCATGTGGGTGTGGAACACCGCCTTGGCCTGCGGCAGCGCCTTGTGGATCGGCGCATGGATGCAATAGCAGGAGCGCTCGACCTCACCCTCGCCACGCTTCACCTCGGCATCGTCGATGCCGACCTCCATGAAGGACGACGCGGTGACCTCCGACCAGTGCATGCCGAACGGGATCTGGTAGTAGCGGTCGCTCCGGCCGGGCACCACGAAGGTGAGATGGTTGAAGATACCCTCCGAAAAGCCGTGGTTGTAGGCGAGCCGATGCGCCGCCGCGAGGTCGACCCGCGCCTGCCATTCCTCGGCGCTCGAACTGTCCTGCAACGATGTCGGCGAAACCCTGAACTGCATGCGCATGCTCCCATCTGTGCCGGCCTCTCGGCGGAGGCCGTGCTGATTTCATGGAGCGAGTGTAGCGCAAGCCGGCTGCGGCCTCCGCTGACAATGCCGCTGGCCAGCTATCCGCATTTTGCGGCCTTGTCGCCGCAAACACTCCTGTCGTCCCGGCCTTGAGCCGGGACCCATAACCACCACTCATCGTGCTGAAGAAGGCTGGGGCCACATCTCGCCCTGACAACACGATCCTGCGGTTATGGGTCCCTGCTTTCGCAGGGACGACAACAGTCAGAGTCCGCCCACCTACGACGACCGCGCCAGCGCGCCGTCGATCATGTTGACGGCGTTCTGCACACCGTAGACCGCGACGAAGGAGCCGAACCGCGGGCCCTTCTCCTGGCCGAGCAGCACCTGGTAGAGCATGTTGAACCAGTCGAGCGAGACGCCGGGACGGCCGTCCTTGCCCTTCTTGACCGTGTCGAGGAACGGCTCGCGGCGGCCGATCTCGTAGACCACGTTCTGGATATCTTCCGCGGTCGCGTCAGCCGGCATGTTGGCGAGCGCATCGCGCAGGTCCTGCAACGCGGCGCGCTCACCTTCGGTGGGCTCGCGGAACTGCTTGGTCGGCGCCACGAAGTCGCGATAGTAGTTGATGGCGTAGCCGACCATCGCATCGAGCTTCGGATGGGTCTGCGGCGTCACGCCCAGACGATAGCGGCCGATGAAGCCCCACAACGTCTCGGCATTCTCCGCATTCGACGACGACACCAGCGTCAGCAGCAGCTGGAAGGTGACGGGCATGTCGGCCTGCGGCGGCTTGCCGGAATGGATGTGCCAGACCGGATTCTGCAGCTGCTGCCGCGCCTCCTGCCGCGTGAAGCCGTCGAGGAACTGCTGGTAGTCGTCGACATTGCGCGGGATGACGTCGAAATAGAGCCGCTTCGCCGCCTTGGGCTCGCGATACATGAACAGCGACAGCGATTCCGGTGAGGCGTAGCGCAGCCATTCGTCGATCGTCAGGCCGTTGCCCTTCGACTTCGAGATCTTCTGGCCCTTCTCGTCGAGGAACAGCTCGTAGTTGAAGCCCTCCGGCGGCGTGCCGCCGAGCGCCGCGCAGATCTTGGCGGACAGCTTCACCGAGTCGATCAGATCCTTGCCGGCCATTTCATAGTCGACGCCGAGCGCATACCAGCGCATCGCCCAGTCCGGCTTCCATTGCAGCTTGCAACGGCCGCCGGTGACGGGAACGGTGACGCTCTCCTTGGTATCGGGATCTTCATAGGAGATGGTGCCGGCCTTGGCGTCGTGTGCCGTCACCGGCACGTAAAGCACGAGGCCCGTGCGCGGGCAGATCGGCAGGAACGGCGAGTAGCTCGCGGCGCGCTCTTCGCGCAGCGACGGCAGCATGATCGCCATCACCTTCTCGATCCGCTCCAGCATGCGCAGCAGCGCTGCATCGAACCGGCCGGAAGTGTAATACTCGGTCGAGCTCGCGAACTCGTAGTCGAAGCCGAACTGATCGAGGAAGGCGCGCAGCCGCGCATTGTTGTGCTGGCCGAAGCTCGGATGGGTGCCGAACGGATCGGGCACCTTGGTCAGCGGCTTGCCGAGATGCTGCGCCAGCATCTCTTTGTTCGGCACGTTGTCCGGCACCTTGCGCAGGCCGTCCATGTCGTCAGAGAAGGCGAGCAGGCGCGTCTTGATCTTGTCCTCGGTGAGCACGCGGAAGGCATGGCGCACCATCGTGGTGCGCGCGACCTCGCCGAACGTGCCGATATGCGGCAGGCCG
Organism: Bradyrhizobium sp. B124; assembly: GCF_038967635.1. Taxonomy (NCBI): domain Bacteria; kingdom Pseudomonadati; phylum Pseudomonadota; class Alphaproteobacteria; order Hyphomicrobiales; family Nitrobacteraceae; genus Bradyrhizobium; species Bradyrhizobium sp. B124. The sequence goes on along the minus strand of NZ_CP152413.1, from coordinate 6,360,479 downwards.
GACGGGCCATAGCCGGTCTCGAACAGCACCTCGTCCTTCGGATTTTTCTTCAGCCGCGCCACAATCGCTTTCGCCTGCTCGAACGGCCAGGCGTTGGATTGTTCGGCGAGCGCCCGCAGGTCGCTCGGGCTGGCAGCAAGATCAATCACGGACATTTCTTCAGGCTTTCTCCAAAATGGCCGCGAAAACTAACGCTTTCGCGGCAAAATGCAAAACGACGCTCCCTCGCCCCGCCCTTGCGGGGAGAGGGTTGGGGTGAGGGGCTCTATCCGCGTAACCGGCAAGAGAGGAATTCGCGGAGGCCCCCCTCACCCGGAATTCAAGCTGCGCTTGAATTCCGACCTCTCCCCGCAAGCGGGGCGAGGTGAAGATCACAGCGTCAGAACGGGCTGATCGAGAAATAGCGCAGCCACAGATCGGTGAAGCGGCCTTTTTCCCAGATCCGGAACAGCGCCCAGTTCAGCGACTGCCGCAGCAGATCATTGCCCTTGCGCACGGCGATGCCGACGCCCTCGCCGAAATAGCGGCTTTCGACAAAGGGCCCGCCCGAAAACGCGCAGCATTCGGCGGAATCGGTGCCGTTGATCCAGAACGCGAGCGAGATCGCATCGCCGAAGATGAAGTCGACCTCGCCGCGGCGCAGCGCTGCGCGCAGCGCGTCGTTATCCGGATAGGAATGGATCTCGGCGTCGGTGAACATCGCCTTGAGGTAGGCCTCGTGCGAGGTGCCGGCGATGACGCCGATCTTCTTGCCCTCGAGATATTCCGGGCGGATTTCCGGCATCACGTTGTCGCGGCGCGACACGAAGCGCGCCGGCGCGCGGTAATAGGGATCGGTGAAATCGACCTTGGCGCGCAGCTGCGGCGTCACCGCCATCGACGCGATGATGGCATCGCCGCGGTTGGTGGCCAGCGCATCGATCAGGGTCTCGAAGCGACGCATCTGGATGGTGCAGGTGACCTTGATCTCGTCGCAGAGCGAGCGCGCCAGGTCGACATTGAAGCCGGCGGGATTGCCGTCTGGCCCCGTGAAGTTGAACGGCGGATAATCGGTCTCGGTCAGGAAGCGGATCACGGTGAGGCGCGACAGGTCCGGCCGATCCGGCCGTCGCCGCGGGTCCCAGAAGCCCGGCACCGCCTGCGGCGCGGCCTCGGCGGCCTTGGGCGGCTGGTTCGGAGGCGACGGGGCGGCAGCTGCTGGCGGCGTTGCTACCGGGGGCGTCGCTGGTGCCGCTTGTGCGGGGGCAGGCCTGGCGGGCTGGGCTGGCGCAGGCGCCGGCTTGGCCGCCGGTGTCAGCGGTGCCGAGGGCGTCTGCCCCAGCGCAGGCTCCGCCAAGGCCAGCAGGGCGGCCGCCATCATCCCTACGGCCAGGCGAAGCTGGCGCGAGCGGACGGCAAAGGGCTGGGCGGATAAATCTGGCATAACCGGCAATTTTAGGGAATTGAACGGCTTATAGACCATCCGGCGCGTGATGCGAGCGCCGAATGGGTTAATTCTGAACCGGAAAAAGGGGTCAGAGATACCGTTTGAGATCGGTCGCCGCCTCTTCCGGCGTGCGTTTCAGATTGAACGGCGCAACGAAATGGCCGTCGCGGTCCATCAAATAGATCAGCGCGGTGTGATCCATCGTGTAGTCGCCATCCTTCAGCGGCACCTTCTTGGCGTAGACCCGGTAGCTCGACAGCACCTTGGCGATCGCGGCGGGATCGCCGGTCAGGCCCTTGAGGTGCGGATCGAAGCTCGAAAGGTAGTCCTTCATCGCCGTGGCGGTGTCGCGTTCCGGGTCGACCGAGACGAAATAGGCGTTCACGCGGTCGGCGTCCTTGCCCATCGCCTTCAGCACCTCCGAGATCTCGAACAACGAGGTCGGGCAGATGTCCGGGCAATGGGTGAAGCCGAAGAAGATCAGCGTCGGCTTGCCCTGGAGGTTCTTGTCGGTGACGGTCTGGCCGGACTGGTCGGTGAGCTGGAACGGGCCGCCGATCGCGGCTGGCGCGGCGACGGTGCGCAAGCCGCCGACCGCCCACAACATGAGGAACAGGCCGACCGCCAGACTGCCCGCGAAGGCAGCAAAGATCACCAATGGGCGCGTGGTCCGGGGCATGATGCAAGGGCGTCCTTGTCAGAAGCAGGCGGCGATGCCGGCCGTGATCATTTCGAAAAACACCGCGGTCCCGTAGTGGAACCAGAGCGCGGCAGCGGCGAGCGAGGCCAATCCGCCGATTCCGGCAGCGCCCCACAGGATCGCAGTTGCCACCCGGCCCTGCGGAGCCGTCACGAGCTCGGATCGGGTGGAGATCGGCTGAACCATGCGGTTGAGATAAGCCGGGTTCCGGCAGGCAGCAAGCGCAATGGCCATCGCAGGCCGTCAAATGATAGCGAGGCGATTCCGGGCCCTTACCTCGTCATGCCCGGTCTGCCGGCGATGACGAGAGAGGACGCTCGCCGAGATCGGGCTCAGCGCGCGGGCTCGGCGGGCTTGGGCGCCGAGGCCTGGGCGTTGAGGTAACACGGCTTGTACAGCGCCTGCAGTTGCTTGCCGCGCAGGAAGATCATGTGCCGGGTCAGGCCACCGCGGTCCGCGATCCATCTGCGTACCGCCGGCGGGTACATCAGGTACAGCATGTGGGTGGCTTCGGGATTGGGGACCGGGCGGCCGTTGTCGCCGTAATCCCAGGCGGCATGGAAGCCGAGACTGGCGTGTGAGGTCACACAGATCCGGTCATGCGGGACCTTGCCGAGCACGATGGTGCAGGCCGAGGCGCACAGCCCGTCGATGATCACGGTCTCACCGGAGGTGCGCAGGTCCTGGTACTTGTCGACATAGATGCCGATCTTGCCGCCGCGATCATCGGCGATCCTGACCACTGCCTGAGACGCCCCCATTCCCGCCAGCAGGAGAACCGCAGCGAGCAACCCCGTCATCAACTTCATTTTGGCCAGCCCCAGTCGAAACCGAATCTGTTTGGTCTGTGATGCAAGACAATCGTGAGCGTGTTGCGGCCGCGGATTTTTGTCCAGACGAGCGAAGCCGGTCAAAACAAATTCAAATTGGGTGTTGCGCGGGCGCTGCAGTGGCGTGTGGAAAAGGTCCCAAACTGGAACAACTTGCCGCAACCATTTGATGCCTCGCCGCCACAGGCAAGGTCCATTTGGCGTTGACCGCGCACAACGACGCGGTCTTGAATCCCGTTGGGACGGGGGAAATCAAAATGGCTGACGATGCAGATGTGATCGTGATCGGCGCCGGACTTGCCGGTCTGGTCGCCGCGACCGAGATCGCCGACGCCGGCAAGCGCGTCATCGTGCTCGACCAGGAAGGGGAACAGAGCATCGGCGGCCAGGCCTTCTGGTCGTTTGGCGGATTGTTCCTGGTCGATTCGCCGGAACAGCGCCGCCTCGGCATCAAGGATTCCGTCGAACTCGCGTTGCAGGACTGGATGGGCACCGCCGGTTTCGATCGCGAGGAGGATCATTGGCCGCGCAAATGGGCCGAAGCCTATGTCGCGTTCGCCGCGGGCGAGAAGCGCAACTGGCTGCGCGCGATGGGCCACCGCATTTTCCCGGTGGTCGGCTGGGCCGAGCGCGGCGGTTACGACGCCATGGGCCACGGCAATTCGGTGCCGCGCTTCCATGTCACCTGGGGCACCGGCCCCGGCATCGTCGAGCCGTTCGAGCGGCGCGCGCGCGAGGCTGCCAGGAACGGACAACTGGTGTTCAAGTTCCGCCATCGCGTCGATGCGCTCAGCATCAGCAACGGCACGGTCGATGGCGTGAGCGGCGCGATCCTGGAACCGTCAGGCGTCGAACGCGGCAAGAGTTCCTCGCGCAACGTCGTCGGTGATTTTTCGCTGCGCGCGCAAGCGGTGATCGTCGCCTCCGGCGGCATCGGCGGCAATCATGATCTGGTGCGGCAGAACTGGCCGAAGCGGCTCGGCGAGCCGCCGAAGTTCATGATCTCGGGCGTGCCCGAACATGTCGACGGCCGCATGATCGGCATCACCGAGCAAGCAGGCGGCCGGCTGATCAACCGCGATCGCATGTGGCACTATGTCGAAGGCATCCAGAACTGGAACCCGATCTGGCCACGTCATGGCATCCGGATCCTGCCGGGACCGTCGTCGCTGTGGTTCGACGCCACGGGCAAGCGGCTGCCGGCGCCGCTGTTCCCGGGCTCCGACACACTCGGGCAGCTGCACTACATCATGGGCACCGGCTACGATTATTCGTGGTTCATCCTGACCCAGAGCATCATCAAGAAGGAATTTGCGCTGTCGGGCTCGGAGCAGAACCCCGACCTCACCGGAAAAAGCTGGCGCATGACCATCAAGCGCGCCACCAACAAGGGCGCGCCGGCGCCGGTGGAAGCCTTCAAGCAGCACGGCGCCGACTTCATCGTGCGCGACAATCTCACCGACCTCGTCGGCGCCATGAACAAGCTCGCCGGCAACGACCTCTTGCAGCTCGACGCCATCAAGACCCAGATCGAGGCGCGCGACCGCGAGATCACCAACCCCTATGTCAAGGATGCGCAGGTGATGAACCTGCACAATGCGCGGCGCTATATCGGCGACAGGCTGATCCGCACCGCGAAGCCGCACCGGATTCTCGATCCCGAACACGGCCCGCTGATCGCGGTGAAGCTCAACATCCTCACCCGCAAGACGCTCGGCGGCTTCGAGACCGATCTCGATTCACGCGTGTTCGGCAGAGATCACCAGATCATCCGCGGGCTCTACGCCGCCGGTGAAGCCGCCGGCTTCGGCGGCGGCGGCGTGCACGGCTATCGCTCGCTGGAGGGCACGTTCCTCGGCGGCTGCCTGTTCTCGGGGCGGAATGCGGGACGAGCTGCTGCGAAGGCGGTGGGCTAGGAGCGCAGCGATGTTGGGCAACTGGTTTCGACGCAAAGGCGGCGCCGTCGAGCCCGGCCCGTTCTATCGACCGTACCGGGACGATTCGGCAAACCAAATCTACAATCTGCTGTTCTGCGACAATATTTCCCTGCTGAACCAGCAGTCCAAGCAGGGTGATCTCGGCGCAGTCCTGTCCGACAACATCGATCGGGAGACGCTAGATCGGATCGGCAACGACCTTGATGTCGAAAGCCGTACCCGCGTCCTGGCGTTCAATCGTCTGCGCGCCATGAAGGCATCGGTCCCGCGCAAGCGGTTGCTCGGTACAATCGTCGAGATGCCGCTGCATGGAGGGATCGACACGTTGGCGATCTATCTCGACCACCGCCTGCGCTACATCAATCATACTGGAAAGATGGCGATCTTCGAGAGTACCCCTTCCCCGCTGTCAGCCTGTCTGGACAAGGTTTTGAGCGCATCGCAATTCGTGGTGAACCGCTACGGTCCATGGGACAGGGTACGCAAGGCTCCGCCGACCGGCGATCTCACCCGCATGACTTTTCTCGTCTCGGACGGGCTGTATTTCGGTGAGGGACACGCTTCGGACCTGCTGCGCGACCGATTTGCCGCGCCTGTCCTGAGTGCAGTCGGTCGGCTGATGCCGCTGCTTGTCGACGAAGCTCTCAGGATAAACCGCAGCAAGTCATGAGATCGATTCTGCAAATCATCGAGTGCGCAACGTTTGGAACCCCGTCACTAGGGGCGCTGCCAAAAATATCGAAAACAACCCCATGCAAAGTAGCCGGCGGTGGCCGGCGTTCGGCCAAGCCACTTGACGCGACGGGCAACTCAGGGATATATTTCTATTATTCAGAATTAATGCAAATGTCTCGCCACAACTTGATCCCATCCTGCGCCAGGCCGTGCACCCATAAGCCCGGCATGTGACACGTCCGCTTTGCTCTCATAGCGACCAGGTTCGTACCGCGGCGCAATAAGTCACGATGAGCCAACAGCAGACGCGATAGCCCAATCAGTTCGCTCGTTTCCAAATTACGTCGACTATATCTCCCGCCGGGGGACAAACGGTCAGCGTCAGTCGGTCTGCCGCAATCGCGACAAAGCGCTTCTGTTCGGTGCCATTCCAGTTTGGAAAGGAACTGCCTTCGACGTGGATTGCGATGCTGCTATCTGCCTCGTTCGCAGAATACGTTCCGAAGTAGGTTATCGTGCCGTCGGCGGTTTCCTTGTTTTCCTCGGGCGTGCCCTGCCACAGGGTATTGCTCGCGTATTTGGCTCGATCCGAGCGCATCACCGTGATGATGTATCGCCCACCCGCATCAAAGAACGCGATGCCCTTCGGAGCGGCCCCATAACGCTCGATCTTGGTGCCGTCGCCTTTCTTTTGCTCCCACGAGAGCAGCGTCCACGTACCAACCAGTTGATCTTTTAGCGATTGCTTCTGACCAAGCGCGTCGATTGTCATCATGAACGATCCAAAGGCCGCAACAGCGCATGCGGCGAAGATTGCTCGCAAAGTCATTGGTATCCCAAAGGGAGGATTGATAGCATCAGTCAAGCACCCGGACGTTACCATGCACGGGCGAGACGGGTAAGATAAAGGCCGCCAAGTCCGCCTTGGGCCAATACCGGACCTGTTGCCACTCCGCTGCCCGAAGGACTTGGCGTGGCGGGCCATGAGGCAGTCGTCGAAGGGCTCGCAGATTCATTCCCCCTGGTTAGTATGGCCATTCTCGAAGTCTGTTCCTTTCATGGGAGGACGGCATATGCGCTTCTTCGCCCTCGCTGTTGTCGTGTATTGCTATTTTACGCCTGGATTGGCTTTCGCGCAGGACACAGCGAGGCAGCTGGCCGGCAGTTGGAAGCTGACTTCGTGGACCATTCAGATCATCGGTGGAGACGTCACCAAACCGTTTGGTCGCAATCCGAAAGGCAGGGCGCTCATCACGCCGGACGGGTACGCGGCATTCGTCATCGCGGCGGCAAATCGCAAACCGGCGGCAAACGATGCAGAGTCGGCAGCTCTCCTCAAGACGCTGATGGTTTACACCGGCCCATTCACAATCGAGGACGACAAGTTCACAACCAAGGTCGATATATCCTGGAATGAGCTTCTGACCGGGCAGGACCAGGTGAGATTTTTCAAGTTGCAGGGCGACAAGCTGACCATTCGAACGGCAGAACAAGCCAGTGCCGTTTATCCCGGCAAGAAGGTGGTCGGAACCCTCACCTGGGAGCGCGAACGCTAAGACCGGCCGGGCTAGCGTTCGACGTTCTTGCACGCCGAAGCGCTGTGACGTCCGCTTGACCCCCGACACCGGACCTTCGATAGCAAGCGCGGCATTTCCGAAAAGGGCCAAGAGCTGACGCAGACGCCGACCGGGTCGCCCATGGTCTAGAGTCGTCGCACACCTGGCCAGCAACGGGTAGCGTCGCGGAGATGTTACCCTTCGGCTGCGAATACGTAGCCGTTGCCATCCTTGGCCAGCGTGCCGACGTTCGGCATCAACCAGTGAGTACCCGAAATGGTGAGCTTGTCGGCGACCGCGCGATCGAAGATTTTCTTACGCGTTTCGACAGCCATTTGCGGATCCTGGTCGATGGCAAGCTGCCATTCCGGATTTGTTTGAATATGGGGCGAAAGATTGACCACGTCGGCGCTGATCAGGAACTGTTTGCTGCCGGATGACACCAGATGCGCCACCATCCCCGGGCTGTGGCCGGGCGCCTCTACGGCGCGTACGCCGGGCAGAAGCTCTGATTCTCCCTCAAAAGGTCTGACGTTTTTCCACGTCGCCACGGTAGCTTGAATGCGCCGGGCAAGGCCTTTGCGCGTCGGTCCGAGATCGATCGACTCCACTCCCGGGCGTGTCCACCATTTCAACTCCGCAGCGGGCACCACGATCTCGGCATCCGGGAAGACTTGCGCATTGGTCTCATTATTCATGAGGCCATAAATATGGTCGCCGTGGAGATGGGAGATGAGAATCGTCTTGACTGCCTTGGGGTCAAGGCCTGCCGCCGCCATGCTCTCGAACAGCCGGCCGTTCCCCTCACCATAAATCGGATGACCGCCCGTACCCGAGTCGATGAGGACCACTTGATCGCGCAGCTTGAGCGCCATGACGATAAACCGCAGTGGCGCCTGATTGTCGGGAAAACCGGCGCCACGCAACACGGTCTTGACCTGTTCGACGCTGACATTCCTGACCATGCCCTCCCGCAGCGGAACGTCACGCATGCCATCGATCAGAGAGAAGATTTCAATGTCGCCGACCTTGTATTTGCGGAAAGGTTGCGTGACGGACTGTTGAGCGTGAGCCGCGTCGACAAACGTGATCGGCTTGTCGAGTCCAAACGCGGCATAAGCACCGGCTGCGCCAAGTGTCACGTCCCGACGCGAGATACCGGACATCGTTCGGGGCTCCCCGCTGACTGAATGGATCGAGCATATCAATGGGGATGTGCACTGCACAAGGTCAGCTTTGGGTCAAACTGAGAAGGCGCCCGGCACGATCTTGGCGCCGGTCAGGGCCTCGGCGGCAGGATACCCGACGCCGGAGTCTGCGCCAAAGACGTCCGCTTTGCCGGAGCGCAGCAAGCCATCCGCATGGATTGAAGATCGTGACCCGGCCGGGATTTGCGAACTCCCATGGAGCGGGAGCTTTCGGCAACCTCGGGCCGCCCGCCAACCCCGGTGCCGCCCTTCCAAGGGGTTTTGTTCAGATGAGCCTGAAGGTGAGTGCGATCAAGAAGAACGCGATCAGCCCGATGCCGACCAGCTTGAAGACATACGGGGCCTCAACGTCGTCGCCGAGCCGCTCGAAGGACGGCCCCCCAGGACCGTTGCGACGAACCCCAGAACAAGGAGCGTGATCGACAGGATTGTGGAGGCGGTATCGCCGATCGATGCTCCCATTTTGGACATTCCGCTCCTTGGATGTGGCTGAGAGATTTACAACATCTACGGGTTGAGGAAGAGTTTCCGACGCGCAGCAATCTGGGCAACAAGCCAAATGCGCTGTCGCTTCCTGGCCCATAGCTGACGGTCTGCATAATCGCCGCGAACGTCCGCTCTTCGAGGTCAACCGGAAGCTTCCCTGTTCGGTCGCGATCGACGGCTTTTGATCCACAGCGGACTTCGTGCGCATCGCGTTCGGTTACGGAGCCAATATCGCAATTGATAAACTTTGATCGGCTCGGCAAGTCTTTCTTTGGAACGAGCCGATAAAGCCTTCAGGCACGAAGGATTATGTCCATGTACTTCCTCACCGCCTGTCTGATCGTGGTCGTCTTGAGTTTCGAGGTATCGTTTCGTCGATCCTGGCATCTATCACGGAACTCTCGGGGGGCTGCCCCGGCCCAGCGGCTCGTAGCGCGGCGGCGGGCACTTGGGCCCGCATTCTGCGCTCTAATTTGTACGCTGGTGGTGCTGATCGGATTCGATCATGTTCAAGACAAGCTTGGTCTCTCCGCAACGACCAATCTCATGATGCTTGGTGCCTCTTTCTTCAGTGGCTGGTTTCTTGGCGTCATTGCCGGGATGGATCGGGATTGAAGCCGCGATCAACGTAAGCGAAAAATGCCATCGGGCTATGGCCGCCGCCGCTCCAGTTTTGGCCCTTAGCATGTCCGTCGGAGTGCTGGACATTCGCTTTTGACCCCGAAACGCCCGAGGACCAAATGGCCGAATTTGTCATTCGCGCAATCGGCGCTCTCATCGAAGCCGTATTGGACGCGCTGGTCGCTCACACGGGAAGACGAGTGCTGGCACTTTGTGGATTGCAATCGAACCTGTTCGTCGAGTTTCTGATCGGGTTTGTTGTTTGGGCGATTTTCGGACTCGCGCTGACAGTGCTCATCACCGTGCTGTTTGTGAAACCATAGCGATTCTCGCCGAAGTCCTCTAAGAGGTCTGCTATTGGCCCATAGCCCTTACGCAGCGGCCCTAATCCGCCTCCGCGCTGAGAAAGCGGACGCCGAACGTGTCGGCGTTGGCCTCGCCCCAGTCGTAGAGCGCCTGCAGCATCGGCTTCAGCATCTCGCCGCGTTTGGTCAGGCAATAACGCGAGGAGCCGCCGCCGCGCTCCTGCTTGACGAAGCCTGAATTGCAGAGATCGCGCAGGCGCTCGGTCAACACCTTGTCGCTGAGCTGCGGAATGTCGTGGCGCAATTCGCCGTAGCGCATCGGCCGCACCTTCAGCCGGCTCAGGATCACGGTCTTCCATTTGCCGCTGAGCTGATCGATCGAGAACTCGACCGGGCAACCATATTTGCGCTTGGTCTTGCGGATCATCGCAACTCTCCCGCGGCACTTTCCATCTGGTTCGTTGAGAGCCGCCGTCGATCCATCTAAGCACGCTTTGCACGGGTTGGGCGAGTTCAGGGATCATTGCAAGGCATGACAGAGGACAGTTCCGCCCGAGGCCCGAGCGGCGAGCGACATCCGCGCAAGCGCATCATCGTCAGACGCAACGGGCCCTACGAACCCGACCCCGGCATTCCGATTGTCGATCATCTCGGTGTGCCTGTTACCGCCGAGGCGCCGGTGCGGCTCTGCCGCTGCGGGCAATCGCAGACCAAGCCGTTCTGCGACGACAGCCACATCGCGCGCGGCTTCACCGGCGCCAGGGATCCACGGCAGGTGCCCGACAAGCTCGACGTCTATGCGGGGCAGCAGGCCTACGTGTTCGACAATCGCGGCACCTGCGCGCATTCCGGCTTCTGCACCGACCGGCTCAACTCGGTGTTCCATCTCGGCGAGGAACCGTTCATCGCGCCGAGCGGGGCGCGCCTCGACGACCTCATCAATGCGGTGCGCCGATGTCCGTCGGGCGCGCTCGGCATCGGCATCGGCCCCGCGCGGGACGCCAACCTGTCCGACGTCGACCGGCCGCCGCAGATCGAAGTATCGAAGGATGGCCCCTATCGCGTCACCGGCCAAATCGAACTGGTCGACGAGGATGGCGCGCCGATCACAGGGAATGCGGGCGCGTCGCAGGAGCATGTCAGCCTGTGCCGCTGCGGCTCGTCGCTGAACAAGCCGTTCTGCAGCGGCATGCACTGGAACGTCGGATTTCATGATCCGGTTCCGGATCCGATGCGCGAGCCGACGCTGTTCGAATGGGCCGGCGGCTATCCCGCACTGCTCGACATGACGCGCATCTTCTACAGCCGCTACGTGCCGGAAGATCCGCTGCTCGGCCCGCTGTTCGCCGAGATGTCGCCGGATCATCCCGAACGGGTGGCGGCCTGGCTCAGCGAGGTGTTCGGCGGCCCGCGCTTCTACACCGAACGCTATGGCGGCTATCGGCGGATGGTGTCGCAGCACATCGGCAAGGAGATCCGGCCGGAGCAGCGCGCGCTGTGGGCCACCTACATGGTGCAGAGCGCCGACGATGCCGGGCTGCCGTCCGATCCGGAATTCCGCGCCGCGTTCGTCGCCTATATCGAATGGGGCTCACGGATCGCGGTGGAGAATTCCGGCGCCGACGCGAAACCGCCACCGAACATGCCGGTGCCGCGCTGGTGGTGGGTCTGCAACGCAACGCCGGCTGCGCGGCCGTCCGCAATCGCAGGCGACGCGCAGGCCCAGAACGAAGCCAGCGTCGCGCTGCCCGGCCCCGGCGAGGCCGTGCAATTCGAGCAACACATCCGGCCGCTGTTCCGGCCGATGGACCGCAACTCGATGCTGTTCGCCTTCGATCTCTGGAACAAGGCGGACGTCACCAATCACTGCCGGCAGATCCTGGCCCGCCTCGAGGCCGGCACCATGCCGTGCGACGGCGCCTGGCCGGCCGAACAGATCGCGCTGTTCGCGCGCTGGGCCGATACGCGGGACGCACCGACCGGATCGTGAAGCCACGCTCCGGACAGACTGGTTGAACCCGCCTCGCCGGCGTGCTGCAATCGTCGCAATAAGGCGGGTTTCTTTGGCGATGCGACGGTGCCCAATCGGCTTACTGGTTTTGGCTGGCGAACTCGCGTTGAGCAGTGGGCCGGCGGCTGCGGATTCGCTCGTCGTCAACGGCACGACGCGAACCTTCACGCTGCAGGCTCCAGCCACCAAGCCGGCGCCGCTCGTGATCGTGCTGCACGGCAAGACCCAAAGTAGCGCCGACATGATCACGCGGACGTCGTGGCCGTTGATCGCCAGGCGCGACGGCTTTGCAGCGGTCTATCCCGACGGGTTGAACCGCGCCTGGGCCGACTCCCGGCCGGACACACGCCGCGCCGGCAATCCGCCGCCGGAAGGCACCGACGACGTCGCCTTCATCACCCAGTTGATCGCAAAGCTCGTCGGCGACGGCACCGCCGATCCGAAGCGCATTTATGTCACCGGCATCTCCAACGGCGGCGCGATGGCCATGACGCTGGCCTGCGAACGCGCCGACCTGTTCGCCGCGGCGGCCAGCGTCGTCATGAACCTGACCGATGAGTCAGCTGGGGCTTGCCGGCCCGCGCGTCCGGTACCGATGCTGCTGATGAACGGCACCGTCGACCCGCTGATCCCCTATCAAGGCGGCCGCGGCACCAGCTATTTTGCAGCCGACGGATTCTGGTCGACCGAACGCACACTGGAATTCTGGCGACGTGTCGATGGCTGCGAGACCAAAGACGCCGCAACCACCGATTTGCCCGACCGCAATCCGTCCGATCAATCGACAGTCACGCGGATCGACTCGGCCTGCCCGCAGGGACGTGACGTCGTGCTTTACCGCGTGAATGGCGGCGGTCATCGCATGCCCGGCCACTTCCCGGACGCGCATTTTACGAAATTGGCGGCGACGCTGCTCGGCCCCCAAAACGGCGACATCGACGGCGCCGACACGATTTGGGCGTTCTTCGCGCGATTTCCGTGAGCGGTGCTGCAAATTGTGCAGTGGCGGTGGTCGCCGTGACAGGCTAGAGGGTTGGTTCTGATCAAATCAGAACCAAACCTCTCGATCTCTTGTCTTGACGCGTTTTCTTCACGCGAACCGGTAGCCACTTCGCTTGAAAACGCTATGGACATGCCCGCCATTCAAGTGGAGACCCAAATGAGCATTCAGCGTTTCGAAACCGGCCCGCGCATGAGCCAGGCCGTCGTGCACGGCAACACCGTCTATCTCGCCGGCGTTGTCGCCGGCAAGGCCGCGGGCGGCAGCGTCACCGACCAGACCAAGGACATCCTGTCGATCATCGACGGCCATCTCGCCAAGGCCGGCACCGACAAGTCGAAGCTGCTCAGCGCGACCATCTACATCACCGACATGAAGACCTTCCCGGAAATGAACGCGGTGTGGGACGGCTGGGTCTCTGAGGGTAACACCCCGGCTCGCGCCACCGTTGAGGCCAAGCTCGCGGCGCCGCAGTACAATGTCGAGATCATGGTCGTCGCGGCGAAATAGACGCGACGCGGATCATGCCATGGAGTCCGATGCCCCGGATTGCAAAATTGCAGTTCGGGGCATTTCATTTGGCACTCAGGCGCTGATCTGCGATCGCTCGCCCGCGGCCTCGCCGAGGTCGGACTGAAGCCAGCGGGCAATCCGGCGCCACGGACCGGCCAGAGCCTTGCAACCCATGAACAGCCCGAGGTGACTGCACGGCTCGGTGTCGCATTGCAGCCACGCGGGCGGCGTACCCAAGAGCCGCAATGTCGCAAATGCCTGGTCGGGCGGAACGACGATGTCGTTCTCTGCGGCGAGCAGGAAGACGGGCTGCTTCACTGCAGCGAGATCGATCTTGCAGCCAAGCGCGACGAAGTCTCCGGCCGCAATCCGGTTCTGGCGAAAGATCCAGTCGGTCACTTCGAGGTAGTAGGTGCCCGGCAGATCGAGCGGCTCGCTGTTCCAGCGCGTGAAGCAATCGAGCAGCGCCCGTGCATCCTCCGACTTGTCGTCGAGCCGCCGCTGCAGCGCCGCTTCCACGTCAAGCCTGCTGAGCGGGACGCTCCAGACCTGCAGCATCTGCCTGCCACTGACGATTCCATTCCCCTGGCGCACCAGCGCCTCAAAACCTTGCTGCGGAAGCGAGGCGACCATCCTGGAAAGCTCCGACGGCACAGAGACGTCGACCGGGCTGCCCGCTAGCACGAGCCGCCGCACCTTGCCGGGAAAGCGCGCGGCATAGAGCAGTGACAGCCAGCCACCCTGACAGAGACCGGCAAGGTCGACGGGCGGCCCGATCGTGTCGACGGCCACGTTGAGATCGGACAGATAGGTGTCGATCGAGAAATATCGCATCTCCGGTGCCGCCGAGAGCCAATCCGTCAGATAGAGACGTGCAATACCCGCGCCTCGTAACGCCTCCATCAGGCTGTGGCCGGGCGCAAGATCCGCTATCTTCGCGCGGTGCAGCGCATAGGGCGCGCAGACCAGCAGCGGCTGGCCTTCGCCAGCTCTCGAGAAGTCCAGCAGACGCATCGACGGCAGTTGCAGCGCCACCGAATTGGCCGTCGTCCAGGGCAGCGCCGCCACTTCGTCCGCCGCATCAATCGGTTCGGGCGCGCGACCGGGGTACCACTGCGAGTAGATATCGAGCGCCAATCGCGTGGCTTCAAACGGCCATAGCCAAGCGTGCTGCACCCAGTCGGCGCTGGCACTTCGTTCCGATGGGTCCGTCTTTTCGTGCAAGCTCATTCACCGATTGATCGCCACCGGAATAGTCCGACCGGCACGGATCGAAGCCTTGACCCTGATCAAGAACCGACGAATTCACGTTGGTCACTCTACGCCAAACCCGCCGGGACGGCAGCCACGCCGGGACGTCACGATTTCGCGATCCCGGCACGCCTTGCAGCCAGGCGGGGACACCATCGCTTCGGCGGCTATGCGGCGCGCGCCGTGCCCTTCTCCGCATCGAGCCTGCGTGCGAACAGCCAGCGAAAATAGGTCAGCGGCGCATCGGCGCCGATCGCCAGCAGCTGATAATCCGGATCGACGTCGAGCACCTTCTGCTGCGCCTCGATGAAATCCTTGTCCTCGTTGAAGGCCTCCTCGAGGGAATGCCGCAGCGACAGCGAAATGTTCGGATTGTCGATGTCGAAATCGTGCAGGTAGTTCCAGAAGAAGTGGGTCGAGGAGCGTGTCTCCGGCGTCATGAACTGCGCGTTGCGGTATTGCCGCGTGCCCGGAACCTGAACGCCCTTCTCCACGCCCTGCCCCGCCGGCGCAAACGTCGTGTCGAGCGTGAAGATGCCAGGCACGATCATGCGGCCGATATTGCGACGATCGACCTTGTCGTCGCGGTTGGAGATCACCTTCTTGTGGTAGGGCGGCGCATCGGCGCCCATGTGCCAACGCTCGACGCGGAAGCCGTCATCGAGCTTCTCGATCGCCACCGGCTTGGTCTTGTAGGCGTATTCCTCGGAGCCGCCGAGCGTGTTGGTGTGCACGAAGGCCAGATGCGCGAAGTCGCTGAGGTTGTCGACGATCAGGAGCCAGTTGGCCTTGTAGTGCATGTAGCCCGGCAGGCCGCGCCATTTGGGATCCTCGAGCGGCGGATAGTCGAGGATCAGCTTCGGATCGGCCTTCTCGGCATCGCCGGTCCAGATGAAGATCATGTTGTAGCGTTCGACCACCGGATAGCTGCGCACGCCGAGCTTGGCGGGGATCGCGTCCTGGCCGGGGATCTGGATGCACTTGCCGTCGGCCGCGAACTTCATGCCGTGATACATGCACCTGATGTCGTCACCCTCGACGCGCCCCATCGAGAGCGGCGCGGCGCGATGGCAGCAACGGTCGTCGAGCGCGACCACCTTTCCGCTGGCGCCGCGATAGATCACGATCGGCCGCTCCAGAATGGTGCGCGCCAGCTTCTTGCCGTCGATCAGCTCGTGGTTCAGCGCCGCCACATACCAGGCGTTGCGCAGGAAAATTCCGTCATCGGCCATGTCAGCCTCCCAATGCAATGTTGCTTGCAATGAGGTTAGGTGATCCCGGTCATCGGGATAATCCGATTTGGCTGGACACACTGTACCGCTGGATGGACAATCGGCCATGGAATGGCGCGACTGGGAGCTGTTTTGCGAGGTTGTCGAGCATGGCGGCTTCACCGCGGCCGCGCGGGTGCTCGGGCATCCCAAATCGAGCCTCAGTGCTGCGGTGCAGCGTCTCGAGGCCAATCTCGGGCTGCGCCTGATCGAGCGGACCACGCGGCACCTGCGGCTGACCGATTCCGGCGAGACCATCTATCGCAAGGTGCGCCCGCTGTTCGCCGCGCTGCACGACACCCACAGTGAGGCGCTGGCGATGTCTAGCGCCGTCGCAGGCACCCTGCGTATCAAGGCGCCGTACGAATTCGGCGCGCACCACGCAGGGCCGGTCGCCTGCGCCGTGATGGGCCGCTATCCGGAGCTTTCGATCCGGATCGATGTCGAGCACGACATCGTCAACCCGATCGCCGAGAACTACGACATCGTGTTCGCGATGCTGGAGGCGCCGCTGCCATCGGCGGGCATCGTGATCCGCCGCGTCTTCACCCTCGAGCGCGGCCTGTTCGCGGCACCGGCGCTATTGGAGAAGTTCGGCGAGCCGCGCACGCTGGATGAATTGAGAAAGTTGCCGCTGCTGACCGGTCCCAGCGATCCGCCATGGGCGATCACCGCTCCCGGCGGTGTGGTCGAGCATCTCGCGGTGGATCGCGCCCGCCTCACCAGTTCGAACGCCCATGTCCGCCTGCAGGCGGCGCTCGCCGGCCATGGCGTGCTGCGGGTCACGGCGAGCTACACCCGCGCCGCGGTCGCGGCCGGCCAGTTGCGGCGGCTGTTGCCGGACCATGCCTGCGAGCCGCTCAACGTGCACGCGCTGCTGCCGGCGCGGCAATTCGTCCCGGCCAAGGTGCGCTGCTTCCTCGATGCGATGGAAGCGCACGCGCGCGGTGATCCGGAGGCTTACATCAGGCCGTAGCCGCTGACCGGCTCTATTTTGGCCGATCATCATTTTCTCGGGAACCTGTCCGGCCCGCCGGCATCCAATGGTAATATACCGCCAACAGTGAGGGCGAGCCCGCCATGCGCCAGGCCCATGTAACGTCCCTGCCGCCGATCCGCTCCGGCGATGCCGAACTCGTGCAACGCGCGCTCGCCCGCGACGAGGCTGCGATCCGTGCCATCATGCAGGCGAACAATCGCCGGCTGTTCCGGCTGGCACGCGGCATCCTCCGCAATGACAGCGAGGCCGAGGATGCGGTTCAGGACGCCTATGCGCGCGCCTTCACCCATCTTGACCAGTTCCGCGGCGACTCCAGCCTCTCGACCTGGCTGTCGCGGATCGCGATGAACGAGGCGCTCGGCCGCCTGCGCAGCAAACACGCAAGCGTGGAGTGGTCCGAGCTGCCGGAAGACGCCGTAGAAGCTCAAATCATCCCGTTCCCGCTGTCGTCAGCGGACGATCCGGAAAAATCCATGGCCCAGCGCGAAATCCGGCATGTCGTCGAGCACGCGATCGACGAGCTGCCCGAGGCGTTCCGCCTCGTCTTCATCACCCGTGTGATCGAGGGCATGAATGTCGAGGAGACCGCTGATATCCTCGGCCTCAAGCCGGAGACCGTGAAAACCCGCCTGCACCGCGCCCGGACCATGCTGCGCGACAATGTCGAGCGGAAGATCGGCCCTATCGTGATGGAGGCCTTTCCCTTCGCGGGCCGGCGCTGCGAGCGATTGACCGAGGCGGTCCTGAAACGGCTCGGCGTCACAGCATAGATTTTTGGGAACCTCTGGCTATCAGCACCATCCAACTCCTGTGCAAGCAACGACGTGCCGTGCGCTACGCCCGGCTCAACAGGAGTGTCAAACCATGTTCGTTCGATTGAGCATTGCGGTCGCCGCGCTCGGCGTTCTCACCGGCGCTGCGCTGGCCCAGGGCGCAAAGCTGACCGACCCGCAGATCGCGCACATCGCCTACACGGCAGGTGTGATCGACATCAATGCCGCCAAGCAGGCGGAGACCAAAGCTTCCAATAAGGACGTCAAGGCGTTCGCCAAGGACATGGCACGCGACCATGAGGCGGTGAACAAGCAGGCGCTCGACCTCGTCAAGAAGCTGAAGGTGACGCCGGAGGACAACGACACCAGCAAGGCGCTGTCGAAGCAGGCGGCCGACAAGCTCGCCGAACTCGGCAAGCTGAAGGGCGCAGCCTACGACAAGGCCTATATCGACAACGAGGTCGCCTACCACAAGACCGTCAACACCGCGCTGGAGACACAGCTGATCCCCTCGGCCAGCAATCCCGAGCTGAAGAGCCTGCTGCAGACCGGCCTGAAGATCTTCCAGGGCCACGAGCAGCATGCCGAACATGTCGCGGCAAGCATGAAGTAAGGAGGCGCGCGATGTCGCCCGGACGCTATCTCGCAACGCTGGCTTTGCTCGCGCTCGGCGCGATGGCTGTCCCGGCGCATGCAGCCACCATCCAGATCGTGATGGAGAATTTGGTGATCTCGCCGGCCGAGGTATCGGCCAAGGTCGGCGACACCATCGAATGGGTCAACAAGGACGTATTGGCGCACACCGCCACCGCGAAGAACGGCGACTTCGACGTGACGATTGCACCGAAGAAGACGGCCAGGTCGGTTCTGACCAAGGCCGGTGCTGTCGACTATTACTGCCGCTTCCACCCCAACATGAAGGCGGTGCTGACCATCGCGCCATGACCTGCGCGATGAGTTGCACGATGACCTCCGAGGTAATCGATCGGCGCAGGCGAACCTTCGATAGTCGGGACAGCCGCACAGTCCGGCACATCGAAGGAGAGCACCATGACCGACCACACGACCATCGCCCGCCGCTATATCGAGCTCTGGAACGAGCGGATGCCGAGCCGGCGGCGCGAGATGCTGAGCGAGAACTGGACCGCCGATGCGCGTTATGTCGATCCGATGATGAGCGGCGACGGCCATGACGGCGTCGACGCGCTGATCGCAGGCGTGCAGCAGAAGTTTCCGGATTTCACCTTCAAGCTGATCGGCGAGCCGAACGGCTTCGGCGACCATGTCCGCTTCTCCTGGGGCCTCGGGCCCGACGGCGTCGACAGCCCGATCAAGGGCACTGATTTCGCCACGTTGAAGGAAGGACGGATCAGGAGCATCACCGGCTTCCTCGACCAGGTGCCGGGCGCCTGATGGGCTCCGTCATTCCGGGGCGACGCGTAGCGTCGAGCCCGGAATCCATATCAACCGCAGCGCTTGCGGTCCGATGGATTCCGGGTTCTCGCTTCGCGAGCCCCGGAATGACGAGGGGACAGGATAGGACGCCAACCGCTTCCACACTGGCAATGTCGCTGCTAGTCTTCCCGAAACACAGGGAGGACACCATGAAGGCAGATTTCGCCTTCAAGACTTCTGTCGTCAGCGACATCACGCCGGCGCTGCTGGCGATCGGCCGCGACAGCTTTTCGCAGGCCTTGATCGGCGCGCTGCGCCGTGTCGCCGGGGTCGGTCACTGTATGGTGTTCTCGTTCACAGGCCCGCGCTCCGCCGCGTGCCTGCTCGATGTCGGCAACATCCCGACCGGGCGCGACCTCGGGATCGCCTATTCCGAACATTTCCATCAGGCCGACCCGAACCGCGACGCGGTGTTCGAGGGCAAGGCGCAGGCCGTGCCGATCGTGCTGCCGACCTTTGGGCGCCGGATGTACAGCGACGGCTACCGCAAGATTTTCTTCGACGATTCCGACATCGTCGACAAGTTCGCCTCGGCGATCTGGACAGGCGACACCTGCTTCTACGTCAATTTCTACCAGATCACCGAGCAAGGCCGCTTCAGCCGCGAGCAGATCGCGCGCCTGGCCGCGGTCGCGCCCGCGTTGACCGCAGCCGTGGCGCGGCACTTCCAGCGCGATCCGGCAGCGGACGCCGATCCGGTCGCGCGGCTGAAGACCCTGTTTGCGACCGCCGAACCGCTCGTCAGACTGACCGGCCGTGAGAAGGAGGTGTGCCTCGGCATCCTTTCGGGCCTCAGCTCGGAAGCGATCGCCGCCGAGCTCGGCATCGGGCTGCACTCCGCCCTCACCTATCGCAAGCGCGCCTATGACAAGCTCGGCATCTCCTCGCAGAACGAGCTGTTCGCGATCGCACTGCGCCTGATGGCGTCGGCACGCCAGCTGAACTGAAGGGCCTGAGCCGCCGCCTCCCGCTGTCCCCAACGGTAGGGACAGACCGGTGGCGTGCACCAGCCTATGCTCGGTTCGGAAACCTGAGGCCAACCTGAGATCACGTCGTGAGCACCGCTCCCCGTTTCGACATCGACGTCCCCGCCTTCTGGCAGGATCCCTATCCGACCCTGGCGCGCATGCGCAAGGAGGCGCCGATCGCCTTCGTGCCGCAGCTCGGCAGCACGCTGCTGTGCAACCGAGACGATATCTTCGTCTCCGAGAAGCAGATCGACGTGTTCTCGTCGCACCAGCCTGAGGGGCTGATGAACAGGCTGATGGGCCACAACATGATGCGCAAGGACGGCGATGCGCATATGAACGAGCGCAAGGCGATCTTCCCGGCGGTCTCGCCGAAGACCGTCAGATCGCACTGGACCGCACAATTCGCTGGACATGCGACGCGCATCCTCGACGAGTTGACGCCGGACGGCGTCGTCGATTTCGTGCAGGCCTTCGCGCTGCCGTTCTCGGCCGAATGCCTGAAATCGATCACTGGCCTCACCAACATGCGCTTCCAGGACATGAACGCCTGGTCGCAGGGCATGATCGACGGCATCGCGAATTATGTCGGCGATCCCGCGATCGAGGCGCGCTGCCATGCGGCGACCTCGGGCATCGACGCCGCGATCGACGACATGGTCCCCAGGCTGCGCAAGACACCCGACCTCAGCCTGCTCGGCGTGCTGCTGCAGACCGACATGCCGATGGAGAGCGTGCGCGCCAACATCAAGCTCGCAATCTCGGGGGGCCAGAACGAGCCGCGCGACGCGATCGCCGGCACGGTGTGGGCGCTGCTGACCCATCCGGATCAGCTGGCGCTGGCTGTCAGCGGCGCGATTCCGTGGCTGCAGGTGTTCGAGGAATATGCGCGCTGGATCTCGCCGATCGGGATGTCGCCGCGGCGGATCGCAAAACCCTGGACGATCAGGGACGTCGCATTCGAGACCAACGAGCGCGTGTTCCTGATGTTCGGCTCGGCGAACCGCGACGAGAAGCATTTCGACAGGCCTGATGCATTCGACGTGCGCCGCGACGCCAGCAAGAGCATCGCCTTCGGCGCCGGTCCGCATTTCTGCGCGGGCGCCTGGGCCTCGCGCGCCATGGTCGCCGACGTCGCGCTGCCAGCGATCTTCGACAGGCTGAACAATCTGCGCCTGATCGCGGACAAACCGCCCCGGATCGGCGGCTGGGCGTTCCGCGGCCTGCTGGATTTGCCGGTGACGTGGGACCGGTAGGACGTAGCGCCGCCCGGATCTATGCGAGCACAGACACATCGAGACATGAAACGATCGCCCGCCGAGGCTTGCCGCGCCCCATGCGGGCGCTCCCTCGATGGGCAAATACCTGTCCTGTTGCGTTGCGACACCGTGCCGCCGCAACCGGTCGGACGGCTGTAATCAAACTGTCACGAATCCATTTCAATCCGCCGTTATTGATGAAACTGCAGTCAGTTGTGCGGTCACAAGGGATTTCAGATGAACCCGAACACCAACGGTAGCAGTCACGATACCGCCTTCCACCATGACGCCCCCGAACAGGATTCCGACGAAGGCGGCGGCATCAACAAGACGGTTGCGGTCGTCGCGGTGGTGGCTGTCGGCGCTGCCGTGTTCGAGGCTGCCTTGCTCCCGGGACTTGCACTCGGCGTTGCCGCCGTCGCGGCGCCGAAGTACCTGCCGAAGCTCGCCGGCGCCCTCAATCCGCTGTTCAAGTCCACCGTTCGTGGCACCTACAAGTTCGCTCAGAAGTCGCGCGAGATGTTTGCCGAAGCCCACGAGCAGGTGAACGACATCGTTGCGGAAGTGAAGGCAGAGAACCAGGCGCAGGAAGGCAAGGCAGCGGCTGAGGGCCGGGCTTCGTCTGCGGCCTGAACGGGCCTCGACCGGCAGATGTAAAGCGGCGAGGCGCCGATGATCGACCTTGCGGC
This sequence comes from Bradyrhizobium sp. B124, assembly GCF_038967635.1. Classification (NCBI taxonomy): domain Bacteria; kingdom Pseudomonadati; phylum Pseudomonadota; class Alphaproteobacteria; order Hyphomicrobiales; family Nitrobacteraceae; genus Bradyrhizobium; species Bradyrhizobium sp. B124. Next base: position 6,338,545 of record NZ_CP152413.1, on the reverse strand, counting down.
GCCGGCGCGGCGCGCAATCGTGTTCGACAACGGCATCATTCGCGTCCCCGCGCCGGCGTTGGAACGCTGTTAGAGGAATGCGATGACCAAGATGAAGCTGCAGATTGCGCATCAGGTTCCAGGCCGGATTCGCATGAAGGTGCCGTCGGCCAGGGAGAACCCCGAGCTTCTCGAACAGATCAAGCAAACCTTCAGCGTCATTCCCGGCATCGAGGACGTCATCGTCAACCCGGCGACGGGCAGTATCGTGCTGCACTACGACACCGACCGGCACGACGAATTTCACGGCCGGCTGGAGCATCACACCGGCGGCCACTACAAGCCGCCGGCCAATGAGATCGAGGCGCTGGCAACCAAGATCGAGCAGGAAGCCGAGTACCTCGCCGAACACTCGCATACGGCCAGGGTCGTTGTCGATTTCTTCAAGGAGTTCGACAACGGGATCAAGGTCGCCACCGGAAACGTGGTCGATCTGAAGATCTTGCTCGCCGCGGGCATCGCCGGCTTCACCATCTTCGAGGTCGGCGCCAATGCCGCGACGCCGGTTTGGGTCACGCTGGCGATCTTTGCCCTCAACCACATGATCCAGGCCAACATGGCCGCCGCGGAGCAGGCGGAGCCGGCAGGCGCGACGGCCTGACCCGCCAGGGGCGAGAGCGCAAAGTCATGGACTTCAGTTTCTGCCACTCCATGCCAGGGCGCATTCGTCTGAGCATTCCCGCGCTCGGGCAAAACCGCAAGCTGGGCGAGATCTGCCTCGGGTGGCTGCGGGTACAGGACGGCATCAGGACCGCGCGGATCAACTACGACTGCGCGAGCCTCGTGCTGGAATACGATCCGGCTCACGAGCAACGGCTGCTCGCGCTGCTGAACGGCTTCAGGAGCATGAGCCTGGCCGACGTCAAGGCGCTCTGCGCCAGCGCCGCGCAGGACGCGGGCGCGCCACGCGCCAGCGTGCCGGAAGTCTCCAAGCGCTCGCCGCTGGCACTGCCGACGCTATCGCTGTTCATGGCCTTCAGCGCCAATCCGGTGATCGCGGCGGTCAACATGCCGCTAATGCTCTGGAACGCGATCCCGATCGCCAGGCGCGCCTGGAAGGTGTGGGCGAACGAGAGCCGGCTGAACATCGACGTCCTCGACACGCTCGCAATCACAGCCTCGGTGCTGCAGGGCAACCCGCTGGCCGGCTGCATCGTCACCTGGCTGATCAAGCTCGGCGACTGGATTCGCGACCTGACCGCTGCGGGCTCGCGGCGGGCGATCAACGAGTTGCTCGAATTCCAGTCGAAGACGGCCTGGCTGCTGCGCGACGGCGAGGTGGTGTCGATCCCGGCTGCCGAGCTGCAGAACGGCGACATCGTCGTGGTGTATCCCGGCGAGATGATCCCGGTCGACGGCGAGATCATCGACGGCTCCGCCACCATCGACCAGAAGACGATCACCGGCGAGGGCCTGCCAGTGCATCGCGGCAAGGGCGAGGCGGCCTTCGCCGCCACGGTGATCCGCGAGGGCCAGATCACGTTGCGTGCGCTGCGCGTCGGAACCGCGACCACCGCCGGCCAGATCGTGCGATTGATCGAATCCGCGCCGATCGGCGACACCCGCATGCAGAACCATGCCGAACGCTTCGCCGACCGGCTCGTGACCCCGACCTTGGCGCTCGCCACCGGCACCGCCATGGTCTCGGGCGACTTCAATCGCTTCCTCTCGCTTGTCATCGTCGACTACGGCACCGGCATCCGCGTCGCCGCGCCCACCTCGGTGCTGTCCTCGATGACGCTGGCCGCCCGCACCGGCATGATCATCAAGAGCGGCGGCCACATGGAGAAGCTCGCCGGGATCGACACCATGGTGTTCGACAAGACCGGCACCCTCACCCACGGCACGCCCGCCGTCATCGACGTGATCTCCTACCAGAACTCGATCACGCCGAACCACCTGCTCGGGCTCGCCGCGGCCGCCGAAACCAAGCTGCAGCATCCGGTCGCGGAAGCGCTGCGCACGCGGGCCCGGCAGCTCGCGGTGAACATCCCGCCCTGCCACGAGACCACCTACCGCCTCGGCCTCGGCGTCGAGGGCCAGGTCAACGGCTACTACGTCCATGTCGGCAACCAGCGCTTCATGCGCCAGAGCGAGATCGCGGTCGACGCCTCGGCGCTCGATCGCGCAGCGCTCGACGAGCGCGGCTATTCGAGCCTCTACATCGCCGTGGACGGCAAGCTCGCTGGCCTCGTGCCCTACTCCGACGAGATCCGCGAGGAGAGCCGTTCGGTGATCCAGCGGCTGCATGCGCTGGGCGTCAAGAACAGCATCATGCTGACCGGCGACAATGCGGTGGTGGCGCGCGCCGTCTGCGAGAATCTCGGGCTCACCGAGCACTTCGCGGACATGCTGCCGGCCGACAAGGCTGATGTCATCCAGCAGCTGCAACGCCAGGGACGCAGGGTCGCGATGGTCGGCGACGGCATCAACGATTCTCCCGCGCTCAGCTTCGCCGACGTCGGCATCGCGATGAAGCATGGTGCCGAGGTCACGCACGAATCCGCCGACGTCATCCTGATGGAAGACTCGCTCTGGAAGCTCGTCAAGGCGGTCGAGATCTCGCAAGGCGCCGTCAGCCTCATCAAGCAGAACTATGCCATCGTCGCCGCGCTCAACACGCTGGCGCTTGGCCTTGCCCTGCCCGGCGGCCTGATCACGCCCGAGGTCACCGCGCTCATCAGCAATGGCTCGGCGATCCTGGCGAGCTTCAACGGCATACGGCCAATCTTGCGCTATCAATGAGCCAGGATCTCACCCAGCTCGCAGTTCTTCCTCCCGGCGATCACGCCGCGCTACAAGCCGCCATCAAGACGCTCGAAAGCTCCAACCTCGCGGCAAGGATCGCCGACTATGCCGGCGTCCCGGTCAATCGCGTCCTCAACCTGCTGCCGAAGGCCGCCAACCGCCAGCTCAGCGGGCTGGTGCGCGCGGCGGTCATGAAGGGGCTGGAAGTTGCCGTCGACACGCTCGACGAGAAGCCGCCGCCATCACCAGCGGTGACCTTCTCGTCGTTTCTCGCCGGGGTGACCGGAGGCGTGAGCGGCCTGTTCGGCTTCGGTGCGCTCGCGGTCGAGCTTCCGCTGACGACGACATTGATGCTGCGCGCGATTGCCGAGATCGCGCGGCACCAGGGTGAGGATCTCTCCAGGATCGAGGCAAGGCTCGCCTGTCTCGAAGTCTTCGCCTACGGCACCAAACGAACCGATGAGAATGTCGACATCGGCTACTACGCCGCCCGCGCGCTGATCAGCAAATACACCAGCGACGCGGCGGCCTATATCCTGGAGCGCGGCGCGGTGGATGCTTCCGCCCCGGTGATCTCCAATCTGGTCAGCGAGATCGTCTCGAGGTTCGGGCTGGTGGTCTCGGACAAGGCCGCGGCAGGCGCGGTACCGATCATCGGCGCAGCGTTCGGCGCGACCGTCAATGTCATCTTCATGGACCATTTCCAGAAGATCGCGAAAGGGCACTTCACCGTGCGCCGGCTGGAACGGGTCCATGGCAGCACCGACGTTCGGCAACATTATGCGGCGATCGCGGCGAGGCTCGCGCCACGCCGCGGCGTCGTGACGGCATGAGGCGTTTGGCAGCAATTGGACATCGGCTCCGTGCTTCCGGTTGAGGACACCAGGCTGCGCGACCTTCGCCGCATGCGGGCGCTCGCCACCGCCCTGCTCGTGTTCATGCTGCTGGTTTTTCTGGCGACCTCGATAGCGCAACCGCACTGGCCGTGGCTGGCCTATCCGCGCGCCTTCGCCGAAGCCGGCATGATCGGCGCCTGCGCCGACTGGTTCGCCGTCGTCGCACTGTTTCGGCATCCGCTCGGCATCCCGATTCCGCACACCGCGATCGTGCCGCAGAGCAAGCAGCGCATCGCGGTGGCGCTGGGCCGCTTCATTGCCAACAACTTCCTGTCGCCTCGCGTGATCGGCGATCGCATCCGCGACGTCGATATCGCCGGCTGGGCGGCGCACTGGATCGAGCGGCCGTCGCACGCCCGCAGCGCCGCACAACGCACGGTCTCGGCGGCCCATCAGGCCCTGCAGGCGACGCCGAGCGCCGACCTCAGCGCCTTTCTGACGCGCCGGACCCGGCAAGGGATCGCGGCGGTTCCGGCGGCTCCGCTCGCCTCGCGGGTGCTGGCGCTGTTGTGGGCGCATGGTGACGCGCAGGCCCTCGTCGAGCGCCTGATCACATCGGCGAGCGTAGCGCTCGCCAGCAACAAGGAAACCATCCGCAAGAAGGTTTCGCAACGCTCCTACCGGTTCGTGCCGAAATGGGTCGATGGCATGGTGGCAGACCGCGTCATCTCCGGCATCGGCCAGACGCTCGACGAGATGCGCGAGCCGAACCACCCCTGGCGGATCGAACTCAAGGCCGAGATCGAGCGTCTGATCGACCGGCTCGCCACCGATCCCGATTACCTCGCCAAGGGCGAGGAACTGAAGCACCAGATGCTCGACAATCCCGCGGTGATCCGGCAGATCGACGCAATGTGGCAGGCCATCGAGGCGCGGCTGAACTCCGCGGCGACCTCGGCCGCGATCGCGGACGCCATCGAAACCGCGCTGATCTCGGTTGCCGCACGGGTCCGTGACGATGCCGATATGCGCGATCGCATCAACCGCTGGCTTCGCGTCGCCGCATTGCGGGCCGTTGCATCGCGGCGCCAGGAGATCGCGGCCTTCATCCGCAAGGTGGTCGAGAACTGGGACACCGAAACGCTGATCATGCGGATCGAATTGCAGGTCGGACGCGACCTGCAATTCATCCGGATCAACGGGACCGTCGTCGGAGGGCTCGTCGGCCTGCTGATCTTCTCCGTCTCGCGCTGGCTTTAGGTCAGGGAAAACGAATTCGCAGCAGCGGCAACTGCTGGAGCCTGTCGAGCAGGCGCACCATTTGGCTTGCGGCCAGGCTGAGGCAGCCGAAGATGAAGTGGCGGCGGGTCAAGCCGCGCCCGAGATCCGCGAATTCCAGGCGCTGGAGACGCGGTTCGGGCGGCGCGTGCGTACGCAGGGCGGGGAGCGTCGTCATAGGCATCAGCCGATCGGAATGCGGATTTCCGGCGCCGTGGTCATCTGCTCGATCGTCTTGTCGAATGACAGGCAATCCGGGTTCTCACCCGGCATCCGGCGCAGCGTCTCGGCGAACTGCTCCTGCTCCAGCAGGAACGAGCGGCCGTCACGCAGGCGGGCATAGGCCGCCCAGGGAACGAATTTGGTGAACGGAAACGGGAATCCCTCGCGCGGCGACACGTCGATGTTCAGGCCGGAGACGAACAGCACGTTCTTGGCCTGAAACGCCGGCTCACGCAGAATGCTCCGATAGGTGCGATCGAACTCGGCCTGGGTGACGAAGCGGGCGGCATCCAATGCGGGATGCGGCGACGTCACCAGCGCCGGCATCACAGGCGCGAGCGCGGCCTCGAGAATGTCATGGCCCTCGGGACCTTCGGCCAGCGCACGGCGGAAGTGAAACAGATCGGGTGACAGCGCCGTGCCGATCGGCGCCGGTGTTTCGCGAAAGCAGGCTTCGCCGAGCCGTTCGCGGATCGCTGGGCCCGCACGAAAGACCTTCGACGTGGCCAGCACGCTCAGCGGCTGAAGCGGCGTCTCGATCATGCGGTCGAGCCACAGAAAGACACCTTCGCTGCGGCTGTCGTCGAGATATTGATTGTCGATCCGGAACACCGGCTCGCCATTGAGCCGGCCGCATTGCACCTGCTGGCAGGCATGCGCGTATTCGTCCTCATACCAGCGCAGCACGCCGCAGAGCTTGCCGCAGCAATCGCCGAATCTGCAGCCTTCGGTGCGGTGGCGCTGATAGACGCCGAAGCGTCCGTCGTCGGGATCGTAGCCGACATGGCTGGCCTGGATCAGCACCAGGTCTTCGCCGTGATGGGCAAAGGGCCCATGGCGGTTGATCGCGACCTTGCCGCCGACCCGTCCATGGTCGAACGGAAAGGTTCCGAAATGCTGGGCCAGCAGCATGATCGGATAGCCCTGGCTCTCATCGGAGCAAAAGGCGCGCGACGGCAGCATGTGCTGCCGCTCAAAGCCGAGCGACCGGCAGTAATTGTAGAGCCGCGGAACGAAATGGCCGTAGCGCATCGCAAAACGACCAACCCGGAAGGTTTCGATCATCCCGCTGCCGCCCGACCGCTCCGACCAATCCAGAGTGCACGCGGAGCACGTTCCCCGCTTCCCTTAACCGACGCGAACGGTAGATGCCCTTGTTGACGGTTATGTGAACATAACAGCCGGGTGGCGCGCTCAGCGCCCCCAGCGCAGCACGACCGGATCGAGCGTGCGCGCGATCTCGATCAGGCCTGCGCGCGTGGCCGGATGCAGCGGTTGCAACGGGTGCCGCACCGCGTCCGACTTGACGACACCGCCCTCGCGCATCAGCACCTTGCAGGCCTGCAGCCCGCATTGGCGGTTCTCGTAGTTGATCAGCGGCAGCCAGCGCGCATAGGCCTGCACGGCCTCGTCGCGGCGGCCGGCGAAGAACGGATCCATGATCTGGCGGATGCCGTCGGGGTAGCCGCCGCCGGTCATCGCACCGGTGGCGCCGGCATCGAGATCGGCCATCAGCGTGATTGCCTCCTCGCCGTCCCACGGCCCCTCGATCACGCTGCCGCCCTTCTCGATCAGGCCGCGCAGCTTGTTGGCCGCCATCGGCACCTCGATCTTGAAATACCTGACATTGGCGAGCTCTTTCGCCATCCGCGCCAGAAAGTCCACCGAGAGCGGCGTGCCCGCGACCGGCGCATCCTGGATCATGATCGGAATGTTGATGGCATCCGACACCACCCGATAAAACTCGTAGATGCCCGGCTCGCCGACGCGAAAGGTCGCGCCGTGATAGGGCGGCATGATCATCACCATCGCAGCACCCGCGGCCTCCGCCTCGCGGCTGCGCGCGGCGCACACCGCCGAGGAGAAATGCGTCGTGGTGACGACCACGGGAATGCGGCCCGCGACGTGCTCGAGCACCGCATGCATCACGGTCTCGCGCTCGGCATCGGTCAGCACGAACTGCTCGGAGAAGTTGGCGAGGATACAGATGCCGTGCGAGCCGGCGTCGATCATGAAATCGACGCAGCGCCGCTGTCCGTCGAGGTCGAGGTTGCCGCCAGTGTCGAAGATCGTCGGTGCCACCGGGAAGACGCCGCGATAGGGACGTTGTGCCGAGATCGTCATGTCAAATCCTCCCTCATGATCTGTCGCAGCTTGATCTGTCACGCCTTGCGGAACGGCAGCGGCGGACCTTCCAGCCTGCGCAGGCCCGGCTCGCGCCGCTCCAGCCACCAACCATACTGCTTCGGCCAGGACGCGAACACCTCGCCGCCTCCGCCGCCAAGCGCAAGCTCGGCATGCAGCGGCCAGTTCGGATCGAACAGTGCCTCGCGGCCGATCGCGACCAGATCGGCCTGGCCGCCCGCCAGGACATCTTCCGCCTGCTGCGGATGCAGAATCAGGCCGACCGCGATGGTGGCGACCTCGGCGGCGCGACGGATTTCCTGCGCATACGGCACCTGGAAGCCATAGCCGCGCGGAATCCGCGCCGCGGTTGCCGAGCCGAGCAGGCCGCCCGACGAGCAATCGATCAGATCGACACCGCGCGCCTTGGCTTCGCGCGCGAATGCGATCTGATCCTCGAGCGTCAGGCCGCCTTCGACACCATCGACCGAGGAGATGCGCACCGCCAGCGGCCGCTCCGCGGGCCAGGCGGCGCGCACGGTCTCGATGATCTCGAGCGGATAGCGCATCCGCCCGGCGCGGTCGCCGCCATAGGCATCGCTGCGGCGGTTCGACAATGGCGAGAGGAATTCGTGCAGGAGATAGCCATGCGCGCAATGCACTTCGACGAATTCGAAGCCGGCCTCCACCGCGCGCAAGGTGGCGCGCCGCCATTGCTCGCGCAACGCGGCGAGCTCGGCCACATCGAGGGCGTGCGGCATCAGCCAGCCTTCCTCCATCGGGATTGCGCTCGGCGCCACGGTGCGCCACGGCAGATCGCCGCGGGCGCGGTCGGCTTCGTCGAGTGCGGCATTGCCGTACCAGGGGCGCTGCATGCTGGCCTTGCGGCCGGCATGCGCGAGCTGGATCGAGGGCACCGCGCCGTTGTCCTTCAGGAACGCGGCGATGCGTTCGAGCGGCGCGATCTGCTCGTCGTTCCAGATACCGACATCGCCATGGGTGATGCGTCCCTCGGCGGTGACCGCCGCGGCCTCGACCATCACGAGCCCGGCGCCGCCCTGGGCGAACTTGCCGAGATGCACGAGGTGCCAGTCATTGGCGAGACCGTCGGTTGCCGAATACTGGCACATCGGTGAAATCAGGATGCGGTTTCGGGAGGTCACGCCGCGAAGCGTGATCGGCTGAAACAGAAACGGCTGCGACATCGGGTCCTGCGGGAACGTGGTGGCGGGAGAAAATCGTGGCCGAAAACTAGGCGGCGCGCGAGCTGATCGCAAGCCGCACTGTGGCGCAGGCGGCAGGACCAGCGCGCATGCAGCGCGTGCACGGCGGCGCGGTCCGCAAAACCCGCAACACTTGCCGCACGAATTTTCCCCGGTTGGTAAACATTTTCCGTCATCGCCGGGTCACGCCACGGATCGCAATTCGCGCCTGATATGCCTACATTGCCGACATGAAAAAAATCGGATTCCTTTCGTTCGGGCACTGGACGCCCTCCCCGCAATCCCAGGCCCGCTCGGCCGCGGATGTGCTGCTGCAATCGATCGACCTCGCGGTCGCCGCCGAAGAGCTCGGCGCGGACGGCGCGTATTTTCGGGTCCATCACTTCGCCCGCCAGCTGGCCTCGCCCTTCCCGCTGCTGGCGGCGGTCGGCGCCAAGACCAGCCGGATCGAAATCGGCACCGCCGTGATCGACATGCGCTACGAAAATCCGCTCTACATGATCGAGGACGCCGGCGCGGCCGACCTGATCGCGCGGGGACGCCTGCAACTCGGCATCAGCCGCGGCTCGCCCGAACAGGTGATCGATGGCTGGCGCTATTTCGGCTATCAGCCCGGCGAAGGCGAGACCGACGCCGACATGGGCCGCCGTCACGCCGAGATCTTCCTCGATATGTTGCGCGGACAAGGTTTTGCGCAGCCGAATCCGCGGCCGATGTTTCCCAATCCGCCCGGCATGTTGCGGCTCGAACCGCTCTCGGAAGGCTTGCGCGAGCGCATCTGGTGGGGCGCCGGTTCGAACGCCACCGCGGTCTGGGCAGCAAAGCTCGGAATGAACCTGCAGAGCTCGACGCTGAAGAGCGACGAGACCGGAGAGGCCTTCCATATCCAGCAGGCCGCGCAGATCCGGGCCTACCGCGCCGCATGGAAGGAGGCCGGCCACACCCGCGAGCCGCGGGTCTCGGTCAGCCGCAGCATCTTCGCACTGGTCGACGACCGCGACCGCGCCTATTTCGGCAACGGGCAGGAGGAAGACCAGATCGGCTTCATCGACGAGCGGACCCGCGCGATCTTCGGCCGCGGCTACGCCGCCGAGCCGGAGAAGCTGATCGAGCAACTCAAGACGGACGAGGCGATCGCGGAGGCCGACACCCTGCTGCTGACGGTCCCCAATCAACTCGGCGTCGCCTACAACGCGCATGTGATCGAGAGCATCTTGACTCACGTCGCGCCCGCCATGGGATGGCGCTGATCACCCCCGAAGGATGACGCAACCTCGGCCACTTGCCGGCCGCTCTCGCATTCCGGCGGAACTCCGTTCTCAAACGCGGAGAACTACGGAAACATAACTGCGCCTTGTGAGAAGAACAGGTCGAGTACAGTGCGTTAGGCGCGGACGTTGCGTGAACAGACCGCCGTAACATCCCGGGATCATTCCGCGAGGCAGGTCAGGAATCCCGATCGCGATTGCGGCGCGTGAGATCGAGGCGATCGACATGCTCGTCAATCCGCCGGTTCAGTTCCTGATCCTCGCTCGAATTCCTGCCGCGACGGGCGCGAACGACAAATGCGCATCCGATCACAACAATCGCAAACAGTGCGTAGAGCCACCATTCCATACATTGATCTCAAATGAACGCTCGCGGATACGAGCGGAAGGGTCATCGTTCGGGCCCGCCGCGATGCACCGGTCTTGGTGCATAAAAAGGGTTAACCAGGCAGGTTGCCGGATTCCCCGCAGCGCTGGCCTGGCACTCCTTCATCGACATGAAGATACAATCCATTCGATCGCCGACCAGTTCCCCGTAAACACGCATGCAGACCGGATAGCGAGGATCGTACATTTGTGCCGATGCCGCCTTCGTCGTGCAAAGCGCGCCCAGCGCGAGCAGCAGCGCTCCAAGCAACCTCACGTCAAGTCTCCCGCTATTGCCGCGAAATACATTGTCTCGCCGACAGGACTGTCCCGCGCAATTTAGCCTTGGGGCTGACCTTGGGGCTGGAGCGGGCGAAGGGAATCGAACCCTCGTATGCAGCTTGGGAAGCTGCCGTTCTACCATTGAACTACGCCCGCGATCTCAATTGCTTGAGGTCGACCTTATGGGTGCGACCGCCGGACCATAGCCCGGGCCGAGGCAGAGGATCAAGCGTGCATTGACACCGATCATAGCGTCGCCACCCTCTACCAGCCCATCCTCACAAGCACGTCATTGATCACAAAGGGCGCGGCGGCGGATGCGTCGCAGCTTCCGCCGCGTGCATAGATGCAGGCATCGCTGAAGCCGACGCGGGCGCAGCTTTGCCGAGAAAAATCCGCCGGCAGATCGCCTGCGGCCTCGGGCCGCGCAAGGATGCGATTGAAGGCCGGCTTGGTTGCCCGCAGCAGCATCGGCGGCAGGATCATCTCGGCGAGCGGATCGGCGGACTGCAGCGCATAGAGCGGCACCGGGCCGACCAATCGTTCCCGCCCCGGCAACTGCTGGAAGCGAACGTCGTAAAGCGCAAGGCCGCACATCTGCGGATCGCTGCGCAGCTCAGCCGCGAGCCGCGCAGCGCCGACGCCGCGCGTCCAGTACTCGCGCATCTCGTCGCTGGTGCCGGCCAGCGCCACCGACAGCAGCGCCCAGCCGCCGAGAACGATCGGCAATGCCCAGCGGCGCCACGCAACCTTCGTGCGCAGCCATTGGACCCAATCGGCCGATCCCAGCGCCGCGACGATGGTGAGCAGCACCACCGACAGGAAGATGAAGCGGTATTCCTTGTGCGCGATCAGGCTGTGGAAGACAAGGTTGACCAGCGCCGCCGTCGCGAGCAGGGGTGCGTGCCGCCAGCCGCGCCAGATCGCAGCAAGCGGCAGCAGAATCGCCACCGACCAGACGGTCAGGAAGTCGATGAGATAGGCCGACGGCGGCGACACGCCGAATTCGATGGCGCGATCGTGGACGAGGTTTTCCCTGATATTGGCGATCAGCCAGGCGAACGGCACGCTGCCATGCGCGAGGTCGATCGCGGCAGCGATCAACAGCGCAGCGAGCCCGCCGGCGACCAGCGGAACCAGGTTTCGCCAGCGCGTCCAGCACGCCCCGAGCGCGAGCACGGCAATGGCCGGCGCAAACTGGAAGCGGCAGACAAAGGCGAAGGCGAGCAAGGCGCCGCCGATCGCGAGACGCCGCGGTGACGGACGATCGGTGACCAGCAGCGCCGCCGGAACGATGAGCGCGGTCGCCAGCGGCTCGCCCAATGTGTGTGGCGCGAGCATGATCAATTCGAACCAGACCGCGGCCGCGAAGGCCGCGACGACGGCATGGGTGCGCGAGATCCGCGCGCCGAGGAACCAGGCGCCGACCACGATCGACAGCGACGCGCATGCGGCGCTCAGACGCGGCATCAGAAACGCACCTGCGCCGGCAGGCGCAATCGCGTCGCCCAGGGCAACCGGCCCGGCCATCAATGTCGGCAGGAACCAGCCGCGAATGCCGTCGCGCCATTCCCATGTCAAAATGCCGTCATGGCCGAGCATCCGCCACGCCGGCTCGAGATATTGATAGGTCTCGTCGGGATAGATCACGTTGGGCCAGACGGCGGCCGCAAGGCGCAACACCAACGCCAGCAGCAGCAGCGCGAAGAGCGGGTGAACACGCCCGCTCGCGCGCCCGGTCATGCCGGCGCTGCCGGGCGCGGCTTCGGCGCTCGTGCTCGTCATCGTTCCGCCGATCGTCTTCTGGAGCAGCATGCCGGCGACCAGATAGCGGGCAAAGCCTTTAAGATGCGTGACCGGAGGATGCGTGACTGGACGTTGGCGGGGTTACACAGCACCGGCCGCGACATGCTTAACCAATCGTCAAGATTCCGGACGCGCCGAACCGCGACGATGCTATGGTCGCATGTGGGGGTTGGTGGCGTCATGACGGGGCGTGGGTACACCATTTTCGACACGGCAATCGGCCGATGCGGCATCGCATGGGGGCGAAGGCGGCGTGGCCGGTGTGCAGCTTCCCGAGCTCCGCGAAATCGAAACCCGCAAACGGCTGTTCCGGCACTACCCTGACGCGCGCGAGATGCGGCCCCCCGAGGAGATCGAGGTCGCGATCGAGGGCATTGCAGCGATCTTGCGCGGCGGCGATGCCGATCTCACAGGCGTTGCGCTCGACATGAGCAGCATCCCGGCCTTCAGCCAGCGCGTCTATCAGACCGTCCGCCGCATTCCCCACGGCGAGACCCGGACCTATGACGAGGTGGCGGGCGCCCTGCGCACGTCCGGCGCGGCCTATTCGGTGGCGCAGGCGCTCAGCCGCAATCCCTTCATGATCATCGTGCCCTGCCACCGCGTGCTCGAGGCGGGCCACTATGCCGACCGGATCTCGCCGAACGGCGGCAGCGTCTCCAAGCGGCGGCTGCTCTCGATCGAAGGCGCCCAGCCGACCATCAGCAAGGCCCTGTTCGACGTGCTGCTGCCCGTTGCGCGGCCCCGACCGCAAGCCTAAATCCGGGGTATGACCCGGACCACGCTGTTGCAGCGCGATCGCATCACGGTGAACGAGTTTCGCTGCACGGCGGAGCCCGGCGACAAGCCATTCGTCGAGCAGTTCGCCTGCCACTCCGTGTCCTATGTGCGCAGCGGCAGCTTTGGCTGCCATTGCCGCGGCCGTTTCCATGAGCTGGTGGCAGGCTCGATCCTGGTCGGCCATCCCGGCGACGAATACACCTGCACGCACGACCATGTGGTCGGCGACGAATGCCTGTCGTTCTTCCTCGACCCGGAGCTCGTCGAGACGATCGGCGACCGCACCTCGGTCTGGCAGGTCGGCTCGGTGCCGCCACTGCCGGAATTGATGGTGATCGGGGAGCTCGCCCAAACGGCGGCAACTGGCAACAGCGACGTCGGCCTCGACGAGATCGGCCATCTCCTCGCCAGCCGCCTTGTCGAGCTGGTATCCGATCGCAAGACAAAGCCCCTCACCGCCGGCCTGCGCGACCGCCGCCGCGCCGTTGAAGCGGCGCTTTGGATCGACGCCAATTCGCACCATCAGATCGACCTCGACGATGCCGCGGAGCAGGCCGGCTTGAGCACCTTCCATTTCCTGCGGCTGTTCTCCGCGGTGCTCGGGGTGACCCCGCATCAATATCTCGTGCGTTCGCGGCTGCGGCATGCGGCGCGGCGCCTGGTGGACGACAACAGCCCGGTCACCGATATCGCCTATGACGTCGGCTTCGGCGATCTCTCCAATTTCGTGCGCAGCTTCCACCGCGCCGCCGGCGCCTCGCCACTGAAATTCCGCCAGGCCTCCCGCGGCGACCGCAAGATTCTCCAAGAACGTCTCGCGCTGCAATAGCTAGGTTCGCTCCGGTCCGCGCGTCGATCGACGCGCCCAACGACTGGAGACCCCATCATGTACGACCACATCGGATTGCGCGTCGCCGACCTCGACGCCAGCGTGCGTTTCTACACCGCGGTGCTGGCGCCGCTCGGCTTCGTGCTGTGCTCGCGCGACGACAGCGGTGCGGGCTTCGGCCCCAAGGGCGAACCCGCGCTCTGGCTGCATCTGCACAAGGGCAAGGCGCAAGGCGGCGCCCACATCGCGTTCCGCGCCCCGAACCATGACGCGATCAAGACATTCCACAGCGAAGGCGTGAAGGCCGGCGGCAAGGACAACGGCGCGGCTGGCCATCGCAAGGACTACAGCCCGACCTACTACGCGGCGTTCCTGCTCGACCCCGACGGCAACAATGTCGAGGCGGTGTCTACCTAGCGCATGCCACAAACTCCGCCGTCATTGCGAGCGGAGCGAAGCAATCCATTGCGCCGCATGTGAGGAGGCATGGATTGCTTCGTCGCTACGCTCCTCGCAATGACGACACATCTGAAACCAACAAGGACTTAACGATGGCTTCCATTCACAAGGATATCCCGATCGACGCGCCGGCCGATCATGTCTGGGACGCACTGCGCGATTTCGGCGCGCTGCATACGCGGCTGGTGCCAGGCTTCGTCGCCGACACGCAACGCGACGGCGACGTCCGCACCGTCAGCTTCGCCAACGGCACCGTGGCGCGCGAGACGCTGGTCGATTGCGACGACACGCGACGTCGGCTGGTCTATGCAATCACCAGCGAGCGGGTGAAGCAGCATTCCGCCTCGGTGCAGGTGTTTGCCGAGGGCGATACGCGCTGCCGGGTGGTGTGGATCGCCGATGTGCTGCCGCACGAGATCGCGCCCTACATGGACGCGCAGATGGACCTCGGCGCGGCGGCGATGCAGGCCGCACAGGCCAAATCGGCCAAGGAGAAGAACGCGGCGTGAATCCTGTAGGCCGCGCCCAAACTGTGACCGTCACCCTGAGGTGGATGCTTCTTCAGCGGCCCTCCAGCGACAAAGGCGAAGCCTTTGCGCGGGGATGACGATGTGTGATTGTAGCGAGCCGCCTCCCCACGCCGTCGTCCTGGCGAAAGCCAGGACCCATAACCACCGAATTCGATTGAGAGTGCGATAGTGGCCCCAGCGTCGCACAACAACAAGCGGTTGGGGTAATGGGTCCTGGCTTTCGCCAGGACGACGCTGAATACATTCACATTCTCTCAGGACGACGGTGTGAGAGCCCAGACGGCCCTTTCAGCGATTCAAGACAACGCCGGCCGCACTTCCGCGACCGGTGCAGATCTGCCCCAGCGCGTCAGGATCACGCTGAGGCAGGAGAGCACGCCGAGCACGCCCATCGACGCGGCGGCGAGTGCGAAGAAGTCTTGCGCACTCGCCTCATGGGTCGACAGCCACCAGCCGCCGGCGCCGATGAAGATCAGCCGCGCGGTCTGCGCCAGCACCGGACCCAGCACCTTCGCAGCACCTTGCGAGGAGAAATACATCGACATTGCGAGGCCGATGAAAGCGTACATCGGCGCGGCGGTCGACAGGTACTGATGGCTGGTCGCCCGGACATGCGGATCATTGGTGAACAGATTGACCCAGAGGTCGGGGAAGACGGCGATGAAGCTGCCGACCACACCGACCGCGAGGAACGACAGCGTGCCCGCGGTCCAGGCGATGCGCCGCGCCCGCGCGACGCGCTCGGCCCCGACGGCCATGCCGATCATCGGCACCGAGGCGATGCCGACCGCGAACGCCACCGAGGTCAGCATGAATTCGAGCCGCGCGCCGATGCCGTAGCCGGCGAGCACCGCGGTGCCGAACTGCGCCAGCATGTGGGTGAAGATCGAGATCGTCAAAACCGATTGCAGCGGCGAGAAGCAGGAGATTGCGCCGACCTTGAGGATGTCGATGAACATCGCCCATTGCACGCGCAACCCCCTGAGTTTCGGCTTCACACGGGCGCGGCCCGAGAACAGATACCAGCCCATCACGCTGATGCTGATCGAATAGGCGATCAGCGACCCCGCCGCGACGCCGCGCATGCCGAATTGCGGCACCGGCCCGAGGCCGAGCCCAAGCGTGCCGCCGAGAATGATCTGGCACACCGCCGAGGACAGGATCATGGTCGACGGCAGCTTCATGTTGCCGGTGCCGCGCAGGATGCCGGCCATCGTGTTCATCAGCCAGGGCAGGATCGCGCCACCGAAGAAGATCTGCGAATAGGCGATCGCCTGCGCCAGCACGTTGCCGCGGCCGCCGAGCAATTCGAGCAGGCGCGGACCGAAGGTCAGCATGCCAAGCATGAAGGTAAGACCAAACGTCAGGCCGATCAGCAGCGCATGCATTGCAAGTGTCGAAGCGCGCTCGATCTCGCCGGCGCCGAGCGCGCGCGCGATCGCGGATGCGACACCGCCGCCCATCGCGCCACCGGACATCGTCATGGTGAGGATCACGCAGGGAAACAGCAGCGCCATCGCCGCGAGCGACTCGACGCCGAGCCGGCCGATATAGGAGGTCTCCGCGATCACGACGCAGGTGCCGGCGGAGAGCGCGATCACGTTCGGCCACGCCAGCCACAACAGCGTGCGCAAAATCGGCCCGTCGAGCAGCGCATTGCGCGCCGGCCTGGTCACCGGCGGCGGCAGCGGCCGTTCTTGTTCGTCGACAGGTATTTCGGCGAGGCCGAGGTCGGACATTTCTACTCCCACGCGCGATCTTCGGGAGCCGCGCCATGGTGTTTCCCTACCATGGCAGCGATGGATTCCACGTGCGCGGGACGCAAGGGGGGCCTGCGTGATTGCAGGTGAACCTCTGATCTAGCCGATCGACCAGACGAACGACGCACCGGCAGCGCCATTCGGCTTCAGATGCACCGGAATATGCCGTACGCAGCCAGCCGCGAGCCCTTCGAACAAGCCTGTCAGGACGCTGGCGCAGGCCGGGTGATAATCGGCCACGTCGGCCATCAGCTTCCAGCCCTGCTGGCGGATCTCGAACTGGCCCTCGGACTCGCTGATTTCAGCGACATCATCCTGCGACTCGAAAAGCGCGCGCAGGAATGCGGCAAATTCCGCGGCACGGCCACGACGGCCATCGAGCGCCTCGGCGACTTCGTCGTAATACTGCATGCCAATGAGCTTGCCGGTGAGATGCAGCAGATAGCTCGCATCCTCGGGGCCGAACACCTGCACGATGACCGGCGCGGCGGTCTTCACATATTCCATCGCATAGTTGCGATAGGCCTTTTCCAGCCGCGGCTTCGGCCAGCTGTCGACCGGCAAAGCCGGCGCGGTTCTGGGATCGAACAGCGGCGCCTCGAGGTGGCGCGCGAACACCAGTCGCTGGTCGAGCTCGAGCGGATGATCGTATTCGCAGTAATAGCCCTCGAGCCCGTCCTGGCCGTCGACACTCTGCTTGGTGCAGACGAAGCCGAGCCTGAGATCGCCAAGCGCGACGCCATTGTTGGCGTGCCAGCCGCGCAGCATCGCGCGCGAGACCTCGCCGGGCACGCCGCAGATCGCCGTGCCCTTCCAGATCCAGCGCGGCGGCGGATAGCGGATCCAGGCCTTGCGGTCGGTCTCGTACATGTATTCGACATGCACGCCGCCGATCCAGTTGGAGAGATAGTGATATTGCGCGGCCGCGACCGCAGGCGGCAGCCCGTCGAGGCCGAGCTTCTTCAAGCCGGGCAGGAAGCGCTCCTGCTGCTGGCGGCGAAACACGCGGAACACGAACTCGGCGGCGTCAGCGGTGCCGCGCCGCGTGACGACGGTGAGGATCAGCCCGGTGAAGAAGGCGTGATAGAGATCGGCGACGCTGCGCCACTTCCGCCACTGCGCTTCTTGCGCGCTTTCGCCTGCAGTCATGTTCGCTCCCTGGCTCTTGTTGGCGAGGTCGAGCTCGCATGCGCGATCGTAGCCCGGATGCAGCGAAGCGCAATCCGGGGCAGCTCGATCCGCGTATGCACCGTCCCGGATTTCGCAGCCGCTTCATCCGGGCTACGGAATTACACGCGCGCGAAACGGAGTTACACGCGAAAATGCTTCGAGAGCTTCAGACCCTGCGCCTGGTAGTTCGAGCCGATGCGCTGGCCGTAGAGCGCGTCGGGACGCTCGAGCATGCGTTCGTAGACGAGGCGGCCGACGATCTGGCCATGCTCGAGAATGAACGGCACCTCGCGCGAGCGCACTTCCAGCACGGCGCGCGCGCCCTTGCCGCCGGCACCGGCATAGCCGAAGCCGGGATCGAAGAAGCCGGCATAGTGGACACGGAATTCGCCGACCAGCGGATCGAACGGCACCATCTCCGCGGCGTAGTCCGGCGGCACCTGCACGGCCTCTTTCGACGCCAGGATGTAGAACTCGCCGGGATCGAGGATGAGGCTGCCGTCGGGCCGCGCCTTGATCGGCTCCCAGAACTCCTCGACCGAGTAGCCGCCGCGGCGATCGACATCGACCACGCCGGTGTGGCGCTTGGCGCGATAGCCGACGAAGCCGCCCGAGTTCTCGCCGGACAGATCGACCGACAGCGCGACGCCGTGGGTAAGGTCGGCATTGTCGGCATCGACCAGCCGCTCGGCAGCATGCAGCGCGTCGAGCTCATCGGCAGTCAAGGTCGCCTCGCCGATCCGGAAACGGACCTGGCTGAGCCGCGAGCCCTCGCGCAGCAGCACGGGAAACGTCTTCGGGCTGATCTCGGCATAGAGCGGGCCGTGATAGCCGGCACCGATCATGTCGAAACGGCGGGTGCCGTCGGCGATCACGCGGGTGAACACGTCGAGCCGTCCGGTCGAGCTCTTCGGGTTGGCCGCGGCCACGATCTCCGGCGGCAGCGCGAGGCTCTCCAGCAGCGGCACGATGTAGACGCAATTGGTCTCCAGCACCGCGCCGTCGGACAGATCGATCTCGTGCAGCTTGAGCTGGTCGATCCGCTCGGCAACGGTGGCACCGGGCCCCGGCAGGAAGCTGGCGCGGACGCGGTAGGCGATGTCGCCGAGGCGCAGATCGAGGCTCGCCGGCTGGATCTGGCTCTCGACAAAGTCGTAGGCGGGCAGGATGAGGCCAGCCTCCGCCATCTCCGCGATCATGCGGTCGGGCAGGATTCCGTTGGATTCATCTTCCAGCGTGAACGACACGGCACGGTCCCTCAAGATGGCCCAAAATCATACTCTGAGCGGCCACCAAGCCCCAAATTATGGGCTTTTACGGGTTATCCGATGACCGTCTTGACGGAAAGGGCGCGAGGGAATATCAGCTGCACTTATCCCGTGGTGATTTGAGCCGGCCGGCTTGCAGCCACGTTAAATAAGTCGCTAAACAGGCCGGGGACAGTGTGATCCCGGCTTGTGGAGGTTTCTCCAGGCCGGTTTTTTTGTGGCCAGTTTCCGAGGGAAATGGCCACTTCGGAGGTCACATGTCTGAATCCAAGTCTTCTGAATCCAAGTCTTCTGAATCCAAGTCTACCGCCCGCTACCGTCCCGAAACCCGCCTCGTCCATGGCGGTACGCTCCGCTCGCAATTCGGGGAGACGTCGGAGGCGCTGTTTCTCACCCAGGGCTATGTCTACGACACCGCCGAGCAATGCGAGGCGCGCTTCAAGGGCCAGGATCCCGGCTTCATCTATTCGCGCTATTCCAATCCGACCATTGCGATGTTCGAGCGCCGCATGATCGAGCTCGAGGGCGCGGAAGCCGCGCGCTCGACCGCGACCGGCATGGCCGCGGTAACGACCGCGATCCTCGCGCCGCTGAAGGCCGGCGACCACGTGGTGGCGTCGAAGGCGCTGTTCGGCTCCTGCCTCTATGTGGTGCAGGACCTGCTGCCGCGCTACGGCATCGAGACGACGCTGGTCGACGGCCTCGATCTCGACCAGTGGCAGCGCGCATTGCGGCCGAACACCAAGACCTTCTTCCTGGAGAGCCCGACCAATCCGACGCTCGACGTGCTCGACATCGGCGCGATCGCAGAGATCGCGCATAGCGGCGGCGCACGGCTGATCGTCGACAATGTGTTCGCGACGCCGATCTGGCAGAGCCCGCTGTCGCTCGGCGCCGACGTCGTGGTCTATTCCGCGACCAAGCATATCGACGGCCAGGGCCGCTGTCTCGGCGGCGTCATCCTGTCGTCGGAAGCCTTTATCGCCGAGCACATCCATAATTTCATGCGCCAGACCGGTCCGTCGCTGTCGCCGTTCAACGCCTGGGTGCTGTTGAAGGGGCTGGAGACGCTCGGCATCCGGGTCCGCGCGCAGACCGAAAACGCGGCGAAGATCGCCGAGGCGCTGGCGAAGCATCCGAAGATCACGCGGCTGGTCTACCCCGGCCGCCCCGATCATCCGCAGGCCGAGACGGTGAAGAAGCAGATGGGTGCCGGCTCGACGCTGGTCGGCTTCGAGGTCAAGGACGGCAAGGCCGGCGCCTTCCGCTGCCTCAACGCGCTGAAGATCTCGCGCATCTCCAACAATCTCGGCGATGCCAAGAGCCTGGTCACGCATCCCGCGACCACGACCCATCAGCGCCTGGCGCCGGAGGCCCGTGCCGAACTCGGTATCAGCGAAGGTTTTATTCGCTTCTCGGCCGGGCTGGAACATCCCGACGATCTGATCGAGGATTTTGAGCGGGCGCTGAACCAGGTTTGAGGCGAACACGCGTCGTGGCCGGGCTAACCCGGCCACGATGGCTTCTCTTGAGAACTACGTCGCAGCCGTCGTCACGCCGCCGTCGACCACGATGGTCTGGCCGGTCATGAAGGTCGAGGCATCGGAAGCAAGATAGGCCACCGCGCCCGCGATCTCGTCGGGCTCGCCGATGCGGCGGAGCGGTGTCGATGCGGTGCGGCGCTTCAGATTGTCCGGATCCTCCCACAGCGCGCGGGCGAAATCGGTCTTCACCAGGCCCGGCGCCACGCAATTGACGCGCACGCCCTTCGGGCCCCATTCGCCGGCGAGGCTGCGGCACAGCGCGAAGTCGGCCGCCTTGGAGATGCCGTAGGCGCCGATCACCGTAGAACCACGAAGTCCGCCGATCGAGGAGATGATCACGACCGAGCCCTTGCCGCGTTCGGCCATCTGCGGGATCGCCAGCGCGGAAAGCCAGATGTTGCTCTTGACGTTGGAGCCCATGATCTTGTCGAAGGCCTCGTCCGTGATGTCGAGCAGCGGGCCGTAATAGGGATTGACCGCAGCGTTGCAGACCAGGATGTCGATCTTGCCGTAATGCTTGATCGTGCCGGAGATCAGCCCCTCGACCTCCGCGCGGCGCGCGATGTTGCAGGGGATGACGAGTGCATCGCCGCCGGCCTTCTTGATGCCATCGGCGACCTCCTGGCAGGCATCCGCCTTCCGCGAGGAGATCACGACCTTGGCCCCGAGTTTTGCGAGCAACTCCGCGGAGGAGCGGCCGATGCCACGGCTCGAGCCGGTGACGACCGCAACCTGGCCGGTGAGATCGAACGGGGTGTTTTTCATTGTTGTTCCTCCAAGGCGTCATTCCGGGGCTCGCGAAGCGAGAACCCGGAATCCATCGAGCCGCATGGTTCGTGGTGGAATGGATTCCGGGCTCAGCCCTTCGGGCTGCCCCGGAATGACGGATGAGAGCTACGCCAACAGCCCGCCGCCCTCGCTGACGCGACGGAGGTGGTAGTCGGTATCACCGAGCGTGTTCTCGATCATGGTGAGCCGCTTGAAGTAGTGGCCGATCTTGGCTTCCATGGTCATGCCGATGCCGCCATGAAGCTGGATCGACTGCTGGCCGACGAACTTCAAGGACTTGCCGACCTGCACCTTGGCGGCCGCGACCGCGGACGAACGCTCCTTGGCATCGCTGAAGTCCGACGCCATGGTCGCGAACATCGACATGCTGCGGGCCTGCTCCAGCGCCACGAACATGTCGGCCGCGCGGTGCTGCAGGCTCTGGAACGAGCCGATCGCGACGCCGAACTGCTTGCGGGTCTTGATGTACTCGACGGTCTCCTTCAGCGACTCGTCCATCGCGCCGACGGCTTCCGCGCACAGCGCAATGCGGGCTTCGTCCGCCACGCGCTCGATCAGGGGCAGGCCGTTCTCGGGATCGCCGATCACAGCATCCGCACCGACCTCGACATTGGTGAAGGTGATGTCGGCCGCGTGCAGGCCGTCCTGGGTGGGATAGCCCTTCTTGGTGACGCCCTTGGCGTCGGCCGGAACCAGGAACACGCCGATGCCGGCCTTGTCGCGCTGGCCGCCCTTGGTGCGGGCGGTCACGATCAAGGTGTCGGCGTTCTCGCCGTTCAGCACGACGAACTTCTCGCCGTCGATCACGTAAGCGTCGCCCTTCTTCTTCGCCGTGGTCACGACGTCAAACAGATCGTAGCGCGAATTCTTCTCGAGCTGCGCGAAGCCGAAGGTCTTGCTGCCGTCGATGATGCCGGGGATGTACTTGGCCTTCTGCTCGGCCGAGCCGCCATGGCGCAGGAAGCCGCCGGCGACCACGACGGTGGCGAGATAGGGCTCGACCACCAGTGACTTGCCGAGCGCTTCCATCACGATCATGGTCTCGACCGCGCCGGCGCCGAAGCCGCCGTCGGTCTCGGCGAAGGGCAGACCAAGCAGGCCCTGCTCGGCGAGCTTGCCCCAGAGCGCTTTGCTCCAGCCGCCCTTCTCCTTCATGTACTTCTTGCGCGCATCGAAGTCGTAGGCATCCGCCAGCAAACCGTCGACGCTTTCCTTGAGAAGCCGCTGCTCCTCGGACAGATCAAAATCCATGTTCGTTTCCTATTGTCAAAGTGCTGATGCCATCCGCGGCGTCATTCCGGGATGGCCTGAAGGGCCAGGCCCGGAATCCATACTCACGATGGTGGTTATGGATTCCGGGCTCTTCGCTACGCGAAGCCCCGGAATGACGATAATGGTGAGGCCTACAGCCCCAGCACCGCCTTGCTGATGATGTTGCGCTGGATCTCGTTGGAGCCGCCGTAAATCGAAACCTTGCGGTTGTTGAAGTAGCTCGGCGCGATCTGCGCGGTCCAATCCATGCTCTCGTTCGAGCCGGCGTCGCCGTGCTCGTCATAGGGCGCGGCGAACGGACCGATGATCTCCATCAGAAGCTCGGTGGTGGTCTGCTGGATTTCGGAGCCCTTGATCTTGAGCACCGAGGAAGCCGGATTGGGCTTGCCCTTGCCGTGCTTGCCTTCGTCGGCGACGACGCGAAGCTGGGTCAGCTCGAGCGCCTTCAGCTCGATCTCGCAGGCCGTGAGCTTCTCGCGGAACGACGGATCCTCGATCACCGGACGGCCGCCGGACTCGACCTTGGAGGCCAGCGCGCGGATGCGGCGCAGCCGCTCCTTCGACACGCCGACCCGGGCGATGCCGGTGCGCTCATTGCCGAGCAGGAATTTGGCGTAATCCCAGCCCTTGTTCTCCTCGCCGATCAGGTTCTCGTAAGGCACCTCGACGTCGTCGAAGAACACTTCGTTGACCTCGTGGCCGCCGTCGATGGTCTGGATCGGGCGCACGGTGACGCCCTTCGACTTCATGCTGAACACGATGAAGGAGATGCCCATCTGCTTCTTCGCGTTGTTGTCGGTGCGGCAGAGGCAGAAGATCATGTCGGCGTGCTGGGCGAGCGTGGTCCAGGTCTTCTGGCCGTTGATGATCCATTTGTCGCCACGGCGCTCGGCCTTGGTCTTCAGCGATGCAAGGTCCGACCCCGAGCCCGGTTCCGAGAAGCCCTGGCACCACCAGTCGTCGACATTGGCGATGCGCGGCAGATATTCCTTCTTCTGCTTCTCATTGCCGAAGGTGTAGATGACAGGGCCGACCATGCTGACGCCGAAGGCGAGCGGCTGCGGCGCCGGATAGGACTGCAGCTCCTCGTTGAAGATGTAGTGCTGCACGGTGGTCCAGCCGGTGCCGCCATATTCCTTCGGCCAGTGGGTGACGCCCCAGCCCTTCTTGTTGAGGATGCGCCACCAGGCGACCATCTCGTCCTTCGACAGATGGCGGCCTTCCTGCAGCTTGCGCCGGGTCTCCGGCGGCACGTTGTTCTTGAAGAACTCCCGTACCTCCTCGCGAAACGCTATCTCTTCCTTGGTGAAAGCGAGATCCATCGGATCCTCCTTTTGAAGTTCAACTTCCTCATCATTCTCGATGTCGTCCCGGCGAAAGCCGGGACCCATAACCACCGGCCGTCGGGATTGGCAAAGCCGGCTGCCACCGTGCCTCTTACACAGGCCGCAGCGTATGGGTCCCGGCTTTCGCCGGGACGACGGATTCATTGCACCATATCGTCCATCATGAGCGCGATCCTGATGCGGTTTGTTGCGGTTGGGTTGGAGATACCTTGGGCTGCTGCTGGCGCAACTCGTGCCGCGACAGCTTGCCGACCGGGGTGCGCGGCAGTTCGTCGACGAACTCGACGGCGGCCGGCAGTTCGTGCTTGCCGACCTTGCCGGTGAGGAACGCGCGCAGCTCGTCGATCGAGAACACTTTCTCGCCGTCGCGCAGCTTGATGAAGGCCTTTGCCGCCTCGCCGCGATAGTCGTCAGGGATACCGATCACGATCACTTCCTGCACGGCAGGATGCGTATAGATCGCCTGCTCGATCATCTGCGGATAGACGTTGAAGCCGCCGGAGATGATCATGTCCTTCTTGCGGTCGACCAGATAGAAATAGCCGTCGGCATCCACGTAGCCGATGTCGCCGGTCAGGAAGCGGTCGCCGACGAAGGCCTCGGCGGTCTCCGCCGGCCTGTTCCAGTAGCCTTTGGTCACGTTCGGGCCGCGGATGCGGATTTCGCCGACCTCGCCGACCGGCATCAGCTTGGTGGGATCCTCCAGCGACACCACGTCCATCTCGATGCCGGGCAGCATCAGCCCGATCGAGCCCGGCTTCTCCGGCCCCTCCTTGGGATGGCCGGTGCCGGGCGAGCAGGTCTCGGTCATGCCCCAGCCGCTCTTCAGCTTCATGCCGACGCGGCGCTCGAAGATCTTTGCGACCTCCACCGGCAACGGCGCGCCGCCGGAGCCGGCGACCACCAGCGAGGACAGATCGCGCTTGTCGAGGTCCGGCAGCGAGGCGATCGCGATCCACATCGTCGGCACGCCGGGAAACACCGTCGCGCGCTTGACCTCGATATCGCGCATCACGGCTTCGACGTCGAAGCGCTGATGCAGCGAGATCAGATGGCCGCGCCGGATTACCGACAGCAGCACGACGGTCAGCGCGTAGATATGAAACAGCGGCAGCACGCAGATGACGCGCTCGATCGCATTGCGTTCGAGCCGCCCTGGCTTGCCCCAGACATCATAGATCGACACGGCCGCGGTGAGATTGCCGTGGCTGAGCATCGCACCCTTGGGCAGGCCCGTGGTGCCGCCGGTATATTGCAGCAGCGCGACGTCCTCGACGTCGACGGCGGGCCATTGCGACGGCTTGACTGCGCCGTCGATGAACTGCCGGTGCGTGATGATCGCGGGATTATCGGGCAACGCGGTCTGCGGCGTACCAACCTTGCCCCAATTGTCATCCTCGCAGACGATCAGACGGTCGAGCAGACCCTTGGCGAGAAATTTCAGCGCGGTCGGCAACAGCGCCGACAGGTTGCTGGTGACCAGCACCCGTGCGCCTGAATCGGAGAGCTTGTGCGACAGTGCGATCTCGCCGTCGAGCGGCGACAGATGCACGACGCGTGCTCCGGCCTTCAGCGCGCCGAAGAAGTTGATCGGATGGTCGGGCGAGTTGCCGAGAAACAGCGCGACCGAGGTGCCTTTGCCGTAACCGGCGCGCATGAAGGCGGCCGCTGCGGTCTCGACCAGCGCCTCGAGTTCGCCGTAGCTGATCTGCTGGTCGCGGAATTCGAGCACCGGACGCGCGCCGAACTCGGCGGCGGCATTCGAGAGCAGGTCCGGCAGCGTGCCGCGCGTGATCTCGTCGCTCCACTGCACGCCCTTGGGATAATATTGTTCGCCGGGATAGGTCATGGATGCCTTCGCAGGGACTCTATGAAGTCGTCATTCCGGGATGGCCCGAAGGGCCAGGCCCGGAATCCATCAATCCACACGCGCCGAGGCGCGACGGGTTCCGGGGTCATCGCTTTCGCGATGCCCGGAACGACATGTGATCAGGCCTTCGGCCGATCACGCCGCCTTCGACGCGGCGGCGAGCGAGGCGAAGGTCTTGCCTTCGTCGGCGAGCTTCTTGAGCAGCGGCGCCGGTTCGAGCGAGGGATCGTTGGTCTCCTTGGCATAGAAGGCCAGGCGATCGGCGATGTGCTTGAGGCCCACGGTGTCGGCCCAGAACATCGGGCCGCCGCGATAGATCGGCCAGCCATAGCCATAGAGCCAGACCACGTCGATGTCAGACGGACGCGCCGCGATGCCCTCGGCGAGGATCTTCGCGCCTTCGTTGATCATCGGGTACATCATGCGCTCGAGGATCTCGTCGTCGCTGACGACGCGCTTCTTGCGGCCGAGCCGCGCCAGCGTCTCGTCGATCAGCTTCTCGACCTCCGGATCGGGCAACGCCGCGCGCGAGCCCTGCTCGTACTTGTAGTAGCCCTTGCCGGTCTTCTGGCCGAAGCGGCCGGCTTCGCAGAGCGCGTCCGCGACCTCCGACTTGATGCCGCGGTCCTTGCGCGAGCGCCAGCCGATATCGAGACCGGCGAGATCGCCCATCGCGAACGGGCCCATCGGCATGCCGAACTTCGTGACAACCGCGTCGACCTGCTGCGGCAGCGCGCCTTCGAACAACAGCTTCTCGGACTGCTTGCCGCGCTGCGCCAGCATGCGGTTGCCGACGAAGCCGTCGCAGACGCCGACCACGGCCGGCACCTTGGCGATCTTGCGCGCGATCGAGACGGCGGTGACCAGCGCATCCGGCGCGGTCTTGTCGGCGCGCACGATCTCGCACAGTTTCATGACGTTGGCCGGCGAGAAGAAGTGCATGCCGAGCACGTCCTGCGGACGCTTGGTCGATTGCGCGATCTCGTCGATGTTGAGGTAGGAGGTGTTGGAGGCCAGCACCGCGCCCGGCTTGGCGTACTGATCGAGCTTGCCGAACACTTCCTTCTTGACCGCCATGGTCTCGAACACCGCCTCGATCACCAGATCGGCGTCGCCGATGTTCTCGATGCCGACGACGCCGTTGATCAGCGCCATGCGCTTGGCGGGCGCGTCCGCCGGGATGCCACCGCGCGCGGCGGTCGCCTCGTAGTTCTTCTGCATGATGCCCATGCCGCGCTTGAGCTGCTCCTCGCCGGTCTCGATCAGGGTGACCGGGATGCCGGCATTGGCGAACGACATCGCGATGCCGCCGCCCATGGTGCCGGCGCCGAGGATGGCGACGCGCGCCACGTTGCGGCCCTTGGTGCCTTCGGGAACACCGGAGATCTTGGCGGCTTCGCGCTCGGCGAAGAAGGCGTAACGCTGCGCCTTGGACTGTTCGCCGTTCATCAGCTTGAGGAAGCCCTCGCGCTCCTTCTTCAGGCCTTCGTCGAACGGCAGGTCGATCGCGGCGCCGACGGCGTCGGCGGCGGCGAACGGCGCCTCGAGGCCGCGCGACTTCTTGGTCAGCGCGGCAACGGCATTGGTGAAGATCGAACGGTCGGCCTTGGCCGCGGCGAGCTTGCTGTCGTCATCGCGCAGCTTGCGCAGCGGACGCTTCTCGGCGACCACCTTGCGCGCAAATGCCTCACCGCCCGACGCCGGCCCCTCGACGATCTCGTCGATCAGGCCGGCCTTCAGCGCGGCATCCGCACCGATCGGATCGCCGCCGACGATCATCTTGACCGCGAGCTCGGGACCGACCGCACGCGGCAGACGCTGGGTGCCGCCGGCGCCCGGCAGCAGGCCGAGCTTTACCTCGGGCAGGCCGAGCTTGGCGTCCTTGGTGGCGACACGATAGTGGCAGGCCAGCGCAACCTCGAGGCCGCCGCCGAGCGCGGTGCCGTGGATCGCGGCAACGATCGGCTTCGGCGAGCTCTCCATCAGGCTCAGCACTTCGGCGAGGCCGGGCGGCTTCGGCGGCTTGCCGAATTCGGTGATGTCGGCGCCGGCGATGAAGGTGCGGCCGGCGCAGGTCAGCACGATGCCCTGGACCTGCGCGTCATCGATCGCGCTCTTGACGCAATCGAAGATGCCGCCGCGCACGGCGGCGCTCAGCGCGTTTACAGGCGGACTGTTAACCGTGACGACGGCAATGTTGTCATGACGTTCGAGCTTGACGACTTCACTCACCGGGACTCTCCCTGGATGCTTTGTTCTTGAACTTGCGTTGAGTAGCTGCGCGACTGGCGTCGAGCGGCTAGATTAGACCAATTTCGCACTGCGAAATTTAATTCCACATCTTGACACGGAGGGTTATTTTGAAGCACGAGCCTTGTCAACGAGCATGACAAGGGCAGGGAATGAAGCGCGCCAGCAAGAAAGCAGCGACCGATCGCAATTTCGTTGTCGCGCTTTCCCGCGGACTGGATGTCCTGCGTGCATTTCAACCCAATGACGGGCTGCTCGGCAATCAGGAGATTGCAGCCCGCACCAAGTTACCTAAGCCAACCATTTCCCGGCTGACCTACACGCTGACCAAGCTGGGATACCTTACACCTGTACCGAAATTCGAAAAGTATCAGCTCGCGCCGTCGGCGATGGCGCTCGGCTATGCCGCGCTCGCCAATCTCGGCGTTCGGCATTTGTCCGAGCCGTATCGAGAAGAAGTGATGCGCGCGACCGGCGGCGCGGTCGCGGTCGGCGGCCGCGACCGTCACAGCATGATCTATTTCGGCCAGAGCCGGAACGGCCTAGCGCTTGGCGTGCAGCTCGACGTCGGCTCGCGGGTGCCGATCGCGACCACCGCGATGGGCCGTGCCTACATTTGGGCATTGCCACCCGAAGAACGTGCGGCTTTATTACGCGAGCTGCGGGATCACTATGGCAGCCGCTGGGCCAAGATGCGCGACGGCATCGAGCGCTCCGGCGAGACGGTGGCGAAGTACGGCTTCACCATGTCTACCGGCGACTGGCAGGACGACGTCGCCGCGGTTGGCGTTGCATTGAGACTGAACGACGGAACCGGTCCTTACGCCTTCAATTGCGGCGCGCCGGCATTCCGCTTCACGGAAGATAGATTACTCAACGACATTGGACCTCGCCTTGTCGCGATGGTAAGGAACATCGAGCAGGCGCTCGGTGGAATAGCGCCGCAATCCAAAAAAGAACAAAGCAAAAAGTCTAGAGTAGGAGGGAAAGTTGCACGTTTGGCCGAGGGGATCAGATAGCCTCCATCGCGTCCGGCGAAATCCATCGCAGGGCCGCTCGCACCGCTCAGAGATGGCGGGCGAGACGAGATGACGCAGGCACAGCTCGCGCAGGGGAACGATCCCCTGCTCGCGGTTCGCGACGTCAGCGTCGTGTTCGGCGGCATCATTGCACTGAATGGCGTGTCGTTCGACATGCGCCATGGGCAGATCCTCGGCCTGATCGGACCGAACGGCGCCGGCAAGACGACGCTGTTCAATTGCCTGTCGCGGCTCTACCAGCCGTCGTCCGGCGACATCCTGATGGAAGGCAAGAGCATCCTGTCGCGGCCGCCGCACCGGATTGCCGAGATCGGCATCGGCCGCACCTTCCAGAACGTCGCGCTGTTTCCCAATCTGTCCGTGATCGACAATGTGCGCGTCGGCGCGCATGCCCGCACCTCGAGCGACATCGTCAGCGACTCGCTGCGTCTCGCCTGGGTTCGCCGCGGCGAGCACGACATGAACAAGAAGGTGCACGACATCCTCGGTTATCTGGATCTCGAGGACGTCGCCCACACCGTGGTCTCGGGACTTCCGTTCGGCACCCAGAAGCGCGTCGAGCTGGCGCGCGCCCTGGCCGCGGATCCGAAGATCCTGCTGCTCGACGAGCCGGCCGGCGGCCTCAATCACGAGGAAGTCTATGTGCTCGGCGATTTGATCCGCAAAATCCGCGATGACCGTAAAATTACGGTGTTGCTGGTCGAACATCACATGGGTCTCGTGATGTCGATCGCCGACCACGTCGTCGCGCTCAATTTCGGCCGCAAGCTGGCCGAAGGCACGCCGGCCCAGGTCCAGGCCGACCCCGACGTCATCAAGGCCTATCTGGGGAGCAAGGACCAATGACCGCGATGCTCAACGTCAAGGACCTGCGCGCCTATTACGGCCAGGTCCAGGCCCTGCACGGCCTCAGCTTCTCGCTCAACGAGGGTTCGCTGACCACCCTGCTCGGCGCCAACGGCGCCGGCAAGACCACCACGCTGCGGGCGATCTGCAACATGGTGCGTTCAACCGGCGCGATCGAGTTCGAGGGCAAGCCGATCGGCACCCGTTCCACCGAGAACGTGGTCCGCCTCGGCATCGCCCATGTGCCGCAGGGCCGCGGCACCTTCACCAACATGACGGTGGAGGAAAATCTGCAGCTCGGCGCCATCAGCCGTTCCGACAAGAACGCCATCGGCGCCGACATCGAGCGGATGTACGAACATTTCCCGGTGCTGAAGCAGCGCTACACCCAGCAGGCCGGCACGCTGTCGGGCGGCGAGCAGCAGATGCTCGCGGTGGCGCGCGCGCTGATGCTGCGGCCGCGCCTGATGCTGCTCGACGAGCCGTCATTCGGCCTCGCGCCGCTGATCGTACGCGACCTGTTCCGCATCCTCGGCAAGATCAATCGCGAGGAAAAGGTGACCATCCTGGTGGTCGAGCAGAACGCGCAGCTCGCGCTCGAGCTCGCCGACCAGGCCTATGTGATCGAAACCGGACGGATCGTGATGTCGGGCAATGCCAAGGACATCGCGAACAACGAAGACGTCCGCAAATCCTATCTCGGCTACTGAGGAGCTGGCACAATGGAGCTTTTTGCCAACCAGGTCCTGGCCGGCATCGCCACGGGCGCGATCTATGCCTGCATGGCGCTCGCGGTCGTGATGATCTACCAGGCCATCGACCACCTGAATTTTGCCCAGGGCGAAATGGCGATGTTCTCGACCTTCGTGTCCTGGCAGCTGATGCAATGGGGTGTGCCATATTGGGGCGCCTTCGTGCTCACCGTCGCGTTTTCGTTTGCCGCCGGCATCGTCATCGAGCGGCTGCTGTTCAAGCCGCTGGCCAAGGCCCCGATCCTGACCAATGTCGCCGGCTTCATCGCGCTGTATGCGATCATCAACTCGGTCGCCGGCCTGATCTGGGACTTCACCATCAAGCAGTATCCGACGCCGTTCGGCTCCTCGCCGTTCCTCGGCAGCCAGCTGATCTCGACCCACCAGGCCGGCATGATCGGCATCACGCTGCTGATGCTGGCGCTGCTGTTCTTCTTCTTCCGCTTCACCCGGGTCGGCCTTGCGATGCGGGCGGCCGCCTCGCTGCCTGAATCGGCCCGGCTGGTCGGCATCAATACCTCCTGGATGATCGCGCTGGGCTGGGGCATGGCGTCTGCGATCGGCTCGATCGCCGGCATGATGATCGCGCCGGTGGTGTTCCTCGAGCCGAACATGATGCTCGGCGTGCTGATCTACGGATTCGCCGCAGCCGTGCTCGGCGGCCTGACCTCGCCGTTCGGCGCCGTGATGGGCGGTTTCCTGGTCGGCATCTTCGAGAACCTCGTCGGCACCTACATCCCCGGCGTCGGCAATGAACTGAAACTTCCGATCGCGCTCGCGCTGATCATCGTCGTCCTGGTCGTTAAACCGGCAGGCCTGTTCGGCCGCGCCATCGTCAAGCGAGTTTGATCATGAGCGCCGCTGAAGAAATCGTCACAGAAGCCCCCGCCGTCGAGGCTGTGCCCAAGCGTGCCATGACGCTGGGCTACGGCACCTCGCTCGTCGTGCTTGCCACGCTGATCCTGATCCCGCTGTTCGTGAAGAACTTCATCATCTTCCAGATGACGATGCTTCTGATCTACGCCCTCGCGGTGATGGCGCTCAACATCCTGACCGGCGGAAGCGGCCAGTTCTCGCTCGGCCAGAGCGCGTTCTATGCCGTCGGCGCCTATACGTCGGCGATCCTGATGGAGCATGCGGGCATGAACTATGCCCTGACGCTGCCGGTCGCCGGCATCGTCTGCTTCGGCTTCGGCTTCCTGTTCGGCCAGCCGGCGCTGCGGCTATCCGGCGTCTATCTGGCGCTCGCGACCTTCGCGCTCGCGACCGCAATGCCGCAGCTCCTCAAGCTCGGCTATTTCGAGCACTGGACCGGCGGCGTGCAGGGCCTCGTCGTCACCAAGCCGGATGCCCCGTTTGGGCTGCCGATGGGGCAGGACATGTGGCTCTACTACTTCACCCTGGCGGTCTCGATCGCGATCTACGTCGCCTCGGTGAACCTGCTGCGCTCGCGCTCCGGCCGCGCCTTCATGGCGATCCGCGACAACGAGATCGCGGCTTCCGCGATGGGCGTCGACGTCGCGCTGTACAAGACGCTGGCGTTCGGCGTCTCGGCCGGCATCACCGGCGTTGCCGGCGGTCTCGGCGCCATCGCGGTGCAGTTCGTGGCGCCCGACGGCTACACTATCCAGCTTGCGATCTCGCTGTTCCTCGGCATGGTCGTCGGCGGCGTCGGCTGGCTGCCCGGCTCGATCGTAGGTTCCGCCTTCATCATCTTCGTGCCGAACATCGCCGAAGGCATCTCGAAGGGCCTCTCCGGCGCGGTGTTCGGCGTGTTGCTGTTCCTCGTCATCTTCCTCGTGCCGCACGGCGCCAGGCAGGTTGCGATCGTTGCCCAGCAACTGGCCGCAAAGCTCAAGAAAAACTAAGAATCTTTAGAACCAAACCAGGAGACATTATGCTTTCTACCGTTCGGATCGCCGCGATTTCCGCGGCGATCGTCGCTGTTGCCGCGACGTCCACTGCCGCATTCGCCCAAAAGAAATACGACACCGGCGCAAGCGATACCGAGATCAAGGTCGGCAACATCATCCCCTATTCGGGACCGGCCTCCGCCTACGGCGTGATCGGCAAGACCGAAGAAGCCTACTTCAAGATGATCAACGACCGCGGCGGCATCAACGGCCGCAAGGTCAATTTCGTCAGCTATGACGACGCCTATTCGCCGCCGAAGGCGGTCGAGCAGGTGCGCAAGCTGGTCGAGAGCGACGAAGTGCTGCTGGTCTTCAACCCGCTCGGCACGCCGTCCAACACCGCGATCCAGAAATACCTGAATTCCAAGAAGATCCCGCAGCTGTTCGTCGCCACCGGCGCCACCAAGTGGAACGATCCGAAGAACTTCCCGTGGACCATGGGCTGGCAGCCGAGCTACCAGAGCGAAGCGCAGATCTACGCCAAGTGGCTGATGAAGGAGAAGCCCGACGCCAAGGTCGCGATCCTCTATCAGAACGACGATTTCGGCAAAGACTACCTCAAGGGCACCAAGGACGGTTTTGGCGCCAAGGCAGCCTCCAGCATCATCATGGAGGAGAGCTATGAGGTGTCCGAGCCGTCGATCGACGGCCACATCGTCAAGATCAAGGCCGCCAATCCGGACGTGCTGCTGATCTACACCACGCCGAAGTTCGGCGCGCAGACCATCAAGAAGACCGCCGAGCTCGGCTGGAAGCCGCTGCAGATCATCACCAACGTGTCGGCCTCGGTCGGCAGCGTGATGCAGCCGGCCGGCTTCGACAACGCGCAGGGCGTGCTGTCGGCAGCCTACGCCAAGGATGGTGCCGACTCGCAGTGGAACAACGACCCCGGCATGAAGAAGTGGTCCGAGTTTCTCGACAAGTACATGCCGGGCGCCGACAAGACCGACGGCGGCTATGTCTACGGCTATGGCGCCGCGCAGACGCTCGCCAAGGTGCTGGAAATGTGCGGCGATGATCTCACGCGCGCCAACGTCATGAAGCAGGCGGCGAGCCTGAAGGACTTTACGCCGGACACCCTGCTGCCCGGCGTCAAGATCAACACCGCCGCCACCGACTTCGCCCCGATCGCCCAGCTGCAGATGCAGCGCTTCAAGGGTCAGAAGTGGGAACTGTTCGGTGACATCATTTCCGGCGACGTGCCCTCCGAGTGAGGTTGCACTGCGGGAATAAAACAGCAGCCTCCGCGATATCAGTCGCGGGGGCTTTTTGTTGACGCCCTGCGCCGATGGTATTGAATACTCCAAATTAAGAACCCGAGGTGGGGAAACCATGACTGCCGCACGTCCGTCCCTGACGGCGCTCTTGTCCGCATTGGCTCTGATCCTGACGAGCTGCAATGTCGCGCTGGCGCAGAAGAAATACGACACCGGGGCCAGCGACACCGAGATCAAGATCGGCAACATCATGCCCTACAGCGGCCCCGCCTCGGCCTATGGGGTGATCGGCAGGACCGAGGCGGCCTACTTCAAGAGGATCAACCAGGCCGGCGGCATCCACGGCCGCAAGATCACGTTCATCTCGTATGACGACGGCTACTCGCCGCCCAAGACGGTGGAGCAGGCGCGCAAGCTGGTCGAGGACGACGAGGTGCTGCTGCTGTTCGGCTCGGTCGGCACCGCAGGCAACGCGGCGATCCGGAAATACATGAACGAAAAGCAGGTGCCGCAGCTGTTCATCGCCTCCGGCGCCTCCAAGTGGAACGACCCCAAGAACTATCCATGGACCATGGGCTGGCAGCCGTCCTACCAGGACGAAGCGCGGGTCTACGCAAAATACATCATGAAGCACAAGCCCGACGCCAAGATTGCCGTGCTTTACCAGAACGACGATTTCGGCAAGGACTACCTCAAGGGCCTGAAGGACGCCTTCGGCGACAAGGCCTCGATGATCGTCGCCGAAGAAGCTTACGAGACGTCGGAGCCTGCGATCGACAGTCATATCGTCAAGCTGAAGGCCGCTGGCGCCGATACCTTCATCAGCATCACGTCACCGAAATTCGCGGCACAGGCGATCAAGAAGGCCGCCGAAATCGCGTGGACCCCCTTGCAATTCGTCGCCAATGTCTCAGCCTCGGTCGGCGGCGTCATGCAGCCGGCCGGCTTCGAGAACTCGCAGGGCATCCTGTCGGCGTCCTATCTCAAGGACGGCGCCGATCCGCAATGGGACAAGGATCCGGGCATGGAGACATTCCTTGCCTTCCTCAAGAAGGATTATCCCGACGCCAACAAGCTCGACGGTGCCACCTCCTACGGTTACGCCGCCGCACAGACCATGGCGCAGGTGCTGGAGATGTGCGGTGACGATCTCACCCGCGCCAACATCATGAAGCAGGCCGCGAGTCTGAAGGACTATGTCCCCGGCACGCTGCTGCCGGGCATCAGCATCAACACCTCGGCGACCGACTTCGCGCCGATCAAGCAGTTGCAGCTGATGCGCTTCAAGGGCGAGAAGTGGGAGCTGTTCGGCGACATCATCTCGAGCGGGCTCAGCAACTAGGACGACGCACGATCTCCACGCAAACGCTTCGCGTGTGTTGCGAAGCGATTTCGCGGCACCGGCTTTCCTCGCAACGCGTTCGACTAAATGACGCCCTCCGCGGCAGCGCCGCGGGGGGGCTTTCTGTTGCTGGCACCTGACGAAAGGTATTCAATGCCGAAAGGAGCCGCAAAGTGCTCCCACTCCAAAAATCGTGACACATTCACCGTGATCCAAGGGAGATCAAAATGCCTGCTATCCGTTTGCGGTTGGGGGCCTTTTCGGCTGCCCTCGCATTGCTCGCAGCGACCACGAGTCCCTCCGTCGCGCAGAAGAAATACGACATCGGTGCCTCCGACAGCGAAATCAAGATCGGCAACATCATGCCCTACAGCGGGGCGGCTTCCGCCTATGGCGTAATCGGCAAGACCGAGGAGGCCTATTTCCGCAAGATCAACGCCGAGGGTGGCATCAACGGCCGCAAGGTTACCTTCATCAGCTATGACGACGCCTACACGCCGCCGAAGACCGTCGAGCAGGCGCGCAAGCTCGTCGAGAGCGACGAGGTGCTGCTGATCTTCAATTCGCTCGGCACGCCGCCGAACTCGGCGATCCAGAAATACATGAACCAGAAGAAGGTGCCGCAGCTGTTCGTCGCCACCGGCGCCACCAAGTGGAACGACCCGAGGGAATTTCCCTGGACGATGGGCTGGCAGCCCAACTACCAGAGCGAGTCCATCATCTACGCAAAGTACATCCTGAAGAACAAGCCGGACGCCAAGATCGCGGTGCTCTACCAGAACGACGATTACGGCAAGGACTATCTGAAGGGGTTCAAGGACGGGCTCGGCGCCAAGGCCGCATCGATGATCGTCGCCGAGGACAGCTACGAGGTGACGGAGCCGACCATCGACTCCCACATCGTCAGGCTCAAGGCCTCCGGCGCCGACGTGTTCTTCAACATCACGACTCCGAAATTCGCGGCGCAGGCGATCAAGAAGAACGCCGAACTCAACTGGCATCCGCTGCATTTCCTCAACAACGTCTCCGGATCGATCGGCAGCGTGATCAAGCCAGCGGGCTTCGAGAACGCCCAGGACATCATCTCGTCGCAATATTTCAAGGACCCGACCGACCCGCAGTGGAAGACCGACAAGGCAATGATCGCCTGGAACGAGTTCCTCGATAAATACTATCCGGAAGCGAACCGCGCCGATGCCTCCGTGATGTACGCCTACATCGTCTCGCAGGGCCTGGTGCATGTGCTCAAGGCGTGCGGCGACGACCTGACCCGCGAGAACGTCATGAAGCAGGCGGCCAGCATTCGTGATTACGAACCCGGCGGCCTGTTGCCGGGTGTCAAGGTCAACACCTCGGCGATCGATTTCGCGCCGCTCTCGCAACTGCAATTGATCCGCTTCAAGGGCCAGACCTGGGAGCGCTTTGGCGATATTTTGAGCGGCGACGTCGGCGGTTAACCCGGAATTGTCGACTAAAGACGAGAGCCCCTGCGGCGTTGTCGCAGGGGCTTTTCATTGAGGCGACCCGGGTAAGATGGTATTTTCACCGAATAACAAGAGAGTCCTCGAAACAGGGGGCCGCGACGCATTCGTCTGACAACAGGGAGAGAGACATAGATGTCCGCCACCACAAGACTTGCGGTCCTCGGGGCCGCGCTCGCGCTCGTCGCGACATCCAGCAGCGCTGCGCTTGCCCAGAAGAAATACGACACCGGCGCGAGCGATACCGAGATCAAGATCGGCAACATCATGCCCTACAGCGGACCTGCCTCCGCCTACGGCATCATCGGCCGCACCGAGGCCGCCTATTTCAAGAAGATCAACGACGCCGGCGGCATCAACGGCCGCAAGATCAACTTCATCTCCTACGATGACGCCTACTCGCCGCCGAAAGCCGTGGAGCAGGCCCGCAAGCTGGTCGAAAGCGACGAGGTACTGCTGATCTTCAACTCGCTCGGCACGCCGTCGAACTCGGCGATCCAGAAATACATGAATTCCAAGAAGGTGCCGCAGCTGTTCGTCGCCACCGGCGCCACCAAGTGGAACGATCCGAAGGACCTTCCCTGGACCATGGGCTGGCAGCCCAACTACCAGAGCGAGACCCAGATCTACGCAAAGTACATCCTGAAGAACATGCCGAACGCCAAGATCGCCGTGCTCTACCAGAACGACGATTACGGCAAGGACTATCTGAAGGGACTAAAGGACGGTCTCGGCCAGAAGGCCGCCAGCATGATCGTCGCCGAGGAGAGCTTCGAGACTTCCCAGCCGACCATCGACAGCAACATCGTCAAGCTGAAGGCCAGCAACGCCGACGTCTTCATCGACATCGCGACGCCGAAATTCGCGGCGCAGGCGATCAAGAAGGTCGCCGAGATCGGCTGGAAGCCGACCCACTTCCTCAACAACGTGTCGGCCTCAGTCGGCAGCGTGATCAAACCGGCCGGCTTCGAGAATGCGCAGGACATCATCTCCGCCGCCTACCTGAAGGACGCTTCCGACAAGCAATGGGACAATGATCCCGGCATGAAGGAATTCTACGCTTTCATGGCCAAGGACTTCCCCGAGGGCGACAAGCTCGACGGCGGCACCGTGGTCGGCTTCGGCGTGGCCCAGACCCTGGTTCAGGTGCTGAAGCAGTGCGGCGACAACCTCACCCGCGAGAACATTATGAAGCAGGCGGCGAGCCTGCAGGACTTCCGCACCGAAGTGCTGCTGCCCGGCATCAAGATCAATACCGCCGCAAACGATTTCGCCCCGATCAGCCAGTTGCAGCTGATGAAGTTCAAGGGCGATAAATGGGAGCTGTTCGGCGACGTCATCAGCGCCGACGTCGGCGGCTGATTTCCTGCCGACAATCGACCGACAATGGCCCCCTGCGATACCGTCGCAGGGGGCTTTTCATTCATCATGGGGCGACCGGCCCGGGGCAATGCCTGCTTACACTTTGCCCGGCAATGCGCTAGGAAAACCGGCAACAACCGAAGAGAACCCGGCCCCCCAGCGCGCCGGCAACAACAAGGAGTTTTCGGGAAATGCCGAAGCCGATCCGTCACCGTGTCGCAACCGCCCTGCTCGGCCTCGCCGTCGCCGCCGCGAGCTGCAATGCCGCATGGGCGCAGAAGAAATACGACACCGGTGCAACCGATACCGAGATCAAGATCGGCAACATCGTGCCCTATAGCGGTCCGGCGTCGGCCTATGGCGTGGTCGGCAAGGCGATGGCGGCGGTGTTCAAGAAGGTCAACGACGATGGCGGCATCAACGGCCGCAAGATCAATTTCATCTCCTATGACGACGCCTATTCGCCGCCGAAGGCGGTCGAGCAGGCGCGCAAGCTGGTCGAGAGCGACGAGGTGCTGTTCCTGTTCGGCACGCTCGGCACCGCCTCCAACACCGCGATCCAGAAATACCTCAACGCCAAGAAGGTGCCGCAGCTGTTCGTCGCCACCGGCGCGACCAAGTGGAACGATCCGAAAGCGTTCCCGTGGACCATGGGCTGGCTGCCGAGCTACCAGAGCGAGTCGCGGATCTACGCGAAATATCTGCTCAAGGAGAAGCCCGCCGCCAAAGTCGCGGTGCTCTACCAGAACGACGACATGGGCAAGGATTACCTCAAGGGCCTGGAAGACGGCTTCGCCAGCGATCCGGCGCGGATCGCCGCCAAGGAGAGTTACGAAGTTGCCGAGCCCACCATCGATTCCCATGTGGTGCGGCTGAAATCCGCCAACCCCGACGTCATCATCTTCTTCACCACGCCGAAATTCGGCGCCCAGGCGATCAAGAAGCTCGGTGAGATGAACTGGAAGCCGGTGACCATCGTCTCCAACGTCTCGGCCTCCACCGCGACGGTGATGCGTCCCGCCGGGCTCGACAATGCGCAGGGCGTGATCTCGGCGGCCTACGCCAAGGACGCCAGCGACCCGCAGTGGAAGGACGACGCCGGCATGAAGGCGTTCGACGAACTGCTCGCCAAGTACATGCCCGACACCAACCGCGTCGATGCCTCGGCGATGACGGGCTACAATATGGCGACCACGATGGTCGAGGTGCTGCGCCGCTGCGGCGACGACCTCACCCGCGCCAATGTGATGAAGCAGGCGGCGAGCCTGAAGCAGTTTGCGCAGGGCGGCCTGCTGCCCGGCGTGACGCTGTCGACCGGTCCTGCCGACTTCCAGCCGATCGAGCAATTGCAGCTGATGCAGTTCAAAGGCGAGCGCTGGCAGTTGTTCGGCGACGTCATCAGCGGCGAAGTCGCCGGAAACTGACCGCGTAACGAAAGCACAGCCATGACCGACCGTCGTCCCTTCCTGCGTTCGATCTTCGATGCCGCGGTGGCGGCTGCGCATCCCGATGTCGTGCTGGCATCGCGGCTTCGGCCGGCGCCGAAGGGACGCGTGATCTGCCTCGCCGCCGGCAAGGGCGCCGGCGCCATGGCCGCGGCGGCGGAGCGGCACTATCTCGACACGCTCGGCCTCGAACCGTCGCGGCTGGTCGGCATCGCCACCACCCGCCACGGCCATGGCGTGCCGACCCGTCGCATCAAGGTGGTCGAGGCCGGCCACCCGGTGCCCGATGAGGCCGGCCTGCGTGCGGCCGACGATACGCTGCGGCTGGCGGCGGAAGCCACGCCTGATGATCTTCTGCTCGTGCTGTTGACCGGCGGCGGCTCGGCGAACTGGATCGCGCCCGTCGAGGGTGTGAGCTTTGCCCAGAAGCAGCAGGTCAATCGCGCGCTGCTGCGCTCCGGCGCGCCGATCGGCGAGATGAACATCGTCCGCAAGCATCTGTCGCGCATCAAAGGGGGGCGGCTGGCACGCGCCGGCCAGCACGCCGCCGAGATCGTGACGCTGGCGATCTCGGACGTGCCGCATGACGATCCCTCCGCGATCGCCTCGGGGCCGACGGTGCCGGATCCGACCACGCTCGCGGATGCCCGCGCGCTGGTCGCCAAGTACAACCTCTCGGTCGATGACGCGGTCCGCCGCGCGCTCGACGATCCCAGGAACGAGAGCTGCAAGCCGGGCGATCCCGCCTTTGCGCGGGCGACATTCGAGTTGCTGGCAAAGCCCAAGGCCTCGATCGACGCCGCGGTGAAGGTCGCGCAGGACGCCGGCTACGAGACGATCGCACTCGGCGCCGATCTCGAAGGCGAGGCCCGCGACGTCGCGGCCGGGCACGCCAGGCTCGCACTGAAAGCCCGCGGTGAGGGCAAGCGCGTCGCGATCATCTCCGGCGGCGAACTCACGGTGACGGTGCGCGGCAACGGCCGCGGCGGCCCCAACCAGGAATACGCGCTGGCGCTGGCCGACCTGCTCAAGGACACGCCCGACATCTCGGCGCTCGCCGCCGACACCGATGGTGCCGATGGCGGTGCCGGCAGCGCCACTGATCCCGCCGGGGCCGTGATCGATCAGGCGACATTCGCGAAGATGAAATCGATCGGCCTCGATCCCAGGGCCTATCTCCAAAACAACGACGCCACGGGCTTCTTCGCGCAGACCGGCGATCTGTTGCTGACCGGCCCGACCCTGACCAACGTCAACGACGTGCGGGTGATCCTGGTGGATTGATCCACCTTCGTCATTCCCCGGTGCGCAATTGCGCACCGGGGAATGACAGGGCCTCAAAACTCCTGCGCGAGCTTGGCCAGCATCTCCAGCAGCGCGGCGTGGTTGGCCGGGCCGAGCACCTCGATCAGCCGCGCCTCGTGCTTATTGGCGACCAGCTTCTTGGCGCGCGCCAGCACGGCGCGGCCCTTGTCGGTCAGGACCAGGATGTGGGAGCGGCGGTCATTGGTGGAGCGCATCCGCGCGCAAAGGTCACGGCTCTCGAGCGCGTCGAGCATGGCGACGAAATTCGGCCTGAGGATGCCGAGCGTGTTGGCAATCTCGGTCTGGTTGCGGCCCGGATTCTTGTCCAGCAGCAGCAGCACCGAGAACTGCGCCGGCGTCAGTTGCAGCGGCGCGACGCAGCGCAGGAAGTCCTCGAACACCTTGAGCTGCGCACGCTTCAACGAATAGCCGAGCAATCCGGACAGTTCGCCCAGTTGCAGCATGCTGTCGTCCCCGGCAGGATCGACCGGTTCCCTGCGCAGGGCACGCGACGATCTGACGGCATCGGAGGCGGTTTTGGAAACAGTCATCGCTCCAGGCTCGCAATCCCGGTACAAAAAACCCCGCGGGACGCTCGGGGACCTTGAGATTATATCTAATAATCGTTATGCACCATATCAAATATCGACGGCTATCAACAGCCGATCTCGGCCGACCCGACCGGCACAGCCGGCTGCGGCGGTCCGACGCTTGAGGGGGAGCGCTCGGCCTTGAACACAACGATCATGCTGTTCCTGCTGCAGGACGGCATCACCAATGGCGCGATCTACGCACTGCTCGGGCTGGCCCTGGTGCTGGTGTTCGCGGTGACGCGGGTGATCCTGATCCCGCAGGGCGAATTCGTCACCTACGGCGCGTTGAGCTACGCCATGCTGGCGACCGGCCAGGTGCCGGGCACCGTGCGCCTTGCCGTCGCGATGGGCCTCGTCGCGTTCGCGCTCGATCTGTTCTTCGCCCGCAAGGCGCTGCATGCCCGGCTGGTGATCCGCTCGGTGGCGCTCAATATCGTCTTTCCCACAGCGCTGCTCGGCCTCGTCTATGCGCTGGTTGGTCCCAACACGCCGATCGCCGTCAACATTGCGCTGGCCCTCTTGATCGTGGCGGCGATCGGGCTGTTTCTCTACCGCATCGCCTTCCAGCCGATCGCGCATACCTCCGTGCTGGTGCTCCTGATCGCCTCGGTCGGCTGCCATCTGGCGCTGCAAGGCCTCGGCCTGGTGTTCTTCGGCGCCGAAGGCCTGCGCGCCCCGGCGCTGTCGAGCGCCGCGGTGACCGCGGGTCCGCTGCGCTTCACCGGCCAGAGCCTCGCCGTCTACGGCCTGACGATCGGCTTCATCGTCGGGCTGTGGCTGTTCTTCGGCTACACCAAGACCGGCAAGGCGCTGCGGGCCACCGCGGTCAATCGCCTCGGCGCCCGCCTGGTCGGCATCCGCACCACGCTGTCGGGCCAGATCGCATTCCTGCTCGCCTCCGTAATCGGCGCGATTTCCGGCATCCTGATCGTGCCGATCACGACGCTCTATTACGACACCGGCTTCCTGATCGGCCTGAAGGGTTTTATCGCCGCCATCATCGGCGGCCTGGTCAGCTATCCCCTGACCGCTGTCGCGGCCATCGTGGTCGGCATCGTCGAGGCCTTCTCGTCATTCTACGCCAGTAATTTCAAGGAAGTCATCGTGTTCACGCTGATCCTTCCCGTCCTGGTGCTGCGCTCGCTCGCAGCGCCCCAGGTCGAGGAAGAGAAGGACTGAGCGCGATGACACAGCGGCTTCCTCTCATCATCTTCGCGCTCGTAATGGCGGTGATCCCGCTGCTACCGGGCATTCCGCCGTTCTGGATCGTGCTACTCGACAATATCGGCCTCGCCGCGCTGGTCGCGATGGGGCTGGTGCTGCTCACCGGCGTCGGCGGCCTCACCTCGTTCGGACAGGCCGCGTTCTGCGGCTTCGGCGCCTACACCACGGCGGTGCTGACCACCGCCTACGGCGTCTCGCCGTGGCTGACGTTGCCGGCTTCGCTGGTGGTCAGCGGCATTGCCGCGGTGCTGCTTGGCATCGTCACGGTGCGGCTGTCAGGCCACTATCTGCCGCTCGGCACCATCGCCTGGGGCATCGGCCTGTTCTACCTGTTCAGCAAGCTGGAATTCCTCGGCCGCAACGACGGCATTTCGGGTATCCCGCCGCTCTCGATCGGCTCGTTCAAGATGCTGAGCCCGGACACGATCTACTACGCGATCTGGGTTGCGGTGCTGCTCTCGGCGCTATTGACCATGAACCTGCTGGATTCCCGCACCGGGCGCGCCATCCGCGCGTTGCGGCGTGGCCATATCGCGGCCGAGGCGTTCGGCGTGCAGACGCCGCGCGCCAAGCTCCTGGTGTTCATCTATGCGGCGGTGCTGGCCGGCCTGTCCGGCTGGCTCTATGCGCATTTCCAGCGCGCCGCCAACCCGACGCCGTTCGGCGCGCAGGCCGGCATCGAGTATCTGTTCATCGCAGTCGTCGGCGGTGCCGGTTACGTCTGGGGCGGCGTGCTCGGCGCCGGCATCGTCGTGATCCTGAAAGAGGTGCTGCAGAGCTACCTGCCCTACATCTTCGGCGGCCAGAGCCAGCTCGAGACCATCGTGTTCGGCATCATGCTGGTACTGCTGTTGCAGCTCGCACCGCAGGGCGTCTGGCCCTGGCTGATGTCGCACCTGCCGTTCAAGCCGGCGCGCAAGACGCCGGACACATCGGTGAAGCTGGAACACCGTGAACGGGCGGCGGGAACGTCTCCGGTCCTGCTGCACATCGACAAGGCGCGCAAGCAGTTCGGCGGCGTGCTCGCGGTGAACGACGTCTCGTTCGACGTCAACGCCCGCGAGATCGTCGCGCTGATCGGCCCGAACGGCGCCGGCAAGAGCACGACCTTCAACCTGATCACCGGCGTCCTGGGCGCGACCAGCGGCAAGATCGCCGTGCTCGGCAACGAGGTCGCGAACGCTCCGCCGCAGGAGGTGGTCAAGCTGGGCGTTGCCCGCACGTTTCAGCACGTCAAGCTGGTGCCCGACATGACCGTGCTGGAGAACGTCGCGATCGGCGCGCATCTGCGCGGCAATTCCGGGGCGGTCTCCAGCATGCTGCGGCTCGACCGCACCGACGAGGCGAAACTGCTGGCGGAAGCCGCGCGGCAGATCGCGCGCGTCGGCCTGTCCGACCAGATCGACCAGCTCGCGGGTTCGCTGTCGCTCGGGCAGCAGCGCATCGTCGAGATCGCGCGTGCGCTGTGCGTCGACCCGATGCTGCTGCTGCTGGACGAACCGGCGGCCGGGCTGCGCCACATGGAGAAGCAGCGGCTGGCCGCGCTGCTCCGGCAATTGCGCGACGGCGGCATGTCGGTGCTGCTGGTCGAGCACGACATGGGGTTCGTGATGGATCTCGCCGACCGCATCGTGGTGCTGGATTTCGGCACCAAGATCGCCGAGGGCACGCCGGCCGCGATCAAGCGTAACCCCGACGTGATCAAGGCCTATCTCGGAGCCGCCGCATGAGTGCTCTGCTGACGGTTGCCGACGTCCATATCGCCTACGGCAAGGTCGAAGCCGTGCGCGGCGTCTCGCTCGACGTTGCCGAGAACGAGATCGTCACCATCATCGGCGCCAACGGCGCCGGCAAGACCACGCTGCTCAACGCCATCATGGGCGTACTGCCGCTGCGGGGCCGCACCGCCTTCGCCGGCGTCGACATCGCGCCGCTCGACATCGAGGACCGCGTCGCAACGGGCCTCAGCCTGGTGCCCGAGCATCGCGAATTGTTCGGCACCATGAATGTCGAGGACAATCTCGAGCTCGGCGCCTTCCGGATCGCGAAGGC
This sequence comes from Bradyrhizobium sp. B124, assembly GCF_038967635.1. Lineage (NCBI taxonomy): Bacteria > Pseudomonadati > Pseudomonadota > Alphaproteobacteria > Hyphomicrobiales > Nitrobacteraceae > Bradyrhizobium > Bradyrhizobium sp. B124. The sequence goes on along the minus strand of NZ_CP152413.1, from coordinate 6,293,914 downwards.
AACCGCGGCGGCCTCGATGGAACGGGTCTACACGCTGTTTCCGCGGCTCAAGGAGCGGCGCAAGCAGCTCGCCGGCACGCTGTCCGGCGGCGAGCAGCAGATGCTGGCGATGGGCCGCGCGCTGATGGGCGCGCCGAAATTGCTGATGCTGGACGAGCCGAGCCTCGGCCTCGCCCCGATCATCGTCGCCGACATCTTCCGCATCGTCGGCGAGCTCCGCGCAGCCGGCGTCTCAGTGCTGCTGGTCGAGCAGAACGCCCAGGCCGCGCTGCAGATCGCCGACCGCGCCTATGTGATGGAGCTCGGCGAGTTCGTGCTCAGCGGCTCCGCGAAGGAGATCGCCGCCAACAAGGGCGTCGCCGCGAGCTATCTCGGCTTCCAGCTCGAAGGCGAGAGCGCGATCTAGGCGCCAGCGCCCCGCTCGTGAAGAAGCCGGCCCCTCATCGGGACCGGCTCTTCGTTTCCGCAGATCGCGACCAGCTCACATCGCCGGGACGTATTTGCCGTCCTTGACCGTCAGCAGGATGCGCGAGCGGTCATCGAGGCCGTAGCGGTCCTTTTCGGTCCAGTTGTAGACGCCCTGGCTCGCCACGATCTCCTTCTCGGAGATGAACGCCTGGCGGATCGCCTCGCGGAATTCCGGCGTGCCGGGCTTGGCGGTCTTCAGCGCCGTCGGGATGATGCGCTTCAGCACCTCGAAGGCGTCGAAGGAATGGCCGGCGAACTGGCTGCGGCTGTTGGCGCCGTACTTGGCTTCATAGGCCGCGTTCAGCGTCAGGCCCGGCTTCTTGGTCAGCGCGCTGTCGGCTTGGGTTTCCGGCGACATCACCGGGCCCGCCGACATGATGACGCCTTCCGCCGACGCGCCGGCGATGCGGATGAAGTCCATCGTGGCGGCACCGTGGGTCTGGTAGATCAGGCCCTTGTAGCCGCGCTCGCGCAGCGCGGTCTGCGGCAGCGCCGCGGCGGTGCCGGAGGCGCCGACCAGGACGGCGTCGGGATTGGCGGCGACGAGCTTCAGCACCTGGCCCGCGACCGACGTATCCGGACGCGCGAAGCGCTCCTCATCGGTCATGGTCAGGCCCATCGGCACAGCCTGCGCCTTGAAGTCGTTGACCCAGAGATCGCCGTAGGAATCCGAATAGCCGATATAGCCGACGGTCTTGATGTTGTGCGCCTTCATGTGCTCGTAGAGCACCTTGCCCATGATCGGAATCGACTGCGGCAGGTCGACCGACCACTTTGCGCGGGCCTCATTGATCGGGAACGGCGCGAGACCGAGATGCGGGATGCCGGCCTCGTTGGCGACCGTCGATACCGCGATCGTCGTCGGCGTGATGCAGGAGCCCATGATGATGTCGGCCTTGGACTCGGTGACGAAGCGTCGCGTGTTGGTGGTCGCTGCCGTCGGATCGCCGGCGTCGTCGAGCACGATCAGCTTCAGCGGCACGCCGCCGATCTCCTTCGGCACGAAATCGAGCGCGTTGCGCTCAGGAATGCCGAGCGCTGCGGCGGGGCCGGTGGTCGAGATCGAGATGCCGATGGTGATTTCATTGGTCTGCGCCAGTGCTGACGCGCCCGGCAGCGCGATAGCAGCTGCGAGCACTGCTGCGGCGAGAGTGGCCTTCCTCATTCATTCCTCCCTGCGGATATGTTCTTTGGGTTTAAACCAGTTTTGCGGGCCAATTCACCCCCCTTCTTTAGGTCATGAGGGGCCGCAAGTCAGCCCTGAACAAGTCAGCCCTTCAGGAAGCGGTCGATGATCTCCTGCGGAAATGGCGCCGATTTCAGCTTGGCGGGATCGTCCGGGTGGCGGCCGACCAGCACCCGGGTCTCGAATGCCTCGATCGCCAATGCCTCGCCCTTGAACACGCGGTGCACCACCTCGAAGCTCGAGCGCTTGATGCTCTCGATCCGGCTCTCGATGGTAATCCAGTCGCCATGGGTCGACGGGATGTGGAATTTCGCCCGCGTGTCGACCATGGGAATGCCGACCAGGCCGTATTTGTGGACGAGGTCCTGCTTCGAGCAACCGGCCGCTTCGAACATGATCGAGGTCGAGTCGTCGAACATCGCGAAGTAGCGCGGATAGTAGACGATGTTGGCGGGGTCGCAATCACCCCACTGGATCTGCACGTCGCGCCGGTTGACGAACATGGTCTATCCTCGGTTGAGCGTGATCGATCCGGAAGGGCGTTTTGCGCTCTTCCGGATCATGCTTCAGCGTGGCGCCATCCGGAGCGCGGCATCGAGCCGCACCACTTCGCCGTTCAGATAGGGATTGTCGATCATGTGCAGCGCCAGCGAGGCGAACTCGTCGGCATGCCCCAGCCGGCGCGGGAACGGGATCGCGGCAGCGAGTGAATCCTGGGCCTCCTGCGGCAGGCCGGCCAGCAAGGGCGTCATGAACAGGCCGGGCGCGATGGTCAGCACGCGGATGCCGAATTGCGCGAGTTCGCGCGCGATCGGCAAGGTCATCGCGACAATGCCGCCCTTGGAGGCCGAATAGGCCGCCTGCCCGATCTGGCCGTCATAGGCCGCGACCGAAGCCGTCGAGATAACGACGCCGCGCTCGCCGGTCGCGAGCGGTTCGAGCTTCGCCATCTCGGCGGTCGCAAGCCGCAGCATGTTGAACGAGCCGATCAGATTGATTTTGATCACCTTGTCGAAGTCAGCGAGCGCCATCGGCCCCTCGCGGCCGATCACGCGTTTGGCCACCCCGATGCCGGCACAGTTGACAAGCACGCGGGCCGGACCGTGCGCCTTGGCGGCAGCAGCGACCGCGGCTTCGGCCGCCGCTGCATCGGCCACGTCGCAGACCACAGGAATGCCGCCGATCTCGGTGGCGACGCTCTCGGCCAGCTTGGCGTTGAGGTCGCAGACCGCGACCTTGGCGCCCTGCGCAGCCAGACGGCGCGCGGTCGCAGCACCCAATCCCGATGCGCCGCCGGTGACGATGGCGGCCTGGTCCTTCAACTGCATGGCATTCTCTCCTTAATTGGTCAGACGAGTTTGATCACCGATGCCGGCGGCACCGGCGCATAGAGCGCTTCGATGATGTCAGTGCGATGCTCCAGCACCGCACGCTGGTTGATCGAGCCCTTGTCGGTGACCTCGCCGCGATCGATCGACAGCGGCGTGTCGAGCAGGATCGCCCGCGCAATCCGGTTCGACGAGCCGGTGGCGCTCGCAAGGACCCGCGCGAAACGTTCACGGAAGGCAGCACGCACCAGCGGGTCGTTGGCCGCAGCCGCGATGTCACCAGAGGCAAGCTGTGGATTGATCAGGCGGCAGCCATCGAGATCGAGGATCACGATCGCCGCCAGCTCGTCGCGATTCAGCCCCGCGATCACGACATCGCGCACCAGCGGTGCGCAGGTGCCGACGAAGCGCGCCCTTAAGGGCCCGACGCTGACCCAGGTGCCGCTTGCCAGCTTGAAATCCTCGGCGATGCGGCCATCGAAATCGAACCCGGCATCGAGATCACCAGTGTTGGCGGGCTTCAGCGCGTCGCCGAACTTGTAGAAGCCCTCCTCGTCGAATGCCTTGGCGGTCAGCTCGGGCTGTCGCCAGTAACCCGGCGTCACGTTCGGGCCTTTGGCACGCACTTCGAGCTTGCCGTTGTTGGGCACCAGCTTCGCGTCATTGCCCGACACCGGAAGTCCGACATGGCCGGAACGGCTGGTATCGGGCCGCACCGACATGAAGAACGGCGAGGTCTCGGTGGCGCCGAGCCCGGTCAGCATGGGCACGCGATAGCCCGTCTCCTGCACCGCGAGCGCATCGAGGCTGTTCCAGATGAACGGCGACAGCGCGGCGCCCGAGAAGAACATCGCATGCAGCCGGTGGAAGAACTTTGCCCGCAGGCCGGCATCGTCGCGGAGATAGGGCAGCAGCGATTCATAGCCCTTGGGCACGTTGAAATAGACCGTGGGCGAGATCTCGCGCAGGTTTCGCACGGTCTCCTCGATGCCGCCGGGCATCGGCTTGCCCTCGTCGAGATACATCGAGCCGCCGTTATAGAGCGTCAGCCCGACATTGTGGTTGCCGCCAAAGGTGTGATTCCACGGCAGCCAGTCGACAATCACCGGCGGCTCGTCCTTCAGGAACGCCAATGTCTCGCGCAGCATCACCTGGTTGGCGCAGATCATGCGTTGGGTGTTGATGACGGCCTTGGGATTGCCGGTCGAGCCCGACGTCAGCAGGAACTTTGCGATCGTATCCGGACCGATGGCGGCGTGGGTCGCGTCGAGCCGCGGCTCTTCCGGCGTTGCCATCAGATCGGCGAGCCGCGTCACCTCGCGGCCGGGCACGGTCCCGCGGCTTGCCGCGATCTCGACATCGGGTCCGACATTGGCGCGCAGCGCGTCGGCAAATTTGTCGGCGTCGTCGACGAAGACCAGGCCCGGCGTCAGAAGCTTGATGACGAAGCCGAGCTTGCCGTAGTCGCGCGACACCAGCGAATAGGCCGGCGAGACCGGGCAGAACGGAATGCCGGCATAGAGCGCGCCGAGCGCGATCAGCGCGTGATCGATCGAATTGCCCGACAGGATCACGATCGGCCGCTCGGCCGACAGCCCGCGCGCGATCAGGGCGGACGCAAGGCGTCGGGTCGTCTCCAGCAATTGCGCGTAGGTGATCTGGCGCCAGCCGCCGCCGGCGGCGCGTTCGGCCATGAACACGCGGTTCGGCTCGGCGTTTGCCCAGTGATGCAGCCGGTCGGTGAGGCGAGCTGGATAATCGGCGAGCTTGAGCTTGGGGCGAAGATAGATCGTGCCGTCGTCGTGTCGCTCGACGGTGACGTCGGGGTTGCCGAACGAGATCGGGCGCAGCGGATGCGCACTCGTAGTGGACGCAGACGCAGATATATCAGCCTTGGCGCTCATGTCGGCTTCACCTTGGCGGTCTTGCGATCCAGGAACGCACGGATGCGCTTCTTGGCTTCCTTGTCGCTCTGCGCTACCGTCGCCATCAGCGATTCCATCAAGAGGCCAGTCTGCGGATTGGCCTCGGCGATCATCGGCAGCGCCTGCAACACCGCGAAGTTGGTCAGCGGCGCATTGGCGGCAACGCGCTCGGCAAGCTCCAGCGCTTTCGGCAGCGCGCCGTCGGCCTCGGTGAGATATTGCGAGAAGCCGTAGGCCGCGCCCTCGGTCGCCGAATAGACCCGGCCGGTCAGCATCATGTCGGCCATCCTGGGCACGCCGATCAGGCGCGGCAGCCGCACCGATCCGCCGCCGCCGACGAAGATACCGCGCTGACCCTCGGGCAGCGCGAAATAGGCCGACGGCTCGGCGACCCGGATATGCGCGGCGCAGGCCAGCTCCAGCCCGCCGCCGATCACCGCGCCCTTCAGCGCCGCGATCACGGGCACGCGGCAATACTGGATGCGATCGAACACGCGGTGCCACATCTGGGAATGCACCAGCCCCTCGGTGGCGTCGCGTTCGGTGAGTTCGGAGAGATCGAGGCCGGACGAGAAATGATCGCCGACCCCATGGATCACGACGGCGCCGACCGCGTCGGGAATCGCGGAAAAGCAGTCCCGCAGCGCCAGGATGATGCCGTCGTTGAGCGCATTGCGCTTGGCCGGCCGGTTGAGACCGACGGTCAGCACCGCCCCTCGCATCTCGATCCTGAGCAGCGAGGCATCACCCGCGTCGGCAGCGTTTCCCATGGCGTTATTGTTTCCTATTCAGAATAGTTATGTTTTATAACTATCATCACAGGAGTCAAGACGGGCGTGGCGGCGCAGGACTTCACTCTCCCCTGGAGGGGGAGGGTCGGCTCACATGAAGCGAAGCGGAATGTGAGGCGGGGTGGGGTGACGCTCTCTCCACCCGGACAGTGCCCGTGTGGAGAGATCACCCCACCTCGCCGCGCATTTTCATGCGCGTCGATCCTCCCCCTCCAGGGGAGGATGGGAGCGGAGCCTCACAACACCTGATGCACGTCGATCACGACGCGGTCGGCGTGGCGGGCGGCGGAGGCAACGAAGATGTGCTCCATCAGCCAGCGGTACTTTTCGGCGCCGGTTTCGAATTTCGGCACGGTGCGGAAATAGATCAGCTTGGGGTCGACCGGTTCGCCGCGCTTGAGCTTCTCGAGCAGATCGACCGGCCCGAAGCGGATGCCCTTGTTCTCGACATAGACGACGGCCCCGTCGTCGGTCTCGAAGGCATACTTTGCCTCCAGCTCGATCAGCTCGCTGGGCCTGATGATCTGGAAGTCGGCGCCGAACGGCAGCACCTTGCCGTTGACGGTCTCGCCCCTCACCTCGCCGCCGATGATCGGAATGATGCGGCGGACGCCGGTGCCGATGTCGCCGGCGGAGGTCACCTCCGCGATCCGGGCGGTGATGGTGAAGACATATCTGGTGTGAAGCTCCGGGGTCATGGATCTAACCTATCATGCGCTGCGGCAGCCAGGTCGCGAGCAGCGGGAACAGGATCAGGATCACCAGCCGGATCAAATCGGTGATCACGAACGGCAGCACGCCGACGAAGATTGTCGACATGTTGACGTCCTTGATCACGCTCTTGATCACGAACACGTTCATGCCGACCGGCGGATGGATCAGTCCGAGTTCCACCGTCATGACGATGATGATGCCGAACCAGATCGGGTCGAAACCGAGCGCGGTCACCACCGGGAACACGATCGGCACGGTGAGGATCACCATCGCCATCGCGTCCATCAGGCAGCCGAGCACCAGATACATCAGGAGGATCAGCGCCAGCACACCGTAAGGACCGATGCCGAGCCCGGTGAGGAATTCGGTGACGTTCTGCGGCGTCTGGGTGATGGTGAGGAAGTAGCCGAAGCACAGCGCACCGATCAGCACCGTGAACACCGCTGCCGCGGTGCGCGTCGCCTGCAGCAGCGATTGCAGGATGCCGTCCCTGGTCAGCTTGCCGCGGAGGATGCCGATGATGAAGGCGCCGACGGCGCCGACCGCACCCGCTTCGGTCGGGACGAAGAAGCCGCCATAGAGGCCGCCGATCACGAACAGGAACAGCAGCAGCGGCGACCAGACGTCGCGCATAGCCATGGCGCGCTCATGCCACGACGCCTTCTTGCCTGCCGGCAGGAACCCCGGCCGCGTCACGCCGATGATGCCGATCGTGATCATGTGCATCGCGATCGCGAGCAGGCCCGGCACCACGCCCGCGATGAACAGCTTGCCGATGTCCTGCTGGGTGATGATGCCGTACACCGCGAGCACGGTGGATGGCGGCAGCATCGCCCCGAGCGTGCCGCCGACCGCGATCACGCCGGTCGAGAACGATTGCGGATAGCCGAAGCGGCGCATCTCGGGATAGGCCACCGCCGAGAAGGTCGCGGCGGTCGCAACCGACGAGCCCGAGATCGCGGCAAAGCCGCCGCAGGCGGCGATGGTCGCAATGCCGAGCCCACCCTTCCAGTGGCCGACAAAAGTGTTTGCGGCGCGGAACAGCTCACGGCTGATGCCCGAAACCGACACGAAGGCGCCCATCAGCAGGAACATCGGAATCACGCCGAAGGAATAATCCGTCACCGTGCGCATCGTGGTCTGGCCGACCAGCTTCAGCGCCGGGGCGAAGCCGGTGAGATAGCCAAAGCCCGTGATGCCGACGAGGCCCATCGCCATGCCGACGGGCACGCGCAATAGCATCAGCGCGAACAGGCAGACGAAGCCGATGACGGCGACGGCCTCGGGACTCAAATCGAGACTCATGGCCGTCTACTCCGCAGTCTTGATCTTGGCATCATGGATATCTTCCGGATGGAAGATCAGGCGGTAGGTCCGGATCGCGATCAGCAGCACCGCGGAGACGTCGCCGAGCCACGACACCAGGAAGAACGGCCAGACCGGAACACCGAGATCCATGGTGACGATGTGGCTGTTCCTGGTGTCGATCACCTTGTCGACCAGCGTGTAGGTCTGCACCGTCACCACGAACAGCAGCACAAGTGTCGCGAAGATGTCGATCCAGCGCTGATAGCGCGGCGAGGCATTGGCCCAGACCAGATCCACGGTGATGTGGGTGCCGCGATAGCTCGTCGCCGCGATGCCCCAGAAGATCAGGATGCCGAGCAGGAACTGGCCGAAATTGTAGTAGTCGGGGATCGTCACCGAGAAGAACTTGCGCATGAACACCGCGGTGAAGGTGTTGAGCGCGACGACGCCGACGAAGAAAGCCGCCACCCATTCGATCGAATCGATAAAGCGGTCCATGAAATTCTTGCGCACCGGCTCGGGTGGACCGGTGATCGCGCCGTCCTGGGAAACTTCGGCAGATTGCGTCATGCGTTGCTTCGATGAACTCCCTCGCCCCGCTCTTGCGGGGAGAGGGTTGGGGTGAGGGACTGCTTCCACGAGTTGTGAACGCGGTGAGACCTGTACCCCCTCACCCGGATCGCATCTGACGATGCGATCCGACCTCTCCCCGCAAGCGGAGAGAGGTGAAGGGGCAACGGGATCAGATCCCCGCTTCGTACTTCTTCAGCGTGGCCTGCAGATCGGCCTCGATCTTCTCCGCATCGCCGCCGGCCTTCTTCACGGCCTCGGCCCAGCTGTCGCGCAGCGGCTTGACCGCCTTCTTCCACTCGGCGAGTTGATCCGCCGTCAGCGGATAGACCTCGTGGCCTTGCAGCGCCTTCATCTTGGTGCGGCCATTGGCTTCGAAATCGGTCCAGGGATCGGTGACCTTGGAGGCCCATTCCGGCGTGCAATGATCGTCGATCACCTTCTTCTGGACATCCGACATCGCATTATATTTGGCGAGGTTAATGTTGTAGGTGAACACCGTCGTGTAGAGCGGCACATCCATGTGGTACTTCACCACCTTGTCGATGCCGAACAGGAAGATCGAGCCCCAGGGGAAGGTGATCTCGTCGGCGACGCCGCGCTCGATCGCGTCGCGCGATTCCGGCGCGGAGGCCTGCACATTGGTGCCGCCGAACATCTTCACCATCTCGCCGATGGTGCTCTGCGCGGGCCGCACCTTCACGCCGGAGAGATCGCTCGGCAGCAGGATCTTCTTCTTGCCGTGCAGCGCGCCCGGATCGTGGATGAAGGCGAAGCAGAGCTTGGTATCCTTCATCTCGGTTGGCGCGTATTTGTGGTACCACTCGTTCAGCGCCAGCGTGCCCTTCTTGCCGTCCGAGAACACGAACGGGAGCTGGCCCGCGGCCGCGATCGGGAAGCGGCCGGGCTGATAGCCGGGATTGACGTAGGTGACGTCGGCGATGCCGTCGCGCGCCATGTCGTAATGGTCGAACGCCTTGCCGAGCTGCTCGGACGGAAACACGGTGACCTTGATGGTGCCGCCCGATGCCTTCTCGATATCGGCGGCCCAGGCCTGCGTCGCCGGCACCAGCGGATGCGCCGGCGGCACCCAGAGCGACACTTTGAGATTGACGGTCTTGTCCTGCGCCTGCGAAGGACCTGCGGCCGGCACGATGGCGGCGACTGCCATCAGCAGCGCCAACAAACTCTTCCTCATCACCTCTCCTCCTCTCCAGGACGGGCTTCGTGCCCGGTCTCATTACTTAACATGTTATCTAATTCGCGCGGATATTCAAGACGAAATCCGCAGGGAGGACGCCTGGTCGCACCCGGCCTTCCGGCATCTTGCGCTGCGGCGAACGCAGGTCCCGTGCAAATCCGCCTTGCCAAAACTGTTATATGATATAGTTGCCTTGGCAAGTTGATGGCGACCGCCCCGGCGCGGGCGCCTGCTGAAAACCTATCCGATCGGGAGGAGCAGGTGTTGCGGACAAAAGTAGCAATCATAGGCGCAGGTCCGGCCGGACTGTTGCTTGGGCAACTACTTCATACTTTCGGCGTAGACAACGTCATTCTCGAGCGGCAGACCCCGGATTACGTGCTGGGGCGGATCCGCGCCGGCCTGCTCGAGGAAGGCACCGTGTCGCTGCTCGACAGCGTCGGCGCCGCCGCCCGGCTGCACCAGGAAGGCCTGGTTCATCACGGCGTCGAGCTGGCGTTCGGTGGGGCGCGGCACCGCATCGACATGCATGCGGCGACCGGCAAGACCGTGACCATCTACGGCCAGACCGAGGTCACGCTCGACCTGATGAACGCCCGCACGGCGGCCGGCCTGACCTCGGTCTACTCCGCCGCCGACGTCACGCCGCACGATTTCGACACCGATCATCCGCGCGTCACCTACGTCAAGGACGGCGTCACCCACGAGATCGCCTGCGATTTCATCGCCGGCTGCGACGGCTTCCACGGCGTCAGCCGCGCCAGCGTGCCGGCGTCGGCGATCACCAGCTACGAGCGGGTATATCCGTTCGGCTGGCTCGGCATCCTCTCGGAGACGCCGCCGGTCTCGCCGGAGCTGATCTACAACAACCATGCGCGCGGCTTTGCGCTTTGCACGATGCGCTCGACCCATCGCAGCCGCTATTACGTGCAGTGCCCGCTCGACGACCATGTCGATCAATGGTCGGACGAGCGGTTCTGGGATGAATTGAAGCGGCGGCTCGACCAGAAGGCCGCCGACGAAATCATCACCGGCCCGTCGATCGAAAAGAGCATCGCGCCGCTGCGCAGCTTCGTCGCCGAACCGATGCGGTTCGGCCGGATGTTCCTCGCCGGCGACGCCTCGCACATCGTGCCGCCGACCGGCGCCAAGGGGCTGAACCTTGCGGCCAGCGACGTGCATTATCTGTCGCAGGCGCTGCGCGAATATTACGACGAGAAATCCTCTGATGGCCTCGACTTCTATTCGGCGAAAGCGCTGGCGCGGGTCTGGAAGGCGGTGCGCTTCTCGTGGTGGATGACCTCGATGCTGCACAAATTCCCCGACGAGGGCGAATTCGCCGCGCGCATCCAGATCGCCGAGCTCGACTATCTCGTCAGTTCGAAGGCGGCGTCGACCTCGCTGTCGGAGAACTATGTGGGGCTGCCGTTCTAGCGGGAGCGGCTTTGCTTGCTTTGCTTGCAATTTTCGTCCCGTCATCCTGAGAGTCTGACTCATAATGCCGTCAATCGCTATGAGCGGCGGCAAGTCTGCGGGTCAGGAGCCTGATGTGGGCGAGGAGTAACCATGCGACTTCGGTGGCTGTGGCGGCCTCGAAGTCCTTGGCGAGACGTCGACATCTGCCGAACCAAGCGAATGTCCGTTCAACAACCCATCGTCGCGGCAGCAGCTGGAAGCCTTTGACGCCTTGAGGCCGCTCGACGATCTCGATGGTCCATGGACCGCAGTCCGAGAGGGCGTCGAGAAGCTGCTTCCCACGATAGATCCGATCGGCAAAAACGTGTCCCAGCCGAGGGAATTGCGTCCGTACCATCTTCAGCAACGGTACCGCACCATGGCAGTCCTGGACGTTGGCCGGATGCACATGAACTCCGAGGAGCAGGCCATTGGTGTCGGTCACAATGTGCCGCTTGCGGCCGTAGATGCGCTTCCCCGCGTCGTAGCCACGAGGCCCGCCGGCCTGCGTGGTCGGCGCACTTTGGCTGTCGATCACGGCAGCTGTCGGCTTTGAAGCACGTCCCAGCTTTTTTCGCGCCCGCTGAACAAGAACGCTGGCGATCTTCTGCCATCGACCCGTATCTCGCCACGCGTAAAAATAACCCTGCACCGTCGAATAGGGTGGGAACTCCTGCGGCAGTGCCCGCCACTGGCATCCTGTCGATAGAATGTAGAGAACCGCCTCCACAACACTACGAAGATCGGTTCGGCGCGGTCGGCCACGCCGGTGTGCTCGCGGCAGAAGGCGCCTGATCAGCCTCCATTCCGCATCTGTCATATCGCTTGCATAACGCAGGTCGTCCCGCCGATATTGCTTTCGAGTGATTTCAGTCCAGGGCATCGTGATCTCCTTCGAATCTTTGCAAATCCGATGGAATCACACCTCGCTGGGATCACTCACCCCCATTTATCAGTCAGGCTCTGAGGTGCGAGCGGAGCGAGCCTCGAAGGATGCACGGCCACCAGCCGGGCCGTCGACCCTTCGAGGGCCGCTGAAGAAGCGGCCACCTCAGGGTGACGGAGATAGAATTTCGCTCGCCGCTAGGCAGTCCCTCCTGAAAGCCCTAGCATCGCGAGTGTTCCCGGCTAGGAGCAGCCGCCATGCTCACCCTCTATTTCGCACCGGGCGCCAGCTCGATGGCCGTGCATATCGCCCTGCACGAGATCGGCACGGGCTTCGAGGCGCGCCCGATGTCGTTCAAGCGCAACGACATGCAAGCGCCCGACTATCTCGCGCTCAATCCGGAAGGCAAGGTCCCGACGCTCCTGATCGACGGCCGCCCGATGACCGAGGTCGCGGCGATCCTGTTCTATCTCGCGAGGCGATTCCCCGAAGCTGAGCTGCTGCCGCGCGACGATATCGAGGCCGAGGCGCAGGCGCTGTCGTGGATGTCCTTCATCGCCTCGACGCTGCATCCGGCAAGGGCGCGCGGGCTCGACTACGCGAAGGCGGTCTGGGGCATCGCCGACCGCCGGCTCGGTCACGGCTGGGCGATCGGCAGCTATTCGATCGCCGACATCCATCTGTTCCGCCTGTACTGGCGGCTCGCCAATTCGCTGAAGCTGCCGCTGGAGACGTTCTCCAACCTCACGGCGCATTACGAGAAGATGATGGCGCGCCCGGCGGTGCAGAAGACGATCGAGGTCGAGAGCGAAGTCGGCTACGAATTGCCGGCGTGACCAGTCGGCGCGTCGCGCTTTCAAACACCCACGCAAATCCCGTTTAAAACTTTGTAGGCGGTGAAACCGCGTTCGACATCGCGTTCAATGGCGTCAACGCAACGCCATGCACGAGATTCAGATGACCCCTGATACGCAAATCGCCCCCGACATTCCCCAAGACAACTCCCAAGATGTCCCCGAGGGCTTCGAGCCGCTGTTCCGCAAGAGCCCGCTCACCGAGCCCTGGGAGCCGCTGTACCAGAAGAAGACCGAGCGGGCCGTTATCATCGGCCTGCGGCTGGCACGGCCGCACACCAACGGCCGCGGCCTGATCCATGGCGGGCTGATCGCGGCGCTCTCCGACAACGCGATGGGCTATAGCTGCGGCCAGGCAACCGGCTGGACCACCTCGTATGTGACGATCTCGCTCACGGTCGATTTCGTCGGCTCCGCCAATGTCGGGCAGTGGCTCGCGATCGAGAGCGATGTGATCAAGACCGGCAGCACGATCTGCTTCGCGCAGAGCCTGATCAAGGCCGACGGCGTCACGATCGCGCGCGCCAGCGGCACGTTCCGCGTGGTGCCGAAGAAGGCGCCCGCGAGCTAGGCGTCTCGCGCTAGCCGAAGTGCCAGTCGGTGATCTCGGTGACGAGATCGATGAAGGTCCGCACCTTGGCCGACAACAGCCGGGATGTCGGGTAGACGACATGGATCGGCACCGGCGGCTGCTCGAATTCGGCGAGCACGATCCTGAGCCGCTGCGCCTTCAGCGATTCGGCGGCCTGGTAGGCCATCACCCGAGTCAGCCCGCCGTCCTGCTCGGCGTACTGGATGGCAGCGTCCGAGCTGTTGCTGGTGAAGCGTGGCGTCGGCGTGATGCGGATCTCCTGGCCGTCCTCAACGAAGCGCCAATCCGGCGTCGCGGTCATCGCGCCGAACTGGATGGTGTCATGGGCGGTGAGGTCCGCCGGCCGCTTCGGCTCGCCGCGAAGCTTGAGATAGCCGGCCGAAGCCACCACGATGCGGCGCATCTGGCCGACATGCCGCGCCACCAGTGTCGAATCCGGCAAGTGCCCGAGCCTGACCGCGAGGTCGACGCCGTCCTCGACGAGGTTGATCCGGCGGTCCGACAGCCGCAGGTCGACGCCAACATCGGGATAGCGTTTGAGGTAGGCGGTCACGACCGGGCTGACATGGAGCCGCCCGAAGCCGAACGGCGCCGAGATCACCAAGCGGCCTTCGGGGCGGGTGCGCTCGCTCTCTACCGCGTCCTCGGCCTCCTCGACGTCGGCAAGGATCCGCCGCGCCCGCTCCAAATAGCGCGAGCCGGCGTCGGTCAGCGTCACCTGCCGCGTGGTCCGCTGCAGCAGCCGCGCACCGAGCCGCTCCTCCAGCGCCGCGATCAGCCGCGTGATGGCTGACGGAGACAGGCCGAGCTTGCGGGCGGCGGGGGCAAACCCCTCGAGGTCCGCCACCGCGACGAAGGCCTGCATGGCGTCGATCCGGTCCATGACACTATTGCATAATCGGCAACAGTGAAGTGTCAATTCCCAAGATTGCCTACGATCCGGAAATACCCACCTTAGCGGGCCGAGGACGGCCGCTTTGTCGCCCGTGGGCGGGAGGCTGAGATGTCAGAGGTTCGCAGCTATTCGAGCGATGTCGGGTTCACCCCGGCGGTGAAGGAAATTCAGACCCGCAAGGGCTCGCGCGAGACCTATGCCGAGGTCGAGGCCCATGGCGGCTGGCAAACCGAGGTCGACGAGAACCTCACCGCCTTCCTCGCCAACACCAACAGCTTCTATCTCGCCACCGCCTCGGCCGGCGGCCAGCCATACATCCAGCACCGCGGCGGGCCGAAGGGTTTCATCAAGGTGCTCGACAAGCACACCATCGCGTTCGCCGATTACAGCGGCAACCGGCAATTCATCACCCAGGGCAATCTCTCGGAGAACCCGAAGGCCTACATCTTCGTGATGAACTACGCGTACCGGCAGCGCGTGAAGATCTGGGGCGAGGCGCGGGTGGTTGAAGACGATCCGGCGCTGACCCGTTCGCTGATGCCGCAGGGCTATCGCGCGCGGCCCGAGCAGGTGATCCTGTTCAAGGTCGCGGCGTGGGACACCAACTGCCCGCAGCACATCCCACAGAAGTTCGATGCGGCCGATGTGGCCAGCGCGCTCGCCTCGCGCGACCAGCGCATCGCCGAGCTCGAGGCGGAGCTCGCCGCGTTGAAGGGCGAGCCCGCTCCAGCCCCAGCCGGTTAGGCCGCCTGCTGCTGCAGCGGCGCCCAGGCGAACTCCGGATAATATTGCTGCATCATCCGGCCGACATAGGCGGTGAGATTGTCGAATTTCTCGGTGCGCTCGCGCAGCGGCGAATCGAAGAACGGCGTCAGGATTCCCGCGAGCGCGCCGAACGCGGTGGCGTCGGTGCCGCACGGCGCGTTCCCCATCAGGTACGGCTTGTCGCCGAGCTGCACCGACAGCGCAAACAGCGAGCGGAGCGCGAGATCGACGTCCTCATCGGGTCCGTGGCGGCCAAGCCCGCTCAACAGATAGTTCTCGGCGACGCGGAACTGGGCGTCCTCGCGCATCTTGTCGCGCATGTGGTCGGGCGCGCCGTCGAAGAAATGCGCCGGCCCCTTGGCAAAATTGGTGTCGTCGACCCAGCGCGCGCCGACCAGCGCCCAGTAGACGTGATGCTCGATCATGCGCTCGAAGGCCCAGGCCTGCGCGCGCGCCTGCAAGCTCAGCGGCGCGTCGAAATCGAAGCCGTATTTGCCCTCGATATGGGCGCGGATGAAGGTCGAATCGGCGATCGTCTCGCCGTCATCGGCGATGAAGGGCAACTGGCCCTTGGGAGAGGCCGGCGGCGTCGCCTTCTCCTTGCGATACTCAAGCCCGGCCATCTTGAGCTGGACCTCGGTCTTGGTCACGAAGGGGCTGATTTCCGGCAAGCCGAAGCCCGTGCCAAAGCCAAAAAGCGTAATCATATGAAGCTCCCGATCGCCTGTGGTCGTGAATTGAAGCTAGCTGCCCCCTGCTGCCAGCATGGTGTCAGCAGTAGTGGCATTCAGTGTCGAGCGGGCCGACGGGCGCGAGGCGGCGAACCGCCTCGCGAACGCGCTTGACCAGCCGTGCCCGCCCGTAGGACCAGGCGGCACTGATCGACTGTGCGACCAGAGCGACCAGGGCCCAGCGCAGGTCGCCGGAGGTGGAGTAGACCGTGACCAGCTGTTCCAGCGCGAAGCTCTGCGCCTGCCGGAAACCGAGTTCATCAAGATTCGTCATGGACAAATTCCCTTCACTTGAGGTGTTGTCCTGCTATAGCCCCCACCTGCTGCCAACATGCTGTCAGCAGCAGTGACAGGGGGCACGAAAAGCCGACGCGCCGAGAGCCTGCGAGACCCGTCAAGACACTCGTCAAGACAGCTGCCAAAACGACTGCCAACAGAGCGACCAAGAGAGCGACCAAGAGAATTGCCATGAGACGCGCCGACCGGCTGTTTCAGATCATCCAGGTGCTCCGCCGCACCCGTAAGCCTTTGACCGCGGATGCGATCGCAGCCGAACTCGAGACATCGAAGCGGACCATCTATCGCGACATCGCCAGCCTGATCGAGCAGCGGGTGCCGATCCGCGGCGAGGCCGGCATGGGCTACATCCTGGAGAAGGGTTTTGACCTGCCGCCCTTGATGCTGACACCCGACGAGATCGAGGCCTGCGTGCTCGGCGCGCAATGGGTGGTCGGTCACGCCGATCCGGCATTGGCGCGCGCGGCCGAGGACCTGATGGCCAAGATCGCCGAGACCGTGCCCGACCGCCTGCGGCCATTCGTGCTGGAGCCGGCAAGCCGCGCCCGCTCCGCCTGGAACCGGGAGCCCGACCGCATCGACATGGTCAGGACCCGCAGCCAGATCCACGAAGGCAAGAAGATCACGCTCAACTATCGCGACGAGCATGGCCGCGATAGCGAGCGCACGATCTGGCCGATCGCGGTCGGCTATCACGAGGCGGTGCGGCTGCTCGCCGCCTGGTGCGAGCTGCGCAAGGATTTCCGCAGCTTCCGCACCGACCGCGTGGTCACCGCTGTTTATCACGACGAGAAATATCCGGAGCGGCGCGACCTGCTCAGGGCGCGCTGGCGGCGCAGCCTGGTGTGGGAAGCACCGAGGGACACCTGATGACCGGCAACGCGATCGACGCGGCGGACGCGAGCCCCTGCCAGTCCTGCGGCGCCTGCTGCAGCTATTCGGTGAACTGGCCGCGCTTCACGGTGGAAGACGACGCGCAGCTCGATCTGATCCCAGCGCAATTCGTCAACGCGCGACAATCAGGGATGCGCTGCGAGGGCGACCGCTGCTCGGCGCTGTCAGGCCGGGTGGGCGAAGCAACGCGCTGCGAGGTCTATGCGGTGCGGCCGGAGGTGTGCCGAACCTGTCTGCCGGGCGACGCAGAATGCGCGATGGCACGGCGCCGGCACGGGCTGCCGCTCATCCCGAGCGCGCAGCCGGATTGAGCACGGCTCCTTTATTTGCGCATGATCTCCGCGCAAACGCGTTCCGCGTTTGTCGCGAGGGAAAACCGGTTTCCACTTTTCCGGATCATGCTTAAGCCGTCACAGTCACCGTCTCGCTGACGTCCTCGTCGTCGAGTTCGTCATCGACAACAGGCGCGAAGCTCGACAGCGGCTTGGTCGACAGCGTGATCGGCTTGCGGCCGCCATGCGATACGGTCGCAACACGGGCCGGCTCACGCGACAATGCGTACAGCGTCGACCCGACGCGGCCGCCGGAATTGACCAGTTCCCATTCGCTGCAGCTCGACGCAATCGCCACCGCGAGTGCGTGCAGATGGCTGCGGCGATAGCAGAACAGCGCGAGCATCGCCCTGACGTCGGGCGCGACATTGGCAACCAGCAGCGTAAGCCCGTTCGGATTGGCGCGGTACATCTGGCCGAGCAGGTCGTCCGCAACTGGGCAGGCATCGTTCTCGAACGCGTCGCGGCTTGAAAACATTTGCAAATCCCCCTCGATCGGGAAGATGCCGCGCAATCCTCTAACGAAAGGTTAACCACGGCCTCCGGTCGCCTCCGGGGGCCCTTGCCCGTTGCACGCGAATCACATCCGCCCGCCGCTGGAGCGTTTCCAAGCGAAGTGGATACCGGTCGCGTGAGGAGAGCGCGTCAAAACAAGAATCCAGAGCCCCCTTCCGATTCCATCGGAATGGAAGCGGCTCTTGCGGCCCGGTCATGGTCTGAAATGTAGGAGGAAGCGTCCGCGCGCCGCTCAGTTCGCGGCCATGTAGATCGACAGCGCGAATCCGGTGAGGTGGTGCAGCGCCTGGTCGACCCCGATCAGGGTCCAGAACCAGGGATGGCCGGACTCCAGCGTCACGCCGAAATGCGAGGCGCAGATGCCCTTGCAGCGATCGACGATGATGTGGATCACGAAGTCCACGAAGGCGACGTACCAGAAGCGCGGCGCCACCACCAGGATCAGCGCCAGCGCGACCGCGAGATGGACCAGGCAATGCGCGAGCAGCGGCATGGCCCAGCCGGTCTTCTGATCCTTGCCGATCGCCATCCAGGCGTTCTGCAGCATGAAGTCAGCGATGATGTGCTTTGCGGTGAGAAGCAACATCCATCCCACCAGGGCACCAACCGACACCGACGATGACATGGAAGGAAACAACAAGCTGACGCCCTTTTACTTCGATGAATGTGATTGCAAGAAATCCGGGTCAGGCCGTCAGCACAATTCCGCAAAGCGGAGCTTGTGTCATTTATGACATCTCCGGCGGCGGAATGCACCTGCGGTCCCCCGAAAATCACATCTGGGTTCGGACGTCGATAGTGGCGATGGTCATGTGGCATCGCGGCGCAGGTCAATCGGGATTAAGGTTACGGCGGGTGGCCGGTTTGCATTCCCGCCGCGGAGGTATATCGTCGGCGGCACAGGAAATTTTCTTTCTTTTATAGTCATTTACGGATTCATCGGGCAGCGCCGCGCCGTTGCGGCAACGGGCCGTCCCGGACGGGTGATCAGCCATGAGTGCCGAAGCCCCCGCGCCTTCGCCAGTGCTGCCGCGACCACGCCCTCCGGTCGCCAAGAGCAACCGCGCGCAGATCATCATCTTCACCATGCTGACGCTGTTCTTGAGCGCGATCACCGTGATCGGCGGCCGGGTCTGGCTGCGCAATTCGGAAACGCTGGTGTTCGCGGTCGGCGATGCCAACGGCCCGGAGGCCAAATTCGCCGCCCGCCTCGCCACCGTGCTGAAAAACAATTCGTCGCGGCTGCGGCTGAAGATCGCGCCGAACCCCGACAACGCCAAGGCGCTGGTGCAGTTCGATCGTCGCGCCGCAACGCTTGCGATCCTGCGCACCGATGCCAAGGTACCGCCGCGCGCCCGCGCCATCGCGATCCTCGAGCATGATGTGGTGCTGGTGCTGAGCCCCGGCGGCAAGAAGATCAAGTCGCTGACCGAACTGAAGAGGAGGAAGATCGCAGTCGTCGGCGACGGCGAGAACAGCGTCAATTTCGTCCGCAGCGCGCTGGAGATTTCCGACAGCCCGGATGCGGCGCAGCGGGTGCAGCAGGCGCCGCCGAACACGCCGTTCGACAAATTGTTCGCTTCGGGCTTCGCCGCCGTGGTCGTGATCGAACATGCCTCGAAGATCATCAAGGACAAGACCTACGAGCAATATGCCAAGCGCGCCGGCGGCTTCACCTTGAACGCGATCGACGAGGCCAAGGCGCTGGCGCGCAAATATCCGGCGATCTCGGAGGAGACGATCTCGACCGGCATGCTGTCGTCCTCGCCGGCGATCCCCGACGACGACGTGGACAGCATTGGGCTGGAATGGCTGCTGGTCGCGCAATCCTCGATGTCCACGACCACGGCGGCCGAGCTCGCGCGCATCGTCTATGAGAACAAGTCCGAGCTCGCGCTCGACGACGGCTTCGCCTCCAAGATCGAGCCGGCGGCGACCGACAAGGACGCCTTCATCGTCGCCCATCAGGGCGCGGCCGAATACATCAATGACGATACCAAATCGTTCATGGATCGCTACAGCGACGTGATGTATCTCGGCGCCGCCGCGCTCAGCATCATCGGCTCGATCTTCGCTGCGATCTACACCAAGATCACCCGCGTCGCGCCGGAGAAGGCCAGCGAACTGGCGGGCCGGATCCTCGACATCGGCGAGCGCGTCGAGCACACCACCTGCGCCGAGCATCTCGACGAATTGCAGGACGAGCTCGAGGCGATCCTGCGCGGCGCGGTGATCGGCTTGCGCGACGGCACCGTTTCCGGCGACGGCCTCGACACCTTCAAGCTCGGCTACGAGTTGGTCCGCGACGAGATCGCGCTGCGCCGCGACCATCTCAAGCGCCACCCACCGGCAGTCGATGATAATCTCGTGGTTGTGAAGACCGCGAACGGGTGAGGCGGTCGCGCCACATCCGCCACTGTCGTCCTGGCGAAAGCCAGGACCCATTGCCACTGCTTTCGGTGCTGAACGGGATCGCGGCCCCGGCGCTGCGCAACAATTTGCATTTGGGGTAATGGGTCCTGGCTTTCGCCAGGACGACACTGCGTACCGGCTAGGACGAGCGGCCGCATATCAAGCGGTGAGTCGGCTCGGACGGCGCGTAACAAAGCTCTAGCTCCGTCATCCTGAGGAGCGCGCAGCGCGTCTCGAAGGATGCACGGCCACAGTCAGGCCGTCGACCCTTCGAGGGCCGCTAAAGAAGCGGCCACCTCAGGGTGACGGTCCACGTTCTCCACGTCATTGCAAGCGAGAATGTCTGCACTCTTACGGCGCCGCCGCCGGCACCCGCGCGCGAATCTCTGCGATCTTGCGCTTCAGCGAGGCCTGCCGCGGATCGGGCATGATGGCGGCGCGGGCCTCGGTGATGGCGGCGGCAAGATCGGGAAGCGCGAGCACGCCGTCGAAGGTCGGTTTGACCAGTCCGTCGATGATCACGTGCCAGTCCGCGATGCCCTGGCGATAGGGATCGCCGTAGCCCTGGATCATGGTCGCGGTCTGCACAATCGCTGAGACCGCGCCCGGCTGCTTGGTCAAGCTGCGATCGATCATGTGCAGCCAGCGCTCGACCCAGATGCGTTCCTTGGCGTAGCGCCCCGAGAACAGCCGCCAGCGCTTCAGGCCGGCCTCGATCCGGAGCCGGCGAACGCTGAAGCGGGTGTTGGCGCTGAAACGGATCGAGACCCGGCGGCGGCGCCAGCCGAGCCGGTCGAGCACGGCAAGCACCGGATCGGCGACCATCTCCGGCAGGGCGTCGATCAACTCGTCGAGGCGGAGTTTCTTGACGTCGTCGGCCGAGCGCGCCGCAAGGCCGCCCGCCGCGTTGACTTCGCCGAGCTTGAGCTGCGCGATGCGGATCGCGTCCTCATAGGCCATGCGCTCGGCCATCAGCCGCGCGATCTCGGCAAGCAGGGCGTCGTCAACGCCGCGGCGGCCGACGAAGCGTTTGAGCCGGTCGATGTAGAGCTGGGCGTAGCTCGTGCTCTGATAGGCGATCAACAGATGGATGGCATCGGTGACCGCGGGCCCGAGGTGGTCCGGGCAGGCGTCGGGCAGCACCGGCGGCCCCTCGTCCTCATCGCCGATGATATCGGCAAAGAGGTAACGAAGCGAAGCCAGCAGACTGTCGTCATCCGGCACTGCGGCGCCTCCAGAACTCGTCGCGGGGCTCATGCAGGTTTTGGCTCCGCGACCTGTGGGGTGGCGTGCTGCGCGAGCCGCTGCTCGAGCGTCGAGATATTCTCGAACAGGCGGGCGCTGAACAGACGCAGGAGGTAGAAGCCGAACGCCGGGTTCTGAACGTAAAGCTGCTCGACCTGGTCATAGGTCACCGACAGCACCATGCCGGTTTCGACGCACTCCAGCGTCTGGGTGCGGGTGTTCGACGGCGACAGCATGCCAAACTCGCCGACCAGGGCGCCGACCGGCAGCTCGATGCCGGATTCGACCAGGCGGAAGCGGCCGCTGACAATGTAGAACATGCTGTCGGCCTTCTCGTCCTTGTAGAACAGGACTTCGCCCGCGGTGCATTTGCGCTCCGTCGTGAATGGCCTCAGCCAGTCCATCGACAGATCGCTGTTGACCGATTTCTTCACGTTGCGGACCAGTTGCAGCATCTGGTGCAGACGATAGGTGTTCACCGGCAGCAGCACGGCATGCAGAATCAGCGTCGCGTAATTATGGGTCGGGACGGCGGTCGCGATCAGGATGATGTTGGTCAGGATGGCAAAGACGCGCAACGGGATCATGGTCCGCATCGACAGCGTGGCGACCACGAAGATCGATGCGAAGAAACTGCCGGCGGCGCCGGCGTGCTCCGCGAGATGTGAGGTATCCATCGGAAACCAACCAATTTCTCAAGAAGTGAACAAGATCGCCTTATTAGTCGCTTCATTCCGGCCGAGGTCGCATCGGTGACCAGCATCCCTGATATACGGTGAAAAAGCGACGATTTGTCTGATTTCTCACATTCGCGGGCGCAAAAACGGGCCAACATGGTTAGGCCATTCGTCCAACATTTGGGACTTTCGCCGCGACCATCCCGCCACCGCCTGCGCGTTGACGGCCTCAACCGGGAGAGGCACGTTGTGACACAGGCTCCGCCATTCGCAGGGGCGCCTCAATTCCAGTAGTTCAGCGACAGGCAAGCTCCGTTCCGATGTCCAAGCCGATCGTCCTTCCGGCCTTGACGCGCTTCGTTTCCGCCACCGCCGGCCGCAACATGACCACGGCGGCCTATGTCGCGGTCACGGTCGGTGTCGCCATGATGACGCTGCTGACGGTCGCGCCGGCCTATGACACGGTCCCGCACTGGGTCGATGCGCTGCTGTGGGCCTGCCTTGCCTATTTCGTGTTCGAATGGCTGGTGCGGCTGCGGCACATGCGGCGGCAGGACAAGCTCTGGTTCTACGCGCTGTCAAGCGCTGGCGTCGTCGATGCGGTCGGTGCGCTGGCGGTGCCATTGGCCCTGCTCAGCGGCATCGAGCCGAAAACCGCATGGCTGCTCGGTGTGCTCTGGATGCTCAAGGTGGTGCCAGGCATTCCCGGCCTGCGCCAGCTCCGGCGCGTGCTCGTGGTGGAATCCGGCCCGCTGCTCAGCGTGCTGGTGATCTTCCTGATGGTGGTGTTCCTGGCCTCCGTCGCCGAATACTTCCTGGAGCGGGACGTCCAGCCGCAGACCTTCGGCAGCGTGCCGGCGGCGCTGTGGTGGGCGGTGGTGACGCTGACCACGACAGGCTATGGCGACGTGGTGCCGATCACCCCGCTCGGCCGCATGGTCGCTGCCATGGTGATGATCTCGGGCCTCGGCGTGTTCGGGCTGTGGACCGGTATTCTGGCGACCGGCTTTGCCGCGGAAACCCGCCGCGACAATTTTCTGAGAACCTGGGAGACCGTCAGCAAGGTGCCGTTCTTCGCGCATCTCGGCCCGGCCGCGATCGCCGACGTCACCCAGGTGCTGCGGACCATGGACCTGCCGCCGCGCACCATGATCATCCGCAAGGACACCAATGGCGACTGCATGTATTTCGTCGCCGCCGGCGAGGTGGAGGTCGACCTGCCCGGACGCAAGGTGAAGCTCGGCGAAGGCGCATTCTTCGGCGAGATGGCGCTGCTCGGCAACGCCAAGCGGGGCGCCAGCGTCTCGACCAGCAAGGTGACCCGGCTGTTGGTGCTTGACCTCGTCGATTTCCGCCTGTTGATGGCAAGGCATCCCGATCTCGCCGAGACCATCGACGCCGAGGCGAAGCGGCGCGAACGTGAGAACCAATGATGGAGACCAAGATGGCCGACGCGGCCAACACCGCCAGCGGACCCGTGCTAGAAATCGCGGGCGCACGCGCCACGATCCGCCTCAACCGGCCGAAGCATCTCAACCGCCTGCAGGCCGAGGATCTCGGCGAGCTGGTCAGGCTGTTCGACCGGATCGAGGCCGATCCCGCGATCCGCGTGCTGGTGCTGACCGGAACCGGCCGCGCGTTCTCCGCCGGCTACGACCTCAACTCGGTGGCCGAGCGCGCGGTGAGCGAGAGCGAGCAGCAAAGTGCGGGCTCAGCGTTCGAGGTGGTGGTGAACCGGCTCGAGGATCTGAGCGTGCCGACGATCTGCCGGCTCAATGGCGGGGTCTATGGCGGCTCGACCGACCTGGCGCTCGCCTGCGACTTCCGCATCGGCGTCGATACCGCGGAGATGTTCATGCCGGCGGCGCGGCTCGGGCTGCACTATTACAAGAGCGGCATCCGGCGCTACGTCACACGGCTCGGGGTCGACAACGCCAAGCTGCTGTTCCTGACCGCGCAGAAGATCACAGCGCCGGAGATGCTGCGGATCGGCTACCTCACCGCGATGGTGTCGCTCGACCTGCTCGACGAAGAGGTCGACAAGCTCGCCACGATCCTGGCCGGCAATGCTCCGAAGGCGATGGCCGGCATGAAACGCGCGATCAACGAATTCGCCCGCGGCGAGCTGGATGAGGCCGCCGCCGACCAGCGCCACAGCGACAGCATGCACGGCGATGAGATCAAGGAAGGCATCAAAGCGTTCGCCGAGAAGCGGGCGCCGAGGTTTTAGCGGACCCTTCGCGCTCTAACTACCGTCACCCTGAGGAGGCCGCGAAGCGGCCGTCTCGAAGGGTCGACGGCCCGGCTGGTGGCCGATTCATCCTTCGAGGCTCGCTGCGCTCGCACCTCAGGATGACGGGACTGGGAGGATGCACCGATGCTTCACCCTCCCCTGGAGGGGGAGGGTCGGCTCACATGGAGCGCAGCGGAATGTGAGACGGGGTGGGGTGATCTCTCAACGCGGGCAGTGCCCGATTGGAGAGACTTTCACCCCACCTCGCCGCTCATTTCATTCGCGTCGATCCTCCCCCTCCAGGGGAGGATAAAAAGCGTCACGCCCGCTTCGACCGCATCGCGCGCGTCTGCGCAATCTCCGGATCACCGGCCAGCGCCTGATAACGCTTGCTGTCGACGGCGTAGATTGCGATGCGGCCGTCGGCGTCGGCGTGAACGCCCCAGCCGAAACGCTTGCCGAGCGGCGAGGCGCGCATGCAGGCCTGGCCGCGCGAGAAGAACGTCTCGCGGGCGAGGCTGCGCGCCTTCTTCGCCGCCTTCGCATCGAGCGCGCGGCCGGCCGACGAGGTCGCGAACACCACGTCGTCGGAGGTGTATCTGTAGGGCGCTCCGGCGATCATCCGGTATTGCAGCACGGCAACCGTCGGCTGACCGCCACGCAGCTGCGGCTCCTCGCCGCGCTGCGCCGGGCAATCCTCGGCGACGCGGATCAGGGTGTTGAAGCAGTTGGTGCTGTACAGGGGTTTCGCCATCGGCACGATCCGTATCACACTCCGGCGGCGGCTGCATGCTGCGCCGCCATCTCGTCGTCGGCCTTCGAGATCCGGATGAAAGCCGGGCGCGCGGCGATGCGTTCGGAATAGCGGACGAAGACGTCCCTTTTCGGCACGATGCCGAACATCATGGTCCAACTGAACGCGATGCCCCAAAGGATGTCCGCCGCCGTGATCTCTTCGCCGAGCAGATAGGGCCCCTTTGCGAGCTGCGCCTCGAGCGTGCCCAGCATGGTGTCGTAATCGGCGTAGGGCGACTGCGTGATCGGCGCCGGCTCGCGCTTCATGAAATGGTCGATCACCGCCGGCTCGAACGAGGCGCCGTAATAGGCGATCCAGCGCAGATAGGGGCCGCGGCGCGGGTCGTTCAGCGCGGGCGTCAGGCCCGCCTGCGGGAACAGATCGGCAAGGTAGATGAAGATCGCGACCTGCTCGGTCACCAGCGCATCGCGATGACGGATCGCCGGCACCTTGCCGAGCGGATTGATCGCGAGATAGGCGTCCTTGCGCTGCTCTGCCGCCTTCATGTTGAGGATATGCAAATCATAAGGCGCGCCGAGTTCCTCCAGCAGCACGCGGGTGCCGGTGGCGCGGCTCTGCGGCGAGTAATACAGCGTGACGCGGTCGGTGGGGGCAACGGTGGTCATCAGCGGGTCTCCTTGCGCCGTCAGGGGCGTGGCCTCCTTATGTGCGCCTATACCTGACATCTTGTGTCAGGTATGATCGTTCCATGCGCGCGAGCCGGCTGTTTTCCATCCTCACCACCCTGCAGGCACGGGGACAGGTCACCGCACCCGAGCTGGCCGAAGCCTGCGAGGTCTCGGTGCGCACGATCTATCGCGACATCGATGCGCTCTCGGCCGCCGGCGTCCCCGTCTATGCCGACCGCGGCGCCGAGGGCGGCTATCGCCTGCTCGACGGCTATCGGGTGCGGCTCAACGGGCTGTCGCAGGGCGAGGCCGAGGCGCTGTTCATGGCCGGCCTGCCCGGCCCCGCCGCCGCACTCGGCCTCGATGTCGCGATGGCGGCGGCGCAGACCAAGCTGATGGCGGCGCTGCCGGAGAATCTTCGCCCCAACGCGCGGGGCATGCAGCAGCGCTTCCATCTCGACGCGCCGGGTTGGTTCGGCGAGACCGAGGAGCCGAAGCATCTGCGCGCCATTGCAGCCTCGGTGCTGCGCGAGACCCTGATCGAGATCCGCTACCAGAGCTGGAAGGCCGAGAAGCGGCGGCGCGTGGCGCCGCTCGGCCTCGTGCTGAAGGGCGGCAGCTGGTATCTCGCCGGCCTCGTCGACGGCAATGTGCGCACCTACCGGGTCGCGCGGGTGCTGGATTGCACCGCACTGGAGACGCCGTTCGCGCGGCCGGGGGAGTTCGATCTCGCCACCTACTGGCGCGCCTCGATCGCGCGGCTCGAGGCCGAGCTGCATCCGAACGAGGCCACGGTGCGGCTGTCGCCGTTGGGGCTGCAACTGTTCGATGCGCTGGCCCACCCTTACGTGAAGGCGCGGATGCGGCTTGCTGAAGCCGCCGACACCGACGGCTGGCGGATCGCCACCATGCCGGTCGGTAAGACGGTGTGGCACGCCGCCTCCGAATTGCTGCGGCTCGGCGCCGAGGCCGAGGTGATCGCGCCCGCGGAGTTGCGCGAGAAGATGGCGGAGCTGGCGGGCGCGATGGCCGCGCGCTATGTGGACGCGCCGTCGCGCCGCGCGGCCCGGCGTTAATAGCGGCTGTCGGAGTTGATGACGAAGCGATCGAGAAAGTTGACGGGCAAGATCTCGAACCGGTCGAGCGTGAGCGTAATCCCGGTCACGAAGTCGACGCCCTTGATCGTGCCCTCGAGGTCGATCCGCCGGCCGCGGCGCAGGCCGCGTGTTTCCGGATGTTGCTCGATGTCGATATAGGCATAGATCGGGTTGTCGAGCCGGGAATGGCGATGCCAGCCGCGTTGCAGGAAGCTGAATTGCAGCACGGAGCCCGCGCCCCAGTCGATCGCATCGAAGAAGCGGGTCTGCCAGGCGACGGGCTGTCCCAAGTAATGCGCGGCGATGAACGCGTCGCGCTCAAGCGCAGGCAGACGGTGCAGTTGCCAGCTGATCTCCGCCGGCGTCAGGGAGGCGTTATTCGCCATTGTTGTTCTAGTCGTTCTTCTTGTCGTTTCTTCTTGTCCTCGGCGGGAGGGTGAACCGACCTTCCCGCCTTGAGGAAACTATACATCCACAAATGTGACAGTATCCGCCACAGTTGCGCGCGACGTGCGGTAGCTGTTCACCTTGTGCGCATGATCCGCATAGCCGAACGAGATACCGCAGACAACCCGGCGATCCCCAGCCAGGTTGAAATGGCGGCGGATCAGGCCGGAATGGCGCGCGATCGCGGCCTGCGGGATGGTGCCGAGCCCGAGCGCCTGGGCGGCGAGCATGAAGTTCGAGACATAGCCGCCGCAATCGATCGCACCGTAGATGCCGAGCGGCTCGTTGGTATGGATCACGGCAATGTGCGGGGCGCCGAAGAAATTGTAGTTCTCCAGCGCCTGTTTGGCGTAAGCGACCCTGTCGCCGCGCGCGATGCCGAGCGTGTTGTAGAGCTGGAACCCGCTCTCGCGGCGGCGCTCCAGATAGACCCCGACATATTCGCGCGGCGGCGTGAAGTCGTAGTCCTCGCCGAGGCCGCGCGAAGCCTCGGCATAGATCGCCTTGCGAAAGCGCTCCTTGGCCTCGCCGGAGACGATCAGGACCTCCCAGGGCTGACTGTTGCACCACGACGCGGTGCGCTGTGCGGTCGTCAGGATGTGCTCGATGACGTCGCGCGGCACCTCGCGCGGCTGGAACGCGCGCACCGAGTAGCGCTCGTTGAGCAGGCTTTGGAGTACGTCAATGCGTTCTTGTTGGTTCACTGCAGCGTCCATTGCGCATCCCATTGTCTGCGTAGGGTGGGTTAGCCAAAGGCGTAACCCACCGCCTCTATCGCACGTGGTTGATAGCCAATGGTGGGTTACGCTTCGCTAACCCACCCTACGTTCCCCTAACGCCCCTTGGTCGGGATCTTGTTGTAGGGCACGTCCTTGTCGACGCGGATATCGCCCGGCAGGCCGAGCACGCGCTCGGCGATGATGTTGCGCAGGATCTCGTCGGTGCCGCCGGCGATACGCATTGAGGGCGACGACAGCAGCATCTGCTGGAACTGGCCGTTGGCCTGCTCCTCATCGGTGCCGGTGAGGCTGCCCGCGGCGCCCTCGAGGTCCATCGCGTAGGTCGCGATGTCCTGCAGCATCAGGCCGGAGACGAGCTTGCCGATGGAGTTCTCTGGGCCCGGACGCTCGCCCTTCGACAGCGCCGAGATCGCGCGGTAGCTGGTGTATTTCAGCCCGCTCGCCTTCACTGCCCAGCTCGCAAGCTTGGAGCGCACCGCCGGATCGTCGATCGCGAGGCCATCCTCCAGCATCAGATTGGAGCAGAACTCGAACATTTCAGGGACACCGGTCGCGAGCCGCGATCCGATCGACATGCGCTCGTTCATCAGCGTGGTCAGCGACACGCTCCAGCCCTCGCCGACCGTACCGAGGCGCTGGCTGTCCGGAATCACGACGTCGGTGAAATAGACCTCATTGAACTCCTGCATGCCGTTGGCCTGCTTGATCGGCCTGACCTCGACGCCCGGGCTCTTCATGTCGAGGAAGAACATGGTGAGGCCCTTGTGCTTGGGCACATTCGGATCGGTGCGCGCGATCAGAAGGCCGTAGTCGGAGTAATGCGCGCCGGAGGTCCAGATCTTCTGGCCGTTGACGACCCAGTTGTCGCCCTTCTTCTCGGCGCGGGTGCGCAGGCCGGCGACGTCGGAGCCGGCCGACGGCTCGGAGAACAGCTGGCACCAGATCTCCTCACCGGAGGCGAGCCTTGGCAGATAACGGCGCTTGGCGTCTTCAGAGCCCCAGGCCATCACGGTCGGGCCGCACATGCCCTCGCCGATCTGGAACGGCTGGGTCAGCTTGCCGTAGACGCCCTCTTCCTGCTGCCAGATCACACGCTCGATCGGGGTGGCGCCGCGGCCGCCATATTCCTTCGGCCAGTGCAGGCAGGCCCAGCCGCCCTCGGCCTTCTTCTTCTGCCAGGCCTTGCCGACCTCGACCATGTCGTGCTTGGCGAGCCTGATGCGGCCGAGCGAGGATTTTGACAACTCCTCCTCGAACTCCTTCGGAGCATTGGCCGCGATCCACTGGCGCGCGATCTTGCGGAATTCGGCTTCCTGCGGCGTGTCATCGAAATTCATGGCGAACCTCTTTTTTTGCGTAGGGTGGGTTAGCCGAAGGCGTAACCCACCGATTCCATCGAAACGTTGTTGCGAAATGGCGGGTTACGCTGCGCTAACCCGCCCTACGATTTTCTATGCTCGACCCTTGGTCGGGATCTTGTTGAAGGGAACGTCCTTGTCGACCCGGATGTCGCCGGGCAGGCCCAGCACGCGCTCGGCGATGATGTTGCGCATGATCTCGTCGGTGCCGCCCTCGACGCGGGTACCCGGCGCGCGCAGCAGCATCGCCTGGAACTTGCCGGCGACCTCGGCATCCTCGGGCCCGTTGAGCGCACCGGCGGCGCCTTGCAGGTCGAGCGCGTAGGTTGCGACGTCCTGGATCATCGAGCCGGCGACCAGCTTGCCGATCGAGTTCTCGGGCCCCGGGCGTTCACCACGGGAGAGCGCGGAGATCGCGCGCATGCTGGTGTATTTCAGCCCGCTCGCCTTCACCGCCCAGTTCGCGAGCTTCGCGCGCACCGCGCGGTTCTCGATCGCGGGGCCATCCTCCAGCATCAGGCTGTTGCAGAAGTCGAACAGCTCGGGGAAGCCGGTGGCAACGCCCGCACCGATCGACATGCGCTCGTTCATCAGCGTCGTCAGCGACACGTTCCAGCCGTCATTGACATTGCCAAGCCGCTGCGAGTCCGGAATGCGCACGTCGGTGAAATAGACCTCGTTGAAGTCGGAGGCGCCGCTCGCCTGCTTGATCGGCCTGACCTCGACGCCCGGGCTCTTCATGTCCAGGAAGAACATGGTGAGGCCCTTGTGCTTCGCGACATTGGGATCGGTGCGAGTCAACAGGATGCCGTAGTCGGAATAATGCGCGCCCGAGGTCCAGATCTTCTGGCCATTGATCACCCATTCGTCACCCTGCTTCTCGGCGCGGGTGCGCAGGCCTGCAACGTCGGAGCCGCCGGCCGGTTCGGAGAACAGCTGGCACCAGACCTTTTCGCCGGAGGCCAGCGGCGGCAGATATTTGCGCTTCTGCTCCTCGCCGGCGAACGCCATCATGGTCGGGCCGCACATGCCGTGGCCGATGATGAACATCGAGCTGAGGCGGCCGAACGGGCCCTCCTCCTGCTGCCAGATCACGCGCTCGATCGGTGACGAACCGCGGCCGCCATACTCCTTCGGCCAGTGCAGGCAGGCCCAGCCGGCATCGGCCTTCTTCTTCTGCCAGGCCTTGGCGACCTCGAGAATGTTGGCGCCCTTGAGCTGCACGCGGCCGAGCGAGGCCTTGCGCAGCTCGTCCTCATATTGCTTCGGCGCATTGGCCGCGATCCAGGCTTTCGCCTCGGCGCGGAATGCGGCCTCCTGCGGGGTGTCGTCGAAATTCATGACGGTTCTCTTTCGGTCATTCCGGGGCGAAGCGGAGCTTCGAACCCGGAATCTAGAGGCTATTTTCTCATCTCGAGATTCCGGGTTCGCGACTTCGTCGCGCCCCGGAATGACGCGCTAGGTTACGCCGCGTTCTTCTTGCGCATGCGGTCGATCAGCGCGTCTTCCCAATAGGACAGGCTGCCGAGGCCGAGTGCCACCGCATTGGCGCGGCGATAGTACATGTGGCAGTCGAACTCCCAGGTGAAGCCCATGCCGCCATGGACCTGGATGTTGTTCTTGGCGCAGTGCTGGAACGCCTGCGTCGCGCTGATGCGCGCGGCAGCGGCCGCTTCCGGCAGTTCGCCGGCATTGGTCGAGAGCGCCCAGGCGCCGTAATAGCAGTTCGAGCGCGCCAGCGTCGCCGACACATACATGTCGGCCAGCATGTGCTTGACCGCCTGGAACGAGCCGATCGGACGGCCGAACGCGATGCGGTCGAGCGCATAGTCGCGGCCCATTTCGAGCGCGCGGTCGGCACCACCGACCTGCTCGAACGCCATCAACACGGCTGCACGATCCAGCACCTGGGTGATGACGCTCCAGCCCTCGCCGGCCGCGCCGAGCGGCTCGGCCTTCGCGTCCTTGAAGGTGATCTCGGCCTGGCCGCGGGTCAGATCGATGTTGGTCAGCGACTTGACCGCGACACCGCCGGCCTTGAGATCGACGATGAACAAGGAAATATCAGACTCGCGCCCACTCGAACCGGCGCGCGCGGCCACCACGGCGAAATCGGCGATCGCACCATCAGCAACCGGCTTCTTGACGCCATTGAGCACGCCGCCATTGGCCGTGACCTTGACCGCCTTCGGCGACGGGTTGCCCTTGCCCTCGAACAGCGCCAGCGTGCCGATGGCATCGCCGGAGGCGATCTTCGGCAGCCACTTCTGCTTCTGCATGTCACTGCCTGCGATCAGGATCGCCTCGGCCGCAAGATACACGGTGGAGGAGAACGGCACTGGCGCCAGCGCGCGGCCCATTTCTTCCGCGATCACGCAGAGCTCGAGATGGCCGGCACCCGCGCCGCCGAACTTCTCCGGGATCGCGACGCCGAGGAAGCCCATCTCGGCGAGGCCCTTCCACAGCGCCTTGTCGTAGGGCACCTTGCCATCGAGCACCTCGCGCACAGCCTTGGGCGGGCACTGCTCGGCGAGGTACTTCCGCGCCTCGTCACGCATCTGCTTCTGTTCGTCGGAGAAATCGAAATTCATGGCGGCTACCTTTTTCTTGCGGTCACTTGTTCTTCGTTATTCCCCGATGCGCAATTGCGCATCTGAGGGCGCGACGAAGTCGCGAGCCCGGAATCCATCGGGCTCCGGACTCGCTGCAAAATGGATTCCGGGTTCGCGCTTCGCGCGCCCCGGAATGACGTGTTGAGAGAGCATCAGCTTCATCACAGCACGATCACCTCATCACCGGGCTTGTCGGCATAGAGCTTCTCCACCAGCGCGGCGCGGCGTTCGAGGCCGGCGCGCTGGTTGATGTAGCCCTTGTCGGTGAGCTCATTGCCGTCGATCGACGGCGGCTCGGCCATCAGCATCGCACGCGCGATGCGCATGCTGCTGCCGGTGCAAGATGCATTGTGCGCCTGCAAGCCCTTCCTGAGGCAATCGACCACCTCGGGATGCCGGACCACGTCCTCGTAGCTCGCATCCGCATTGCCGACGAGCTGGCGGCAGGCATGCAGGTTGGGCCAGCACAGCAGGCCGATGAACTCACGATCCTGCCCCGCGACCAGCGCGTCATGCACGACCGGCGTCGCAGCTGATATAGCATCGGTGCGCAGTGAGCCGACATGGACGAAGGTGCCGGTCGTCAGCTTGAAATCCTCGACCACGCGGCCGGCAAAGATGATGCCCTGCAGCGGATCATCGGGATCGACGAACACGCCGGCATCGCCGATGCAGTAGAAGCCTTCCTCGTCGAACATCTTGGCCGTGAGGTCCGCCTGGCCGAAATAGCCCGGCGTGACGTTGACGCCGCGCAGCCGCAATTCATATTTCGAACCGCACGGCACCATCTTCAGCTCGACGCCGGGGAACGGCAGGCCGATCAGGCCGACGCGCTCGGTGTCCCAATAGGTGCCGGTCGAGGTCGGCGCGGTCTCGGTCGAGCCCCAGCCGGTGTAGAACACGATGCGCTCGCCCGTGGTCTTCACCGCCAGCGCCTGCATCCGGTCATAGAGATCGTCGGGCAGCCGGGCGCCGCCATAGGCCATGATCGAGAGGTTCTTGAAGAAGCTCGCGCACAGCGCCGCGTCCTTCTCCATCGCGGCCGCGAGCGCCGCATAGCCTGCCGGCACGTTGGCGTAATAGGTCGGCGACACCTCGCGCAGGTTCCTGATGGTCTCCTCGAGCTGGCCCGGCATCGGCCGGCCGTCGTCGATATAGAGCGTGCCGCCGTCGACAAGCACCGGATTGAAGGCGGCGTTGCCGCCCATGGTGTGATTCCACGGCATCCAGTCGAGCACGGTCGGGATCGGACCCGCCGTTTCACGCGGGCGTACCTGCATCATCATCGCCGCATTGGCGCACATCATCTGCTGGGTGTTGATGACGGCCTTGGGCATGCCGGTCGAGCCCGAGGTGAACAGCAGCTTGCCGACGGTTTCGGGCGTGATCTTCGCAATCGACGCGCCGACATCGGCCGTTACCCTCGTCGCCGCGAGCTCGGCGAAGCCCACGCTCTTGATGCCTTCGCAGGGACGCAGCACGTGAACGACGGTGATGCCGCTGAGGTCGATCGCCTTCAGCGCCTTCTCGAAGGTCGGGCCGTCCTGCACCATGACGACGGCGGGCTTGATCAGATTGAACAGATATTTGAGCTTGAGGTGATCCTGGCTCATCAGCGAATAGGCGGGCGACACCGGCGCCGCCGGCAGCCGTGCCTGCATCGCGGCCTGCGTCATCAGCGCGTGCTCGATCGAATTGCCTGAAAGGATCGCGACGGGCCGGCCATCGCCAATGCCGAGATCGAGCAGGCCTTGCGTCAGCGCATCGACGGTGCGCTTGGCTTCACCGTAGGAGACCTTGCGCCATTGCCGGTCGGGACCGCCGCGTTGCGCCAGCCAGATCCGCTCCGGCGCCTGCGCGGCCCATTTGGCGAGATAGGCCGGGATATGCGGTTCGTAGGCCTGCAGCGGAATCCGCGACTTCAGCACGACGGTACCGTCAGCGCGCCGCTCGACCGCGATGTCACGTGCGAGCCAGTCCACCTTGCGAAAGGCAAGCTTCGTCAGCATCGCCGCGTCTCCATCCATTTTGCGTCTCCCGGAATTCTTGTCCTTTTGAGGATCTGTTCTCAGCGCCTGATATAGACAGGCTTTCGTTTCTCGAGAAAGGCCTTGATGCCTTCCTGGAAATCTTCCGAGCGGCTGCACAGCACCTGATTGCGATCCTCCATCGCGATCACGGCCTCGATCGAGCCGGCATCGACGCTCATGTTGAGGCATTCCTTCGACAGGCGGAGACCGGTCGGCGAGGCCGTCATCATCGCCTCGACGTAAGGATTGGCCGCGACGTCGAGATCGGCCGCCTCGACCACCTCGGACACCAGGCCAACCGCAAGCGCGCGGTCGGCATGGATGAAGCGCCCGGTGAGGATCAATTCGGAGGCGACCGACACGCCGACGAGGCGCGGCAGGAAGTAGCTGGTGCCGATGTCGCAACCGCCCAGGCCGAGCTTGATGAAGGCGCAGTTCATCCGCGCGTTCTTGGCCGCGATGCGGATGTCGGCCGCGAGCGCCAGCGCGAAGCCGCCGCCGGCGGCCGCGCCCTGCACCAGCGCGATGATCGGCTGCGGACAGCGCCGCATCAGCATCACGATGTCGGCAATGCGGCGCTGCGAGTCGAGCGACTCCGTGACACCAGGCGGCTCGGCCTGGCCGCCGCGGCGCGCCATCGCGTGCTTGAGGTCGAGCCCGGCGCAGAAATTCGCGCCAGCGCCCTTCAACACCACGACGCGGGTGTCGCGATTGCGCTGCAGGCCCTGGAAATAGGTATTGAGCGCATCGATCAGCGCGGGATCGAGCGCGTTCAGGCTTTCGGGACGATTGAGCGTGACCCAATCGACTCCATCGTGATGTTCGATCAGCAGCGGCTGAGACACGCGCTTGGTCCTCCCGACCGTCGTCCCAGCCAAGCGAAGCGCGAGCCGGGACCCATAACCACAGGCTTTTGTTGTTTTGCGCGACGTCTGCCAGGTTTGCCTGTTACAGACGCCGCGGAGTATGGGTCCCTGCTCCAGCGCGCAATTGCGCGCAAGGCAGGGACGACAGTGGAACTCGCCGCTAGCGCGGGGCCATGCGGATGGCGCCGTCGAGGCGGATGGTTTCGCCGTTGAGCATCGGGTTCTCGACGATATGGACGGCGAGGTTGCCGTATTCGGAAGCATCGCCGAGGCGGGCCGGATGCGGCACCTGGGCACCCAGGCTCTTGCGGGCTTCCTCGTTGAGACCCATCAGCAGCGGCGTCAGGAACAGGCCGGGTGCAATGGTGTTGACGCGGATCTTCAGGCTGGCGAGGTCGCGCGCGGCCGGCAGCGTGAGGCCGACGACACCGCCCTTCGAGGCCGAATAGGCGATCTGGCCGATCTGGCCTTCATAGGCCGCGACCGACGCGGTGTTGATCGCGACGCCGCGCTCCTCGCCGATCGGGGCTTCGGTGGCGAGGCGCTCGGCGAACAGGCGCAGCACGTTGAAGGTGCCGATCAAATTGACGTTGATGATGCGGACGAACTTTGCCAGCGGATAGACGCCGTCCTTGCCGACGATGCGCTGCGAGCCGCCGATGCCGGCGCAGTTCATCAGCACGCGCGCGATGCCGTGCGCGGCCTCGGCCTTGGCGATCGCCGCCTTGATCGCTTCCTCGTCGGTGACGTCGGCGTGCAGGGCAACGCCCTTCACTTCGGCGGCGACCTTCTCGGCGTTTTCCTTGTTCTGGTCGATCACGCCGATCTTGGCGCCCTTGGCGGCCATGGCGCGCGCGGTGGCGGCACCGAGGCCGGAGCCACCGCCGGTGATGAGAACGGCAACGTCTTTCAACTGCATGGGAACAACCTTTCCTTGGGCGTTTCTTCTCTAGACTTGTTATGGCGAATGGTGAGCAGCGAATGGCGAGTGGAAAAGATGACCTCTCCCAATCCGCTACTCGCTATTCGCCATCCGCGATTCCTTCGCTTCCAGCACGCCGCCGAAGATCAAGGCTTCCATGTGCCTGATGTATTCGCGGCAGACCTCGTCGGTGACCGGACCGACACCGACCGCGCGCGACATCGCGTGGCGGCCGAAGAACAGGTGATCGCAGGCGCCGATCAGGCTGGTGTAGAACAGCACCGGATCGATCTTGCGGAATTCGCCGGCCTTGATGCCCTCGGCGAGCAGCCGGCGGTGAAAATCCAAAAGCGGCGCGACGAAGAATTTCGACACCTCGTTCGCGGCGGCAGTCGAGCTCTCGTGCAGGAGATAATGGATCAGCCGGTTCATATAGGGGAACTGGTGATAGGCGCGGATGATGCCGCCGATATGCAGCCGCAGTTTCGCGGACGGCGTGATCGGCTGCGCCAGGAGATATTCGAGTTGCGATATCTCGGTGGCGGCGTCGCGCGCGAGCAGCGCCAGCAACAGCCCGTCCTTGTTGCCGAAATGATATTTCACGAGCGCGGCGTTGACGCCCGACTTCTGGGCGATGTCGGACAGCGAAACCTCGATCGAGGCGCGCTCGATCATCAGCTCGCTGGCTGCGACCAATAGCTTGTCGGCAGTGGCATTTTTGCCGGCCGGAAGTTTCGTCGGTACGCTGGTGTTCAACTGCGCTCTGGTCCCGCTCTGTGTCCCCGGCTGTTTCTTGGCTCGCCGGTAAATCGAGGCCGCACATAAGCCCATGGCGGGGCTGCACTCAAGAGTTAATTGATTGATTGACTAAATGCTGAGCCGCCCCTTAAATCCGGCCCAGCTTTGAAACCGCCCAATCCAGAAACACCAGGGAGATCAGACATGGCCGAGGCATATATCGTCGCCGCCGCCCGCACCGCCGGCGGCCGCAAGGGAGGGCGTCTTTCCGGTTGGCATCCGGCCGATCTGGCCGCGACCGTGCTCGATGCGCTGGTCGAACGATCAGGTGCCGACCCGGCGCAGGTCGAGGACGTGATCATGGGCTGCGTGATGCAGGCCGGCGAGCAGTCCAACAACGTCGCGCGCAACGCGGTGATGGCCTCGAAGCTGCCGGAGAGCGTGCCCGCGACCTCGATCGACCGCCAGTGCGGCTCCTCGCAGCAGGCGCTGCACTTCGCGGCGCAGGCCGTGATGAGCGGCACCATGGACTGCGTGATCGCGGCCGGCGTGGAATCGATGACCCGCGTGCCGATGGGCCTCGCCTCCTCGCTGCCCGCCAAGAACGGCTTCGGCCACTACAAGAGCCCGGGCATCGAGGCGAAGTATCCCAACATCGTGTTCAGCCAGTTCACCGGCGCGGAGATGATGGCCGAGAAGTACGGCCTGTCGAAGGACGAACTCGACGAATATTCCTACAACAGCCATCAGCGCGCGATCGCGGCAACGCAAGCCGGCCACTTCAAGGACGAGATCGTGCCGGTGACAATCACCCGCGCCGACGGCTCGACCGACACCCACCACATCGACGAAGGCATCCGCTTCGACGCCAGCCTCGACGGCATCAAGGGCGTCAAGCTGATCGCCGAGAACGGCAAGCTGACCGCGGCCAGCGCCAGCCAGATCTGCGACGGCGCATCCGGCGTGATGGTCGTCAACGAGAAGGGCCTCAAGGCGCTCGGCGTCAAGCCGATGGCGCGCATCCATCACCTCACCATGATGGGCGGCGACCCCGTGATCATGCTGGAAGCGCCGCTGCCGGCAACCCAGCGCGCGCTGCAGAAGGCCGGCATGACAATCGACGACATCGACCTGTTCGAGGTCAATGAGGCCTTCGCCTCGGTGCCGACCGCGTGGCTGAAGACCACCGGCGCCGATCCGGCCCGGCTCAACGTCAATGGCGGCGCGATCGCGCTCGGCCATCCGCTCGGCGGCTCCGGCACCAAGCTGATGACGACGCTGCTGCATGCCCTGAAGCAGCGCAACAAGCGCTACGGCCTGCAGACCATGTGCGAAGGCGGCGGCATGGCGAATGTGACGATTGTCGAGCGGCTGTAAGAAGCGTTCGATTAGGTCCGAAGGGCCTCCACGAAAAAAGTGTCGTCCCGGCCTAGTGCGCAATTGCGCACGGGAGCCGGGACCCATAACCACAGCCGTTTGTGGTTAGGCCCGGCTGGGGCCACAACCCAGTCCAACAACAAAAATCGGTGGTTATGGGTCCCGGCTCCCGTGCGCAATTGCGCACTAGGCCGGGACGACCACTATTGATGCTCCGAGGAAACACAATGACTCATCCGTCCATCCACGCGCGCAACCATCCGAACAAGATCGCCTATCGGATGGCGGCGTCCGGCAAGGCGATCACCTATCGCGAGCTCGACGAGCTCTCGAACCAGGGCGCGCATCTGTTCCGCTCGCTCGGCCTGAAGGCCGGTGACCACATCGCGCTACTGATGGAAAACCGCCTCGCCTTCATGGAGATCTGCTGGGCGGCGCAGCGCTCGGGGCTCTATTACACCGCGATCAGCCGCTACCTGACCGAAGAGGAGATCGCCTACATCATCAAAGACTGCGGAGCCAAGGTATTCATCACCACGCCGCAGTGCGCCGACAAGGTGAAGGGCCTGATCAAGGGCGAGGCGGGCGAGCCGCTGTTCTACATGATGGACGAGCCGGCCCCTGGCTTCCGCTCCTACGACAAGGAGGCCGCCGCGCAGCCGAACACGCCGGTTGCCGACGAGGTCGCCGGCTACGACATGCTGTATTCCTCCGGCACCACCGGCCGGCCCAAGGGCATCAAGAGGGAGTTCGAGGGCAACCGGATTGACGTGCCGAGCCCGTTCCTGCGGATTCTCACCGCCGACATGTGCGGCATGAATGCCGACAGCATCTATCTGTCGCCGGCGCCGCTCTATCACGCGGCCCCCCTGCGCTTCAACATGATGGCAACGGTGCTGGGCGGCACCTCCGTCATCATGGAGCATTTCGACGCCGAGGAATTTCTGAAGCAGGTCGAGAAGCACAAGGTGACGCAGTCGCAGCTGGTGCCGACCATGTTCGTGCGCATGCTGAAGCTGCCCGACGAGGTACGCGCCCGCTACAAGATCTCATCGCTGAAGGGCGCGATCCACGCCGCGGCGCCCTGCCCGGTCGACGTCAAGGCGAAGATGATCGAGTGGTGGGGGCCGATCCTGATCGAGTATTACGCCGGCTCCGAAGGCAACGGCGTCACGGTCTCGACCTCGCAGCAATGGCTCACCCACCGCGGCACGGTCGGCCGCGCCGTGGTCGGCAAGGTCAAGATTCTGGACGAGAACGACGAGGAGGCGCCGACCGGGCAGATCGGCCAGGTCTATTTCGCCGACGCGCCCGCGTTCACCTATCACAACGATCCCGAGAAGACGAAGAAGGCCTACAACGCCAAGGGCTGGTCGACGCTCGGCGACGTCGGCTACCTCGACGAAGAGGGCTTCCTCTATCTCACCGACCGCAAGAGCTACATGATCATCTCCGGCGGCGTGAACATCTATCCGCAGGAGACCGAGGACGTGCTGATCACGCATCCCGCGGTCTCCGACGTCGCGGTGTTCGGCGTGCCGAACGAGGAGATGGGCGAAGAGGTCAAGGCCGTGGTGCAGCCGCACGACATCACCAGGGCCGGCAAGGAGCTCGAGGCCGAGCTGATCGCATTCTGCCGCCAGCATCTGTCGCCGATCAAATGCCCGAAGAGCATCGATTTCGAGCAAGAGCTGCCGCGCACCCCGACGGGCAAGCTGGTGAAGCGGCATCTGCGTGACCGCTATTGGCCGAAGGCGTCAGCCAAGGCGTGATTCCTCTTATCCTCCCCTGGAGGGGAGGATCGGTTCGCATGGAATGCGAACCGAGGTGGGATGAAAGTCCCTCGTATCGGTGACTTGCCGTGTTGAGAGATCACCCCACCCCGCCTCACATCTCGCTTCGCTCGCTGTGAGCCGACCCTCCCCCTCCAGGGGAGGGTGAAGGATGGACAACGCTTCTAGCGTTATGCAGCACTACAAGTCCTCCGCCGGTCCGCATGCCACCGACGCCGCAGCACGCAGGTGCAGTTGGCCGTGCTTGCCTGATGCCGTGCTGGTCCATTGCGCGTCGATCTGCTGAAAATCTTCCGACAGCTTGCCGCGATGGCTGCCGTCGGTCTCGAACGCTCCATTGCCATCGGGCGATTGTTCAAAGATCTCGACCTCGAGATCGGACAGCCGGATGAACATCTGCACGCCGATCCTGGTCACGTGACGGCCGACCTCATATGAACCGCAGCCGCGTGCCTCCGCATTCTGCTCGTTCAGGGCCTGCACCTTGTCGAAGGTGATGACGACGTTCTGCACCGTGTTGTCGCCATCCCACAGGAATTCGCCGATATAGGCGCGCGGCAATTTTTCGGTGAGCTCCTTGATGTCGGCCGCACGGACCGCAGGCATCAGCACCAGGCCGGCGGCTACGATCATCAGGCCGAGACGCGACATCCAGCCGGGCAGCTCTGCAATCCTCGCGTGGCGCATGCGGTATGCATCCCGTGGCCAAAGTTGCTATCGTGAATCAATGGCCGCCAGCATACAGCAAAATGCGCTGGTTCTGCGGCGATGCCCAACAGGTGATCTGCACGATGGAAACGCTCCCCGACGTCCCGCTCCCCGCCACCATCCGCTCACGTTATGTCGACGGGATCAACGGCCTGCGGATGCATGTGCTGGAGGCGGGCTTCGAAACAGCCGGCCGGCCCTGCCTGTTGCTGCTGCACGGCTTTCCGGAGCTGGCGTTTTCCTGGCGCAAGGTGATGCCGAAGCTCGCCGCGGCCGGCTATCACGTGATCGCGCCGGACCAGCGCGGCTATGGCCGCACCACAGGCTGGAGCGCGGATTATGACGGCGACCTCACATCATTCCGCCTGCCCAATCTGGTGCGCGATGCGCTCGGGCTGGTCGCAGCGTTCGGCTACACGCACGTCGATGCCGTGATCGGGCACGATTTCGGCTCGTCGGTCGCGGCATGGTGCGCGCTGATCCGCCCCGACGTGTTCCGCGCTGTCGTCATGATGAGCGCGCCGTTCGGAGGAACGCCGTCGCTGCCGTTCAACACCGCAAGTGAGCCCGCGAACCCCGTGAGCGAGGACCCCGTGCATCGCGAGCTGGCGGTGCTGCCGCGTCCGCGCAAGCACTACCAATGGTACTATTCGACACGTCCGGCCAATGCCGACATGCATCGCGCCCCACAGGGCGTGCACGACTTCCTGCGCGCCTACTACCATCACAAGAGCGCGGACTGGAAAGACAACAAGCCTTATCCGCTGCAATCCTGGTCGGCGGGGGAGCTGGCCAAACTGCCGACCTACTATGTGATGGACCTCGCCAAGGACATGGCTGCGACGGTGGCCGAGGAGATGCCGTCGCGCGAGGCGATCGCCGCCAACGCATGGCTGCCGGACCGCGACCTCGCCTATTACAGCGCGGAGTATCAGCGCACGGGATTCCAGGGCGGGCTGCAATGGTATCGCTGCGGGACGTCAGGCGCGTTCACTCCGGAATTGCAAACCTGGAGCGGCCGCAGCATCGACCAGCCGTCCGCATTCATCTCGGGCAAGCAGGATTGGGGCACCTATCAGCGGCCCGGCGTGTTCGAGACGATGCAGACCAGGGCCTGTACCAAAATGATCGGCTGCCATCTGGTCGACGGCGCCGGCCACTGGGTGCAGCAGGAGCAGCCGGACGAAGTGAGCCGGCTGCTGCTTCAGTTCCTCGCGCGTGCAAGCTAGAGCCACTTCGGTTCTGATCGAATCAGTCGCTCTAGATTCTTGTTTTGGCAGGTTTTCTTTGCGCGAATCGGCATCCGTCCCGTGTCAGATGCGGGTGCCTGCCGCCACGATCCCGTCACAGGGCGTTAATGCGCGGTTCACGAAACATTGGGCAATGATTGGCGTTGCTACAAACCGGCGCTCGGTCCGGCGACTTTTTGAGGAGAGCAAAGATGGATAGGAAAATCGCTGGACTTCTGGGAGCGGTGGCCGCGTTCGGCGCGGTCGGTGCCGCCGAAGCTGCGCCTGGGCCGAACCCGGCCGACGTTCTGCAGGCGAACTCATACGCGGACCTGCTGGAGCCGATCTCGAACGCCTCCGCAAAGCTGCAGGCGCTCGACGAGGCTGCGCCCGCTCCGGTCCGCGAGAACGTGCAGCTTGCGCAGTACTACCACCACCACCATCACCACCACCACCATCATCACGGCTACTATCGCCGCGACTACTACGACCGCCCGGTCATCGTGGTGCCGCGCTATCGGCGCTACCACCATCACCATCATCACCACCATCACCATCACAGCTTCTACCGTCGCGATTACTGAGCGATGGCGACCGATCGGCGATACCACAACGGGGCCCGCGGGCCCCGTTGTTTTGTCAACCATGATGCGGCATCTCGCTCAATCGTTGCGCGCCTTCTCCTTTGCGGCGCGGTGCAGATGGCGATATGTGCCGTCGAACACCGTGTCCGATGACGACGTCCATTCCGTTCCGGCGGCCAGTTTGGGCCGATTGTTGTAGATGCGGCGCGCCTGCAATTCGCGTTCGGCGGCCTCCTCCTCGCCCATCTGCTCGAGCTGAAAGTTCGCTTCCTCGGGAATCACGATGATCTGGGCGAACGGCTCGTTCGGCCGGAAAATGTGGGTGCGCCCTTCCGCCGGCGCCTTGAACACCGTGAAGAACATCATCGGCCACCAATTGCGCACGAGCGCAGGAACGGCGATCGGCACGGTGTCGGAGCGATCGGTGTAGAAGCGCGGATGCGGTTCGGTACGGATCGCCATGCCCTTCTCGACCTTGAGATCGAGCAATATCTGATAGGTGTAGAACGCGTCGCCGAAATTCCGGAACGGCGGCCACTGCACGCCGCTGTCCGGCGGCTCACCCCAGTCGGCGTCGAGTTGTAACCTTCCGTCCTTCGTGGTGACGTGCAGCTCGAAATCATAGGGATAGAACAGCTCGATCCCGTATTGCGCGCCTTCCGAGAACGGCACGCAATGCCAGACCTGCTCGCGCGAACCATCGCTGCGCGGCTCACGGTTGCCGGCCCAGCCCGGAATCTCGAGTTTCGTCCGCCGCGGCGCCAGTCGCGCATCATTCAGACGGAATTTGACGGTGTCCATGGCATCCTCTCGTGCACAGCAGGAACTCGAACGGACGTAGCACAGCCTAGTTCCCCTGATCTTGATCACGAACGGGCAGAGACGCACCCATCCAGGATTGACCTCGGCCTGACGAGCAAATATTAGAATTATTCTAATTCTAAACTCCGTAAACAAGGCGTTGCCGTGAAGAATTTCGCCGATTTGACCGAACGCGAGGTGCTGGCGGTCGCGATTGCCTCCGAGGAGGAGGACAGCCGCATCTATATGTCCTTCGCCGAGGACCTCACCGAACGCTATCCAGATACCGCAAAGATCTTCGAGGAGATGGCGGAGGAAGAGCGCGGCCATCGCCACCGTCTGCTCGAAACCTAC
Source organism: Bradyrhizobium sp. B124 (assembly GCF_038967635.1). Lineage (NCBI taxonomy): Bacteria > Pseudomonadati > Pseudomonadota > Alphaproteobacteria > Hyphomicrobiales > Nitrobacteraceae > Bradyrhizobium > Bradyrhizobium sp. B124. The sequence continues at coordinate 6,250,558 of NZ_CP152413.1, read as the reverse complement.
GAGCAGCGCTTCGGCCCGCATCTGCCACCGATCCGGCGCGAGGACGTCAAAGGCTTTCTGCGCCGGCGCCCGATCTGGCTGACCAAGAACCTGCCGCTAGACACCATCCGCAAGGAAGTCGAGACCATGGAGCTGGAGGCCGAGCGCTTCTATGCCCGCGCCGCCGAAAGGGCCGAAGATGTCGGCGTGCGCCGGCTGCTCGGCGATCTCGCCGAGGAGGAGAAGGGCCACGAGAAGCTCGCCGTCCGCCTGACCGGCGAGATCCTCAAGCCCGACGTGCGCGCGGAGGAAGACCGCACGCGGCGGCGAATGTTCGTGCTGCAATATGTGCAGCCGGGCCTCGCCGGACTGATGGACGGCTCGGTCTCGACCTTGGCGCCGCTGTTCGCCGCCGCCTTCGCCACGCATCACAACTGGCAGACCTTTCTGGTCGGCCTTGCGGCCTCGATCGGCGCCGGCATTAGCATGGGCTTTGCGGAAGCGCTGTCCGACGACGGCTCGCTGACCGGCCGCGGCTCGCCCTGGCTGCGGGGCATCACCTGCGGATTGATGACGACGCTCGGAGGTCTCGGCCACACCATTCCCTATCTGGTGCCCGACGCCTGGCCGAACGCATTCTGGATCGCGACTGCGATCGCCGGCATCGTGGTGTTCTTCGAGTTGTGGGCGATCGCCTTCATCCGCTCGCGCTACATGGATACGCCGTTCCTGCAGGCGGTGTTCCAGATCGTGCTCGGCGGCGCGATCGTGCTCGCGGTCGGCATATTGATCGGCGCGGCGTAGCGCGGAATCGAGGTATCCGATGTCCCGTCTCCGCAAACATCGCGTTCTGGCCGGCACAGCATTGACCATGCTGGGCGCGCTCGGATGCAGCGGTCGCGCGCAGGCGACCGACGAGATCCAAGTCTACAATGCCGGCATCGCGGCGGTCGGCCAGTTCACCATCCAGCAGCATCTCAACTATGTCGGCATCGGGCAGAAGGATCCGCCCTTCCCCGGCGGCTTTCCCTCCAAGGGCAGCCTCAACGGCACGCCGGAGTTTGCCTATGGCATGACCGATTGGTGGGAGCTCGGGCTCTATCTGCCGTTTGCCGTGCAGGACCGGCAATTCCTGTCCGACGCATTCAAGCTACGCACGCTGTTCGTCTCGCCGAACGCCGACAAGCGCAATTTGTTCTACGGCATCAATTTCGAGCTGAGCTACCAGATGCCGAAATTCGCACAGACCCGCTGGGGCCTTGAGATCCGGCCGATCATCGGCGTGCGCAACGCGGACTATGAATTCATCGTCAATCCGATTGTCGACGTCGGTTTCGGCAAATACGGCGAGGCGGACTTCGCTCCCGCCGCTCGTGTGGCGCGCAAGCTCAACAATGATGTGTATGTCGGCCTCGAATACTACGCCGATTTCGGCAAGATCGGCGCCTTCAGCCCGCTCGCCGAGCAGCAGCACACATTGTTCGCGGTGACCGACTTCAAGGTGGGCGACGTCGACATCGACTTCGGCGTCGGCTACGGCCTGACGCGGGCATCCGACCGGCTCGTCGTCAAGACCATCATCGGATACGCCTTCCCGGTGCCCGGGACCAAGGAGAGCAGCGAGCGCGCCAGCGCGAGCGGCCCCATCAATCCAATGGCGCATCTGTCCGCGCGCAGCACGCCTTATTAGGCGCGCGTCAGCATCCGGCAGAGCCCGATGATCACGATCGCGTTAGGCGATGTGTGACGTCGACGCGCCGCGCCAGCGCAATTGCGATCAAGCCGGTCTTGCCCGCCCGCTCCATTCTGCGCATGATCGCCGCCAAAATCAGGGAGCACGCCGTGGCCAAATCGCAATACAGTTTCAAGACCGCCGTCGAACTGTCGAAAGCCCTGCACAACAAGCAGGTCTCCGCCGTCGAGCTCGCAGAAGACGCGATCGGCCGCATCGAGCGCCATGACGGCAAGGTCAACGCGGTTTGCGTGCGCGATTTCGAGCGCGGCCTCGCTGCGGCCCGCGCTGCCGATGCCGCGATCGCGCGCGGCGAGCACAAGCCGTTGCTCGGCATTCCCATGACGGTGAAGGAATCCTTCAACGTCGCCGGATTGCCGACCACCTGGGGCTTCCCGCCGCAAAAGGATTTCGTGCCGGCGGAAGACGCGCTCGCGATCACGCGGGTGAAGGACGCCGGCGGCGTCATCCTCGGCAAGACCAACGTGCCGGTCGCCCTCGCCGACTGGCAGAGCTACAACGAGATCTACGGCACCACCAACAACCCCTACGACCTCGGCCGCACGCCGGGCGGCTCCTCCGGCGGATCGTCGGCGGCGCTTGCCGCGGGCTACGGCGCATTGTCGCTCGGCTCCGACATCGGCGGCTCGCTGCGCGTGCCGGGATTCCACTGCGGTATCTATGCGCACAAGCCGACCTTCGATCTGCTGGCGTCTCGCGGCCACACCGCGCCGCCGGCGCCGCCGCTGATCTACGAGCGTGACCTTGCGGTGATCGGCCCGATGGCGCGCGGCGCGGCCGACCTCGCGCTGCTGCTCGATGTGATGGCCGGCCCCGACCCGCTCGATACCGGTAAGGCCTATCGTCTCGAGCTGCCCGCGGCGCGCCACACGAGCCTGAAGGATTTCCACATCCTCGTCATCGACACCGATCCGGTGCTGCCGACCGACAGGGCAGTTCGCGGCAGCATCGACAAGCTCGCCAGCAATCTCGACAAGGCCGGCGCGAAGATATCGCGTTCGAGCCCGCTGCTGCCCGATTTCGCGTCCTCCTCGCGACTCTATATGCGGATGCTGCTATCGTTCCTCGCAGCTAGCTTCCCGCCGGAGGTCTATGCCGGCGCCTGCGCAGCTGCGGCGGCGCTGCCGGCCAGCGATAACAGCCTGGGTGCCGAGCGGTTGCGCGGCATCGCGCTCAGCCATCGCGACTGGGTGCAGTCAACCTACGCCCGCGCGCGGCTGCGCGCGCAATGGCGCGAGCTGTTCAAATCGTTCGACGCCGTGATCTGTCCGATCATGCCGACGCCGGCCTATCCGCACGATCATTCGCCGGACCAGGAGCAGCGGCGAATCCTGATCGACGGTGAACCGCACGTCTACACCGACCAGCTCGCCTGGCCCGGCATCGCAACGCTGCCCGGCCTGCCTTCGACTGCGATCCCGACCGGCTTTGCGCCCGACGGACTGCCGGTCGGCGTGCAGATCGTCGGTCCCATGCTGGAAGACCGCACGCCGCTGAAGCTCGCAGAGCTGATCGAGCGCGAGTTTGGCGGCTTCGTGCCGCCGAAGATGTTCGACGATTAGGTGGGTTGCTGCCGTCATTGCGAGCGAAGCGAGGCAATCCATATAGCAACGTACGCGGAACGATGGATTGCTTCGTCGCTCCGCTCCTCGCAATGACGACAACAGGGAGAACACCAATGAGCAAGGACCTCGAAGAGCTGACAAAGCTCAACAAGGATTACGTCGACTCAGTTCAGAACTGCGACGTCAAGCGTTTCGATGAAATCCTGGCGCAGGACTTCTACTGCACCAATCCCGACAAGAGCCTGGTCGATCGCGCCGCCTTCCTGAAGCAGACGGCGATCCCGGTGAAGATCAAGGGACTGAAGGCCGAGGACGTCAAGATCCGCATCCTCGGCGATTTCGCCATCATCCACGCCCAGACCAGCTACACCGGCGCGGACGGTGAGCCCGCGCACGGCCGCTACACCGATTGCTGGGCACGGCAGAACGGGAAATGGCTCGCGGTGTCTGCGCACGTCGCACGGTGAACGATTCAGGTGTCGTCCCGGCGCAGGCCGGGACCCATAACCACCGCCATCTGTGGCGAGTAAAGAAAGTCGTCCACCTTCGTGCCCAAAGCGGAGCCGCGGCGTATGGGTCCCGGCTCGCGCTTCGCTTGGCCGGGACGACGGCGCTTCAGCTGTCGAACATGATCACGCTGCGCAGCGTCTTGCCGGCCTTCATGTTGGCAAAGCCCTCGTTGATCTCGGAGAGCTTGAGCTTGGCCGAGATCCAGTCCTCGAGATGCAGCTTGCCGCGCATGTAGAAGTCGACGAGGCGCGGCATGTCGACGCGGAAGTGGTTGGAGCCCATCGACGAGCCCTGGATGCGGCGCTCGCGCAGGAAGTCGAAGCCGTGCAGCTCGATCTTCTGGCCGAACGGGATCATGCCGACGATGGTCGCGGTGCCGCCTGCCGCCAGCATGGCGAAGGCCTGCTCGGCGGTCTCCTTGCGGCCGAGCACCTCGAAGGAGTGATGCACGCCGCCGCCGGTGAGCTCGCGCACCTGCTGGACGACGTCGCCGCGCGCGGGATCAACGATGTCGGTGGCCCCGAGCTTGGTCGCGAGTTGCAGTTTCGCCGGATTGGTGTCGATCGCGATGATGCGGCCGGCGCCGGCGATCTGCGCGCCGTTGATCGCGGCCATGCCGACGCCGCCGCAGCCGATCACAGCCACGGTCTCGCCGGCGGTGACCTTCGCGGTGTTGACCACGGCGCCATAGCCGGTGATGACGCCGCAGCCGATCAGCGCGGCGAGATCGAGCGGCATCTCCTTCTTGATCTTCACGATGGCGTTCTCGTGCACCAGCATCTGCTCGGCGAAGGACGACAGATTGAGGAACTGGTTGAGCTTCTCCTTCCGGCCCCAGGACAGGCGGTTGGAGGCGCCGGGCAGCATCTTCACCGTGGTGTCGGTGCACAGCACGGTGCGGCCGGTGGTGCAATTGTCGCAGGTGCCGCAGAACACCGACAGGCAGGTGACGACGTGATCGCCGGGCTTCACGTAATTGACGTCGGAGCCGACCTTCTCGACCACACCGGCCGATTCATGGCCGAGCACCGCCGGCAGCGGATGCGGATAGAGGCCTTCCATGAAGTGCAGGTCGGAATGGCAGAGGCCCGCAACCGCGGTGCGGATCAGGACCTCGCGCGGCCCCGGATTGGGCACGCTGACATCCTCGATCACCAGCGGCTGATTGACTTCATGCAGGACGGCGGCCTTCATCGGGGTCTCCCTTGGCGTTTTTGATTGTTTGAACGGTGCGCTCGCGCGGCAGACTACGCTGCCGATAGCAATTCGCCAACCTCGACCATGCCGACGGCGCGATCGCCGAGCAGGTGCTCGGTCATCCTGCGCTGAACGGTATTTTCCGTTAGCCGGAACGGATCGCCCGGCGTCACGCGGTGATCGATCACCATCCGCGACAGCAGCAGCCGGCGCGCATCGCCGCGCATCTCGTAGATGCGTCCGCCCTCCCACGCCAGCGCCACGGCGCTCGCGACGTGATAGAGCAGGCTGGTGGCGCGCCGCGCATCTCCTTCATTGTCGATGCGGCCTGCGATCTCGCGGGCAAATCCGATCGCACGATCGCTGAGATCACGCAGCCGGTTGCGCCAGGCTTGCGGCACATTCGGGCTGTCATCGAGCCGCGCATGCAGATCGGCGGCGAGCGCGTTGTCGGCACCATGGCGTCCGACCGCGCGCTTCAGCGTATCGATCGCGACGATGTTGCCGGTGCCCTCCCAGATCGAGCCGAGATGCGCATCGCGCAGCAGCCGCGGCGTGACGAATTCCTCGATGTAGCCGATGCCGCCGCGCATCTCCATGGCGTCGCCGCAGACCTTGCGGGCATCGCGGGTGGCGCGGAATTTCAGGGTCGGCGTGAGGATGCGGAGCAGCGCCGCGGCGTCCTGGCTGCCGGCCTCGGCGCGGTCGAGCGCGTCGGCGGTCAGGAAGCTCATCGACAGCGCCTGCTCGGTCGGCAGCATGATCTTCATCAGCTGGCGCCGCGCCAGCGGCAGGTCGATGATCCGTTGGCCGAACACCACGCGGCCCTTCGCGACCGTGATCGCGTCGTGCCAGGCACGGCGCATCAGCGCGGTCGACTTCACGCCGTTGGACAACCGCGACGAGTTCACCATCTCGGCCATCTGCACGAAGCCGCGATCGAGCTTGCCGACGGCATACGCGATCGCGCCGTCGAACTTGATTTCGCCCGAGGCCATCGAGCGGGTGCCGAGCTTGTCCTTCAGGCGCACGATCCGGTAGTGGTTCTGCGAGCCGTCATCGAGGAAACGCGGCATCAGGAACAGGCCGACGCCTTTGGTGCCCGGCCCCGCGCCCTCGGGGCGCGCCAGCAGCATCACCACCTTGGCATCGGCGTTCGAGCAGAACCACTTCTCGCCATAGAGCCGCCAGTGGTCGCCCTCCTGCACCGCGCGCGTGGTCAGCGTGCCGACGTCGGAGCCGCCCTCCTTCTCGGTCATGAACTGGCCGCCCTGCGTCAGCTTGCTCATGTCGGTCTGGGTCAGGCCGTCGAGATATTTCGCCTTCAATGCCTCGCTGCCGAAATTCGCCAGCAGTTTTGCGCAACCATCGGTGACGTTGATCGGGCAGCCCATGCCGAATTCGGTCTGGTTGAACAGGAAGGTGAAGGCGTGCTTGGCCACCACGGGATATTTGTCGGGCCAGCCCATGATGCCCTTGCGGATCGACAGCGCGTGAATGCCAAACTCGCCGAACGCGGCCTTCTCGATCTCGCGATAGGCGGGATGATATTCGATGTGCTGCACGTCGCGGCCGAACTTGTCGCGCTGGTGCAGCACCGGCGTATGCCGGTCGGCAAGCCGCGCGCATTCGTCGAGATAGCCGCCGGCCAATCCGCCGAGCCGGTCGAGATGCGGCTCGATGTGGCGGAACAACGCCTCGGGCAGATGCAGTTTCAGAAGATCGGTCAGCGCGGGATCGGCCCGGTAGAAATTCATTCCCGTCGTGTCAGGCGCCAAAAGGCCCGGCTGGCTGGCGGACGACGTTTTCAGATCCTGCTTGTGCGGCTGCATTGAATTCCCGGCTGCGGTGCTCATTTGTTTGGGCACGACTATCCTCCTCCGGCCGAGCAAAGGAAAGCCCAATGGATATTCCGAAGTACAAGATCGCCCTGATCGTCGGCGCCGGCGAGGGCCTCAGCGCCTCGTTGACGCGGCTATTTTCGCGGGAGGGAATTCGCGTCGCGCTGGGCGCGCGCAGCATCGAGAAGCTCGGCGCGCTCTGCACGGAGACCGGCGCGCGCGCCTATGCCTGCGACGCCACCAAGGCCGAGGACGTCGAACGTCTGTTCGGTTTGGTCGAGCGCGAGATCGGAACACCTGATCTCGTGGTCTATAACGCCTCCGGCCGCTCGCGCGGGCCCTTCGTTGAACTCGTCCCCTCCGAGGTCGAGCAGGCGATCGCGATCTCGGCGTTCGGCGGCTTTCTGGTGGCGCAGGAGGCGGCGAAGCGCATGCTGCCCAGCAAGAAGGGCGCGATCCTGTTCACCGGCGCCTCCGCCAGCGTCAAGGGCTATGCGCAATCGGCGCCGTTCGCGATGGGCAAGTTCGCATTGCGCGGGCTGGCGCAGAGCATGGCGCGCGAATTGTCGCCGCAGGGCATCCATGTCGCGCATTTCGTGATCGACGGCGGCATCCGCAGCTCCGCGCGCGCCGAGCCCGCCGACCGCCCGGATTCGATGCTCGATCCCGACGCGATCGCGTTGAGCTACTGGAACGTGCTGCAGCAGCCGCGCAACGCCTGGACCTGGGAGCTGGAATTGCGGCCCTGGGTTGAGAAGTTTTGAGATGACGGAGATCATGCAAGCGGCGTAGGCTGGCTCGAGCGCCGTCCGTCATTGCGAGGAGCGAAGCGACGAAGCAATCCATTTCTCCACGCGTGGCAGCATGGATTGCTTCGCTGCGCTCGCAATGACGAAGGAAACAGGGGAAGGAATCATGACCGCTGAAATCAAGATCGAGACCGGCACCGACGAACTGCTCTGCGTGATCCGCGACCGCGTCGCCGTCATCACGTTGAACCGCCCGGACGCCCGCAACTCGCTGTCGGACACGCTGACGCCGGCGCTGCGCACGATGATCCGGACCTGCGGCGAGAACCCCGAGGTCGGCGTGCTGCTCGTCACCGGCGCCGGCAAGGCGTTCTGCGCCGGCGGCAACGTCAAGGGCATGGGCGCCAATCGCGATCCAAAGAAGCTCGAAATGTCCTATGAGGACAAGGTCGCCGACCTGCAGGAGCGCCAGCGCCTGCTGACCGGCGCGCTCGCCTCGGTACGCAAGCCGACCATTGCCGCGCTGCCCGGCCCGGCGGTCGGCGCCGGCCTTGCGATCGCGATGGCCTGCGACATCCGGATCGCGGCGCAATCCGCCTTCATCTCGACCGGTTATCTGCGCGTGGCGCTGAGTGGCGACTACGGCATGGCCTGGCTGCTGACGCGCCTGGTCGGCACCTCGCGCGCCCGCGAGCTGATGTTCACGTCCGAGAAGGTCGATGCCACCAGATGCGAGCAGATCGGTCTCGTCAACCGCGTGGTGCCGGACGAGACGCTGCAGGACGAGGCGTTCGCGCTGGCGAAGTCGATGGCCGAAGGCCCGACCCTGGCGCTGCGCTACATGAAGGACAATCTCGACGAGGCGCTGCAATTCGACTTCGCCACCGCGCGCGACCACGAGGCCGAGCGGCTGATCCGCCTCACCGCGACGGCGGATCACAAGGAGGCGGTGCAGGCCTTCATCGAGAAGCGCAAGCCGGTGTTCCGGGGCAATTAGGCGCGTCTTCTCCTTCCCCCTGAAAGGGGGAAGGTCGGGATGGGGGTCCAGCCACACGCACCATTGCTCGTGGAGAGAGCAGATCCCCACCCGCTTTGCTCTGACGAGCAAAGCGACCTCCCCTTTTCAAGGGAAGGTAACCCGGCAACTCTGGTTGAAGAAATGTAGCCCGGATGCAGCGCAGCGCAATCCGGGGCAGCCCTTACCGCGGCGAGACTTGTCCCGGATTGCGCTGCGCTTCATCCGGGCTACAGGTTCCGAGCAAGCAAAAAAGAAAAGGGCCCGGTTCTGGAGGGGCCAGAACCGGGCCTAGTCAGTCAAACCGCAAGCGAGGACATCGTGGCCGAGCGGGAAGTAGCGGCAAGCCGCCAGCTGGCACAGGGAATGTCTTGTGGTTCGACGTAGATCTCTTTCGCAAAGCGCACCAGCTTCCAATCGCCGGGGCTTGCAGTGAAGGCATAGCCGGACTTGCGGGCGAGACCGATCATCGTGGCGTTGGACCGCAGCGTGTCGCCGAAGATGCGCTCGGCTCCGAAAGACGCCGCGCGGCATTCGAGATTCTTCAGCAGCGCCTTGCCAATGCCGTGGCCCTGCCACCGGTCATCGATCGACAGGCCGAACTCGACGCTCGACGTACCGGCATGGAAGGCGTAGCGGGCTTCGCCGACGATGGTCTCAAAACCATCGACCACCATCGTCGCGACCACCGTGAACCGGTCAGCCTCGCCGACGTGAATAAAGCGCTCGAGCTCCATCTTCGGCAGCTCGCTCAGTGCACCCAGGAAGCGGTTGTAACGGGACCCGGCGGAGAGCGAGCGGATGTAATTCTGCAGCTCTTCACGATCGCGCGGCTCGACGAAGCGCACCTTGATCTCGCTGCCGTTCTTGGCGCGCAGCACGTCAGAGTATTGCTTGAGATCGTCGAGATGCAGCGCAGTCATGACACGCTCCTCGGGTGAAGAATTAGCCGACACCCCTCGATCGAGGCGGCGCCGGCGATGGCGTCCTTCTCAGGCCCGCCAGAACGGCTTGTCGGTCTCGAAAACGATGTCGCTGCGGGACATGCCGATGTCGTGCAGGTCGCGCTCGGTCCACTGCGACAGCTCGCGGCGGCGCTCGTAGCGATCCCACCAGACGTGCAGGGTCTCGCCGACCTGGTTCAGCAACCCAAGCGTATGATGATTTGTCATCGATTCATGGGTGAAAATGGACATCTGCGGCTCCTATCGGTAATCTGTTGGCGGTAATATCGGAGCTATTCGGCCTGTTCACAAACGACACTTTGTACCGCTTCGCATGAATTAAAATCATGCATTTGGAGACCATCTGACATGACCAGCCGCCTGCCTTCGTTGAACGGCCTGAGGGCGTTCGAGGCCGCCGCGCGGCATATGAGCTTCACGGTCGCAGCGTCCGAATTGAACGTGACGCAGACCGCGATCAGCCATCAGATCCGGCGCCTCGAGGAAGAGCTCGGCGTTCGTCTGTTCGTCCGCCAGAACCGCTCACTGAGCCTGACGCCGGAGGCCGCCGAATACCTTCCCGGCGTCCGCGCGGCCTTCAATGACCTCAGGCTCGCGACCGACCGCCTGCTGCGCCGGGACGACGATCATGTGCTGACCGTCTCGACGCTGGCATCGCTCGCCGCCAAATGGCTGCTGCCGCGACTGTCGGCGTTCCAGGAGGCGCATTCCGGCATCGACGTCCGCATCACCACCTCGACCAGCCTGGTCGACTTCCAGCGCGACAAGGTCGATGCGGCGATCCGCTACGGCCGCGGACAATGGGCCGGCCTGCGCTCGGACTGGCTGATGGCGGACGAACTGTTTCCGGTGTGCAGTCCGTCGCTGCTGGATGGAACCAGGCCGCTGAAATGCCCCGAAGACCTCAGGGACCATGTGCTACTGCACACCAGCAACGCCAACAGCGACGACTGGCGGCTGTGGCTGACCGCTGCGGGCCTTGCGACCGACATCTCCAAGCAGCCGGGGGTAACCTTCGACCTGCTGTTCGTGACGATCCAGGCTGCGATCGACGGCATCGGCATTGCGATGGGCCGCACCTCCTATGTGCAGGACGACATCGCCAAGGGCCGCCTCGTGGTTCCCTTCAAGATCGCGCTGCCCGCCGACGCCGGCTTCTATCTGGTCACGCCGCAGGGACGCGCCGATTCCCCGAAGCTCTCTGCATTCCGCTCCTGGCTCGGCGCTGCGGCGCATACGACGCCTTGATGCGGCGCACGCCGCACGAGATTATTGTTCTGACGCGTTTTCTTCACGCGAACCGGTGCCCACTTCGCTCGAAAACGCTCTCATCAAATTCCACCTACGGCTTTTTTCCCATAGCGGCGGCGCGATTTCGGGTTGGTCGCGCCGGACAGCCGTGCCAAATTGCCGCATATGGCAGTTAACTGCCTTGGCCGGCGACACAATTTGCGCCGGCCGTTTTGTCACGGGGAGGAAAGGGCGTTATGTCGCAGTCGAGTTCATCGCAAGTCCCGCAGATCAAGTCGCGTCTCGGCGCCATCCTGCGCGCGACCAGCGGCAATTTCCTCGAGCAATTCGACTTCTTCCTGTTCGGCTTCTATGCGCAGGACATCGCGAAAGCATTCTTCCCCGCCCAGAATGAGACCGCGGCGCTGCTCAATGCGTATGGCGTGTTCTGGCTCGGCGCGCTGATGCGTCCCGTGGGCGCGGTCGTGCTCGGCTCCTATATCGATCGCATCGGCCGCCGCCAGGGCCTGATCGTGACGCTCGCGCTGATGGCGCTGGGCACGGTGGTGATTGCGTTCTGCCCGTCCTATGCATCGATCGGCATTGCCGCAACGATCATCGTGCTGATTGGCCGGCTGATACAGGGCTTCTCAGCCGGCGTCGAATTGGGCGGCGTCTCCGTTTATCTCTCCGAGATCGCGACGCCCGGCAACCGCGGCTTCTACACCTCGTTTCAATCCTCCAGCCAGCAGGTCGCGATCTTCGTCGCAGCCGTGATCGGCTTCGTCTTGAGAGAAGTGATCCCGGGCGACACCTTCCTGGATGCGATCGGCGGCGGCGTCGCCAAATGGCGCATCCCGTTCTTCATTGGATGCCTCATCATTCCCGTGATCTTCATGCTGCGGCGTTCGCTCGAGGAAACGCCGGCCTTCCTGGCCATGAAGAAGCATCCGACGCCAAGCGAAGTGTTCGCCTCGGCGCTGGAGAACTGGCGCATCGTGATCCTGGGCATGATGATCGCGGTTCTGACCACCACGACGTTCTATTTCATCACCGTGTATGCGCCCGGCTTCGGCAAGGAGCTGCACCTTTCGGCCTCCGGGACGCTGCTGGTGACCCTGCTCGTTGCGGTGACGAATTTCATCTGGAATCCGGTCGGCGGCGCGCTGTCGGACCGGATCGGCCGCAAGCCGGTGCTGATCGCGATCGCGAGCCTGTCATTCGTGACCGCCTACCCGGCACTGTCGTGGCTCGCACATGAGCCCACGCTAGGAAAACTGCTGGCCGTGCAGATGATGTTCTCGTTCTACTTCGGCGTCTACAGCGGCACGATGCTGGGATGCCTGGTCGAGATCGTGCCGGCGCATGTCCGCACCACCTGCTTCTCGATCGCGTTCGCGTTGGCGGCGGGCATATTCGGCACGTCGACTCCCTTCGTCGCGACCAAGCTGATCGCCATGACCGGGCAGGACAAGGCCTCGCCGGCCTACTGGCTGATGTTCGGCGCTGTTCTCGGCATCATCGCCGCGCTGATCGTCTACCGTGGCGGCCAGACCATCGAGCAGCGCGAGACGGTTGCGGCGTAATTGGCATATGCATTCGGGGCAGGCCGATCGCCTGCCCCGACATGTTGCTTTCCATGCCAACAACGATAACAAGAGCGCATGGCTGATCTGACGCGCAGGTTCGACGTGCTGGTGATCGGCGGCGGCAACGCCGCCCTCTGCGCCGCAATCAGTGCACGGCGCGCCGGCGCCTCCGTGCTGGTGCTGGAGGGCGCCCCGAAATTCTACCGCGGCGGCAACACCCGCCACACCCGCAACATGCGCTGCGCCCATGACGCGGCGACCGAGATCCTCACCGGTCCCTACACCGAGGAGGAGTTCTGGAAGGATTTGCTGCTGGTGACCGGCGGCCAGACCGACGAGGAACTGGCCCGCTTCATGATCCGCGAGTCCAAGGACATCCTGAACTGGATCGTCGAACAGGGCGTACGCTGGCAGCCCTCGCTCGGCGGTACGCTCAGCCTCGGCCGCACCAACTCGTTCTTCCTCGGCGGCGGCCGCGCGATGCTGAACGCGCTCTATCGCACCGCCGAGGAGCTCGGCGTCGACGTCCTTTACGATGCCGAGGTGATCGATCTCGTGATCGAGAACGGCATGTTCCTGTCGGCGCAGCTGAAGCAGCCGGTCGGCGGCAGGACCGAGGTGCGCGCCTCGACGCTGGTCGCGGCGGCCGGCGGCTTCGAGGCCAATATCGAATGGCTGAAACAATATTGGGGCGAGGCCGCCGACAATTTCCTGATCCGCGGCACACCCTATAATCGCGGCGCGATCCTGAAGATGCTGCTCGCCAAGGGCGTGCAGGAGATCGGCGATCCCACGCAATGCCATGCGGTGGCGATCGATGCGCGTGCGCCGAAATTCGACGGCGGCATCATCACCCGCCACGACTCGGTCGTGTTCGGCATCGTCGTCAACAAGCACGCCGAGCGGTTCTACGACGAGGGCGAGGACATCTGGCCGAAGCGCTACGCGATCTGGGGCCGCCTGGTCGCCGCGCAGCCGGACCAGATCGCCTACATCATCTTCGATTCGACCGTCGTGACGAGCTTCATGCCGACGCTGTTTCCGCCGATCGCGGGCGCAACGATCGCCGAACTCGCCGGCAAACTCGAGCTCGATGCGCCAGCGCTGGAAAAGACCATCACCGATTTCAACGCCGCGGTGCAGCCCGGCACGTTCGACCACACCATCCTCGACGACTGCGCTACCCAAGGCATCACGCCGGCGAAGACACATTGGGCGCGCAAGATCGAGACGCCGCCCTATCTCGCCTATCCGGTGCGGCCCGGCATCACCTTCACCTATCTCGGCACCCGTGTGAACAAGCAGTCGCGGATGCTGATGAAGGACGGTAAGCCGTCGGCCAACATGTTCGCGGCCGGCGAGATCATGGCCGGCAACGTGCTCGGCAAGGGCTACGCCGCCGGCATCGGCATGACGATCGGCAGCGTGTTCGGCCGCGTCGCCGGGCGGGAAGCGGCGAAGAATGCGCGGAACTGAGGACAAGGCTGGCGAGATGCACGGGACGAGGATCTTGCAGGAAGCCGACCGTCTGATGACGGTGTGCAATTCCTGCCGCTATTGCGAGGGCCTGTGCGCGGTGTTTCCCGCGATGGAGATGCGCCGCGCCTTCTCCGACGGCGACCTCAACTATCTCGCCAATCTCTGCCATGCCTGCGGCGCCTGCTACACCGACTGCCAGTTCTCGCCACCGCACGAATTCAACGTCAATGTCCCGAAGACGCTGGCGGTGGCGCGCGCCGAGTCCTACGCCGCCTATGCCTGGCCGCGCGCATTTGCCGGCGCGTTTGCGCGCAACGGCCTCGTCATCAGCCTGATCGCCGCACTCAGCGTCGCCGCGTTCATCTTCGGCTTCGCCGCGATCAACGACCGCGGCGTGCTTTATGGCATCCACACCGGCCCCGGCGCGTTCTACAAACTGATGCCGCATAATGCGATGGCGCTGCTGTTCGGCGCCGCCCTGCTCTATGCGATCCTCGCGCTGGTGATGGGCGTGCGCGCATTCTGGCGCGCGATCGGCGAGCCCGTCGGCATGAAAACGGACGCGAAGTCGCTGTTGCAGGCGGTCCGCGACGCCGGCGAGCTGCGCTATCTCGACGGCGGCGGTGTCGGCTGCTTCAACGAGGACGACCACCCGACCGACCGCCGCAAGCTGTATCACCACTTCACCTTCTACGGCTTCGTGCTGTGCTTCGCCGCGACCTGCGTCGGCACGCTGTACCACTATCTGCTGGCGCGCGAAGCGCCCTATGCGTGGTGGGACCTGCCGGTGGTGCTCGGTACACTCGGCGGCATCGGCCTCGTGGTCGGCCCGATCGGGCTCTTGTCAGAAAAATGGAAACGCGACCGCGTGCTGGTTGACGAACAGCAGATGGGCATGGACACCGCGTTCATCCTGATGCTGTTCCTGACCAGCGTCACCGGTCTTGCCCTGTTGCTGTGGCGCGAGAGCGCCGCGATGGGCCCGCTGCTGGCGTTGCATCTCGGCGTGGTGTTCGCGCTGTTCATCACCATGCCTTACGGAAAATTCGTGCACGGCATCTACCGCTTCGTCGCGCTGGTGCGCTACGCGCGCGAACGGCAGATGATGGCGGAATGAGTAAGGATGTAGGGTGGGTTGCGCTACGCCGGCTCACCCGCATCCTGTCATTCCGGGATGCGCCGAAGGCGCAGGCCCGGAATCCATCGGGCCACCGAACAGGCGGTGGAATGGATTCCGGGCTCGCCGCTTCGCAGCGCCCCGGAATGACGGGTGGTCAGAGATCCACCACCACGTAGTCGCTTTCCACCGCGACCTTGATGGTCTCGGCGACATACGGCCCCTTCACCACATTGGTGCCCGGCTCGACGCTCACAGGATAGGCGCGCACGCGGAAGCGGCGCGGGTCGCAATAGGACTGGCCGGTGCGGATATCGAACTCCCAGCCGTGCCAGGGACAGCGCAGGATCTCACCGAGCTTGGTGTATTCGATCTCGCCGGGGTCAGACGACGACGCAAGCCCGATCAGCGGCCCCTCGCACAACGCCGCGCCCTGATGCGGGCAGCGGTTCAGCAAGCCGAAGAACTCGCCCTTGACGTTGAAGACGGCGATCGGCCGCCCGTCGATCTCGAGGAACTTTCGCGACCCCGGCGGCAGCTCGTCCACCGGGGCGATCACATGACGGGCCATCTATGAGATACCGTAAAGCTGCTTCGCATTGTCGAGATAGAATGCCTGGCGATTGGCGTCGCTGACGCCGGCCGGCAGCACACGCGACGGCTCGTCATAGTCCCAGTGCGGGTAATCGGTCGCAAACAGCAGCTTGTCCCAGCCGATCCACTCGATGGTCTGGAACAGATGGTCGCGGCTCTCCGGATCCTCCATCGGCTGCGTCGTCCACCAGATGTGATCGCGGATATACTCCGACGGCTTGCGCTTCAGATGCGGCACCTCGGCGTGCAGCCGCGCAAACACCTTGTCGAGCCGCCACGCCAACGACGGCGCCCAACCGAACCCGGCCTCGACCATCACCATCTTCAGTTTCGGGAAACGCTCGAACACGCCCTCGAGCACGAGGCTCGCCAGCGCGGTCTGCTGGCATTGCGAATGCCCGACCATCTCCTCGATGTAATAGCTCGGCCAGCCCGACGCGGTGATCGGGTTGCCGCCGAAGCCGAAGGCGTGCACGCCGATCGGAAGACCGGCCTCCTGCGCCGCCTCATAGATCGGCCAGTAACGGCGCTGGCCGAGCGGCTCGACATTGCGGCTCAGCAGCAGCACCTGGACGAAATTCGTATCGCCTGCGCGCCTGCGGATTTCGGCCGCGGCCGACACGCCGTCCTCATTGGCGACGACGACCGAGGCCTTCAGGCGCGAGTCCTTAGCTGTCCATTTCTCGATCTGCCAGTCGTTGATCGCAGAGCAGATCGCGGCCGCGAGATCCTGGTTGCGGATGCCCTGCCCGGTGTTGAGCGGGTTGAGCACGCCGAGCGCGACATTGTTGGGATCGAGATGCTGCTTCTGCATGAAGGACAGCGACGAGCCCTGCGGGCCGCCTTCCGGCGGATAGGCATCGCGGCGCGAGGCATTGGGCTGCGCCTTCGGATAGGGCGGGCCTTCCATCATGCCCTGATAGGGATGGACGCCGAAGGTCTCGAGATGGCTGTGCCAGCGCTTGGGCAGATAAGGATACAGCTCGTCCTTGGTCGCGCGTGCGGGATGGATGTCGCAATCGGCGATCGCGGTCTTGATGCCGGCTGACGCAGCCGCGTCGGGACGTTCCCGAATCTGGATGTTCATGGCGTCGTCTCCATCACCCTCAACCGGCCATAGGTCGCGTGCGGATTGTCGATCATGATCTTGCGGACCAGATCCTGCGACAGCCCCTTCGGCAGCACCTCGTCACCGTCGAACTGCCAATGCGGGTAGTCGGTCGAGAATAGGATCAATTCGTCCGACTGCATATGGTCGAACAGCCGGTTCAGGGTGTCGCCGTCCGGCGGCGCATCGACCGGCTGCAGCGAGAAACGGATGTTGCTACGCACAATCTCCAGCGGTGCGCGGTCGACCCACGGCGTCTCCATGCGCACGCCGCGCCAGAACTTATGCAGCCGCCACAAGAACGGCGGCAGCCAGGTGAAGCCGGACTCCAGCATCACCATTTTCAGGTTCGGATGGCGCGCGAACACGCCCTCGACGATCAGGCTGGTGAGCTGGGTCTGGAACGCCTGCGCCTGCGCGACATAATCCTCGATGTGGTAGGAACCCCAGCCGACCGAGGTCGGCGGGTTGTGATAGGCGCTGCCGGCATGGATGCCGACCGGCAGGCCGAGCCGTTCGGCCGCGGCGTAGATCGGCCAATAATGACGTTTGCCGAGTGGCATGTCGCCCATCACGAGCATCAGCACCTGCACGAAGCGCTTGTCCTGCGCACAGCGCTCGATTTCGGCGACCGCCTTCTCGATGCTCTGTACGGGGATCACGATCGAGCCGCGCAGACGATCGTCCTTGTCGAGCCATTCCCTGACCAGCCAGTCGTTCAGCGCGCGGCAGAAGGCATCGGCCATGTCCTCGGAGAACACCATCTGCACGCCATAGAGCGGATTGCAGATGCCGGTGGCGGTGCCGAACCGGTCGAGCGCCTGGCGCTGCATGTCGGCAAGGCTCGAACCCGGCTTGCCCTGGGCGGGACGCCAGTCCGGCCGCGAGGCGATCGGCGAATTGGTTGGATAGGATTGCGAGATCAGGTCGGTCATGCCGCGCGTCGTCACCTGGTCGCGCCAGTAGTCGTTCATGTACGGCAGCAGGCTGGTGAGGTGAGGCACGGCGGGATGCAGATCGCAATCCACGCCACCCGCGATCGGCAACGTCATGGTGTTTCCTCCGGCGCACGCTCTCACAACAACTTGTCGGGCGCCGCTTGGTTGTTGTCCGATATTCAATCAGGCCGGGCTGCGGTCCGCAACTCGGCAGGGGCCGGTGTGGTGTGCTAGGAAGGCAGAACGCCCCACGGGATTTTCATGGCAAGCAACGAGAAAGAGCGCCGATGAACGCACTCATATCCATCGCCGAGCAGGTCGCCGCGAAGCTGATCGCGAACAAGCAGACGATTGCGGTCGCGGAATCGTCCACCGGCGGGCTGATCTCGGCGTCGCTGCTCGCCGTGCCCGGCGCGTCGGCCTATTTCCTCGGCGGCGGCGTGATCTACACCCGCGATGCGCGGCGCGCGCTGATGGACATTCCCGACGACGCCATGCGCGGCCTCCGCTCGTCGTCGGAACCCTACGCGCAACTGCTGGCACGCCAGATCCGCGAACGCCTTTCGACCGATTGGGGATTGTCCGAAACCGGCGCCGCCGGCCCGACCGGCAACCGCTACGGCGATGCCGCCGGCCATAGCTGCATGGCGGTCGCAGGTCCCCGGCAACAGGTGATCACGCTGGAGACTGCCAGCGGCGACCGACAGGCCAACATGCAGGCGTTCGCGAAGGCGGCGCTGGAGCTGCTGCTGAAGAATCTGGCGCAATAGTTTTCCGCCGTCGTCCCGGGCAAGCGCAGCGCGACCCGGGCCCCATAACCACGATGCCATCGTTCAAGAACGCTGCGGCCACAGCGTTGCGCAGCAATGATCGACGGTGGTTATGGGTCCCTGCTTTCGCAGGGACGACGTGGGGAAAGAGCCCGCTCTGGGTTAAGGGGCCGTAGCCCGGATGGAGCGAAGCGCAATCCGGGGCAGCTGCATCCGCCGCGTAACCGTCCCCGGATTTCGCGGAGCCTGTCATCGGGCGCGCGTTCGCGCGACCCGTTGGCTTCATCCGGGCTACGAAGACTCGCGAGAACCTACTTCTCGCGGAACGAGCGCATGAACTGGTCGCTCAGCGGCTTCATCAGGTACGACATCATGGTGCGGTCGCCGGTCTGGACGAAGGCTTCCACCGGCATGCCGGGGATGATCTTCACCTCGCTGCCGAGGCGCGCGACTTCTTCCGGCGGCATCGAGACGCGGATCGTGTAATAGCTCTGCCCGGTGCGCTGGTCGGTGTTGACGTCGGCGGAGACGCGGGTGACGACGCCGTTCAGCTCCGGCGTGGTGCGCTGGTTGAAGGCGGAGAGCCGCAGCACGGTCTTCTGTCCGACCTGGAGCTTGTCGATGTCCTGCGGATTGACCTTGGCTTCGACCGACAGGTCATCGGCCCTCGGTACGATCATCATGATGGCATCGCCCGCGGTGACGACGCCGCCGACCGTGTGGACGGTGGATTGCAGCACCACGCCGTCCTGCGGCGCGCGGATGTCGATGCGGCGGAGCTGGTCTTCGGCGGTGACCTTGCGCTCGACGAACTCGCCGATCTTGTCGTTGGCCTCGCGCAGGTCCTTGGAGACCTCCGAGAGCATGTCCTTGTCGACCTGGATGATCTGCAGCTCGGTCTCGGTGATCTTGCCCTTGGCCTGGGCGCGCGACGCAATGTACTGCGCGCGCTCGCCGGAGAGCCGCGCCGCGTCGCGCTCCAGCGTGGTGAGGCGGGTGAGCTGCACCAGATGCTGCTCATACAGCTGGCGGACGCCGACCAGCTCCTGCTGCACCAGCGCGATCTCCTTGTCCTTGGAGGTTTCCTGCGCCTGCAGGCCGGCGATTTCCTCGTTGAGCTGGGTGACGCGTTCGCGCAGCTGCGCCTTCTGGCCGGCGCGGCCGTTGACCCGGACCTCGAACAGCTTGGTTTCGTTCGCCATGATATCGCGGACGTCGGGATCCCGCGCCTGCTCGGTGAGCTGCGGCGGATACGCAATCTTGTCGAGGCCCTGCTGCTCGGCCTGGAGCCGGGCCGCACGCGCATAGAGACCGTTCAGCGTCTTGACCACGATCGCAAGGCTCGCCTTCACGACGGTCTCGTCGAGACGCACGACGACGTCGCCCGCCTTGACCGTGTCGCCGTCGCGCGCCAGGATTTCACCCACGACGCCGCCGGTCGGATGCTGCACCTTCTTGACGTTGGTATCGACCACCACCGAGCCCGGCGCGATCAGCGCGCCCGAAATCGGCACCGTCGCGGCCCAGCCACCGACGCCGCCGCCCAGAACCAGGACCACGACGAGGCCGACCACGAGGTGCTTTCTGATCGAAGCATGTGCGTTGCGCGGCTGATCGGTCATGCGGTCGCTCATGACTTGGTCGCCCCCGCATCGGCGACGATCTTGATCGGTGTGGGCGCTGGCGGCGCGACGCGCTGCAGCACCTGCGCGAGCACGGTCTCCTTCGGCCCGAAGGTCTGCATGCGGCCGTCCTTGAGCACCAGCAGCTGGTCGACGCCCTCGATGCCGATCGGCCGGTGTGCGACCACGATGACGACGGCGCCGCGCTCGCGGGCGCCACGCACCGCGCGGGTCAGCGCCTCGTCGCCTTCGCTGTCGAGATTGGAGTTCGGCTCGTCCAGCACGATCAGGAACGGATTGCCGTAGAGCGCGCGCGCCAGCGCGACGCGCTGCGCTTGACCTGCGGAAAGCGCAGTGCCCTGCTCGCCGACCTGGGTGTCGTAGCCCTCGCGCATCTTGATGATCATCTCATGCACGCCGGCCTCCTTGGCCGCCGCGATGATGCCGTCGGACTTGGCGTCGGGATCGAACCGGCAGATGTTCTGCGCGACCGTGCCGGCGAACAGTTCGACGTCCTGCGGCAAATAGCCGACATGGCGGCCGAGTTGGTCCGACGACCACTGATCCAGCGCGGCTCCGTCGAGCCGTACCTTGCCGCGCGCCGGCACCCAGACGCCGACCAGCGCCCGGATCAGTGACGATTTGCCGGAACCGCTCGGGCCGATCACGCCGACGCCGCTGCCGGCTTCGACGGCGAAGGTGACATCCTGCACGATCGGGCGCTGGTCGCCCGGCGCAACCATGGTCACCGCCTCGACCGAGAGCTTCTTCTGCGGCGCCTGCAGCAGCGTCTGCTCCGGCCGCGCCGGAATCTGCTGCAGCAGGCGGTTGAGGCGCTGCCAGCTCTGCCGCGCGGCGACGAAGCTCTTCCAATGCGCGATCGCGAGATCGACCGGCGCCAGCGCCCGCGCGCTCAGGATCGAGCCGGCGATGATGATGCCGCCGGTGGCCTCCTGATGGATCACGAGATAGGCACCGACCGCGAGCACCGCCGACTGCAGCATCATGCGCAGCACCTTGGCGACCGCACCGAGCCCGCCGCTCACGTCGCTCGCATGCTGGTTGCCGGACAGATACTCCTCGTTGGCTTCGTTCCAGCGCTTGTTCATCCGCCCGGCCATGCCCATCGCCACGAGCACTTCGGCGTTGCGGCGACTGGAGGCGGCGAGATCGTTGCGCCGCGCCGCGAGCGACATCGCTTCCCTGGCCGGCGTGCGCGACATGTATTCGGTGATCAGCGTCAGCGTCACCAGGATGACGGCGCCGACCAGCGCCGTGACGCCGAGCAGCCAATGGAACGCGAAGCAGATCAGCATGTAGAACGGCAGCCAGGGCAGGTCGAAGAACGCGCCGGGACCCATGCTGCCGAGGAAGGAACGCACATTGTCGAGGTCGCGCAGCGGCTGCAGGCCCTCGCTGCGATTGCCGGCCATCAGCGGCAGCCGCACGATGGTGTCGAACACCCGCGCATTGAGCGCTTCGTCGAGCGAGGTGCCGACGCGGCCGAGGATCCGTCCGCGCAACAGATCGAGCACGCCCTGGGCCATGTAGAGGACCGCGGCGATGACGACGAGGCCGACCAGGGTCGGAACGCTGCGGCTCGGCAGCACGCGGTCGTAGACCTGCAGCATGAACATCGAACCTGTCAGATAGAGCAGGTTGATCATGCAGCTGATAAGGCCGACGCCGATAAAGGCACTGCGGCATGCGCGCAGCGCCTCAGCCAGTTCGGAACGCCGGACAGCGGGCGCGACTGCCATAAAAACCGATCTCTGCAAATCAAAAGGGCTACGTGATCACCACGTTGTATAGACGTTTGCGACCACCGTCCAATTCAAGTCGCGCCGACCAAAGCATGGTTCGCGGCCTATTTTTGTGATGCCACAGACAGTTGAAGGAATAATTAGCGTTAGCCCGCCGCGGAACCCGGGCTTGAGGCAGGTGCGCTTCCTGGAAAGGGCACGAGAATGACCGACATTGAGACCCGGCCGATCTCGCCATCCACATCGAGCAATACCCCGCTGCCGACGCCAAGCCCGGCCTCCGGGCGCCAGCGGGCCTCGGCGCGAATACCGATCCACGCGCCCCGTGGCGGCCTGAACAGCTGCACCGCGAGGTTCGGATTGGGGTCGGCCACCACGTTCTGCACTGGGCGCGCGATGCCGTGGGTCCAGTCGGCCGGACCGAGCACGCGCGCCAGCGGGCCGGCATCCGCGATCACGCTATGATGCATACGAAACCAGGCGACGTCGCCGCCGGCACGGGCTTCCATCGCGTCCATGAACCAGCTGCGGCCGTGGACGGCGTGCGGGCTGCGCAACGGAAAGACCGTGGGATCCACCGGGTCGGCTGCGCTGCCGTGAAAACCGGGGACCTCGACCGCACGTTCGCGCGACAGCGTCACGCGCACCGTCGCACAGGGCTGCTCCTCGCCGGCCGGCCACAGCGTGTTGTCGACGACGCTGACCCGGCCGCCCTCGGTCACGACGGCGACTTGCGTGCGCAATTCCGCCATCGGCGTCGGCCGCAGGAACCAGGCTGACGCCGATATCGCGGTGCCCCAGTTGCGCGGACCTGCCATCGCCTCGACCTCGGCGGTCAAGAGGCTTGCGACCGCTCCGCCCTGGAGGCCAGCGAACGGCCCCGCCGCCAGCGCGGCGGGCTTCCAGTGATGCGGCGTGGCGAGCGGTTCGAAGATGGCCAAGGCGGATGATATCTCCTGAGGTGAGCAGGATTGAGCGTGGGAGCAATCTGATCCAAGAATAGCGACCATGACAAAAGGCCATCCATCACTTCAGGTGAACAGAATTCACCCATTGGATGCCCCGGATCCACGGGCCATCCCACCGCTGCCGGCGCTGCTCGCCTTCGAGCGCGCGGCAACCCAGCTCAGCTTTCGCCGCGCCGCGCGCGACCTGTCGCTGAGCCCGTCGGCGATCAGCCATCAGATCCGCGGACTGGAGCAGCAGTTCGGCACCAAGCTGTTCGTCCGCGGCGCGCGCTCGGTGCGGCTGACCGCGGACGGCGAGCGCTATCTTGCAAAGGTGTCGGCCGCGCTGGCGACGCTGCAGGAGGCGAGCCGCGACATGCTGCGGCAACGCGGCGAGACCAGCGGTGAGCTGTGGATCAGCTCACTGCCGTTCTTCACCAGCGCCGTGCTGCTGCCGGCGCTGCCAGAGTTCAAGCAGCGCCATCCACAACTGACGCTGCGGATCGAGGCCACGCACCAATATGCCGACTTCAACGGCTCGCGCGTCGACGTCGCGATCCGCTACGGGCGGGAACATGCCGCCGGGCTGAAGGTCGAACCGCTGGTCCAGGTCAAGGGATTGCCGGTCTGCACGCCGGCGATGGTCAAGGCGGGGCTTCGGAGCCCCGCGGACTTGTCGCGCGAGGTGCTGATCCATGTCACGACGCAACCGCGGGCGTGGCCGGCCTGGCTGAAGGAGGCCGGGCTGCCGCATCTCGCCCCGCGCGGGCATCTGTGGCTCGACAGCGTGCCGGCGATGCTGGAGGCCGCCGAACACGGGCTCGGCGTGGCGCTCGCTATGGCGCCCCTGATCAAGGCCCGGCCGGGCTTCGGCAAGCGGCTGGTGGCGCCGTTTGCGTTCGAGGCCGCGCATCACGAGACGATCTACCTGATCTCCCGCACCGAGCAGGCACGAGACCGGCGGATCGCGGCGGTGCGGCGCTGGATCGCCGACGCGGTGGAGCGGGCAAGCTAAACCGCGGCGACTGCCGGTTCTGCGAGAACGCAGCGCGCCAGATGCCCGGGCGCGGTTTGCACGCTGGGCGGCAATTGTTCACTGCAGCGCGGCTCGGCGAACTTGCAGCGCGGCGCAAACGAGCAACTGGCCGGCGCGTGATCGAGCGAGGGCGGCGTGCCCGGAATGGTCTCGAGCCGCTGGCCGCGCATCGCGCTGTGAATGGTCGAGGCCAGCAGGCCCTTCGCATAGGGATGAACCGGCGTGCGCACGATATCGCGCAAGGCGCCCTGCTCCACGATCTGGCCGGCATACATCACCGCGACCCGGTCGCAGATCTCGATGGCAACGCCGATGTCGTGAGTGACGAAGATGACCGACATCCCGAACTCGCGCTGCAGCTCGCGCAGCAGCAGCAGGATCTGAATCTGCACGGTGGCATCGAGCGCCGTGGTCGGCTCGTCCGCGAGCAGAATCTTCGGCTTGCACGCCAGCGCCAGCGCGATCATCGCACGCTGGCGCATGCCGCCCGACATCTCGTGCGGATAGGAGTCGAGCCGTCGTTTCGCGGAGGGGATCCGCACCACTTCGAGCATCTCGAGCGCGCGCGCTGTGGCGTCGCGCTCGCTCTTGCCCTCGTGACGCATCACCGTTTCAGCGATCTGGCGGCCGATGGTGTAGACCGGGTCGAGTGCCAGCGCCGGCTCCTGGAAGATCATCGAGACGGTCTGTCCGCGGAATGCGGACAGCGCCTCGTCATCCATCGCCAGCACGTCCCGGCCGAGCACACTGACGCTGCCGGTGATCTGCGTGCGCTTCTTCGGCAACAGCCGCATCAGCGCGCGCAGCGTCACGCTCTTGCCCGAGCCGGACTCGCCGAGCAGCCCCAACACCTCGCCCTCGCCGAGCAGTAGGCTGAGGTCGTTCACGGCATGGACCGTGCGATCTCCGGTGAAGCGGATGTTGAGGTTGTTGATCTCGACGAGATTGGTCATGCGAGCTTGGGCACCCTGGCGTGGAAGTCGGTCGCGCGCTGGAAGGCGGCGCCGATCCGGAGCAACACCGCTTCCTCGAACGAGCGGCCGATCAGCTGCATGCCGACCGGCAGACCCGCCTTGGTGAAGCCCGAAGGGATCGAGAGCGACGGCAGGCCGAGATAGTTGACCGGGCGGGTGAACCGCGTCAGCCGCTGGATCACCGCTTCCGCGCCCGGGCCATTGCCGACGTCGCTCTCGGCGATCGTCGGGGCCGGCACCGGGGCCGACGGCGCGATCACCGCATCGACACCGCTGACCGCCGCATTGTGCGCGGCGAGTGCGGGGCCGCGCCAGCGCATCGCCTCAAGGTAGGTGACCGCGGGAATGGTGAGACCATTCTGCAGCCGCATCAGGACCTGCGCGCCGTAATCCTGCGGCCGCTCGATCATCCAGCGCTTGTGGTAGGCCGCGGCCTCGGCCGCGAGCACGAGTTGCGACGAGGCGCTGAGCTGGCGCTGATCGGGCAGCTCGACCTTGACGATCTCGGCGCCTTCCTTCTTCAAGGTGGCCACCGTCTCATCGAGGATGCGCGCCACCTCAGGATCGAGGTCGTCGACATAGAACGCCGTCGGGACGCCGATCTTGAGACCTTTCAGCGACTGCCTTGTCGCCGCCAGATAGTCCGGCACCGGCTGCGTCGACGCCGTCAGATCCTCTGGGTCGGCGCCGGCCATCAGGCCGAGCAGCAGCGCGCAGTCCTCCGCGGTCTGCGCCAGCGGGCCGACGGTATCGAGCGACTGCGACAGCGGCATCGCGCCGGCGCGGCTGACGCGGCCGACCGTCGTCTTGAGGCCGGTGACGCCGCAGAAATGCGCGGGCATGCGGACCGAGCCGCCGGTGTCGGAGCCGAGCGCGGCAAAGGTGAGCCGCGCGGCGACCGCCGAGCCCGAGCCCGACGACGAACCGCCGGTGATGTGCTCGACATTCCAGGGATTGCGCACCGCGCCGTAATGCACGTTGTGGCCGGTCGGCCCATAGGCGAACTCGACCATCTGCAGCGAGCCGAGCCGGACCTGCCCGGCATCCTTCAGCCGCTGCAACGCCGTCGCGGTCGTCTTCGGCACGAAGTCGCGGCGGATCAGCGAGCCGCAGGTCACGACCTTGCCGGCCTCGTAATACATGTCCTTGTGCGCCAGCGGCACGCCGTGCAGTGCGCCGCGGCTGTTGCCCTTGGCGAGCGCGGCATCGGCCTCCGTGGCGGCCGCAAGCGCCTGTTCGGATTCGATTGCCATATAGGCGTTGAGGCGCGGCTGCCATTCCGCAACGCGATGCAGCACGGCGCGCGTCACCTCATGCGAGGAGACTTTCCTGTCGGCAATCGCCTTAGCGACCGCGGTCAGCGTCATCAGGGCTGGCTCGGTGCTCATTTCGACACCTTCTGCGCCAGCAGGAAGCTCGCGGGTTCGAGATCGAACGGCAGCGTGCCCGAGATCGGTGCGAAGCCGTCGAATGCGGGGCCGATCGAGTTGGCGATGCGGGTGGCGACATCGTCATCGGCAGGCACGTCGGCGACGTGCGCGATCACCTTGACGTCTTTGGGAGTTGGTCTGGTCATGCCGCGTTTTCTCCTTTTGCTTTTGCCGGCGCGCGGCTGTGCCCCGAGCCAGGAATGGCCATGTAGCACGCCGCTTGATGGCCCATTGTATCGAGATCGCTGAGTTTTGGCGTGTCGTTTGCGCAGAGCGGCTCCGCAAACGGACAACGGGTGTGAAACCGGCAGCCGGCCGGCGGATCGATCGGATTGGGCGGATCGCCCGAGATCGGGGGCACCTCGGTGCGCCTGTCGGGATCGGATGACGGCATCGCCGCCAGCAACGCGCGGGTATAGGGATGCGCCGGCGCGTCCCAGACCGCGCCGACCGGGCCGAGCTCGACGACTTCGCCGAGATACATCACAAGCACGCGATCGGAGATGTAGCGGACCACGTTGAGATCGTGGCTGATGAACAGATAAGTCAGGCCGAATTCGCGCTTCAAGTCGGCGAGCAGATTGAGCACCTGCGCCTCGACCGATTTGTCGAGCGCAGAAACCGCCTCGTCGAGAATCACGAGCCGCGGCGACAGCGCTAGCGCGCGGGCGATGTTGACGCGCTGGCGCTGGCCGCCGGACACTTCGTGCGGATAGCGGTTGGCGAAGATCTCTGGCCGCAGGCCCACCTTGCCGAGCAGCTCGCGCGCCAGCGTCCGCGCCGTGTCGTCGGCCATGCCGTGGACTTTGGGTCCGAAGGCGATCGACTCCTCGATGGTGAGGCGCGGGTTGAGCGAGGCGTAGCTGTCCTGGAACACCATCTGCACGCCGCGCCGCAAATCGCGCAGCGAGAGCGCCGGGCCGACCTGCCGGCCGTCAAAGATGATGTCGCCGGCATCGCGCGCCATCAGGTGCATCAGCAGCCGCGCGGTGGTCGACTTGCCGCAGCCGGATTCGCCGACGATGCCGACGGTCTCACCCTTCATGACCGCGAAATTGACGTCGTCGACGGCACGCACGGTCTTGCGCGGGCTGAACAGCCCGCCGCGCACCGGGAAGTGCTTGGTCAACCCCTTGACCTGCAGCAGCGGCTGCGCGGCGCCGCCGATATCGGCGACCGGCTCCAGCATATCGACGGGGATATTTGCCTCGCTCATGCCTTAGTTCCTGATGTCCATGGCGCTGCGCATGCCGTCGCTGAGCAGATTGAAGCAGATCGAGACCGCGAAGATCATCGCACCCGGCAGCGCCGCGACCCATGGATTGACATAGATCGCGGTACGCAGCGTGTTCAGCATCAAGCCCCATTCCGGCTCCGGCGGCTTGGTGCCGAGCCCGAGGAAGGAGAGACCGGCCGCGAGGATCATCGACACCGAGATCAGGCCGGTGGCGTAGACGAAGATCGGGCCGAGCACATTGCCGAGCATGTGCACGCGCATGATGGTGAAAGGACCGGCGCCAGACGCGCGCGCCGCCTCGACGAAATCCATGTTGCGGACACCGGTGGTGACGCTTTCGGCCACGCGGGTGATCTGCGGCACGAACACGATGGTCAGCGATACGATCGAATTGGTGATGCCGGCGCCGAGCGCTCCCGAGATCGCGATCGCCAGCAGCACCGACGGAAATGCGTAGAACACGTCGACGGTGCGCATGATCGCGGTGTTGAGCTTGCCGCCGACGTAACCGGCGACGAGGCCGAGCGAGGTGCCGATCATGAAGGCGAGGATCACCGGCAGAATGCCGATCACCAGCGACAGCCGTCCGCCATAGATCAGCCGCGCCAGCATGTCGCGGCCGAGTTCGTCGGTGCCGAGCGGATAGCCCGGCGTGCCGATATGGCGGAGACGGCGGATCATCGAGCCCTGATAGGGATCGGCGAGATGCAGCCATGGCGCCAGCAGCGCGGAGGCGAAAATCAGCACCAGGATGGTGGCGCAGGCCATGCTGACCTTGTCGCGCCTGATGCGGCGCCCAACCGTCGCCCAGTAGCCGCGTGCCTTGGTCACGGGGGCGGCCTGCAATGCAGTATCTGACATCGCACTCATGGCTAGCTCCGCTTGATGCGCGGATCGATCGCGGCCTGCGCGATATCGACCAGGAGATTGAGCAGCACGAAGAACAGCGCCAGCACCAGGATCGTGCCCTGCAGCAGCGGAAGATCGCGCTGGAAGATCGCCGAGTTCAGCAGGAGCCCCGAGCCCGGCCAGGAGAACACGGTCTCGATCAGGATCGAGCCGCCGAGCATGTAGCCGAGTTGCAGACCCATCACCGCAAGCGCGGTCGGCGCCGCGTTCTTGATGACGTGGCGGAACACCCCGGTCTCGCGCAGGCCCTTGGCGCGCAGCGCCTCGACAAAATCCTGGCTCAGGATATCGCCGGTCAGCGCGCGCACCGTGCGGGTGACGATACCCATCGGGATCACCGAGGTGGTGATCGCGGGCAGCACCAGATAGCGCAGATGCTCCCAGTCCCATGCCCAGGCGCCGGAGCCGCCGGGACCTGCGCCGACCGCGGGCAGCCAGTTGAGCTGCACCGAGAAGATAATGACCAGCACCATGCCGAGCCAGTAATGCGGCAGCGAGACGCCGGCGATGGCAACTGACGTCGCGACCTTGTCGACCCAGGTGTCGCGGAAATAGCCGGCGATCAGCCCGAACAGCAGGCCGAGCGTGAAGCCGATCATCGCGGCCGCAATCGCCAGCATCACGGTGTTGCCGACCGCGCGCATCACTTCCGACAGCACCGGCCGTCCCGTGGCGATCGAATTGCCGAGATCGCCATGGATCGCGCGCCATAGCCACAGACCGAATTGCACCGGCAATGGGCGATCGAAGCCGTAAGCGCTGCGCAATTGCGCGGCGAGCTCCTGCGAGGCGTCAGCCGGCAGCACCGCGACCAGAGGATCGCCGGGCGTGATGTGCACCAAGAGGAAGCACACCAGCGCAACGCTGAGCACGATCGGAATGACGTAGACGATCCGTCTGGACGTATAGGCGAGCACGTTGGGTTCTTTCTTCCTTCTCCCCTTGTGGGAGAAGGTGGCGCGCAGAGCGCGCCGGATGAGGGGTTCTATCCGCGGATACAGTCATTTCATTTCAGCGAGGAGTGCCCGCGGAGACAACCCCTCACTCGGCTTTGCTCTCGCGAAGCCACCCTCTCCCACAAGGGGAGAGGGTACCCAAGAGCGCCGCGGGTTATCTCACGGCACAACCGAGACCGGCGAGAAGTCGACGAACCAGCTCTTCGGCTGCACAAAGCCCTTGACCTTCGGGCTCATCGCACGCGGCGCAACGTCGTGAGCGACGTACAGGAACGCCGCATCATCGACCGAGGCGGCGTGCAGTTCGGCGAGCGCAGCATCGCGCGCCGCCGGTTCGAAGGTCTGGCGGGCCTTCTTCACCAGTTCGTCGAACTTCGGATTGTTGATGAAACCCCAATTGTTCGAGACCGGCGGCGCCATGCCCGATTGCAGGAAGCGCACCAGCGCGAAGAACGGATCCATCGCCGCATAGGTGACGTTGGTCGCGTTCGATCCGTTGGCCGACGGATCCTTGGCGCCGCGCCGCCAGTTGGTGAACAGCGTATTCCACTCAATGACGTCGAGCTGCACATCGAAGTAGCACTCGGCCAGAGCCTGTTGCAGATACTCGTTCATCGGCAGCGGCAGCATCTGGCCCGAACCCGACGCCGAGGTCTGGATCTTGACCGTCAGCTTCTTGTTCGGACCGAAGCCGGCCTCCTGCATCAGCTTCTGCGCGGCCGGCTTGTCGTATTTGATCTGGAAGGTCGGGTTGCCGCGCCAGGGATGGCCGGGCTCGAACGTGCCGGTGGCCGGCACCATCAGCCCCGCGAGCAGGCCGTCACGCAGCCCTTCGCGATCAACACAGAGATTGGCGGCCTTGCGGACGCGGATGTCATTCCACGGCGAGCCCTCGACGCGGGAGAACTGCCACGGCCAGACATGCGGCTCCTCATTGGAATAGAGATTGAAGCCACGCTGCTTGATTTCGGGCAGCGCGTCGGGCGCCGGCGCCTCGATCCAGTTCACCTGCCCCGACAGCAGCGCCGCAGTGCGCGCGTTGGCCTCGGGCATCGGCAACAGCACCATCTTGTCGGTCTTCGGCACGCGGGCCTTGTCCCAGTAGTTCTCGTTCTTCACGAGCTCAAGCCGCTCGCGCGGGGTGAAGCTCGACATCTTCCAGGGGCCGGTGCCCGAAGCGTCCTTGGCGAACGCGGCCCATGCGGCCTGCGACTTCGCCTTGGCGTCGGCACCTTCGGCCTTGTCGTAGAATTGTTGCCACTTGGCCGGGCTCGCCATGAACATATTGGTGAGGTTGATCGGCAGGAAGCTGTCCGGCTCCTTGGTGGTCAGCTCCACCGTCATGTCGTCGATCTTGCGCGCGGAGACCAAGGTCGGCATGCGCGAGGCGGTAACGCCGACCTGGCTCGCATCGTATTGCGGCGCGTCCTGCTTCAGCACCTTGTCGACGTTCCAGACCACGGCGTCAGCATTGAACGGTGAGCCGTCGTGAAAGCTGACGCCGGGACGCAGCTTGAAGACCCACTTGGTCTTGTCGGCATCGTCAACCTTCCACTCGGTGGCGAGGCCCGGGATCATCGCGCTCGCCTTGTCCGACGACGACAGGTCCCACATCGTCAGCGCGTCGTACATCGTGAGCCCGGTGAAACGGTTGCCCTCAAAACCCTGGTCGGGCTGCCCGAGCGTGCGCGGAATATCGGCAGCCGTCATGCCAATGCGCAGCACGGTCTCGGCGCTGGCGATCGCCGGCACACAGTTGGCGATCGCAAGCGCCAGCATGATCGCCGTCGCATTGGTCTTCCTGTTACGCATCTGAGCAACCCTTCGAAGTCTGGTGACGTTTTAGTGATTATTTCTTGGGCAAGCGTATGCAATGCCTGTGCCAAGAGGAATAGTTCTTCAGCAAATAACCGCTGGGCGCGTCATTTCTTCCCACCTCGCGCCCCAACCGTGCGAAGATGCCTATTCTGGCATCATGCTTGCAGGATTTGGCCCCGACTTCCCACCAACGGAGCCTTCATATGCGCGCGCGCAATTCGATCCTGACGGCGGCAATGGCGCTCGCCCTGACCGCGGGCTGGCCGGCCACCTCGGCGCGAGCAGAGTCCATTGTGCGCTACGGCATTTCGATGGCCGACATTCCGCTGACGACCGGCCAGCCCGATCGCGGCGCCGGCGCCTATCAGTTCACGGCCTACACGATCTACGATCCGCTGGTGGCCTGGGAGATGGACGTGGCCGACCGGCCGGGAAAACTGGTGCCCGGGCTTGCGACCGAATGGAAGGTCGATGACAACGACAAGACCAAGTGGCGCTTCACCCTGCGCAAGGGCGTGAAATTCCACGACGGCAGCGACTTCAACGCCGACGCGGTGATCTGGAATCTCGACAAGGTGCTGAACGACAAGGCACCGCAATTCGACAAGCGGCAAAGCGCGCAGGTCAAGACCCGACTGCCCTCGGTCGCGAGCTACGCCAAGATCGACGACCAGACCATCGAGATCACCACCAAGACGGTCGACTCCTTTTTCCCCTACCAGATGCTCTGGTTCCTGGTCTCGAGCCCCGCGCAATATGAGAAGCTCGGCAGGGACTGGGACAAGTTCGCCAGCCAGCCCTCCGGCACCGGCCCGTTCAAGCTGACCAAGCTGGTGCCGCGCGAGCTCGCCGAGCTGACCAAGAACCCGGACTATTGGGACAAGAAGCGGCTGGCGAAGGTCGACAAGATGATCCTGATCCCGATGCCGGAGGCGCTGACCCGCACCAACGCGCTGCTGGCCGGCCAGGTCGACCTGATCGAAACACCGGCGCCCGACGCCGTGCCGCAGCTGAAGGCCGCCGGCATGAGGATCGTCGACAACGTGACGCCGCATGTCTGGAATTATCACTTGAGCGTGCTGCCGGGTTCGCCCTGGACCGACATCCGCCTGCGCAAGGCACTCAACCTCGCGATCGACCGCGATGCGGTGGTTGGCCTGATGAACGGCCTGGCCAAGCCGGCCAAGGGCCAGGTCGACCCGTCGAGCCCGTGGTTCGGCAAGCCGAGCTTCGAACTGAAATACGACCTCGCGGCCGCCAAAAAGCTGGTGGAGGAAGCCGGCTATTCAAAGGACAAGCCGCTGAAGACCACCTTCATCATCGCCCAGGGTGGCACCGGGCAGATGCTGTCGCTGCCGATGAACGAATTCCTGCAGCAGAGTTTCAAGGAGATCGGCATCGATATTGACTTCAAGGTCGTCGAGCTCGAGACACTCTATTCGCACTGGCGCAAGGGCGCGGCCGACGAGATGAACGCCGGCATCACCGCCAACAACATCGCCTATGTCACCTCGGATCCGCTCTACGCCATCGTGCGGTTCTTCCATTCCGGCCAGGTGGCGCCGACAGGCGTTAACTGGGGCGGCTACAAGAATCCGAAGGTCGACGCGCTGATCGACGAGGCCAAACAGACCTTCGACAGCGCGAAACAGGATGCGCTGCTGGCGCAGGCGCACGCGCTGATCGTCGACGATGCTGCGCTGGTGTGGGTGGTGCACGACACCAATCCGCACGCGCTGTCGCCGAAGGTGAAAACCTTCGTGCAGGCGCAGCACTGGTTCCAGGATCTGACGCAGATCGGTCTGGAGTAGGTCTCTCGTCGTCCCGGCGAAGGCCGGGACCCATAACCACGAATGGGTGTTGTTAGAAAGCCGTCTGGCCGCTTGCCCACTACGCCGGCCACGGCATATGAGTCCCGGCCTTCGCCGGGACGACACCGGATTTGTGGCGCCCATTTCGTCGTCAGCCGGGACGACACTGCGTTTGCGGCGCCTATTTCGTCGTCAACGCAAAGGCGCCGTCCCAATCGTCCGGCGGGGGCTCGTTCTGGAAGGCGCGGATGCGCGCCTCATAGAGGCGGTAGAGATATTGCAGCGTCTGCGCCTCGTCGGTCTTGCGGCCACGCTCTATCGCGGCGAGCGCGCCGTCCCAGTCGCGGCCGCGGTAGCAGGCGAGCATCTCGATGGTCAGGTTGCGCAGCCGCTGGAAGCGGCCAGAACCGGCCACGTCCTCGCGGCCGGCGATCGCATAGATCACCTCGGGCTCCTTCTTGCCCTTCACCATGATGAAGTCGAGTTCGAGGATCGCGAACTTCTCCTTCACCGCGAGCGCGGTCTTCGATCCCACGATGATCGGGAAGCCGTATTCCTTGGACTGCCCCTCCAGCCGCGCCGCCAGATTGACGCTGTCGCCGAGCACCGAATAATTGAACTTGAGATCAGACCCCATATTGCCGACCACGCAGGTGCCGGTGTTGAGGCCGACGCCGATGTTGAGCGGCACATAGACGTGGCCACCGTCCTGCGCTTCCTGTTCGCGCTTGCGGTTGAGGTCGCCGACGTGCTCCAGCATGTCAAGCGCGGCGTCGCAGGCGTTGAGCTGGTGCTGCTTGTCGTCGAGCGGCGCGTTCCAGAACGCCATGATGGCGTCGCCCATATATTTGTCGATATAGCCTTTGCGGGCGAGGATCGCGTTGGTGAGCGGCGTGAGGAAACGGTTCATCAGCGCCGTGAGGCCCTGCGGATCGCGCTTGTAGGTTTCCGAGATCGAGGTGAAGCCGCGCATGTCCGAGAACATGATGGTCATCTCGCGCTCTTCGCCGCCGAGCACGAGCCGCTCCGGCGACTGCGCCAGCTGCTCGACCAGCGCGGGCGACATGTACTGCACGA
Organism: Bradyrhizobium sp. B124; assembly: GCF_038967635.1. Classification (NCBI taxonomy): domain Bacteria; kingdom Pseudomonadati; phylum Pseudomonadota; class Alphaproteobacteria; order Hyphomicrobiales; family Nitrobacteraceae; genus Bradyrhizobium; species Bradyrhizobium sp. B124. Next base: position 6,216,579 of record NZ_CP152413.1, on the reverse strand, counting down.
ATTGCGATCTGATCTGCCGGCGCTGCTGCTGTTCGCGCACGAAGGCGGAGAAGATCAGCGTGAGGTAGATCGCCGTGGTCGACATCAGCGGATAGGTAAAATCGATCAGGAGCCGATGCTGGGAATAGAAATACCAGGATGTGCCGGTCAGCACCGAGGCGAACATCCCGCCAACGACGACCAGCGTGATCGGACCGAACTTCGGCGCGAAGGCGATGACCAGCAGCCCCATGATCAGCGCGGCGAAGAACTCGATGCCGATGCCGTAGTTCGGTTGCGAAACCACGTCGCCGGTCAGCGCGCTCTCCAGCACCTGGGCGTGAACCTCGACCCCGGGCATCGCCGGTGTCACCGGCGTGGTCTTGATGTCGTTGAGCCCGACCGAGGAGGTGCCGATCAGGATCAGCTTGCCGGCGATCCTGTCGGGCGGCACCCGCCCGTCCAGCACGTCGACGGCCGAGACGTAGATCGAGGGGTCACGGCGTGCGTAGTGGATCCAGAGCTGGCCATAGAGGTCGGTCGGGATCGCAAAGCCCTTGATACCGAGGCTCTTGATGCCGGCCTTGTCGGCCTTGATCAGGATGGTGCCCGAACCGCCCGCCACCCGCAGCATTTCGAAGGTCAGCGACGGCATGGTGATGCCCTGCGCGACCATCATCATCGGCACCCGCCTGACGATGCCGTCGCGTTCCGGCCTGATCGTGAACAGGCCTCGCCCGGCCGCGGCCTCCTCGAGCACCGGAACGTTGCGCAACAATCCCGGAAACTGGAACATGAAGCTCTGCGGCTCCTCGCCGAGCATCGCAAGCCCGGTGACCGGCAGCTTTTCGTTGAGGTCGGCGCGCACGTTGGGGCCGCCGGACTCGCCGAGCACCACACGCGAGTTCTTGATGGCGTCGGCCAGGATGCTGTCGTTGCTCGGCAGCTGCCGCAGCCTGGCGCGCATCTCCTCGTCGAGGCTGCTGAACGTATCGGCCGCGATATCGGGGTTGAGACGGTCGGGCTCGGAGAACACCGCGTCGAACGCGATCACCACGGCGCCGAGCCGGGTGAGATTGATGACGATGTCGGCGAGCCGCGTCCGCGGCCACGGCCATTGCCCGAGCCGGGGATCGGCGAGGCTCTTTTCGTCGATATCGACGATGGTGACGGGCCGCGCGGTCTTCTGGCGGGGTTCGATCACCTGGAATGTGTCGAACGTCCTGACGCGAAGCTCCTGAATCGGAGCCGGATCCGCGATCCGCAGCGCGGCAATGCCGATCAACAGCGCCACGCAGGCCAGCCGCGCATAGCCGAAGCGCCGTCCGAACCACCTTCGTATCGCCTTCAGCCGTCTCATACCGTCTGGATATCACGCGCGGAGAGTTGTTCCAATCGAGCAGACGTTGCGCAATGCAGGATCCAGCCGGCCTTTTTCAGGAGGCCGACGCCCATCAGGTATAATGAATGATGAAATCGCTCTGATGCAAACTCGCCTTCGAGACATTGTGCAACGTGATCGTGTCTGCACTGTCGACCGTGATCAGCGTATCCGCCGAATTCGTCGGCGACGTCGTCGCATGCTGATCGAACCAGCTGCTGAAGGTGCTTGTCGAGACGACCGTGGACAGGTCGATCTGGTCCTGGCCCGGCGTAAAGTTCAGGATCGTGTCGTGATTGAAGTTCGGCGCAAACACGAACTTGTCCTGATAGCCCGATCCGAAGAACACGTCCTTGTCGCTGGTGCCCGTCAGCGTCACCGGCTGGGGCGGATTTTGCTGGACGTTGAAGATCAGGTTGACCGTATCGCTCGCGCCGTGGCCGTCGGTCACGGAGAGCGCGATCTTGTCGGTCGCCGGCGGGGTCTGGCCCGGATTGTAGACAAGGCCGGGCGACCCGAGCGCGGTGTTGATATCCGGGAGATGGCCGACCAACGCTGGCGGCGCGACGCTGCTGCCCGATCCGGGGTTGGTCGCGGCCGCCAGGGTGAAGTTCTCGTTGGCGCCGGCATCCACATCCGTGACCGTCAAGCCGGAGATCGTTTCGGTCCCGTTGGGATTATCGGTGATGCTGATGTTGTCAGCATGGATCACCGGCGCGTCGTTGGCGCCGACGACATCGACCGTCAGCGTCGCAGTCCCGGTCGCGCCATGGGCATCGATGGTCTCGACGGTGAACGTGTCGGCATAGGTGCCCTTGGCCAGCGCGTTGATCGCGGCGGCGTCGGGAACATAGCTGTAGGTGCCGTCGGCGTTGACCGTAAGCGAGCCGTAGAGGCCCGCGATCGAGGAGTTGACCGCGACGTGGTCCGAATTGAGGGCGGCATAGGTCAGCGTCGCCGTCTCGCCGTCGTCAACGTCATGGCCGTGCAGCGCGCCGGTGAGCGGGCTGAACGTGTCGTTAGCAGCGGTGTCGGTGAGCGTGCCGGCATTGACGTCGGCGAGCGTGGGTGCGTCGTTGGCGCCGTTGATCGTGATCGTCACGGGCTGGGTGATGACGCCGCCATGATGGTCGTCGATCTGGATCGTGTAGGTCAGCGTCAGCGTCTCGCCTGCGGCGAGATAGTCGAAATTCTGGTCCGCGGCCGAGAAGGTCCAGGCCTGTGATCCGTTCACATGACCGGTCGAATCCGTCAGCGTCCCCAGCGAAAGCCAGTTCAGGATCGTGGACTGGTCCTCGGGCAGGCCCGCGGTCGCCCCGGATTCGATCACGCCGGTGATGGATACGGTGTGATTATCGCTGAGATCGACATCGGCAAATCCCACCACGCCCGATGCGACGTCCGGCTTGGATGAACCCGTCGTGTCGGGCTGCTCGGGAATGGTGGCGGTCTGCGGCGCCGACGTGACGGTGGGTGCGTCATTGCTGCCGACGATCGTGATCGTCACCGGTTGGCTGATCACGCCGCCATGATGGTCGTCGATCTTGACTGTGTAGGTCAGCGTCAGCGTCTCGCCGGCGGCGAGATAGTCGAAATTCTGGTCCGCGGCCGAGAAGGTCCAGGCCTGCGATCCGTTCACACGGCCGGTCGAATCCGTCAGCGCCCCCAGCGAGAGCCAGTTCAGCACCGTGGACTGGTCCTCCGGCAGGCCGCTGGTCGTGCCGGATTCCGCGACACCGGTGATGGACACGGTATGGGTGTCGCTGAGATCGACGTCGGCAAACGCCACCACGCCTTGAGCCACGTCCGGCTTGGTCGAGCCGGTCTCGCCGATCGCCTCGGGCACCGAGGTGGTCGACGGCTCCGACGCGAATGTCGGGGTGTCATTGGTGCCGGTGATGGTGATCGTGACCGGCTGGGTGACGACGCCGCCATGGTGGTCGTCGACCTGGATCAGGTAGGTCAGCGTCAGCTTCTCGCCGGCCGCCAGATAGTCGAAATTCTTGTCGGCGGCCGAGAACGTCCAGGCATTGGATCCGGCCACGCCGCCGGTCGTGTCCTTCAGCGTGCCGAGCGAGAGCCAGCTCAGGATCGTCGCCTGATCGGGGAGCCCGGTGGTCACGCCCGTTTCGGTGACACTGGCCACGGTGATGCTGTGGGTGTCGCTGAGATCGGCATCGGTGAAGGTCACGGTGCCGAACGCGGTATCGGAATTCGCCGAACCGGTTACGCCCTCGGCCTCGGTGATGGCGGCTGCCTGGGTCGGCGAGGTGATCACCGGCCTGTCGTCGGTGCCGACGATCGTGATCGTGATCGGGACCGTGACGACGCCACCATGATGGTCGTCGATCTGGACCGTGTAGATCAGCGTCAGCGTCTCGCCGGCGGCGAGATAATCGAAACTCTTGTCGGCGGCCGAGAACGTCCAGGAGCGCGATCCCGTCATGCCGTCGGTCGAATCGGTCAGTGCGCCCAGCGACAGCCAGCTCAGCATGGTGGCCGGGTTGGGAATTCCGCCAGTGAAGCCGGTCGCCGCGACGCCGGTGATGGCGACCGTGTGCGTGTCGGTCAAATCCGCATCGGTAAACGTCACCGTGCCATGCGCCGTATCGTGCACGGCGGAATTCGTCGTCCATGGCAGTTCGGTGATCGAACCGACCTGTGCCGAGGACGTCACGACCGGCGTGTCGTTGGTGCCGGTGATCGTGATGGTGATGGTCTTGAACGCGGTCTCGTTGCTCAGCGCGTAGTTGTTATCGACACGCACCATATAGGTGAGCGTCAGCGTTTCGCCGGCGGCGAGGAAGTCGAAGGCGCCGTCGGCAAGGCTGTAGGTCCAGGTCGCCGAGCCGATGTTGTTGTTCAGCGGATTGGGGTCGAGCAGCACCGGGACCTCGACGGCCGCGATGGCCGCCTGTTCCGCCGCCGTCAGCGACGAGGTGACGTCGTTGCCGCTGGCGTCGTGGTAGCTGAACGAGCTGAAGTTGATCGTTGCAGTCGGCTTGTCGCCGAGGTTGACATCCACCCACGTGATCTGGCCGCTCACCGTGTCGGGCAGTCCGCTATGGGTCTGCCCGGCCTGTTCGCTGAACGCCGCATTCTGTGTCACGACATGCGGCGCCCCGGCGATGTGGTCGGACTTGGGGGCAGCGGCCTGCGATCCGGAATTGTTGGTCAACCCCAGCAGAAAGTTGATCGGCACGAAGGCGTCGCCGGTCGCGAGCTTCAGGCCGATCGTGACCGGGACGACGCTGTCCGTGAAGTTCGTCGTGAGCTTGGTGTTGGGATTCGAATTGTCGGTGAACTTCAGCGCGAAGACGTCGGAGATCAGCTTCTGCGCATCGGTCGACAGTTGCGCCGACGAGACGAAGCTGACGCTGCCCTGGCCGTTGACGATGGTCTGGGTGCCGGCCTGATCGACGGTTGCGATCGGATTGAGCGTCGTCTTGTCGAACAGGATGTAGGAGCCGGTGGCGCCGTCGGGCTCGACCAGCACCTGAAATTTGGCCGGCGGCACACCACCCGTGCCCTGGACGTCGAAATCGATCTCGACCAGCACCGCGGTGCCGCGGATGCCCATGGTCGCGACCGGCGTATCGACCTTCATGTCGCCATGCTTGGCAGTCGCGCCGGCAACGAACGAGATGGTGCCCGAGACGAGGCTCATCAACGACGAATTGCTCGACCCGTTCGGGTCGTAGATCATCTCGTTCAGCACCATCTTGGCGTTCGGCCCGAGACCGAACACGGTGCCGTCGATGAAGGTGATGCCGAGCGTCGAGTCGCTGCCGGACTGAACCACGTCACCCTTGTTGACGTTGTCGCCCTGGTTCAGGACCATCGAGACGCCGTTGCGGATTGCGGTGGCGTTGCCCGCCAGCTTGGTGACATGGCCGATGACCTTCGCCGGTTCCACCGCGCCGCCGGCCTGGGCATATTGGGTGTGGCCGGTGAGCGCCTTGACGAGGTCGCCGGTGAGATGCGCGCCTTCAGGCGACGCCAGGGCCGCGTGTTTCTCGCCCTTGAAGTAGTCGTGCAGGACGAGTTCCCGGTCGTCCTTCGAGATGACGAGATCGAGCCCGGCCCGCTTGAAGTCGCCGGTGAACAGCAATTGCCCGTCGTCGACGGTGATCGCGCCGGGCGGAGCGTGCGTGGAAACGCTGTCGACATGCACCGATCCACGGGCATAAGCGTCCGTGTTCGGCAAATAGCCGTCGAATTTCTCGACAAAGTTCACTGCGGATCACCGCACGAAGGTTAATATTGGTAGAATATCCAGATGATTACGCCTGCATATCATCGGATAAAGCTTCGCGAAACCATCCTGTGCTTTCGCAAGGTGCTCTGATCGCGCGGTTTGACTGGGTGTGACTTGGCTCACGCTGTCATGAGTCGTGTAGTTCAGACTGATCTGACGGTACCATGAGATGGGATTCGAGCCAAGATGGGTACTGCGCCACGTATTCGTGGTATTGACTGGCATTTCTCTACTTGCCTTTATTTCCCCGGAGCCCCGAGAGGGCATTTGACCCCAATTTTCCGGCTAAAGCTGTGACCTGGCTTACAAATCGCAGCTATCCCGTGCGCGGACCGGCCGGGTTAACCAGAAGGCAAGGATGAGGCGTTTTGCGGTGGAAAAAGGTTCGCCGGTTCGTTTCACAAACCAGTAAAGTTTTCGGGACCCGGAGCAGACGCCCTTTAGCCTCCTGCCCGGTTTCCCCACATCTTAAGTCGATTCGAAGGGATCGTTGCCATGCTGTCGGCATGAAACGATCCGGTCGCGTGCGCGGTGCAGTATCCACCGGTCGATGAGCGGACAGGGGGTGTCACATGGGTAACTCGCTTCGCTCGTTTGCGCTGCGCGCCATCATGCTGGGCTTCGGCTTGGCCTTGGCCGGGCCAATTGCCGAGCTCAATGCCGCCTCGGTGCTTTCGCCCGGCCCGGCGACACTGCTCAGAAAGTCGACCGAGCCGTTCGGCCTGTCGACCAGCCTGCTTGCCGACGGCGGCCTGCGCGACAAATGGCTCGGCGTGCAGCGCCAGCTTGCCGACGAATTGGTGCAGCTCGCAGCCTGCGAGAGCGACCGCGCGGGGTGTGCGTCGCCGGAGGCGTTGCGATTCCTGGCGATCGTCGATGCCGGACGCGCGCGCACCGGCCGCGCCCGTCTCGGCGAGATCAACCGCGCGATCAATCTGGCGATCCGCCCGGGCAGCGATCTCGCGACTTATGGCGAGCCCGACGTCTGGGCCACGCCGCTCGCCACGTTTGCTCGAGGAAGCGGCGATTGCGAAGACTATGCGATCGCGAAATTCGTGGCGCTCGGCAAGGCCGGCGTCGCGCCGGAAGATTTGCGCATCGTCGTCATGCATGACCTGCTCGGTGGCGAGGATCATGCCGTGGTCGCGGCGCGGCTCGACGGCCACTGGCTGACGCTCGACAACCGCCGCATGGCGATGATCGAGGATGCCGACATCAGGCGCTTTCGGCCGACCTTCGTGATCGACCACAACGGTGTCAGCCGTTATGTCGATGCGCCGCTCGTCATCGAGGCCGCGTGGCGGCCGACGGCGGCGGTGAACTGAGAGATCGCCAGACATAGTTTCCGTCATTGCGAGCGAAGCGAAGCAATCCATCCTTCCGCGGAAAGGTGGATTGCTTTGTCGCTTCGCTCCTCGCAATGACGACTGAATCGAGAGGAGCGCCTACCCTCAGAACATCAAATTGTCCTTCACCAGCACCCAGCGACCGCCCTTGACCTGCTGCACCTGGGTGATGGTGTTGGCGAGATGATCGGTCTTGGAGAACTTGGTCGGCGGCGAGCTGAAGATGTCGAGGAACTTGTCGCCTGACTCCAGCGCGTCGAGCATCTTCTGGCCGGTGAGATCCTTGCCCGCCTTCTGCGCGTAGAACGCGAAGGTCATCACCGCGTTGTAGCCGATGATCGCCTGCGTGTTGGCCTCGCTGTTGAACATCTTCTTGTAGTTGACCAGCCAGTCCTTCACCTTGCCCTTGGCCGTGTCCTCGTAGGGAATCTCGAAGCCCGACGCTGCGTAGAGGCCTTCGACGGCTTCCTTGCCGAGCGCCGGCACTTCGAGCACGTTGGTCGGCGTGGCGCCGAGGAAGGTGACGTCCCAGCCGAGCTTCTTCGCCTCGTTCATCGCGCCGATGGTCTCGCGGATCACGGTGCCGAGCACGACGAGATCGCAGCCGTCGGACTTCATCTTGGCGACCTGCGCCGAGAAGTCGGAGGCGCCGCGCTTGTAGCTCGTGACCGAGGCCGGCTGCACCTTCATCGCGCCGAGCTGCTGGGTGAAGCCGTCGAGCACGTTCTTACCGTACTCGTCGTCCTGGTGCATGATGCAGGGCTTCTTGAAGTTCTTCCACTCCATCATGTATTTGATCGCGGCGCGCGTGCTCTCGACATAGGGCAGCAGGTTGTTGAACTTCAGCCGCTCCTGCGGCTTGGCGGGATCGAACTTGAAGGTGAATTCGGCGGCGGTCAGCGGGAACAGCTGCAGCACGCCGGCATCGAACAGGATGTCCTGCGCGGCGAGCACGGTCGGCGAGCCCATCGGACCGATCATCGCGAAGACCTTGTCGCGCTCGACCATCTTTTGCGAGGCCAGCACGGCCTTCTTCGGGTCGTAGCCGTTGTCCTCCAGGATCATCTTGATCTTGCGGCCGTTGATGCCGCCGCTGGCGTTGATTTCCTCAACGGCCATCTTCATGCCGTTGGACACCGGAACGCCCCAGACCTTGATCGGGCCGGACAAATCCTGATGCGTTCCGATCACGATCTCGGTCGGCGAGATGCCTTCATTGGTGACCTTGGTCTGGGCTGCGGCCGGCAGACAGGTCAGCGCCAGCGCGCTCACCGCAAGGCCCAGCGCCTTCAGCGATTTCGACATTGCAGTCTCCTCCTTACATGGCCCATGTTGAGCGAAGGGTCGGGCCTGCTCGCTCCTTCGCCAATTTCCTCGTCGTTGGCTATGCCACCGCCCGCGCGCCATACATGGCGTCGATCTCGGCCGCGTAGCGCTTGTTCACGAAATTGCGCTTCAGCTTCATGGTCGGCGTCAGTTCCTCGTCCTCGGGCGTGAGCTGGCGCTCGATCAGGTAGAATCTCTTGATGGTCTCGACGCGCGCGAACTTGGCGTTGACCGCCTCGACCTCGCGCTGGATCAGGTCCTGGATCTCGCGGGCACGGCACAGGCTCGCGTAGTTGGTGAAGGGGATGTCCTGGTCCTGGGCGTATTTCTCGACGTTCTCCTGATCGATCATGATCAGGCACGTGAGATACGGCCGCTTGTCGCCGATCACGACCGCATCGGAAACGTAAGGCGAGAATTTCAGCTGGTTCTCGATCTCGGACGGGGTGATGTTCTTGCCGCCGGAGGTGATGATGATGTCCTTCATCCGGTCGGTGATCTTCACATAGCCTTCATTGTCGATCGCACCGACGTCGCCGGTGTGCAGCCAGCCTTTGGCGTCGATCGTCTCGGCGGTCTTCTCCGGCTGGTTGAGATAGCCCATGAACAGGAAGTCGCCCTTGATCAGGATCTCGCCCTTCGGGCAGATCATGACCTCGCCCCAGGGCGCGGCCTTGCCGACCGAGCCGAGCTTGATGCGCTCCGCCGGCATCATGGTCGCGACGCCGCAATTCTCGGTCTGGCCATAGACCTCGCGCATGTCGATGCCGAGCGCGAGATACCAGCGGATCAGATCCGGCGAGATCGGCGCCGCGCCTGTGAGTGCGATCCGGCAGCGGTCGAGCCCGAGCATGCGGCGGATGTTGCGGAACACCAGCCAGTAGGCGGCGCGGTTGGCGAGCCGCAGCGACAGCGGCGGCGTCTCGCCCTGCAGCCGGCACTCGGTCATCCGGTTACCGATCGCAAGCGCGCGGGCATACATCCAGTTCTGGAACGGGGTCGCGTCCTTCAGCGCGATGGTAATCCCGGAGTAGAACTTCTCCCAGATCCTGGGCACCGCAAGGAATGCAGTCGGCTGCACCTCGCGCAGATTGTCCGGCACCGTCTCCGGGCTCTCGGCAAAATTCATCACCGAACCCAGCGCCAGCGAGATGTAGTAGCCGCCGACCCGCTCGGCGACATGGCAGAGCGGCAGGAACACCAGCCGCTCCTCGCTGTCGGTCGAGGGGTAGAGATCATTGGCGTGGCGCATCTGGTGCGTGACGCTGCGGTTGGAATGCATCGCGCCCTTGGGCGGGCCTGTGGTGCCCGAGGTGTAGACCAGGATCGCGAGATCGGAGGCGGTGCGGCTGCCGGTCATCTCATCCCACAAGGCATCATTGCCCTGCGCATGATTGCGGCCGAGCGCCGTGAATTCGGCGAGCGACAGCACCATCGGATCGGAGAATCCGGAGAGGCCCTCCATGTCGAACACGACAATTTTTTCCAGCGTCGGACAGCGCGACCGGCAGGTCAGCACCTTGTCGAGCTGCTCCTCGTCCTCGACGAACATCACCCGCGTCCGGGAATCATTGACCAGGTATTCGACCTGCGTCGCCGAATCGGTCGGATAGATGCCAGAGGACACGCCGCCGGCGCACAGGATGCCCATGTCGGCATAAACCCACTCCGGCACCGCGTTGGCGATGATCGAGGCGACGTCGCCGGGGCGGAAGCCGGTCGCATGCAGGCCGAAGGCGATGTCCCTGGATATCTGCAGCCATTCGCGCCAGCTGGTCGGCTGCCAGATGCCGAACTTCTTTTCGCGGATCGCGGGCCGCTCGCCACGCGTCTGCACCGCGAGCAGAAAGCTCCTCGCGATCGTGTCGGCAACCGTCAGCACCGCTGGTCCTGCCATGCGCGCTCCCTCCTCTGCCGCTTGCCTCACCCGCCGGCTCGAAGGCCGGTCTTGTTCGCGAAGCAGGCCCGAAATCTAGCTCCAACTCGCTCTCAGCGCCAAACCTTCCTCGGCCAACTTTAGTCGACGCCAACCTTCGTCTGCGGCAGCCTTACCTCTCAGCGCCACGTCTTCTTCTTTTTCCAGCGCCGCTCGCCCCGCGCACCCGCTTCCTTGGCGCCGAGGTAGAACTCCTGGATATCGGGCGAATTCAACAGCCGTTCGCAGGTGTCGTTCATGACGACGCGGCCGATCTCCAGCACATAGCCGTAATGCGCCGTCTCCAGCGCGATCTTGGCATTCTGCTCGACCAGCAGGATCGACATGCCCTGCTCCTCATTGACGCGTCGGATGATCGTGAATATCTCCTTCACCAGGATCGGCGACAGTCCAAGCGACGGCTCGTCCAGCAGCAGCAAGGTCGGCCGGTTCATCAGCGCCCGCCCGATCGCAAGCATCTGCTGCTCGCCGCCCGAAAGCTGTCCGGCCGGCTGGCCGAGCCGCTCCTTCAGCCGTGGAAAATAGCCGTAGACGCGTTCGAGGTCCTGCGCCACACCGTCGCGGTCCTTGCGCAGAAAGGCGCCCATCATCAGGTTTTCACGCACCGACAGGAACGGAAACACCTCGCGTCCCTCCGGCACGTGGCTGAGGCCGAGCCGCACAATCCGGTCGGCCTCCATGCGCTGGATCGGCTTGCCCAGGAATTCGATCGACCCTTTCTGCGGATCGAGGATGCCGGAGATCGTCTTCAGCACCGTGGTCTTGCCGGCGCCGTTGGCACCGAGCAGCGTCACGATCCGGCCGCGCGGCACCTCGAGGCTGATGCCGCGGATCGCCATGATCGGCCCGTAATAGCTCTCGATGTTGGAGAGTTTCAGGATGATGTCTGCTGCGCTCATGGCATCATCCTCATGCGCCGAGATACGCTGCGACGACGTCGGGATGGTGCTGCACCTCGGACGGCGAGCCCATCGCCAGCACACGGCCGTAGTTCAGCGCGATGACGCGGTCGGAGACCCGGTTGACCAGCGTCATGTCGTGCTCGACCATCAAGACGGTGATGCCGAGCTCGCTCTTCATGTCGCGGATCCAGAACGACATGTCGTCGGTCTCCTCGACGTTGAGGCCGGACGACGGCTCGTCGAGCAGGATCAGCTTCGGCTCCGAACACAGCGCCCGCGCCAGCTCGATCACCTTGCGCACGCCGTAGGGCAGCCCCGAGATCAGCTTGTCGCGGTAGGGCTCGAGATCGAGGAATTCGATCACCTGCTCGACCCGGCGGCGATGCGCCTTCTCGCCGGCCCGGACGCTCGGCAGGAACAACAGCTCCTGCCAGAGCCGGGTGGTGGAATGGCGATGGCGGCCGACCAGGAGATTGCTCAGCACGGTCGCATTCTCGAACAGCTCGATGTTCTGGAAGGTGCGCGCGATGCCGAGCCTGGCGATGTCGTAGGCCGGCTGCTGGGTGATGTCCTGATCCTCGAAGAAGATCTTGCCCGAGGTCGGCGGATAGATCCGCGAGATCAGGTTGAAGATCGAGCTCTTGCCGGCGCCATTGGGCCCGATGATCGAGAGGATCTCGCCCTTCTCGACCGCGAAGCTGACCGCATCGACGGCCTTGAGGCCGCCGAAATGCAGGGACAGGTTCTCGGCGCGGAAATAGCTCATCGGTTCCGCTCCGATTTCACGTAGATCTTCTGCCGCTTGAAGGTCGCGCGCTTGTACAGCGGGAACAGCTGGAAGAAGAGTTTGATCTTGAGCCAGCGGCCATAGAGTCCGAGTGGCTCGAACAACACGAACACCACGATGATGATGCCGTAGATCGCGCCCTTCAGGCCGTTGGCCGAGGCAAACGCCGCGACCGCATCCTGGATGTGGCCCACGCGTTCCGCGCCGGCGCCGAGCGTGGCAGCGACGCCGCTGATCACGCCGGGCATGTCGTCCTTCAGATAGGTCAGGAACGGATCGATCATGACCAGGAAGATCGCGCCCAGCACCGCGCCGTGCAGGCTGAAGGTGCCGCCGATCAGGATCACGATGATAAACTCGATCGAGAGCTGCAAAGTGAACATCTCGGGCGAGATGAAGGACAGCTTGTGGGCGAACAGCACGCCGGCAAAGCCGGTGATCGCCGCCGAGATCGCGAACGACTTCACCTTGTAGAGCGCGACGTTGATGCCCATGCTGCGCGCCGCGGTCTCGCTGTCGCGGATCGCGACAAAGGCGCGCCCGGTCGGCGAGCGCAGCAGGTTGAGCGTGCCGACGATGGTCAGCACCAGCACCGCGAGACACAGATAGTAGAAGGTCGGGCCGTCGCGCGACACCGTGGTGCCGAGCAGCTGAATGGTCTTGACCCGCATGCCCTCATTGCCGTGGGTCACGCTTTCCCAGCGCGCCAGGATTTCCTCGACGATGAAGGCAAACGAGATCGTCGCGATCACGAGATAGATGCCCTGCAGCCGCAGCGCCGGAAATCCGACCAGCGCGCCGACCACGCCGGTCAACAGCCCCGCCGCGAGGAAATAGACCGGAAACGGCACGTTGAACTGCTGCAGATAGGCCGCCGTGTAGGCACCGATCGCCAGAAACGCGGCATGGCCGAGCGAGGCCTGTCCGGTGAAGCCGGTCAGGATCAACAGCCCGACGCCGACGGTCGCATAGATGCAGACGAAGACCAGCTGGCTCATCAGATAGCTTGAGAGCACGTGGGGCGCGATCAGCAGCACCGCCAGCAGCAGGCCGTAGGAATAGAGATAGCCGGAATGCGGAAACAACCTGATGTCGTCTTCATAGTCGGTCTTGAAGAGAAACCGCATGTGTTACCCCTCAAACCTTCTTGCGGACATGAAGGCCGAACAGGCCCTCGGGCTTGAGCAGCAGCACTGCGAGCAGCACGATGTAAGGCGCGACGTCCTTCCATCCCTGCGGCAGATAGAAGCCGGCCATGCTCTCGATCACGCCGATCAGGACGCCGCCGACCACGGCACCCGGGATCGAGCCGAAGCCGCCGAGCACCGCCGCCGGAAACGCCTTCAGCCCCAGCACCAGGCCGACATTGGAATGGATGAAGGTGATCGGCGCCAGCAGCACGCCGGCGCAGGTCGCCACCGCCGCCGAGATCGCCCAGACGATCGAGACCACGCGCTTGACCGGAATGCCCATGTAATAGGCAGCCAGCATGTTCTCGGAGCTGGCGCGCATCGCGGTGCCGAGCGTGGTGCGGTTGAAGAACAGGTAGAGCAGCGCGCACAGGATGATGGTCGCCGCGATCACCGACAATTTGTCATAGGCGAGCACCAGGCTGCCGATCCGCAGGACGCCCTGGCTGAACGGCGTTTCGATCTTGAAGTCGTCGGTGCCCCAAATCATGCCGGCGACCGAGCGCAGGAAATAGCCGAGCCCGATCGTCGCCATGATGATGGAGAACTGCGGATAGCCGAGGATCGGCCGCACCACGACCCGCTCGGCCAGCATGCCGAACAGCGCCATGCAGATCACCGCGCCGGCGAAGCCGACCCAGTAATTCAGCCCGAGCATGCCGATGAAGGTGAAGGCGAAAAAGCCGCCCAGCATCATCAAATCGCCTTGCGCGAAATTGACGACCTCGGTTGCCTTGTAGACCAGCACGAAGCCGAGCGCGATCAGGCCGTAAACGCAGCCGAGCGCGATGCCGCTGACGAGCTGCTGAACAAAGTCCAGCATCGTTCCCTCCCCGATGCCCGGCGATTCTTCCCGATCGCTCGTTGCATCCCGCCTTCACGCCCTTGTGTCGGAAGCGCTGAAAGCTGCCTATGTCCGCTCGGATTGAGCCAAAAGGCCCGATCCCTGTCAACAAACCGCTGATCCGGCTGTATCATCACATTTGCGGAGATATGCCGCAGCACGGACTAATACGGATATCGCGTTCGATTTGCCCCGTGCGATTCACTGCACCGAAACGGTTTTTGTCCAAGCTTGCGCAACCGACGAGCGAACTCCCGGATCGCCAACGCACCATGACTTCGGAACTGTCCGCACTCGCCGTGCGAGGGTTAACCAAGCGTTTTGACCGCCCGGCGGTCGACGCGCTCGATCTCACCGTCCGTGTCGGTGAATTCTATGCGCTGCTCGGGCCGAACGGCGCCGGCAAGACCACGACGTTGCGCATGGTGGCGGGGCTATTGCGGCCCGATGCCGGCTCGGTGTCGATCCTCGGCATCGATGCACTGGCCGACCCGGTCTCAGCCAAGCAGATCATGGCCTGGGTGTCCGACGAGCCGATGATCTACGACAAGCTGACGCCGCTCGAATATCTCGAATTCGTCGCCGGCCTGTGGGGCATCGATCCCCGCACGTCGGAGAAGTCGGCGCGCGATCTCCTGGGGTCGCTCGGGCTCGAGCCCCATCTCAACGCGCGCTGCGAAGGCTTCTCCAAGGGCATGCGCCAGAAGGTGGCGCTCGCCGGTGCGCTGGTGCACGATCCCCGCCTGATCATTCTCGATGAGCCGCTGACCGGCCTCGATGCGCTGTCGGCGCGTCACGTCAAGGGGCTGTTGCAGGAGCGCGTCCGCGCCGGCTGCACCGTGATCATGACCACCCACATTCTCGAGGTCGCCGAGCGCATGGCCGACCGGATCGGCGTGATCGCGGCCGGCAGGCTGATCGCCGAGGGCACGCTGGCCGAGCTGCGCGAGCAGAACGGCCGCAACGACACCACCCTCGAGGACATGTTCATCGCGCTGGTCGATACCGAGGCGGCCGCCGCGTGAGCTCGACCGCCCATCTCACCTGGTTCGCCCGCCACGAATTCCGCCTGGCGTGGCGCGAATGGCTGGCGATGATGACCGGCGGCCGGCGCCGGCGCAATCGCGCCGTGATCGGCCTGCTGATCTTCGCGGCGATCCTGCATCTGCCGGCCTATGCCGTGGTCGCCCGCTATGTCGACCTGCGGTTTCCGCTCGATCCGTCCTCGCTGATCGTGCTGACCGCGACGATCTTCCTGTCCTGGGCGCTGATGCTCTCGCAGGCGATCGAGTCGGTGACACGGGTGTTCTACGCCCGCGCCGATCTCGATCTGATCATGTCGTCGCCGGCAAAACTCACCAACATCTTCTCGATCCGGATCGCCGCGATCGCGCTGACCGTGAGCAGCATGGCGCTCTTGCTGTCGACGCCGTTCATCGACGTACTGGTGTATCTCGGCGGTGCACGCTGGCTTGCCGGCTTCGGCGTCGTCCTTGCGATCGGGCTGTCGGCGGCGGCCGCGGCGATCGCCGTCACCGCGTTACTGTTTCGCCTGATCGGACCGGGCCGGACGCGGCTGGTGGCACAGATCGTCTCCGCCGTCATCGGCGCCGGCTTCGTCATCGCGTTGCAGGTCGTCGCCGTGCTGTCCTACGGCACGCTGTCGCGCTTTGCCTTTCTGACCTCGGAGACCGCGGCACGCATTGCCCCGGCCCCCGACAGCCTCGTCTGGTGGCCGGCCCGCGCGTCGCTCGGCGATGTCGACATCATGATGCTGCTGCTCTCCACCGCGCTCGTGCTGCTCGGCGTCGTGATGGCGGTGTTCGCGCCGCGGTTTGCCGACACCGTCGCGCGCGTTGCCGCCAATCCGGCTGCGGTCACGCAGGGACGGGCCCGCGCGTTCCGGACCGGCTCGCGGCAGCAGGCGCTGCGGCGCAAGGAAGTCCTGCTGCTGCGCCGCGATCCGTGGCTGCTGTCGCAGAGCCTGATGCAGATGCTCTATTTGGTGCCGCCGGCGCTGATGCTGTGGCGAAGTTTCTCCGGTACGTCGACCGCGATCGTGCTGATCACGCCTGTCATCGTGATGGCCGCAGGCCAGCTCGCCGGCGGACTGGCGTGGCTGACCATCTCGGGCGAAGACGCGCCCGATCTGGTGGCGACGGCGCCGCTGCCGCCGTCGCGTGTGATCCGCGCCAAGGTCGAGGTCGTCCTGCTTGCGATCGCCGCGGTTTTCGCGCCGCTGGTGGCCGCGCTGGCGTTCGCTTCGCCGGGGCAGGCCGCGGTGACTGCGATCGCGATCGTCATCGCGACCGCATCCGCCGCCGCGGTCCAGCTCTGGTTCCGCGCGCAGGCCAAGCGCAGCCAGTTCCGCCGGCGCCAGACCTCCTCCCGCATCGCCACCTTCGCGGAAGCCTTCTCCTCGATCGGCTGGGCCGCAACCGCAGCCCTGGCCCTGACGATCCCGATGGCCGCGCTCGTCAGCGGCCTTCTGACGCTGCTGACACTCGCCATCGCCTGGAAGATCAGCCCGCGGCGTGGGTAAGAACCACGTTAACCCTTCACCAGCTCCATCACCGCCGCGGCGAACGCCTCCGGCGCTTCCTGCGGCAGATTGTGTCCGGCGCCCGGGATCACGCGATGCGCCGGGCGGGCGGTGTATCTTGCCGCGCTGGCGCTGCCGTCGCGCGCAGGCGTCACCCCGTCATCGGCACCGTCGAGCGTGATGGTGGGGACCGTAATCACCGGCAGCGCGTCCAGCCGCCGCTGCAAATCCGCATATCGCGGATCCCCATCGGCGAGGCCGAAGCGATGCCGGTAGCTGTGGATCACGACGTCGACATAATCGGGATTGTCGAATGCGACCGCGGTCCGCTCGAAGCACGCATCGTCGAATACCCAGCTCGGCGACCATTGCGACCACAATATCCGTGCAATGCCGCGCCGGTTGGCGGCGAGCCCGGCGCGACCGCGCTCGAGCTGGAAGTAGTACTGATACCACAGCGGCACCTCGCGCTCCGGGCGCGCCGGCACCATCGCATGCGCGATGTCCTGGATCATGTAGCCGTTGGTGCAGACGAGCCCGATGCAGCGCTCCGGCCACAGCGCCGCACCGATCGAGGCGGCGCGGCCGCCCCAGTCATAGCCGGCGACCACCGCGCGCTTGATGTCGAGCGCGTCCATCAGCGCGATCAGGTCGGCCCCGACCGCCGCCTGCTCGCCCGAGCGCGGCGTCGCCTTGTCGCGGAACGCCGTCGGGCCGTAGCCACGCAGATAGGGCACGATGACCCGGCAGCCCTGCGCCGCCAGCAGCGGAGCGACGTCCACATAGGAATGGATGTCGTAGGGAAAGCCGTGCATCAGCATGACGGCGGGACCGTCGGCCGGGCCAGCCTCATAATAGGCGATGTCGAGCACGCCTGCGTCGACTTGGCGCAATGGCTCGAGCCGTTTGGTGGATGATGCGCGCGGCGCGGAGCTATTGTCAGTCACGCAGAACTCCCTGATCGCTGTGATCTGCGCGGCATGATAGCGCCTGCCAATGAAATAATCGCCCGGATCGTATTGCAGCCTACGCCATGGAGCGATGCGCCCGCCTCATCATGACGGCACGCCAATTGCGCGATAGTCTGATGCCGGCGGATATCGCCGAAGGCGGAACAGGTCATGCTGAGATTGCTCGCCGCGCTCGTCTTGCTGGGAACGTTCACCAGCCACACCCTGGCGCAGGATGCCGAGCGCAGCGAGTGCCTGGCGATGGCCAATGCGCCGCCCCGCGCCGTCCCGGTGAACTACCGGCGCATCGCGGCCAAAGCCGACGAGGTCGCGATCACCTATGCCGGCCATTCGACCTATTACATCGACACGCCCGGCGGCATCAGGATCGCGACCGATTACAACGGCGTCTATCAGACCGGGCGGCTGCCCGACATCGCCACCATGAACCGGGCCCACGCGACGCATTACACGCTGTTTCCCGACCCCGGGATTCCGCACGTGCTGCATGGCTGGGGCGAGAAGGGCCAGGCCGCGCATTACGGGATGCGGATCGGCGACGTCTATATCCGCAACGTCACCACCGACATCCGCCGCTATTGGGGCGAGGACTCCGGCGGCGAGATGATCAAGGACGGCAACTCGATCTTCATCTTCGAGGTCGCCGGCCTCTGCATCGGCCATCTCGGCCACCTCCACGTCAAGCTCGACGACAGCCATTTCGCGGCGATCGGCCGGCTCGACATCGTGATGGTGCCGATCGACGGCACCTATACGATGTCGCTCGACGGCATCTCCGAGATCACCAAGCGGTTGCGCGCCGCCGTCGTGCTGCCGATGCACCGGTTCGCCACCCCGCTCGACGAGTTCATGCGCCTGATCGGCCAGCAATTCGAGATCGACCGCCGCGGCGGCGAGCACACCTTGCGGATCTCGCGCGACACGCTGCCGGCGACCCCAACGGTGATCATCCTCGACGGCGTGTAAGGCGCCCGACTGCCCCTGACACGATTTCGTGCGCCGGCACTTTCGCGCTTGACCTAGAGTATACTCTAGCTTGTTCACTCGGGATTGTCCGGTAACACCCGGCCACGAGGACCAATCGCATGACACCTTCAAGCAAGCTCCCGCACCGCAGACTCGGCAATGACGGCCCGCAGGTTTCCGCCGTCGGGCTCGGCTGCATGTCGCTGTCCGGCGTCTACGGCGCCAACGACGATACGGCGACGCCCGACTTCATCCGCTACGCCATCGACCGCGGCATCGACTTCCTCGACAGCGCCGATCTCTATGGCTGGGGCCACAACGAGGAATTGCTGGGCCGCGCGCTGAAGGGCCTGCGCGACAGGGTCGTGATCGCGACCAAATTCGGTCAGGTGAAGACCGCGACCGGACAGAGCGTGGACGGACGGCCCGCTTATGTCCAAGAAGCCTGCGAGGCGAGCCTGAAGCGGCTCAACATCGAAACTATCGATCTCTACTACCAGCACCGCATCGATCCGAACGTTCCGATCGAGGATACGGTCGGCGCGATGGCGCGCCTCGTCGAGCAAGGCAAGGTTCGCCATCTCGGCCTGTGCGAGGCGCGCCCTGAAACCATTCGCCGCGCGCACAAGGTGCACAGACTGGCCGCGGTGCAGACCGAATATTCCCTGCTGTACCGCAGCGAGGCCGAGGAGACCCTGCAGACGACGCGGGCGCTCGGCATCGCCTTCGTCGCCTATTCGCCGCTCGGCCGCGGCTTCCTGACCGGCCAGATCCAGTCGCAGGCCGACATCGCGGGCGATCGCCGCGGCGACCATCCGCGCTTCGCCGGCGATAATTTTGCCCGCAACCGCGATCTCGTCAGCGGCATCGTGACGATCGCACACGAGAAGAATTGCACACCGGCTCAGCTCGTGCTCGCCTGGCTGCTGGCGCAGGGACAGGACGTCGTGCCGATTCCCGGCACCAAGCAGCGTAGCCGGCTGGACGAGAACATCGACGCCCTCGACGTGGTGCTTTCGCCGGACGAGCTGGCACGGATCTCAGCAGCCATCCCGGCCGGCGCCGCGGCAGGTGAGCGCTATCCGGCCGGCGCGATGAAGGCGGTCTATCTGTGATGGACGCCCGGACACCCAATTTGCAGGCGACGCCGAACGCACTCTACATCGGCGACATCGCGCGGCGCTCCGGCCGAAGCGTGCATACCATCCGCTGGTATGAAGCGCAGGGCCTGATGCCCGGCGTCGTCAGAGACCGCGGCCGCCGCCGCGTCTACAACGACTATCACATCGGCTGGCTCGATCTGATGGAGCGGCTGCGCTTGACCGGGATGTCGATCAAGCAGCTTCGCGACTATACCACGCTCGTGAAGCAGGGCAGCGCGACCTTGCGCAAGCGCCGCGCGCTGCTCGCCGAGCACCAGCTCCGCGTCCGGGCCATGATCGCCAAATGGACCGAAGCGCTCGCGCTGGTCGACGCCAAGATCGAGTTCTACGACGAGTGGGTCGCGGCAGGCACGCGGCCCAAGGTCTCGCCACAGCAGCGCGCCCGCGCCAAGCGGTCCGCCACCAGGGCCTGAACGCCCAACCCGACATCGAATAGCAGGATCCGCGATGGACGATATGCTTCGGCGTAAACCCTTTGCCATGCGCGCATCGCAGCGGCTGACGCTGCTGACGCTGTGCCTCGCCGTCACGATCGCGCATATCGATACGTTCATCGTCAATCTCGGCGCGCGCGCGATCGGTAATCATTTCGGTGCGGGTGTCGATGAGCTGCAATGGATCGTCGACAGCTACAATCTGGTCTACGCGGTCTCGCTGCTGACCGGCGGAATGCTCGCGGACAGATATGGCCGGCGCCGAATCCTGATCTGCGGCGCTCTGATCTTCACTTTCGCGTCGCTGCTGTGCGCGGCCGCGCCGTCCGCGCTGGTGCTGATCGGCGGTCGCGCCCTCACCGGCGCCGGCGGCGCGCTGATGATTCCGGCCTCGCTTGCGATCATCCGGGTGGTCTGGGACCGGCCGGAGGAGCGCGCCCGTGCGCTTGGTATCTGGGCCGCCTGCAACGGCGTCGCCATGGCACTGGGACCGAGCCTTGGCGGGCTGCTGATCCCATGGTTGGGCTGGCGCAGCATCTTCCTGGTGATCGTGCCGTTCGGCCTGCTCGTCGTACTGATGGCTGGGTCGACGATCCCGGAATCGGTGAACCCGCAGCGGCGCGCGGTCGACATTCCGGCCCAGCTCTGCGGTGCATTGGCGCTTGGAAGCCTGACCTATGCCGCCATCGGCGCACAATCGGCGCCGGGCGCGATGACCGCCGCGCTGCTCGTTGCTGCGCTTTCAGCGACCCTGTTGATCGCGGTCGAAAGGAGAAAGGGCTCGGAGGCGCTGCTGTCGCCGGATATCCTCAGCGCACGCCGGTTCCGCGCCGCCATGATCGCCACCACGGGCATGACATTCGGCGGGTACGGCATGGTCTTCGTGCTGCCGCTGGCGTGGCAGTCGAGCGGACGGCTCGATGCCGCGGCAAGCGCCGCCGCGCTGCTGCCGATGTCGCTGGTCTTCGTGATGGTCTCACCGTTCTCCGGCATGCAGTCGGAAAAGCTCGGGCTGCGCGCGGCCACCTCGGGCGGCGTGACGCTGATGGGTGTCGGCCTCCTGATGATTGGCCTTGGTGGCCTGCGACCGGACATCGCCCTGGCCGAGTTCGGACTGGCCATCACCGGCCTCGGGCTCGGCCTCGCGGCCGGGCCGCTCTCGGCGATGGCGGTCGGCGACGTCGCCGCCGCGCGGGCCGGTACGGCTGCGGCGCTGATCAACGTGGCCCGGATCAGCGGCGCGACGATCGGGGTTGCGGTGCTCGGCGCGTGCTACGCGGCAACCGGCGGCGGCAGCCACGGCCTGCTGCTCACGATGATCGCCGGAAGCCTCGTCCAGTTCGCTGGCGCCGGCGTGGCGTGGATGGTGACAGGGCACGAGGCGCCACGCCTGCGCATTTGACCTGTTCGCGCGCGGCTCGTTATCCTCCCTGCAGCCGACACCGGATCGGCGGCCGACAAGAGCAAGAACAGGGAGCATCATCCATGGCCAGCACTCTGCCCGCCTCTGCGAGCGGGCTCTATGCCAATCCGCGCGAAGACTGGCTCGCCCAATACACCGAGGAGATCATCGATCCCAACAGGCCGATCGTCGATCCGCACCATCATCTCTGGGACCGCGGGGGCTTGCGCTATCTGATCGAGGAGATGCGCGACGACATCGCCTCGGGCCACAACATCGTGGCGACCGTCTATGTCGACTGCCGGTCGATGTATCGCGCCGACGGGCCGGAGGCGTTCCGGCCGGTCGGCGAGGTCGAGTTCGCCAACGGCGTCGCGGCGATGGCGGCGAGCGGCGGCTATGGCAAGGCGGCGATTTGCGCCGGCATCGTCAGCCACGTTAACCTTCTGATCGGCGACCAGGCCAAGGCGGTGCTGGAGGCTGAGATCGCCGCCGGCAACGGCCGGTTCCGCGGCATCCGCCACTCCTCGGCCTGGGACGAGGACCCCAATGTCGCCCACATGTATGCCAATCGCCCGAAGGGCATCTTGCTGGATGCCACCTTTCGTAGGGGGTTCGCCTGCTTGGCGCCGCTCGGCCTCAGCTTCGATGCCTGGCTGTTCCACCCGCAGATCGGCCAGCTGACCGACCTCGCCCGCGCCTTTCCCGACACCCGGATCGTGCTCGACCATTGCGGCGGTCCGGTCGGCACCGGCCGTTTCGCCGGCAAGCGCGAGGAGACCTTTCCGGTCTGGAAGGCGTCGATCCAGGAGATCGCCAAATGCCCGAACGTCGTGGTCAAGCTCGGCGGGCTGGCGATGTGCCTGCTCGGCTACGACTTCCACCTCCGCCCCAGGCCGCCGTCGTCGGAGGAACTCGCCGCCGCCTGGCGGCCCTATGTGGAGACCTGCATCGAGGCGTTCGGCCCGAGCCGTTGCATGTTCGAAAGCAACTTCCCACCTGATAAGGGACAGTGCAGCTATCAGGTGATCTTCAACACCTTTAAACGACTTGCATCACAATATAGCGAAGCCGAGAAGACGGCGTTGTTCTTGCAGACGGCAAAGGATGTCTATCGGCTCGATATCGGGTAAACTTGCGACTCATGGATGACAGCATCACCATCCGGCCGCTTCGTGAGGCTGATGCAGAAGCGGTGGTCGAACTCTACGCAAAGGCGGCTGCGGTGGAACCGCGGCTGGGCCCTGTCACGCTGCCGCAGTGGGATCAGTTCCTGAAACTGCCGCAGAACCGTGGCGGCCGCGACTTCCGCATTGCCGAGCGGAACGGCCGACTCCTTGGCCTCGCTGAGTCATCGTTGCGCGATCAGGGCGCGCATCATTCCCGGTTCCTCAAGATCGTCGTCGCGCCTGAGGTCCGGCGCCGGCGGATTGGCCTCGCGCTGTTCGACGACGTGCTTGCGATCGACACCGATCCCGATCTCACCGTCCAGACGCTGGTGAGCAGCGATTGGCCGGCGGGAATGGCGTTCGTGGCCGCTTTCGGCTTTGTTCATGTCGAGTCCGAAATCGGGATGAAATGCGTCGAGCCGTTGCAGCCGGCGCGCACGCTCGCGGCGGCCCGCGCCACCATCGAACAGGTCAGCGACGTCACCGCCTGCGCCGGCGAGGTGGCGCGCCTCCACAACGCCGCCTATGCCTCGGACTCCGCGTTCCGCCGGTATTCGCCGGAGGAGATGGCGCAGGTCCTGACCGAGAGCGAAGTCTGGATCGCGTCGGAAGATGGCCAGATGTCGGGCTTCTGCCTGACCGAGCCGGAGCGGAACTCGATGTGGATCGAGTCGGTCGCCGTCGACCCGGCACGGCAGGGACGCGGGCTCGGCCAGCTGCTGGTCTATCGCGTGCTGGCCGCACACGACGTGTCGGTCGAACATCCCTGCTGGCTCAACGTCTCGAGCCGCAACGCACCCGCGCTGAAGATCTACCGCCGGCTCGGCTTCCGGCCCCAGCACGAGACCTGCCGCTTCAGCGCACCGCGAGGCGAATTGCTCGCCGCGCGTGAGCTGCGATTCCACTAGCCGGCCTTTTGTAATGGTTCGAGCACACTAATTTTTCCCCGTCACCCTGAGGTGTGAGCGAAGCGAGCCTCGAAGGGCGAACGGCCGAGGTCTCTCCGCACCGCGATATCCGGGCCGTGCATCCTTCGAGGCTCACTTCGTTCGCACCTCAGGATGACGGGACTGAGTGGTAGCGGCTGCTACGCCCACTCGCCCTTGCGGAACACCGGCACGCTGCGGCCGTCGGCGTGGATGCCGTCGATGTCGGTGTGGGCGGAGCCGATCATCCAGTCGATATGGATCAGGCTCTTGTTACCGCCCTGCTCGGCGATCTGCTGCGGCGTCAGCTTGTCGCCGTTAACGAAGCATTTCGAGTAGCACTGGCCGAGCGCGATGTGCGAGGCGGCATTCTCGTCGAACAGCGTGTTGAAGAACAACAGCCCGCTCTTCGAGATCGGCGAGGAATGCGGCACCAGCGCGACCTCGCCGAGGCGGCGTGCGCCCTCGTCGGTGTCGAGCACCTTGTTCAACACTTCCTCGCCGCGCGAGGCCTTGGCCTCGACGATGCGGCCGTCCTCGAACTTGACCGAAATGTTGTCGATCAGCGTGCCCTGATAGGACAGCGGCTTGGAGCTGACGACGTGGCCGCTGACGCGGCGGCAGTGCGGCGTCGTAAACACTTCTTCGGTCGGAATGTTGGCATTGCAGACAATGCCGTTCTTGGCGGTCGACGCGCCGCCTTCCCATTCATGACCATCGGCAAGGCCGATGGTGAGGTCCATGCCGGGACCGGAATATTTCAATGCGTGGAAGCGCTGGCCGTTCAGCCATTCGGTGCGCTCGCGCAGCCTGGCATTGTGCTGCTCCCAGTTGGCGACGGCGCCGTCCTGATCGACCCGGGACGCGGAGAAGATCGCGTCCGCGAGTTTCGCCACCGCGACGTCCTCGGCATCATCGGGGAATACCTGCTTCGCCCAGGACGTGCTCGGATAGGCGATGATGTTCCAGTTGGTGTCGAAATTGACGATCTTCTGCAGCGCCGGCTGGTAGGCGATCGAATTGGCCTTGCTGGCGCGTGCCACCTTGGTCGGGTCTTCGCCCGACAGCAGCATCGGATTGTCGCCGACGATCGCAAGCCGCGCCGTGTTGGCGCCGAACGCCTTCGCCATGCCCTCGTAGAGCCAGCTCGCGGCACGATCGAAGCTCGCATCGTTGGCGTAGCGGTAGCGCGCCAGCGTGAGCTCTTCGTCCGAGAAGAATGGGGTCACGAGACCCGCGCCGGCCTTGTAGGCATGCTCCGCCACCCGCCGCACCAGCGGCATTGCCGCCGCAGGCGCCGTCAGCAGCAGATCCTGTCCCGGCTGCAGCTGCAGGCCGACCTTGATCGCGACTTCGGCGAGCCGATCGAGTTTTACAGGATCGATCGAGGCGGAAAGGTTGCGTTGGTGTGCAGTCATGAAGTGTCCGGCCATGTCGTTTGAGGGCTTTAAAGGATTCGTAGTCCAATTCGATCCGCATTCGCAAGGTTCCCGCCCGCCGCACCCGATCACGCGACGGCGAGCAATTGCCGCGAATTTTACCGCTTCACAGACGCCAGCACCCGGTCGACCATCTCGGGCGCGAGGCCGAGATAGTTTTTCGGCGCGGTGAGGCGGTCGATCGTCGCCCGGTCGATCCGGCTCGCGACGCGATCATCCGCTGCCAGCGCCTCGGCCAGCGTCAGGCCCCTGTCGTTGGCGACACGGCAGGCGTCGTAGACCACATCATGCGCCTCCTGCCGGCCGATCGCGGGCGCGAGGCCCATCATCACGGCTTCAGCGACGATCAGCCCGCGGCTGATGTCGAGATTGCCGGCCATCCGCTTCTCGTCGACGATCAGGCCGCCAAGCGCGAACCTGGCCTGGTGCAGGGCGCCGGCGGTCAGTACGAAACTCTCCGGGATCGCCATCCATTCGGCGTGCCACGGGCCGGTGGCGCGTTCGAAATCCTGCACCATCGCGTCCAGCATCAACCCTGCATGCTGGCGCACCGCCTTGGAAGCGGCAAGCATCAGCTCCGACGAGATCGGGTTGCGCTTCTGCGGCATGGTCGAGGAGGCGCCGCGTCCCTTCACGAACGGTTCGTAGACTTCGCCGAACTCGGTCGACGCCATGATCATGATGTCGAGCGCGATCTTGCCGAGCGTCCCCGTCACCAGCGCGAGGAAATTCACCGCTTCCGCCAGACCGTCGCGCGCGACATGCCAGGTCGAGATTGGAATGCCGAGGCCGAGCTCCTCGCACAGCGCCTGCTGGACCTCGAAGCCCTTGTCACCCAGCGAGGCCAGCGTGCCGGCGGCGCCGGCGAACTGGCCGACCAGCACGCGCGGCTTCAGCTCCGCCAGCCGCGCGGCGTGGCGATCGAAGGCGGCGAGCCAGATCGCGGTCTTGTAGCCGAAGGTCACCGGCAGCGCCTGCTGCAGATGGGTGCGGCCGGCCATCGGCGTGTCGCGGTATTTCTTCGAGAGGTCGGCAAGGATGTCGCGCAACGCAGCGATGTCATCCTCGATAATCTTCAGGCCATCGCGCAGTTGCAGCACCACGGCGGTGTCCATGATGTCCTGCGTGGTGGCGCCCCAATGGACATAGCGGCCGGCCTCGCCGCACTGCTTCGCCATCTGATGCACCAGCGGCAGGATCGGATAGCCGACCACATCGGTTTCCTGCCGCAGCAGATCGAAATCGAACGCGGTGACATCGGTGCGCTTTGCGATCTCCTCGGCCGCTTCCGCGGGGATCACGCCGCAACGCGCTTCGGCTTTCGCGAGCGCCACTTCGACCTCGGCATAGCGCTGGAGCAGCCGCAGGTCGGAAAACACCTCACGCATCGCGCTTGTGCCGAAGGCATCGCGAAACAGCACGGAATCGAGCACGGTGGTCGAGGTCGGGAAGGCGGACATGGGCAAATCCTGTTGCCGTTCGCAGTCGGCAACGTCCCTATCACGGCGCAGGCCCGCGCCCTACCCCTCCGCCGGCGCCTCGCCGAACACCTCGGCTGCGATCTTGCTGGTCTCGATCGCGGCCGGAATGCCGCAATACATCGCGACCAGCAGTAGCACGTCCTGCACCTGCGCGGCGGTGCAGCCATTGGCCAGCGCGCCCTTGGCATGGACGCGGAACTCGGTCGGCTTGCTGCTCGCCGCGGTGATGCCGAGCATCACGAGGCTGCGGATCTGGTCGGACAGCCCGCTGCGCTCCCAGACGTCGCCATAGACGTAAGCATTGATGATGTTTTGCAGCGGCGTGCCAAAATCGCCGGCGGCCGCCATCCGCTTGGCGACATCGACCTCGCCGAACATCTTCTGGCGCCGGCGCAGTCCGCGGGCATGGAGATCGCTGGTGTCCACCATCGTCGTCTGGCTCCCCTGTATGGGCTATTTATACGGATAAATATGCCGCACCTCAATATTCGGATAGGCTTGATACTTGCCTTTCCGAGCTATTTGTCCGTATAAATCTGCCAAAAGCAGAGGCGGAGGGGACCGGGATGAAGTTACGGCTGGGGCTGCTCGTCGTCCTGCTCGCTGCGCTTCCGGCCTTGCCGGCTTTCGCGGCGGACGATTTCCCGCTACGGCCAATCAAGATCATCGTGCCTTTCCCGGCCGGCGCCGGGCCCGACAACGTCGCGCGGCTGGTCGGCCAGCATCTGCAGGACGCGTTCGGCCAGACCGTGCTGATCGAGAACCGCGCCGGCGCGCTCGGCAGCATCGGCGCCCAGGAAGTGGCTCGCAGCGCGCCCGACGGCTACACGCTGTTGATGGGCACCAACACCACCCATGCGAGCAACGTCGCGACGCTCAAGAGCCTGCCCTACGACCCGGTGAAGGATTTCGCGCCGGTGATCCGCACCACCACCACGGCGATGGTGCTTTTGGTCAACCCCAAGCTCGCGGCCAAGGACCTGCCGCAGTTCCTCAGCTACGCCAAGGCCACCGCCAATCTGACTGCCGGCTACGGCTCCGGCGCATCGCAGATCTCGATCGCGCAGCTGCAGTCGCGCGGCGGCCTGTCGCTGATCGCGGCGTCCTACCGCGGCGTGCCGCAAGCGATGACCGACGTGATGGCGGGGGTCATCGACCTGACCTTCGGCGACTTCTCGGTCGCGATCCCGCAGATGCAGGGCGGCACCTTGCGCGGGATCGCCGTGACATCGGCGACCCGCAACGAGCTGACGCCCGGCCTGCCCGCGCTCTCGGAAGCGATGCCCGGCTTCGAGGCCACCATCTGGTACGGGCTGTTCGCGCCCGCCGGGACGCCGGAACCGGTGGTCAACAAGATCTACGCCGAGTGCGCAAAGTACCTCGCGATGCCGGAGACCAGGAAGAAGCTCGCCGATGTCGGCGTGATGGTGGCGCCGCTGGCGCCGGCCGAGTTCGGCGCCTTCGTCAAGAGCGAGGTCGTGCGCTGGTCGGCCGAGGTGAAGGCGGCCGGCATCCAGCCGCAATAGCGCGAAGCGGCATTGCATCATGGCTCGCGAGACACCTGTCGGCATGATTGGCCTGGGCCTGATGGGATCGGCGCTTTCCGCGCGGCTGATCGATGCCGGCTTAGGCGTAATCGGCTTCGACATCGATGCCGCGAAGAGCGACGGCTTGCGGGCCAGCGGCGCCGAGTTCGCGGCCTTCGCCGCCGATGTGGCAGCGCGGTGCCGGACCATCGTCATTGCGGTGTACGACGCGACCCAGGTCACGGGCTTGCTGCCGGACCTTGCGAACGCCGAGCCGCCGCCGCTCGTGATCTGCGCCACGACCTGCGCGCCGGGCGAGATCACGACGATTGCCGAATTCGCCGCGCGCTCGCGCCTCTCCTTCATCGAAGCGCCGATCTCCGGCACCAGCGCCGAGGTCCGCGCGGGGACGGCCACCGCGCTGGTCGCCGGCGATCGCGACGTGATCGCAGCCGCCGCGGCGACGCTCGACATCCTCTGCCCGCAACGGATCAATGTCGGCGCGATCGGCAATGCCAGCCGCACCAAGCTCGCCATCAACCTGATCCTGCAGAACAACCGCGCCGCGCTCGCCGAAGGCATCGCCTTTGCCGAGAGCCTCGGCCTCGACGGCGCGACGTTCCTTGCGACGGCACGGCAATCGGCGGCATATTCCGCCGTGATGGACAGCAAGGGACCGAAGATGCTGGCGCGGGATTTCGCGCCGCAATCGCATATCGCACAGACCCTGAAGGACGCCGAACTGATCCTGAAGGAAGCCGGCCGGCACGGCCTGCCTCTGCCGCTGACCTCGATACAGGCCGAGCTGCTGCGCAAGGCGATCGCGCTTCAAGGCCCGGACAGCGACAGCGCCGCGGTCATCGAGGCGATCCGAGCCGGACGCGATCAGGACAGGGAACACACATGATCAACTGTGCGATCGCGGGCCTCGGCCGCTGGGGCCGCGCGCTGGTCGAGGCTGCGCAGGGCGAGCCGCGGCTTAGGATCGTCCGCGCGGTGGAACCCGACATGAGCGCCGCCGCGAGCTTTTGCGCAGCGCACGGTCTGTCCCCCGCGGCCAGCCTCGAGGCCGTGCTGGCCGAGCCCGCCATCGATGCCGTGCTGCTGGCAACACCGCATTCGCTGCACAGGAGCCAGGTGATCGCGGCCGCCGCGGCCGGTAAGCAGGTGTTTTGCGAGAAGCCGCTGGCGCTCAAACGTCGCGATGCGGCCGAGATGTTCGCGGCCTGCCACAACGCCGGCGTGCTGCTCGCGGTCGGACATAACCGCCGGTTCTGGCCGTCGATGCAGGCGCTGCGCGCGATTGTCGCCAGCGGCGAGCTCGGCACGATCCTGCATGTCGAGGGCCACAACAGCAACGAGAACTCGCAAGGCATCACGCAGGGCTGGCGGCTGTCGCCCGAGGAGTCGCCGGGCGGCGGGCTGACCGGCGCGGGACTGCATGTGCTCGACGGCTTCGTCAGCCTCCTTGGTCCTGCCCGACAGGTTTATGCCCGGTTGAGTGAACGCGAGCCCGGACCGCCGCCGCTCGACACTGCAACTTTAGCGATTGAATTTGTGAATGGCGTGAGTGCAACCCTTGCTACGGTCCGCGCAACACCGTTCTATTGGCGCGTGCATATGTTCGGGACGAAGGGATCCGCAGAGGTGCTCGACGAGGGGACGATGGTGCTACGGAAATCCGGCGAGGCGCCTGCGACGACGCGCTATCCGGCGGTTAACACGCTCACCGCGGAACTTGCGGCCTTTGCCGACGCGGTCGAACGCAAGCTGCCGTTCCCGGCGCCCGAAGCAGATGTGCTGGCTACGCTCGCCGCGTTCGAGGCCGCGTTGCAGTCGATGCAGTCTGGACATCCGGTTGCCTGCCATACGGCATACCAGTGATCCGCCATGTCTGAACAACCGGAGAGGGCGAGATCGTCCCGCTACCGCGACATCGCCACCGGGCTGCAGAAGGACATCCGTCTCGGCACCTACGCGGTCGGCAATCTGCTGCCGACCGAAACCGAGTTGATGGCGAGCTATCAGGCAAGCCGCCAGACCGTGCGCGAGGCGCTGCGCATCCTGATCGACCAGGGCCTGATCGTGCGCCGCGCCGGCCTCGGTTCGGTGGTGATCGCCTCCGAGCCGCCGGTGCTGTTCACCCACAGCGTCAAGTCGCTCGGCGAGTGGCTGCGCTATTCCAACGAGACCTACCGCGACGTGGTTGGCAGCAGCGACATCGTCGCCGACCGCAAGCTGGCTGCGCTCCTGAAATGCGAGCCCGGCAAGAGCTGGTTCCTGATCGAGGCCGTGCGCCGCTCCGACCAGTTCGCAGCACCGCTCGGCTGGACCGAGATCTACGTGCTGCGCCGGTTCGCCGATGTCGTGACGCGGCCCGACCACGGCCGCACTCCGGTGCATGAGCAGATCGCCAAGATGTATGGCCAGGTCACCGAGCGCGCGCAGATGGAAATCTTCGTGCGGGGCATGCCGGCGCCGATCGCCAAGGCACTCGGCGTCAAGACCGGATCGCCGGCGCTCACCGTGGTACGCCGCTACTACGGCCTGCGCGAGGAACTGTTCGAGGTCACCATCACCACGCACCCGGAAGGGCGCTACACCTACACGATGGACATGCAGCGCTCGCTGCGGCCGAAGCTTTAGGCTTTTGTGGAGACGCGTTGCCTTGACGCGAGCCGGAAGCCGCTTCGCTTGAAATCGCGCTAGCGCGCCCGGGCCAGATGCGTGCTGCTGGCAGAGGTATGTGCCATCTGCGGGGTGCCGCTCACGCCCCAGACCACGACCGCGATCAGCGCGGCCGCCCAGACATATGGCACAGCATTCGGCTTCTTCATTTCCGAGATCATCCCCAACGTCTCAGGTGCACCGACGAACCTTACAACCTCGGTCGTGAATCTCACGACCTCAATCGTCAGCGTCTCACCAGACACCCGTCCTTCACAACGCTACTAAGGTTAGACCTTGTCGGTTTCGGGACGTCTTCGTGCGAATCCAGAAATGATTTCGTGGGAACCGGGCCGTCTCATCCGAATTGATGAGACCGCGGGTCTACGGCTTCGGCGTTCGCGACAAGGCCGGGAGAATTTCCTGCTTAAATTTGAGTCAGATGCACAACAAACATTCCAAAGGGGCCCCGCTGAATTCTTTTTGATTGTCCGCCGGACTCCGGCCGTGGCATCAGGGCCTGTGACACTGCGATGACAGGGATTCTCCCGTGACTGCCCAATCGGCCAAACCGCAAGGCGGCTCCCGCCGCCACTCCAAGGAAACGCAGGACGAGGTGGCGCGGTCGCTGGAGCGGGAGCTGCAGTTCCTGACGGAAGAGCGCCAGGAACGCGCCCTTCGGCTCGGCCTCGACTTCGCAGCCAAGACGCCGAAGACCGACCACTAGGCGCGCTGCCGCGCCGCGACGCGAGGGCGCACAATCTCCGCAGCATTGCTGACCCGCGCGGCCATCTGACAATGGCCGGCGTGCGCGTTGGCGTGCGTCAGTCGTGATGCGCCCTGCTCCGGTCACGACGGCGAGGCCACCGTGCGGGAACGACGAGGCGATTCCGATTCACCTGTCAAACAGCTACTCGGTGTCATCACCCGCGCATGCGGGGTGATCCAGTATTCCAGAGACGCCAGGGCTTGAGCCGAGAAGCCGGGGCGTACTGGATCGCCCGGTCGAGCCGGGCGATGACAGTGCGGGTACCACACACGACTGTCGTCCTGGCGAAGGCCAGGACCCATAACCACAGGGTCGTGTTGTTGAGGAGGGCTGTCGCCCCAGCGTCGCGCAACAATCATCTTCGGTGGTTATGGGTCCCGGCCTTCGCCAGGACGACATCGCGTTTGTTGGACCGCCTGCGGACCATGCGTCCGCATTCTCGCGGCGCGTTTCGTCCGAGTTTTGCATCTCATTCCGCCCTCTCTCTTGAACAGAGGGCGCAGGGAAAGTCGGGTGCGTGCACACATCACCGTCATTGCACCGTGCGCGTTGCCTCAAAATAGCGAATCGTTATTGCGCGCCCTGCGCTTCCGCATCAACCTGCACATCGTGGCCGAAGCGATCCTTGCCGCTGAGCCTGGCCTTGCCGCCGTCGAACGTGAGCAGCCATCTGCGGTCGGTATCATCGCCGACCAGACGCAGGTCGATCGCAAACGTCTCACCGGTCTGCCACGTCCCTTTCAGCGCCATCACGCCGAGCGGCGTTGGCTGGCCGAGACGATAGGTGCCGTCGAGCCCGATCGGTCCCGCCAATTTGATGACCGGCCTCGCCGGATCCGGCGTCGCCGTTTCCAGCTCGTAGTGCGCGGACGGATCGGTCAGATGCAGCGTCAGCGCCCGCAGATTGAGGCCGTTGGGCGGGAAGCGCCAGGTCTTGCCCGAGATGGCGGCCGCAGTCTCGGGCACCGCACCAACCGCCGACGGCTTTTCCGTCGCGCCATCGCGCAGCGCCGCGGCAAGCTGATTGCCGCCGGCGGAGTTCACCGGCAGCGCCGTGTCGGACTTGACGGCGCCGGAAATGTCGTCGGCCATCCGGCCGAATGAGCAGTAGTCGCGCGCGGTCACGACCGTGACGATGTCGAGCGCGGGAAGGATCATGATCAGCTGGCAGCGGTCGCCGACCGCCATGAAGGCCTGCTGCTTCGGCATCACCCAGAAGAAATTGGCATAGCGCAGGGACCGATCGAACGAGGCGTGCATCTCTGTCGTCGCGTGCTTGATGCGATCGACCCAGCCGGACGGCAGCAGCCGCTGCCCCTCCCATTCGCCGTCATGCAGATACAGCAGCCCGATCTTGGCGGCGTCGCGCGGCGCGAGCAGCAGCCCGCCGCCGCCTTGCGTCAGCCCCGGCCCGATGCTGTGCCAGTAGGGCGCGGCGATCCCGAGCGGACGAAACAGTTTCGTCACCGCATAATCCCGCGCGCGCACGCCGGTGAGCTTGTTGATGATCGCGGCCAGCAGCTGCGGATTGCCGGTGTTGTAGTAGAACGCCTCGCCTGGCGCCTTCGCCATCGGACGGTCCAGGATGAACTGGATCGCATCGGGGCTGCGCCCCCATTCGATCAGCGACTCCGGCCTGCCGCCCTCGACGCCCTCCGTCCAGGCCATCCCCGAGGTCATGTCGAGCATGGTCTGGATCGTGATTGCCCGCTTGCGGTCATCGAGATTGGCGATGGTGCGGTCGCCGAAGAAATCCACCATGCGATGGTCGAGGCTGTCGAGCAAATTGTCCCTGAGCAGCATCGCGACCAGCGTGCCGGTCACCGCCTTGGTGACGGAATTGAAGAGATGCGGGATCTCCGGCGTGTACGGCGCATAGTAAGCGTCGAGCACGATCCGGCCATGACGCGCAATCAGGAGGCTATCGAAACTGTGAGCCGCGCCAAAGTTGACGAGCCGCGCCAGCGCGGCGGAATCCATCCCCTGCTCTTCCGGCGTCGAACTCTGCCACTGCCGGGTCGGCCACGCCGGATCGGCGGCGCCCTCCGCGCGGGCTGCGCCTGACCAGGCCGAGGCTGCGAGCAGCACTCCGCTCAGGATCGATACGGCCAGTCGTTTGAGATGCATGGCGGCTCGGCCTCATTTCTGCCCAAGAGAATAAGCGCACTCGTACATGTTTCCAGTCGTTTTCAGAGCGCATTTCTTGCAATTCATTTCCGACGAGGCGCTGTCATGACGCTGATCGATGGCTTGGGTTACCTGGTGTCGGCTCTTGTGTTGCTGACGTTCTGCATGAGCACGATGTTGAGCCTGCGCACCGTCGCGATATTCAGCAATCTGGCATTCATCAGCTATGGATTGGGCGACCGGATCTACCCGGTGCTCATCCTGCACATCATTCTGCTGCCGCTGAACGTGGTGTTGCTGTTCCAGATGGTTCGGCTGCTTCGCAAGGCCAGGCGCGCTGCCGCGACGGACCTTTCTCCGAACTGGCTGCAACCGTTCATGCACACGAAGCACGTCAGGGCTGGAGAAACGATTTTCAGGAAAGGCGACGACGCCGACCTGCTCTACATGGTCGTATCGGGCGACGTCAGGTTTCCCGAGATCGATCGTGGGGTCTCGGCAGGCGAATTGTTCGGGGAGATCGGACTGTTCTCCCTCGAACGGCGCCGCACGCAGACGGCCATGGCAGCAACCGATGTGGATTTGCTGTGGATCAGCGACGGCGCACTGCGGAAGCTGTGCGAACGCAATCCGGGGTTGTCGCTGTATTTCCTCCGGCTAACGGCGACCCGGATGACGGAAAACGCCGCCCGCGCAATCGGGGTTGCCGCGGCAACACCCAATCCGGCGTAAAGCGCCGGGGCACTGCGTCGGTTGCCGGTGCTACGGCGCGGACGACGCCGCAAGGCTCGGCAGCGGCGCGAACTGCATCTCCGCGACGGCCGAGCCGGCGTAAGCACTGGCGATCAGGATCATGACTCGAATGGCGACGAACATGGTGCCTCCTCAGTCTTCTTGTTGGTCTCTTGATGCCAGAGACTTCTTTCCCGCCGGTGAGGAAAGCTGGTTGCCGCAACCTTGAAGGCGTTGGTAAGCGAGCCGTTTACGCAAGCCCGTTCATGAGTTGGGAACCGTATCGGCCGATCGGCCGGCGCGCTAAACGCGCGGTTCACCGTGACCGGGCATTGTTCGCCTCAATCAAGAAGGCGCAATCACAATGCCGATTTTCAAGACGATCCTTGTTGTCGTATCGATTTTTCTTGCCGTTTTGTACGTCTACGATGCCTGCCGCAGCGACGGCTTGCTCAGGGCGACTGCCGTGAGCGACGTGATTGCACGGCGCTGGCCGGAACCGGATGCGTTTCGTCCGGAGGCGGCACCCGCTCCCACAGCCACTGCCGCCGCGACGCCGGCGGCGCGCGTTAGGGAAACGTTTGCGATGTTCATCCCCAGGGACGCGCGACGCCACGCGCTGCAGCGCAGCCTCTAACCGCTTCGTTTCAGCCCAGGGATACGCCGGCCTTGGCGCGGCTGATCCCGAGCGCCACAATGCGATTCAACAGAACCGGGTAGTCCAGTCCGTCATGCCCGGCGGCTGTCGCGAACTCCTGGCTCTTGGCGATTTCGGGATTGGGATTGGCTTCAATGAAATACGGAACGCCGTTGGTGGACAGGCGGAAGTCGATGCGCGCGTAGCCGTCGAGCCCCAAGGTCCGGTAGATCCGCTTCGCCAGCCGTTGAATATGCGCTGATAGTTCCGGCGTAAGGTCCTCCGCCGGCCCGTCCGCAATTCCGATGCGCTCCTGGTAGCTGGTATCGTGCTTGACCTTCTCGGTGGCGATCTGGCGTGCGGCGGGGCCGCCCATGCTGCCGAACTTCAATTCCCAAACCGGCAGGACCCGCAGCCTGTTGTTGCCGATCACGCCGACATAGAGCTCGCGTCCCTCGATGAACTGCTCGGCGATCGCGGCCGTTCCGATCCGCTCATGGATGAAGGCGACTCGCTCCGCGAGCTTCTCGTCGGTATCGACGATCGACGCCTGCGAGATACCGAGCGATCCATCGCTGCTCAGGCTCTTGACGATCAGCGGCAGCGCTAGCCGCGGCGGCCGCTTGACCTTGCGGCGCATCGGGAACACGGCGAAGGCCGGCACCGGGATGCGGCGGTGATGCACCAGCGTCTTGGACAGATCCTTGCCGCGCGCCAGGATCAGGCCGCGCGGATTGCACCCGGTATAGGGGATCTTCATCAGCTCGAGATAGCTCGCGATGTGCTGGTCATACACGACGTCGTAGTGAAACTCCTCCAGCAGCGTGAACACCACGTGCGGCTTGAAGCCCTCGATCTCGTCGCGCACCGGCTTGATTTCCTCCTGCACGCCGAGCGGACGCACTTCATGGCCGGCCGCGCGCAGGGTACTCACCACGTCGTATTCGGTTTTCCACTCGTTGATTTCCCGCGCCGAGTATCCGTCGCTGGAGTCCGGCGGCACACAGTCCGGGTGCATCAGCACCAGAATGCGAAAGTGTTTCATAGCGCGATCCATTTGCGGCGCGACGGGCCGAACAGCGCGTGCATGGTCTTGGCTGTCAGCAGGATGGTGAAATTGGTCACCAGCTTCTGCTCGGGGCCGACGGCACGCAGATTGAGCTCGCGGCAGCGCAAGATCATGTCATCGAGCACGGCATCGAGCGTCAACTGGTTCTCGCCCGTCCACCGCGCGACCAGCTGCCTGATCTGGGCGCGGTGCCGCCTGATGAAGGACGCAGCCGGCGGATGCCGGTGATGCCGCGGATCGGCAGAGAACAGCCTGGACAGATCGCGGTCGTAGGTCTTCGGCGGCGTGAAGGCGTAGAACGCCTGCTTCTTCTTGTAGTGCTCGCCGAGCGTCTGCTTCAGCGTATGCAGCGGATCGACCCGCTCGCGCGTCGTCAGCAGCGGCCGCTCGCCGGCGATCTCGCCCATCAGCTCGTCGACATATTCGAGCTTCTTCAGCGCCGGCCAGCCGGCATAGCGCGTCCGCCAGTTCGAGCGCGGCCGCAGCCACACCGCGAAGGTCTCGGCGAAATCCTCGTCCGGATGGCTCTGCGCGTACCAGAGCCTGAGATGCTGGACATAATTGCGGCTGGCCGGATTGGGCCGGTAGTAGCGCGGATAGTGTTGCGACGATGGACCGAACAGCTGCTGCCAGCGCCGGCGGCGCTGCAGCTGGTAGCCGTGCTGGATGGCGTGCCCCGCCTCGTGGCGGAGAATGGCCATGCACTCGGACCACGAGGCGCCCTCGACGTCGAGCATCATCTTCTTCTCGAGCTTCATCAGGCGCGGATGGGCGAGATAGAACGGAATGGCGATGCCGGGCACATCGGCCGGGCTAAACCATTCGCTCGAGATCCATGCGTGCGGCCGCAGCCGTATCCCCCGCTCTTCGAGCTCTTCGTAGAGCGTGCTGACACAATCCGCGAGCCAGGTGCCTTCGACCGCAACCCTCAGACTGCTGAGGCGTTGCTCGAGCAACTGTGCATCCGTGAGCTTCTCCCAGGTATATTTGCGACGCGGCATAGGGTCCCAAAAACCATGACAATTCAGAATTTTGAATGTTGTCATAGATAGGTTGGGGCTGGCAACAACCGCCGGGCCTTCGTGGTGGGCCCGGACCTCGTGTCAACCTGCCGCGCCGGGCGCTAAGGCTTGACCCAGCGCTGCACGGCAGCAGTGGTGTCGGCTGGGTTGGTGTTGAAGCAGATGGCGGCACCAGGCGCGAGCCGGTGCACCAGATTGAGGATCGTCTCGAACAGCAGCAGCCGCTCCGGCGGCTCGCGCAACCCGGCACCGATCACGACGCAATCGTAGCGGCGCGCGCTGAGGGCCGCCGCCGTCACCGCTTCGGCCGTATCGCCGAGGTCGATGAGACAGCTTTCGACATCGTAGCCAAGCATCCGCAGGCCCTCGATCTGCGCGTCGATGTAGCTTCGCACGAGCTCGGGCGTGAATTGCGGCATGACGGACAGATCGACGAAGGTGGGGTCGAGCCCGATCGCCAGCACGGATCGTTTCGTCATGGTCGCGGTTCCCTGACGCATTGCGATTCGGCGAACATGCCGGCGCTTTGCGTCGAAATCGCGAAGCCATTCAACGGCCGTCGTGATCCTGCGCGGCGCGTGCCGCGACCGCGGCGCGCCGCTTGAGCAACTCGCGCTCGCGCGCGTTGCCGGCCAATGCGGCGGCGGCCTCGAACGCGGTGTGTGCCTCCGCGAAGCGGCTCAGCCGGTGCAGCAGATCGCCGCGCACGCTCGGCAGCAGATGATAGGCTTTCAGCGCCGGCTCGTCCGCGAGACCGTCGACGATCGCAAGCGCCGCCAGCGGCCCTTCGGCCATGCCGATCGCGACCGCACGGTTGAGTTCGATCACCGGCGAATCCAGCAGCGCGGCGAGGTCGCCGTAGAGCGCGGCGATGCGGCGCCAGTCCGTCGCGTCAGGCGTATCGGCCTCGGCGTGGCAGGCGGCGATCGCGGCCTGCAGCGCGTAGAAGCCGCCGGCGCCGCCGAGCTCGCGGGCACGCGCCAGCGCCAGTTGCCCGCGGCGGATCTGCAGGCGGTCCCACAGCGCGCGGTTCTGGTCCATCAACAGGATCGGCTCGCCGGCCGCATCGGTGCGCGCCGCCATCCGCGAGCCGTTGAACTCCATCAGCGCCAGCAGGCCGTGCGCCTCCGGCTCGTGCGGCGCGATCGAAGTCAGCACGCGGCCGATGCGCAGCGCCTCGTTGCAGAGCTGCGGCCGCAGCCATTCGTCGCCGCTCGCCGCGGTATAGCCCTCGTTGAAGATCAGGTAGGCGACCTCGAGCACCGAGGCGAGCCGCTCCGACAGCGCCTCGCCACGCGGCGTCTCGTAGGCAAGACCTGACTCCGACAGCGTGCGCTTGGCGCGCACGATACGCTGGGCGATGGTCGCCTCCGCCTGCAGGAAGGCGCGCGCGATCTCCTCGGTGGTGAGACCGCAGATCATCCGAAGCGCCAGCGCGGCGCGGGCCTCGCGCGACAGCAGCGGATGGCAGGCGGTGAAGATCAGCCTCAGCAGTTCGTCGCCGATGTCGTCGTCGAGCGCGGAATCGAAATCGGGCATGGTCTCCTGCTCCCGCACCAGATCATGCGCCAGCATGCCGTGCTTTTCGGTTCGCATGCGGTTGCGCCTGATATGATCGAGCGCACGCCGCTTGGCGGTCGCCATCAGCCACGCACCCGGCTTCTCCGGCACGCCACCGAGCGGCCAGTGCTCGAACGCCGCGATCAGCGCTTCCTGCGTCAGGTCCTCGGCAAGCGGCACATCGCGCAGCATCCGCGACAGGCTGGTGATCAGCCGCGGCTGCTCGATGCGCCACACCGCAAGGATCGTCGCCTGGATGTCGGCGGCCGTCATCGCCGCCGACC
Source organism: Bradyrhizobium sp. B124 (assembly GCF_038967635.1). NCBI lineage: Bacteria > Pseudomonadati > Pseudomonadota > Alphaproteobacteria > Hyphomicrobiales > Nitrobacteraceae > Bradyrhizobium > Bradyrhizobium sp. B124. The sequence goes on along the minus strand of NZ_CP152413.1, from coordinate 6,177,744 downwards.
TGGGTTGCCGTCTGGACGCGCTTTCCTCACGCGAACCGGAGGCCGCCTCGCGTGAACGCGCCCTGTCCGCGGCGCATCAGGCGATGGCGGACACATCGACCTGGCAGGCGCCGTCGACGCCCGGGGTGGCGAAGGGGCGCACCTCGCAGGTGCCGTCCCAACCGGGCATATGCTCCTTGTGCAGCTGCATGAACTCCACCGCGGCGGCCACCGCCTCTTCCTTGTTGCGGAGCTCGAAGATCGCGTAGCCGCCGATCATCTCCTTGGCCTCGACGAACGGCCCGTCGATGACGTTGAGCTTGCCGTCGGTGATGCGGACCTGGGCACCCATCGCCACCGGCAGCAACCCGCCGGTGTCGATCATGCGGCCGGCCTTGATCTCCCGCTCGGCGAGCTTGCCCATCGCCTCCATCAGGGCCGGCGTCGGCGGGCGCGGGGGCTGGGCGGAGGTGACGATATACATGAACCGCATCGGAAAACTCCTGTTGGGCGAGAAGCGACGGTCATCGCCGCAAAACCGGCTCGCTATGGGGAACGACGATCCGGGGCATGCCGGATCGACAAGGAAAAGGGAATTATTTTTGGAGGTGCCGGCGAGAAGCAGATCGTACCGCCCCATCGTAGCCCGGGTGAGCGGAGCGATACCCGGGGACAGACCTTACGAGAAGTCCCGCATGTCGCTTGCGTTCATGCGGGCTACGACAGGGGGCGGAACGCCGTCTCTCACTGCTCCCGCAGCATGATCAGCGGGTCGGCGCTGTCGGGGACGCGGCGCCACTGGGCGTTGTCGTCGGCCTCGAACTGCCAGGTCTCGCCCTTGGGCGACATCAGGATCATCTGGCCGTGGTCGAGCCGCCACAGCGTCGGGTTGAAGGCTGCGACCGCGGGATCGCATTTGCCTTTCAGGAACAGCTGGAAATTGTCGTTGCCGGCGTCGGTGTTGGTCAGCACCAGGGCGCAGATCGCCTGGCCGTTGCCGCGGACCATCGACCAGTCGCCGATCATCTGGTCCATCGACTTGGCGAGCGCGCGGGCAGCGGCGAGGTTTTGCAGGATGTAGACGCCCTCATTGGTGCGCATGCCCTCGAAGATGCCGGTCTCGACCTCGGTGAAATCGATCACGGCGTCGCCGGCCGCATTCTGCAGCCGCACGATGTCGCCGAGGCCCTTGATGCTCCAGCCCGTGATGTCCTTGGTGAAAGGCAGCGCGGCGGCGCAGGCCGGCTCGAGCTCGAGCTTGAAACCTTGCGGCGTCGCATCGCTCTTCAGCGTCACGACGCAGGTCTTGCTGCGCTCGGTGGTGGCGAGCTCCCACTGCCCGATCATGTCCTTCTTCAACGTCGAGGCGTCCTGCGCGGCGGCCGGACCGCACGCGGCCAGCAGCATAAGCAGCACGACGCTGAAGCGGGACAATGACATCAGCGGCCCTTCACCGGCGTTTCCGCAACCGGCGTCAGCGGCGGCTTGCCGGCGAACCAGTTCGTGATGTTGTCGACCACGAGCTGGTCCATCGCATTGCGCGTCACCACCGAGGCCGAGCCGATATGCGGCAGCAGCACGACGTTCTGCATCGCCTTCAATTCGTCCGGCACGTTCGGCTCGGCTGCGAACACGTCGAGACCGGCGGCCAGGATGGTGCCGGATTTCAGCGCCGCGACCAGCGCCGGCTCGTCGACCACCGAGCCGCGCGCGACATTGATCAGCACGCCGCGCGGGCCGAGCGCCTTCAGGACGTCGGCGTTGATCATCTTCGCCGTCGAGGCGCCGCCCGGCACGATGACGATCAGGGTATCGACCGCCTTCGCCATCTCGATCAGATCGGGATAGTGCTTGTAGGCGACGTCCTTGGACGGATTGCGCGAGTGATAGGACACCGGCACGCGCGAGGCCTCGAGCCTGCGCCCGATCGCCTGGCCGATCCGGCCCATGCCGACGATGCCGATCTTGCGGTCGCGCAAGGAGCCAACGCTGAGCGGATAGTTCTGGGTCTGCCACAGGCCGGAACGTACATAGCGGTCGGCCTTGACGAATTCGCGCAGCGTCGCGATCAACAGGCCCATCGCGACGTCGGCGACCTCCTCGGTCAGCACGTCGGGCGTATTGGTGACCACGATATTGTGATCCCGCGCATAGGCGGAATCGACGTGGTCGTAGCCGACGCCGAAGCTGCCGACGATCTCGAGCTTTGGAAACATCGCCATCGCGGTCTTGTCGGTCGCCATCGTGTGATAGGTGACGGCGATGCCGCGGATCTTGGCCATGGTGTCGGGAGTCAGGCGCTCGAGGTCGCCGCGGCTCTCGGCCCGGTGCAGCACGTATTGATCGGAGAAGCCGTTTTCGAGGATTGGCCGGATCGGTCCATAGATCAGGAGATCGATCTTTTCGGAAGAAATCGGGGCCATCAATTGTCCTTTCCTAACGCGCTTTCATGCCAACGCCGCAACAGAAGGTGCGAAACTAACGCCAGCACCCCATAGATGACAATCCCGGCCAGCGATAGCAGCAGAAGTGCTGCGAACATGCGGGGAATATTCAGCCGGTAGCCCGATTCAGCGATCCGGAAGGCAAGGCCCGAGCCGGCGCCGGCGCTGCCCGCCGCGATCTCCGCGACCACAGCGCCGATCAGCGACAGACCGCCGGCAATGCGCAGGCCGCCGAGGATATAGGGCAGCGCCGCGGGCAGCTTCAGCAACAGCAGCGTCTGCAGCCGTGATGCGCCATAAAGTTGAAACAATCCGGCGAGGTTGCGATCGACCGAGTTGAGGCCGAGCGTGGTGTTCGACAGTACCGGAAAGAACGCCACGATCCACGCGCAGACGATCACGGCGGTCTGCTGCTGCAGATAGATCAGGAGCAGCGGCGCGATCGCGATCACAGGCGTGACCTGCAGCACCACCGCGTAAGGGAACAGGGAATATTCCAGCCATTTCGACTGGTTGAACAGCAGCGCCAGCACGACGCCGCCGATCGCGGCGGCGGCGAAGCCTTCGAGCGTGGTCAGCAATGTGACGCCGAGCGATTGCGACAGCACCGGCCAGTCCGCAACCAGCGTCTTCAGCACCAATAGCGGGCTCGGCAGCACATAGGGCTGGATGCCATAGCCGCGGACGATCGCTTCCCAGAGCACAAGGCCCGCGGCGAACACCGCAAGCGGAAGCAGAAAGCGGACGAGATCCTGTGGAGACTTCATGCGCCCGCCTGCCCTGCATAAGACGGCGCCAGCGCGGCCGAGATCTCGCGGCAGAACGCGGCATATTCGGCCGAGGTGCGGAACTCCTCGCCGCGCGGCTCGGGCGAGGTGATGCGAAACTCGGCGCCGATCCGGCCCGGGCGCGCCGTCATCACGATCACGCGCTGCGAGAGATAGGCCGACTCGAACACCGAGTGCGTCACGAAAATGACGGTCTTGTGCAAATTGCGCCACAGCGACAGCAGGTCGTTGTTGAGGCGAAAGCGCGTGATCTCGTCGAGCGCCGCGAACGGCTCGTCCATCAGCAGGATATCGGGATCGGTGACCAGCGCGCGCGCCAGCGACACCCGCATCTTCATGCCGCCGGACAATTCGCGCGGATAGGCGGTCGCGAACTCCGCCAGCCCGACCTGATCGAGCGCCGCATCGATGCGCGCATCGGCGTCAGTCGCCGGCGCGCGGGCGAGCTTCAGCGGCAGGCGGACATTGTCGCGCACATTGGCCCACGGCATCAGCGTCGGCTCCTGAAACACAAAGCCTACTCTGTGGCTGCCGCGCTGCTCGGCGCCTTGATGTGAGAGCTCGACCGTGCCGGCGCTTGGGGTGGCAAGCCCCGCAATGAGGCGCAGCGCGGTGGACTTGCCGCAACCGGAGGGCCCGAGCAGCGAGACGAACTCGCCGCGTCTCACGTCGAGGTCCAGCGGCCCGAGCGCCATCACCCCGCTGTCATAGGTCTTGGTGACGCCGCGCAGGCGCACCGCCCATCCGGCATCAGGTCCAGACAACGCAGGCTCCGCCATCGCGCGTCCGCACCCCGTCAGTTCTTCGGCCTGAGCTCGACGCCGACCGCCTTGTTGACGAAGCGCAGCGTGTAGCCCTGGCGATAGTCGATGGTGCTCTTGACCACACCGGCGCGCACCATCTTATCGAAGAAGCTCGCCATCCGCTCGTCGGTCATGGCGCCGATGCCGTTCTTGATGGAGTCACCGGAATCGACGATGCCGTGTTCGCGCATCTTGGCGACGCAATAGGCCAGCAGCTCGTCGTTCATCTCGGGATTGAGCTTCTTGATCATCGCATTGCCGGCCGAGTTGTCGCCGTAGACGTAAGTGTACCAGCCGACAACGGAAGCATCGACGAAGCGCTGCACCAGATCCGGCTTCTTGTCGACAAGGTCGCGGCGGGTCTCGATCAGGGTCGAATAGGAGTTGAAGCCGTAGTCTGCGAGCAGGAGCACGTTCGGCTTGAAGCCGGCGGTCTTCTCCACCGCAAAGGGCTCCGAGGTGACATATCCCTGCATCGCGGTCTGCTTGTTCACGATGAAGGGCTGCGGGTTGAAGGTGTAGGGCTTCACCTTGTTCTCGTCGAAGCCGTATTCGGATTTCAGCCACTGGAAGTAGCTGGTGATGCCTTCCTTCGAGATCAAAAGCGTCAGCGGCTTCAGGTCCTCGATCTTGCTGACCTTGACCTCAGGATGGGTCAGGAAGACCTGCGGGTCCTTCTGGAACATCGCCGCGACAGCGACCAGCGGCACGTTGTTGGTGACGGCGTCGAAGGTCTGCAGCGAGTTCGCGCTCATGAAGAAGTCGAGCTTGCCCGCGATCAAGAGCATGCGGTTGTTCTCGTTGGGACCGCCGGGCACGATTGACACGTCGAGGCCGTATTTCTTGTAGGTGCCGTCGGCGAGCGCCTGGAAGAACCCGCCATGCTCGCCCTCGGCGACCCAGTTAGTGCCGAACGAGACCTTGTCCAGAGTCTGCGCCCGCGCCGGGAGGAGGCCCGCGGAAACGCCGAGGGTGGCGGCCAGAAGGGCCGTGGTTAACGCTCGCGGCAAAAAGGCCGGGATCATGGTTGGACTCCGTCGATCATTATGGCCCATGATGGAAGGCGGGAAGAGGTGGACCGCGCCCGGAGACGCGAACGCCTCACCGATGTTAAACAAACTAGCCTGCAAATCCATCCCATGAAACGCTTGTATTGAAACGACCGGCTTTGATGACTTCTCAGCTTCCGCCCCGTGACTGGACCGCCATCCACTGGCCCGACCTCGCCAAGGGTGCGGCCGCGCGCTGGATCGCGGTGCTGCCGCTGGCCGCGACCGAGCAGCACGGGCCGCATCTGCCGCTCGGAACCGACGTCATGATCGGTGAGGCGTATCTGGCACGGGTTCGGGAGCTGCTGCCGGCGGCCATACCGGCGACGTTCCTGCCCCTGCAGCCGGTCGGCATCTCCACCGAGCACATCGATTTTCCGGGCACGCTGACCCTCCCGACCAAGGTGGCGCTGAACAGCTGGATGGCGCTCGGCGAGAGCGTGGCGCGCGCCGGCGTCAGGAAGCTCGTGATGGTGACGAGCCATGGCGGCAATTCCGCCGCGATGCAGCTCGTGGCGCAGGACCTGCACGCGCAACACAAGATGCTGGTGGTGACCACGAGCTGGTCGCGCTTCGGCACGCCGGACGGGCTGTTCGATGCCGACGAATTGCGCCACGGCATCCATGGCGGCGCGGTCGAGACCTCGATCATGCTGGCGAAGTATCCGCAACATGTGCGCAAGGATGCGATCGCGGACTTCAAGCCGGCGAGCGTACAGATCGAGAAGGACCATCGCTTGCTGTCGACCCAGCGGCCAGCGCCGTTCGCCTGGCAGGCGCAGGACCTCAATCCGAGCGGCGCGATCGGCGATGCGACCAAGGCCTCGGCCGCGAAGGGCGAGCAGCTGCTCGAGCACGGCGCGCGTGCGTTCTGCGAGCTGCTGGCCGACGTCGACAGGTTCGATCTGGGCGTATTTCGGGGCGACTGACCGGGAATTCCTTCGTCCTGGCGGAGGCGACGAAACAATCCACGAAACCATATTTCCGGCACGGCCTTCGAACCGGAACCGAAAAGCCTCCGTCCAACGGGCATGCGGACCATACCGGCGCCGCGCTCAAACAGGATGGAGTATCCCATGTCGATCAAGACCAAGTTTGCCGCCCTCGCCCTCACTACGCTCGCCGTGACCGGCACCATCGCGTCCACGACGTCGCAGGCCAACGCTAAGCCGTATGGCTGGGGCTGGGGCGTCGGCGCGGGCCTCGTCGGCGCCGCCATCGTCGGCAGCGCGATCGCGGCCAGTGACGGCTATTACGACGGCGGCTATCGGCGCTGCGCCTGGGTCCGCCAGTTCGACGCCTACGGCAACTACATCGGCCGCGTGCGCTCCTGCTACTGATCGACGGGATTTTTGAAGGCTGCGGATCCTGCGTTCGGCACGGGTCCTCATCCACCCCGTGTCGCACACGACCCGTCCGGTGATCCCCCCGGGCGGGTCGATTCTTGAAGGCGGCGATCACAGATATTTTGCGATCAGTCGGAAGTCGCGCAGCACGTTGCGGCCCTTCGGGCCCGATACCTTTAGCGTCTCCTCCAGGCTGTGGCCGATGTGATCGTGGATCAGCGCCTTCTTGGCGCTCTCGATCGCACTCTCCACCGCCTGCAATTGCTGGGCGATCTGCGCACAGGGCCGGCCCTGTTCGATCATCTCGACGATGGTCTCGAGATGGCCGTTGGCGCGCTTCAGGCGCCGGGCAATCGCTGCGTGCGGATGGTCGTCTGGCATGCGGTTCTCCTATCGTCCCTGGAGGATAATCATGATCCTCCCCGGAGGATAGCAGAATCGGCTTGACAGGCCATTGTGGCAGGCGTAGTGCCCGATCGTCGGAACATGCGTTCCGCACCGGGGTCTGACCCCGGACATCAACCCGACCACGAGCCAACACAGAAGGCACATGGGCAGTAGCAACTCAGGCGACAGTAGACCGCTGACGGGACTATTGACGCCGCAACACAGCAAGACTGATCGCGCAGATTTCGCCTGCGTGGATGGGTGGTCACGCCTCACGTAACCGCCTGCTCCTCACCGGCCTGCCGCGAGACAGCGGAAGTGGAGGTGAGCGATGTTCGAAAAGCTCGCAAAATTCCGGCCGTTTGAGCCGCGGCAGATCCCGCCGCGGGCGGCCACCTATTCCAATGACAACCTGCCGGGTTTTCGCCGCCCGCCGGATCGCCGGCGTCCAACCCCGGCCTGTCATTGGATCCTGATCGACGGCCAACTGGAATGCCGGTGGACCGTCGACGACACCAGCGGTGATTTCGATCATCAGCGGCGCGCGGGCCGGCATCTTGGCCCGCGCGCGACAACTGCGCGTCACGCCGCGGCAAAGCCGCGGCGGTGCGCTTAGGAGGCCAATATGGACGAAGGACCTAGTCGTCCCGTTGCGCGCCATTGCGGCGCGGCAGCGGGACCCTCGACCTGCATCACATCCGGAAATGCCGCTGCTCACGGTAGCGGAGACGTGCGCGCCTGACGGTCCGCGTCCCTTGCCGTGCCCGAAGGGCGGCGAGGAGACGCGATATGACCGAAACCAAGTCCACCCAAACCGCCATTCTCGACACCGCGCATGCCGGCGACATCCGCGGCGCGCTCGGCAGCATCGCGCGGGACGACACCGGGCCGCGCGCGACCTTGCTGGCCCGGTTGAAGACCCTGCTGGCGATCGTCGGCCCCGGCCTGATCGTGATGGTCGGCGACAACGATGCCGGCGCATTCGGCACCTATACCCAGGCCGGTCAGAATTACGGCACCACGCTGCTGTGGACGCTGCTGCTTTTGATTCCCGTGCTCTACGTCAACCAGGAGATGGTGGTACGGCTTGGCGCCGTGACCGGCGTCGGCCATGCGCGGCTGATCTTCGAGCGCTTCGGCAAGTTCTGGGGCGCCTTCAGCGTCATCGACCTGCTGGTGCTGAACGCGCTGACCATCGTCACCGAGTTCATCGGCATCACATTCGCGCTTCATTTTCTCGGCGTCTCGCAGTTCTGGGGCGTGCTGGCCTCGGCTGTTATCGTGATGCTGGCGGTCTCGACCGGGGACTTCCGCCGTTTCGAACGCTTCGGCATCGTGCTGGTCGCAGGCAGCCTGCTGCTGGTGCCCGTCATCCTGATGGTGCATCCGCCGATCGGGCAGATCGCAGCTGATTTCTTCGTGCCGAAGATGCCGCAAGACGCCAAGCTCAGCGAGGTGATGCTTTTGATCGTCGCCATCGTCGGCACCACGGTGGCGCCGTGGCAATTGTTCTTCCAGCAGAGCTACATCGTCGACAAGCGGATCACCCCGCGCTTCATCCGCTATGAGCGGACGGATCTGTGCATCGGCATCGTGCTGGTCGTGGTCGGCGCCGTGGCGATGATCTCGTTCTGCGCCGAAGTGTTCGCCGGAAAGCCCGAATTCGGCAATTACACCGACGCGCTGGGGACCGCGGTCGGACTCGAGAAATATGCCGGCCGGCTGCCGGCGGTGCTGTTTGCCCTCGCACTGCTGGATGCCTGCATCATCGGCGCGGCCGCGGTCTCCCTCTCGACTGCCTATGCGATCGGTGACGTGTTCGCGGTCAAGCACTCGCTGCACCGCAAGCCGTGGGATGCGAAGGGCTTCTACGGCGTCTATTGCGGGCTGATCGTGCTCGCCGCCGTGCTGGTGCTGACGCCGGGCACGCCGCTCGGACTGCTCACCAACGCGGTGCAGACGCTGGCCGGCGTGCTGCTGCCGAGCGCGACCGTGTTCCTGCTCTTGCTGTGCAACGACCGCCACATCCTCGGGCCGTGGGTCAACTCTGTCAGGCTGAACCTGTTCACCGGCGCGGTGGTGGCGGGCCTCGTGATGCTGTCGGTGATCCTGACCGCCGCGGTGCTGTTCCCGGATCTCAGCGAGCAATGGATCATCGGCATCCTGGTCGGCGGCAGCCTGCTTGCGCTCGCAGTCACCGCGGCGGTCAAGCTGTACGAGATGCTGTCGCACGGTCGCGCGTCCTCCCGTTTCACGCACAAGCCGCCGCTGTTCGACCGCGACACCTGGCGGATGCCGCCGCTCGACCGGCTGCCGCCGGCACGGCTCAGCCCGCTGAGCCGGATCTGGATGCTGGTGCTGCGCGGCTATCTGGTCATCGCCGCCGGGCTCGTGCTGCTGCGGATCGTCCAGCTCGCCACGGTGGGGGCGTGACGAGACTCGGCCGCGGCCGACGATGGGGCGCGATCGTGTTGTTCAGGCTGGCAAGCGCCATCCTGCGCGGCGCCACCGCGCTCTATCGGCGGCGTGTGATTTCAGGCGCCGACCTGCGGACGGCGCTGTCGATGGCGCGATGCGTCGAACGGGCCGGCGCGAGGGTCGTGCTGGGCAGCACCTCACAGCCGGCATTCATCAAGACAAGGGACGAAGACAATGGTGGCCTCGATTGAACGGTCGGTTCTCGACCGATTTGCCACAGATGTGCGGGCGATCGCAGCGGATGAGGCCCACGGCCTCGGGGTGTTACGCGACTGTCATAGTGGCGTGCAAATCGGAGAGGTATCCGTCGCGCCTCAGTTGCTATTGCGAATTACTTGCAACAAGTCGCTGAGGATGCTAGGTGCTGATCTGGCTTTGGATGGGACGACACGGATCGGACCGGGGACGGCGGGCGATGAATTCAAATCTCGGGTGGCAAGTGGCCGCCAAATCTGCAATGCCGGGCAAAACCGCCAACCGTTCGCGGAAAGCCGCGTCATGACCTGCGTCCGTCTCTTCCGGGTTCGGATCGCCGCCGGCGCAGCGCTCGGTGCGGCAGCATTCGGCACGCCGGCGTCTGCGGCCGACCTGCCCGTCAAGTCCCCCGCCGCCAAGGCGGTCTACAGCTGGACCGGCTTCTATGTCGGCGGCCATGTCGGCTATGGCGACGGCACGCTGGGTCCGGGCACCAATCCGATCCTGGAACAGGGCGTGTTCTTCCCGCCCACGATCACCGGCGGGATCGGCGGCTTCCAGGCCGGATACAACAAGGAATTCGCCAACCGCTTCGTGCTCGGCATCGAGGCGGATGCGACCTTCACCGGCCCGACCGACCAGCCGCGGCGCGTGCCGGGGCCCTTCAATTCGTCGATCGACTATGTCGGCACGCTGCGCGGCCGCGCCGGTTACAGCTTCGGCACCTGGATGCCCTATGTGACCGGCGGCTTCGCCTGGGGACACACCGAGGTCAGGGTCAATGATGCCGGTGGCAATGTGATCTCGCAGCCCGGCCAGTACCAGACCGGCTGGACCGTCGGCGCCGGTGCCGAATTCGCGGTGAGCGGCAATTGGACGGCCAAGGTCGAATACGACTACATCGACCTGTCGCGCCGCACGCTCGGTCTCAACGATTTCGGCATGCCCGGCGTCAGCATCGACCCGCGCATTCACCTCCTGAAGTTCGGCCTGAACTACCAGCTCGGCGATTCGCCCTGGTCGGCGACGCCGACCCGGACCGCGCTGCCTGAGTCCAGCGACTGGAGCGTGCACGGACAGACGACGCTGCTCGGTCAGGGCTATCCGTCGTTCCGCGCGCCCTATACCGGCACCAACAGCCTTCCGGGCCCGGGGCAAATGCAACAGACCTGGACCACGACGGCATTCCTCGGCGTGCGGCTCTGGGAAGGCGGCGAGTTCTATTTCAATCCGGAGACGGCGCAGGGCTTCGGCCTCAACGGCACGCTCGGCCTCGCCGGCTTCTCGAACGGCGAGGCGCAGAAGGCCGGCGCCGCGTTCCCGAAGATCCGGCCGCAGCGCTACTACTTCAAGCAGACCTTCGGCTTCGGCGGCGAGCAGGAAGACGTCCCCGACGGCCCCAACCAGATCGCGGGCAAGCGCGACATCGACCGCCTCACGATCATCGTCGGCCGCTTTGCGGTGGGCGATTTCTTCGACGGCAATTCCTACGCCAAGGACCCACGCGCCGACTTCATGAACTGGGCGATGTGGGCCTCCGCCGCCTACGACTTCCCGGCCGATCTGCCAGGGTACACCCGCGGCGCCGTGGTCGAGCTCAACCGCAAGGATTGGGCGGTGCGCGCCGGCGTGTTCCAGGTGCCCAATGCACCGAACAGCGACGTGCTGATCTCCAACGCCAACAATGGCGGCGCGGTGGTGGAATTCGAAGGCCGCTACTCGATCTTCGATCAACCCGGCAAGCTGCGCGTCGGCGTGTTCGGCAATCGCGGCAACACCGGCAACTATCGCCAGGCGCTCGCGATCGAGGACGCCAACCCCGGGCTCGACATCAACGACGTGATGGCCGGTATCCGCAAGGACAACACCAAATACGGCTTCTACCTGAACGGCGAGCAGCAGATCGCAACCGATGTCGGCCTGTTCGGCCGCCTGAGCTGGAACGACGGCCGGAACGAGATCCTGTCGTTCACCGACGTCGACCGCAGCGTCTCCGGCGGCGTGTCGATCAAGGGCAGCTATTGGGGCCGGGCGAACGACACGATCGGCATCGGCGGCGCGGTCAACGGACTGTCGTCAGCCCATCGCGACTACCTCGCCGCCGGCGGCCTCGGCCTTTTGATCGGCGACGGCGCGCTCAACTACAGTCCGGAGCGGATCTTCGAGACCTACTATGCCTATCAGGTGAACAAGAGCCTGACGCTGACCGCGGACTATCAGTTCATCACCAACCCCGCCTACAACACCGATCGCGGCCCGGTGCACATCTTCTCCGGCCGCATCCACGGCGAGTTTTGAGAGATCACGTAGCCCGGATGCAGCGCAGCGCAATCCGGGATCTGCTCTCTCGTCGATAGACCGGCCCCCGGATTTCGCTTCACTGCATCCAGGCTACGAAGCCTCACCGTCATTGCGAGCGCCGCGAAGCAATCCATAGCTCCGGGCACGCAGAAGCATGGATTGCTTCGTCGCTTCGCTCCTCGCAATGACGGCTGAATTGGTTCGGGCAACAAAAGCCCTCTCCCCACTCAAATATATGTAGACCCCCCGGGCTTGCCGCAAGCCCGGGGTCATCCCGTAGAACGCGCGCCCAATCGAACGGAGGAGTGCGCGATGCGGGAACATGCTGTGGTGATTGCCGGCGGAGGACCGACCGGGCTGACGCTGGCGTGCGAGTTGGCGCTGGCCGGCGTTGACGTTGCGATTGTCGAGCGGCGCGAGAATCCGGACCTGATCGGCGCGCGGGCAGGCGGTCTGCACGCGCGCACCATCGAGGTGCTCGATCAGCGCGGCGTCGGCGACCGCTTCGTCGCGCTGGGGACGCGCCATCCGGCCGTGCTGTTCCACTCCCATCTGGTTCCGCTCGAGATCGGCGACTTCCCGACCCGGCGCAATTTCACGCTGGGGCTGCGGCAGAACCATATCGAGCGCGTGCTCGGCGAATGGGCCGAACAACTGGCGGTGCCGATCGATCGCGGGCGCGACGTGACCGGCTTCACGCAGGACGACGATGGCGTCGATGTCGCGCTGTCGGATGGCCAGTTGCTCCGCGCACGGTATCTGGTCGGCTGCGACGGCGGCCGCAGCATCGTCCGCAAGGCGGCCGGCATCGAATTCGCCGGATGGGATCCGACCAGGAGCTGGCTGATCGCCGAGGCCGAGATATCGGACGAGCCGGAATGGGGCTTTCGCCACGACGACGCCGGCATCTATGCCATCGGCAAGGTGGAAGACGGTGAACGGGTGCGGCTCGTGCTGACCGAGCGGCAACTCGGCACCGACAGGGAGCCGACCCTGGGTGACGTCAGCGAGAGGCTGGTCGCCGTGTACGGCACCGATTTCGGCATCCATAGCCCGGTCTGGATATCACGCTTCACCGACATGACCCGGCAGGCCGTGACCTATCGCAAGCAGCGCGTGCTGCTGGCCGGCGATGCCGCCCATGTGCATCCGCCGATGGGCGGTCAGGGCCTCAATATCGGCGTGCAGGACGCGGTGAACCTGGGTTGGAAGCTCGCCCAGGTGGTCAAGCTGACATCGCCGGACGGCCTGCTCGACAGCTATCAGGCCGAACGGCATCCGGTCGCGGCACGCGTGCTGCGCAACACCATGGCGCATGTCGCGCTCAGCCGGACCGACCCGCGCAGCAAGGCGCTGCACGAGATCGTCTCCGAACTGCTGCGCATGGACGAGCCGCGCCGAAAATTCGCCGCGATGATGTCCGGCCTGGACCTGCACTACGATCTCGGCGATGGCCATCCGCTGCTCGGACGCCGCATGCCCGATCTCGATCTGGTGACGACCAACGGCCCGCTGCGGGTCTTCGCGCTGCTGCACCAGGCGCGGCCGGCGCTGCTCAACTTTGGCGAGCCCGGCAGCCTCGACATCGCGGGATGGGGAGATCGGGTTCAGCTGGTCGACGCCGATTACGCCGGCGCGTGGGAGCTTCCCGCCCTCGGAACGGTTCCGGCACCCGGCGCGGTGCTGGTCCGGCCCGACGGCTACGTGGCGTGGGTCGGAGACCGGAGTCAGTTGCGCCTCGCCGAGGCGCTGACCAAATGGTTCGGCGTGCCTGGCGGTATATCGTGAGTGTAGCCCGGATGGAGCGAAGCGTAATCCGGGATCGGTCGATCCGCAGAGAGAGCGGCCCCGGATTTCGCTACGCTCCATCCGGGCTACGGGCGCGACGTTTTCGTCCCTACCCCGCCGGCTGGAACGAGTCCGCGCGCGCCATTGCCCAGGCTTCGCGGAAGCGGGGATCCTGGGTGCCTTCGAGCAGCTCGCCCGGGCGCAGCGCCGGATAGAGCTGCGCGAAGGTGCGGACGTCGGTGGTCGAGCTCCGCTGCGAGAAGTGGATCGGGCGCAGATCCTTGGTGTGCTCGAGGCCGGCGGCCGCGAGCAGCTCGGTCAGCGCGTGCAGGGTCGAGTGGTGGTAGTTGTACACGCGCTCGATCTTGTCCGGCACGTAGAGCGCGCGGTTGCGGATCGGGTCCTGCGAGGTGACGCCGGTCGGGCAGCGATCGGTGTGGCAGCTCAGGGACTGGATGCAGCCGAGCGCGAACATGAAGCCGCGCGCCGAATTGCACCAGTCGGCCCCGATCGCCATTGCGCGCGCCAGGTCGAAAGCGGTCGCGATCTTGCCGGAGGCGCCGATCTTGATGCGGTCGCGCGCGCCGATGCCGATCAGCGCGTTGTGGACGAAACTGACGCCCTCGCGCATCGGCATGCCCAGATGGTCCATGAACTCGAGCGGCGCGGCTCCGGTGCCGCCTTCATTGCCGTCGACCACAATGAAGTCGGGATAGAGCCCGCTCTCCTTCATCGCCTTGCAGATCGCCAGGAACTCCCAGGGATGGCCGATGCACATCTTGAAGCCGGCCGGCTTGCCGCCTGACAGTTTGCGCATCTGCGCCACGAATTCCATCATCTGCAGCGGCGTCGAGAACGCCTTGTGATAGGCCGGCGAGATGCAGTCCTCGCCCATCGGCACGCCCCGGATCTTGGAAATCTCCTCGGAGACCTTCGCGGCCGGCAGCACGCCGCCATGGCCGGGCTTGGCGCCCTGGCTGATCTTGAGCTCGACCATCTTGATCTGGTCGTCGCCGGCGACGCTTGCGAACAGCTCCGGATTGAAGGTGCCGTCGCGGTTGCGGCAGCCGAAATAGCCGGAGCCGACCTCCCAGATGATGTCGCCGCCCATCTCGCGGTGATAGGGGCTGACGCCGCCCTCGCCGGTGTCGTGGGCGAAGCCGCCCTTCTTGGCGCCGGCATTCAGCGCCCGCACCGCGTTCGGGCTGAGCGCGCCGAAGCTCATCGCCGAGATGTTGAAGACCGAGGCCGAATACGGCTTGGTGCAGTCGGGGCCGCCGACGGTGATGCGGAATTTCTGGTCGGCATGCGGCTTCGGCGCCACCGAGTGGTGCATCCACTCGTAGCCCTCGCGATAGACGTCCTCCTGGGTGCCGAACGGCCGCTTGTCGAGCACCATCTTGGCGCGCTGATAGACCACCGCGCGGGTGTCGCGGGAGAACGGCATGCCGTCCTTCTCGCTCTCGAAGAAATATTGCCGCATCTCCGGGCGGATTTCCTCGAGCAGGAAGCGGACATGCGCCGAAATCGGGTAGTTGCGCAGCACCGCATGGTTCTTCTGCGTCAGGTCGCGGATGCCGAGCAATGTCAGCGCGCCGAAGATCGCCAGCGGGACCACAACGATCTTGAAGACCTTGTGGTCGAAAATCCCGACCAGCAGCAGGAGCGCGGTGACGACGGCGCAGATCGTCAGCACGATGAAGCGCGGCGAGAACGGAAGCAGCATCGTATCCATCAAATCCCTCCGGTCTGCCTTGAATACCCCGTCGGCCGTAAGCTAATCCAACTCGCGGAACAAGTGCACTACGGTTATACGGCCGAGCAGTCACAGATGTGACAACCGCCCGGATGGGCGGGTACGGCACCAGTCAAATTGAAACGAAATCGCCTTTTGCAGTGCAACGCAGTGGAGCTCCACAAAGACTGCGCCCCCTCCCCCACTTGCGGGCAGGGCGCACTGCCAAAATATCGAAAACAACCCCATGCAAAGTAGCCGGCGGACCCGGCAACTTGACTCGTCGGGCAAATCAGCGGCATTCTTCCATTATCCAGAAATCGTAAAGACGTCCCTCGCCCCGAGGCTATCGTCCTGCGTTTGTGGGCGAGGTCGCATCACATGTGGGAAAACCCTGGTGCGGGACTTCCCTGTGGCCATCCTTCGAGGCGCCCGCCGTTGAGTCCGCGCCCTCCAACACGTCGTCCCTGCCTAGTACGCAATTGCGCACTAGGCAGGGACGACGATGAGGATGGTGCCCGATTCAAAGCATCACCCCACGCGGTGTCATCACCCGCGCATGCGGGTGCGCTTGCGGGGAGATAAGGAGAGTGCACTGTTCGCCTAATGGACGTGCGGCCGCATTTCGTGGGGGATATGCCCCGCCTTCAGGCCGTCGCTGGCGAGCCACGCGTTGGTGGTGTCGAGGGCACGGGCGATGTGATCGGAGGTCCGGGAGAAATCGTAGGGCGAGCCGACCAGCGGGCACAGCGGCGGCACCACGAAATACTCGACGTCGGGACCGATATTCTCGAGCTCGTTGACGAGCTGCCGCGCGATCAGCAGCGTCAGCGCATGCAGCGCATTGGCGAGCGCGCCGACCGGCGGCGCCTGGTTGGCACAGGCATGCCCGGTCGGCAGCACGATCAGGCGCTTGGCCCCCTGCTTCACGGCGACGCGGACCGGCGTGTTGCTGGAGATCGCGCCGTCGGCGAGGTAGTGATCGCGGTAATGTACCGGCGTGAATGCGCCGGGGATCGCGGTCGATGCGACGATCGCTTCGGCCGCCGAGCCCTCCGACAGCACCACGCTGTCGCCGCTGATGATGTCCGTCGTGACGATGTGGATCGGGAGCCGCGCGTCCTCGAGATTGCGGAACGGGATGTAATCGTCGATCAACTTGCGGACGCCGTCATGCGAGATCAGGAAGTCGCGCCGCCACAGGAAGCCCACCAGCGTCCGCCAGCTCACCGGAAACACGTCCTGCCGGTTCAGGCCGCGCCAGATCTCGGCCAGCCGCGCCACGCCCGAGACCGTCGGGTCGCCGGCATAGAACGCACCATTCAAGGCGCCGACGCTGGAGCCGACCACCATGTCGGCGGCGACGCCATGCGCGGCCAGCGCCTGCAGCATGCCGACCTGGACCGCGCCAAAGCTGCCGCCGCCGGCGAACACAAAGGCGGTCTTCGGCGCATCCGGATCGGTGATGGACAAGGTGCTGCTCCCTTATCGCCGCGTTCGGGAAACCGCTGCGCGGCGTTGGTGGGCGTTATAGCAGTGGGGGATTGGACGGCGCCACAAACACCATCGTCGTCCCGGCCTAGTGCGGAATTGCGCACAGGAGCCAGGACCCATAACCACAAATGAAAAAGGCTGGAGCCCGATGGGGCCCCAGCCTTTGTCCAATCAGCAACGGTGGTTATGGGTCCCGGCTCGCGCTTCGCTTGGCCGGGACGACAACTAGCGCTCGACGAACGCCTTCTCGATCACGAAGTGACCGGGGGTGTTGCCGCTGCCTTCCTTGAAGCCGCGGGTCTCGAACAGCTGTTTCAGCTCGTCCAGCATCGCCGGGCTGCCGCACATCATGATGCGGTCGGTCTCGATATCGAGCGGGCCCTGATGCAGGTCGGTGAACAGCTGGTTCGAGGTGATCAGGTCGGTGATGCGGCCGCGATTGCGGAACGGCTCGCGCGTCACCGTCGGATAGTAGGAGAGCTTCTCCGACAGCAGCGGCCCGAACAGCTCGTCGTCGCGCAGCTTGGCGACCAGCTCCTCGCCATAGGCGAGCTCGGAGACCTGGCGGCAGCCATGGACCAGCAGGATCTGATCGTAGCGATCGTAGACCTCGGGGTCCTTGATCAGGCTCGCGAACGGCGCAAGGCCGGTGCCGGTCGACAGCAGCATCAGCCGCTTGCCGGGGATCAAATTGTCGGTGATCAGCGTGCCGGTCGCCTTACGGCCGACCAGGATGGTGTCGCCCTCGCGGATCTTCTGCAGCTTGGAGGTGAGCGGGCCGTCCTGCACCTTGATCGAGAAGAACTCGAGCTCCTCCTCGTGATTGGCGCTCGCCATCGAATAGGCGCGCAGCAGCGGCCGGCCATCGACCTCAAGGCCGATCATGGCAAACTGGCCATTCTGGAAGCGGAAACCGGAATCGCGGGTGGCTCGGAAGCTGAAAAGCGTATCGGTCCAGTGCTGGACAGAAAGAACTTTCTCTCGATAGAACGCGCTCATGGGTTTTCGTTTTCTCGACTGATCAGATTTAGAATGGTTTGATTTCTAGACTGCTCGCGACGGCGCTGAAGTGGCCGAAATCATTGAAGATCCCGCGTGTCCATTGCGCCAATGCATGAGATAGTCAAGATCAACTGGCGTGCAATTGCGATCTCAGAATGGCAGTCGTTCGATTTCGCGCAGAGGTTCAGCCACGACATCGTTAACACGTGGTGCTGCAGGTAATTTACTTGCTGAGATCGGCGCCGATCTGGCAATTAATTGCTACGAAAACCGTAGGTCGAAGGGAAAATGATCTCGTGGTCCTGATCAGCCAGCGAATCTTCCTGGAAACCATCAAAAAATATTGTTTGGCGCACTCCATTGCCGTCGAGGTGCGGTCCGGCGGCTGGCTGGTCATCATGACCAAGGGCGACGCGCGGCGGCTTGCGATCGGCTATGACATCGGGCTGAACAGCGCGGTCGCGCATCAGGTCGCCAACGACAAATCGGCCTGCGCCGAAGTGCTGGCATCGGCTGGCATATCAGCCATTCCGCACAGCCTGTTTCTCGGCAGCAAACTTAGCAAGCACATCCCCGGATCGGACTCGCTGGATACGATGTTGCTTCTGCTCGACCAGCATCCGCGCGGCCTCGTCGTCAAGCCCAATGAGGGGACCTCCGGCGAGCTCGTCTTCCGCGTGACGACACGAACGCAGCTGGAGACCGCGGTCGCCCGCATCCTCGCCGCGCATCCGAGCCTTGCGATCTCGCCTTACGTCGAGATCAGGGACGAGGTTCGCGTGGTGCTGCTCGATGATCGCGCGCTGATCGTCTACCGCAAGACACGGCCGTCGGTGGTTGGCGACGGCGTCCGCTCGCTGCGCGCGCTGGCGCAGGCGACCGCGCCGGCCGAACAGCTGAAGGCCCTCTGCGAGGATGTCGATGCCGCCGCGCTCGACGCCGTTCCGCCGGCCGGCGAACGGCTTCTGCTCAACTGGCGGCACAACCTCGATGCCGGCGCCGAGCCGGTGCTGCTCACCGATGTTGCGACACGCGACGCTTGCGTCGCGCTCGCGATCGAGGCCGCGCAGGCAGTCGGCATCCGGTTCGCCTCCATCGACGTCGTGCACGTTGATGGCGCGTGGCAGGTGCTGGAAGTGAATTCGGGCGTGAAGATGGAGGCACTGGGCCGCCGCCATCCGGCGCTGGTCGAGGCGGCGTATCACGCTGCGCTGGACGCCGTGTTCGCGTAAGCGACGTGCGACGCGCTCGCCTTGAGCCTCCGATCATTCTCGCGGGTGCTCTTTCTCATAGGCAGCGACGATCAGTTCCGATTGCTCGACCTGTGCGGTGAGACGGTCGATCTCGGCTTGCGTCTCCGGAAACACGCCAGCGCCTGCCGTATTTCCGGATTGCAACTCCGCGAGCAGTTCACGATTCCTCGTGATCTGCTCGCGGTGCCAATCGATTTCGGGATCGTCTTGCATGGATCTATGTCTCGATCGGCCAGGGCTTACGACGCCAGCTCGCGCAGCAGAGTGGATGGATAAACCGGTTTGGCAAAAAATTTGACGCCGTCAGGCAGATCGCTGGGCGGCGCCAGGCCCGAGATCACGAGCACGCGCACTCTCGGGTCACAATCCAGCGCCCATTGTGCGAGTTCGATGCCGTTCATTCTGCCCGTGAGCTTGACGTCGGTGACCAGCAGTGACGGGTGACGCATCTTGATGGCAAGCGCAGCCGTCTCGCCGTCCTCGCATTGGATGACGTCGAAATGCCCTTCCTTCAACAACAACGCAATCATGTCGCGCTGGATCGTGTCGTCTTCGACCACAATTGCGGTTTGGTGAATTGACCTCGTGTAGCCCATGGCAACCTCCAAACGGTCAACCCCAGTGTTCAATGACTGAGGACGCTTAAAGTTCTGGTTCCAGGCTCGATAACCGGCAGGTTCCGGCGGACGTTTGCAAGTTCCGAGCGGAACAACATTCGAGTTTGCGGCGTCATTGATGAGAGAAGAGCCAGATGGTTCGGGCCTGGGGACAGGAAGTCGTGCCAGGAGGCAAAGCTGATGAAGAACGCTGTACGGTCGGATCAGGATTGTTCTGAACCCTACAAAGCCGACGCGGCGGCTGGCGCGCCCAGCTATCTATCCTCTCGACGACGGGTCGAAGACCTGGTCCCGGATGCCAATGACATGCGGTATCAGGCGATGGAGCGAGAGACGACCGGTTCGCTTGGCGATCCCTTTGGCGCTCGCCTGCCGCACGATATCGTTTCCGAGATGGAAGCAGAGCTCAAGCAGCAGGTCGATCGGCTTGTCGCGGAGCGACACTAGAGCCTATCCCGTTCCGATTGAATCGGAACGGGGCTCTAGACTCTTGTTCTGACGCGTTTTCTTCACGCGAACCGGTATCCACTTCGCTCGAAAACGCTCCAGCTGGTGAAGCGACGAGTTCGCAGACTTCAACAGCGGAATCTCGCCTGCCGATGATGCTCCAGAGATCGCGGCGCGGAAACTCGAACCAAGATCCCCGCCGGATCAATGGAGTTTTGATGGGAGCGATCCTTGGACGCGCGATTTTCCAGGTCATGGTTGTTCTGGCGGCGGTCGGCATCGTTGCCCTCGCTTCTATGGCGGTCCACGGCGGCTACGCGCATGCGGCAGTACAGCTTGCCGCAAAATTCTCGCCGCCATTTTGATCCATTCAGCGGCTTGCTCCTCCCGCCCAAGGGAGTACGCTGACCCGCATTAATCGATCCGGATCCAGATTATGCGCAAACTCCTTTTGAGCCTCCTCGCCGTCACGGCGTTCGCCGCTGCCTTCAACCCTCCGGCCGCCAACGCCGTATTTTGGCGTGGCGTCACGGCTCCGACGAATATCGACATCCACGGCTATCCGATCATCAAGGAGCCGCCGCCGAGCACATGCCAGTTGATCCACGTGAACGGGTTCTGGGTCCGGCAGTGCCTGGATTTGTCGCATCGCTATTGGCGATGAGCGAAGCCGCGCTTCGTCGCGACAGTTCGGGACCATTTCGATCGCCGCGCGAGCAGGCGTCCCACCCTTCAGCACGGCCGCATCGCGGCGCGAAGGTCAGCAAACACATTCCCGGATCGGACTCGCTAGATGCGATGCTGAGGCAGCATATTCCGCGGCGCTGGATTCAGCGTTCGCGAAAAATAAAGGGTGACCAGCGTTCAAATCGTACCTTTTCGAGCCGGGTTCTTTACCCATTCAACTATGCCTCGCAAAAATTCCCAAACGTCGCCAATTGCCGGTCTGACATAGTCGTCTTGCGCGGGGTCATCCCCCAGCCTTTTTAGCATGGAGACCGTCCAGTCGGTCTTCTTTCCCTTCACCCCTAGAGTTAGCAGCCACTTTTCTAGTTCACCTTTTCGGGTGACGAATATGCCGTACTCAGCAAGCTTGTCGAACAGATCGTTTGCTGCGGCTCCATCCTTGATATTTCTGAGACCATCTACTCCGCACTCCTTCATGTTGAGTTCACTATCCGTGAACAGCTTATGAACTGCAGACCTAGTCTGCCCCAATCCCAGATGAAGCGGTTCGGGTACTTGGGAGGCTCCAAGCCATCCGGTCCACGTGTTCCCGCCATCCTTTAGAATATCAATGTCGGTTATGGCCGCAGCGGGCACACCGAACGTACGTAGGGGCCCGATGATGTCTTGGATGGTCTGCTTGTTCTGAGCATTAATGAAAAGGATGGATGGAATTCCTGCCGTCTGCTCGGAAAGCGTGATCGGCTCAACAACTTCAGTGAAGCTTAAGGTAATAGAATTGAGCATTCAGCAAGCTCCTGGAGAGAGGAAACAACCTTAACTGGCACGAGTCGTGCGTGTGTTTCAACGCTTGAAGATACCCCAATAGTTGAGACCTTCGAGAGAAACGAGCTTCGCATGCTCCTCAAGAGACAGTGGATTGTAATCTTCAAAGCAGACCCGCTCGGGCCACTTGCCGGCGAGTTTCACCCTAGCAGCCGCACGTATGATACGGAGGATGAGGCCAAAGTTGCGCGGAGGCGCGGCGACCAGACGGGAACGGCAGTGGACATCATAGAGATCAAATTTGATCCTAGCGGATCGCGATTGCCATGACCGGGCTACAAATAGCACTGCCGCTACTATGGCCGGCACGGCCCGTCTCGCTGAAAATTACACCGACGCCTACGCATTGATTTAGGGGCCCTCCCTTTGTAGGAGAGGCCGGATTGCATGAAGCGAAGCGGAATGCGATCCGGGTCAGCGGTCTCGGTCTCACGGGGACGTTCGCTCGAGGACAGACCCGAACCCCTCACCCGGACTTCGCGGCTAATTCGCTCCGCCCGCCGAATCGTCGAGCGCCTTGAAGGCGTCTTCGAGCTGCGGTGAGAGCGCGACGTTGAGCTTCTCGCCGGTCGGCAGGCGGGCGACGAACCACTTGTTGTAGAGCGGGATGATGTCACGGTTCGAGGCGAGCTTGCGGAAGGCGCGCTCGACCACGTCCTTCATCTGCGGCTCGCCCTTGCGGTACATAATGCCGTAGGGATCGTAGGACAGATAGTCGCCGGTGACGCGGAACTTGTCCTGCGACTTGTGCCGCGCGATCAGGCCGTAGAGCAGGATGTCGTCGGTCGCGAACGCATCCGCCTTGCCGTCCACCAGCATCTGGTAGGACTGCTCATGGTCGCCGGCGGTCACGATGTTGAGGCCGAGCTGTTGCTTGGCGTCGACATTATGCAACGCCTGCTCGTTGGTGGTGCCCTTGGTCACCACCACCGTCTTGCCCTTCAAGTCGGCGGCCTGGTTGACGCCGGAGGCCTTCGGCACCATCAGCTTGGTGCCGGCCACGAACATCAGCGGCGAGAATGCGACCTGCTTGCCGCGCTCGGCATTCGCCGTGGTCGATCCGCACTCCAGATCGATCTTCTTGTCGACGACCGCCGGAATGCGGTCGTCGGAGGTGACCTTGACGTAGTCGACCTTGAGGTTGGCGTCGTCGACCTCGGCTGCGATCTCGTCGACGATCGCATCGCACAGCTCGAGGCTGTATCCGATCGGCCGGTTGGAGTGATCGAGGAACGAGAACGGCGGCGAGCTTTCGCGATAGCCGATACGCACCGCGTGCGTGGCCTTGATGTTGGCGAGCGTGGGGCTGAGCCCCTCGCCCACCGGCTGTGCGGACACCGGTCCGATCAGCAGGCTTGCCGCCAGCAGACATGCTGACAGCAGGCATGTCGACAGTAGAGGCGCCTCAGCCCGTATCGGCCTCCAGCGGGCGCGATGCATGCATCCCTCCCGTCAATGACCGGCCATCACGGCGCCGGGCACCGCATCCTGCGGCACCGCGTCGTCGGGCCCGAGCTCGTGCTCGGCCTTCAGCTCGCCCTCCCACTTCGCGACCACGGAGGTGGCCAGCGAGTTGCCGATCACATTGGTGGCGCTGCGGCCCATGTCGAGGAAGGTGTCGATGCCCATGATCATCAGCAGCCCGGCCTCGGGGATGCCGAACTGCGACAGCGTCGAGGCGATCACCACCAGCGAAGCGCGCGGCACGCCGGCCACGCCCTTCGAGGTGATCATCAACGTCGCCAGCATCGCGAACTGCGTGCCGAGCGACATCTCGATGTGGTAGGTCTGCGCAATGAAGATGCTCGCGAAGGTGCAGTACATCATCGTGCCATCGAGGTTGAAGGAATAACCGAGCGGCAGCACGAAGGCCGAGATCCGCGAGGAGGCGCCGAACCTGTTCAGCCCTTCCAGCGTCTTCGGATAGGCCGCCTCCGAGGAGGCGGTCGAGAACGCGATCATCAGCGGCTCGCGGATCAGCCGCAGCAGATGGCTGTAACGCGGCCCGATCACGACGAAGCCGACCGCGACCAGGATGGCCCACAGGATCAGCAGCGACAGATAGAAACCGCCCATGAAGACGATCAGCTTCCAGAGCACGCCGAGACCGTTCTTGGAAACGGTCGCCATGATCGCGGCCCACACCGCGATCGGTGCAAACAGCATCACATAGCTCGTGACCTTGAGCATGATGTGGGCGAGATCGTCGATCAGGCTCATGATCGACTTGGCGCGCTCAGGCATGGCGCCGAGCGCCACCGCGAAGAACACCGCGAACACCACGATCTGCAGGATCTCGTTCTGCGCCATCGCATCCGCGATCGAGGTCGGGATCAGATGGGTCAGGAACTTCTCGATCGAGAAGGCCGAGACCGGCAGGCCGGTGGACTGGGCCTTGTCGGGCAGCGTGCCGGGGAAATTGGCGCCGGGCTGCAACAGGTTGACCATCACGAGGCCGAGCAGCAGCGAAACGAACGAGGCGGAAACGAACCAGCCCATGGTCTTGGCGAAGATGCGCCCGAGCTTGGCGCCGCTTCCCATATGGGCGATGCCGCCGACGAGGGTTGCAAACACGAGTGGCGCGATGATCATCTTGATCAGGCGCAGGAACAGCATTGCGATCAGGTTGACGTCGGCTGCGATCTCGGCACGGCTGTCAGGAAAGTAGTTGAAGACGATCGTCCCCATTGCGATGCCAAGGACCATCGCAAGCAGGATGTATTGCGTAAACCTGTTCGACATTCTCTTACCCCCGTAAGTTCCCGGCGAAGGGCAAGTGTGGCAGATTTACGCAGCTACGCAACACGCTTCGCGCCGAGCGGGACTTTGCCGATATGTTCCCGTTGTGGAATGCCAGCGCGCGGACTAGCGTTCATGCAGCGCACAATCTGTGCAATGAGCTGCGCACAGTGCAGTCAAACTGCATGCGAAACGACCAACGCCAAGGGAAGCCAAGAGGGGAGACACCGCCAATGAACGACACCGTCAATCGCCAGATCCTGCTTGTTGAGAAGCCGACCGGCAAGCTTGGCCCCGAGCATTTTCGCCTGACCAAGGGCACGGTCCCCGCGCCGAAGGACGGCGAGGCGCTGGTGCGGACGCGCTACATCTCGCTCGACGCCGCCAACCGCGCCTGGATGCACGGCGCCACTTACCGCGCCGCGGTGGAAGCCAACACCGTGATGGCCGGCGGCGGCATCGCCGAAGTGGTGGCGTCGAATGACCCCGGCTTGAAGCCGGGCGATATCGTGTTCGGCGACACCGGCTGGCAGGACTATGCCGCCGTGCCCGCCAAGCACCTAGCCAGGATGCCGAAGCTCGAGCCGATGACGCATCTGCTCAGCGTCTATGGCATTGCCGGCCTGACCGCCTATTTCGGCCTGCTCCATGTCGGCAAGCCCAAGGAGGGCGAGACCGTGGTGGTGTCGGCGGCCGCCGGCTCGGTCGGCTCGATCGTCGGCCAGATCGCCAAGATCAAGGGCTGCCACGTGGTCGGCATCGCCGGCGGCAAGGACAAGTGCCACTGGCTGACCTCGGAGCTCGGCTTCGACGCCGCGGTCGATTACAAGGACGGCGCCACCTACAAGGCGCTGCGCGCAGCGGCGCCCAAGGGCATCGACGTCTATTTCGACAATGTCGGCGGCGACATCCTCGAAGCTTGTTTGGCGCAGATGAACAATCGCGGCCGGATCGCCTGTTGCGGCGCGATCTCGCAATATGACGGCGTGCCCTCCGCGCACGGCCCGCGCGGCGTGCCCGGCTTGATCGTGGTGAAGCGGCTGGTCATGCAGGGCTTCATCGTGATGGACTACATGGACCAGCGCGATGCCGCGCTCGCCGACCTGCAATCCTGGGTCTCCTCGGGCAAGCTCAAGGTCCAGGAAGACGTCATCGACGGCATCGAGAACACGCCGCAGGCGCTGATCGGGCTCTTGGCCGGCGAGAACCGCGGCAAGCGCATGGTGAGGGTGTAGCGGGAAGCGCTCTCAAACCCGTCATCCTGAGGAGCGCGAAGCGCGTCTCGAAGGATGCACGGCCCGGCTGATGGCCGTCGACCCTTCGAGACGGCCGCTTCGCGGCCTCCTCAGGGTGACGGGGATGGGTTTGGTGCGCGCGGCCCTAATGCACGGTCCCCGACGCCTGCGGTGCGGCTTGCGGCGTGGCCGCCTTGCCTTTCTTTGCCTTGCGCCAGTTCTCGAAATTCTGCACCACGACGAAGAATGCCGGCACGAACAGCACCGCGAGGCAGGTCGAGGCGATCATGCCGGAGAACACCGTGATGCCGATCGACTTGCGGGCGCTGGCGCCGGCGCCGGTCGCGAGCACCAGCGGCAGCACGCCGAGGATGAAGGCGAACGACGTCATCAGGATCGGCCGGAACCGGGCGCGGGCCGCGTCGATCGCCGATTCCAGCACCGGCTTGCCGTCGCGGATGTGATGCTCGAGCGCGACCTCGACGATCAGGATCGCGTTCTTGGCCGACAGCGCGATCAGCAGGATGGTGCCGATCTGGGTGTAGAGATTGTTCTCGATCCGAAGCGACGTCAGCACCAGCATGGGCCCGAGCAGCGACAGCGGCACCGCCAGGATCACCGAGATCGGCGCGTACCAGCTCTCATATTGTCCGGCGAGCACGAGATAGACCAGCAGCAGCGCCAGCGCGAATACATAGTAGATCTGGCTGCCGACCTCCTTCTCCTGGTACGACATCGCCGTCCACTCATAGCCGGTCCCGGGCGGCAGCGTCTTGGCGGCGATCTCCTCCATCAGCGCCATCGACTGGCCGGAGCTGTAGCCCTGCGACGGCAGGCCGATGATGGTCGCGGACGGATAGAGGTTATAGAGACTGATCAGCGACGGCCCGACCGACGGGGTGATCTTCGCCACGGTACCGAGCGGGACCATGTCGCCATTGCTGTTGCGCACCATCATGTTCTCGATGTCGCGCAGCGTCAGGCGGTACTGCGCATCGGCCTGGGTGTAGACCTGGAAGGTGCGGCCGAACTTGGTGAACTGGTTGACGTAGCTCGCACCGAGATAGGACGACAGCGTCGAGAAGATCTGGTCGGTGGTGACGTGCAGCGTCTCGGTCTTGATGCGGTCGATCTGGACGTCGAACTGCGGCACCATCGAGCGGAACGACGACTGCACGCGCTGTAGCGCACTTTGGGTCTGGGCATTGCCGACGACGGCGCCGGTGACCGCCTGCAGCTTGCCGTAATCGGCGTTGCCGTCACGGAGCTGCACCTGCATGGCAAAGCCGGCGGCATTGCCGATGCCCTGGATCGGCGGCGGCGGGATCACCAGGATCCGCGCCTCCGGGATCACCGCAAGCTTGTCGTTGAGCCCGTAGACCAGCGAGCGCAGATCCTCGCCGGGGCTGCGCGAGCCCCAATCCTTCAGGATGACATAGGCGACGCCGGCATTGGCGAGGCTCGACGAGTTGTCGAGCGCGGAGATGCCTGCGATGGCGACCACCTGCTCGACACCCGGTGTCTTGCGAGCGATCTCGGTGACCTGATCGAGCACCCGCTGGGTGCGATCGATCGCGGCGCCGTCGGGCAGCTGCACCGCGGCCAGCAGGTAGCCCTGGTCCTCGATCGGAATGAAGCCGGTCGGCACCCGCGACAGCCCGTAGCCGGCAATTCCGATCAGAACCAGCGCGACCAGGACCGAGGTCTTGGCGTGGCCGGCAATGCCGCCGATCATCCGGGTGTAGCCCCGCTCCACCCGGTCATAGACCGCGTTGAAGCCACGGTAGAAGACATTGCGCTGCGCCAGTGGTACCGGCGGGCGCAGCCAAAGCGCACATTGCGTCGGCTTCAAGGTCGCGGCATTGACGGCGCTGAGCAGCGCGGTCGCCGCGATCACCAGGGCGAATTGCGCGTACATCCGGCCGGTCAGCCCCGGCAGGAAGGCCGCCGGCAGGAACACCGAGATCAGCACCAGCGTGATGCCGACGATCGGCGCGAACAATTCGTCCATCGCCTTGATCGCGGCATCGTGCCCGGACATGCCGCGCTCGATATTGTGCGCGGCACCTTCGACCACCACGATGGCGTCGTCGACCACGATGCCGATCGCCAGCACGATCGCAAACAGCGTCGAGAGATTGATGGTGAAGCCGAGCGCGGCCATCGCCGCGAACGCGCCGATGATGGTGACCGGCACCGTGGTGGCCGGCACCAGCATTGCCCGCCAGTCCTGCAGGAACACCAGGATCACCACCAGCACCAGCAGGCCGGCCTCGATCAGCGTCCGGTACACCTCGTCGATCGAGGCCTGGACGAATTTGGTGGTGTCGAACGGCGTGTCGTACTTGATGTCCTGCGGGAACTGTTTGGCGAGCTGCGCCACCTTCTTCTGCACTTCCTTCTCGACCTGCAGCGCGTTGGCGCCCGGCGACAGGAACACGCCGATGCCGGTGGCCGGCTTCTGGTTGAGCGAGAACACCTGGCTGTAGGTCTGCGCGCCGAGCTCGACCGAGCCGAGATCGCGGACGCGGGTGACGTCGCCGACATTGCCGGTCTTGACGATGATGTTCTCGAACTGGCTCGCATCGTCGAGCCGGCCGTTGACGTTCAGCGTGTACTGGAACGCCTGCCCCTGCGGCGCGGGCGGCGCGCCGACCTGACCCGCGGTGACCTGCTGGCTCTGCTGCTGGATCGCCTGGATGACGTCCTGCGGCATCAGCCCGCGCGCCTGCAGCTTGTTCGGATCGAGCCACACCCGCATCGAATACTGCCCGGCGCCGAACACCGTGACGTTGCCGACGCCTGGCAGGCGCGACAGCTCGTCGCGAATGTTGATGGTGGCATAGTTCGACAGGAACAGGCTGTCGTAGGTCTTGTTCGGCGAGGTCAGCGTCACGAACAGCAGGATCGAGGTCGACCGCTTCTGCACCGTGACGCCCTGGTTCTGCACCGCGGTCGGCAGTTGCGACAATGCCGAGGAGACGCGGTTCTGCACCAGCACCTGCGCGAAGTTGAGGTCGGTGCCGATCTTGAAGGTCACCGTCAGCGTGTAGGTGCCGTCGGCGCCGCTGTAGGACTGCATGTAAAGCATGTCCTCGACGCCGTTGACCTGCTGCTCGATCGGCAGCGCCACGGTGTCGATCACGGTTTTTGCCGACGCGCCGGGATAGCGCGTCGTCACCTGGACCGTCGGCGGCACCACATCGGGATATTGCGCGACCGCAAGATTGAACAGCGCGACGCCGCCGATCAGGATCATCAGGATCGCGATGACGTTGGAAAGGACCGGCCGCTCGATGAAGAATTTCGAGATCATGGCGCGCCCCTCACTTGGCCGGTGCCGGCGTCGCGTCGCCCTTCTGCATCCGCGGATCGACCTTCTGCCCGGGGATCGCGCGCAATAATCCGGCGGTCACGACGCGGTCATCGGCCTTCAGCCCGCTCTCGACGACGCGCAGCCCTTCGTCGAGCGGACCGATCGTCACCTTGCGCTGCTCGACCACATTGTCGGCATTGACCACCAGCACGTAGCGGCCGGCCTGGTCGCTGCCGATCGCAACGTCCGGCACCAGCAGCGCGTTCTCCTGCTTGGTGAAGGGCACGCGAACGCGGACATAGAATCCCGGCAGCAGCACGCGATCCGGATTGGGTATTAAGCCACGAACGGGAAGCGTTCCGGTCGACTGATTGACGGTTGGTGCGACGTAATCGAGCTTGCCCTTGTGCGGATAACCGGTCTCGGTCTGCAGGCCGACCTCGACCGGCAACTGCCTGATATCGTTGACCGTCATGCCGAGGCGACGCGCTTCGTCACGCACCCGCTGCACGTCCTGCTCACTGACGTTGAAATTCACATAGATCGGGTCGAGCTGCACGATGGTGGCAAGCTGGGTGGGCGAGGCCACGCCGACCAGCTCGCCGACCGACACGAGATGGTTGCTGACGATGCCGTCGAACGGGGCGGCCACATTGGTGTAGCCGTAATTGACCGCGGCGATCTTGGTGTTGACCTGGGCCTGCTGCAGGTTGGCCTGCGCGTTGTCCCGCGTCGAGGTCGAGTTTTCCAGCGTCGCCTGCGAGACCGCCTGGCGCTGCACCAGATCCTGCTGCCGCTTGAAATCGGACTCGGCCTGCTTCAGCGTTGCTTGTGCGCCGACCTCCGCGGCCTGCGCCTGCTCCAGCTTCAGCTTGTAGGTCTCGGGCTCGATCGTGAACAGGGTGGTCCCCTGTTTCACCGGCGAGCCGTCCTGATAGTTGATCGACTGCAGAAAACCCTGCACGCGCGCGACCAGATCGACGGTCTTGATCGGCGCGGTGTTTCCGGTGGCGTCCAGGTAGCGCGTGATGGCGCGTTGCACCGGCGGCGCGACTTCGACCTTGGGCGGCGGCGGCGCAACAAAACTGTTTTGCTCGCAGGCACTTAAACTGACAAGGGCCGCTACGACGAAGGCGATACGCGGAAGCGGCGCATTTCGCAGCCGCACAAAATCGCTCTGACTGAAATGTGCCGACGCGCGCGCATGCCTCATTTCCGAGCCTCAATTCAAATGTCTTAATTCAAAGATATAGAAGCGAGCAAAAAATTCAGCCGACGTATTCCATAGCAACAATCCGCTTGCAGCGGAACTCGAAAGCGAAAATGATGTCGCTCGCGAAGGTTGTTAGAGCAAAACTTTTTCAGACTCAGTTCAGTTGAGCCGGAGGCTTCCGGCGCGACGAGAGGATTTATTCAAATGATCAACGCGTTGACACGTGCAACGAGGCTGTCCGCATGGCTCGCGCTTGCGGCACTGATGAGCACCGCACCGGCCTTGTCGCAGGCGCCGACCCAGGCGCAGCGCGACGCCATCAAGTCGCAATGCCGCAACGATTACATCGCACACTGCTCCAGCGTTCCGCCCGGCGGCGAAGCGTCACTGCAGTGCCTGCAGAAGAACATGGCAAGCCTTGGCCCTGGCTGCGCCAGCGCCGTGAAGGCCGTGGAAGCTCCAAGCGCTGCACCCGCAGCAGCCAAGACCGACGCGGCTCCGGCGGCGACGGCGGCCAAGCCCGCGGAGACGGCCGCTCCGAAGACCGCCGCAGGAAAGCCAAGCAGCGCGCAGATCTCCGCGATCCGCAGCGCCTGCCGCGCCGATTATCCCAAGGTCTGCGCGGGCGTGCCGACCGGCGGTGCGCCGGCGCTGCAGTGCCTCGAGAAGAACAAGGAGAAGCTTTCGCCGGCCTGCGAGAAGGCCGTGGCGGCCGCCGCCGGCGGTGGCTCTGCGCCGGCCGCGGGTGCCGCGACAACGGCAGCTCCGGCGGCTGCACCGGCGGCGATCGCGTTGCGGCCGCTGCGGCCGCGCGAAGAGATTTTCGTGCTGCGTTCGGCCTGCGGCGCCGACGTCCGCTCGATCTGCGGCGGCGTCCAGCCGGGCGGCGGGCGGATCGTGCAATGCCTGGCGACCAATGCCGGCTCACTGTCGCCGGCGTGCCGCGAGGTGCTGGCGCCGTTCGCGGCGCGGTAACCCTATTGTCATGCGACTGATCGGAAAAGGGAGCGATCGATGCTGCGTCTTGTCCTGACCGCCGTTCTGCTTTGCGGCTCGACCGCCGTCTACGCCCAGGAGCTGACATCGGCGCAACGCGACGCCTGCATGGGCGACTATCAGAAGTTTTGCAAAAGCGTGACGCCCGGCGGCGGACGCATCATCGCCTGTCTTGCCAAGGAGAGCGACAAGCTGACGCCCGCCTGCAAGAAAGTGCTGGCGGCAGCGGAAAAGAAATAGCCGCGCAGGCGGTGAGACGATAGTTGCGCGGTGATTTGCCGGGCACGGAGCCGCAGCACCTTGTTGTCACAAACAGGCCAACCAACCTCACTCCGGGAGAGGGAATATCATGCGCTCATTATTGCTGATCGCTGCGGCCCTGCTGTCCTTTGCCGCGACCATGACCTTCGAGTCCTCCGATGCCAACGCCGTGGTGTGCGGACGCGGCCCCTATCGTGCCGGATGCGCGAGCACGCGCGGCGCGGTGGTCGTCCGCAAGCCCGTGGTCGCCGGCTGCCGCTGGGTGTGGGTCGGCGGGGTCAAGGTCCGCCGCTGCTACTGAGCCGTTCGCGGCCACGCTTCTAGTCGCCGCGTGCATTTTCCCTCTGGCGTTCCCGCCAGAGGGCGATTAGTCTGGACCCAAATAGTAAGTACACTGTCAATCTGGGAGGCAGACGTTGCGGATCGCCGTGATTGGCGGAGGGCCCGGCGGGCTCTATTTCGCCTATCTCTGGAAGAAGCGTCATCCTGACGCCGAGATCGATCTGTTCGAGCAGAACGCCGCCGGCGCCACCTGGGGCTTCGGCGTGGTGTTCTCCGAACAGGCGCTGGAGTTCCTGCGCGCCGACGACCCCGAGACGGTCGACGCCATCGCGCCGCGGATGGAGAGCTGGAAGAACATCAGGCTCAATCTGCGCGGCGAGAGCGTCGAGATCGACGGCGTCGGGTTCTCCTCGATCGGCCGGCTGGCGCTGCTGACGATCCTGCAGGAGCGCGTGCGCAGCACTGGCGTCACGCCGCGCTTCGACACCGTGGTGCAATCGGTCGACCAACTCAGGGGTTACGACCTGATCGTCGCCGCCGACGGGTTGAACTCGATGGTCCGCCGCGATTTTGAGGCCGCATTCGGCGCGTCGGTCTCGCATTCGACCAACAAATTCGCCTGGTACGGCACCAGCAAACCCTTCGCGACACTGTCGCAAACGTTCGTGGCGACCGAGCGCGGCAACTTCAACGCCCATCATTATCGCTATGCAAAGGACATGAGCACCTTCCTGGTCGAATGCGACGCGGCGACCTGGGCGGCCTACGGCTTCGCCGACAAGACGATCGAGGAATCGCAGGCGATCTGCGAAGACGTATTCGCCGCGACCTTGGACGGTCACAGACTGATCTCGAACAAATCGGTGTGGCGCAATTTCCCGTGGATCTGGAACGAGCGCTGGTCGCACGGCAACATGGTGCTGATCGGCGACGCGCTGCATTCGGCGCATTTCTCGATCGGCTCGGGCACCCGGCTTGCGATCGAGGATGCGATCGCGCTGACCAAGGCGCTGGAGACCGAAAGCAGCATCGCCGCTGCGCTTGCCCGCTACGAGGCCGAGCGCAAGCCGATCGTGAAGAAGCTCGTTACCGCAGCGCGGACCAGCGCCGACTGGTACGAGCATTTCCCCGCGCACATGAAGCGCGGCCTGATGGATTTCGCCTACAGCTACATCACCCGCTCCGGCCGGATCGACGATGCGCGGTTGCGCGCGATGTCGCCCGCCTTCATGGCCCGTTTTGAGGCCGCAAAGGGACGCTCATGACTGGGATCGCCGACCTGGTTCCGCAGGACAATCCCGGTGCGCGCGAGATCGGCTTTGCGCTTCCCGAGCGCTACAATGCGAGCCGCATCCTGTTCGACAATCTCGGCAACGGCAATGCCGACCGCCTGGCGCTGACCGGTCCCGCCGGCACGCGGACCTATCGCGAACTGTGCACCGAGGCGGCGCGCTGGGGCCACGCCTTCCAGTCGCTTGGGCTAAAGCGCGGCGACCGCGTGCTGCTGTTCCTCGACGACACGCCAGCCTATCCGGCAGCGTTCTTCGGCGCGGTGCGCGCCGGTTTCGTGCCATTGCTGATCAACACGCTGACGACGCCGGAGCTGTTGCAATTCTATCTGTCCGATGCCGGCGCGCAGGTCGCCGTCACCGATGCGGAGTTCTGTTCGCGCTTCGACGCCGAGGCCTGCAAGGACACGTCGCTGCGCACGCTGGTCGTGGTCAATGGCACGGGTACCGGGCATGCCGTCGCGGAGGCGCGCAACGCCGGCGACTGGCTGCAAGCGTTTCCGACCGAGCTTGACGCGGCCGACACCCACCGCAACGAGATGGCGTTCTGGATGTATTCGTCGGGCTCGACCGGCCGTCCCAAGGGCATCGTGCATCTGCAGCACGATATGGCCTATAGCGAGCTGGCCTTTGCCCGCAGCGTGCTGAAGCTTTCGCCCGGCGACATCTGCTTCTCGGTGCCGAAGATCTTCTTCGCTTACGGCTTCGGCAATTCGATCACGTTTCCCTTCTCGGTCGGCGCCGCGACGCTGCTGTTGCCGGGCCAGCCGAAGCCGGCCGCGATCTTCGCCGCGATTGCGCAGTACCGGCCGACCGTGTTCTTCGGCCTGCCGACGCTCTACATCACCCTGACCAAGACCGAAGGCGCCGAGCAGGCCGATCTCTCCTCGCTGCGGATGGCGGTCTCGGCCGCCGAGGTGCTGTCGGCCGACGTGTTCAACGGCTGGAAGCGGCTCACCGGGCTCGAGATCATCGAAGGGCTCGGCTCGACCGAGGTGCTGCACGTCTATCTCAGCAACCGCGCGGAGCAGAAGAAGCTCGGCGCCGCCGGCCTGCGCGTGCCCGGCTACGAGATCATGCTGCGCGACAGCGACGGCCGCGAGGTCGGCGACAATGAGGAAGGCATTTTGTGGGTGCGCGGCGATTCCGCGACGCCACTGTACTGGAACCGACCGGACAAGACCGCCGAGACCGTGCGCGAGGACGGCTGGATCTACACCGGCGACCGTTTTGTGCGCGACAGCGACGGTTTTCATTTCTTCCGCGGCCGCGCCGACGATCTGGTCAAGATTTCCGGCCAGTGGGTCTATCCGCTGGAGGTCGAGCTGTGTCTTGCCGATCACCCCGATGTCCGCGAGTGCGCCGTCTACGCCGCTGAGCTGCCGGACCGCCGCATGACGCTGCGGGCCGTGGTGGTGATGAACAAGGCCGGCTTCGACGCCAATGAAGCGACGCGGCGGCTGCAGGACTATGTCAAGGCAAAGCTGTTGCCGTACAAATATCCGCGCGAGGTAAAATTCATCGACGAGCTGCCGAAGACCGGCACCGGCAAGATCGATCGCCAGGCGGTGATGCGGATGTGAGGGGCGGGTCGATGGACGCGGCCACCGCAAATTCGGTGTCGTCCCGGCGAAAGCCGGGACCCATAACCACAAATGCTTGTGGCGAGCAGGCTGGGGCCACAGCTAGTCATAACAACAGCTATCGGTGGTTATGGGTCCCGGATCGCGCTTCGCTTGTCCGGGACGACGACGGAGAATGTGCCGCATGTTGCGCATCTCACATCGAGCAGCTAGCCGCCCAGCCCGGTCCCGCCATACAGCCACGCGATGTCGTCGCACCATTCCGTCTGCGACTTTGCGCTCATGATTGCGTTGCGGATGCGGGCGTGGTCGCCGGCGGGATGGTAGACGTGCTCGCCGATTGCGCGTGACATCAGTTGCACGCGCGCGGTGCGCGGGAAGCGTTGCGCGCGGTAGGCTTCCAGCGCGGCCGCATGATCGTCGTGATTGGCCAGCATGTGCGACAGGCACACCGCGTCCTCCATCGCCTGGCAGGCGCCCTGCGCGAAATATTGCAGCATCGGATGCGCGGCGTCGCCGAGCAGCACCACGCGGTCGTCGATCCAGCGCTCGGTGGGGTCGCGGTCGCACAGCACCCAGAGCTTCCAGTTGGTGCCGTGCCGGATGATGTTCTGCGCCCGCTCATGGACGTGGGTGAAACCCCTCATCACCTCGTCCTCGGAGACCGGCTTGCCCGCGACCGGCTCCGGCGCATCGTTGTGATAGGTGACGACGAGGTTGAACACCTTCCAGCCCGACAGCGGATAATGCACGATGTGGCATTTCGGACCGGCCCACAGCGTCGCCGCGTTCCAGCGCAGATCCTCGGGCATCTGCTCGGTCGGGATCACGGAACGATAGGTGGTGTGGCCGGAGACGCGCGGCGGGCCATCCGCCGTCACCTGCTTGCGGATGTTGGACCACAACCCGTCGGCGCCGATCAGCAGGCGTCCGGTGATGCGCTCGCCATTGGCGAGGTTTGCGGTCACGGACGAACCATCCTGCGCGTAGCCTGTCACCTCGCTGGACACGCGCAGCTCGATCAGCTCATGGCTCTGGCAGGCGCGCAGGAACACGCCATGCAGGTCGCCGCGATGCACCACGGCATAGGGATTGCCGAACCGCGCGCGGAAGCTGTCGCCGAGGTCGATATGCGTGATCTCGTCGGCGGTCAGCGCATCCATCAGCCGCAGCTGGTCGATATAGACCGCCATGTTGCGCGCGGCCTCGCCGACACCGAGATAGTCGAAGGCGTGGAACGCGTTCGGCCCAAGCTGGATGCCGGCGCCGATCTCGCCGAGTGCTGAAGCTTTCTCCAGCAGGATGGAGCGAATCCCCTTCTGCGCAAGGCCGAGCGCCACGGCGAGACCGCCGATGCCGCCGCCCGCGATCAGGACCGGCTTGCCCTCCGCCATCAGCCTGACCTCCCGAGATGCTCGAGCGCATCCTCGGCGCGCAGCGGCACACGCGAGGCCTCGTTGTTGAGGTCGACGAGCTGGGTCAAGAGCGCCAGCAGCGTCTTGCGGTCGGCCGGCTTCAGCGGCTGCAGCATCCGCGCCTGCGCCTTGTCGACCGAGGGCATGATGTCGTTGAGCACTGCGGCGCCGGCCTTGGTGAGGTAGAGCAGCTTGACGCGCTTGTCCTCGGGCGCCGGCTTGCGGACGATGTATTCCTTGGCCTGCAGGCGCTCGATCACATTGCCGAGCGTCGAGCGGTCGAACGCGATCACCGCCGAAAGCCTTGTGGCATCGATGCCGGGATGGGTCGAGATCGTGACCAGCGCGGCGTATTGCACCGGCGTCAGGTCGAACGCCTTGCACTCCTCGATGAACAGCGCGACCGCGATCTGCTGCATGCGCCGGAACAGATAGCCGGGCGCGGTGTAGACCGCGTCCATCGTGACGGGTGTTGGCTTGCTACTCGGCATCGGGCTGCTTGTCCGGGGCGGCGTCGGCGAACGCCTTGACTTGTTTTGCCGCGGCCTCTGCCTTGAGCAGGCGCGGATAGGCCGAGACGTCGACGCCGAAGCGCCGCGCATTGGCGAGCTGCGGCACCAGGCAGAGATCGGCCAGCGTCGGCGCATCACCGAAGCAGAATGGCCCGGCCTCCGCCGCGATCAAGGTCTCGCAGGCCAAAAGGCCCTCGCGATTGGCCCAGGCCGCCCATCCCGTCACCTGCTCCTCAGGCAGGCCGAGCTGGCGCAGCCGCGCCAGCACTTTCAGATTCTGCACCGGGTGGGTGTCGCAGGCGATCGCCTGTGCGAACGCGCGCACCTTGGCGCGCCGCAATGGGTCGTTCGGCAGCAGCGGCGGATTGGGATTGGTCTCGTCGAGCCATTCGATGATCGCAAGCGACTGGGTGAGGATTGCGCCGGCGTCGCTCTCCAAGGTCGGCACCAGCCCCTGCGGATTGATCGCGAGATAGGCCGGCGCGCATTGCTCGCCCTTGCGCAAATGATGCGGCAGATGCTCTGACGTCAGCCCCTTCAGATTGAGGGCGATCCGGACCCGGTAGGACGCGCTGCTCCGGAAATAGCCATGCAGCTTCATCGGAACCTCCCTTGCATTTCCTCATTGGCTAGAGCTTTTCCGTTCCGATGGAATCGGAACGAAGCTCTAGATTCAAGTTTTGACGCGTTTTCTTCACGCGAACCGGTATCCACTTCGCTCGAAAACGCTCCGGCTTCATTGACGCTAGCCGTATTGTAAGTATACTGTCAATCAATTGAACCGACAAGAATGATGATGGGAGGCTTGCCATGGAAGCCGTGCAGAAGACCCCCGAGCGCGAAGCGTTCTACAAGAAGATCGACGGCCAGAACCTCTCGGCGCTGTGGAACGTGATGAACGATCTGATCACGCCGGAGCCGAAGAGCGCCTGCCGCCCGCATCTGTGGAAGTTCGACCAGATCCGCGATTACATGAACGAGGCCGGCAAATTGATCACGGCCAAGGAAGCCGAGCGCCGCGTGCTGGTGCTGGAAAATCCGGGGCTGCGCGGCCAGTCCAAGATCACGACCTCGCTGTTCGCCGGCGTGCAGATGGTGGTGCCGGGCGACATCGCCCCCGCCCATCGCCATGCCCAGTCGGCGCTGCGCTTCGTGCTCGAGGGCAAGGGCGCCTTCACTGCGGTCGATGGCGAGCGCACTGCGATGGCGCCGGGCGACTTCGTCATCACGCCGTCGATGACCTGGCACGACCATTCCAACGAAACCAGTGAGCCGATGTTCTGGCTCGACGGGCTCGACATCCCGATGGTGCAGTTCTTCGATTGCTCGTTCGCCGAGGGCGCCAAGGAAGATCAGCAGTCGATCTCCAAGCCCGCCGGCGCCAGCTTCGCGCGCTACGGCCACAATTTGTTGCCGATCGACCAGAAGCGGACCTCGAAGACCTCGCCGATCTTCAACTATCCATATGAATACACCCGCGAGGCGCTAGAGAAGGCCAGGGTCAGTAACGAGTGGGACGCCTGCCATGGGCTGAAGCTGAAATTCTCCAATCCCGAGACCGGCGATTTCGCGATGCCGACCATCGGCACCTTCATCCAGCTGCTGCCGAAGGGTTTCAAGACCGCGCGCTATCGGTCAACCGATGCCACCGTGTTCGCGGCGATCGAGGGCAAGGGCCGCACCCGGGTCGGCGACCAGACATTTGAGTGGGGCCCGCGCGATTTGTTCGTGGTGCCGAGCTGGCATTGGGTCACCCACGAGGCCGACGCCGACTCCGTGCTGTTCTCGTTCTCCGACCGCCCGGTGCAGCAGAAGCTGGATTTGTTCCGCGAGGATCGCGGCAACGCATAAGGCCCGTCGTCGCAAGGCACGCAGCACCCACCCCACGTCGTCCCGGCGAAGGCCGGGACCCATTACCACCACTCTCGATTGGTTGAACGCGCTTGGGCCCAGCTTTTCCCAACAACCACGCCCTGTGGTTATGGGTCCCGGGACGACACCTTGGGTGTGGCCGGCAGTGTGGCCCTCACCGCCAGTGCAGCAGCCTCACCTCGAGCAGGTTGATCAGCTTCCCGACCACAAGCCCGAACAGCGACAGGATCACGACGCCGGCGAGCAGCTGATCGGTCTGCATCAGATTGCCGGCCTGCAGCACGAAGGCGCCGATGCCGTATTGCGCGCCGATCATCTCGGCACTGACGACGAGCAACAGCGCGACCGACGAAGTGATGCGGAAGCCGGCGAGGATCGAGGGCAGCGCGCCCGGCCAGATCACGCGGCGCACGATGGCGCGGAACGGCACGTTGAAGCTCTGCGCCATCCGGATCAGATTGCGCGGCACCGCGTCGACGCCGCTATAGACCGAGATCGCGGTCGAGAAGAACACCCCGAGCGCAATGGTCGCGATCTTCGGCTCCTCGCCGATCCCGAGCCACAGGATGAGCAGCGGCAGCAGCGCGATCTTCGGAATCGGGAACAGCGCCGAGATGAAGGTGATGCCGACGCCACGCGCCATGGTCGACAGCCCGATCGCGAAGCCGACGATGACGCCCACTGCCGTGCCGATGATCCAGCCGGTGCCGATCCGCATGATCGACCACGACAAATGCTGCCACAGCGCGCCCGACATCGCGAGCTTATAGATCGCAACCGCGATCGCCGACGGCGCCGGCAGGAACAGCGGGTTGACCAATCCCGCACTGCCGGCAAGCTGCCAGACCGCGATGACGAGCGCGAGCGCGATCCAGCCGGCATAGCGGCTGCCGCCAGGAGTGAAGCCGGCGCCGCGAAACGTGACCGGCCGCGTCGCTTCTGCCGATT
This sequence comes from Bradyrhizobium sp. B124, assembly GCF_038967635.1. NCBI lineage: Bacteria > Pseudomonadati > Pseudomonadota > Alphaproteobacteria > Hyphomicrobiales > Nitrobacteraceae > Bradyrhizobium > Bradyrhizobium sp. B124. Next base: position 6,138,465 of record NZ_CP152413.1, on the reverse strand, counting down.
GGTCCTTGGTCTCCTGCGGGGAGCGGTCAAGCATGCTGGACCTCGCGCTCGGCATCGATCGCTTCTTTCCGAATCAGCGACCACAACTCGCCCTGCAAGGCAGCCATCTGGCCGCGGGCATCCGCCGCGCCGCGCTCGACGCGCGTCATCGGGATGGTCACGATCTCCCTGATGCGGCCGGGGCGGCGCGACAGCACCACGACGCGGTCGGCAAGCCGCACGGCTTCCTCGAGGTTATGCGTGACATAGACCGCGCCCATCGCGCCGTCGGCGAGCAGGCCGACGAAATCCTCCATCAGGAGCTCGCGGGTCTGTGAATCCAGCGCCGACAGCGGCTCGTCCATCAACAGGATCGCCGGACGAACCGCGAGTGCGCGCGCAATGCCGACGCGCTGGCGCATGCCGCCGGACAACTGCTTCGGATAGGCCGAGCGAAAATCCGTCAAGCCCGTGCGGCGCAGCGCATCGTCGATCACGGCGCTGCGCTCGCCGGCGCTCAAGGCGGCGTGCAGCAGCGGAAACGCGACGTTCTCCTCGACCGTATTCCACGGCAGCAAGGCAAAGTCCTGGAACACGAAGGTCAACGGATTGAGGCTGCCGGCCGGCGGCACCCCGCGCAACTCGGCCGCGCCCGCGGCCGGCCGCAGCAGGCCGCCGAGGATCGACAGCAGCGTGCTCTTGCCGCAGCCGGACGGCCCGACGATCGCGACGATCTCGCCGGCACGAACCGTGAAGGAGACATCATCGAGCACGTCGAGCGCGCCGAAGCGATGGCTGATATGGTCGGCGATCAGGTCCATGCTATGCACTGCTCGCAATAGAGCTCGTCATTGCGAGGAGCGAAGCGACGAAGCAATCCATCCATCCGCGGATGTGGCACGATGGATTGCTTCGCTTCGCTCGCAATGACGGTTCGTTACGTGTCCGCATCAATCCGCCTTCACATGATCCTTGGCGATGATCGTGCCGGCGTCAAAGCCCTTGTCGACGAAGCCCTGCTCCTGCAGCCATTCGATCTGGTTGCCGACGTTCTTCACGTCGAGCTTGCCGTCGGGATCGACATAGGCGCAGTTGCCCACCACCTGCTCGACCGGAAGATTGGTGTATTTGGCGATGATCTCGAGCAGCGGCCTTGTCTTGTCGTTGATCGGTACCACGCCGTCCTTGATCGCGGTCAGGATCACGTCGTGGTATTCGTGGTCGGCGCGGGTGAGCGCGGTGAGCAGCCTGGTCACCAAAGCGGCATTGGCCAATGTCTTCGGCGAAGCGAAGATGGCCCCTAACTGCCACGGCGTCTCGTCGCCGACCCAGCCCAGGAATTTCGCGCCGTTGGAGTCCATCAGCGTCCGCGCGGTCGAAACCGGCAACAGCGCCGCGTCGACGGTTTCACCCTTCAGCGCCGCGGCCGCGTTCGACAGCGACTGCAGCGGCACGACCTTCACGTCGGACAGCTTGAAGCCGTATTTGTCGGCGAGCAGGCCGAGCGAATAGTGGAAGCTGGAGCCGACCTGGGTCACCGCCACGCGCTTGCCGGCGAGATCCTTCGGGGTCTTGAGGCCGGCGGCATAGGCATTGTTGCTGGCGAAATAGCCGATCAAGGGATAGCCGGCCTTCTCGCGGCTCATGCCGCCGATCACCTTCAGCGTGCCCTTGCCGGCGAGATTGTAGAGCCCCGCGGTGAAAGCGGTGATGCCGAAATCGACATCGCCCGATGTGGTCGCGACCGCGATCGGCTGCGCCGCGTCGAAGAACTTCAGCTCGACGTCGAGCCCGGCGTCGTGGAAATAGCCCTTGTCCTGAGCGATGAACACCGGCGCCGAGGACGACAGGCGCAAGACACCGACCTTCGCCTTCAGGAGATCATCGGCCCGTGCAATCCCACTCGCGGCCCACACCAAGAGACCCGCGAGTGCGAGCCGCGCCCAACCCTTCATTGTCGTCCTCCGCCAAGAGCCGTTTCCGTTCCGATTAGATCGGAATGGGGCTCCAGATTCCTGTTTTGACGCATTTTATTCACGCGAACCGGTGTCCACTTCGCTTGAAAACGCTCTAGAGTCCTTCGGGCACGGCCTGATCGCGGCCGATAAACGCACCCTGCTTGCCAAGCTGTTGTTGCAACTTTTCGACGGAAATGTCGCGCGGAATCGTATTGCCCGACAGTGCCAGCGCGGCCGCGGTTCCCGCCGCCTCGCCCATCACGAAACAGGCACCGGAGACGCGCGCCGCCGATTGTCCTTCATGGGTCATCGAAGCGCAGCGGCCGGCGACCAGCAGGTTGTCGACGCCATCAGGCACCAGCATGCGATACGGTAACTCGTTATAGCCGCGGCTTTCCGGGATCGGCGGAAACTCGAAGATCACGTCGCCCGGCACGTGGGATTCCTTCGGCCATCCATTGACGCCGATCGAGTCCTCGAACGAGGCACAGCCCAAGACGTCCTCGCCGGACAGCATGTAGCCGCCGATCACGCGCCGCGTCTCGCGGATGCCGAGCTGCGGCGGCAGATCGACGATGTAGGAATTCTCGAATCCGGGCACCGTGCGCAGGAACGCAAAGGCCTCGACCGCCTGGCGACGGCCCTCGATCTCACCGCGCGTCATGTCATCTGGATCAATGCCCGAGATGGCGCCGCCATCGCTCCGCGTCACCTGGGTGAAATTCACCCGCCATTCGATCTGCGATTTCTGCGGCCGGACGATCGCGGACTTGCGCGGGAATTTGCGGGTGCCGGCGGCCTCGGCTTCCGCCATCAGCGCCGGGATCGTCTGCCATGCATCGCCGGCTTTCGCCGGATCGATGCCATTGAGACGGAACATCATCGAGGGGTAGAGCATTCCGCCTTGGTTGTCGCCGACCTCATAGGACGCGCCGGCCCACACCGCGAGGTCGCCGTCACCGGAGCAGTCGATGAAGATGCCGGCCCGCACGGCCTGCCGGCCGGCCTTGGTTTCCACCATCAGCGCGCGGATGTGCGCGCCATCCATGACGACGCCGGCGCCGAGCGCGTGGAACAGGATATCGACCTTGTGATGCGCCAAGAGATCGTCCGCCGCGATCTTGTAGGCCGCGGTGTCATAGGCCTGCGCTAGGATCTTGCCGAGGATCAGATGCGGCGCGTTCAACCCGCCGAGCCGGTCGATCCGCGCCAGCAGGTCGGAGGCGATGCCCTGCACCACGCGATGCATCTCGCCGAAGATGTTGGCGTGCAGCCCGCAGAAGTTCGTCACGCCCGCCGCGGTGCCCATGCCGCCGAGAAAGCCGTAGCGCTCGATCAAGAGCGTACGCCGCCCGGCCCGTGCCGCGCCGACCGCTGCCGCGATGCCGGCCGGACCGCCGCCAAGCACCACCACATCATATTCGCCATAGACCGGGACCTGTCGCGCAGGTTCTTCGATCGTGCTCATCAGCATCATTTCCGCCCTGAACAAAGTTGATTGGGCCAACTATGAATTGATGCGGATTGCAGTACAATCCACCAAATTATGTAATCAGCTTTCGCGAATCGAGAAAGGCTATTGGGAAGCGCAGATGGATACGCTGGTCAATCTCGAAGCCTTCCTCGCCACCGCCGACGCCGGCGGCTTCTCCGCCGCGGCGCGCAAGCTCAACGTCGCGACGTCGGTCGTCGCCAAGCGCGTGACCCAGCTCGAGGAGCGGATCGGCACCGCGCTGTTCCACCGCTCGACCCGTCAGTTGCGGCTGACTGAGGCCGGGCAGCAATATGTCCATCGCGCCCGCGGCGTGGTTGCCGATGTCGGCGATCTACTGTCGCGGATGGGCGAGAAGCAGCGCGATCTCACCGATCATCTGCGCGTGAAGGCGCCGACCTCGCTAACGGTCGCGCGGCTCGCCGATGCCTTCACGATCTTCCAGAAGCAGAACAGAAGCGTGAAGCTCGAGATCGTGATGATCGACCGTCCGGTCGATCCGGTGACCGAAGGTTTTGACATCGCGATCGGCGCCTTCCCGCATTCCTTCGGTGGCGTCGTCGACGAGCCTTTGTGCCGGCTGCCGCGGCTGTTGTGCGCCTCGTCAGCGTATCTGAAGAAGCACGGCACGCCGAAACATCCGCGCGACCTGGTCGATCACCGCTGCCTCAGTTTCCTGCCGACCGGACCGGAATGGCCGTTCGAGGGACCACGCGGCCGCATCAATGTCCAGGTGCGCCCGATTCTCTCGTCGAACGAGGGCCGTGTGCTGGCGCAAAGCGCGATCGCCGGCAATGGCATCGCGCTGCTCTCGCACTATCTGGTCGCGGACGCGCTGCGCGACGGCGCCTTGCAGCCGATCCTCGCCGAGTTTCCGATCCCGGAACTGTGGGTGAAGGCCGCCGTTCCCGAGCGCCGCATCAATGCCGCCGCGGTGCAGGCGCTGCTGAAGACATTGAAAAAGTCACTGGCGCAATCGCTGTGATGCGAGATGGTCTTGCCCTCGCATACGGACCTGAGACAAGGACGCCAAAGGATCCCCCGCTTTGAAACTCCTGATGTCAGTGTCGCTTGGCCTCATCCTCGCCGCCGGGCCCGCGGCGGCGATCGAGACCTGCCGGTTCATCGAGGCCAAGCCGGAGCGCGAGGCCTGCTACCATCGCCAGGAGCAGGAGCTGGCGGCGAAGCGCAAGCCCGAGCCGCCGCCGATCACCCAGTCGAGCGAATCGAAGACGTTCGATCAGTTGCAGCAGATGCGTCGTGACGACGAAGAGGTCTATCGCAGCATGCGTGGCATCTGCCGCGGCTGCTGAGCTGAGCGGCCGGGCCTATGCCCCGCCGCCGCCCCACCGGCCCGCGCGCTTCTCGGCAAAGGACGCGAGTCCTTCGGCCGCCTCGGCGGTCTGCCGCTTGGCCGAATGCAGATGGACGAGGCGCTTGTAGGCCTCATCATCCACGCCCATGCCGCCGAACGAACTCTCCATCGCGAGCTTCTTGGTCTCGGCCATCGCATCCGGCGCGTTGCCGAGCAGCTGCTCGACGACCTTGGCACCTGCGCTCTCGAGATCGGCTGATGGCACCACCTCATGGACCAGGCCGATGCGGCGGGCATCCTCAGCGCCGAAACGTTCGCCGGTCAGCGCGTAGCGGCGCACCTGGCGCGCGCCGATGGCGTCGCAAAGCTGCGGGATGATGATCGCAGCCGTCAGGCCCCAGCGCACCTCGGTGATCGAGAACAGCGCGTTGTCGGCCGCGATCACGATATCGCAGGCCGCGATCACGCCGGTGCCGCCGCCGAAGCAACCGCCCTGCACCAGCGCCACGGTCGGCACCGGCAGCGTGTTGAGGCGCTGCACGGCCTCGAAGGTGGCGCGCGACGCCGCCTCGTTCTCCTCGGATGATTTCGGCCGCACGCCGTTGATCCATTTCAGGTCGGCGCCGGCCTGGAAATGCTTGCCGTTGCCGTTCAGCACGACGACGCGCACCGGCCTGGTCGAGAGATCGTCGATCGCGGCCAGCACGCCCGCAATCAGTGCGCCGTCATAGGCGTTGTTGACCTCGGGGCGATTCAGCGTGACGGTCGCGACCCCGCGCGCATCGAGGCTCCACAGGACTGGGCTGGCCGACATGACGTTTCTCCCTCGTTCGGTATTGCTGCTGTCTTGTACTAGCCTTGCACTATGGCGAGCGGAGATGGCTTGATCCATCACTTTCGAGCGCGTGCGACCGCGCCCCGCGCATGACGGGTTGCGCGATGCCCTGCGCTTGTGGAAACTGATGCGGCACGTTGGAAGGAATTGTTCCACCCATGCGTATCTGCATTTTCGGCGCGGGCGCGGTCGGCAGCCATTTCGCAGTCCGGCTGGCACGCGCCGGCCACGATGTGTCCTGCGTGATGCGCGGGCCGCATCTCGACGCGGTCAAATCCCGCGGATTGACGCTGAAGGTCGGCGACACCAGCGTCACCGCGAAGGTGAAGGCGTCGGCCGATCCTGCCGAACTGGGGCCGCAGGACGTCGTCATCAGCACGCTGAAGGCCACCGGCATCGGCGCGCTCGCAACCGGACTGCCGCCGCTGCTTCAGCACGACACATCAATCGTGTTCGCGCAGAACGGCATTCCCTGGTGGTACGATCTCGGCCTGCCGCCGCGGCATCCCGCCATCCCCGATCTCGGCTTCCTCGATCCCGGCGGGCGCCTGCGCAGCGCCATCCCGAAGGAGCGGATCATCGGCGGCGTGATCTTCTCCTCCAATGAGGTGGTTGCGCCCGGCGTGGCGGCGAACCTGTCGCCGGATCGCAACCGGCTTTTGATCGGCGAATGCGACGACCGACGGAGCGAGCGCATCGCCAATTTGCGTGCGGCACTCAATGACGCATCGATCGAATCGCCCGCGGTCAACGAGATCCGCGAGACGATCTGGTCGAAGCTATTGACCAACATGTCGATGTCGGTGCTCTGCCTGCTGACGGGGTTGACCGCACGCGGCGTCCGCGACGATGCTGACATGCAGGACGTGATCCCGCGCCTGCTCGACGAGGCCAATGCGGTGGCGACGCACTACATTCCCGAGGTCAAGCGCGTCACCCGCTCAGGCCCGGCGCCGGACCACAAGCCATCGATCCTGCAGGACTACGAGCTCGGACGCGCCATGGAGATCGATGTGCTGGTGCGCGCACCGGCGGCGTTTGCCCGCGCAGCTAACCTTCCGACCCCGATGCTCGACCTGATGGCCGCGCTCGCGATCCAGAAGGCGCGTGACAAGGGGCTCTATCAGAGCTGACAATCCGCCCCACGACGCTAACAAGCAGGGATATCGAACCATGCAAGTCAAGGACAAGGTCTGCATCGTCACCGGCGGCGCGAGCGGGATCGGCGAAGCGGTGGCGCGGGCCTATGCCGACGCCGGCGCCCGCGGCGTCGTGGTCGCCGATCTCAAGACCTCGCGCGACCGGCTCGCCAGCGTTGCCGGCGACATCGACGGGCTCGCGGTCACCGCCGATGTCGGGCTCGAGGAGGACGTCAAGGCGCTGATCGCCGCGGCGGAGGACAAGTATGGCCCGGTCGACGTGTTCTTCTCCAATGCCGGGCTGTCGCGCAAGGGACAGGAAGCCGCGTCCGATGCCGACTGGGACGTGAGCTGGCGGGTGCATGTGATGAGCCATGTGTTCGCGGCGCGCGCGCTGGTGCCCGGCATGCTCGCGCGCGGCTCCGGCTATCTCATCAACACCGCGTCGGCGGCGGGGCTATTGGCCTCGCTGAACTCGATGCCTTACGGCGTAACCAAGAACGCGGCGGTCGCGCTCGCCGAGCATCTCGCCATCCAGTATGGCGATCGCGGCATCCGCGTCTCCGTGCTCTGCCCGCAATCGGTGCAGACGGGGATGACCACGCCGGGCCCGAGCGCGGCGCGTGTCGACGGCGTGCTGCAACCCGGCGAAGTGGCACGGATGGTGATCGAGGCGATGGCCGAGGAGCGCTTCCTGATCCTTTCGCATCCCCAGGTGCAGGAATACATGCAGCGCAAGGCCACCAATCGCGAGCGCTGGCTGTCCGGCATGCGCCGCCTGCGCGACCGGATCTATGGCGGCGCGGCGTCATAACGATCTCACTGTCATTGCGAGCGAAGCGAAGCAATCCATATCACCACTTGCCGAGAAATGGATTGCTTCGTCGCTACGCTCCTCGCAATGACGAGGTCATTCCTTGAGACCTGGTGCGAATCCTTCGAGCAGACCCGTGTATCTCTTCACTCCAGGCGAAGCATAGGCGCCGCGGCGCGAAGTCGTGAGCTTGAGGCCGGCGAGCGCTTCCGCCTGTTTCACCGCGGCGGCCACGCCGTCGACGACAGGCACGCCGAATTGCGCGGACAGCTCATGGGCGAGATCGGCCATGCCGGCACATCCGAGCACGATGGCGTCGGCGCCCTTCTCCAGTGCGCGGGCGATCTCCGCCTCCAGCTTTGGCCTGGCGCCCGAACCCGGTTTCTCCAGATCGAGCACCGCGACGTCGCAGGCGGTGACCGTGGCGCGATCGGCAAAGCCGTAGCGGCGGACCAGTTCCTCGAGCGGCACGATCGAGCGCGGCAGCGTGGTGACGATGCCGATGCGCTTGGCGATCTGCCCGGCCGTAACCAGCGCCGCCTCGCAGATGCCGACCACCGGATAACGCGCTGCCGACCGCGCGGCATCGAGCCCGGTGTCGTCGAAGCAGGCGACGATGCCGGCATCAGCGTCCGGCGTCTTCAGCAATGCGTCGATCAGCCCGGGAACGGCGAACGCCTCGTCGTAGAAGCCCTCGATCGAGGCGGGTCCCATCGACGATGTGACGGCCACGATCTCGGTACCATCAGCGGCAACCGCCTGGGCCGCAGTGGCAATCGTCGCGGTCATCGACGCGGTGGTGTTGGGATTGACGATCAGGATCTTGGTCATGAGTCGAGATTAGTAGCCCGGATGGAGCGAAGCGCAATCCGGGACGGTGTCACAGGTGGAAAGGCCGGCCCCGGATTTCGCTTCGCTGCATCCGGGCTACCCACCTACACATGCTTCGCGACCCAGGCCGCGAACGCATCGAGCACCTCGGCCATCACCTCGCGGTCGTTGCGGCCGGAACGCTTGAGGACATGGAAGGAGTGATCCGCCTCCTGCACCAACTGCAACGTGGCGCGCGCACCCAGCCCCTTCACGACGGGCTCGAGCAGATCGAGCTCGGCCAGCGCATCGCGCGTGCCCTGCAGGAACAGCATCGGGACCTTGACCTCGGCGAGATGTTTGGCCCGCTCGCTCGACGGCTGGCCGGCGGGATGCAGGGGAAAGCCGAGGAACACCAGCCCGCGCACGCCGGCGAGCGGCGCTTTGGCCTGCGCCTGCGAGGTCATGCGTCCGCCGAACGACTTGCCGCCGGCGAACAGCGGCAGTTCGCCGCAACGGCGCGCGGCCTCCGCCACCGCGGCGCGCACCGTCGCCTGCGCGACGGCGGGCGGATCGGGCCGCTTGCTGCCCCTCTCCATGTAGGGAAACTGATAGCGCAAGGTCGCGATGCCGCGCTCGGCGAGGCCGACCGCAATCGTCTCCATCGACGGATGCGCCATGCCGGCGCCGGCGCCATGCGCGAACACATAGGCGCTACGGGCCTGCGCCGGGCGCAGCAGCAGTGCGGACACCGAGTTGTCGTCCGAGACCGTGATCGTGAGCGGTTGTGCACTTGGCGCGTTCAAGATGACATCTCGAAGAATTGTTGCTCCGTCATTTCTAGCCGCGGGCAGCCATGCGCGCAAATGCCGCCGAGGCGAACACGCCGCAAGTGAACTGGCTCACAGCCAACCAACATTTCCTTTGCAACATTTCCGTTGGTAGACCGAGCGCCGCCACTGTAGGATGGCACACAGCGCATCACACGCTTAACGCGAACCTGTTTCGGCGATTTTTAATATCTCATCAATATGACGCGCGAGTACCGCGAATTGGGGAATGGGGCATGCCTCGCAAGACGATCTTCTTCATCGGGCTGCTGATTGTCGCCGGCGTCCTCTACCTCAAGGACGATATCGAGACGGTGGCGAGCGGCTTCCGCGTCAAGGTCGTCGACTACCAGCCGCCGGCAAAGACGGTGTGGCTGGATCAGAACGTCAGCGCCGAGCGGCTGCGCTGGTTCTATCACGCCGACCAGGGCACGCGGACTTTCGGCATTCCCCTTGAATGGTTCATGGCGCTGGAGCAGCCGACGATCTGGCCACTGCTCACAGCGGCACCGCGGCTCAGCGAGACCAATTATCTCGGCCGCTTCGGCTTTATTCCCGACACTGTGATTCCGGGTAGCCCCGATGCACTGCCGATCGGCTTCGCGCCGAGTGGCCCGATGGCCGACGCCAACGGCGCGCCCTGGCGCAACCCGCATAGCAAGGCCGACATGAACGGGGTCGGGCTGACCTGCTCCGCCTGCCACACCGGAAGCTTCAGCTACCGCGGCACCGAGATCGTGATCGACGGCGGGCCCGCCAACACCAATTTGTTCGAATTCCAGAAGAGCGTCGGCGTCTCGCTGCTGTTGACGCGGTTCTGGCCGGGCCGCTTCTCGCGCTTCGCCGACGAGATCCTCGGCAAGGATGCCAGCCTCGACGAGCGCATGGCGCTGCGCAGCCAGCTCGATCTCGTGCTGAAGCAATACGCCAACATCAATGCACTGGAGACCAAGGTCGCCGCCAACAGCGTCGAGGAAGGCTATGCGCGGCTCGACGCACTGAACCGGATCGGCAACCAGGTGTTCTCGATCGATCTGAACAATCCGAACAATTATGCCTCGCATTCGGCGCCGGTGCATTTCCCGCGGATCTGGAACGCGCCGTGGTTCAGCTGGGTGCAGTATGACGGCTCGATCATGCAGCCGATGGTGCGCAATGCCGGCGAGGCGCTCGGCGTCAGCGCCGAGCTCAATCTGCTCGACGAGTCCAGGGGCCTGTTCAAATCCAGCGCGCGGATCGACGTGCTGCACGAGATGGAGCGGATGATCGCCGGCGAGCCGCCCAGCGAGGACAAGGGCTTTGGCGGCCTGGCGTCGCCGAAATGGCCGGAGAATATCCTGGGGCAGATCAACATGGATCTCGCGAAGAAGGGCGGCGAGCTCTACAAGACGCACTGCCAGGGCTGCCATGGCCCGGCGATCGACAGCAAGGCGCTGCCCGCGAGCGAAGCCTTTGCGCTGTTCAAGGACAAGAAGCGCTGGATCAAGAACGACGCCGGCCAGCCGCTGCTCGACGTCGAGATGATTCCGATCAGCCATATCGGCACCGACAGCGCGCAGGCCGAGGGCCTTGCGAGCCGCACCGTCGAGACGCCCGCCAATCTGAAGATCAAGGACGGTGGTTTCGGACCCGCGCTCGGCGAGTTGGTCGAGAAGACCGTCGACACCTGGTACGACCAGAACAAGACCCCGCCGGAGGATCGCAAGCGCATCAACGGCTACCGGCCGAACGAGATCCAGGCGCCGCTGGCCTACAAGGTCCGGCCGCTCAACGGCATCTGGGCCACCCCGCCCTATCTGCACAACGGATCGGTGCCCTCCATCTACGCGCTGCTGTCGCCGGTGAAGGATCGTCCCTCGACCTTCTATCTCGGCAACCGGGAGTACGACCCCAAGGATCTCGGCCATGTCTGGAAGGACAATATCAAGAACGCCTTCGTGCTCGACACCAGCAAACGCGGCAACAGCAATTCCGGGCACGAATTCTCGAACGAGAAGCGCCTCGGCGTGATCGGGCCGGAGTTGAAGGAAGACGAGCGCCGCGCCCTGATCGAGTTCATCAAGACGCTTTGAGCTTCGGCCTGCTCCTCATGCCGTCGGGACGCTGAGCGGCACGCTTTGGGCGTGGTGGAACAGATCATCGGGATCGTATTGCTGCTTCACCGCGACCAGCCGGGCGAGGTTGTTGCCCCAATAGGCTGACGCATAGCCGTCGAGGTCGAGATCGCAATAATTGACGTAGGACGCGCCCGGCATGAAAGGGCGCATCGCCGCATAGACCCTCGCGACGTCAGCGAGATGCGCCGCGGTGTCGGCGGATCGGCTCCAGCTCGAGAAGTACTGGATACAGTACTGCGTGCCGGCGCGGCGCGGGAATGCGGTGGCGTCGGCGGCAACATCGGCGATCCGACCGCCATAGGAATCGCACAGCAGCACGATGCCGCCCGGCGCGATCGGCGCGACCGCCGCCATCATGGCTTCGATGCCGTCGGAGGCGAGCGGCGTCAGCACGTAGTCCGACTTCGCCTTCATCAGCACCGACTCGTAGGCGAGCGGTCCGGCAAAGTGCTTGACCGCATCGAGGAAGGCGAGCGATTGCACCGACAGCGCCGATGACGGCGGCCGCACCGCCGTCAATCGCCGGAGTTCGCTGCGCAGCTCGCTCTCGCTGCCGACCGACTGGCCAATGCAGCGCATCGTGATCAGGCCGTGGCCGGCCGGGCCGACCTTCATGATCGAGGTGATGTTCGACGGCGCATTCGGCGCCCAGTCCTGCCAGGCGGCGAACAATTGCGCGGCGTGGGCCTGCGACAGTTTCCAGGAGACACCGAACACCCGCGCCGTCTTCAGGGGAAACACCTCGATCCTGAACTCGGTCGCGATGCCGAAGCTGCCACCACCGCCGCCGCGGCAGGCCCACCAGAGGTCCGGCTCCGATGTCGCATTGGCCTGCAGCACACGCGCCTGGGCGTCGACGACATTCGCCTGCAGCAGGCCGTCGCAGGTCAGTCCATGCGAGCGCGCGAGCAGGCCGTGGCCACCGCCGGTGAGATGACCGGAGATGCCGACGGTCGGGCAACTCCCTGCCTGCAGTGCGAGGCCCTGGGCGGCCAACGCGGAATAGAGCTCGTAGAGCGATACGCCGGAGCCTGCCGTGACGAGGTTCGAGGCCTTGTCGACCACAATCTGCTTCAATCCACGCACGTCGATCGCAACCCCGGACGATTGCGACAGGCCTTCATAGGAATGCCCGCCGCAGCGAACGGCGAAGCTCAATCCGTTGCTGCGCACCCAGTCGACCATCACGGCAACCGCGTGCTCGGTCTTGCAGACCGCACGCAGCGCCGGTGCCAATTGCTTGCGCTTGCTCGCGGCAGGCAGGTAATCCGCATAGTGCGCGTCCTGCGGCCGCAGGAACTCAACGTCGGTCGCCGGCAGGTTCGGCAATGGCGGCAGCGGTGCCACGGCCTCCGCCGGCGGCGCGGCGATCTCGGCGTCGGCGGCGGCAACCGGCGCATCGGAGGGCAAGAACTCGCCGACGCGAAGCGGATGTTCCATGGCGACCCCTCAGACCTCGGGAATTGCCGGGTTGACGATCGGCGCGTGGACGGGGTTGTGGATATGGATGTCGGGCAGCGGCCTCGCCGGTGCCTTGCCGAACAGCGAGGCGATGTGATCGACGAGGCCCTGGCACACCGCCTTGTCCGGGGTCTCGTTGTTGACGCCGGGCTCGAAGGTGCCGCCGATCACGACGTGATCGCTGCGCGGGAACAGGTAGCCGTTCTGGCCGTAGAGATATTGCAGCGCCGGCTGCGGCCGCAGCAGCGCAAGCTGTCCCTTGATCGGCATCATTTTGGTGTCGCTCCACAGCGTCATCGATCCGAGCCCGGTGCAGTTGACGATGATCGGCTGCGGCACGCTGGCCAGGATATCCGAACGGTTGACGAACCGCTTCGACACGAAGCTGACGCCGCGCTGGTCGAGATCGGCCTTCAGCCTGGCGAGCAGGACCGGCGGCTCAATCAGCAGGGTCTGGTAAACGAAGCCGGGCTTGGTGTGGTGCGCGAACGGCAAGCGCTGCAGCGGCTGCCGCGGCGGGATCAGGCCGGGCGCGAGTTGCAGCACGATGTCGAGATTGTGCGCACGCGTCGCGGTGTAGTTCGGCCGCTCGAACACGCCGAACCCCTGCCCGATCCGATCCTTGAACGCACGATAGGCGCTCTTGATGATGTCGGTGAGCTCGCGCTCCTTGCCGGCGAATTCCACCACCGAGACGGCCCACTGGCCGCCGGCCTTCGCGGAGGTGGTCTCGAGCGGCGCGCGATCGGAATAGACCGTGACCTTGAGCCCGAGATCGAGCAGCAATGTCGCGGCGGTCAGACCCATCACGCCGGCGCCGAGCACGGCGGCTTCGGTGACCCCACGGCTTGCGGCCAGATGATCCCTGACGATGTCGCGGACCTTCGCGGCGCAGCCAAAACTCAGCGTGATGCCGGCGCCGCCATGGCCGTAATTATGCACGATGAAGCTCTGCGAGATGGTTTCGGCATCGAGCCGGTACGATCCGTTGCGATAAGGCCGCACGCCGGCAATGCAGGCGCCGGGCTGATCGGGATCGAAGGCAAAATCTGGCGTCGGCAGGTTCGGCGTGGCCATGGCAAACCTCGCAATCCCTGTGCCGCGAGCGCGGTACATCAATTATCTAAAGTTGCTTCATCGTATCATACATCTCCGATGGACGTGTGATCGGCTTCACAAAGCGCCATCACGGACGCGTCGGCATGCGGCCGGCAGGTCCGTCCTGCAAAGGTCAAAATGGATGTTCGTCGCGCGGGATCGGTAACGCCTGCTCTCAACTGTCCTTCAACTTCGGCACGGGCTGACGGCGCGCCGGGCGGGTCATGGCTTCGAGCTCGAGCAACTGGTTGAGCTGCTCCTCGGTCAGGAGCTTTTCCTCCAGCACGATGTCGGCGACCGAGCGGTTCTCCTTCAGCGCGCGGCGCGCCACGCGCGATGAGGCCTCATAGCCGAGTGCCGGCGCCAGCGCCGTGATCAGGCCGATCGAGCCCTGCACCAGGCTGCGGCAACGCTCGCGGTCGGCCTCGATGCCATCGACGCAGCGCTTGGTCAGCGTATCGATCGCCGCCGTCAGCATGCGCAGCGAGCTCAACACGCAATAGCCGATGGTCGGCTCAAAGGCATTGAGCTGGAGCTGGCCGCCTTCGGCGCACATCGTCACCGTGAGATCGTGCCCGATCACGAGGAAGGCGACCTGGTTGACCACCTCCGGAATCACAGGGTTGACCTTGCCGGGCATGATCGACGAGCCGGCCTGCACCGCGGGCAGCCTGATCTCGCCGATGCCGGTGCGCGGCCCCGACGACAGCAGGCGGAGGTCGTTGCAGATCTTCGACACCTTCACTGCGACGCGCTTCAGCACGCCGGAGAACAGCACGAAGGCGCCGAGGTCGGAGGTTGCCTCGATCAGGTTCGAAGCCAGCACCATGGGCTGGCCCGACAGCCGCGACAGCTCCTCGACCGCAAGCGCCGCATAACGCGGATCCGCATTGATGCCGGTCCCGATCGCGGTGGCGCCGAGATTGACCTCGCGGAACAGGCTGGAGATCTCGTTCAGCCGCGCGACGTCCTCCTTCACGGTGGCATGGAAGGCGTCGAACTCCTGGCCGAGTGTCATCGGCACCGCATCCTGCAGCTGGGTGCGGCCCATCTTCAGGACATCGGCGAACTCCACCGCCTTGCCCTTGAAGGCATAGGCGAGGTCATCGAGCGCCCGCACCAGCGGCTGGGTGGCAAAGATCACCGCGAGCCGCAGCGCTGTCGGATAGGCGTCGTTGGTCGACTGTGCCATGTTGACGTCGTCGTTCGGATGCAGCGCGTGATAGTCGCCGGGCTTCTTGCCCATCAGCCCCAGCGCGACATTGGCGATCACCTCGTTGGCGTTCATGTTGGTCGAGGTCCCGGCGCCGCCCTGGATCGCGTCGACGACGAAGGACTCGGCATAGACCTTGTCGGTCGCGATCTGGGTGCAGGCCTTGTCGATCGCATCGGCCTTTTCCGGCGCGAGATAACCCAGCCGCTTGTTGGCGCGGGCGGCCGCTTGCTTCACCAGCGCCAGCGCGCGGACGAATTCCGGGAAATGGCCGACCGGCACGCCGGTGATCGGAAAGTTCACCACCGCGCGCTTGGTGTGGATGCCCCACAGCGCATTGGCCGGCACATCGTCCTCGCCGAGCAGATCGTGCTCGGTGCGGGACTGCGCCTGCTCGATCGGCACGGTGCGGACGGTCGCGATCGCGAGCTCGCTGACGCCGCCGCTGTCGCCGGAGGGTGGCGCGGCGCCTGCAGTGTTGGCGGTCTCAACCTTCGATTCGGCCATCTGTCCCTCCGTTACCTGCTGCAGATCTCGTCGTCGGCGACACCAGCCATGATGCGCCGGACAGGCATCGAAAGCCAATGCCTATCGGCAAAGTCTTGCACACCGGCGAACGAAAAGACGCGTCAAAACGGGATCGGCATGCGCGCCGCACGGAGAATTGAGGGCGTACCTTATCCGTCATGATAACAACTACTTATAGATCTACACCGCGGCTCGCGCTGCGCGAGATGCGGCTGCTTTCTCCGCCCCCTCATCGCGTGCTAGATCAGCATCGACTGGCGCAAGGGCGCTGCCGACACTGAACGAACCAAGGGCCAAACCGTGTCCAACAACAACGAAGCGTTAGCCATCAAATTCCGCTGCCCAGCGGAGCTCGAGGGTAAGATTCCAGCGCCAGTGCCTGCGTCATTGGGCCTTCCCGGATGGCTCAAGGCGATGCCGACGCAGGCCTTCAATGCGATGAGCAACCGCGAGGAGGATACCGTCAAGCGCTGCCCGCCATTCGTCGATGCGATGACATCGGGCTTCCTGATGCCGCTGGTCTGCGATCTCAAGATCGAGAATGGCGAGATCACATGGGACAACGACCTTCCGTCCGGGGGCGTGCTCGAATTCCCGCGCTCGCCGGTCGGATTCCACGACGAAAGCCAGGTGATCGGCTCGCCGCTGTTCGAACAGGACCGCTTCCTCATCAAGTTCGTCAATCTGTGGACCATCGAGGCGCCGGCGGGCTACTCGCTGTTCTTCACCCATCCGGTCAATCGGTTCGACCTGCCGTTCACCACACTGACCGGCATGGTCGATTGCGATCAGTTTCACGACAGCTGGATTCATTTCCCGGCGCGCTGGCACGACACCAATTTCAGCGGCACCTTGCCCAAGGGCACGCCGGTTGCGCAATGTTTCCCGGTGAAGCGCGAAAACTGGGTCGCGCAGACCGCGGCGATGACGCCGGATGAAACGTCGCGCGCACAGGAACTGTCCAACAGGATGGCCCGCGAGCCCGGACTCTATCGCCGCCAGTTTCGGACCTAGAGCGGGCGGGCGTGGCCGCGTTCGGGGCGGCTCCCTCCATTCGTCGTCCCTGCGCAAGCAGGGACCCATACTCCGCGGCCCGAATTGTGAACGAGACTCGTCATTCCACGATCGCACAACAATGACTAGCTGTGGTTATGGGTCCCTGCTTGCGCAGGGACGACACCGAGTGTGTTGCGCCGCTTGTGAATCATAGACCCACAGTCTCGCGACACGATTTGCCCGAGCCTTGCTTAGCTCAGAAATTTCGCAACTGCGCTGGGACGGAAGAAGAAGCGGCCATGCGATGCCATGGCCAGCGCGGACGTGGTGCGGCCGATCATTTGCGGCCGGCCGCGCAGCGCCAGACGCAGATTGGCTTCGCCGGCAGCGCGGTCGCCCATTTCCAGGAGACAGGCGGAGAAGCTGGTACGCGTCAGGGGATCGTCGGGGCGCTGCGCCAGCACTTGGCGGTAGAGATCCGCCGCAGCCGCGTATTCGCCATCGAGCAGCAGCACGCGCGCGAGCGCGGCCAGAATATCGGGATGGCCCGGCGCCACCGTGCGCAGCTTCTCCAGAATCTCGCGCGCGCGGCCGCGCTCATTGCGATGGGGCAGGATCTGCGCGAGCAGGAGCTGCAATTCGAGGCTTGCGGGCGCGAGAGCAAGCGCGCTATCGATGACGGCAACCGCCTCGTCGAAGCGGCCGGCCGCGGCCAATTGCCCTGCCAACTCCTGAAATGCGGGAAGGAACGGCGGCCGCCGCGCGGTGGTTCGCCGCAACAGATCGATTGCCTCGCTGCGGCGACCGGCGCCGCCGAGTGCCGCGCCGAGCAGGGTTTCGAGGCCGGCATCCTCGACGCGGCGCGTGGCGCGCTCGAGCGGCGCGATCGCCTCCTCGTTGCGCCGCTGGGCCATCAGCGCCCGTGCCAGGATCGAGGCCGCGCCGACATCGGTCCGGTTTGCCTTCAACACCTCCGCCGCCAGCCGCTCGGCTTCGACGACCTGCCCCATCTGCAACGCGACCATGGCGCGTTGCAGAGCCGGGGGTGGGCTGGGCCCGCGATGGGAAGGAGGCGGAGGTTTCGGCATGCGGCCCGTCATGAGATGGTTTCCCCAGCCGTTATCACTGCCGCCGACGGAGCTCCAGCGAAAGTCGCACCCCTGCACCAAGATACCGCCCGGTTCCGGCAACGCCCGCACGGGCCGATGTGATGTGTCCCGGCGGCTGTCAGGCGACAGGCGCCGAACCACGCTCTCCTGCGCGATTTTTCGACTGCTTAACCTATTCGACCTAGCCTGAACGGCCGAAACAGGGCCCGGCTTGATGTTCGCAACTACCCTCGAAGCAATTCGGTCGACCACGTCGAAGCGGACCGCCTACATCCGTGGAATCCTCGCGCTCCTGGTCATCGCCATCGTCTTCAAGGCGGTGTGGCTCACCCAAGTGGGGCTCGGGCATGGCCGCGAGCTCGTCGACTTTGCCGCCTTCTACATCACCGCAAAGCTGGTGTGGCTGGGCACCGTGGATCAGGCCTATCAGTTCGCGAAGCTTATCGTCATCCAGAGGGAGGCATCGGGCGGGCACGATGGCTTCATGTCGTGGACCTATCCGCCGCAGTTCAGCCTGCTGCTGGCGCCGTTCGCGCTGATTCCGGTCGGGATTGCCTATCTGCTGTTCGCCGCCTCGACGCTGGCGCTTTACCTTGCCGTGCTGCGCCGTCTCGCAGGCGAGAACTTTGTGCTCCTGCTCATCGTCTTCTTTCCGACCATCGGGATCACGCTGGCCTGCGGACAGAACGGCCTGTTGACCGCCGCGCTGATCGGAATGGTCTGTCTGTTTTTTGAAGAGCGGCCAATCCTCGCCGGGGCCGCCCTCGGTCTGATGATCATCAAGCCGCATCTCGCCATCGCGTTCGCGGTCTACGCCATGCTGCGGCGTTCCTGGATCGTGGTGATAATTGCGGCCGCCGTCGTGCTGATCAGCTCAGCGATCTGCACGGCGGTTTTCGGCGCGGAGATCTGGAGCGCGTTCCTGCAGAGCGTGCGCGATTCGTCGGTGTTCCTGGGGCAAGGGAATTACCCGATGCATCGCATGATCTCGATCTATGCCGCGTTGCGAACGGCAGGGATGTCCGCGTCGACAGCGTTTGTCGCCCAGGGCACTGTTGCGGTCCTGGCGCTTGCCGTCGTTCTCATCGCCGCCTTCCGGGCGATACCTGCGCGCGAGCGCCTCGGCCTGGTTGCGATCGTGTCGGTTTGCATCAGCCCTTACGCCTACGACTACGACTTTCTGATCTTCAGCGTCGGCCTGGCGCTGCTGTTGCCGGCGCTGCTGGCGAGCGCGCGAGAGTGGGAACGAGGCATCATCTACGCCTTGCCGATCCCGATCGGAGCGTTCGGCTACCTGCAAGCGACGCAGATGACGACCGCTCACCCGGGTGCGCAGTCACTCGGCACGCTCTCGATCGGCGGCTTCGCGATCATTCCGCTGATCGCGCTCATTGTCGGAATTGTGCTGCTACGCAGCTCAAGAGCGGAAGCAATCAGCGAAGCCAGCGTCAGATGCGCATCCGCTTGAAGATCGTCTCCGGCAGCGCGCAGATGATCGCCATCACGAGCCAAAATCGCCTGGCCACATAGATCACGTCCCGCGGCCTCGTCACGTCGGCCCGGTAGATATCCTCCGCGACCCGATCCGGCTGCACGGTCAGGGGCGCCGGCAGCTTCATATGCGCCGTCATCTTGGTGCGCACGAATCCGGGCTTGACGGTGACGACGCGGACCTTGCCCGCGAGCGCGAGGCGGTTGCGCAGGCCGGACAGGAATTGCGTGAAGCCGGCCTTGGCCGCGCCGTAGTAGTAGTTCGACGCCCGCCCGCGATCGCCGGCGACCGAGCTGACCCCGACAATCGTTCCCGAGCCGCGCGCCGCGAAGGCTTGCGCGAACTGTTCGAGCAGCAGGCTGGGGGCCTCGAAATTGGTCCGTATGATTGTCGTCGCAAGCTCGGGATCGGTCTGGGCACGCAGTTGATCGCCGAGTTCTCCGACAACGCACACGACGGTGTCCGGAAGCACGGAAAGGCCGGCGACGAAGCCGGCAAGCTGCCCGGTCTGCAGCACGTCGAGCGACTGAACCGTTGTGTCGACGCCGCTTCGCGTCCTGATATCGTCCGCGTTGCGCTGCGCGGCCGCAAGATCGCGGGCGGCGAGCGTCACGCGCCACCCCTCCTTCGCATAACGCAGCGCAGTCGCGTGCCCGATATCCGAGCTGCCGCCAATCACCAAAATTGATTTTGTGCCGGTCATCAAATTCCAAGCCGTGCTGAAAGATGGGACGCAAGGCGCGTGGTCGCCCCGGTCTGCTGGCGGATGTCCCGCAGGGCCGCAAGGCCGGGATATCCGGATTCGAATGTCGCGCGGGATTGCCGCGCGTCCTTGGCGAGGTAGAGCCGGCCGCCGGCATCGACCACCAGCGCGTCGAGCTGATCGAGAAACGCGAACAGCGTGTCGCTGACGGGAAAGTCCATCGTCAGGGTGTAGCCGCGCAGCGGAAACGACATCGGCCCGCCGCCGTCGCCGAGCTGCTTGAGCACCGCAAGAAACGACGCATCGCCGCGCCGGGACACCCGATCCAGGATGTCGGCAAGCACGCGGCGGGCGCGCTCGAGCGGGATCACGCATTGGTACTGCACGAAGCCGCGCCGGCCGTAGATCCTGTTCCAGTCGGCGATCGCATCGAGCGGAAAGAAATAGGGATTCCAGTGGACGAGCCGCGGCTCACCCTGGTGCGCGGCGCCGCGACGGAAATACAGCTCGTTGAACATCCGCATCGATGCGCGATTGAGCAACCAAGCGGGAAACAGCTCCGGCACTGACAGACGCTGGGTGCGAGGGTTGGGGAACGGCGCGAGGTCGGGCCCCAACCTATCGATGTCGCGGCGCGTGGCATGCTCGGCCAGATAGACCAGCGACCGTCCGAGCGCCGCGCCGCGCGCAAGGCAGTCGATCCATGCCACCGAATAGGTCGAGGACGCGTTGCTTTCCAACTGATCGATCGCCGCGTCGAGATTGCCGGCGACGCGCGTGTCCTGCCGCAGCCAGGCCGTCTCGATCGGAAGCAGCCGCAGTGTCGCGTCGAGGATCATGCCGGTCAGGCCCATGCCGCCCAGCGTCGCCGCGAACAGCGCGACGTTCTCCGACCTTGAGCAGCAAACGATCTCACCGCCGGGCAACGCAAGGCGGAATGAATCGACGATCGTGCCGAAGCCGCCGTCGCGATGGTGGTTCTTGCCATGAACGTCGGCCGCGATCGCGCCCCCGACCGTCACCAATTTCGTGCCGGGCACGACTTTCAGGAAGAAGCCGCGCGGCTCGAACGCGGCAAGGATGTCGGCGATGGTCACGCCGGCTTCAATCGTCAACTGGGCGGTCGCGGCATCGAAGCGCCGCATCCGGTTCAGGCCGCGCGACGAGATCGTGGCTTGCGTGCCGATCGCCGCATCGCCATAGGCGCGGCCCGCTCCGCGGGCGACGACGCCGGAGCGCCCGAGCAGATCATCCCGTGCGGCTGCGGGCGACTGCGGCGCCAGCAGTTCGGTCGATATTTTGGGATAGTTGCCCCAGCCGGAGAGACGAATCCCGCCTGGATCGGAGATCCCGCTTGCACGTCCTGACAACGCTACGGTCGGCATCGCTAGATGGCGGCGAGCATGATGACGCCGATCGCGCCAAGCGCGACCCAGCTGGCGCGATCGCGGAGCGCGAACATCACCGGATCATCATCGATCAATCCGCGTTGCGCGAACAGCATCACGCGGCCGATCCAGTACATCAGGATCGGACAGCAGGCCCAGAGCAGTTGCGGATGGCTGTAGAGCGCGCGAACCGTATCGGACGAGATGTAGAGCGTGAAGATCACGACGGCATTGAAGCCCGACGCGGCGGCGAGGATCGCGACCATCGACTTGTCTTCGATCCGGTAGCCGCGCGCAGCCAGCACCGCGCCGTCCGGCTGGCTCGCGAGTTCGATATGGCGCTTCACCAGCGCCAGCGACATGAAGATGAACAGCGAGAACGCGAGCAGCCATTCCGACATCGGCACGCTGATCGCGACCGCGCCGCCGATCACGCGGACGGTGTAAAGCGTCGCCAGCACGACGACGTCGACGATCGCAATGCGCTTGAGCCACAATGAATAGGATGTGGTCAGCGCGAAATAGCCGAGCAGGACGCCGCTGAATTCGACCGATATGCACAGTGCGATCACGAACGCGGCGACTAATGCCAGGGCCATCGCGCCGGCAGCTTGCGGCGCCGCGATGGCGCCGCTTGCAATCGGACGGTTGCGCTTGGCCGGATGGGCGCGGTCGGCGTTGATGTCGAGAATGTCGTTCAGGATGTAGGCGGCCGACGCACAGAGCGAGAATGCGATCACCGCAAACAGCGACGTCGCCGCCGACCCGAATGCAAATTTATGCGCGGTCAGCAACGGCACCAGCACGAGAGCGTTCTTCGCATATTGATGCACCCGAAGCAGCTTCAGCCAGCTGCGCACACCGGCCGGCGCAGGTGCAGCCGGGGCGGATCGACCGGGGCCCGCCACGCGTGACGCGAAGCCGGGCAGCGCAACCGCTTCGCCGCCGATGTAGTCGAAGCCGTGCCGGAGCACGGGCGGCAGGTCGTCGCTCCGCGAAGCGGGCGAACGGCCGCCCGAAGCGGCAGCCCAGGCTGTGAAGACGCCGAGATGCTGGGCAACCGCGCTGACGAACGGCTCGGGATGGGTTTCCGAACAGAGATAGACCGGGCGGCCTTCGCCCAGCACCTGCAAAAGGAAGGTCACAACGTCGTGGTCGAACCGTGCGCGGGATGGATCGAAGCCCGATGCATCGGCAATACGCGCTGCCAGTCCCAAGGCGGTGGCGATCGCCGTGGTGACGGCGCGAAAGCGGCCAGCGATCTCGGAAGCGATATCCGCCGGGAAGGAGCTTCGCGGGACCATCACCTCGTCGACATCGACAACGAGCGGCCGGCCCTTCGAGCGCAGCGGATCGCGAAGGGCGTCGCTGCCGCCCTCTTCAACCCGTTCTGGAACGCTGGCTCGCATGCGCGCGGTTTTCCGGTGGCCCCCTCCCCATTGTCCCGGGCTTTCCCTAATTTGGGGTGAACTGAGGGGCGGACGCCCGGCAGACCGGGAACGCAGGTACCTGCGCCTCGCGGTGGGCGGCGGCGGCCAACCGGCCACTTGCTCGGCAGCAGAGTTTTCCAGACCTCTGTCGCGGCCTGTGCATAACCGGGAAAAGCGAACAAAGCGGGACTCCGTGGTTCCCGCATGCGTAGAATTGACCTTGGTAGGTGGCGATTCGCCTGCTCATGAAAAAACCGGGCGACACCTCCCCAGGCTGCCCGGTCTTCATGTCCACACCTGAGGCCCTAAGACCTTCTGTGTTCACCAGAGGTAACAGTGCGTCTGTGATTCGGAAAGGTCAAGGGTCCGATACGAGGACCGAGACGTTGAACAAGACCAAGTTCACTGAGGACGAAGCCATCGACGTGTGGCTGCGATATTGGGCCGGTCAGTACCAGCACCAGATCGCCGCTGCTTATGTCATCAACGTGCGCGCTGTGAACCACGTGCTGAAGGAGAAGGCGCACGTCGGAAGCAAGCAGATCGCTGCTTCAAGACGCTCGGCGTAAACTGATACGGCGCGTTCGGGCGATCTCTGGATCGCCCGAACGATAATCTCAGTTGTGCAAAGCTGGGCGAGATACCAGCTGAGGCTTCGGGAAAACGTAGACTGTTCGCCTAGAGTCAACCCGCTTCATGTCCCAATCTTTATACGCGCTCCCAAGATGGAAGAAGCTTTCCTTGACGTAGTTGAAGAAGTCTTCTTGGGCGGACAGCAGTGCGACGTCGATGGGCTGCTTGTTGGCGAAGAGGCTCGTGAATGAGCCCTGCCCCGCCAGCTCTTCAAGATTGACGAAGCACAGGCCTTCATGGCTGGTCCAGTACCATGTGCAGTGCGCGTACTGGTTCCTGATCTGCCGGCACCAATCCATGTCATCGAGCACATTTGCGAGCTCAGTTTGTAGCCCCGCCTTGGTCAATTCGGGCGTGAGCAGCTTGCCCGCAATCGTGATCCTACGCTCGGCAGACCTGACGCCGAACAGCTCCTTGATTGGAGTGACGAACTGGCCTTCCACGTCGACGAGGCAGTTCAGCATCGAGGTCTCGACTTCGCCGTAGCCGGCTAGCAACCGCCCGAGTATGACGCCCTCCTGAAAGGCCTCGGACTCCTTGAAGCAGGGCATCAACGACATGACATTATTCCAATCCGACCCCACGCCCGCTTCGCGCCGTGCCCCCAATACGCCCCCGAACGGTTCGCGAGGTCCGACGCGTCAACGGCCGTACAAAAAGCGAAATCGCAAAGCACGCCGGTAAATGTTGGGTTTCTTTCATCGGAAAAATGGCGATCCCGGGAAGACTCGAACTTCCGACCTACGGTTTAGGAAACCGTCGCTCTATCCGGCTGAGCTACGGGACCGCACCGCCCGCTGCAAAGCATGCGGGCGTCGCCCTCCCATAGCAGAGGTGCCGAATGATCGCCAGCCCGCGCCACACTAGAGCGTATTCGAGCGAAGTGGGCGCCGGTTCGTGTGAAGAAAACGCGTCAAAACAAGAAGCTAGGGCAGCGGTTCTGATCCAATCAGAACCGCTGCTCGAGGCGGGCGCGAAGTTGCGCTGAGTTCGGCGCTGCGCGCGCTACGCCACCTGCCGGGCCGGATTCGCAGCAGCATTCGCCGCGCTGGCCCGGCGCGCCGGCAGAAACTCGATCGCCTCGTCCTTCAGCGAGCCGAAACGCAGCGTCATGATATCGAGCGCATAGTTCTGGTAGAGCCGCCACGGCCGGCGCGAGCCCTGTTTGGGGAACCTGGCGGCGGCGCGCTGGATATAGCCCGAGGAGAAATCCACCCAGGGCAGTTCGGCCACGGTCGGATCGTTCCGCCGCGGCGTCACTTGCGCGTAGCCGTTCGCCTTCATGTGGTTGAGCATGCGGCAGACATATTCGCAGGTCAGGTCGCATTTCAGCGTCCAGGATGCGTTGGTGTAGCCGAAGGCCGCGGCGAGATTCGGCACGCCCGAATACATCAGCCCCTTGTAGTTCATGGTCTTCGACAGATCGACCGGCACGCCGTCGACCTTGATCTCGAGCCCGCCGAGCACCTGAAGATCGAGGCCGGTCGCGGTCACCACGACGTCGGCATCGAGCACATTGCCGCTCTTGAGCTTGATGCCCCCACGCGTGAAGGTCTCGATCTGGTCGGTCACGACAGACGAGCCGCCGCTGCGCAGCGATTGGAAGAGATCGCCGTTCGGGACCAGGCAGAGCCGCTGGTCCCACGGATTGTAGCTCGGCGTAAAATGGGTGGCGACGTCGTAATCGGGGCCAAGCGCGTGGCGCACGCCGCCGAGGATCAGCTTCTTCACGCGCTCCGGATCGCGCTTGCAGAGCCGGTAGAAATACATGCCGAACAGCACGTTCTTCCAGCGCGTGAGGCCGTAAGCGAGTTTTGCGGGCAGCCGCGCCCGCAGCCAGTTGGCGACCTTGTCCTCGTCGGGCCGCGCCACGACATAGGTCGGCGAACGCTGCAGCATCGTGACATGGGCGGCGGTCTTGGCCATTTCCGGCACCAGCGTCACCGCGGTCGCGCCGCTGCCGATCACCACCACGTTCTTGCCGGCATAGTCGATGTCATCGGTCCACTTCTGCGGGTGGACGACGCGGCCGGCGAAATCGGCGATGCCGGGGAAGTCAGGCGTGTAGCCGTGCTCATACTTGTAGTAGCCGCTGCACATGAACAGGAAGCTGCAGGTGAGACGCTCGATCGTCTTCTCCGGCCCGCGCTCGACCTCGACTGTCCATTGCGAGTCGGCCGACGACCAGTCGGCGCGCACCACGCGGTGGTTGAAGCGGATGTTCTTGTCGATGCCGTACATGCGCGCGGTCTCGCGCACATAATTCAGGATCGACGGGCCATCGGCGATCGCCTTCGGCTCGGTCCAGGGCCGGAACGAATAGCCGAGCGTGTACATGTCGGAGTCGGAGCGGATGCCGGGATAGCGGAATAGGTCCCAGGTCCCGCCGATGCAATCGCGGCCTTCGAGAATGGCGTAGCTGCGGTCCGGGCAGTTGGCCTGCAGATGATAGGCGGCACCGATGCCCGACAGCCCGGCACCCACGATCAACACGTCGAAATGAGCAGACATGCCCTGACCCTCCCGCGACAGAATTGACAATCTGTATTGTCAGATAACTTGACATCTGACAATGGCGCGTGTCAATACACATTTCATGGCAAGCAGCCGGAAAGCCCGCCTCTATGGCGGTATGGACGCCGAGGAACGCCGCGCCGAGCGGCGGCTGAAGCTGATCGATGCGGCGATCGAGGTCTATGGCGAGGTCGGCTATCGGGTCGCCACCGTGAAGGCGATCTGCGAGGCGGCCGAGCTCACCGAACGCTATTTCTACGAATCCTTTTCCAACAGCGAAGCCCTGCTGATCGCCGCCTACAACCATGTCGTCGGCCACCTCCACGAGGAGATGACGGCTGCCGCGGCGGCCGCCGGCGGTGATGCCGAGATGAGGCTGCGCGCCGCGCTGACGCTGTATTTCACGCGTTTGAAGGAGCACCCGAAGCCCGCGCGGGTCTTCCTGCTCGAGATTTCCGGCATCAGTCCGGCGGTCGACGCCGTCAAGCTCGACGCCCTGCGCGTCTTCAGCGACATCCTGGTGCCGCCGACGCTCGATCCCAAACACGGCGACAAGGCCGCGGCTGCCACGCTGCTCTCGATCGGCATGGTCGGCGCGGTCATCTCGATCGCGCTGCGCTGGGTCTCGAAGCAATATCCGCAAGCCGTCGAGGACGTCGTCGCGATCGCCGCCAGCTTCTGCCGCGTGGCATTGACCGAGGCCGATCGCCGCCGGGATCTGCATTTGCTGTAGCGGTGGGCTCGCGCCACTCGCCGATTTTCGATCATGTTTCGTCAGGGTTTGCGGGCCCGCCCCTCGGCCGTGCCGCTGATTTAGCTTGCATATCTGGCGGTCCGGGCTTTCTTATGCACGGTAGCGGGAGCAAACGGGTCCGACCTGTTTCGTCCTGTGAAACAACAAAAACAGCATCAGGCGGAGCTGAGCCTTTGGTCGACGTGCACAGGCTGGACGACGTGACCGCGCGCCTTGGCGACGTGGTTCTCGATCCCGCGACCTGGCCGTCCTTTATGGACGAGGTCTGCGCGGCCGTCGGCGCGACCGGGGCTGCGATGCTTCAGAGCGATATCCGCACCGAAGACATTCCGCGCACGCAATCGATCACCGACTATTTCACCAAGACCTACTTCCCGCAGAATTTTCATCTCACCGACATTCGCGCGGCGCGCGGCGTGCCGCTGATGCTCGCCGGCACCAACGTCATCACCGACGCCGACCTGTTCGGCGGCGAAACCGAGATGCTGCGCGACCCGCTCTATGCCACGCTCGGCGAGTTCGGGCTGAAATGGTTCGCGGGGATCGGCTTCCGCGCCGGCCCGGCATTGTGGGCACTCAGCATCCAGCGCACGCCAAAGGAAGGCATGTTCGATGCCGACGAGGTCAAGGCACTCTCGAGAATATCGGCGCGGCTGACCGAAGCCGCGACGCTGTCCACCGTCGTCGGGCGCTCCGCAATCTCGGGCATCACCAGCGCGCTCGACCTGATCCAGGTCGCGGCGATTGCCGTCGGCCGCTTCGGCGCCGTCATCGGCATGAACAGCCAGGCGGAAGCCTGCCTCGGCCATGAACTTGCGATCCGCAACAACCGCCTCACTTTGCTCGACCGGCAGGCCAATATCGATCTGACCAGGCTGATCGATCTGCTGGCCCACAGCTCGGACCTGCACCCGCTCCCGACATCGCCGATCGTGGTGCGCAGGATCGACAAGCGGCCGATCGTGATCCAGATGCAGCCGGTGCCTCCGGCCGCACGCTCACCGTTCTTGGGCGCGCGCGCGATCCTGTTGATCCGTGATCTCGAGGGCAACGCCGCATTCGATCAGGCGCTGCTGGCGGCGGCGTTCGAGCTGACGCCGGCGCAAGCGCGCCTTGCCACGCGACTTGCGCGCGGCGATTCGATCGAGGCGGCCGCACGGGAAGCCGGCATTGCCCTTGCCACCGCGCGCAATCAGCTCAAGACGATTTTCCAGAAGACCGGCACGCATCGGCAGGCGGAACTCGTCGCATTGCTGCACCGGGTGAAATGAACTATTCGAGGCGAATTGTTCCAATTTCCGGCGCGCCGTTACGGTAAGAATTCTTGATAAATTGCAATTGCGTACAGCGATTACTCGATCAGCCCAACGGCTGATCTGCGACTTAAATGATCAGGGAAATCGTCCGGTTCCGGGGTGACAAGCGTCACTAAAATGGCGACAATCTGGTCACTCTGTGTCGTTCGGATTTGGTTGCAATGTCCGTGATGCCGTCACGATCATCGACGTTGGCTATTGCCACTTTTGTCGCCGCGTTCGCGCTGGCGCCGACGACCGCGCACGCGCAATGGTGGCGCAGCGCGCCGAAGGATTTTGAGGATTGCGCCGACCTCGCCGAGAAGGCGAAGTCCAGGGAAGACAAGACCGCGCAACTCGCCGACTGCAATGCCAAGTTTGCCGGACGCCGCAAGCCCGGCGGCGGCTACACCTATTACGACTTCATGCAGGACCGCAGCTTCGACATCGCCGGCCCCAATCCGACGCCGGACGAGCAGAGGAAGATCGACCAGGAATATACCGGTTATCTCGAGAAGGAGCGCCGCTCGAGCATCGTCGCGGCGTTCAATGCCAAGCAGCTCGAGCGGCAGGAAAAGCAGCCGGTGCGGCCGCCGCCGCTTCAGCAGGCGTCACTGCACGGCGAGCCGGTGCACAGCGAGCCGGCGAAAGTCCCGGCCCCGGTCGCACGGCCGGTCAAGCCGCGGGTTGCTGCTGCCCCTCTTCCCAGGGTACGGCCGCAGGCAGCGAGTTGCGTGAAGGGTACGTTCTCCTGCGAATGGCCGCGGCTTTCCGAAGGATTGGACGGCCTGAAGAAATTGTTCACGCCGGCATCTCCGCCGCCGACCAAGGTTGCGAAGCGAAACTGACGCTAGAGCACTTCGGTTCTGATTGAATCAGAACCGAAGTGCTCTAGATTCTTGTTTTGACGCGTTTTCTTCACGCGAACCGGCGTCCACTTCGCTCGAAAACGCTATGGTCAATCGGTAATCACCATCGCCCAGAACCTGCGGTACGGCGACTTCGGATTGTCGACGAAGGCCACGCCGACGCGCTTCGCGCCCGGCATCAGCAGATTCTCGCGGTGCCCCGCCGAGTTCTCCCACTGCTGCAGCATCTCGGCGAAGGCGATGAAACCGGCGCCGATATTTTCGGCGGCGCGCTGCTTCTTCAGCGGCGCGATGCGGGTGAAGAAGCTGCCGCCCGCGGAGTGGCTGACCGATCCGGTCGCCGACATCGCCTGCGCCTGCTTCAGCGCCATCGCATTCAGCTTCGCGTCGAGCTTCACCGCAGGCATGCCGTTGGCGCGTCGGTAGGCACTGATCGAACCGGCATAGTCGGCGGCGTCGGCAGTCGTAGCGATGCCGAGCACGAAGGTGAGCGCGAGGAACAGCAGCTTCATCTGAGGTCTTCTCTGCAATGGATCAGTGCGCGCGACCGCGCTTGTTGTGTCGATGCGTGACCGGTTTGCGCGCAGGCCTGACCGATTGGCTCGACGCCGCCGCCGCGCGCTGCTCCTGCAAACGCGCATCATAGCCTGGTGAAGGTGTCACGGTCGGCGGCGCGGCGCGGACCGGCACGGTGCCAAGCGCAGCAAACGTGAGCAGCATGATGCAGGATCGTTTCATGATGTCACCTCCTCGGTTGTCCGAACGCTATGCCAGACGATCGTCGGCGCTCACGGTCAGCGGCCATCGCGAATCTGCTCCGGCGTCAGCCCCGGCGACCCCTTGCCGTCGGCCTCCGCCTTCCGGATCAGCGCGATGATACGTCTCGACAGCGGCGCCTCCAGCCCGCGGCGATCCGCGATCGCGGTGATCACGCCCTGCAGATAGTCGATCTCGGTGCGCCGGCCACGTTGCAGATCCTCCCACATCGAGGAGCGCGCTTCGGGATCGATCTTCATGGTGCGGCCGAGCAGCATGTCGAACAGCGCGTCAGGCAGCCGCAGCAATGCCGGCATCCAGCTCGAAGGCAGCGGCGTCGGCGACACCGGCACAATCCCTTCGGAACGGATCGCGGCCAAACCCTCGGCCATCTGGTCGGCGAATAATTGTCGCCAGCTGCGCTGTGCGAGCTGCTGCCGCAGCGGAATGTTGGACAGCGCGTTGAGCGCGTTGTTGAGATTGACGATCAGCTTGCCCCACTGCACGCCGTCGATGTTGGAGGTCGCCTTCATCGCAAGGCCCGGCGCCGAAAGCCGCGCGGCGGTGCCGGCATCGTCCTGCGCGATCACGATGTCGCCCGAGGTCGAGCGATGGAAGCGGCCGTCGCCGAGCGCGACCACATTGAACGGCACCATGCCGCCGAGCACCTTGCGGCCCGGCAGGCGGTCGCGCAGCAGCGGCACATTGCCGACGCCATTCTGCAGGCTGATCACCGCGGCGTCGGCAGCCGCGTGGCGCGCGATCAATTCGGCGATCTCGGCGGTATCGGCGCTCTTCACCGTCACCAGCACCGTCTCGACGTGGCGCAGGCTCGACGGATCGTCGGACAGAACGAGCCGGTCCGCGGATACCATCCGCTCCGAGCCGTCGAAACTGCTGACCCGCAAGCCGTTGCCTGCGATCTCCTGGATCAACCGCGGCCGCGCCAGCAGCACGACGCGGCGGCCGGACGCAGCCAGCATGCCGCCGACGAAGCAACCGATGCTTCCGGCGCCCGCGATGGCGATCGGCCGGTCCGCGTTCATCTGGCTAAATGTCCGTTCATCAGGGCTCGATAGCAGACCTCGATAGCAGAGCTCGATAGCAGAACTGGGGTTGCCTGCCTATTTCCACGCGCCGCCGCCCCGGGTGGCCCGCCTTGTAACCGTCATGGCCCGAAGCTATGTTTCCGGCTCGGGGCACGGTTGCGGCAGGAGACGATCATGGGTTTACTCGACGTACTCAACGGCATGCAGAACGGCCCACGCGGTCCAAGCGCGCCAAGCACACCATCCGACAGCTCCAGCGGCGGCGGAAGCGGAATGTCGCCGATGACGATGGCTATCCTGGCGTTGCTCGCCTGGAAGGCGGTCAAGCATTTCTCCGGCGGCCAACCGGGCGCAACCGCCCCTCCGCCGACGCCAGCGCAAGCGCCGTCACTCCCCGGCAACGTCACCGCGAGCCTGCCCGGCGGCGCCGGTGGTGGCGGGCTCGGTGATCTGCTCAAGGGCGGCCTTGGCGGCCTGCTCGCCGGCGGCGCAGCCGGCACCGTGCTCAGCGGCGGCCTCGGCGATCTGCTCAGCCAATTGCAGCAGAAGGGCCACGGCGACGCGGCCAATTCCTGGGTCAGCAACGGCCCCAACAAGCAGATCGCGCCCGGCGATCTTGCCAACGCTCTCGGCGCCGACCAGATCGACTCGCTGGCGTCGCAGAGCGGCATGTCGCGCGACCAATTGCTGCAGGGCCTGAGCCAGTATCTGCCCGACGCGATCAATCATCTGACGCCGGACGGCCGGCTGCCGAGCGGCGACGAGCTGAGCGGCCGGCTTTAGCGCCGGGTTGATTCCATCTGAGGAGGACGACAGTCATGGGCGGCATCATCTGGGTCATCATCGTCGGCTTTGTCGCGGGGATCATTGCGCGGCTCCTGTCGCCGGGACCCAACAATCCAAGCGGCTTCATTCTCACCACCGTGCTCGGCATCGTCGGCGCGTTTCTCGCGACCTTCATCGGCCAGGCCATCGGCCATTACGGTCCTGAACAGGGCGCCGGCTTCATCACCGCCACGATCGGCGCGCTGGTGGTGCTGTTCATCTGGAACCGGCTGGTCGCGGCGCGCGTGATCCCGGACATCGGCAACAGGTGACGCCGTAGCCGAACACTGGTTCAAAATCAAAATGCCCGGGCCTGCCCGGGCATTTTCGTTTCTGCAACCACTCCGAAGACGTGGATGGCTAGCTCACTGAATGAGATGCATGCCGGCGTCCATGCGGACGAATTCGCCGGTCATGTTGCTCGACGCCGGGCTCGCCAGGAAGCAGACGAGATTGGCGATATCTTCGGCCGTTGACGCGACCTTCAGCGGGACACGCGCGATCACGGTATCACGCACCTGCTTCGCGCCGTCCTCGCCGCGGCCCTTGGTGAACCAGGGCGTATCGATATAGCCCGGGCACACCGTGTTGACGCGGATCAACGGCGCCAGCGCGCGCGCCAGCGACTGCGTCATCGTGTTGAGCGCGCCCTTGCTCGCGGCATAGGCCACCGACGAACCGCCGCCGGAAATGCCGGCGATCGAGGAGACGTTGACCACCGCCGAGGGACGGCCGGATGCCTTTGCACCGGTCTCGAGCAGAGCGCGCACGGCACGGACCATCTGGAACGGGCCGATGGTGTTGACGGCATAGATGCGCTGGAAATCCTCCGCCGTCAGGCCGTCGAGATCGTGATGCGGCACATGCTTCGTGGTGCCGGCATTGTTGACCAGCACGTCGAGGCGGCCCCAGCGCTGCGCAGCGGCTGCGATCTTCTTGCAGTCCTCGTCGCGCGAGACGTCGCCCTGCACCACCAGCACTTCGGCGCCCTGCTTGCGGCAGGCTTCCGCGGTCGCCTCGGCTTCCGCCTTGCTGTTGGAATAGTTGATGATGAGGCGCGCGCCCGGCGTGGCGAGGATTTGCGCGGTGGCGGCGCCGAGGCCCGATGCCGATCCCGTCACGATCGCGCACAAACCATCCTTGGACATCTGCATTTTCCTTGTTGTTGTGAGCCAGATGAACTCCGGCGGCGGCATACCATATCGCGCGGGATGCCATCTGCAAACCGCGCCAAAACCTCACGTACAGGGCCTCAGGTATACGCGTTCGGACCCTTTTGCAGGCTGGCCCACTGTGCGTCGTCATGCCCGCAGATGATCTTGACGCCGGATGCCTCGAGCCTGGCGATCTCGTCGAGCGAGTTCAGGAACTGGTCGACATCGAGGCTGTTGCGCGGTGAGGTCCGCTGATCGAGGTTGGCGCGCACGCTGAGCGAGTCGGACGCCAGCAGATATTCGCCGCTCTGATCCAGCTTGACCAGCGCGCCGGTCGTTCCCTTCGAATGTCCCGGCAGCGGGACCAGCGTCAACTTGCCATCGCCGAACACATCCATCTGCCGGTCGAAGATCTCCATCTTCAGCGGATGATCCCAATCCGCCTTGATGTATCCGCGATCGAGCGCGTTATCGGCGTTCGCGGCCTCGACCTCGAGCGCGTGAACGAAGATCGTCGCCTTCTTGAAGAAGGCGTTGCAGCCGCAATGATCGGTGTGCAGGTGAGAGCAGATCACCACATCGATATCGTCGGGGCCAAGGCCAACGGCCTTCAGGCTCGTCAGCACATGATCGTCTGCCGGCATGATCGGCTGCATGTATTTGGCGAGCGTGCCGAGCCGCCCTTCGGGATCGGTCGCGACATCGGGATGGCATCCGGTGTCGAACAGCACATTGCCCTGCGTGTGCCGCAACAGCACGCAGGCGACCGGCAGATCGATCATCTCGCCGCGTGCGGCATCAGGCAAATAGGTCCGCCTGGACATCCGCAAACGCCCGCCCGACAGCATATGCATCTTCATCTCGTTACCTCCCGATTTGGCCCCAAACTACATATGAGTTTTTTGGAAACTCATTATCAATTTGACAGCACATTACCCGCCCTTATAGCTTCCGCGCAACGCCGCGATCGCGGCAACGCGCTCAACGAAGCAGCTCTCTATGGACCGGCATCGTTGACATCGACCTGCGGCCGCCAGAGGGAAGCTTCGTCACGATGTACACCGTGTTCAGCGTGTTCGCTGCGACTGCAGATGCGGCAGCGTTCAAACCCTTCCTCTGTATTCCCGCGCGTCCCGACCGCGGCTATTTTCCCGATGGCGTCGAACTGTCCTATGGCGACATTGCGCGGCAGGTCTGCGCATTGCGCGAACACTACCGCGCAGCCGGCTTCGGTCACGGACACCGCGCCTGCCTGTTGCTGGAGAACCGGCCGGATTTCATCGTGCATTGGCTGGCGCTCAACGGCCTCGGGGTCTCGATCGTTCCGATCAACCCGGCCTATCGCGCGGCGGAGATCGCGTATCTCATTGCGCATGCCGAGCCCGACCTGATCGTCACGCTGCACGATCAGAAGGAATTGCAGAAGGCACTGACCGGCGCGGTGCCGGTGCTCGAGGTGTCCGGCGACGATCTCGGCGCGAGTGTGCAGAAAATCCCGCTTGTCCGGCGACCGCCACCGCACGCCGGCGAGCCGGGAAGCGAGACCGAGGCCGCGCTGCTCTACACGTCGGGCACAACGGCGCGTCCGAAGGGCTGCATCCTCACCAACGAATACGTGGTCTCGACCGGCCGCTGGTACGTCAGCCACGGCGGCGAGGCAACGTATCATGCCGGAGCGGAGCGCCTCTACAGCCCGCTGCCGCTATTCCACATGGCCGGCCTGACGCTGACCCCGATCGCGATGATGCTGACCGGCGGCTGCCTCATCCTGCCGGAGCGCTTCAACGCGAAATCGGCCTGGCGCGACATCGTCTGCTGCCGCGCAACCGTGCTGCATTATCTCGGCGTGATCGTCGCGGCCCTGCTCGCCCAGCCGGAAACGCCGGACGAGAAGGCCCATGCGCTGCGCTTCTCGATGGGCGTCGGCGCCAACCCCGAGCAACGCGCGCGAGCCCGCGAACGCTTCGGCATCCCCTTCGTCGAGGGCTGGGGCATGACGGAGACCGGACGCAGCCCCTTCAACACGGCCGAGCCGCGCCATCTCGAAACCAACACGATCGGCCGCAGCGTACCGGGCCTCGAGATGACCATCCTCGATGCCGACGGCAATGCGCTGCCGCCGGGCGCGGTCGGCGAACTCTGCGTGCGCCATTCGGCACCGACGCCGCGGCGCGGCTTCTTCTCGGGCTATCTGAAAGACCCCGAGGCCACCGAGCAGGCCTGGCGCGGTGGCTGGTTTCATACCGGCGACAGCGCCTGGCAGCACGAGGATGGCGCGTTCGTGTTCGTCGACCGGCTGAAGCATCTGGTGCGGCGCGCCGGGGAAAACATCTCGGCGGCGGAGATCGAGGCCGTCCTGACAACATCCGACCTGGTCAAACAGGCGGCCGTCGTCGCCGCGCGCGATCCGATCCGCGACGAGGAGGTTGCGGCCTTCATCGTCATCAACGACGGCGCCGCCGCTTCGCGCGAACTTGCGCAGCACATCTTCCACTTCTGCCACGAGCGCCTCGCGCCGTTCAAGCTGCCGGCGTGGATCGCCTTCGTCGGCGACCTGCCGCTGACCTCGACCAACAAGATCCAGAAGCACACGCTGCTCGGCCCGGACAAAGACCCGCTGTCGCATCCCGGCATGATCGACCTGCGGCAAGAAAAGACCAACGCCATAAGGCAATCGAACTAGAGGAAACCAGGGACAATGACATCGAGTTACGGATGGATCGCCGCGGGCGCTGCAATCCTGTCGGCCACCTTCGCAGCAGCGCCATCGCACGCGCAGATCTCCGACGACGTGGTGAAGATCGGCGTGCTGACCGATCAGGCCGGCCTCTATGCCGACGCTGCCGGCCCCGGTGCGGTCGAGGCGGTGCGGATGGCGATCGCGGATTTCGGCGGCAAGGTTTTGGGCAAGCCGATCGCGATGGTCGATGCCGACCATCAGAACAAGGCCGACATCGGCGCCGGCATCGCGCGGCGCTGGTACGAGCAGGAGAATGTCGACGTCATCGTCGATTTCGCCAACTCCGCCGTCGCCTTCGCCGTGCTCGAACTCACCAAGCAGAAGAACAAGGCGATGCTGGTGTCGTCGGCCGGCTCCTCCGATCTGACCGGAAAGGGCTGCTCGGCCAATTCGGTGCAATGGACCTACAACACCTATGCGCTCGCCAACAGCACAGTTCGGGCACTGGCCAAGGAAGGCGCGAAGAGCTGGTACTTCGTCACGGTCGACTACGCCTTCGGGCACGCTTTGCGCAACGATGCAGCCAAGACCGTGGAGAAGGTCGGCGGCACGATCGCGGGCGAGGTGCGGCATCCGCTCAACAGCATGGATTTCTCGTCGTATCTGCTGCAGGCCCAGAGCTCGAAGGCGGATGTGATCGCCTTCGCCAACACCGGCGGCGACCTCGCCAATTCGATCCGGCAGGCGCAGGAATTCGGGCTGGCGCAGCAGCAGAAGCTGGCGGCCTTCCTGATGCAGACCAGCGACATCCACGCGATCGGCTTGCAGGCCGCCCAGGGGCTGCAACTCGCGACCGCGTTCTATTGGGATCTCGACGACAAGACCCGCGACTTCGCCGCGCGTTTCATGGCCAGGACCAACAAGCGGCCGACCATGGTGCAGGCCGGGCTCTACTCCGCAGTCATGAATTACCTCAAGGCGGTGGAGAAATCCGGCACCGACGATGGTCCCAAGGTGATCGCGCAGATGAAGGACATGCCGATCGATGACTTCTTTGCCCGCAATGCCTTCCTGCGCGCGGATGGCCAGCTGATCCACGACATGTATCTCGTGCAGGTGAAATCGCCGGCCGAATCCAAGGGCGCCTGGGACTACGAGAAGCTGGTTCAGGTCATCCCGGGCAAGGAGGCATTTGCGACGCCGGAGGAGAGCGCATGTCCGCTGCTGAAGAAATGATGCTCTCACGAATTCGCAGGACCACAGGCAAGACATCACAAGCAAGGCTGGATATCGCATGACCGAACTGCCGCTGCTCTTCACCCCGCTGCAACTCCGCGACCTCGAACTGAAGAACCGGATCATGGTCTCGCCGATGGCGACCTATTCGGCGCAGGACGGGCGCGCGACCGATTGGCACACCGCGCATGTCGGCAAGCTC
This sequence comes from Bradyrhizobium sp. B124, assembly GCF_038967635.1. Lineage (NCBI taxonomy): Bacteria > Pseudomonadati > Pseudomonadota > Alphaproteobacteria > Hyphomicrobiales > Nitrobacteraceae > Bradyrhizobium > Bradyrhizobium sp. B124. The sequence continues at coordinate 6,101,791 of NZ_CP152413.1, read as the reverse complement.
GCCGCCGGCGGCGCCGGCCTCGTGTTCGTCGAGCAGAGCTCGGTGAACATCCAGGGACGCATCACCCATGGCTGCCTCGGCATCTGGGATGATACGCACATCGCAGATCATGCCGCCCTCGCCGCGCTGATCCACAGCTTCAACGCCAAGGCCGCGATCCAGATCGCACATGGCGGCCGGAAGGGCTCGGCGCAGCGGCCGTGGGAAGGCGGCAATCCGCTCGGCGAAGCCGACATCACGGCCCGCGGTGAAGGCCCGTGGCGGATCGCGGCCTCGAGCGGCATTCCGTTCGACGACGGCTGGCCGGCACCGCAGATGCTGACGTCAGAGCAGATCGATGCCCTGGTGGACGACTACCGCCAGGCGTTTCGCCGTGCCAGGGCTGCCGGTTACGACGTCATCGAGCTGCACTGCGCGCACGGCTACCTGATGCACTCCTTCCTGTCGCCGCTGGCCAACAACCGCAACGACGAATACGGCGGGTCGCGCGAAAATCGCATGCGCCTGCCGCTGCGGATCGCAGGCATCATGCGCGAGGAATGGCCCGACCACCTGCCCGCCTTCGTCCGCATCTCGTCGGTCGACGGCGTCGACATCGGCTGGTCGATCGAAGACTCGATCGCATTTGCCACCGAGCTGAAGGCGATCGGGATCGACATGGTCGACTGCTCTTCGGGCGGCATGAAGCTGCCGCGCGGCAACTCGCTGGTGTCACGCACCCCGGGCTTCCAGGTGCCGTTCGCCGAGCGCATCCAGAAGGAGGCCGGCATGCCGACGGTCGCGGTCGGGCTGATCCGCGAGCCGGACTACGCCGAAGCCATCTTGCGGGACGGCAAGGCGACGCTTATTGCACTCGGCCGCGAACTGCTGTGGAATCCGAACTGGCCCGCGCAGACGGCACTCGCGCTCGGATGCGATCCCGAGTGGACGAGCTGGCCCGAGCAATATGGCTGGTGGCTGAAGCGGCGGGTGGCACAGCAGGGACGATAGCGATGCCGGTGGCGAAGAAAGATGCAGCGAAAGCCGGCGCGACCGCCGGCTTGCGGTCTTTCGACGGCCCCGATTTCCCCGGTGATACCTCGCGCGACCTGCCGAAGATGGACAATGCGGTCAAGTCGGCGCGGCGCGTGTTCGACGTGCTCGAATTCTTCGAGGAGCACCAGCGCGCCGCTTCCGCCATCGAGGTCGCAGCCGCGCTCAAATTCCCGCAGTCCAGCACCTCGGCGCTGATGCGGACGATGACCGCGTTCGGCTATCTGCATTACGACACCAGCCGCCGCACCTATATCCCGACGCCGCGGATCTCGATGCTGGGGCACTGGCTGAGCCCGGCTCTGTTCACGCGGGGGCGCCTGATCAATCTGATGAACGAGCTCTCCGAGAAAACCGGGGAGACCATCATGCTCGCGGTGCGCAACGGGCTCAGCGCGCAATATGTCCATATCGTTCAGGCCAGACTGCCGATGCGGCTCTATGTCAAGGCCGGAACGCTGCGGCCGCTTGCGCGATCCGCATCGGGTTACGCGCTGCTGTCGGCCTATCCGGACAAGGAGGTCCGCCGCCTGGTGCGCCTGATCAACGCCAACGAGCCGCGACCTGATCGGCAGATCGACATCAAGGCGTTGCTGCTGGAGCTGAAGAAGGTCCGCGCCAAGGGGCATGCCTTCTCGCTCGGCCTGGTCACGCCGGGCGCCGGCGCCGTTGCCATGAACCTGCCGCCATCAGCGGAATCGAACGAGCCGCTGGTGCTGTGCGTGGCCGGATTAAACGATGCGCTGGTCACCCAGGAAACCGAGTTCGCCGACCTGATGCGGAAGGCGATCGAGTTTCATCTGGCGGACTGAACGCATGTTGCCCGTCAATTTACTGCCGCGCGTGGCATACAAACCGGGGCGGTCGAAAGTTCACTATGCGGAATTCATGCGCCTCGTCCGGCTTCATGCCATCCGCGCAAGTGGCCCTGCGGGCAACGCTTGTCACGGCTATGGCTTTTCCGCATCATTGAGCGCAAGACAACATCGCAAGCAGGGCCAGCCGAACGGCGAGCCCCAAGCCAATCAACACGAGGAACGCTGTGGCGGAGAGTGAGAACATCGTCGCCGAGACCGCGGAAAAGATTTTCGCCGATCTCGCGGATGCCCAAACCATCAATCACGACAAGCACGGCGCATGGAAGGCGCCGCTGTGGCGGGCGCTGACCGAAGCCGGCCTGCCGCTGTCCTGGGTGCCCGATGATCTCGGTGGTTCCGGCGCCAGTCTCGCGGAAGGTTTCAGCGTCCTCAACGTCGCCGGACGGCATGCGATCGCTGTTCCGCTGGCCGAAACAATGCTGGCCGGCTGGCTGCTGACGCAAGCCAAGATCACCTCCCCGGAAGGCGAGATGACCGTGCTGCCGGCAAGCCCGAAGGACCGCGTCACGGTTGGCGCTGACGGCTCGCTCTCCGGTCGCGCCCGCGGCGTACCGTTCGCGAAAGACGCGAAACATTTCGCGGTGCTGGCGAGCGGCAATGGCGGCATCTCGATCGCGCTGGTCGATGCCGCGAAGTGCCGGATCGAATCCGGCATCGGGCTCGGTGGCGATCACAACGACACCGTCACGCTCGACAAGGTGCAGCCGGTCACGACCAAATCGGCGCCGAAGGGTTTTGACCAGACCACGCTGATGCTGATGGGCGGGGTGGTGCGGGCGCTCCAGATCGCAGGCGCGCTGGAAGCGATGCTCGACATCTCGGTGCGCTATTCCAACGAACGCGTCGCCTTCGAGAAGAAGATTTCGAAGTTCCAGGCGGTGCAGCACAACCTCGCCCGCCTCGCCGGCGAGTCCGCCGCGGCGCTGGCCGCCGCGACGTCCGCGGCTGACACCATCGCCAGTGCGGCATCGTTCGACAATGACGCGGTGTTCCTCGAAGCGGCGGCGGCCAAGATTCGCTGTTCGGAAGCCGCCGAGAAAGGCAGTGGCATCGCGCACCAGGTGCATGGCGCGATCGGCTTCACCAACGAGCACATCCTGCACCGTTATTCGCTGCGCGCATTGGCGTGGCGCGACGATTTCGGCTCGGAGAGCTACTGGGCGGTCGAGCTCGGCAAGCTCGTCGCCGAGCGTGGCGCCGATGAATTGTGGCCTCTGGTGGCTTCGCGCTGAGATCAGGCAGAAAGATCAGGACTGGACATCATGACTGCAGCCCTTCGTTTCGATCCGATCCGCCTGCCGGAAAAGTGCGAGCAGCTCCGCAAGGAGGTGCGCGCCTTCCTCGCCGAGGAAATCGCCGCCGGCACCTTCGATCCCCACGCGCCGAACCGCGAGGACAATGACGCGCCGGAATTCTCCCGCCGCGTCGGCGCCAAGGGCTGGCTCGGCATGACCTGGCCAAAGAAATATGGCGGCCAGGAACGCTCGTTCCTCGAACGCTATGTGGTGACCGAGGAGATGCGGGTGGCGAACGCGCCGACCCGGCGCTTCTTCGTCGCCGATCGCCAGAGCGGGCCGGTGCTTCTGAAATACGCGCCCGAGCACATCAAGATGGATATCCTGCCGCGCATCTGCCGCGGCGAGGTCTGCTTCGCGATCGGCATGAGCGAGCCGAACTCCGGCTCCGATTTGTTCGCGGCGAAGACCCGCGCCACCAAGACCGATGGCGGCTATCTGATCAACGGCACCAAGATCTGGACCTCGTCGGCGCACATCGCCGACTACATGATCGCGATCTTCCGGACCTCGCCGCCGACCAAGGAAAACCGCCGCCACGGCCTGACCCAGTTCCTGGTCAAGATGAAGCAGCCCGGCATCCAGGTGAATCCGATCGGCCAGATCACCGGCCAGTTCGAATTCAACGAAGTGGTGTTCACCGACTACTTCGTACCCGACGATCACGTGCTGGGCGAAGTCGACGGCGCCTGGAAGCAGGCGACGTCCGAACTCGCCTATGAACGCTCCGGCCCCGAGCGCTTCCTCGAAACCTATTACGTGCTCACCGAGCTCGTGCGCGCCGTCGGCAAGAACCCGGACACCCGCAGCGCCGAAGGCATCGGCCGCCTGGTGGCGCAGGTGCACACCATGCGCCGCATGTCGGTGTCGGTCGCCGGCATGCTGCAGGCCGGCAAGGAGCCGGTCGTGGAGGCCTCCATCGTCAAGGACATCGGCACGGTGTGGGAGCAGCAGCTGCCGCATCGCGTCCGCGATCTCGCGGCGTTCGTCGAGGAGACCGCGACCAATCGCGAGACGCTGGAAAAGCAGCTCGATTTCGCCATCAAGACCGCGCCCAAGCTGACGATCCAGGGCGGCACCACCGAAGTGCTGCGCGGCATCATCGCCCGCGGTTTGGGCTTGCGTTAATTCAACGAGGACAGATCATGACCAAATATACTGATATCGGCGTCGAAACCCACGGCCATGTCGGCCTGATCGAGATCCGCAAGCCGCCGCTGAATTTCTTCGACGTCGCGCTGATCAACCAGATCGCCGACGCGCTGGAGGAGTTCGACAACAACATCGAGATCCGCGCCTCGGTGCTCGCCGCCCAAGGCAAGGCGTTCTGCGCCGGCGCCAATTTCGGCGATCCTGTCCGCCAGGAACAGGAAGAGCGCGCCAAGAGCGATCCGGCCTCGAACCTGCCGATCAACCATCTCTATGTTCAAGCGGTGCGCATCTTCCGCAACAAGAAGCCGATCGTCGCGGCGATCCACGGCGCCGCGATCGGCGGCGGCCTCGGCCTTGCGGTGTCGGCCGACTTCCGCGTCGCCTGCCCCGAGGCGCGCTTCGCGGCGAACTTCACCAAGCTCGGCTTCCATCCGGGCTTCGGCCTCACCACCACGCTGCCGGAACTGATCGGCAAGAACAACGCCGAGCTGATGTTCTACACCAGCCGCCGCGTCACCGGCGAAGAGGCCTATCGCTGGGGTCTCGCCAACGTGCTGGTGCCGCAGGACCAAGTGCGCGCCGAGGCGATGAAGCTCGCGCAGGAGATCGCCGAATGCTCGCCGCTCGGCCTGGTCTCAACCCGCGCCACCATGCGCGCCGGCCTCGCCGACCGCGTGCTCGCCGCGACCAACCATGAGCTCGAAGAGCAGACCAAGCTGCGCGCGACCGAAGACTTCAAGGAAGGCGTCAAAGCCACCGCCGAGCGCCGCGTCGCGAACTTCAAGGGCCGGTGAGACCGCAAGCGCTGCTCTATCAACACGGTCGTCCCGGCGAAAGCCGGGACCCGTAGCCACCGATGGGAGTGGCGAGACAAGCCGTCTCCCCTTGTGCCCTTTCCGCGGGCCGCGGCGTATGGTCCCGGGTCAAGCCCGGGACGACGCTCGGGAGATGGCTCGCTAACTTCTCGGCACCGCCAGCGCATCGACGATCGTCACGCCCTGCCCCTCCGGATGGCATCAGCACGGGATTAACCTCAATCTCGGCGATGCATGCATCACGCGTGATCGCCGACCAATCCATTCGCACGATCATGAGTGGTATTATGTATTTATGCGACTCCTGAGAGATAATTCACATTTGAAGTCCGCTACCGGCCATACAGTCCGACATTGGGCGCTCCGTATTCGTCACAGCATGGAGCAACGCAATGACTGCCAAGCATTCCGTTCCCGTTCGCGGGCTGTCCACAACGGCCAGTTCGCCGCTTTTTCAGGGTCGCTTCGGTCGCATGTTCCGCATGGAGCCCGCGACATTTGGAAAGACCGACACCGAGGCGCAGAACGCGCTTGCCAAGCTTGCGAAGGCGATGACGTCGCCCCCCGATGATGCGAAGGACGGACGCGACGACGAGGAAAGCGGGATCCCCGCGCTCTATACGTATTTCGGCCAGTTCATCGACCACGACCTGACATTCGACCCGAACAGCTCACTGCAGAAGCGCAACGACCCGGATGCGTTGACCGACTACCGGACGCCTGCATTCGATCTCGACTGCATCTACGGCCGCGGCCCGGACGACCAGCCCTATCTGTATGACGGCAGCAACGGCTTCCTGCTCGGCAACCCCATACATGGCGCCAGCGACCCGGACGCCCACGACCTCCCGAGGAACGAAGCGCCGGTGAAACGCGCCCTGATCGGCGATCCGCGCAACGACGAAAACGCGATCGTCTCGCAGTTGCAGGGCCTGTTTCATCGCTTTCACAATGCGATGCTGAAGCGGCACCCCGACGCCGAATTCTCCGACCTGCAACGGATCGTGCGACACTACTACCAGTATATAGTGCTGTACGACTTCCTGCCGCGGATCGTCGATCACGGCGTGCTCGACCAGCTCAAGACCGGCGGACGATATGACCAGTCGAAGCTGAAATACTTCCACTGGAAGAACGAGCCCTTCATGCCCGTCGAGTTCTCGGTTGCGGGCTATCGGCTCGGTCATTCGATGATCCGGCCGGGATACCGTTTGAACGACGGCGTCCTGCTTCCGATCTTTCCGAGCGGCCAGAACAAGGATGGCTTGACCGGCTTCCGCGAGATGAACCCGGCCTGGGCCATCGACTGGGGCCGCTTCATCGACATCGACACGCGCGACTATGACGGCGACGACGCGGTCAAGGCCAAGCGGCTGCAGTTCGCCTATCGCATCGATACTGCGCTGGTCAATCCGCTGGCGAATCTACCCCCCGCGGTCGCTTCCAACCCGTCGGTGCTTGCGGAGCGCAACCTGCTGCGTGGCTGGCGACTGGGCCTGCCGTCGGGCCAGGACATCGCCTACGCGATGGGCGTTCAGCCGCTCAACGACGAGGAGATTCTGATCGGTCAGGGCGTGGACAAGCCCGACACCGCACTGCCGAACATCCTCTCGGTGGATCCGGTCTTCCGCAAGAATTGTCCGTTGTGGACCTACATTCTCGCCGAGGCGATGCATCACGCGGTGAAGGTGAAAATTCCGGTCAAATCGGACGTCGAGGTGACGACGCCGCGGCTCGGACCGGTCGGCGGGCGGATCGTCGCGGAAGTCTTCGTCGGGCTGATGTTCGGTGACAACAGCTCGATCCTCAACATGAACAAGAACTGGTTCCCCGGATCCGGCCCCAATTTCGCGCTGAAGGACCTCGTCCGGATCGCTCTCGGAAAATAGCGCCGAGCGCCAGGCAAGCCGGTTCACAACCCTTGAGCCGCCGCACAGTTTGCGCGGCGGCTCAAGAATCGGGGTCACGAAAGAGAAAGCTATTTCGGCACCACCAGCGCATCGACGATCGTCACGCCCTGCCCCTCCGGATGTACCAGCACGGGATTGACCTCGATCTCGGCGATCTCGCTGCGGTGCTGCGCCGCCAGCACTGAAATCTGCGAGATCAGCCGCGCGAGCGCCGCGACATCGGCCTTCGGCGCGCCACGGAAGCCGTGCAGCAGCGGCGCGGCTTGCAGCGTCTCCAGCATCGCGGTCGCCTCTAGCGGGCTCACCGGCGCCGGACGATAGACCACGTCCTTGAACAGCTCGGTGGTAATGCCGCCGAGCCCCACCATCACCATCGGGCCAAAGGTCGCATCCGTCATGGTGCCGACGATGATCTCGACGCCCTTCTTGGCCATCGGCCCGACCAGCACGCCTTGGATTTTTGCTTCAGATCGCTGCTGCTGCACGCTCTCCAGCATATCGCGATAGGCGGTGAACGCGGCGCCCTTGGCGGCGATGTTGACGCGGACACCGCCGACCTCGCTCTTGTGCGCGATGTCAGGCGACTGAATCTTCATGACCAGCGGAAATCCGGCCCGATCGATCGCCGCGTCGAGCCCGTCGCGGTCGGTCACCAGCACCTCGTCCGGCAATGCGATGCCGGCCGCGCGCAACACCGCCTTGCTGTCATGTTCGGACAGCGTCTTCGCCCTGAGATGCGCGGAGAGATCGTGCGTCCGCGAGGCCGATGCCGCCATCTCGGGGGCGGGCCTGAAGGCGGCATAATCCGCCAGCCGCCGCATCGCGACGCCGACGTGGGTCAGCCCGGAGAGCACCACCACGCCCGACTTCGCGAGCTCCTGCCGCGCGAATGGCGACGGCAGCGTGTAGGAATAGAACACCACTGGCTTGTTCTGCGCCGCGATCAGAGGCCTCAGCTCGGCCTCCTTGAACGGCATCCGCGTCTCGCTCGACAGCGACAGCACGACCAGGGTCGCATCCACTTCATCTGACGCGTCGAACAGCTCGATGCTCTTCTGCAGGCCGCCGGAGGAGACGCCCTGCGCAGTGACGTCGACCGGATTGCCCGCCGCGCCATAGGACGGCATCCATTGCTTGATCTGGCTCTGAATCGTGGCCGAGAGCTCCGGCACACGCAGGCCTTGCATCGACACCGTATCGGCGCCCCAGATGCCGGCGCCGCCGGACACCGTCAGCACCGCGACGCGATCGCCCTTCGGCAGCGGATTGGTGGTCAACACGGCCGCAATCGTCACCGCCTCGTCGAGGTCGTTGGAGACGATGAAGCCATATTTCGCGAACACCGCGTCATAAGCCGCCGACCAGCCCGCCATGCTCGCGGTGTGCGAGGCCGCCGCGCGCTCGCCGGCGCCGGAACGGCCCACTTTAGTTACGATGACGGGCTTCCTGAGCTCTGCCGCGCGCTTCGCCGCCGCCAAAAACTTGTCGACGTCGCGGATGCCCTCGATGAAGAGCAGGATCACGTCGGTCGCGGGATCCTGCACCATGTAGTCGAGGAACTCGCCGGCGCCGAGATCGCTCTCATTGCCGGCACTCACGACATAGCTGAGCGCGACACCGAGCGCCTTGGCGCGATGATAGATCGCAAAGCCGATGCCGCCGCTCTGCGCGACGATACCGATCCGCCGTTGGCTCGCAGCCAAGTCAGGTGCATCCGGCTTGACGTCGACGGTCGGGCTGAAGGTCGCGGCGACCTTCTGCACCTGGCTGTAAAACCCTTCGGCGTTCGGACCGGAGATCCGCATCCCCGTCCGCTTCGCCAGCGCCACGATCGCGTCCTGCATGTCTGCGCTGTCGCCGCCCTCCTCGGCAAAGCCGGACGAAATGATGACCGCGTTCTTGACGCCGGCAGCCGCGCATTGCTCCAGCGCCGGCAGCACCGCGCGCGCTGGAATGACGATGACGGCAAGATCGATCGGCGCGACGACGTCGGCGATCGACTTGAAACATTTCAGCCCGTCGATCTCGTCATAGTTCGGATTGATCGGATAGAGCCCGCCCGGATAGCCGTTCTTGCGCAGCATCGCGAGCAGCCGCCCGGGAATCTTCTCGTGATCGCGCGAGGCGCCGATCAGCGCGATGCTCTTTGGGGCGAAGAAGGAATCGAGCGGATGCGGCATGGGGGCGTGTTCCAATTGTTCTTGTTGCGCTCAACGATATTGGATCGTGGCCGCGGGCTCAACCTTACCCCGTCATCCTGAGGAGGCCGCAATGCGGCCGTCTCGAAGGATGAATCGGCCCGTCTGTGGCCGTGCATCCTTCGAGGCTCGCTCCGCTCGCACCTCAGGATGACGGGGAAGGATATCTTCGCGTAGCCCGGATGGAGCGGAGCGCAATCCGGGCTACGACATCATGCCGTCAGCTTGATCGTCACGCTGCAAAGCTGGAATTCATCGCCCTTCACCGCACAGCCCCTCGCTTTCGCGGCATTCAGCACCTTCGCCTTGTCGGCGACCTTAAAGGTCAAGCCGCTCATGATCTCGCCGTCGCCCTTGACGAAGCGGAAGGTCGCGTTCGGCAGCTTCACCACGGCATCAGCCGCGGGAATGCCGACGATCTTCCCCCAATGCACCGCCAACCCCTCGGGCTCGGGGCTCTGCATCTCGACCTCGGTCAGCGCCAAAGTCGTGTCCTTGCGGATCGACTTCTGCCAGTCCGGGCCGGCCGGCGGATATGGCCCAAGAATATCGTCGCTGCCGTCGGTGTGATTGAACTCGATGAAGGCAGCGCGGCAGTCGCGCGGGTGCAGTTGCACGCCGTGATAGGGCGCGTGCGTGATCACGTTGGCGGTGCGCACGCCGATCGCATTGGCCTTGGCGCCCCGCGCGTCGGGATCTTCACAGCAGAAGATCGCCATGTAGCCGCCGCGGCCGCCGGTCTTCTCGATGAAGCGGCCGGCCGCGGTGCCCGGACCCGGCTGGAACGGCGCGACCACTTCCAGCAGGATGGTATCGACCGGCAGCAGCGCGTTCTCGAGGCCGTATTTGGCGACGTTACCGTCGCGATAGCAGACATCGAGGCCCATGATCGCAGAAATGTCCGCGATCACCGGCGCGAGCTGCGGCGCCACCAGGCAGATCTGGCGCAACCGCATGTACTCGGCCATGAGATTGGTCACGGCCTACTGCCCCTGGAAGGTGGGCTTGCGCTTCTCGACGAAGGCCTTGGCCGCTTCCTTGTGGTCGGTGGTTTCGCCGGCACGGGTGTGGTGGATCGCCTCGCCGTCGAAGCAGGCTTCCAGCGTCATGGTCTCGGCATTGTTGATGTTGCGCTTGATGTAGCCGAGCGCCACCGACGGGCCCTGCGCCAGCGACCGCGCCAGCTCCAGCGTCTCGGCCTCGATTTCGGCATCGGGCACCACCTTGGAGACCATGCCGAGGTTATAGGCCTCCTGCGCCGACAGCACCGGCGACATCATGTAGAGCTCGCGCGCCTTGGCGCTGCCGAGCATCTTGGTCAGGAAATACGTTCCACCGTAGTCGCCGGAGAAGCCGACCTTGGCAAAAGCCGTGGTGATCTTGCAGGAGGCGCTGGCGACGCGCAGATCGCAGGACAGTGCGATCGAGAGCCCGGCACCGGCCGCCGCACCGTCGAGCTGCGCCACCACGGGCTTCGGCATCGTGTGCAGGATGCGCGAGACCTCCATGCCCCGGCGCAGATTGGCCATCTTGGCCTCAAACGGCAGCGGCGCGCGGCCTTCCGCCATCGACTTGACGTCGCCGCCGACGCAGAAGGTGCCGCCGGCGCCCCGGATCAGCACCGCGCGCACCTCGGTATCGTCCTGCGCCCGCCGCGCCGCCTCGACCAGGCCGCGCGTCATGTCCGGATTGAGCGCATTGCGCCGATCCGGGCGGTTCATGGTGATGGTGAGCAGGCCCTTGTCGAGGGATTGGAGAACCATCTGATTATCGGTCATGGCGTTTTGCCTTTCGTTGTTGTTGGTTACCCCGTCGTTCCGGGATGGTGCGCAAGCACCAGACCCGGAACCTCGAGATCCGGGGTTCGATGCTGCGCATCGCCCCGGGATGACTTCGTCATTTCTTCACCAGCGGGCAGCGCGACTCCGACAGCGGCTGGAACGCCTGGTCGCCCGGCACGGTCGCAAGCAGCTTGTAATCATCCCAGCGGCCCTTCGACTCCGAGGGCTTCTTGACCTCGAACAGATACATGTCGTGCACCATGCGGCCGTCCTCGCGAATCCGGCCGTTCTTGGCGAACATGTCGTTGATCGGGGTCTCCTTCATCACCTTCATCACGGCGGCCGCATCGGTGGTGCCGGCGGCCTTCACCGCCTCCAGGTAATGCGTCACGGAGGAGTAGACGCCGGCCTGGGCCGAGGTCGGCACCCGCTTGGTGCGCTCCATGAAGCGCTTGGTGAAGGCGCGGGTGTCATCATTGAGATCCCAATAGAACGCTTCCGCGAGCAGCAGCCCCTGCGCGGTCTCGAGCCCGACGCTGTCGATATCGGTCACGAAAGCCAAGAGCGGCGAGATCTTCTGGCCGCCCTTGGTGATGCCGAACTCGGCGCCCTGCTTGATCGCGTTGATGGTGTCGCCGCCGGCGTTGGCGAGCCCGATCACCTTGGCCTTCGAGGCCTGCGCCTGCAGCAGGAAGGAGGAGAAGTCCGAGGTGTTGATCGGATGCCGCACGCTGCCGAGCACCTTGCCGCCCGACTTCGCCACGACATTGCTGGTGTCCTTTTCCAGATCCTGGCCGAACGCGTAGTCCGCGGTCAGGAAGAACCAGGTGTCGAGGCCGGATTTCACCGCGGCAAGGCCGGTCACATTGGCCTGCGCGAAGGTGTCGAACACGTAATGCACGGTATAGGGGCCGCAGGCCTCGTTGGAGAGGCGGATCGAGCCCGGGCCGTTGAACATGATGATCTTGCCGCGGGCCTTGGCGATCTCGCCGGCGGCGAGCGCGGTCGCGGACGCCGCGACGTCAAAGATCATCTCAACGCCCTGGTTGTCGATCATGTCGCGGGCGATGTTGGCGGCAAGGTCGGCCTTGTTGAGATGGTCGCCGACCACGATCTCGACCTTGCGGCCGAGCACCGTGCCGCCGAAATCCTCCACCGCCATCTTGGCGGCGGTTTCGCTGCCGGAACCGGTGATGTCGGCATAGAGGCTCGACATATCGAGGATACCGCCGAGCTTCAGCGGAGGCTTGTCCTGCGCCAGCGACGCATTCGCCGAGATCGCAAACACACAGGCCAACACGCCGGCCAAAACCCGTCTCATTCAGATCCTCCCTTGAAGAACAGACCTCATTCCATCAGGTCCGTGTCGAGGGCCGGATCATGCCGCATGCCATGCAGAGCGGCAAGCCGCGGAGCTGACACGTGTTTTCCGCTGAACGGAATGGTCAAGATGTGCGAAGATCGAGCCATGCAGATATTGTCGATGCAGAATCTGTCGATGCTGGCTCGCGGCACTCTCCTCGCCTACACGATGCTGCTTGCCTGCGGGGCAAGTCATGCGGCCGGATGCAATTTCGAGATTCAGGGCGAAGGTCGCGTCGCTGCTGTGATCGATGCGCGCAGCCTGCGGCTGGATGACGGTCGCGAGGTCAAGCTCGCCGGCATCGAGGTGGCGGACCGGGCGAAGGCCATGGCAGCGCTGTCGGCGCTGCTGGTCGGCCGCGAGGTGACGCTGCGCGGACAGGACGACACGCCGGACCGCTACGGCCGGCAGTCGGCCTACGCATTCCTCGAAGGCAGCGAGCATCCCGTGCAAAGCGAGCTGCTGCGCCAGGGCCTCGCGCTGGTGTCGTCCGAGATTGCCGACAAGGACTGTGCTGTGGCGCTGATGGCAGCGGAGGCCGAGGCGCGGGCCGCCCGATCGGGAACCTGGGCCGAGTCCGCCGTCATAAAAAACGCCGAAAGTCCGGACGATATTTTGGCCGGGATTGGGCGCTTTACCGTGGTCGAGGGCAGGGTTTTGTCCGTGCGCCAGGCGGGGGCGACGACCTACCTGAATTTCGGCCGAAACTGGACACGGGACTTTGCTCTGACTATTTCAAGGCGCATAGTCCCTGCGTTTGAGGCGGCTGGCCTTGCGCCCAAGTCTCTGGAAAATCGTAGGATTCGTGTCCGAGGCTGGGTGGAAGCACGACGTGGGCCGCGAATCGAATTGCTCCGGGTGGGGCAGATTGAAGTACTCGGCGGGAACTAGGGGCCCACAGGTCACGGCCTGGCCGATTACGGGACAAGTTGTGGGTTTTTGACGTGATTGAGCGCGCTGGACCGCGTGAAGATGGAACTGGCCGCCGGCTTTCGGCTGCGCTGGCGCTCGTCTGCGCGGCCCTGACGCTGTCGGCCTGCGGCAATGTCGGCCGCTTCGAGCAGGTCGCGCCAACCGCGGCGGCGGCGCCGGTGAAGCCGAACCGGGTGGTGCAGCAGACGCCCAACAGCGAGCGCGAGCATGAGCGCATCCTGTCGTCCTATGGCGGCGCCTATGACGACCCGAAGCTCGAGGCGCTGATCGGCAAGACCGTCGACCGGCTGGTCGCCGCGTCCGAACGGCCCGACCAGGCCTACAAGGTCACGATCCTCAATTCCGGCGCGGTGAATGCCTTCGCGTTGCCGACCGGCCAGCTCTACGTCACGCGCGGCCTGATTGCGCTCGCCAGCGACACTTCCGAGCTCTCCTCGGTGCTGAGCCACGAGATGGCGCATGTGCTGGCCAAGCACGCCGCGATGCGCGAGGACCAGGCGCGCCAGGCGGCGGTGGTGACGCGCGTCGTCACCGACATGAGCACCGATCCCGATCTCACCGCGCTGGCGCTCGCCAAGACCAAGCTGACGATGGCGAGCTTCTCGCGGCAGCAGGAGTTCGAGGCCGACGGCATCGGCGTCGGGATCGCCGCCCGCGCGCATTTCGATCCCTACGGCGCGGCGCGCTTCCTGACCGCGATGGAGCGCAATGCCGCGCTCAAGATCGGCAAGACCGCGCTCGATCCGCGCGCGCAGGACTTCACCTCGTCGCATCCGGCAACGCCGGAGCGCATCTCCAATGCGCAGACCACCGCGCGGCAATACTCGTCGCCCGAGAGCAACGAGCGCGACCGCGAGACCTATCTCGCCGCGATCGACAACATCGTCTATGGCGAGGATCCCAGCGAAGGTTTTGTGCGCGGCCGCCGCTTCCTGCATCCCAAGCTCGGCTTCACCTTCACCGCGCCCGAGAATTTCACGCTCGACAACACCGCGCAGGCGGTGATCGGCGTGCGCGAGGGCGGCAGCCAGGCGATGCGCTTCGACGTGGTGCGGGTGCCGGCCGAACAGTCGCTCGGCGACTACCTGAATTCCGGGTGGATGGAAGGCGTCGAGAAGTCCTCGACCGAGGACCTCAACATCAACGGCTTTCCGGCGGCATCGGCCACCGCGCATGGCGACCAGTGGCAGTTCAAGGTCTACGCGCTGCGCTTCGGCAGCGACGTCTACCGTTTCATCTTCGCCGCCAAGCAGAAATCCACCGAGAGCGAGCGCAACGCGCGCGAGACCGTCAATTCGTTCCGCCGCCTGACCCTTGACGAGATCCAGGCCGCGCGCCCGCTGCGCATCAAGGTCATCAACGTGCAGCCCGGCGACACCGTGGAATCGCTGTCGCACCGCATGGCCGGCATCGATCACCCGGCCGAGCGCTTCCGCGTGCTCAACGGCCTCGACGCCCACGCCCAGGTGAAGCCGCGCGACCGCGTCAAGATCGTGGTGGATTGAGGCTGCACGCACCCTCACCACCGTCGTCCCGGCGAACGCCGGGACCCCCAACCACCGTTATCGATTGATGGAAAAAGCTGGGGCCTCAGCGCGCCCCAACAACATATTCCTGTGCTTATGGATCCCTGCTTCCGCAGGGACGACGCTGAGAGAGAACGCTCTACTTCGCCTTCTCCTTGAGGAAGGCGATGATGTCGGCACGATCCTTCGGATCCTGAACCTCGTAGAACATCTTGGTGCCCGGAACCATCGCGTCCGGACCGGTCAGCCATTTGTCGAGATTCGCCTCGGTCCACACGATCTTCGAGTCCTTCAGCGCCGGCGAGTAATTGTAGCCCGCGACCGAGCCGGCAAGGCGGCCAACCACCCCCTTGTGCATCGGACCGACGTCGTTCTTCTCGATCGAATGGCAATCGCCGCAGCCCTGGTACAGCGTGGCGCCGCGCGCCGGATCGCCCGCCGCGCGGGCGCTGTTCAGCGCGAGCAAGATCGCGATAGCCGCCATCGCGGCGATTTTGGCCTGCCGCGGCGCCAGCACGCCTGCGATCGAACGAATGGTCATTCCGGGGGTCTCCTGTTTGCCACCACAACAGGAGCCGCCAGGCCGCCATTCTATTCCCCGAAATTCCCCCACCCATAATTGCGCTGGACGCCGGCCGCATCGATCGCCGACAGTCGCACTTCTTGTTGAAGTTTTTTCCGCCCGCGAGGAATATCCGCGTCATCGGCCGATCTCTATTCAAGCTGCCACCTCCGCAGCGGCGCCGGGTTTTTGGAGCATCCCCAGTGTTTCACAATCGGTTCGGCGCCGTCGCTCGACTTGCCGAACTCGGGTGCGTGCTTGCTGCGATCACCCTCGCAGCAGCCACCGCCGCGCGCGCGGACGGTTGTCCCAAGCCGAGCGACGAAATTGCGACCGACCGGCCCGACGTCACCAATTCGAGTATCGTCGTGCCGGTCGGGAGCCTGCAGAGCGAAAACGGCATCAACCTCACCGGCCGCAACAGTGGCCGCAGCATCGACGGCAGCAACAGCCGCTGGCGGCTCGGCATCGCGCCCTGCCTCGAGGTCCTGATCGACCTGCCGAGCTATACCGGCACTATGAGATCGCCGGGCGCCGCGGGCTTCTCCGACGTCGCTCCCGGACTGAAATGGCAGATCAGCCCGGTGCCGGGAAAGGTCGACCTGTCGATCACCGCCGGCGTCGCGCTGCCGACCGGCGCAGCCGCCATCGCCGGGCGCGGCGCGCAGCCCTACATCCAGCTGCCATGGTCATGGGAGTTGCATGACGGCTGGGGCGTCAGCGGCATGTTCACGGAATTCTTCCGCCCCGCCGAGCTGACCGGCCAGCACATGTCGGAAACGACCTTCGTGATCGAGAAGAAATTGACCGAGCGGATCAGTGTGTTCACCGAATATGTCGGCGACTATCCCGACGGCGCGCGGCCGACCCAGTTGATCAATTCCGGCGGCATGTACCGGCTTACACCGACCCAGCAGCTCGATCTCCACGTCGCGTTCGGGCTCAACCGCAATTCGCCGAACTACATCGTAGGTCTCGGCTATTCGTTCCGCGTCGACGGGCTGTTTCGCTAAGCGAAGCTCTGTAGCCCGGATGCAGCGCAGCGCAATCCGGGGCAGAACCATTCGCGGTGAGAGCGGTCCCGGATTTCGCTGCGCTGCATCCGGGCTACAAGGGAAGGAGAAAGGCTACGGGACTAATTGACTTCGGCTTCGCGCAGGCCGCTCAGCCACAGCGCGAGCAGCGTCCACACCGCCCCCGACAACAGATACGCGCCGGCCGAGATCAGGCCGAAATGCGTCGCCAGCAGCAGCGCGGCGAGCGGCGCAAAGCCGGCGCCGAACAGCCAGGCGAAATCCGAGGTCAGCGCCGAGGCGGTGTAGCGATAGGTCCGCGCGAAGTTCGAGGCGATCGCACCCGACGACTGGCCGAACGACAGCCCGAGCAGCACGAAGCCGAGCACCATGTAGATCGTCTCGCCGAACGCACCGGCGTCGAGCAGCTGCGGGGCAAAGCCGCTATAGACCGCGATCGCGACCGCAGAGCCCAGCAGCAGCGGCTTGCGGCCGACGCGGTCGGCGATCATGCCGGAGGCGATGATCGCGACGACGCCGACCATGGCGCCGATCATCTCGATGATCAGGAAACGCACCGGGCTTTCCCTGGTGAACAGGAACACCCAGGACAGCGGGAACACCGTGACCATGTGGAACAGCGCAAAGCTCGCCAGCGGCGCAAAGGCGCCGAGCAGGATATTGCGGCCCTCCTGCGCCACCGTCTCGCCGACGCGCGCCGGCTCGAGGTCGCGGCTTTCGAACAGCTCGGAATATTCATCGGTCGCCACCATGCGCAGCCGCGCGAACAGCGCCACCACGTTGATGGCGAAGGCGACGAAGAACGGATAGCGCCAGCCCCAATCGAAGAAATCGTCCGCCGAGAGGTTGCCGGCGAAGAACGCGAACAGCGCGCTCGCCACGATCAGGCCGAGCGGCGCGCCGAGCTGCGGCACCATCGCGTACCAGCCGCGGCGATTCGCCGGCGAGTTCATCGCGAGCAGCGAGGCGAGGCCGTCCCACGCGCCGCCCCAGGCGATGCCCTGCAGGACCCGCGCGGCGGCCAGCAGCCAGATCGCCGCGACGCCGATCGTGTCGTAGCCGGGCAGGAACGCGAGCGCGACCGTGGCGGTGCCGAGCAGGAACAGCGCGATGACGAGCTTGGCGCCCTTGCCGTGGCGGCGGTCGACCGCCATGAAGATGACGGTGCCGAGCGGCCGCGCGGCAAAGGCCAGCGCGAAGATCCCGAATGAATAGAGCGTGCCGGTCAGTTCATTGACGAACGGGAACACCAGCTTCGGAAACACGATCACCGAGGCGATCGCGTAGACGAAGAAGTCGAAGAATTCCGACGTGCGCCCGATGATGACGCCGATGGCGATTTCGCCAGGTTTCGCCTGCCCGTGACCTGATGCCGTCGGGGTGCCGTGAGCCATTGCTGGGGCCTGTGCCATCGCCGGAGAACCGTCCTTTGGAGCCTGATCCGGAAAAGTCGAAACCGGTTTTCCGAACAGATCATGCTCAGACTAGAGATGAGGCCACGGGCAGCCTATGCCACGCGGTCCACCTCACCTTCTGACGGTCTATCCCGCAGCGCAACATTGGACAAATTGTCCAATGTCAACTTTGCTGCATCGCAGCTACCCCTTGGCGGAACTCATAAAATTCAAGTGGGGTGAGCCGTGCGCGCCTTGAAATTATTGGCCTTATTGCCGTTCGCGGCGCTCCTTGGCGGGTGCGATTTCGTCGTCCTTGCCCCCGCCGGGGACGTCGCCATCCAGCAGCGCGACCTTGTCGTGATCTCCACCGTCCTGATGCTCATCATCGTGCTTCCGGTGATGGCGCTGACCATCTTCTTCGCCTGGCGCTACCGCCAGTCCAATACCGCAGCCCCCTATGAGCCGGAGTGGGATCACTCCACCCAGCTCGAGCTCGTGATCTGGTCGGCGCCGCTTCTGATCATCATCTGCTTGGGTGCGCTGACCTGGATGGGCACGCATCTGCTCGATCCCTACCGCTCGCTCGGCCGCATCGCCGCCGACAAGCCGATCGAGAGCAAGGACGCCCCGCTCAATGTCGAGGTGGTCGCGCTCGACTGGAAGTGGCTGTTCATCTACCCGGACTATGGCGTCGCCGCCGTCAACGAGTTCGCAGCGCCCGTCGATCGCCCGATCCGCTTCCGCATCACGGCGTCTTCCGTGATGAACTCGTTCTACATCCCGGCCCTTGCCGGCCAGATCTACGCCATGCCCGGCATGGAGACCAAGCTGCACGCGGTCGCCAACAAGGCGGGCACCTTCCGCGGCTTCTCCGCCAATTACAGCGGCGCCGGCTTCTCCGGCATGCACTTCGAGTTCAAGAGCCTGTCGACCGCCGATTTCGACAAGTGGATCGGCACCGCCAGGGCCAGCGGCAGCATGCTCGGCCGCACCGACTATCTGCAGCTCGAGCGTCCGAGCCAGAACGATCCGGTCCGTCTCTACCGCTCGGTCGATCGCGATCTCTACAAGGCGATCCTCAACATGTGCGTCGAGCCCGGCAAGATGTGCATGAGCGAGATGATGGCGATTGACGCCAAGGGCGGCCTCGGCCGCGAAGGCCTCAACAACACGCTGCCGCTGACTTACGACAAATACGCCCGCCGCGGCGCGCCGCTCGGCGCCTCACCGACCTTCGTCGCCGGCATCTGCGCGATGGACGAGATCAAGGACGCGCCGTCGCGCGACGTTCTCGCGCCGCTCGACCTGACACCGCTGCGTGGCGTCGGGCTGAAGCGCCCGCCGTTCTCTCCCGCCCATCCGTCGTCGACATCCTTGCTGCTCGGCCAGCGCCCGAAATCAGACTCCTGAGGAGCGCCGCATGAATCCCGATCTCATCAAGATGATCTTCGGCCGCCTCAATCTGGACGCGCTGCCGCTGCACGAGCCGATCCTGGTCGGCACCTTCGCGGTGGTCGCGACCGGTGGCCTCGCGCTGTTCGCCATCGTCACCTACTTCCGGCTCTGGACCTATCTGTGGCGCGAATGGTTCACCACAGTGGACCACAAGCGCATCGGCATCATGTACATGATCCTCGGCATCGTGATGCTGCTGCGCGGCTTCGCGGACGCGCTGATGATGCGCCTGCAGCAGGCGATCGCCTTCAACGGCTCCGACGGCTACCTCCCGGCCCATCACTACGACCAGGTCTTCACCGCCCACGGCGTGATTATGATCTTCTTCGTGGCGATGCCGCTGGTCACCGGCCTGATGAACTACGTGGTGCCGCTGCAGATCGGCGCCCGCGACGTCTCCTTCCCCTTCCTCAACAATTTCAGCTTCTGGATGACGGTCGGCGGCGCCGTGCTGGTGATGATGTCGCTGTTCGTCGGCGAATTCGCCCGCACCGGCTGGCTCGCCTATCCGCCGCTGTCGAACATCGGCTACAGTCCCGACGTCGGCGTAGATTATTACATATGGGGACTACAGGTCGCCGGCGTCGGCACGACGCTATCGGGCATCAACCTGGTCTGCACCATCGTCAAGCTGCGCGCGCCGGGCATGACGATGATGAAGATGCCGGTGTTCACCTGGACCTCGCTCTGCACCAACGTCCTGATCGTCGCCTCCTTCCCGGTGCTGACCGCGGTGCTGGCGCTGCTGTCGCTCGACCGCTACGTCGGCACCAACTTCTTCACGAACGACTTCGGCGGCAACCCGATGATGTACGTGAACCTGATCTGGATCTGGGGCCATCCCGAGGTCTACATCCTGGTGCTGCCGGCGTTCGGCATCTTCTCGGAGGTGACCGCGACGTTCTCCGGCAAGCGGCTGTTCGGCTACACCTCGATGGTCTACGCCACGGTCGTCATCACCATCCTGTCCTATCTGGTCTGGCTGCATCACTTCTTCACGATGGGCTCCGGCGCCAGCGTCAACTCGTTCTTCGGCATCACCACCATGATCATCTCGATCCCGACGGGCGCGAAGATGTTCAACTGGCTGTTCACGATGTATCGCGGCCGCATCCGCTTCGAGCTGCCGATGATGTGGACGGTGGCGTTCATGCTGACCTTCGTGATCGGCGGCATGACCGGCGTGCTGCTCGCGGTGCCGCCGGCCGATTTCGTGCTGCATAACAGCCTGTTCCTGATCGCGCATTTCCACAACGTGATCATCGGCGGCGTGCTGTTCGGCCTGTTCGCCGGCATCAACTACTGGTTCCCGAAGGCGTTCGGCTTCAGGCTCGATCCGTTCTGGGGCAAGCTGTCGTTCTGGTTCTGGGTCTCGGGTTTCTACTTCGCCTTCATGCCGCTCTATGTGCTCGGCCTGATGGGCGTGACCCGCCGGCTCCGCGTGTTCGACGATCCTAGCTTGCAGATCTGGTTCGTCATCGCGGCCTTCGGCGCCTTCCTGATCCTGCTCGGCATCGGTGCGATGCTGGTGCAGTTCGCAGTCAGCATCCTGCGCCGCGAAGAGCTGAAGGACGCCACCGGCGATCCCTGGGACGCGCGCACGCTGGAATGGGCGACCTCGTCGCCGCCGCCGGATTACAACTTCGCCTTCACGCCGGTGGTTTACGACAACGACGCCTGGTGGGACATGAAGCGCCGCGGCTACAGGCGGCCGCTGACCGGCTTCAAGCCGATCCACATGCCCTCCAACACCGGCACCGGCGTCATCCTCGCTGGCCTCGCGACGGTGATGGGATTCGGCCTGATCTGGTACATCTGGTGGCTCGCCGCCGTCAGCTTCGTTGCGCTGCTCGCGGTCGCGATCGGCCACACCTTCAACTATCACCGCGACTTCCACATCCCGGCGGATGAGGTGGTGCGGACCGAAGACGCGCGGACGCGCGTTCTCGCCGCAGGAGCCCAGACATGACCGTTGCTACCGTCTCCACACAAAGCTCCGAACCGATCTTCCACGTCATCGACGAGCACGCGCATCCGGAAGGCGCCAGCACCATGCTGGGCTTCTGGATCTACCTGATGAGCGACTGCCTCATCTTCGCGATGCTGTTTGCGACCTACGGCGTGCTCGGCGGCAACTATGCCGCCGGCCCGGCGCCGAAGGACCTGTTCGACCTCAAGCTGGTCGCGCTCAACACCACGATGCTGCTGCTCTCCTCGATCACGTATGGCTTTGCCATGCTGACGATGGAGAAATCGAGGATCGGCGCAACGCAGGCCTGGCTCGCCATCACCGGGCTGTTCGGCCTCGCCTTCCTCGGCATCGAGCTGACCGAGTTCGCCCACATGATCCATGAGGGCGCGACGCCGCAGCGCAGCGCCTTCCTGTCGTCGTTCTTCACGCTGGTCGGCACCCACGGTCTGCACGTCACCTTCGGCCTGGTCTGGCTGGTGACGCTGATGGTGCAGACCGCGCGCTTCGGCCTCACCGAAGCCAACCGCCGCCGGCTGATGTGCCTTTCGATGTTCTGGCACTTCCTCGACGTGGTCTGGATCGGCGTCTTCACCTTCGTCTACCTCCTGGGAATGCTGCGATGACAACAGAAGCCCGCACTCTCGAAGCCCATGCCGGCGGTCACGGCCATGATGACCATGGCGGCGCCGCCCACGGCTCGCTGAAGAGCTATCTGATCGGCTTCGGCCTCTCCGTCGTCCTCACCGCGGTGCCGTTCTGGCTGGTGATGAGCGGCGCGATCGCCGACAAGCAGGTCACCGCACTGATCGTGCTGGTGCTGGCCGCGGTGCAGATCGTCGTGCACATGGTGTACTTCCTGCACATGAACACGCGGTCCGAGAACGGCTGGACCATGATGGCGATGATCTTCACCGTGATCATGGTGGTGATCGCGCTGACCGGATCGCTGTGGGTCATGCATCATCTCAACGTCAACATGATGCCGATCCATGACATGAGCCAGATGCCGTGACGATGCGGTCTGCCAGACCATCGCTTGTGCTGCTCACGCTCGGCATGCTGGGCGTGGTGCTGCTGAGCGCGCTCGGTATCTGGCAGGTCGAACGCAGGTCCTGGAAGCTGGCGCTGATCGAGCGGGTCGAGCAGCGCATGCATGCGGCGCCGACAGCGCCGCCGCCTGCCTCGTCATGGCCGGCGGTCACGGCCGCGAGCGACGAATACCGCCGCGTCACGGTGCGCGGCAGCTTCCTCAACGCCGACGAGACGCTGGTGCAGGCGGTCACGGCAGACGGCCCTGGCTTCTGGGTGCTGGCCCCGCTGCAAATGGCTGACGGAACCACGGTGCTGGTCAATCGCGGCTTCGTTCCGCCGGAGCGGCGCGATCCCGCGACGCGGCGCGACGGCGAGCAGCAGGGCGTTGTCCGCGTGACCGGGCTGTTGCGGATCTCGGAGCCGAAGGGCGGCTTCCTGCGCAGCAACGACGCTTCGGCCGGCCGCTGGTATTCCCGCGACGTCGCCGCGATCGCCGCCACGCACGGGCTGTCGCAGGTAGCCCCCTTCTTCATCGACGCCGATGCGACGCCCAATCCGGGCGGGTATCCGGTCGGCGGGCTCACGATCGTGCGGTTTCCGAACAACCACCTGATTTACGCGCTGACATGGTTCGCGCTGGCCTTTATGCTGGCCGGCGCGCTCCTGCGCGTCATCAGCGGCAGGGGCCGCGCCGGCGCCCCCGATCCAAGGTGGGGCTCAAGGCGCGCCGCCGTGCGCCGCCTGATCGGCGCAGCCCGCAATCTGTCTCGCGACACAGGCCCAGATGCTCGAGCGCACATCGGATCTGCATGACGAAAACGCCGCGACCGTGATGCCGTCCGCCATGCGCGCGGCAGCCGGCATGCCGCTCGATCTCGCAGCGCCCGCCGACCTCGCGACCAATCGCAAGAACATGGCCCTGCTGGTCCAGCTGCGCTGGATCGCCGTGATCGGGCAGATCGCCACCATCGGCTTCGTGCAGTTCTGGATGGGCGTCGCGCTGCCGCTGCTGCCGATGGCCGCCGTGATCTTCGGGCTCGTCGCGCTCAATCTCGTCAGCCTGCTGTGGCTGCGCTACCGCGCCGACATCAACAACCGCGAGCTGCTGGTCGCGCTGGCGCTCGACGTTGCGGCGCTGACCGCCCTGCTCTATCTCAGCGGCGGCGCCACCAATCCCTTCACGTCGCTCTATCTGCTGCAGGTCACGCTCGGCGCGGTGCTGCTCGATGCGCCCTCGACCTGGTCGCTGGTGGCGCTGGTCTGCATGAACTTCGCCTGGCTGACCAGCTACTACCGGCCGCTGGAGCTGCCGCAGGGCTTTGCCGAGGCCTTCAATCTCTACATCGCCGGCACGTTCATCGGGCTCGTGCTCGACGCCGTGCTGCTCGTGGTGTTCATGACCCGGATCAACCGCAACCTGCGCGACCGCGACTTCCGCCTCGCGGCGCTGCGCCAGCACGCGGCCGAGCAGGACCACATCGTGCAGATGGGCCTTCTGGCCTCAGGCGCCGCGCATGAACTCGGCACGCCGCTCGCCTCGCTCTCGGTCATCCTGGGCGACTGGCGCCGGATGCCGGCGCTCGCCTCCGATCCCGAGCTCTCGCAGGACCTCGGCGAGATGGAGATCTCGGTGCAGCGCTGCAAGTCGATCGTGACCGGCATCCTGCTGTCGGCTGGCGAAGCCCGCGGCGAAGGCTCCTCGCCGACCACGGTCGCGGCGTTCCTGACGGCGCTGGTGGAGGAATGGCGGACGACGCGGCCGTCGGCGACTCTGTATTTCCGCAACGCCTTCGGCGCCGATCTGGCGATCGTCTCCGACATCGCGCTCAAGCAGGCGATCTTCAACGTGCTCGACAATGCCGCCGAGGTCTCGCGTGACTGGATCGAGCTGATGGCCGAACGCAATGCCGACAAGCTTGTGCTGTCGGTGACCGACCGCGGTCCGGGCTTCTCGCGCGAGATGCTGGCGCATGTCGGCAAGCCGTATCAGTCCACCAAGGGCAGCTCCGGCAGCGGCCTCGGCCTGTTCCTGGTCGTCAATGTCGTGCGCAAGCTGGGCGGCGTGGTGACGGCGCGCAACCGGCCGGACATCGGCGCCGCGGTCAGGCTCGAGCTGCCGCTCTCGACGCTCGCGATCGGAGACCATCTTGACGGATGAACGCCAGCTCCTGATCGTCGAGGACGATGCAGGCTTTGCCCGCACACTGAAACGCTCGTTCGAGCGCCGCGGCTACGGCGTCGCGGTGTCGGCTTCGCTCGACGAGGTCCGCGAGCTGCTCGAGCAGCAATCGCCCGGCTATGCCGTCGTCGACCTGAAGCTCGCCGGCGGCGCGTCGGGCCTTGCCTGCGTCGAGGCGCTGCACGCGCATGACCCTGACATGCTGATCGTGGTGCTGACGGGATTCGCCAGCATCGCGACCGCGGTGGAAGCGATCAAACTCGGCGCCTGCCATTATCTGGCCAAGCCGTCGAACACCGACGACATCGAGGCCGCGTTCCAAAAGGCCGCCGGCAACGCTGCCATCGAGGTCGGCGCGCGGCCGACCTCGATCAAGACGCTGGAATGGGAGCGCATCCACCAGACCCTGATGGAGACCGATTTCAACATCTCCGAAGCCGCGCGGAGGCTCGGCATGCATCGCCGGACGCTGGCGCGCAAGCTCGAGAAGCAGCGGGTGAAGTAGACGATAGAGGCGGATGATGCCAACGAAGCACGCGAATCCGCGCCTGCTTCAGCCGGCCGCCTCCCGCTCCGTCACGTCATCGCGGCGACATCCGCCGCAGTGTCAATGTACTCCTGAAAATAGACCGCCTTTCCTCCGCGGTACTTGAAAACATGGGCCCATTCGTTCTTGACGGTCTTGCCTGTTCTCTTTGCCCGCGCCGTGAGCGCACCCAAGACCACGACAGTGTCGCCCTGCTCAATCATCTCACGCGGTGCAAACTCGCTGAATTCCAGATTCTCGCCGACCTGGACGAAGAAGTTTGCAATCTGCTGCTTTCCTCTAAAGGTCCCGGCCCAAGGCAATTTATCCTGGGGACCTGGCGTTATCCACGTGCAGTCGTCATCGATCAGATCTCTCATGAGCGCCGGAATGTCACCACGTTGAAAGGCCTCATAACCCTTCCTGGTTGCCTCAACATTGGATGTCATCGGATTTCTCCTCGCTGCAAATTGATGGGTCACCTTAATGTCGATCAAATAGCGGCCGGGCAGCCAGCATAGCACGCCGCGCTCCGATCACCGTCGTCATCCGTGAAACAACACAGCACGATTCTGGTCAGGATTGCTTACGTGGCTTTCAGCCGTTCGGTGCCCGGAGGTCCGCGCCTCACCGCGATCAAGAGGTTTCACTTCATGCGGGCTACGATTGGAGA
This sequence comes from Bradyrhizobium sp. B124, assembly GCF_038967635.1. Lineage (NCBI taxonomy): Bacteria > Pseudomonadati > Pseudomonadota > Alphaproteobacteria > Hyphomicrobiales > Nitrobacteraceae > Bradyrhizobium > Bradyrhizobium sp. B124. Next base: position 6,076,078 of record NZ_CP152413.1, on the reverse strand, counting down.
GCCGCGTGCACACGCCGTTGCCGCTCACTCCGGTGCCGGTGTATAGCGACAGCATGAGTTACGCCGACGACCTGTTCCAACCCGGCACCGATGATGCCGACGACGCCACCATGATCGCGGCGGCGATCCGCTGCATCGACGATTTCACCGACCGCTTCAACGCCTGCGATCTCGCCGGCATGGATGCGCTGCTGCACTTCCCGCACGTCATCCTGTCCGGCGAGCAGCTCGTGATCCGGGAACGGCCGGGCCAGTTGCCGGCGTCGTTCTTCGACGATCTGGCGCGCACCACGGGGTGGGCGAAGAGCACCTATCAGCGCGGGGAGCCCGTGCTGGTCGGTCCGCGCAAGGTGCATCTCGTGGTCGAATACAGCCGCGACCGCGCCGACGGATCGATTGCCAGCCGTCACCGTAATCCGTGGATCGTGACGTCGGAGGATGGCCGCTGGGGCATCAAGCAGCGCTCGTATTGAGCACACGGCGCGGCAGCAGCAGCGGCGTCGCCAGCAAGAGCAGCCCGCTCAGCGCGATCGCCGTCCGGACACCGGCGAAGCCCGCCAGCACGCCCCAGAGCGCGGTCAGCACCGCGATGGTTGCGCTGCTGGTGATGGTCCAGGCCGAGAGCACCCGCGCGGTCCGCTCCATCTCGATCTGGGCCAGACGATAGGCCGCAAACACCGGATTGAAGATGCCGGCGCAGGTGACGAGACCGAACTGAAGCGCAAAGACGACGGCGATGCCCGCCGCACCGTTCGGCATGAAAGCGAGGCCGAGCGACCAGCACGCACGCAGCGCACCGGCCGCGAGCAACACATTGTACTGCCCGAAGCGCGCGGCGAGCGCAGGCGCGAGCCGTGCGCCGATCAGGCCGCCGATACAGGGCGCCCCGAATGCGAGCCCGTACTGCCACGGCGCAAAGCCGAGATCGCGGAGCATCAGCACCGCGAGCAGCGGCGCCGTCGCCATGATCAGGCCATTGACCAGCACGGTGTTGAAGAACAGCAGGCGGAGCACCGGATGCGCGAGGATGCTGCGCCATCCCTCGATCAATTCGGCCGAGCGAAATCCCCGGGCATGGCACTGGGCGGGCGCAGGCTCGCTCCCGCCGATCCGCCGGATGGCCAGCGCCGAGAGCAGGAAGCTGACCGCATTGGCGATCACGGTGACAACAGGGCCGAGCACGCCGATCGCCGCGCCGCCGAGCGGCGGGCCGATCGCGGTCGCGGTCCAGGTCGTGGCTTCGAGCCGCCCGTTCGCGATCACCAGATCGTCCGGTTTTACGAGTGCCTTCAGACAGGCGCCGCTCGCCGCTCGGAACGCGATATCTGCGGCGGCCATGATGACGGCGACGACGACGAGCTGGACGAAGGTCAACCGTCCCAGCACGAACGCGATGGGAACGCTGATCGTCGCGGCAAAGCGGATCAGATCCATCGCGATCATCACCGGCCGCTTGCGGCGGAATTCGATCCAGGGCCCGAGCGGCACCGCCACCGCGGCCCCGGCCAGCAGGCCGACCGCTGCAAGTGCCGAGACCGCCTCCGGCCTTGCGTGCAGCACCAGGATGGCAAGCAGCGGGAACGCGTCGAAGGCGATCCAGGTGCCGAAGGTCGAGACCGCAAACGCGGTCCACAGCCAGTCGTAACCGCGCCCCAGCGACCGTCCTGCAAGCATGCCGCGCCCCTCGCTGGTCCTAAGATCTCGCCGCCAGCGTGGCGCAGCAGGTCATGAGTCGCGGCGATCAGCCAAGGGGCGATTGCGGCAAGGCGATATGCAAGGCCGTACGCACAACGCCGCTTCCGTGCCCAGCGAGATCGTGCACCAAAACAAAAAGCCCGGTCGTTGTGACCGGGCTTTCCGTCTGTAATGTTGCAGCGCTATTTAGGCGGCTTCGTCTTCGACGGCGGTATCGTCACCATCAGAGTCGAGATCCTCACCGTCGGCATCGCCCTCGGCCTCGCCTTCAGCGGACTCGGCCTTGGCGCCGCGGCGCGGGCTCTTGGCGAGCTGGCCTTCGATCTCCTTGATCGCCTCGGTCTCGGTCGAGTGCTGCACGACAGCGATTTCGCGCGACAGACGGTCGAGCGCTGCTTCATAGAGCTGGCGTTCGCTATAGGACTGCTCGGGCTGCGATTCCGAACGATAGAGGTCGCGGACCACCTCGGCGATCGCGACGATGTCGCCCGAATTGATCTTCGCTTCGTATTCCTGGGCGCGGCGCGACCACATGGTGCGCTTGACGCGGGCGCGGCCCTTCAGCGTCTCCAGCGCCTTCTTGACCAGCGCCGGCTCCGACAGCTTGCGCATGCCGACATTGGCGACCTTCGCCGTCGGCACCCGCAGCGTCATCTTGTCCTTCATGAAATTGATCACGAACAGCTCGAGCTTGGCGCCCGCGATCTCCTGCTCCTCGATCGCCAGGATCTGGCCGACACCGTGAGCGGGATAGACGACGAATTCATTGGCCTTGAAGCCCTGGCGCTGGGTCACGACCTTCTTCTCTTCCGGGCGGGACGGAGCGGCCGGCTTGGCGGCAACCTTCGGAGCAGCGGCGGGGACGGCAGCCTTCGGGGCGGCCGGCTTCGGCGCAACAGCAGCAGTCTTGGGGGCGACCTTCGCAGCAGCGGGCTTCGCAGCTGCCGCTTTCGCGGCAGTCTTGGCAGTCTTTTCTGGCATCACGCTTCTTTTGTTCTTTGAGGACTTTGCAGCCGCCGCCTTCTTGGCCCCCTTCACGGGCGCCTTGGCACGGCCCTTGGTTGCGCTGCGAGCAACGACAGCGGCTTTCTTTGTCGTCTTTGAAGCACTCTTTTTACGCGTTTTCTGTGACACAGCCTGCGCGCGGAAACTGCCACGCCCCTGTTCGATGTTTGCGGGAACCTCGAAGCCACAAGGTACGCATGGCAGGGGGTTCTTGGCCTGTAATGGTGCAGATATAGCACATTTTCCGCAAAAATCAATGGTTTACGCCCGATTCCGGGCATAACAGGGCATCCTCAGGTCATATGTCCGTCATTAGGGTTAAATCGGCGGCCGAACGGAGGGCCGCGGCGGGCCCAAGCCCGCCCTTATCGGGGTAGTCCCGACGGCTGCTTGCGAACGTTAGCGAATCAGTCGCCGCTGCCCGGATTCGGAGAAAAATATTTCTCGAACTTGCCTTCCTTGCCTTCCCACTCCTTGGCGTCCTCGGGCGAGTCCTTCTTCTGGGTGATGTTCGGCCAGCTCTTGGCATACTCGGTGTTGACCTCGAGCCACTTCTCCAGCCCCGGCTCGGTATCCGGCTTGATGGCGTCAGCCGGGCATTCCGGCTCGCACACGCCGCAATCGATGCATTCGTCAGGATGGATGACCAGCATGTTCTCGCCCTCGTAGAAGCAATCGACGGGGCAGACCTCGACGCAGTCGGTATATTTGCACTTGATGCAGGCTTCAGTGACGACGTAGGTCATCCAAAACTCCGGAACGATCAACTTTTCTGGGGTTGCGTAGCGCAGGAATACCGGGGCCGCAAGGGAAGCCGCACCCGAAAAACGCCAGTATTCTCACGACCCTGCCACCGATTTTATTTGGAGCATGATCCTGATCGGAAAACCGGACCCCACTTTTCCGGATCATGCTCAATTGAGATAGCAAGCGCTAGATAACTACTCCTTACCGGCTTGCAAATTGCCGGCCTGCAAATCCTGGTACAGCACGCGCGCCGAACGCGCATCGCCGCGCCGCTCGGCGAAGCCCGTGACCTTCAGCACGCGGACGCTGTTGTCGAGCGCGACGGTGATGACGTCGCCCGCCTTCACGGCATGGCCCGGCGATTTCTCGCGCGTGCCGTTGATACGAACATGACCTGATGCGACGAGTTCAGCCGCGCTGGTGCGGGCCTTCACCAGGCGCGCGTGCCACAGCCATTTGTCGAGCCGCTGTCTGTCCAAGCGTCAGACCAAGAACTAGACCAAGAACTAGCACCAAGGGTTGGATTATTCCTTCCGGCCGGCGAGCTGCTCCTTCAGGGCAGCGAGCTTGGCGAACGGCGAGTTCGGATCGATCGGACGGTCGCGCTCGCGCGGCGCGCTCGACGCGTAGGGCCGATGCGACGGGCCGCCCTCGCGCTTGTCGCGACCGCCCTTGCCGAAATCGCGGCCGCCGCGGTCACGATCGCCGCCCTTGCGATCTCCGCCGCCGAACTTGTTGTCGCGGCGACGCTCATCGCGACCCTTGCCCTCGAAGCGCTCGCGGCGCTGGCCCTTGTCCTCGCGCGGCGCGCCATCGGCAGGCGCGGCAGCGACCGGCGCAGCGCCGTCAGCGGGCGCGGCTGGGCGCGGAACGCGGAAGTCCTGGTGACGACGCGGCCGGCGATGATGCTCGCGCTTCTCGCCCTCGCCGCCGCCCTCAGCGGCCTGCGCGCCCTCGGCGGGCTTGTTCTGATGACGGCCGCGGTTGCGGTCGTGGCCGCGATGATGCGGACGGCGCTCGTCGGAGCGACCACCGGGACGCCAGACTTCGACCATTTGCGGCTCGGCCGGCGTCTCCGCGGCCGCGGGAGCGGCCTCGGCGGTTGCTGCGTCAGCGCTCGCGGTCTCCGCGGGCGCTTCGGCGGTGGGCTCTGACGCTGTCTCTGCGGCAACGGCTTCAGTCAGCGTCTCCGCAGCGGCTTCAACGGCGGGCGCGGGCTCGGCTGCAACTTCAGCAGCGGGCGCTTCGGCAACAGCGGGCTCATCGACCGGCGCAGCGCGCTCGGCCACCGCATCCTGCTGGGTCTCGATAACGACGGGCGTCGCTTCGCTGGCGACCACCTCGGCAAAGCCGACATCGGGCAGCAGTGCGGCCGACGGCGCGGGATCGCCGGATACCGGCTGGTCGACGGCAGCTTCGGCCTCGGGCGCAGCGGCAGCCTCCGGCGCATCGGCCACCACCTCAGCGGCGGCATCGACGGGCGCATCTGCGGCGGCATCAGATGTCGCCTCAGCCGGCGGCGCCTCCGCGGCGACGGTCTCGGCGGTCTCGACCGGCGCAACCTCGACAGCCTTCGGCGGCAGCGGCGGACGGCGGTCCATGCGGTAGCCGAGCGCGCGCAGGATCGAGGCAAAGTCCTCACCGGCGGAGCCGGTCAGCGAAGTCATCGCCTGGGTGACGACAAAGCCGCGGCCGTCGAACGCGCCGGCGGGCTTCTCGCCCGGCGAGGTCTCGCGCCACGCCAGCGCCGGACGGATCAGATCGGCGAGCCGCTCCAGGATGTCGACGCGCACCGCGCGCTCGCCGCACTGGCGATAGCCGAGCACGCGATAGCCGTCGCGCGGCAGGGCCTTGTCGACCGGGAACGAGGTGCGGCCGCTGGAGGCGAGATGCTGCACATTCGACAGCGCGCCCATGTCGACATTGCTCTGCTTCTCGGCCCACAGCAGCGAGGCCAGCGAGCGCGCCGCAGGCTTGAGCAGCTGCGGGAAATAGATGTGATAGGCACCGAAGCGCACGCCATATTTGCGCAGCGCGGCGCGCGAGGGCTGGTCGAGATCCTTCATCTCGGCGGCGATCTTGCTGCGCTCGAGCACGCCGAGCGCCTCGACGAGCTGGAAGGCGATGCCGCGGGCGATGCCCTGGATATCCTCGGCCTTGGACAGTTCGAACAGCGGCCCGAGCAGCTTTTCGATATGCGTCTTGAGCCAGAGATCGAGCCGGGTCTGCACGGCCTCGCGCGAGGCGCCGGTCAGCCGCTCGTCGGAGATGATCCGCAGTCGCGGATGCAGCGCGTCGTCGGCGGCCACCAGCTTGGCCACCGCATCGCCGGTCCAGCGGATGGTGCCGTCGGAGGTCAGCACGAACTGCTCGTCGGGAGCGGCGCCCAGTTTCTCGGCACGCGTATCGATCTCGCGCGCCAGCACCTGCTGGGCGGCGGCTTGCAGCGCCTTGGCGTCGCTGCCGGCCTCGGCCGCATCAGGTGCGAAGGTGAAACCATCGAGCCGGCCAATCGCGTGGCCTTCCACGATCACTTCACCGGTCTTGCCAATTTCCGTATTCAAAACTGAGTTCTCCCGCAGGCGGCGCATCAATACACTGGTCCGCCTGTCAACGAAACGCTCCGTGAGCCGTTCATGCAGCGCATCGGACAATTTATTTTCGAGCTCGCGCGTGATCCCCTGCCAGTGGTCCGGGTCGTAGAGCCAGTCGGGCCGGTTGGCAACGAAGGTCCAGGTCCGGATCTGCGCGATCCGGCCCGATAGCGTGTCGATATCGCCGTCGGTCCGGTTGGCCTGGTCGACCTGGGCGGCAAACCATGCGTCAGGGATACGCCCCTTTTGCATCAGGAAGCCATACAGCGTGGTCACGAGTTCGGCATGGGCGGCCGGCGCCAGCTTTCGGTAGTCCGGAACCTGGCAGGCCTCCCACAGCCGCTCCACCGCGGCCGGCCCATGCGCGAATTCGCGCACCTCGGCGTCGCGTGCGACATGTTCGAGCACCCGCAGATCCTCGGCCACCGGGGCCCGCGTCAGTGCCTCATGATTGGGCGTCAGCGCCAGCGACACCTGCAACGCGCCGAGCGAGGCGAAATCGAGCCTGGCGTTGCGCCATTGCAGCATCTTGACGCTGTCGAAGGTGTGGTTCTGCAGCGCGTTGACGAGCTCCGGCTCGAACGGCGCGCAGCGGCCCGTCGTGCCGAAGGTGCCGTTGCGCGTGGCGCGCCCGGCGCGGCCCGCGATCTGCGCGAATTCGGCCGGCGTCAGCCGGCGGAACTGATAGCCGTCATATTTGCGGTCGGAGGCGAAGGCGACGTGATCGACGTCGAGATTGAGCCCCATGCCGACCGCGTCGGTGGCGACGAGATAATCGACATCGCCGTTCTGGAACATCTCGACCTGCGCATTGCGTGTGCGGGGCGAGAGCGAGCCCAGCACCACGGCCGCGCCGCCATGCTGGCGGCGGATCAGCTCGGCGATCGCGTAGACCTCATCGGCGGAGAACGCGACGATCGCGGTTCGCCGCGGCTGCCGCGTGATCTTGCGGTCGCCGGCGAATTCGAGCTGCGAGAGCCTCGGCCGCGTGACGATCGAGGCGCCGGGCAACAGCCGCTCGATGATCGGCCGCATTGTGGCGGCGCCCAGCAGCAGCGTCTCGTCGCGGCCGCGGCGGTTGAGCATGCGATCGGTAAACACGTGCCCGCGCTCGAGATCGGCGGCGATCTGGATCTCGTCGACCGCGAGGAACGAGACATCGAGATCGCGCGGCATCGCTTCCACGGTCGAGACCCAGAAGCGCGGCGCCTTCGGCTTGATCTTCTCCTCGCCGGTGATCAGCGCGACATTGTCGACGCCGGCGCGAGCTGCGATCTTGTTGTAGACCTCGCGCGCGAGCAGCCGCAGCGGCAGCCCGATCAAGCCGGACGAATGCGCCAGCATGCGCTCGATCGCGAGATGCGTCTTGCCGGTGTTGGTCGGCCCCAGCACCGCAGTGACGCCTGCGCCGGGCACGCGGTCATTTCCGAACGAAGTTGAGAAAGCCATATTTTGCAGGTGTTTCTTGAATTGTTGGGGCGCTCCCTGTCCCGTCATCCCCGCGCAAAGGCTTCGCCTTTGTCGCTGGAGGTGCGAGCGTAGCGAGCCTCGAAGGATGCACGGCCGAGATCTATCCGCGCGCTTTGATCGGACGTTCCTCTCGCGGACGGAGCGGGGCTGTCGCCCTTCGAGACGGCCGCTCCGCGGCCTCCTCAGGGTGACGGTCTGGCTGCATGTTTCGCATTGGCAGCGTGTTTCGCAAAATCTGTCTCACAATGCGACGCTTTCTGCGCCGCCCTTAAGCTTCGGAACGACTCCGGAACGAATCGCGCCCGAATCGGTGACTCCATTCCAGACCTGAAACGTTCACCGCAACATCTCGGGCAGGCTGACGGCGGCGGCACTAGATCAAGTTTGAGAGGGCTCCACAAGCATGGGATATGCGGACTGAATTCCTTAAATTCCAGGGGCGACCGAGTCGAATCAGAAGCGGGCAAGAGTCAACTGGATTCCGGTGACGTTTGTTGCATTCCGCAGGGCCGCCATCCCTTTCAGACCCGTCATCCTGAGGTGCGAGCGCAGCGAGCCTCGAAGGATGCGCGGCCCGGCTAGTGGCGTCGCCCTTCGAGGCTCGCTCCGCTCGCACCTCAGGGTGACGGTCGAGCAGCGTAGCCCCCGGCCCCTACTGCGTCTTCGCCACGCGCGGCGGCGCGGCTGTGGTGACGAACGAGGTGGCTTCCAGCATGGCCTGGCCGAGCGGGGTCGGGATCGTCATGCGGAACGGCACCAGAAGGCGGGTGCCCGCGATCGGCACGAAGGCGATCTCGATGTTGCGCTGGGCGGCGAGATATTTGATGACAGGACGATCCGGGATGTAGCCCGAAACAGGCACGAAATAGAGCGCGCAGACCAGCGCCGGGCCGTGATAGCCGCGCTCGGCTTTGACGATCTCGACCCGCTTGAAATCGAGCTTGAGGTCGTAGCGCATGCGGCCGTCGAACACGCCGGCGCCGGTGCGGCAGACATCCGGGCTCATCAATTCGGCATTGCCGGGCGCGCGCAGGAACGAGCCGGTCATCGGGTCGAACACGTTCTTCTTCTGCGCCTCGGAGACCGGCAGGCGGTCGGCATCGACCGGCGGCTCCGGCTCGATCGTGGATTCCTTGATGCCGCCACCCGCCAGCACCATCCGGATCGTCTCCGACTTCTTCGAGGTGGTGGTGGTCGCGGTGTAGGAGGAGGCGACCAGCGCGCCGTTGACGACGCGGCCCTGCGAGGCGCCCCCGCCGCTGCCGCCGGAGAACGCCTTCAGGAGGCCCGCGGTGCCGCCCTGGGCCGAGGCCGAGAAGGTGTCGTCGCCGATTTCGATGGTCCAGGTGCCCTTGCCGACCGGGATACCGGCGAGCGTCGCCTCATACTGGGCGTCGAGCCGCCCTTGCGCGCTCGCGCGCTCGGCGCAAAACAGCAAGAGGGCACCGGCGCACAGGCCGATGAGCCGGCCGAGCGGGGGCAAAAAGGCAATGGCGGTGGTCACTTAACCTACCTGACGGTCCTGCTATCGGCGCTCTGTTCGTTGCCCATCTGGTCCTTCAATTCGGCCGGACAACGTGCGCGTCTGTTATGGAACCAAGACTTGCAGCCGAATACGCCCTTTATATGGTTGCGATATCCGCCGTTAAGTGGCTGGTAGCGCTTATGAACCGCCATTTCCTGTGACGTCCATGCGGCGATATAATCTTGACGCTTGGGTATTCTCCCCCTATACACCCGCGGTTCCTGGAAAATGGACGCGAATTCAAAACCCCCGCGCGGGCCGCGTGATCGCACGTGCCGCCCGAAGCGGGGATGCAATAAGGATTTTGGTAATGTCCCGGCGCTGCGAACTGACGGCCAAGGGCCCCCAGACGGGCCACAAGGTGAGCCACTCCAACATCAAGACCAAGCGGCGCTTCCTGCCGAACCTGGCCAACGTGACCTTCATCTCGGACGCGCTCGGCCGCAACGTGCGCCTGCGCGTCTCGACCAATGCGCTGAAGAGCGTCGACCACAATGGCGGCCTCGACGCCTACCTGCTCAAGGCCAAGGCCGAGGTGCTGTCGCCCCGCGCACTCGATCTCAAGCGCGCGATCGAGAAGAAGGTCGGCAAGCCGGTGTTCGTGAAGAAGGCGAGCTGAGCTCAACCGAACGCGGAATTCGCGGAGAGAGTTTTGAACGGCCGGGTCGATGACCCGGCCGTTTTCGTTTTGGGGCGAGCGATCTGGATGGCAAGGGGCCTAGCGCTCAAGGGCGCCTTGCAACCCGATCGCCACACACCATCTTTGATTAGCTCGTTAGCAATGACCTGCTTCGCGTGGCTGCACGCTTACCTTTGGGAACGCTTGCACGCCTTTTGATTGCTTATGTTGAATAGGTCTCTCTCGGTTGGCGATTCCAGTTGTGGCATCGCAGGTAGCTGACGGGCAGAGTATTGGAGTTGTCCGTATGTCGAAGAAATTCGCACGTCGGGCGCGCCTTATTCGAGAGATCCTGGGACTTCTCATAGCTGCTAGCCGGCTGGTGAAGCTCCTCCTGGAAATCTTGGATAGGCTGTTCTAACAAGAAGAAACTTGAGTCCAGATCGGGCTGATCCAGATAACAGAACTTGTAGAAGTCACGGAAGCCGAGCCTCTGAAGATCAGATTCTGGATCCCCTTTCCGTTTTCTCACTTTTAGAAGCGGCGACCCCAGCTGACGCAACAGAAAGTCGCTATAGTTGTAGATATCGTCACCGATGATTGGCTGCTGCCCTGCCGCGAGTGGAAGATTTTCTCGTCCATAATCACCGCCAGCCTCCCACGTTAGCTCAACCGTCGTACTTGTGCTTGGGTTTCTCTCAATTAGTAATTCTGAATTGCCGACGGCAGCTTGAAGCTGAACTCCAACTAACTCACTTTGTATTGCTGGTGTTTTTTGCAATGCTCCGCCTAAGCAATAGTCGATCAACTCGGCAATCGTTGACTTCCCCGTAGACATCTCGCCGTGGAAAAACGAAAGCCTATCTTCGTAAGCGGCACCACCGCTCTTGAACTGATCGATTATTGCGACGATGTCGGCTTTTGAAATGCACTTGCCCGCAAGGGTTTGATCATCGATCAATTTCGCAAGATCGGTGCCGGGCGCGTATAGGTCGGCCAATGTTCCCTTCAGCGTCTTCGTGGAAGCGTCACGCGCCAACGCGATTATCGCATCAGCAATCTGAGCCACTGTAAGATATGGCAGGCCGCTAACACCCGGACATTCTGACAGAGCCTCCCGCACATGAGCGCGGATCGAATAAATGTCGGACCCGTGTCCTCTCAGAGTTGTCTTGAGAAGTGTACCCGAGACTTCGGTCGAGCTCAGCCCGGCAGCGTCAGCAATCCCCTCCACAAACAGCCGAAGTGGGTTGTTGCTTCGAAGCCCCCTTACACCCCCTCTTGCTTGTATGCTGCTAAGCAACCAGTGCAAGTTGGCACTCGAATCTGCATCGTTCCAGAACGTATGGTTCGTTGTGAGATCGAACGCATCGAACGCACTCGGAAATGTCCTATCAAGCAGACAGAATCCTACGAGAGCAGTTTTGACCTGAGCATCGCTGGATTTGAAGGATGGCTGATTTAGTGCACGCGTCTTAATTTGCATTCCCACGAAGCTACCCTGCGGCCGCTTGATCAAGATGTCTTCGTGATTTTCACATATAACCTCTGCAACACCCTCCGGATCGGTGATAAGGCGGATCGCATTTATGGCGGCGTAGCAGTGCTGATAGAAAAATCGCTGCGCTACTTCATCGCCCGGATCAATCTTATCGAGCACCGTGTCTGGGGCGGTCATACGGCTACTTGGCCAAATCGGAACAATGAATATACCTAAGGTAGAGCAAAACTTTCCTTAGATACCAACAACTTCCGAAGAAGCCTAGAGAGATCGAGAGCAACTTTCGGCTTAAGCGGCCGGCCTTTTCAAGGCGACACCGCCCGTCCAGCGTCCGCTACGAAAATATTCCTATTCCCAGACACCAACTCAGCATTACAAGCAGCGCGACCCGCCTCCTCTGAGAGGGGCGTATCGCGATCGTCACGGACGTTGGGTGCAGGATGCAGTGGACGCGAGAAGCGCGCGAGACGAGCGCTCCAGGTCGTGACGCGCTGCGAGGACGAGACGCATCGCGCCATCGCCCGTCTCACTTCGGCGAGCGCAGCCCCGGCGACATCACCCACGCGTTGATGTGCGAGGCGGTCTCGGCCTGGCGGGCCATGCGGATCAGGCGGTCGCGTGCGACGCCGGGAGGCATGACACGGGCTTCGCCGCGGAGGCGGATCGATTCATCCGCAAGGCGTTGCTCGGGGGACCTGCGCGGGTTGGGAAGGCTGTTCTGCATCACGCTGCTCCATTCCATCCGAAGGCGGGAGCGCAACTGGCGTTCTCGGTCACCGGCCATGCCGGATATTCGCGCGGTGATGGACCGAGCCTACGCCTGCGGGGCGTGGCCGGACGGTGCACTAGTGAACACAGCGAAGGAAATCGACCGCGACCACTTGAAGGGAGCTGGCACCCCAGGGGAAGTGCACGGCCCTGGCTTTGGGGGCAGGGGAATTGCAGGGCCGTGCAGGCCGGCAATCCAGCCCGCTGCATCAAGTCGATGCCGCAGCGCTTGTTCCACGGCTGCGACAACGGTGCGCCGGAAGGCGAATTTCGTCAGCAAATTCAAAGCGACACACCCTGTCCAGACCTCGCGAAGAAAATATTCCTCTTCCCTGAGGCCCCAACTCAGCATTACAAGCAGCGCGTCCCGCCTCCTCTGAGAGGGGCGTATCGCGATCGTCACGGACGTTGGGTGCGGGATGCGGTGGACGCGAGTGGCGCGCGAGACGAGCGCACTTCATCGCGGACGGTGAAAGCGTGTGGTCCTGACGCCCCAGTGGCTGGTGTCCTCCCGCAAGGCGCGAAAGCGCTTCTGCGGAAGCGGTGGCAAACAAGCCCGGTCTCGCCGGGGAGAGCACGTATAAGCCGTAACCCATCCGCGCGGGGAACGCCGGGATCGCCCGGCCGTACCTGTGGTCCTACCTCCCGAGCTTTTTGTTGCTCGGGACCCATGGGTGCGTGCTGGCACCCGGCGTTCCCTGCGCCCTCTGCTTCATCAGCGAGGGTCAAGCTGCCGCAAAGCTCGGGCCGATCGCGCCGCGAGATGACGCGCGCACGCCCTCTCCCGCTGTCTGACAGGTGAATCGATCCGACCGACGCGCGTGCAGGCGCTGCGCGCTGGCGAGGTGGATTCTTCTTTGCGCAATGACGTGCGAAGTAAAATCATCCATCGTGTCGCGCGCGGAGAGATGGATTGCTTTCCGCCTTCGCTAAAGCTTCCGCCTTCGCCAAGGCTTCGGCGGACAAGACGGCGCGACAGGCCTCGCAATGACGACGGCGCTATGGCAAGTCAGCTGACAGCTGCTGCCAATGACAGCGGTGTCATCGCTTCCATCACGCGCACATCACACGAATCTCTGCGTGATGCGTCGAAAGCGCGTGAAAAAAGCCTTAACGCACGCGCCTCGCACAACGCAGAATGCCTCTAAATCACGGCAAAAACGGCTCGTCGCAGCGGCTTGTCGCGCCGAAGCCTTGGCGAAGGCGGGCGTTAATCACAACCTCACGCGATCAATCACGAGCGCATGAGGCACATGCAAAACGCCACGATCTCTTCCAACTCAGGGTGTGCAAACAAGCCGTCCGACACGAATGCGATTCGACGCGGCGACCGCCGCGCGGCTCGAACACCGTGAGGGACATCACGGCCGGCACAACTGATTGTGAGGCATGTGCGCCGCACTCTTGGGAAGAAGCCTGGCCGTTCTTACATCACGTCCGAAGAACGACCCCAATAAAGGAATTGGTCAATGCAAGTTCGCGCAGCCGATACGCGCGGAAGACTGGTGCCTGCGCTCGCAACCGCCGCCGTGGCGGTGCTGGCCACGGCAGTCCTCGTCATCCTCGAATTCAACCCGCCCCGCAATGTGCAGGCCGCGGCCGAGCCCGGCATGATCACCTCCGCCGCCGCCAGTAGAGCCGGCGCCACGGTGCTGCCGACCGATCCGGTCACCACCGGCAGCGTGCGCTACCGCTGAGATCAAGAGTTCTCCCTCGCCCCGCTCTTGCGGGGCCGAGACGAGCGAAGCTCGCTCTTAGAGGGTTGGGGTGAGGGACTCTTTCCACACGATAGGTCACTGATAGACCTGTACCCCCTCACCCGGATCGCATTGCGCTACGCTCCATGCCATCCGACCTCTCCCCGCAAGCGGGGCGAGCTAAGAAACGCCCCGCACGCGGGGAGATTTTGAGAATCATTCCACATCGCGGCAGGCCACCGCACACTCGTTGAGTTCGCCAACCTCGGCATTACACCCGCCGCATTTTCGCATCCCTGCCCCGGCGTCTCGTCGCAAGCCTGCCTCCCTCGACCTGCGTAAGCTCTCCCTCGCGAACAATAAGAACGCCACAGGGAGGCTCACGATGATCTGGAAGGCCATCACGGCAGCACTCGCGCTTGCGCTCGCGACACAGGCGCACGCCGCCGAGAAGAAATATGGCGCTGGTACCAGCGACACCGAGATCAAGCTCGGACAGACCTCGCCGTTCTCGGGCGCGGCGTCGGCCTACAGCGTGATTGCGAAGGTGCAGGCCGCCTACTTCAAGATGATCAACGACCAGGGCGGCGTGAACGGGCGCAAGATCAATCTGAACACCCTCGACGACGGCTACTCGCCGCCGAAGACGGTGGAGCAGACCCGCAAGCTGGTGGAGCAGGAGGAGGTCGCCGCGATCCTCAATCCGCTGGGCACGCCGACCGGCCTTGCCGTGCGCAAATATCTCAACGACAAGAAAGTGCCGCAGCTGTTCGTCGGCGCCGGCGCCACGCTGTGGGGCGACTATCAGCATTATCCGTGGTCGATCGGCTTCCAGCCGTCGTACCAGGCCGAGACCGCGGTCTACGCCAAATATGTGCTGACCAACAAGCCGGACGCCAAGATCGCGCTGTTCTACCAGAACGACGACGCCGGCAAGGATTACGGCAACGGCTTCAAGAAGGGGTTGGGGCCGGAAAACACCGCCAGGATGGTGGTGGCGGAGACGACCTATGAATCGACCGACCCGACGGTCGACAGCCAGATCGTGAAGCTGAAAGCCTCCGGCGCCAACGTGCTGTTCATGCACGCGATCCCCAAGCAGGCGGCGCAGGCGATCAAGAAGATCGGCGAGATCGGCTGGAAGCCCGACATGTTCTTCCTCGCGGCGACCTCGACCTCGGTGTCCTCGGTGCTGAAGCCGGCCGGCTTCGAATACTCGAAGGACATCATCTCGTCCTACTCGCTGAAGGATCCGAACGATCCGCAATGGAAGACGGATCCGGACGTGATCGCCTGGCAGGACTTCATGAAGAAGTACTTCCCGGACGGCAATCTGCAGGACCAGCTGATCGTCTACGGCTACGTGGTGGCGGAGGCGACGGTGCAGGTGCTGAAGCAATGCGGCGACGACCTCACCCACGAGAATATCATGAAGCAGGCCGCCAACCTCGACATCGCGCTGCCGATGTTCCTGCCCGGCATCAGGGTGAAGACCTCGCCGACCGACTACTTCCCGGTCGAGGCGATGCGGCTGCAGAAGTTCAA
This sequence comes from Bradyrhizobium sp. B124, assembly GCF_038967635.1. Lineage (NCBI taxonomy): Bacteria > Pseudomonadati > Pseudomonadota > Alphaproteobacteria > Hyphomicrobiales > Nitrobacteraceae > Bradyrhizobium > Bradyrhizobium sp. B124. Next base: position 6,060,912 of record NZ_CP152413.1, on the reverse strand, counting down.
CGGCGAGACCTGGCAGCTGTTCGGCGACACCATCGGGAATGATTGAGGGATGTGATTGAAGGCTGAACTATCCACATCGTCGTCCCGGCCGAGTACGCAATTGCGCACGGGGCCGGGACCCATAACCACCGCAGCCCGTTGTTGGAGCAGGCTGTGGCCCCAGCATCGTACACCATCGACATTCGGGGTAATGGGTCCCGGCCTTCGCCGGGACGACGCGGAGGTTGGACTCCCTCGTTAACAACCACCGGGACGACGAGGAGGCTACACTCCGCGCTCCAGCAACACCCGAAAATCCGCCCGCGCCCGCTGTGCCTCGGCGCGCGCCGCCTCCGAGGCATCGCCGAGACCAAAGTAGCCGTGAATGAGGCCCTCGCCGGAGTGATACGCGACCTGCACACCGGCCGCCTGCAACGCCTTGGCATAGGCGTGGCCCTCGTCGCGCAGCGGGTCGAACCAGGCCGTGGTGACGACAGCCGGCGCGACACCGGCGAGAGACTTCGCGCGCAGCGGCGAGACGCGCCAGTCAGAGCCCTGCGCGGGATCTGCGAGATAATGCCCCGCGAACCACTGCATCGTCGCACGCGTCAGGAAGTAGCCCTCGGCATTCTCGGCGCGCGACGGAAATTTCGCGTTCTGCGCGGGATCGGCAAAACTGCCGACCACGTCGGTGACGGGATAGACCAGCAATTGCCCGGCCAGCCTGATGCCGGCGTCGCGGCAGGCGAGCGCCGTGGTGGCGGCGAGATTGCCGCCCGCGGAATCGCCGGCGACGCCGATACGCGAAGGATCACCGCCGAATTCACTGAGGCGCGCGACGACGTCGCGGACAGCAGTGAATGCATCCTCGAAGGCGCCGGGAAAATGCGTCTCCGGCGGGCGGCGGTAATCGACCGAGATCACGACAGCGCCGGTCTCGATCACGAGGTTGCGGGCCTGGCGGTCATGGGTCTCGAGATCGCCGGCGACCCAGCCGCCGCCGTGGAAGAAGATCACGGTCGGCGCCGTGCCACGGCCGTTGCGGTAGAGCCGCGCCGCGAGCTTGCCCGCAGCGCCGGCGACCGCGATATCATCAGCCACATCGACCGGCGGCGGCGGCACCTCCTTGCGCGCCTCGGCCAGCGCCCGCAGCGAATCGCGGCAGCTCTGCGGCGTCATGGTTGCGGGCTCGCGCAGCGGCAGCAGCGGAATGATCGTCTCAATGACGGGATCGAGCGGAAGCGGCATGGGAATCCTTCTAAGTCAGCGCTTACAGGACAGGTGCTTGCAGTTCAGGTCAGATGCTTGGAAAGGCTGCCGGCCTCGATCGCGGCGATTTGCAACGCGATGAAGCGGCTATAGATACGGGCCTGCGAGAACGCCCCGCCGGTGAACCAGAGGCCGGGCTGGCCCGTGCGCCTCCACATGTTGCGCAGCTCCTGCGTCGCATCGTCGAAGCCCCAGACACGGCCGACGCGCCGGGCGACATCCTCGCCGAACAGCCTGCCTACCAGATGGTCAGGGCCCTTGTAGCCGGTGGCGAGCACGAACAGCTCGGCGGCGAGCGACGTGCCGTCCTTCAGCGCGAGGCCATCAGCGGTGATATCAGCAATGTCGGCGGCCTGGATCAGGCGGACCTTGCCGTCGGCGATCAGCTCGGAGCAGCCGACATTGAAATAATAGCCGCCGCCGCGGGAGCGGAACTTCAGCGGCCAGCCGGTGCCGTCCTCGCCGAATTCGAGCCGGAAGCCGGCGCGCTCCAGCCGCGACAGCAACGGCGCATCGAGCCGCTTGACCTCGTCGGTGATGATCCGGTGCGCGATCTTCATGACCGGCAGCGGCACGCCGGAATTGAGGATGTCGCGCACCTCGATCGGCGGGCCGTCGCCGAGATAGGTCTTGTCGTAGAGCTGCGCCGGCTCGACATTGACCACCAGGGTCGGACTGCGCTGAATCATCGTGACGTCGGCGCCGGCGGCATGCAGCTCCTGGCAGATGTCATGCGCGCTGGTGCCGGTGCCGAACACGACGACCGAGCGCCCGGCCCATTCGCGTCCTGCCACGAACGCGCTGGAATGCAGCACCCGGCCCTCGAAGCGCTCGATGCCTGGGATCGCGGGGATATTCGGCGTGCCGCTGACACTGGTCGCAAGCACGATGTGCTTCGGATGCAGCGTACGCGGGCCGTTAGGCCGTTGCAGCGTCACCGTCCAGCGTTGCGTCATCTCATCGTAGCGCGCGCCTTCGAACGAGGTCTCGGTCCAGAAGTCGACCTCCATGATGTCGACATAGCTTTCCAGCCAGTTCGCGATCTTGTCCTTCGGGATGTAGTCCGGAAAGGTCTGCGGGAACGGCAGATAACGAAACAGATTGACCGGCGTCTTGTTGTGCAGCTTGAGGCCGCGATAGCGCAGCCGCCAATTGTCGCCGATGCGCTGCTGGCGATCGACGATCAGGGCATCGAGCCCGATCCGCTTGCACTCGACGGCGGCCGCGATGCCGGCATGGCCGCCACCGACGATCAGCACATCGGGCTCGCGGTCGGCATAGGCGCGCGAGGCCTGCCGCTGCTCCAGCCAATCGGGTGCGGCGAAATCGCGCGCGTGGGATTGTTCGGCGGTGTGCGTAGCGCGCGCGTCGCAGATGCGGTCGAAGTCAGGCATCGTGGAGAACGTCCACGCCGCGGAATTTCCGTCCGCGCCGCGCAACAAGCGGACCGCGCCGGTGCCAGGGCCATTCGACGTATCGAAGGTAAAGACCGCCTCGATCACCTCGCATCCGGCCACCACGGCCCGCCGCGGTATCAAGGCACGATCGTCGAGACGAAATGCGCGCGCGTTCACGGCGGCAGCACGTGCGAGCAACTCGGCAACGACGCGCTGTTGCCCGCTGAAGGTCGCAAAATGCCAGGAGATGCCGAAGATGTTGCGCCAGTGGCTGTCGGGCGCGAACAGCGCGGAGAGAGCATCAAGGGAGCGGCTGGCGAGCGCCACATCCAGCGCGCCGATCCATCGCTCGGCTAACAGTTCAGGCGCATCCTCTGTAGCCGGGTTCAGTTTGTCCAGCATGATCGTGCTTTCTCAGGAGCAGTTGCCGACTATCTGACAACATGCTCCCGAAAAGCACAACCATCATGCCAAGACTCATGCAACGTGTTGCCGCAGCGAGTCCGGCTCGGCCTCGTCGGCGGCGGGCTCCGCCTGCACCGCAGGCGCCGCGGCGAGTTCCTTCGCAAGCGCAGTAGCACCGACATAGTCGGTCTTGCCGGTGCCGAGCAGCGGCACCTTGTCGACCACGCGGATGTCGGCGGGTACCGCGAGCTCGGAGGCGCCGACGCTCTTGGCCTGGCGCTGCATCGCGGCGCGATCGGCATTCCTCTCGGTGGTGAGCAGCACGATGCGTTCGCCCTTGCGCGCGTCGGGGATCGAGACCGCAACCGACATCGCCTGCGGCCACAGCGCCGATGCCATCGTCTCCACCGCGGAGAGCGAGACCATCTCGCCGGCGATCTTGGCAAAGCGCTTGGCGCGGCCCTTGATCGCGATGAAGCTCTGAGCGTCGACCGTGACGATGTCGCCGGTGTCGTGCCAGCCCTCGGGCAGCGGCTCGAGCACGCCTGGATTTTCGGCGCGGAGGTAGCCGAGCATCACGTTCGGGCCCTTCACCGACAGGCGGCCGCCTTCCTCGATGCCGGGGACCGGATCGAGGCGGTATTCCATCAGCGGCGAAATGCGGCCGACGGTGCCCTGGCGGTTCGCCATCGGGGTGTTCATTGCGAGCACCGGCGCGGTCTCGGTGACGCCATAGCCCTCGAGGATGCGGATGCCGTAGCGTTCCATGTAGATCTGTCTGGTGCGCTCCTTCACCGCTTCGGCGCCAGCAATGACGAGCCGCAGCGTGCGGAAATCATAGGCATGCGCGGAGCGGGCGTAGCCGGTGAGGAAGGTGTCGGTGCCGAACAGGATGGTCGCGCCGGTCTGGTAGATCAGCTCGGGCACGATCCGGTAGTGCAGCGGCGACGGATACATGAAGATCGGGATGCCGCCGAGCAGCGGCATCATCATGCCGCCGGTCAAACCGAACGAATGGAACACCGGCAGGACGTTGAACACCTTGTCGTTGGCATTGGCATCGACCCGCGCCAGCGCCTGCGCCGCGTTGGCAAGGATGTTGCGGTGGGACAGCACGACGCCCTTCGGCGTGCCTTCCGAACCCGAGGTGAACAGGATGACCGCCGGATCGTTGGCCTGGCGGGCGACGCGCGGAGCGATGCCGGCGCGGAAGCCTGCGATCTTGTCGGCGAGGCCGACGTCGGCCCTGACGTCCTCGAGATAGACGACGCGCGCCTGGCCCGCCATCGCCGTGATCAGCTTGTCGAGCTTGCCCTTCTCGATGAAAGCCTGCGAGGTCAGCACGGTCTTCACCTGCGCCGCCTTCATCGCGGCCAGCACGTTGACCGGACCGGCCGAGAAGTTGAGCATCGCCGGCACGCGGCCGATGGTCTGCAGCGCCATGAAGACGACGGCAACGCCGGCCGAGTTCGGCAGCAGCACGCCGACATTCTCGCCGACCGTGGTGCCCTGCTCGAGCTTGCGGCTCAACACCTGCGCGCCGAGGATCAGTTTGCGATAGGTCAGCTTGGTGCCGAGCGCGTCCTCAATGATCGGCTTGCCGGTGTCGCGGTCGCGACAGGCATGACCGAGGCCCTCGAACAGCGTCTGGTCGAGCATCGCGTTCTGGACCATGGCGTTGATCATGACGTCCTGCAGCGCGGCGCCGGCGGCATTGCGGCGCGCCTTGCCCTTCAGCGACTGGTCGATCGGCAGCTTCACCGGCGGCAGGATCGAGATCGTCACCTTGGGGAACCAGGAGCGCTTGATCTCGCCATTCTTGAGATAGCTGAGATGCGAACGCTGGGCGCCCTCGATGCGGACCGGAACGACGACCGCATCGGCCTTGTCGGCGATCATCGCGGTGCCGTCATAGACCTTCATCAACGAACCGGAGACCGTGATGCGCCCTTCCGGGAAGATCACGACCGGCTCGCCGGCGGCCACCAGCTTGATCAGGTCGCGCGCGGCCAGCGGCTTGGACGGGTCCATCGTGTAGTGCTTGATCATCTTCAGGAACGGCTTGGCCCACCACGCCTTGGCGATGCCAGTGTCGACGGCGAAGCTCGCGTCGATCGGCAGCATGGCGTGCAGCAGCGGGCCGTCGACCAGGCTGACATGGTTGGGCGCGATCAGCATCCGCGTGCCTGATGGAGGCAAATTCTCCATGCCGCGCACCTCGAGCCGGAACAGCGCACGGAACAGCAGCGCGCCGAAATCGCGCACGCCTTCCTTGCCCCACTTGTTCAGCACGAACCAGACGGTGCCGAAGCTCGCGATCGCAAGGCCGAAGAAGATCCAGGCGATCGGCAGGCCGGCAGCTTGCAGCGCGCCGACGGACACCGCGCCGGCAACCATGAAGCCTGCCTGCAGGATATTGCCGGCAGCGATGATGCGGGCGCGCTCGGACGGCGCGGTCCAGGCCTGCACGGCCGCAAACGACGGCACCACGAACAGGCCGCCGCCGAACGCGAACAGGAAGAAGTCGGCCAGCATGCGGAAGCCGCCGAACGAGGACGCGAACGCGGCCGCGGTGACGTCCCTGCCGAGCGAGGTGGTGGCGATAGCCCAGGCGAGGTCGAGGCCGATCACGCCCATCACGATGGCGCCGATCGGCACCAGCGCGAGATTCGGGCGAACATGGCTCAATTGCGCGGCGAACAGCGAGCCGGCGGCGATGCCGATCGCGAATACGGCGAGGCACAGCGTGACCACGCCCTCAGTGCCGCCGACGCCCTCCTTGATCAGCGCGGGCAGCAGCGACAGCACGATCGCGCCGACCATCCAGAACCAGGACACGATCACCATGCCGTCCCACAGCCGTTGTTCGGCATAGAGCGACTTCAACAGGCGCACCGTTGAGGTCCAGGGATTCTTGGTGATCGGCAGATCCGGCGCGGAGGGCTGCGTCACCGGAATGCGCGACGCAAATCCCCAGGACAGCACCGACAGACCGACCACGGCGGCACAGATCCAGCCCATGTGGCTGGCGCCGGCGACGAACATGCCGCCCGCGATGGTGCCGATCAGGATCGCCATGAAGGTTGCGCCTTCGACCAGCGCGTTGCCGGTCGCGAGCTCGGAAACCGACAGCTGGTCGGGCAGCACGGCATATTTCACCGGGCCGAACAGCGCGGCAACGATGCCGAACAGCGCCAGCGCGATGAACAGCAGCGGGATCGAATGGGTGAAGAAGCCGGCCGCCGCAAAGGCCGCGGCGAAGATCTCGAAGAACTTCAGCCGGCGCGCGACGACGGACTTGATGTAGCGGTCGGCGAGCTCGCCGCCGAGCGCCGACAGCACGAAGAACGGAGCGATGAAGACCGCACCCGCGAGCTGGACCAGCGCCGGCCCCTGCTCGTTGGCGATGCCATATAGCAGCATGATGACCAGCGCGTTCTTCAGCACGTTGTCGTTCAGCGCCGAGCAGAACTGCGACCAGAACAGCGGCGCGAAGCGGCGGGACGTCATCAATTCCTTGATCATGACCGGTTCCTTGGGTTAGCGCGCACGGCGCTGGCAGGTCTGCGAATTCGGGTGGCAGAGAAGGGTGGGCGTAGTGAAAATGACGAAGATGCCGCAGCCTTTAGTCTTTTCCGCAACGTATCGGTTCGAACCAGCGCGGATCGGCCGCGCCGGGCGCCGCGACAATGCCCGGCAGAAATGTACGAGACCTTATCCAGGGTTGTGGTCGATCGACATCGAAACGGGCTCGCGAGGGACATAGTGAGTGCTTCGTTGAGGTTTCGGCGACAATTGCGGAGTGGGCGCGTCAGGTCAGATCACTCAAGCCGCCGAACGGCGACCATCGGCAGCGGCGTGACTTGCGCCAGCTACCCCGCTGGGCCGCCGGGCGCGGCGCGCGCCGATCGGCGCGCCGCTGCTCCAGCACGCCTGCGACGTCGCAGGCGCGGGCGATCCGCTCGATCGGCGCCATCGCCAGTGCGAAGATGGCGCGGCCAAAGCCCGCCACGAGCTCGATCGCCTCATCGACAAGGGTGGTGGTCAATTGAAGTGCTAGGGTCTGCATGTGAGTGGCCTCCTATACCAACTTGAGCAACGCTCAAATTAGTAATATGAAAATGAACATTGTTCAAGAAGAATCGCGACGAGACCGAAAGAAACTTCAGCGGCGAAGTCTGCTGATCGAGATCGCGCGCCGGTATATTGCAGCTAAAGGCTTGAGATCATTGAAAGTTCGCGATGTCTCCGAGGCCGCCGGCTGCTCCATCGGCAGCGTCTATAACGAGTTCGGCGACTTCGACGGCCTGATCCTGACCGTGAACCGGGAGACCGTTCAGGCCCTGACCGCACGGCTCACGGCAGTCCCGGCCGACGATCCCCTGCGCCAGCTGCACGGGCTTGCGGACGCCTATCTCGGCTTCGCCACCGAGCACGCCAATCTGCTGCGCTCGCTGTTCGAGCATCGGATGGAGGATGACCGGCCGTTTCCGGAAGACATCCTCGCGATGGTGATGGATGCGTTCGCGCTGATGCACGCGCCGCTGGTGCGGCTGTTGCCCGATCGCGACCCAGACGACGTCGCGCTGCTGTCGCGGATGATGTTCTCCGCGGTCCACGGCATCATTTCGCTCGGCCTCGAGGAGCGCATGGTCGCGGTGCCGCCGGAGCAGCTGCGCGAGCGCCTCGCGCAGTTCGTCGACACGCACCTTGCGGGATTGGGCGTCACGCGCGGCGGGTAGTCAGACCCGGGTGCGGGCGATCGTGCCGGCGACGATCTGCATGGCGACGCCGAGCACCCAGCCCGCCATGATCGCCGCGGTCCAGGCGATGTCCGGCTCGCTGCGTAGCACGACGACACCAACCGAGAAGAACGCGACCATGGTCGCGAGGAAGGTACCGATCGCGCTCAGTAGCTCTGCCGCGTCGATCTTGCGCGTCGAGCTCCCGTCCTTCGGATGGAACAGCTTTGGCGGCGTGTCGATGCCGACATAGAATCCGATCGCACCGCCCAGCATCATGATCAGCAGGAACGCCTGCGAGGTCAGCGCCGACACGCTGGAGCCGACATGGATGGCGACGAACAGACCGCTTGCAGCCCCCGCCAGGGCAAGGCCGAAGCGCTCCAGGATATGGGCAAATTTTCTGACGCGGCTGCGCATTGCTGTGCCTCATCAATGAATTGCGCCACCGGTCAGGCTAGGCCTTTTCGTTACGCCGCGAAAGTCGTCTCGCCTCAAATGGCCGCGACCTCGTGACGCTTTTGTACGCCAGTTCACATCTATCGTGGCACAGAATGACTAAATATCGATCCAAGGTAGCAATCGAATCCGCTACCACTGCGCTGCGCCATCCGCTTCATTCATTTCAGCGAGCGTCATTTCAATGCCGAGCCCCAAGATCATTATTCTGTCCGACGGCACCGGCAACGCCGCCTCCAGCGTCTGGCGCACCAATGTCTGGCGGATATTCCAGTCGCTGGATTTGCAGGGCAACGCGCAGGCCGCCAAGTATGATGACGGCGTCGGCACGTCGTCCTTCGTTCCGCTTGCGCTGCTCGGCGGCGCCTTCGGCTACGGCCTTAAGCGCAATATCCTGGATGCCTACAAATTCATCTGCCGCAACTACGACCACCAGAACGATTCGCAGATCTACCTGTTCGGATTCAGCCGTGGTGCCTTCACCGTGCGCACACTCGCCGCACTCATCCTCGATCAAGGCCTGATCGTCGCCGGCACCGAAGCCGAACTGCACGACGGCGCGGTGAAGGCCTATCGCGCGTACCGGGCCGCAGGCTACCACTCCATCTGGCGCATCGAGGTGCTGTTCCGCGCGCTGCGCGACTACATCCTTGTGCCGGTGCTGGACCGCCTTCAGCGTAACAAGCCTTATGCGGAGATCGCACGGAAGCCGGTGCCAGCGATCGAATTCATCGGCATCTGGGACACCGTCGCGGCCTATGGCCTGCCGATCGACGAGATGACACGCGGCATCTCGAACTGGGTGTGGCCGCTCGAGCTGCCGAACCGGATTCTCAGCCCGAAGGTCAAGTGGGCACGGCATGCGCTGGCGCTCGATGACGAGCGCACGACCTTTCATCCGGTGCTCTGGACGGAGCAAGAGCCGGGACAGCCCGCACCGGCCGTGCCGGCAACGATCGATGACGAGCGTCTCGTCCAGGTGTGGTTCGTCGGCATGCATGCCAATGTCGGCGGCGGCTATCCGGACGACGCCGTCGCGTTCGTACCGCTGGCCTGGCTGGTCGACGAAGCCGTCAAGCGCGGGCTCGTGTTCAAGAGCGCGCCGATTGCCGATCCCGATGCGATCAAGGCGATCAGGTCCTCCGAGGACAAGGATGGCCGCCTCTATGATTCGCGGGCCGGCCTCGGCGCCTATTATCGGTACGGTCCTCGCAAGGTCGCCGATCTCTGCAACGATCCCTACGCCGGCGTCAGCGTGCCGATGCCGAAGGTCCACGAAAGTGTGTTCGAACGGATCGACAGCGGCGCCAACGCCTATGCCCCGATCGGACTTCCGCCGAGCTATGTGGTCGTCTCCCGCAGCGGCCAGGTGACACCGCTGGGCACCACCACGTTTGAAACGCCCGCCGGCGCACCGGCGCGTCATGCCGCACAGGAGAAGCTGTGGAATTTCGTCTGGATGCGGCGGATCGCCTACTTCGCCACCTTGGCGGCGTCGCTGCATTTGGCGGCGTTCTGGCTGTTCCATAACCAGCACAAGGAGCACGAATTCAGCTCCTACGTCAGGATGATCTCGGAGCTGGTGCGCTTCATCGAGTCATTCCTGCCCGCTTCGTTTCATTGGTGGACCGATTGGTATGCCGGCAACCCGGAATGGTTCGCCGGCGGCATCATCGCCGTTTTCGTGCTGATGGCTGTGGGCAATTCGCTCAGCGCAACGATCAGCGACAGGATGCGGATCGTCTGGCGTGACCGCGCGAACCCGGCGCCGCTCTCCGGGTTCATGCACGATGCGATTTATCGATTCCGTACCAGCACGATCTATCAGTGGATCCTCAATGTCGGGAAGCGGCATGTCGTGCCGTTTGCACTGACAGCCTTGCTGGTCTGGTTCGGCGCGACGCTACTCAGCCATTTCCTGTTCAATGCCGCAGATTCGATGGGCGCCTTCTGCAAGGGGAGCGCGGCCGACAATCTCGTCGCCGTCGACAAGGGCATCCCGCAGGATGCAGCCGACTTCGACACCAACGCGATCTGCGCGCCGACCGGCCTCAAGGTCCGCACCGGGTTCAGTTACGAGATCGCGATCACGATGTCGGAGCCGTGGGAGGACGCCGGGCGCGCGGTGACGCCGATTGGATACCGGACCTCGACCATCGAGGGCGCGAAACGGTGGCGCGGATACGCCACGATCTTCCTGCGGCGCGTCCTGTTCCGGCCCTGGTTCAGGCTGATCGCGCGGGTCGGCGAAACCGGGGTCGACGAGTATTTCCTCGATCCCTTTGCGGCGCCGAACACCGATCCGCAGGTCTACAAGTCAAGGTTCACCGCCGATCGCAGCGGCGAGATCTTCCTCTACGTCAACCAGGCCGTGATCGGCCTGCCCTGGATCTACAAATGGTTCTACGGCGATCACAAGGGCAAGGCGAAGGTCACGGTGAAGCTGCTCTAGGCAGCCGCAGTCGCGGCGGACCGGTCCGCACGGCGTGATCCATCTGTGATCCAGCCGATAGTTTCGGTTGCATGCCTTGTTCCATACTCCTCCTGCTAGATGGGCCGCCGGGCGTCCGGAGCGATCCGACGCGACATCCCGGATTCCCTGAGCCCTGACGCGCCAGATTCATATCGACCGGATACTTCTCATCAGTGATTTGGAGGCATCACCATGATTTCCACAATTCAGGCATTTCCGACCACCGACGGCATCTTCGTGGTTTGGGAGGTCGCAGCAATGATCCCCGACTGCCTCGGCTTTGCGCTCTATCGTCAGCAGCAGGGCAAGAGCGCGGCCGTCGTCGACACCTGGGTCGGGTTCGAGGATCAGGTGCAAGGCCACAAGGCGGGAGATCATCGTCCGAGCACCGAATGGCCGGTGCAGAAAACGAACTGGACCGATTTCCTGGCCCCGGCCGATGCACCGGTCCGCTATGGCGTCGTTCCGGTTCTCAAGGACGGCGCCACCAAGGTGAAGCCCGCCTACAGTGCGCCGGCGACATGGACCGACTACATCTCGGCCACGCCGTCGGGCCCGCTCAAGCCATGGTTCAACCGCGGCACGATCTCGGCACAATGGCTGTCGCGCGCGATCGGTACTACGCCGAAAGCCTCCCAGACCCTGGAGAAGGCGATCTCCACCAAGGGCAACAAGATCCGCGACTTCCTCAAGGGCGAGCTTGGCGCGCGCCTCCTCATCCTGCTGGCCGGGGCCAAGAAGGATAAAGTCGACGTCTATGTCGCGCTTTACGAGCTCAACGATCCCGAATTGATCGCCGCGCTGACTGCGCTGAAGGGCAAGGCCCACGTCGTGCTCGGCAACAGCACCGGCAAGTCCGACGCCACCGCAAAGGAGACCGAGAAGAACGCCGGCGTGCTGAAGAAGGCGGGCGTCGACATCGTCCGCCGCAAGATCGCACCGAGCCGCTACGCCCACAACAAGTTCGCGGTGTTCTGCAACGGCGCCGAGACACCGAAAGTGGTCTGGACCGGCAGCACCAATTGGACCCGGACCGGGCTGTGCACCCAGAACAACAATGGGCTGGAGATCACCGACGACAAGATCGCGGCGGCCTATCACGAGCATTGGAAGGCGATCTACGCCGACGGCAGCAAGTCGCCGAAGGCGCTGGCTGTCGCCGGCGATCACGAATGGCCATTCACGATCGGCAACTCGAACGTCAGCGTCTGGTTCACGCCGACCACGAAGAGCGGCGATCTCAAGGAAGCGACCAAGATGATCGAGGACGCCGAGCATGGCGCGGTGTGCCTGATGCTCAATCCCGGCAACAAGGGCCTGCTCGGCCCGATCCTGGAGAAGGCGCAGGACAGGAATCTCTATGTACGCGGGGTGCTCAACAATTTCCCGGCGCAGGGCAAGGACAGTCCGAAGGATCAGCTGCAACTGCTGGCCGGCAGCGGCCAGCAGCAGGTCTTCAAGGGCAAGCAGATTGCCGACGTGATCCGGCCCGCCGGCATCGACAAGACCGCGGACTGGTGGCAGCACCAGATCAAGAACACCGGAAAATTCATGATCGCCGTGCACAGCAAGGTGATCGTGCTGGATCCGGCCGGCAAGAACCCGGTGGTCATGACCGGCTCGCACAATTTCTCCGACCGCGCCAGCACCAAGAACGACGACAACCTCGTCATCATCAGAGGCGATTCACAGCTGGCGCTGACCTACGCCGCGCGCATCATCAGCATCTACGGCCAGTATCGCTGGCAGGCCTGGCGCAACACGCCGGAAGGCCAGAAGGACAAGGGTCTGAAGCGCAGCGACACGTGGCTGAGCAACCGCATCGGCAAGGGCTGGGCGCAAATCGAAACCCGGTTCTGGCTCGGAACGGCCTGAGGCCGGCGATCCGTCATGACATGCGGGGAGCGTTGCCGCTGCCCGCATGATCCTCACCGTCAAACTACGCCGCGCGGCCGACCGAGGCGTCGAGGTGCTTCAGCTTCGGCAAGACCTCCTGCTTCAGCAGCCGCAGCGAATTGTGCCAGGCCTCGGGCTTGTGCTTGTAGTCGAAACCGAACACCAGCAGCACGCCGAAGCCGCCGACCTCCTGATAGATCTTCTCGATCTTCTCGGTGACGGTCGCGGGCGAGCCGACGATCCAGTTGTTGCGGGCGCAATATTCGACCGTGACGTCGCTATCGGCCACGTCGGGCGACGCTTTCAAATAATCCTTGAAACCAAAGTGGCCGAGCAGCGGCAGGAAGTACTCGCCCATCATCCGGCCCATCATGTCGCCGGTCGAGAGCTTCCATGCCTCCTCGTCGGTGTCCGCGACGAAGACCTCGCGCACCATCCGCCAGTCCTTGCGGCTCGGCTTGCGGCCGGTCTTGGCGGCGCCGGCTTCCACCGAGTCCCAGTGACTGCCGACATAGGCGGGATTGAGGTTCAGGCTCATCGGGATGAAGCCACGCTCGCCTGCGAGCTTCAGCGTATCCGAGTTCTTCGACAGGCCCGCGACGCCGATCGGCGGATGCGGTGCTTGCTGTGGCTTGATGTGCGGTTTGAGGAAGTCGAACATCGTGTCCGGCTTGGTCACCGTCCAGAACTTGCCCTTGTGGGTCCACGGTGCCGGCTCGGTCCACATCTTCAGGATGATCTCGAGCGCCTCGCGGGTCATGTCGCGGTTCTGGCCTGACATGCCGTCGACATTGAACATTGCCCAGTCGCTCGGCAGGCCTGAGGCCGCCACGCCGAAGTTGAGCCGTCCGTTCGAGAGATGATCGAGCATCGCAACGCGGTTCGCGAGTTCGGCCGGATGATGATACGGCAGGAGGAAGCCGCCGGGGCCGATGCGGATGTTCTTGGTCTGCAGCAGTGCCTGCGCGACCAGCAGGTCGGGCGACGGATGCGGCTCCCAGGGCGCGGTGTGGTGCTCGCCGATCCAGGCTTCCTGATAGCCGAGCTCGTCCAGCCAGCGCAGCACCTGCAGATCCCAGTCGTGGCCCTCCTTCAATCCGCACTCCGGCGGATGCGACGGCATCGCGAAGTATCCGAGTTCCATGGGTTTCCTCTCTTTGTTCGATACGTGTCTTCCGCACGCGCTCCGGAGAGTACCTGCCCCGGCTACGGCAGAACAATGGCTTTGTCGCATGCGGCCCGGCCGGGAATTAGGCGTAGGGCGTTCCCTTCAGCATGACCGCGATACCCGAAAAGCTGCGCTCCATGATCTGCAGGAAGGCCTCGCGTGTCGAGGCCGCCGATCGGCGCGCCTTGTGCTCGCGAAGCCCTTCCGCATAGGCGACGGTCACAGCCGTGACCACCATCGATGCGGCGAGCCGGGCGTCGGCATCGGCGAGCGGCCGCTTGATGGCGCCCGCCAGCACGGTCGCAAGATCATCGATCAACTCGTCACGCATCTCGCGCGCCCGCGCCGAGAGCGCCGGGCTTTCGGCGACGGTGCGCCAGAATTTCGCCGTTGCATCGGTGAACTTCGCGAAAGGATGCGCCCGATCCGCCAAGTTCTGCACCAGCTTGCGCAGCGTCATCAGCGGCGCTTCGCCGGCTGGTCGCTCGGCAAAAGCGGCCTTCAGAATCTGGCGGCTTTCCTCCTCACGGTCGAAGAACAGATCTTCCTTGCGCGGAAAGTAATTGAACACCGTCATCCGGGAGACCTCGGCGGCCTCGGCAATCTCGGCCACCGAGACATTGTCGAAGCCGCGCGCCACGAACAGCTCGGTGGCGACGTCCGAGATCGCCTGGCGCGTCGCCTCCTTCTTCCGCTCCCGCAATCCGTCCCGATTTGACATGCAGGAATTTGTATCATACAAAATATTGTACTGAGTATAAATTATGGTGACGACTTGACGCGTGAACGGACGGATGTGGTTGTGGTCGGCGCCGGGCCGACCGGATTGCTGCTCGCGATCGAACTGACCCTGGGCGGCGCCGACGTGATCGTGATCGAGCGGCTGGCGGAGCCCGACCAGACCATCAAGGCCGGCGCGATCGGCGCCCTCGCCGGCGAAGCGCTGCAGCGCCGTGGCCTTGCCGAGGCGATGAATGCGGTCGAACGCAGCATGGCGGACAGCATGTCAAGGCTCATGAAGAGTGCCGACGGCGAGTCGGAGCTGCCGTTCAAGAAATTCGGCGGTCACTTCTCCGGTATCTTCGGGATCGACCAGACGCGTCAGCGCGAGCCGGACCGGCGGTTGCGGGGCGTGAACCAGCAAGCGCTGGAGAAAATGCTCGGCGAGCGCGCCTGCGCACTCGGCATCGCGATCAGGCGTGGCTGCGAGCTGACCGATTTCGAGGATACCGGAGACGGTATGCTGACGAGGGCAAGGGACGCGTCCGGCGATGTCGAGCTGCACGCCGCGTATCTGGTCGGCTGCGACGGCGGACGCAGCGCGGTGCGCAAGCGCGCGGGCTTTGATTTTCCCGGCACCGAACCGAGCCTCACCGGACACCAGGCCATCGTCGACCTCGATCATCCGGATCGTCTGCTCCCGGTCGGCTGGCGGCGAACGCCCGTCGGCATGATGGCCTATGGACCGATTCCCGGCCGGGTGTTCCTGGCCGAGTTCGACGGACCGCCGGCGGATCGCAGCGCGCCGGTGACGCGCGAGGAGATCGAGACCACCCTGCGCCGGATCAGCGGCGCCGACGTCCGTGTCACCGCCGTCAAGACCGCCACCCGCTTCACCGACAATGCGCGACAGGCCGACAGCTATCGCAGGGGTCGTGTGCTGCTGGCTGGCGACGCCGCGCATGTGCACTCGCCGTTCGGCGGACAAGGCCTCAATCTCGGCCTGCTCGATGCGGCCAATCTCGGCTGGAAGCTCGCGGCGGTCGTCTGCGATCGCATGCCGGAAAGCCTGCTCGACAGCTACACGGCAGAGCGCCATCCGATCGCGGCAAAGGTGCTCGCCAACACCCGCGCCCAGGTTGCGCTGATGCGGCCGGATGTCATGACGGACGCCCTGCGCGACATCGTAGCCGACCTGATGAGCGGCGACGAGGGCACCCGCTACTTCGGCGAAATGATCAGCGGCATCAAGATCCGCTACGACCTCGGCAGCGATCATGCATCGGTCGGCCGGCTCTCCGGCAATTTCGCGCTCGGCGACGGCGCGGAAACAACGCTGTTCGATCAGATGGAGGACGGCAGAGCCGTGCTGGTCGATGCAACGGGCGGGGCCGCGTCAGCAATCGCGGCTCGCTGGGACATGTTCGTCCGATGCGCATCAAGGCGCGCCGGCCCATCGCTGCTGATCCGCCCCGATGCCTGCATCGCCTGGGTGGCCGACGGCGAGGACTTGGCGGGCCTCGACGCCGCGCTCACGCGCTGGTTCGGACCCGCGACGCATTGACCTCGCAGGCGAGGCCAGGCGAGACGGCGTCTCAGCGCGTCCCGAACGTGGTCTTGCCGAACAGCGCCTTCTGCGTTGAGGGCTGCGAGCGCCAGTATTGCGGCGGCGCGCTCACCTCGCCGCCGAGCTCGGCGGCGGCGTGCCAGCCCCAGCGCGGGTCGTAGAGCATGCCGCGGGCGAGCGCGATCATGTCGGCCTTCCCCGACGCGACAATCTCCTCGGCCTGCTTCGCTTCGGTGATCAGGCCGACCGCCATCGTGGTGACGCCGGTCGCCTCCTTCACCGCCTGCGCCGCCGGCACCTGGTAGCCCGGACCGAGCGGAATCTTCTGCAGCGGCGACACACCGCCGGAGGAGACGTCCATCCAGTCGACGCCACGCTTCTTCAGCTCCTTGGCAAATTCGATGGTCTGCGCGAGATCCCAGGCGCCCTCGACCCAGTCGGTCGCCGACACCCGCATGCCGATCGGCTTGTGATCCGGGAATACCGCGCGCACCGCGTCGAAAACTTCCAGCGGGAAGCGCATGCGGTTTTCGAGCGAACCGCCATAGCGGTCGGTCCGCTTGTTGGCGATCGGCGACAGGAACTGGTGCAGCAGATAACCATGCGCGCCGTGCAGCTCGAGCGCATCGATGCCGAGCCGGTCTGCGCGCTTCGCTGACGCGACAAAGGCCTCGCGAATGCGCTTCAGGCCGGCGTCGTCGAGCGCCAGCGGCGGCGCCTCGCTTTCCTTGTGCGGGACATCAGATGGCCCAACCGTCTGCCAGCCGCCTTCGGCAACCGGGATCAGCTGCCCGCCCTCCCAGGGACGCTGGCTCGAAGCCTTGCGGCCGGCATGGGCGAGCTGCATCGCGACCGCGGCCTTCGAATGCTTGCGCACCGAGGCCAGGATCGGCTTCAGCGCCGCCTCATTGGCATCGCTGTAGAGGCCGAGGCAGCCCGGCGTGATCCGCCCGATATCCTCGACATGGGTGGCCTCGATGCAGAACATCGCGGCGCCCGACAGCGCCAGCATGTTGATGTGGGTGAAGTGCCAGTCATTGGCGGAGCCGTCGACGGCCGAATACTGGCACATCGGCGAGACCATGATCCGGTTGGAGAGCTTGAGGCTGCGCAGTTCGATCGGGGAAAACAGGGTGCTCATGCGAGGGGTATCCGGGATCGGGGAAACGGCCAGGATAAGATAGAGGCGGCCGCCGCGATCACCAACTGCCGCGGTCGCCGAACGGGCCGGGGCAGATCAGCAATGCGATAACGGGGCCCCGCAGGCCGGCACCTCAGTCCACCAGCGTGAACTGCAGCAGCAAATTGCGCTGGATCAGGGAGAAATTGTCGTCGGAAACCATCGTCAGCACGGTCTCGCCCTCATCAGTGACATGGGCGTCGATGCCTTCCATGTTGTCGATCTCGTTGCCGAGATCGGCATTGAAGATCGCCGGACCATCGACGACGGCGCCGGGCGCGATATCAGACAAAGCGAGGCGGCGGATGCGAATGCCGGCGCCGCCGAGCCAGGAGAATTTCCGCTCCAAAATCAACAGATCGCCCGACGGCAGCAGGACCGCGTCGCTGATGTCGAAATTCTCAGTGCGGCGGACGCTGAACTGGCCCGGCGTCCTGCCGCCGACCAGGAAGGCGATCAGGTTGCCGCCGGTATCGAGGCCACGCTCCGACAGCGCGATCAACGTTCCTGCGAGCGGCAGACCCTTAGGCACGAAGACGAGCGCCTCGAGCCCCTTGTTGATGGGCAGCTTGCGCGCCGCCGCGGGCAGCGGCACCACCTCGCCACGCGCGCGGGTGAAGCCCTTGGCGAAATCGTAGCGCAGCACCTGGTTGACCCGCTCGAGCCCGACATAGGCAATGGAGCCGTCCAGCGCGAGCGATTCCGAATCGTACCAGCCGCGGGTCGCGGTAATCGGCTTGCCGTGGGCGTCGAGCAGTGGCGCCGCCTCGACATCGTCGAGCCCGGCCATCTCCCGGCCGCGATAGACGATGCGGCCGCTGAACCAGGTGCCCTGGTCGCTGACCGCGATGAAGCGTTCGCCTTTGGCATCGAGCCGCAGCGCGGACAGGCCGCCGAAGCCGGCGAACGACGACGTCAGGATCAGGCCGCTGCGATATTCCAGCGCGCCGAACCGCACCCGCCCGCGATCGCGGATATCGAACGACGGCAGCGGCCGCGCGTTGACCTCGACCGCGGCGGGTTCGTCGACGCGGTGACGGCCCGGCCTGCCGGGCGGTCCCGGCGTCAGCGCCGGCTGGCTCGCGCCCTGTGCTTGGGCAAGGCTCGGCAATGCCGCGGCCGACAACCCCGCCGCCACACCTCTCAGGAAATGGCGACGGCTAGAGCCTTGTCCGTTTCGATTGAATCGGAACGGGGCTCTAGATTCTAGTTTTGACGCGTTTTCTTTACGCGAACCGGTATCCACTTCGCTCGAAAACGCTCTAGGCGGTGAGCGCATGTCTCACGAGTGGAGGCGGCGCCGCGTGCCCGGTGCGGGCGCCGAGCCGTGGGTCTCGCTGAACAGCTCGGCGAGCTTTTCGGTGATGGCGCCGCCGAGCTCTTCTGCATCCACGATGGTGACGGCGCGGCGATAATAACGCGTCACGTCATGACCGATGCCGATCGCGATCAGCTCGACCGGCGAGCGGGTCTCGATCTCCTCGATGATGTGGCGCAGGTGCCGCTCGAGATAGTTGCCGGGATTGACCGACAGCGTGGAATCGTCGACTGGCGCACCGTCGGAGATCATCATCAGGATGCGGCGCTGCTCGGGACGCGCGAGCAAGCGCTTGTGCGCCCAGTCGAGCGCCTCGCCGTCGATGTTCTCCTTGAGCAGGCCCTCGCGCATCATCAGACCGAGATTCTTGCGCGCACGACGCCACGGCGCATCCGCCGACTTGTAGATGATGTGGCGCAGATCGTTGAGGCGGCCGGGATTGGCCGGCTTGCCGGCCGCAAGCCACGCCTCGCGCGACTGCCCGCCCTTCCAGGCGCGGGTGGTGAAGCCCAGGATCTCGACCTTGACGCCGCAACGCTCCAGCGTGCGCGCCAGGATGTCGGCGCAGGTGGCGGCAACCGTGATCGGACGACCGCGCATCGAGCCGGAGTTATCCAGCAGCAGCGTCACCACGGTGTCGCGGAAGGTCGCCTCCTTCTCATGCATGAAGGACAGCGGATGATAGGGATCGGTGACGACGCGCGACAGCCGCGCCGGATCGAGGATGCCTTCCTCGAGATCGAAATCCCAGGCGCGGTTCTGCTGCGCCATCAGGCGGCGCTGCAGGCGGTTGGCGAGCCGCGCCACGATGCCCTGCAGATGCGCGAGCTGCTTGTCGAGATAGGAGCGCAGCCGCTCGAGCTCGTCGTGATCGCAGAGGTCCTCGGCGGCGATCACCTCGTCGAACTTCGGCGCAAACGCATGATATTCCGGACCACGCGGCTCGTTCTGGCCGCGCGAATTCGGCCGTGTCGCCTCACCCGGCGTCTCGTCGTCGCCGAGCTCGCCGTCGTCGAACGTGTCTGACGTGGAGGCCTGCGCGCTCTCCATCGCGCTTTCGCTCATCTCTTCCGCGCTCGTCTGGGCCTGGTCGGCGCTCATCTCCTGCGCGGCGTCGGAATCAGGCGAACCCTCGGCCCCGGACTGATCGTTCTCGCCGTCCTGGTTCTCGTCCTGGTCATCGTCGTCGTCGGAATCCATGTTGCGGTCGTCGCCGAGATCGAGCGCCGACAACAGATCGTGGACCAGGTCACCGAACCTCGCCTGGTCCTCGGTGAAACGGCCGAGCTGGTCGAGCCGCGAGCCGATCTTGTCCTCCAGCGTCGGACGCCAGAGATCGACCATCTTCTTGGCGGCCGCGGGCGGCGCCATGCCGGTCAGGCGTTCGCGCACCAGCATCGCCAGCGCATCCGACAACGGGGCATCGGCGCGATCGGTGATCTCGTCATACTTGCCGCGGTGGAAATGATCGTCCAGCATCGCGGTGAGGTTCTTCGCAACGCCGGCCATCCGCCGCGAGCCGATCGCCTCGACGCGCGCCTGCTCGACCGCCTCGAACACGCCGCGCGCCTGCGGATTGCCCGGCATCAGCTTGCGATGCACCTTGGGATCGTGACAGGCGATCTTGAGCGCGATCGAGTCGGCGTGGCCGCGTACGATCGCCGCATCGCGCTTGGTCATCTTGCGCGCCGGCTCCGGCAGCCGCGCCTTGCCGGGCGCAAGCCCCGGCCGCTCGGCGGCAAAGGTGACCTCGAGCTCCGGCTTCTTGGCGATCGCCTTCAGGCACGCCGACACTGAGCGCTTGAACGGCTCGGTAGGCGCTTCCTTCGATCCGGGACGGAATTTGATATTGGAGGTTGTCATAGCGATTTCGTAAACCAGTGGCGCGTGACGCCGCCGGGATACCCCTCAATCGAACCGAACTCTTTATATCCATTGGCGCGGTAGAAGCCCGGCGCCTGGAAGCTCATCGTATCCAGATAGGATTGCGTCGCTCCGAAGCGCCGCGCCTCGTCTTCGATCGCCTTGATCAGCTTCGCGCCAAAACCCTTGTTGCGAAACTTCTGCTCCATCCAGAACAGCTGGATGAACAACACCGCGGTCCAGACCTCGCCGACGATGCCACCGACGATCTCGTCGCCTTGCCGCAGCGAGATGGCGAAGCGCTTGTACTTCTGCTTCCCCATCTTCTCGTTGTTGTAGCGGAGCAATCCGCCGAGCACCGCTTTCTTCGTCTGTGTGACTGTGCGCTCGACGGAGATTTTCGGCATGGACTAGCTGAGCGCCACGTTGACCGAGGATTCCGGCAACTCGACGTTGAAGCAGCGCTGGTAGAACTCGGCGACCAGCGGCCGCTCCAGCTCGTCACACTTGTTGAGGAAGGTGACGCGGAACGCGAAGCCGATGTCGTTGAAGATGTCCGCGTTCTCGGCCCAGGTGATCACCGTGCGCGGGCTCATCACCGTCGACAGGTCGCCATTGGCGAACGCGTTGCGGGTGAGATCCGCCAGCCGCACCATCTTGTTGACGATGTCGCGGCCTTCCTGGGTGCGATAGTGCTTCGCCTTCGCCAGCACGATCTCAACTTCCTCGTCATGGGCGAGGTAGTTCAGCGTGGTGACGATCGACCAGCGGTCCATCTGGCCCTGGTTGATCTGCTGGGTGCCGTGATAGAGGCCCGAGGTGTCGCCGAGGCCGACCGTGTTGGCGGTCGAGAACAGGCGGAACGCCGGGTGCGGCTTGATCACCTTGTTCTGGTCGAGCAGCGTCAGGCGGCCGGAGACTTCCAGCACGCGCTGAATCACGAACATCACGTCCGGGCGGCCGGCATCATATTCGTCGAACACCAGCGCGATGTTGTGCTGCAGCGCCCAGGGCAGGATGCCGTCGCGGAATTCCGTGACCTGCTTGCCCTCCTTGACCACGATGGCATCCTTGCCGACGAGATCGATACGGCTGATATGGCTGTCGAGGTTGACGCGCACGCAGGGCCAGTTGAGGCGGGCCGCAACCTGCTCGATGTGAGTCGACTTGCCGGTGCCGTGATAGCCGGTGACCATCACGCGGCGGTTCCTGGCAAAGCCGGCGAGGATCGCGAGCGTGGTGGCGCGGTCGAAGCGATAGTCGCTGTCGACTTCCGGCACATGCGGATCGACCGCGGAATAGGCGGGAACTTCCAGATCGCTATCGATCCCGAAGACCTGCCGAACCGACACCTTCATGTCGGGCAACCCGACGGGTTCTTGCGCTTTGGTCTGGACGGCCGTCGTCATTCATCCTCCGAGGTCCCGGGCATTCCCGAAACCAGATTTAGGTCATTTGGCTGCGGATGGGGTGCTACGCACAAGCCTAGCAGAGAGCATCGGCCGGCAGAAGCCCACGGGCAAATCAAAGTTCCGTTGTTGTATCATAAAGATAGGCGCGAAACTCGGTTTTTGGAAGGCTGCTCTGCAAATCCCGCCGTACTTTCGCCGCAGCGCCACGGCGGCTTGTCCGCAGGCACTTTTCAGCCCGGCGGGGAGTTGTTAGCTCTCGGACCTGTTTCATCGCCACCCAGGAATTCTGTGACTTCATTCCTTGACCCTTTGATCGCGTTCGTTTCGGCCCATGCCTGGCTCGCCTATCTGACGTTGTTTCTGGCCGCCCTGCTGGAAGCAGTCCCGGTGGTCGGCTCGCTAGTGCCGGGCTCGACCATTATCCTGGCGCTGAGCGCGCTGGTCCCGGGCGGCGAATTGAAGCTCGTGCCAGTGCTCGCCGCCGCTGCCGCCGGCGCGATGCTAGGCGACGGCACGGCCTATCTGATCGGCCATCGCAGCCAGCGCGAGATCCTGTCGGCCTGGCCGCTCTCCAATTATCCGCGGGTGGTCGCGCAGAGCGAGGCCTTCTTCAACCGATGGGGCGTGCTCGCGGTGTTCTTCGCCCGCTTCGTGCCGCCGATTCGCGCCTTTGTGCCGATCACCGCCGGCGCGCTCGACATGCCGCCGGCGCGCTTCTACGCAATCAACATCCCCGCGATCCTGCTCTGGGCACCGGCGCATGTGTTGCCCGGCGTGCTCGCCGTCACCGCGCTGCACGATTATGCCGGCCTGCCGCATCATCAACATGTCGGCAAGCATCTCTGGATGTTCGCGGTCGCCGGCGCTGCCGTCATCCTGTCGCTGGCGATCTGGACCATCCGCCGCCGGCATGGCAGCGGACTGATCGAACCGGCCAAGCCGGCAAAATAGCTAAATGCTGTTGGTGGTGCCGGCCCGCCCCGGTGCCGGGCCGACATAACGCGCGCGGGGCCTGATCAGCTTGCCGAGCTGAAGCTGCTCGCTGGCATGCGCGATCCAGCCGACGCTGCGGGCCATCGCAAACAGCGCGAGCTCGCTGCCTGCGGGCATCCGCAGCGCATGGACCAGCACCGCCAGCGCGTAGTCGATGTTGACGAACTCGCCGGTTGCTTCCGCGATCCGATCAGGCACTTCCCTGGTGAATTTGCGCGGCGCGCCGGCCCGCGTCAGGGCCTCGAGCAGCGAGATCGCGCGCGGATCGCCCTTCTTGTAGACGCCGTGCCCGAAGCCGGCGAAACGCTCGCCGAGCGCAACCCGCTCGCGGACCACAGGCGCAACGTCGTTGTCAATCATGGTCTTGACCAGACGCGAGGCGAGCACGCCGGCGCCGCCATGCATCGGCCCCTTCAGCGCGACGAGACCCGCGATCACAGAGTCGTACAGATTGAGGCCGGTCGATGCCGCGCAGCGCGCCGTGAAGGTGGAGGCATTCAGTTCGTGATCGGCGAGCAGCACCAGCGCGCGGCGAATCAGGTCGGGCGCGTGCTTGTTATCCGGCGTCCAGACCCGCGCCACCTGTTCATGCAGCGGCTCGGCCGATGGCACAGCGTTCAGCATGGTCGCAACCAGCAGCCGCAGGATGCGCCCGCCGACCATCGCGCGTCCATCCGGCGCGCGGGTGAAGGCGCCGGGATCGGCACTCGCCGCCAGCGCCAGCACGGCGACCGTGCGGTCGATCGGCTGGGCGCGCCGCGCGGCCTCGGCGATCGCACGCATTTCATCGGAGACATGCGGGCAATTGTCCGACGCGAACGGATCGACGCCGGTGACGTCCCACAGCAGCGTCGCGGTGTGCTCCAGCGTGTCGCGTTGGGCGAGATCGACGCAGTTCACGCCGCGATAGATCGGGCCCTGCTCGGTGATGGTTGCGATTGCGGAATCCATCACCGGCAGGTCGGCGTCGAAATTGCGAAAGCCGCGCGGCTCCGGTGACGGCACGCGGCGCTCCTTCAACCCCCTGATGTCCTCGGCGCGGTAGCGGTGGCTGCGCGAATCCGGCGATGGCTCGGAGCGGATCAGGCCGCGGCTGACATAGGCGTAAAGTGTCGCCGGCGAGATCGCGAGCTCGGCTGCGGCCTCGCGGGCGGAGAGGTAAAGCTCGGCGGATTTTTTCATATTGATTGATATAATCAAGATTGATCAACCCGTCGAGAGGCCCGACCTTGAAGGGGTGAAGCAAGGAGATCGGGCCATGAACATGATTCTCACCAAGAGCCAGATCGGTCTGGACGGCGTTCCCGCCGCCGAGACCGTGTTGAGCCATGTCGACGGCGAGCGCGGCGAACTGATCATCGCCGGCGAGCACGTCGCCAGCCTCGCGGGCAAGTCGAGCTTCGAGGGCGTCACGGCGCGGCTGTGGAACGGCGCCACCGGCAAGTCGCTGAGCGAAGCCAACGTCCGCGCCAGCCTCGGCGCCGCCCGCGAACGCGCCTTCGCCCGGCTGCCGGACCTGCTGCCGGCGACGCGCGGCATGTCGATCGTCGACGGCTTCCGGGCCGCGATCGCCGGCCTGCGCGGCGAGAACGGGCTGGAGCACGAGGCGACCATTGTCGGCGCCTTCCCGGTGATCGCGGGCGCCCTGGCGCAGCACGCCAAGGGACATGCCCCGATCGCGCCGGACCCGAATGCCAGCCACGCCGCCGACACGCTGCGGATGCTGCGGGGGCGCAAGGCCGAGCCGCGCGAGGTTGCGGCGCTCGACGCCTATTTCGTCACCGTCTGCGACCACGGCATGAACGCATCGACCTTCACGACGCGGGTGATCGCGTCGACCCAGGCCGATCTGTTCGCGGCCATCACCGGCGGCTATTGCGCGCTGACCGGCCCGCTGCATGGCGGCGCGCCGGAGCCGGTGCTGGAGATGCTGGACGCAATCGGCACCCGTGAGCGCATCAAGCCCTGGGTCGACGGCGCGCTGGCGCATGGCGAACGGCTGATGGGCTTTGGCCATCGGGTCTATCGCGTACGCGACCCGCGCGCCGACGTGCTGAAGATCGCCATCGAACGCCTCGAGGCCAGCGGCGCCGACCTGCCGTTTGCCGGCGAGGTCGAGGCCTATATCCGCGCAGCGCTGCGCAAGAAGAACCCGGAGCGGCCGCTCGAGACCAATGTCGAGTTCTTCACCGCGATCCTGCTCGATGGGCTGGAAATCCCGCGGCAGGCGTTCACGCCGATCTTCGCCACCGCCCGCGCCGCCGGCTGGACCGCACACGCCTTGGAGCAGCGGCGTACCGGACGGTTGATCCGGCCGAGCTCTTCGTATGTCGGTGCGGTGCCGAAGGACTGAGAGCTAACCGTAGCCCGGATGGAGCGCAGCGAAATCCGGGAGCGGTGTGACCACGGATGGAAGAGCCCCGGATTGCGCTGCGCTCCGTCCGGGCTACAAAGCCGCACCGTTGGACGATGGCGACGCCAAAAGCTCCGCCATCGTCCCTGCGAAAGCAGGGACCCATACGCCGCGGCCCATCAATGGCACGATGGGGTCGACATCTGAATGCACCAATAGCCGCCGGTGGTTATGGGCCCCTGCTTTCGCAGGGGCGACGGAGGCGACAGCTTACGCCTCGCGCACCACGGTCTTCAGATAATTGTATGCCTTGATGATCTCGATCAGGCGATCCTCGGTGGAGCGATCGCCGCCGTTGGCGTCGGGATGGTGCTGCTTCACCAGCGCCTTGTACTTCGACTTGACGTCTTCGAGTGTCGCCCCGGCGCCGAGCCCCATCACCAGCAGTGCCTTGCGCTCGGCGTTCATGACCTTGCGCGTCTCGGGCTTGGGCTCCGCGCCACCCGGTCCGGGCCGCCAGCGGCCGCGGCCGTTGAGCTCGGAGAACACGTGGAACGGATCGGAGGCGGCGTCGAGCCCGCTCTCCTTCTTGCCGTTGTTGGGGCCCATCTTCCAGGTCGGACGGTGGCCGGTCAGCGCATCCTTCTGGTAGCGCGCGACGTCGTCAGGATTCATGCCCTGGAAGAAATTGTAGGACTGGTTGTACTCGCGGACGTGATCGAGACAGAAATGCCAATACTCGCGCGAATTCTCGCGGCCCTTCGGGGCGCGGTGCGCGCCCTTATTCTGGCAACCCGCCCACTCGCAGGCGACGGCCTGCTCGCCGGCCTGCGCCTGGCGCTTCGCACTCACCTTGGTCGGCTTGATGCGAATGGAGTCGAAGAATTTTGATGAATCGATCGGCATGTTCTCTTTGACTACGCAATGCACAAATCTTCAAGTCTTGACATTGCGCAGACCTCGTTTCCCGCTTGCACCATTGACGAAAAGCCGTCGCGGACCTAACTCCGCCGCCATGAGCACCAAAGACGCTATCATAAACAAGTTGCGTGAAGCTTTCTTGCCCGAAAGCCTCGACGTCGTCGACGAGTCACATCTGCATGAGGGCCACGCCGGCCACAGGCCAGGCGGCGAGACGCATTTCAGGGTATATATTGTGTCTCCGGCCTTCGAAGGGAAGAGCCGGATCGAACGCCATCGCATGATAAATGCGACGCTGGCGCAGGAACTCGCCGGCTCGGTGCACGCGCTGGCGATCCACGCCCACGGCCCCGGGGAAAAGCCGCGCTAGCTCGCGCTTGGCTCAAGACGAAGCAGTGGTTTTCCGTTATGAGAATGGGACCTCGGGCGGCGGACCTGCGCCATATGTGAGCAGGCAAATGATGGATCGTATCGCCACGCTTGATATGGGGCCATTGATGATCCCTTGCTGGCCACGTTTCCGGTCGATTGTCGCCGCCGCCGGCCTGCTCCTGATTTGCGCGATGCGCCCGGCCTCGGCGCTGGATATGCCGAGCCCGTTCGTTCAGGAGGTGCTGATCAAGAGCATCCTAGTCTCGCTCAACGATGCGGTGGCCGCCAACAATTTCACCGTGTTCCACGCCAAGATCTCAAAGCCGTTCCGCGACCAGTTTTCGCCGGACAAGCTGAAGACGATCTTCAAGGATCTGGTCGACAAGCATGCGGTGTTCGACGCCGTCGTCGCCAAGCCGATCGTGCTCGATGAGGACGCCAAGATCGACGACAAGGGCGTGTTGCGGCTGAAGGGCCATTTCGACACCACGCCCAAGCAGGTGAAGTATCAGCTCGGCTTCATCCCCTCCGACGGCGCGTGGAAGCTGTCGGGCATCTCGATCGATATCGAGTAGCATTCGGAATAATCGCCAGACCCGTCATTCTGAGGAGCGCGTAGCGCGTCTCGAAGGATGCACGGCCACCAGCCGGGCCGTCGACCCTTCGAGACGCCGCTTCGCGGCTCCTCAGGGTGACGGTGCATGCAGACTGCCTACGCGAACTAGAACGCCGTTCCCGCCCGCTTCGGCTTCTTCTCGTCGAGCTCGGCGGCCTCGCGCGGGACGGCGACGATGCGCAGCGCGGTGATGCGGTTGCGCTCGCGGCGGAGCACGCGGAAGCGGAAGCCGTGGAAGGTGAAGCTCTGGCCGCGATCGGGAATCGACCGCGCCTCGTGGATCACGAGGCCGGCAACCGTGGTCGCCTCCTCGTCCGGCAGGCGCCAGTCCATCGCGCGGTTGAGGTCGCGGATCGGCACCGAGCCGTCGACCACGACCGAGCCGTCCGGCTGGGCGCGCACGCCCGCGACCACGACATCGTGCTCGTCGGAGATGTCGCCGACGATCTCCTCCAGGATGTCCTCCAGCGTCACCATGCCTTCGACCTCGCCATACTCGTCGACCACCAGGGCGAAGTGGGTCTTGCGGCGGCGGAACGCCTTCAGCTGTTCGGAGACCGGGCGCATCTCCGGCACGAACCAGGGCGGCAACGCGATCGCGGAGGCATCGATCGCGGACATGTCGCCCTCGTTGGCGCGCATCGCCCGCAGCAGATCCTTGGCGTGGAGCACGCCGACGATGTTCTCCGGCTTCTCGCGCCACAGCGGGATGCGGGTGTATTCGCTGGCCAGCACCTCGCGCACCAACTCCTCGGGCGGCAGGTCGGCATTGACCATGGTCATCTCGGTGCGATGGACCATGACGTCGGAGACCTGCAGCTCGCTGAGGTCGAGCAACCCGCCGAGCATGTCGCGGTCCTGCTTCTCGACCTTGCCTTCGTGATGCAGCAGATCGACCGCGCCGCGCAGGCGTTCGGTCGGCGACAGGATGGCCTGGTGCGCGCCGATCTTGATGCCAAGCAGCCGCATCAGCGCGCGGACGATCCCTTCAATGATGGTGAGAAGCGGCCCGAGCACGAACACCGTCAGCCGCATCGGCCGGGCCACCAGCAGCGACACCCGGTCCGGCGCATTGATGGCGACGGTCTTGGGCAGCACTTCCGCGAAGATCACCACCAGCACCGTCATCACACCGGTGGCATAAAGCACGCCGACATCGCCGAACCAGGCGGTGAAGATGCCGGTGGCAAGCGCGGAGGCGCCGATATTGGCGATGTTGTTGCCGAGCAGCAGCGCACCGATCATCCGCTCGCGCATCGCGATCAGGCTCGAGACCACCGTGGCTTCGCTGTTGCCCTGCTTCGACAGCCGCAACATGCTGGCGCGCGAGGCGCCGGTCAGCGCCGTCTCACTCGCCGAGAAGAAGGCGGAGACGAGCAGACAGAGCAGCACGATCGAGAAGGTTAACCAGCCCACTGGCTTGATCCGTGGTTTAGGCCTTCAGCTTGGCTTGCAGGAAGTCGCGCACCGGCTGAGGCTCGACATTGTTGGCAATCACGGCGCGGCCGACCGCCTCCAGCAGGATGAAGGTGAGCTTGCCGCGCTTGACCTTCTTGTCCTGGGCCATCAGCGCCAACAGAGCGTCGGCATCGGCAAGCCCTTCCTGCGTGAAGCCTGCGATATCCTGCAGGCGCGTCGGCAATCCTACCGCGGAAAGATGACGCGCGATGCGGGCCGCGTCGTCCGTCGAAATCATGCCGAGCTGCGCGGAGAATTCCGCCGCGAGCACCATGCCGACCGAGACGCCCTCGCCATGGAACAGGCGGTCGGAGAAGCCCGTCGCGGCTTCCAGCGCATGACCGAAGGTGTGGCCGAGATTGAGCAGCGCGCGCTCGCCGGTCTCGCGCTCGTCGCGGGAGACGATGGCGGCCTTGGCGCGGCTGGAGGTCGCAATCGCGTGCTCGCGCCCTGCGCCGCCCGAGAAGATGTCGGCGTGGTTCTTTTCGAGCCAGGCGAAGAAGGCCTCGTCACCGAGGATGCCGTATTTCGCGACCTCGGCGTAGCCGGCGCGGAACTGGCGCTGTGACAGCGTGTCGAGCACCGAGGTGTCGGCGATGACAAGCACCGGCTGGTGGAATGCGCCGATCAGGTTCTTGCCCTGCGGCGAGTTGATGCCGGTCTTGCCGCCGACAGAGGAATCGACCTGCGCCAGCAGCGATGTCGGCACCTGCACGAAATCGACGCCGCGACGCAGGATCGCGGCCGCGAAGCCGGCGAGATCGCCGACCACGCCGCCGCCGAGCGCGATCACCAGATCGTTGCGCTCGATCTTCGCCGCGATCAGCGCCTCGCTGACCTGCGTCAGCGTGGCATAGCTCTTCGAGCCCTCGCCCTCCTCGACGACGATCCGCGACGTCGGCACGCCCGCGGCCGCAAGCGATGCCTCGGCCGGCTCCAGCCAGTGTTTCGCGACGGTGCGATCGGTGACGATGGCGGTCCGCACGCCGGGCCGCAGCGCCGCGACGCGCTCGCCCAGCGAGGCCAGCACGTCGCGGCCGATGACAATGTCATAGGCGCGATCGCCGAGCGCGACGTCGACGGTAACCGAGGCGGAGTGTTTCAAG
Organism: Bradyrhizobium sp. B124; assembly: GCF_038967635.1. Classification (NCBI taxonomy): domain Bacteria; kingdom Pseudomonadati; phylum Pseudomonadota; class Alphaproteobacteria; order Hyphomicrobiales; family Nitrobacteraceae; genus Bradyrhizobium; species Bradyrhizobium sp. B124. Next base: position 6,031,245 of record NZ_CP152413.1, on the reverse strand, counting down.
GGCGCAGTCATGAGGTCGCGTTCAATCCATCAGATGGTGGCTCGCCGGCCGGACGCACGCCGCACAGATGCGCATGCAGGGCCTCGAGGCATTCGTCGACAATGCGATCGTGCGGCACGTCGCGCGAGGCGATCGTCAGATCGGCGTTCTGGTAGACCGGCTCGCGCTCGCTGAGCAGCCGGTTGACGGTCGCCTCGGGATCGGCGGTCTGCAACAGCGGACGATCGGCGCGGCGGCGGACCCGGCGCATGATGATATCACTGTCGGCTTTGAGCCAAATCGAGATCGCCTTGTCGCTGATCCGTTTGCGGGTTTCCTCACGCATGAAGGCGCCGCCACCGGTCGCCAGCACGATCGGACCGCTGTCGAGGATGCGGGCAATCACCCGCGCCTCGCCGTCGCGGAAATAAGCCTCGCCATGGGTCTCGAAAATCTCCGGGATCGTCATGTCCGCCGCCGCCTCGATTTCGGTGTCGGCATCGGTGAACGCCAGCTTGAGCCGCAGCGCCATCCGCCGGCCGATGGTCGACTTGCCGGCCCCCATCATGCCCACTAGCACGATCGACCGCGTCCCCAGGGCGGCCGTGATATCGGCCTCCAGGGTCGGATGGGTGGGCGCCGGGACGGCTGCGTCGGACATCAAAAAGCTCGGATATTGGGACGATTTGTTCAGAATTCGAGCCACCTATACTACCCCCGGCGATACCGTTACCAGCGACTCTTGCAACGGCGCGGGGAACATGTTGGATGATTTCATTGGTTAATTCGCCGCCTGAGTCGCCTCCATGCCCAGCCTGTTCCGCTTCCTGACGGTCGTCGCCGTGATTTTCGGGATCGGCTACGGCATCGTCTTCGCGCTGGCCAATTTCGTGCATCCGAAACCGCGGGAAATGAGCGTGACCATCCCGCCGGATAAGTTCCTCAAGAAATAGCCGCTATGATTCTGGCATGCCCGCTGCTGCCAAAGCTCCTGTGAAGACACCCGCCAAGACCCAAATCAGGTCCTCCGACGCCAAGCTGACCGCGTTGTTCCTCGACATGCTCGCCGCGGAACAGGGCGCCGGCGTCAACACGCTCGACGCCTACCGGCGCGACCTCACCGATTTCTCCGATTTCCTCGCCCATGCCGGCGCCGATTTCACGAGCGCAGACACCGAGGCGCTGCGCGGCTACCTCGCCGACCTGGATACGCGCGGCTTCAAGTCGACCAGCGTGGCGCGGCGGCTGTCGGCGATGCGGCATCTCTACCGTTTCCTGCTCAACGAGCGGATCCGCGGCGACGATCCGGCCGCGATCCTGTCCGGCCCGAAGCGCGGCCGCGGCCTGCCCAAGGTGCTGTCGATCGCGGACGTCGACCGCCTGCTGACCCGCGCCAAGGAGCTGACCCAGACCGACGTCTCGCCGGCACAGCGGCTGCGCGCGCTGCGGCTGTATTGCCTGCTCGAGGTGCTCTACGCCACCGGGCTGCGCGTCTCCGAGCTGGTGTCGCTGCCGATCTCCGCGGCGCGGCGCGACGCGCGGATGATCGTGGTGCGCGGCAAGGGCAACAAGGAGCGGCTGGTGCCGCTCAACGATGCCTCGCGCCAGGCGATGGTTGACTATCTCGCCGCGCTGGAGGTGATGCAGCCGAAGGCGAAGAAGGCCGCACCGCCGAAATGGCTGTTTCCGTCCTCCGGCGAGAGCGGCCACCTGACCCGGCAGCATTTCGCCCGCGACCTGAAGGAGCTCGCGAGCGCCTCCGGCCTCGCGCCGCGGCTGGTGTCCCCGCACGTGCTGCGCCACGCCTTCGCCAGCCACCTGCTGCACAATGGCGCGGACCTGCGCATCGTGCAGACCCTGCTCGGCCATACCGATATCTCGACCACCCAGATCTACACCCATGTGGTCGAGGAGCGGCTGAAGAGCCTGGTCCGCGACCTGCATCCGCTGGCCGAGAAGTCGTAGCAATCCGTAGCCCGGATGGAGCGAAGCGTAATCCGGGGAGCGATATCCGCGGAAATACCTATCCCGGATTGCGCTTCGCTCCATCCGGGCTACAAGCGATCCACCTTGACTTCCGCGTCGTCTCCGCAGAAAGAGCGTCACCTGCCTGCGATCCCGAAGCGTGCATTCCGCCCGAATGCGCGTTAACCGATTGAAGTTACAAAACTTCTCTTGCCACCGCCAAAACCGCTTCGCCCCTCGCATTGTTCCTCCCTATATTGAGTTGATGCCCGACCCGATGCGCAGCTATCTCGACTTCGAAAAACCCGTCGCCGAGCTTGAATCCAAGATCGACGAATTGCGTGCGCTTGCCGCGAGCGGCAGCGACATCGGCGACGAAGTCGCGCGGATCGAGGATAAGGCGGCGCAGGCGCTGACCGACCTCTATGCCAATCTGACGCCGTGGCAGAAGACGCTGGTGGCGCGGCATCCGCAGCGACCGCACTTCACCGATTTCATTGGCGGCCTGATCACCGAATTCACCCCGATGGCCGGCGACCGCAAATTCGCCGACGACGAGGCCCTGATCGGCGGCTTCGGCCGCTTCCGCGGCGAGAGCATCTGCGTGGTCGGCCAGGAGAAGGGCGCCACCACCGATACCCGCATCAAGCACAATTTCGGCATGGCGCGTCCCGAAGGCTACCGCAAGGCGGTGCGCCTGATGGAGATGGCCGACCGCTTCGGCGTCCCGGTGCTGTCGATCGTCGATTCCGCCGGCGCCTATCCCGGCATCGGCGCCGAGGAGCGCGGCCAGGCCGAGGCGATCGCGCGCTCGATCGACGCCTGCCTGTCGCTCGGCGTGCCCAATGTCGCGATCGTCACCGGCGAAGGCATGTCGGGCGGCGCCATCGCCATCACGACCGCCAACCGCGTGCTGATGATGGAGCACGCGATCTACAGCGTGATCTCGCCGGAGGCGGCATCCTCGATCCTGTGGCGCGACGGCACCAAGGCGCAGGAAGCCGCCAACAGCATGAAGATCACCGCCCAGGACATGCTGCGCTTCGGCGTGATCGACCAGATCCTGAAGGAGCCCTCCGGCGGCGCTCATCGCGACCCCGCCGCGATGATCACGACCACGGGCGATGCCATCGCCCAGGCGTTCAACGACCTACGAAATCTTGATCCGGACGCGATTCGCAAACAGCGGCGCCAGAAGTTCCTGGATATCGGCCGCAAGCTGGGCTGAGCCGCCCAAACGGGCGAATTTTCGACCAAATCAGCCGATTTTGCCGTAATTGGGCCCCGAGACGGGTCTTTAACGTTCCTTGAACCATGCCTGCTACCGTGAGCGGTGTCAGCCTCCGTTCAGGTTGCGAGCAGGGGGCGTCGAAGGCTAATATTTTACACAATGGCTTCAGGGCATATTCGCCGTGTTGGGGTCGCGAAAATCGCCCGGTGGGTGTGGAGCTCGGACTTGACTCATCGCACGCTCGTACGCGCGCTTCTGACTTCGGCGGTCCTCGCCGCGGGCGTCATGCTCGCCGGCTGTGACAGCGACCAGATCTCGCTCGCCCAGAACGCCAAGGCCAACCAGCCGGTCCCGCCCAAGCTCGTCGCTGCCATGACCGAGAAGGACATGGACATGCAGTCGCCGATCCTGGTGCGGCTGTTCAAGCAGGAGGCCGAGCTCGAGGTCTGGAAGCAGACCCGCTCCGGCCAGTTCGCGCTGCTCAAGACCTATCCGATCTGCCGCTGGTCGGGCGATCTCGGCCCGAAGGTCCGTGAGGGCGACCGCCAGGCGCCCGAAGGGTTCTATTCGATCAATCCGAGCCAGATGAATCCGCAGTCGGCCTATTACCTGTCGTTCAACACCGGCTATCCCAACGCGTTCGACAAGGCGCTCGGCCGCACCGGCTCGCAGCTAATGGTGCATGGCGACTGTTCCTCGCGCGGCTGCTACGCGATGACCGACGAGCAGATCGCGGAAATCTATTCGCTCGGCCGCGAGTCGTTCTTCGGCGGCCAGAAGGCGTTCCAGCTGCAGGCCTATCCGTTCCGGATGACGCCGGTGAACATGGCCAAGCACCGCAACAATCCGAACATGCCTTTCTGGAAGATGATCAAGGAAGGCTATGATCATTTCGAGGTGACGAAGCAGGAGCCGAGGGTCGACTTCTGCGAGAAGAAGTACGTGTTCGATGCCGTCAAGGCGCCGAACGCAACGCGCGATCCGGTGTTCGACGCCTCCGCGAAGTGTCCGGCCTATGTGATCCCCGAGGAGATCGCGAGCGCCGTGCGCGAGAGGGAGCAGCAGGACGCCGCCGAGACCGCCAAGCTGGTGTCCAAGGGCACGCCGGTGGCGCGCCTCAACACCGGCATCGACGGCGGCATGAACGCGATCTTCGCCTCGAAGATTCCCGAAGGAAACACCGGTCTGTCCGAAGGCGGCGACAGCCAGGCGCTGCAGTCGATGTCGCTGGCGCGCGCGCCCGGCACGATCCCCGGCACGGTCAATCCGCCCAAACCCAATCTCGCGGTCCAGCAGGACGAGCCGGTCGTTGCGACGACGTCGTCGACTGCCCGCGTTGCCTCGGCCAACACGTCCGACAAGTCCGAGGGTTTCTTCTCGAGCTTTGCCCAGAAGGTCGGCATCGGCGGCACCGCCGACGCCAGCAAGATGACGGCATCGCCGCCGGCTCCGGTCGCTGCGGCACCGGCCAAGCCGAAGGTCGCCGAGGCCAAGCCGCAATCGGTGGTTCGCGTCGCACCCAAGGCCGAGCCGAAGCAGGCCGCCAAGCCCGCGCCGAAGCCGCAGACAACCAACACTGCGGCCGCCGCGCCGGCCCCCGCGGCGTCGTCGACCCAGCTCGCCGGCTCCGCGCCGGTCGTGCAGACCAACTCGTTCGACACCCGCTTCTCCGCGGTGAAGTAAGCGCGGCCGTCTTGCGCCGCGGCGCTCGTCGTCTCCGATCAGCACTTCGAACAGCACAAGGTGTCGTCCCTGCGAAAGCAGGGACCCATAACCACACGCCGTGTTGTTGAAGCGCGCTGTGGCCACAGCTTTTCAAGACAATTCGCATTCGTGGTTATGGGTCTCGTCTCAAGGCCGGAACGACACCGAATGTGTCGCGCGGCCAGTGGGGTTCCGCATTCTCGCGACATGATCTCTCAATCATAGCCTCCCTTCGCCACCACATTCCTCTTGCCAACCACGCGTAGATGATCGCCAGATCATGCACGCGGGCACAGCCGGGAGATTGCGATGGATGATCGAACCCTGCGGATGGCGCTGGAGCGCCATTGGGAGGCGTCGGACGCGAGCGATTTCGAGCGCGAGCACGAGATCTATCGCGAGGATGCAGTGCTCGACTATCCGCAATCGGGCGAGCGGATCCGTGGCCGGCGCAACATTCAGCAGAGCCGGACGGTTCAGCCGAGCAAGAAGCGCTTCACGGTCCAGCGCATGATCGGCGGCGGCGATCTCTGGGTCACCGAATTCGTGCTGACCTATGACGGCATCCCGTCCTACTCGGTGAGCATCATGGAATTCCGCGACGGGCTGGTCGTCCACGAAACGCAATACTTCGCCGACCGGTTCGAGCCGTCGCCCTCGCGGGCACACCTCATCGAGCACGTCGGCGGAACGCCGTCGCCTTGATCGACAGGAAGTTCTGCGCCGTGACGGTTACATGCCGTGGCTTTCGAAGACCTTCTTGCAGCTTGAGCTCAGGCTGGCCCGCTTCATCTGAAGGCAGTTTTGTACGGCGCCGTCATTGCCGAGGTCCTTGCGGCAGAAGCGCTGTGCGTCGCGCGAGCACGCGGATTGTTCGGACTTGGTGCCGGCATGCTGCGCCAGCGCGGCACTGCTGCTCATCACGGCAGCGACACAAAGGGTTATGATCGAAAGATAACGCATCGGTGAATTCCTCCCGCGGCCCAACGGCAGCCGGGGCTCTTCGTTCCTGGGGAACCGGGATTCCACTGCTTCGGCTGGGATCCCTGAGGCCCTTGCAGGGGTCCGCCGGCGCGCGCGAGACGGCGGCGGCCGCAGCCGCGAGGGACATGGCCGCACCGGACGAAAAGGCTGGCCGCCTGCCTTCGCAACGGGCCAATAGTCAGCCGCCTGGGAGCCCGATAATGGGTTGGCTCGTCGCGTTCTATTTTTGGTCAATGGCGAACGACGTTGCATCGCCAGCCGGTGCGCGATCATTAGCGATCGCTTCAACCGTCTCGACGATGCGTCGTCGTGCGGCACGGTCCCGGATCGCGCGAAAGGCCCGCAGGAGCCGGAATGCATCCGCCGCATCTTCTGCCTGCCGTTCCTTCGTCAAGATTATCCCCGCTCGATCAGCCAGATCCAACAAGCGCAAAAAATCGGCTGCGGCTCCAGGACACAGCTGGGAGCCCGCGAGGCATTCAGCACTCTCCTGCCGGGTCTGCGTTGACCCTTGTCAAAATAGCGAAGCCTTGGTGACGGCTTTGATCATCGCGGGGCCGGGACGCTCAGAGCTGAGCCGGGAATGGGAAGGCCAGACCACTGCACCGCAGACGCCTTTGCCAGGCAGAACCGATCCCGCCGCAAACAGCCGCTTCCCGTACGGCTACGGCGCCAGATACCGCAGCAGTTCCGGGTCGTTGCGCACCTCGCCTGCGCCGCCCTGCAGCGCGACGCGGCCGCGGTCCAGCACATAGGCATAGTCGGCGACGCGCAGCGCGAGGTCGAGGTGCTGCTCGACGATCACGACCGAGATGCTCTTGGCAAGCTCGATCAGCCGCTCGGTGATCTCCTCGATCACGCCGATCCAGACGCCTTCGGTCGGCTCGTCCAACAGCAGCAATTTCGGATTGCCGAGCATGGCGCGGCCGATCGCCAGCATCTTGCGCTCGCCGCCGGACAGCGTGCCGGCCGGCTGGTCGAGGCGCTGGCCGAGCTTGGGGAAGATCTCGAGCACGCGATCGACCGCGCTCATATCGGAATTGGTCAGCGAGCCGACCGCGAGGTTGTCGCGCACCGACAGGCGGGCGAACACCGAATGCTCCTGTGGCACATAGCCGATGCCGGAGCGCACGCGCTCCTCGGTGCGGCGGCGGGTGATGTCGCGGCCGTCGAAGAACAGTTCGCCCTGCGAGCTCGCGAGCTCGCCGACGATGGTCTTCATCAGCGTGGTCTTGCCGGCGCCGTTGCGGCCGAGCACGGCGACGCCGCCGCGCCAGGGAATGCCGATGTTGACATCGAACAGGACCTGGCTGCGGCCATAACCGGCATCGAGATGCCGGATATCGAGGAAGGACTGGTCAGGCACGGCGAAGATAAATCTCCTGGACACTCTTGTTGGCCTGGATTTCCGCGACCGTGCCCGACGCCAGCACCTTGCCCTGGTCGAGCACCGTGAGGCGGTCGCAGATGTCGCGGATGAAATCGAGGTCGTGTTCGACGATGACGAGCGAGCAATGCTGCTTGATCGGCTGCAACAGCTCGCCGGTGACGCGGCGCTCCTCGAGGCTCATGCCGCCGGTCGGCTCGTCCAGCAGCAACAGCCGCGGCTTGCCGGCGAGCGCCATCGCGATCTCGAGCCATTGCTGCTGGCCGTGCGACAGCGCGGCCGCGGCATCATGCGCGCGGTCGGCGAGACGGAACTGGGTCAGCATCGTCATGACCTGATCGTGCAGCCTGTTGCGGGTGCGCGAGAGCACGAGATCGAACAGCGACGAATGCGCCTGCAGCGCCAGCAGGATGTTGTCGTACAGCGTCAGCGTCGGCAGCACCGAGGTGATCTGGAATTTCAGGCTCATGCCGGCGCGGGCGCGCTCGGTCGGCGTGAATGCCGTGATGTCGGTGTTGACGAACGAGACCTTGCCCGTGGTCGGCACCTCGGCGCCGGCGACGCACTTCATCAGCGTGCTCTTGCCCGAGCCGTTGGGGCCGATCAGGCCGTGAAACTCGTTCTCGCCGACGGTCAGCGCCGCACCGTCGAGCGCGGTGAGCTTGCCGTACACCTTGCTGATCCCTTGCGCCTCAAGGAGCGGCATTGCCGGTCTCCTTTGGCTTTGGCGCCTTGTTTGGGCCCTTCTTGTTTGGTCCCTTGCCGAAGCTGCCGACCCGCTCGCGCTCGCCGAGCACGAAGGAGACCAGCCCGAGCGGGCGGAACATAATCACGAGCAGCAGCAGCACGCCGAGGATGATCGGCCAGACATCGCGGTAATTGTCCGACAGCCAGAAGCTGACGCCCTCGATGATCACGGTGCCGATCACCGCGCCGATCAGCGTGCCGGAGCCGCCGAACAACACATAGAGGACGACCTGGGTCGAGAACACGACGCCCAGCATGTTGGGCCAGACGAAGCCTTCGTGGAAGGCATAGAGGCTGCCGGCGAGGCCGGCGATGGTGCCGCCGACCGCGAAGATGATCGCCTTCAGATGCTGCGCCTTGTAGCCGAAGAAGGCGATGCGCTGCTCGTTCTCGCGCAGGCCCGCAAGCGCGAGGCCGAATTGCGAGCGGACCAGGAACCGGCACAGTAGATAGACGACCACGAGGATGCCGAGCACCATGTAGTAATAGACCGGCCCCTCCTCGAACTCGTAGCTGCCGAGCGTGAGCGGCGGGATCGACGGGATGCCGTTCTGGCCGCCGAGATAATACCAGCCGCGCGCCAGCCGGTCGGCCGCATAGGAGCCAGTCAGGGTGCCGAGCGAGACGAAGATCACGCTCGAGGGATAGCGCCCGAGCAGCAGGAAGCCGCCGAGCAGCAGCGACGCGGTGAGGCCGATCAACATGCCGGCAGGCAGGATCAGAAGGATCGAGGTGACGTTGAGGTCGCGCGCCATCAGCGCCACGCCGTAGCCGGCGGCGCCGAAAAACAGCGCCTGGCCGAAGCTCATGATGCCGGCATAGCCCCACACCAGATCGAACGACAGCGCGAACAGCGCGAGGATCACTACGCGGGTGGCGAACACCGTGAGATAATCCTGCAGCACCCATGGCAGGACCAGTGCGATCAAGAGCACCAGCCCTTCCACGATCGGCAGGACCTTCCATCCTGCCGATGCCTGTCCCGCCGGCGCGCGCGCGGCCGGTGCACCCTCACCTGTCACGACATCCGGTTCCTCACCGATGCGTGCGACGGCCTGCTCTGCTCCACCCATGGATTGCTCAGCATTCCTTGGGATCGACGAGACCGGCGCTGCGCGCCACGATCTCATAGTTCCCGCCTTTGGCAACAGCGGTGTACATCTTCATCTTGCAGTGACGCTTGCCCGGAACCATTTCGGCGGGTCCGCCGGGCCCTTCGGCGATCTTGGCGTGGTCGAGCGCGGCTGCAACCGAGTCGCGGTCGACCTTGCCGGCTTCCTTGACCGCGGCTTCCCACAGCTTGAGGCCGCGATAGGTTCCGGTGGCGGCGCTGCCGGCCGCGAACAGGAAGTTGCCCGGGAAATCCTTCTCATAGGCCGCCTGGATCTTGGCGTTGAACGTATCCTCCTTGGTCAGCACCTTGAAGTAATCGAGGCAGCTCGCCAGCCCCTCGATCTCGCTGGCCTGATTGATGTTGAGCGTGTTCTCGTCATAGTAGACGCAGGCGAGCCGCCCGCCGTTCTTGAGGAAGCCGGCTTCATAAAGCTGCTTGAAGAACGGGCCGACGCCCGGCGGGATCACGGTGTTGAAGACCACGTCGACCTTGTTCGAGATGATCCGGTTGACGGTCGACGAGAAGTCGACCTGGTCGAGCGGGTAATACTCCTCGAACACGACCTCGCCACCGTTATCCTCGATCACCTTGCGGGCGTAGACGTTGAGCGTATGCGGCCAGACATAGTTGGCACTCGGCAGCGCGAACTTCTTGCCGCCGTTCTTGATCAGCCAGGGAATGAACTCATCGCATTGCTGCGCCGGCGTCGGTCCGGTGCAGAACAGATAGGGCGTGCACTCCTTACCCTCGTAGAGCTGCGGATAGATGTAGAGCGTCTTGCCGCGCGCCACGATCGGGTCCTTGATCGCGTTGCGCATCGACGAGGTGATGCCGCCCAGCACCATGTCGACCTTGTCGCGCTGGATCAGCTTGCGGACGTTGCCGACCGCGACCGATTCGTTCGAGGCGGTGTCTTCGATGTAGAGCTCGAGCGGCCGTCCGAGCAGGCCGCCGCCGGCGTTGATCTCCTTGATCACCATCTTGGCGACGTTGGCGTCGGCATTGCCGGCATAGGCGATCGGGCCGGTCAGGTCGGTCGCGATGCCGACCTTGATCGGGCCCTCGGCGGCGTTGGCCCAATCGGGCCTCACCACCCAGCTTCCGACCCCGGTCGCGAGCGCGCCGGTCGCAAAGGCAAAATTGCTCATGAAGCGGCGGCGCGTGAGATTCATGCGTTCAATCGACATGGTGATTAGACCCCTTTCCCAGCAATGAGGCCTTGCGGCCGGAATTTGATGAAGGCGATGGCGAGCACGAAGACGAGGACGTCGGCGACGACGGGAGACATGACCCATGGCAGCGCCGCGCTGAGCGTGCCGATGACGCCGGCGCCGGCGACCGGACCGATGAAGGAGCCGACCCCACCGACCATCACGGCGACGAAGCCCTGGATCAGGAAGCGGATGCCGAGATCGGCAAACAGGCTGAACACCGGCACGATCAGCGCGCCGGCAAGCCCGGCCAAGGCCGCGCCGAACGCAAAGGTCGCGCCGTAGATCAGCGGCGTCGAGATGCCCGACGCGCGCGCCAGCGCCGGGTTTTCCAGTGTGGCGCGGACCCGAAGCCCGAAGCTCGTGCGCGCCAGCAGCAGATAGCAGCCGCCCATCACCAGCAGCGTGATCACGATGATGGTGAAGCGCCAGGCCGAGATGTGGACGGAGCCGAGGTCGATCGAACCGCCGATCGGCTCCGGCACCGTGAGATAGAAGCCGCCGATCAGGCCGCGGACGCTTTCGCGGATGATCAGCCCGAGCGCATAGGTGCCGAGCATCGCCACGATCGGCGCGGCATAGAACCGCCTGATGATCAGCGCCTCCAGCACAAAGCCGAGCGCGCCGACCACAAAGGGCGCGGCAACCATGCCGACCCAGACCGGTGCGCCATGGGCGTAGGCCAGATAGGTGACATAGGCCCCGAGCAGAACGAATTCGCCCTGCGCGAAGTTAAAGATGCCCATCATGCTGGCGATGATGCCGAGCCCGAGCACGACCAGCACGATGATCGCGCCGAAGCTCACGATCTCGAACACCGCGGCGAAGGTGCTAGCCATGGTGCCCGATCCGTTCGGCCTGTTTCTGCGACAAGCGGCGCCTCACATCTTCTTCCAGTCGCCGGCCTGCTCGAAGGCGTGCGCGGCACGGTAGATGGTGGATTCCTCGAACATCCGGCCGACCAGCATCAGGCCGACCGGCAAGCCATCGACCATGCCGCAGGGCAGCGACATCGCCGGGTGATGGGTGATGTCGAACGGCGCCGTGTTGGAGATCATTTCCAGCGCGCGGGCGACATACTCCTCGCGGCTGGCATTGGCCTCGGGCAACTTCGTCGCCTTCATCGGCGTGGTCGGCATCAGCAGCAGATCGTAGTCCTTAAAGGCCTTGTCATAGGCTGCGGCCAGCCGGCGGGAGATGTTGAGCGCCTTGCCGTAGAAGCGCGGACCGAAGGTGTTGTTGATGTAGGTGCCGAGCATCATGAACAGCTTCGTGGTCTCGGACAGCGAATCCGCCTGACGGCGCCAGCCGCGATGGAAATCCATCAGCGAGGTCGAATAGAGATCGCCGCGGCTGAGGCCGTAGCCGTCGCCGAACATCATGGTCTGGGTCAGGCCTTCGGTACCGATCGGCGTCCAGATCGCGCCGCCGAGCATGTGCATCGGGATCGACACCGTCTCGACGCTGGCGCCGAGGTCCTTGAAGCGCTTGGCCGCCTCATGCACGCTCTCATTCACCGCGGCCTCCGCCGTCGGCTGCTCAAAACCTTCCTTGACGATGCCGATCTTCATGCCCTTGACGCCTTTGCCGAGCACCTTGGTGTAGTCGTCGACCTTCGGCGCCTTGATCCGAGGATCATAGCCGTCGTCGCCGGCCAGCACTTCGAGCAGCAGCGCGTTGTCTTCCACGGTCGCGGTCATCGGGCCGGTGTGGTCGACATAGATCTCGATCGGCATGATGCCGGTGTAGGGCACGAGGCCCCAGGTCGGCTTCATGCCGTAGGTGCCGCAGAACGAGGACGGCATGCGGATCGAGCCACCCTGGTCGCCGCCGATCGCCATGTCGACCTCGCCGAGCGCAACCACCACGCCCGAGCCCGACGACGAGCCGCCGGCCGAATAGCCCATCTTGTGCGGATTGTGCACCGGCCCGTAGGAGCCGGTGTGGCTGCCGCCGGACAGACAGAAATGCTCGCAGTGCGTCTTGCCGGCGATCTCGGCGCCGGCATCCAGCATGCGGGTGACGATGGTGGCGTCGAAATCGGGGATATAGCCTTCCAGCGTCGACGAGCCGTTGGTCATCGGCACGCCTGCCAGCATGATGTTGTCCTTCAGCGCCACCGTCTTGCCCTTGAGCTTGCCGGAGGCCGCGCCCTTCACCGTCGACTTGCGGTACCAGGCGTTGTGCTTGTTGTCTTCCGGTGCCGGACGATAGCCGGGCGTGCGCGGATATTTCACCTCGGGCAGTTCGTCCGGCATCTGGGCGACGAGGTTGTAGGCATCGACCGAGCCCTGCATCAGGCCGCGGAACGAGGCCACGTCCTCATCGGTCAGGGACAGGCCGCACTGCTCGGCGACGGCACGAAGTTGCGTTGGCGTGGGAAGGACGACGGTCACGGCGCTCTCCTGAAGCTTTTGATCTCTGGGATTTGATTCCTGTATCGGATCCCTTGGGCACGAAGCAGCAGCGGCGCGTTTGCCCCGCGCGAACCGCTCACCCCGTTGTTGTATTGAAAACGGAAATATTTTCCTTTTCAAGTATTATTTCATGGATCGGTTAGGCAGGCTGTCGCATCCGGCGTCAAATCGCCTTGATCACCCTGAAGTCGAGGCCATCGGCTTCGGCCAGATACATCGGCATCCTGGCGTGGCCATTGCGTACCATGACCGGACCGCGCGGGCCGCGGTAGACGAGATTGTCCGCCGCCGCGAGCAGCGGCCGCAGGTCGAGCGTGCCGGCGCGGTTGGCGGCAGCCTCTAACAGGCAGAAACCTTCATAGGCGGACTCGCCGCACGATCCGACCGGCGGCGCGAACGGACCGAACATCGCGCGATAGCGGTCCCTGAAATCGTCGCCGGCCTGCGAGCCGACCGAGGGGAAATAGCCGGAGGCGCAGAACAGGTTCTCGGTCTTGTCGGCGCCGATGCCGAGCAGCGCGGTTTCGTCGAAACAGCCGGCAAAGCGCAGCGTGGTGGCGGCAAGCCCGGCGTCGGCGAAGGCGCGGTTGAAGGTCACGCCGTCGGTGCCGATCAGCGAGATCAGCACGACGTCGGGCTTCGCCGCGCGAATCCGCTCCAGATGCGCCTCGTGATCGTCCTCGCCGACCGGCACGAACTCCTCGCCGACCACGAGGCCGCCGGTCTCCTTGATGTAGCGCTTCACCGCACGATGCGACTGCCAGGGCCAGACATAGTCGCTGCCGATCAGGTACCAGCGTTTGGCGCGCTTCGCCTCGGCCAGCCAGTGGATCGACGGCCGGTTCTGCCAGCGCGGCGTCTCGCCGATCGCAATGACGCCCGGCGTCCGCTCGCCGCCTTCATAGACCGGCGTGTAGATGTAGGGGATCTTGCTGCGGGTGATGAGGTTACGCAGCGCGACACGCACCGCGCTGGTGTGCATGCCCATGATGAGATCGACCTCGTCGGAGGCGATCGCCTGCTCGGCGCGGTCGATCACCTCGTCGATTGGGCCGCCGGCGTCGTAGACCGAGAACTCGATCTCACGGCCGAGGATGCCGCCGCGCCGGTTGATTTCCGCAACGGCGAGCTGCGCGGTCGAGGTCGCGGCCGGCCCCCACATCCCGGGCGAACCGGAGCAACAGACGAAGCCCCCGATCCGCAGCCGGTTGCGCGCGCCGCGCGGACCGAACCCGCCACGATCCATCGGCGCAAGCAGGCGATCGGAGGCCGCCGACGCCAAGTTCCTGAACAGCAGGGATGGCGGGAACGGGAGGCCGCCACCCCTGTGGTTCAGGTTTCTTGCCATGACGTTGGGCGTCGAATGCACACCTGCTCCTGTCCGGCACCCGCACGCCGCTCACGGCATCGCCCTCACGGGCGACGGTGCCACGCTAGATCGTCTTGATCACATTGAAGTCGAGACCGTCGGCCTCGGCAAGATAGATCGGCATTTCGGCACGGCCGTCGCGAATGGTCACGGTGCCGCGGGCGCCGCTATAGACGAGGTTGCGCGCCGCAGCGGACAAGGGGCCCGTCGACAGCGAGCGGGCCCGGTTGGCCGCCGCTTCGAGAAAGCGCATCCCCTCATAGTTCGACTGTCCGACCGAGCCGATCGGCGGCGCGTGCGCCCCGAACATCGCGCGGTAGCTGATCTGGAACTCGTCATTGGCGCGCGAATCGACGCAGCCGAAATAGCCGGAGGCGCAGAACAAATTCTCGGTCGCGTCCGGCCCGATGCCGAGCAGCACGGTCTCGTCCATCGCGCCCGCATAACGCAAGGTGGTGGCGGCGAGCCCTGCGGCGGCGAAGGCGCGGTTGAAGGTGATGCTATCGGTCCCGATCAGGGTGATCAGCACGACATCGGGCCGTGCGGCGCGGATCCGCGCCAGATGCGGCTCGTGATCGTCCTCGCCGAGCGGGACGAATTCCTCGCCGACCACCTGGCCGCCGGCCTCCTTGATGTAGCGCTTCACCGCGCGATGCGATTGCCAGGGCCAGACATAGTCGCTGCCGATCAGGTACCAGCGCTGCGCCTTCTTGACCTCGGTGAGCCAGTGGATCGCCGGGCGGCTTTCAGCGCGCGGCGTCTCGCCGATCGCCATCACGCCGGGCGTCCGCTCACCGCCCTCATAGACCGGCGTGTAGACATAGGGGATGCGGCCGGCTGTGACCTTGCGCAGCGCGAGGCGGACCGCCGAGATATGCGAGCCCATGATGACGTCGATCTCGTCGAACGCGATCGCCCGCTCGGCGCGGCGCACCACCTCCTCGATCGGCCCGCCGGCGTCGTACATCGACAATTCGACCTCGCGGCCGCGGATGCCGCCGCGCCGGTTGATCTCGGCAACCGCGAGCATGACGCTGTTGGCCGAGATCGGCCCCCAGATTCCGGGCGCGCCGGAGAAGGTGATGAAATTGCCGATCCTAAGCTTGCCGTCGGTGCCGCCACGGCGCGAGGACCCCGGCTTGACGGTCAAAGCGAGATCGGCCGCACAGGACGACGGATTTCGAAACAGGTGCGGCGGCGCGACGGGCATGCCGCCATACGCCTGGAAGGAGACCGTCGAGAGCACGCCAACTCCTGTCTGGGAAGCAGTACGCAACGCAGCCAGCGGGCGGTCGCGGCATCCGCCCCTTGGTTGGGGGAATATCCTAGGGGAAAATATTGAATATTCAACAATTGAAGTGCATATAGAAATGGCATGAGTTGCCGGACATTCATTCACCGGGTCAGGAACCAGGTCTCACGCCGTGGCTAAACCGCCGAAAGAAAATTCCCCGATCACCGAACACCTCACCTACCTGCTCGCGCAAGCCAACCGGGAGATCAACCGGCAGTTGGAGACGCGGCTGGCCAAGGAAGGCGTGCCGGTCGAGCAGTGGCGCATCCTCAAAGTGCTGTCCGACGGCAACGGACACTCGATGGGCGAGCTTGCCGACGCGGTGCTGCTCAACCATCCGACGCTGACCAAGATGATCGACCGCATGGTGTCGGACGCCCTCGTCTATCGCGTGCAGGATCCGAAGGATCGCCGCAAGGTGCTGATGTTCGTCTCCGACCGCGGCAAGGCGCTGTGCCGCCGGCTGAACTCGCTGGCGGTGAGCCAGGAAGAGCATATCGTCGAGAGCTATGGCGACAAGTCGACCACCGAGCTCAAGCGGCTGCTGGAAAGCCTGATCGGCAGCGCGAACTGAGGCAACAGCCTCCGCTACGACGCCACCTCGTCCTGCGCCACAAGGCCCGCCGGCCGCACCGGCTTGAGGGCGGTATCAGCGACCGGATGGGCCAGCCGGTTGCCGACGATCATGATCGCGCACACCACATAGCAGCAGACGCCGAGTGCGAATGTCGTGGTGATGCCGAACTGGATCGACAGCGCCATGCCGAGCACGGAAGCAAGCATCGAGGTGATGCCGTTGGTGCTCCAGAAGAAAGGCAGCAGCCTGTCATGCCGCCGCCAGATGCCGAGGCCCAGCGGGAACATCATGCCCATGCAGAAAGCCGGCGGGGCCAGCAGCGCGACCGACACCAGGATGCGGATGTCGGTCGGCGCGGAGCGCGCCCAAGCGGTGACGGCCGGCGTCAGCAGGCCTGCGGCCACCAGCGTTGCGCCCAGCGCCACGAGGCGAGCGATCAACATGGCCGGCCGCGAAGGCGCGGCACCCACCGTGGCGCTGCCGATACCGCCGAACAGCAGGATCGTGAACAGCACGACGCTGAGCCCGTAGACCGGGTGGCCGAGGAACACCATCAGCCGTTGCATCTGCGAAATCTCGATCAGCATGAAGCCCATGCCGATCGCGGCGAAATAGGCCACCGGCGGCGCCAGTGTGGCCACCGGCATCCGCCGCATCAGGCGCGTGAAGGGAATGCCGATGTAGTAGATGCAGATGCCGAACTGGAAGACGAGCACCCATTTGATGATGCCGAGCGCTGCGTTGTTCTGCGCCTCGAAGCCGTTCTTGAGGAACAGATCGGCAAGTCGCGCGGTATAGAAGAAGAATGGCTTGTCGTCGGTCGAGGCCGCGATGTTTGCCGGTAATGAATCAAGGAAGCTCTGGTCGGCCTTGCCCGATAGAAGGGTCGAGGTCACACTGTCATACGCGATGCCAGGCCCGAGCAGCAGCTTGAATCCCTGTGCTTCCAGCCGGTCGCGCGCGCCCTGCCATTGCGCCGCCGTGAACGCCTCGGGCCGGGTCATGACCGTGACGACGCTGCCGACATTCGCCGCAATCACATGCTGCGACAATTCGGTCATCGGCACGCCCTGATGCTGCAGCGCCTCGGCCGCGATCGCAATCAGGCGATAGAACTCGCCGCGATAGGCCGTCGGTTCGTACCAGCGCGACACCGAGAGCATGCCACCCGGCTTCAATGCGCGGAAGAAATCGTCCCACGCCTCCACGGTGTAGAGCCGGTTCTCGGTCAGCGTCAGCCCGCCGGCCGCGGTGGCGGCCCAGGTGTCGATCAGCGAGATCTGGATCAGGTCGTAGCGATCGGGCGAGTGGTTGATGTAACTGCGCGCTTCCGCATTGACCAGCGACACGCCGGGCTGGCGATGGAGATGACCCGAATAATCGGCGAACTTGTCGGTCAGCACTTCGAAAATCGCGGGATTGATTTCGATGCCGTGAATTCGCTGGGCGCCGAAATAGAGGGCGGAGAGGATGTCGCGGCCGCCGCCGACGCCGACCACGGCCACGTCACCCGGCCGTTGCTGCACCAGATAGGGCGCGTTGATGACGTCGTCCTTGAGATAGGAAACCTTCGTCAGATCGCCGGAGAAGCGGGTGATCGGCGTCGCCGCGTCGGCATCGATGTCGAGATAGAGCTGCTCGATCCTGGTATCCGGGGTGCGCGAGAAGGACCAGCCGAACGGAAGCGTGAGCCCGAGATCGGTCACGCGGATGCGCGAATAGGTGTTCCAGCGCTCGAACAACGTTCCGGTCTGCTGGGTGCCCTTGGCCCAGATCACGCCAAGATGGCTGCCGCCGGTTGCGGCCAGCGCGGTGTGAACGGCGGCGAGCGCGGCGAGACCAAGCGCGGCGTTGCGGCTCAGGCGCATATCGCTTCGGCCTTCGCCGTGACCGACCACGAACCAGCCGACGGCCGCGGCGCAGGCGCCGATCCACAGCGTTGCGCTGACCGGATCGATCACCAACAGCACGAAGATGATGCCGAGGCATCCGACCGCGGCGCCGACCAGATCGGCAGCGTAAAGCCAGCCCCCGACATTGGGCAGCCGGGTCAGGAGAAGCGTGATGCAGATGCCGCCCTCGGCAAACGGAATGGTGAAAGCCAGCGCCACCACGGCGAGCGCGGACATGGCATATGCGTCGGGCACGACCAGCGGCGCATACAGAAAGGCGACCATGACGGCGACGCCGCTGATCGCGAACCGCACGGCATGACGGGCAAATTCCGGCGCCACACGCTCCGGCGCATAACGGGTGGAGTCCTCATAAACCTTCATTGCACCGCGCGTCAGCCCGAACATCGCAAGCGCGATGGCCCCGAAAGCGAAATGGTAATGCACCATCACGCTGAAGAAGCGGGTAATGAGGATCTGATAGGCCAGCGTGGCCGACGCCAGCACGAAGATCGCCGGATAGTAGCGGCCCGGCATAGTCGTCGCGGTCTGCAAGGCGCGGCCTCCTGATCGAGCCTTGATCAAAGAGACGCTTTGATGCGCGTTGGCGGCTCACCCGACGCGCCCGGCAATATTGAAGCACAGAGCACTAACAAGTGATTGATTGGACGAGCCAACTCCGACTTTGGGCAGTGGCCGGACCGTCGGCGGGCTTAGCGCAGGGTTACCGGAGAACCCCAAATCGCGAAAATACCGCCTCGCCGACAGACAGCCATGCCGGGAGGCTCCAACAAAAAGTCCGGTCAACATGTCGGAGTGCCGGTCGCGGGCGCGTCCTCCGAATGCGCTAACGCTGTGCGCGCGGTTCCGGCTCATCCTCCTCATCGATCACAAGGATTCCCCCGTCATGACTTCGATCACGCCGTTCCTCTGGCTCGACAACAACGTCCGCGACGCCATCGCCTTCTACAAATCGGTGTTTCCGAACGCCAAGATCGAGACCGTCAGCGACTTCATGGCGAGCTTCGAGCTCGAGGGGCAGCGGTTCTACGCGCTCAATGGCGGCCCGCAGCACAAATTCAACGAGGCGGTGTCGTTCTTCCTCAGCGTCGAGACCCAGGAGCAGGTGGATTACTTCTGGGAGAAGCTCACCGACGGCGGCCAGGAATCGCGCTGCGGCTGGCTCAAGGACCGCTTCGGCCTGTCCTGGCAGGTGATCCCGACGGCGCTGAGCCGCTATCTCGGCGATCCCGACCGCAAGGCGGCCGATCGCGCGATGCAGGCGATGCTGAAGATGCAGAAGATCATCATCGCCGATCTCGACAAGGCCTTCGCCGGCTGACGGCGATGTAGCCTCGACGGCGGGCGCATCGCCCGCCGCGTCAGGGCTTGCGGCGGCTTACGCGTAGCGGCCGTGGCAGTGCTTGTACTTCTTGCCTGACCCGCAGGGGCAGTCCTCGTTGCGGCCGACCTTGCCCCAGCTTGTCGGGTCATTCGGATTGCGGTCGGCGGCGGGCATCCCCGGCGCCAGCGAGGCCTGGGCGTAGGTGGCCTCGGTCAGGCGGGCCTGGGCGAACTCATCCTCGCCGGTGTGGGGATCGAGCTTGTGCGCTTCCATCGGCGGCAGCGGCATCGCAGGCTCATCCGGCGGCACGATCTCGACCCGCATCAGCTGCGCGGTGACGGCCTCGCGCAGATGCGCGCTCATCTCCTGGAAGAGATTGAAGGCTTCGGTCTTGTACTCCTGCAACGGATCGCGCTGGCCGTAGCCGCGCAGGCCGATCACCTGGCGCAGATGGTCGAGCATGATCAGGTGCTCGCGCCAGAGATGGTCGAGCGTCTGCAACAGGATGGTCTTCTCGACGTAGCGCATCACGTCGGGGCCCCACTGCGCGACCTTGGCCGCCATGCGCTCGTCGACATGATTCTCGATGCGGTTGAGCAACTCCTCGTCGGCGATGCCCTCTTCCTTGGCCCATTCGTCGACCGGCAAATCGACATCGAGCACGCGCTTCAACTCTTCCTTGAGGCCCGCGGTGTCCCACTGCTCGGCATAGGCGTGCTCGGGGATGTGCTTGGCGACCACGTCCTCGACGAAGGCATGGCGCATGTCGGTCACGGTCTCGACGACGCTGTCGTCCTTCATCAGGTCGATGCGCTGGTCGAAGATCACCTTGCGCTGGTCGTTCTGGACGTTGTCGAACTTCAAGAGGTTCTTGCGGATGTCGAAGTTGCGCGCCTCGACCTTCTGCTGCGCCTTCTCGAGCGCCTTGTTGATCCAGGGATGGATGATGGCTTCGCCTTCCTGCAGCCCGAGCCGCTGCAGCATGCTGTCGAGCCGGTCGGAGCCGAAGATGCGCATCAGATCGTCTTCCAGCGACAGGAAGAATTTCGAGCGGCCGGGATCGCCCTGGCGGCCGGAACGGCCGCGCAGCTGGTTGTCGATGCGGCGGGATTCGTGGCGCTCGGAGCCGATGATGTAGAGGCCGCCCGGCTTCTTCACCGTCTTGGCGGGCTTGTTGCCCTTGGCGGGCTCGACCTCGAAATCCTCTTCCGCCTTCAGCACCAGTTCGCGGAAGCGCTCGATGTCGGCCTTGATCAGCTCGATCTTCTTCGCCTTCTCGGCTTCGTCGGTGATCGCGGCGGTCTCCTGCTGGATCCGCATCTCGAGCGAGCCGCCGAGCTTGATGTCGGTACCGCGGCCGGCCATGTTGGTCGCGATCGTGATCGCACCCGGCACGCCGGCTTCCGCGACGATGTAGGCTTCCTGCTCGTGGAAGCGCGCGTTCAGCACCGCGAACAGTTTCGCCGGCTTGCCCGCGCGCGCCGCCGCATAAAGCTTGTCCATGCCGGACTCAGCGCCGAAATCGATCTGCTTGTAGCCGTGCTTCTTGAGGTACTCGGCAAGCACTTCCGACTTCTCGATCGACGCCGTGCCGACCAGCACCGGCTGCAACCGCTTGTTGGCGCGCTCGATCTCGGCGAGGATCGCGGCGTATTTTTCGTTCTGGGTGCGGTAGACTTCGTCGTCCTCGTCGAGACGCGCCACCGGCAGGTTGGTCGGGATCTCCACGACCTCGAGCTTGTAGATGTCGAACAGTTCGTCGGCTTCGGTCAGCGCCGTACCGGTCATGCCGGACAGCTTCTGGTACATCCGGAAATAGTTCTGGAAGGTGATCGAGGCCAGCGTCTGGTTCTCGGGCTGGACCGTGACGTGCTCCTTGGCCTCCAACGCCTGGTGCAGGCCTTCCGAATAGCGCCGGCCCTGCATCATGCGTCCGGTGAACTCGTCGATGATGATGACCTCGTCGTCGCGGACGATGTAGTCCTTGTCGCGCGTGAACAGCGTGTGCGCGCGCAGCGCCTGGTTGACGTGATGCACGACGGACACGTTCTCGACGTCGTACAGCGACTCGCCCTTGAGCTGGCCGGCGTCGCGCAGCAGGTTCTCCAGCTTCTCCATGCCGCCTTCGGTCAGCGTCACCGTGCGCTGCTTCTCGTCGACCTCGAAGTCGTCCTTCTTGGCGAGCTTCGGCATGAAGGTGTCGATGGTGTTGTAGAAATCCGAACGGTCGTCGAGCGGGCCGGAGATGATCAGCGGCGTGCGCGCTTCGTCGATCAGGATGGAGTCGACTTCGTCGACGATCGCGTAGAAATGCTCGCGCTGGACCATGTCCTCCAGGCGGTACTTCATGTTGTCGCGCAGATAGTCGAAGCCGTATTCGTTGTTGGTGCCGTAGGTGATGTCGCAGGCATAGGCGGCCTTGCGCTCGGCGTCGTCGAGGCCGTGCACGATCACGCCGGTGGTCAGCCCCAGGAACGAATAGATCTGGCCCATCCAGCCGGAGTCGCGGCGGGCGAGGTAGTCGTTGACGGTGACGACGTGGACGCCCTTGCCGGCGAGCGCGTTGAGGTAGACCGCGAGCGTCGCAACCAGCGTCTTGCCTTCGCCGGTCTTCATCTCGGCGATGTCGCCCTCGTGCAGCACCATGCCGCCGATCAGCTGGACGTCGAAATGGCGCTGGCCGAGCGTCCTCTTGGCCGCCTCGCGCACCGTGGCGAAGGCCGGAACCAGGAGCTCGTCGAGCGTCTTGCCGCCGGCGAGCTGCTGCTTGAACTCGGCGGTGCGGGCCTTGAGTTCGTCGTCCGTCAGTTTGACGAGGTCGGGCTCCAGGGCGTTGATGGCGCTGACGCGGGACTGATACCCCTTGACCCGACGGTCGTTGGCGGAGCCGAAAAACTTGCGGGCGAGCGCGCCGATCATGCGAAATTCCTGTTCTTCGGTCTCGAGTTCGGTCTTGGTTCGGTTTTGAATTTCAGTCTTGAATTTCAGTCTTGGAATACAGCCTGAGATGGTCCGCCGGATTGCCTATCAACTCACCGTGACGCGCTACGGTTCGAGCCCCGACCCGGAGCTCCTCCGCCAATTGAGTGGGAAACAGGCCATCCTGGGTTCAACGGCGAAAAACGCAGCAAAATAAGCGCTCTCACCACTGACACGGTCGGCCAGAGATATGGCCCGGTCGGGGGGTTGTCAACGCCGCCAAGATGTCAAGGAATTCATCATTTTGACAAGACTTTCGCGTTGCCAATGTAACACGATTGGGCGAGTGTCCGCCCCGCTCGAGCTTCCCCCCTTTGAGACAAGGATTTTGCATGACCACCTCGCCTCCGGAAACCAAAACCGGCCTGCGCCTCGGCCTCGCCACCCTGGCCGCCACGGGCTGTCTTGTCGCAGTGCTGGCTGCCGGCCTCCCGGTCCGCGCCGCGGAATCCGACCCGGTGCTGGCGAAGGTGAACGGTTCCGAGATCCATGCCAGCGACGTCGCGCTCGCCGAGGAGGAACTCGGCCCGAGCCTGCAGCAGATGGACCCCTCGACCCGCAAGGACAACGTGCTGTCCTTCCTGATCGACATGAAGATCGTGTCCAAGGCGGCCGAGGACAAGAAGATCGAGAACAATGACGACTTCAAGAAGCGGCTCGCCTTCACCCGCAACCGCCTGTTGATGGACAGCCTGCTTGCCAGCGAGGGCAAGGCCGCGACCACCGACGACGCCATGAAGAAGGTCTATGAAGAGGCCTCCAAGCAGATCACCGGCGAGCAGGAGGTGCGCGCCCGCCACATCCTGGTCGAGACCGAGGACGAGGCCAAGGCGATCAAGGCCGAGCTCGACAAGGGCGCCGACTTCGCCGAGCTCGCCAAGAAGAAGTCCAAGGATCCCGGCGCCTCCGACGGCGGCGACCTCGGCTTCTTCACCAAGGAACAGATGGTGCCGGAATTTTCCGCGGTCGCCTTCACGCTCGAGCCGGGCAAGATCTCCGATCCGGTCAAGTCGCAGTTCGGCTGGCACATCATCAAGGTCGAGGAAAAGCGCAACCGCAAGGCGCCCGACTTCGAGCAGGTGAAGGCCCAGATCGAGACCTATGTGACCCGCAAGGCCCAGGCCGACTATGTCGCCAAGCTGCGCGAGGCCGCCAAGGTCGAGCGCCTGGACAAGCCGGCCGAGACGGCCAAGGACGCGACGGCGCCGGCGGATGCCGCCAAGGACGCGCCGAAGCCCGCCGACAACAAGATGGCGCCGGCGAAGAAGTAAGCTTCGCGAACGTTGTTGCAGTTGCAATGGCCGGGCTCGTCCCGGCCATTTGCTTTTGCGGGCGATGCGTACGTAGCCCGGATGAAGCGCAGCGCAATCCGGGGCGCCTGCCGCCGAGGATGGACTTTCCCGGATTACGCTGCGCTTCATCCGGGCTACGGCTTCCTTGAACAATTGATGACACCATCGCAGCCCTCTCCCGCTTCAGCCGGCGAGATGTTATGCAGCGCTTCCCTCCCCGTAGCCGGAAGCCTCCCATGTCCACCGCCGTCTCCCCCCTCGCCCCGCCTGACGTTCCCGAGATGCCCGTGATCGCGGGTGTGCGGCTTGCGACCGCTGCCGCCGGCATCCGCTACAAGGGCCGCACCGACGTGCTGCTCGCGCTGATGGACAAGGGCACCACGGTGGCCGGCGTCTTCACCAAGTCGAAGTGCCCGTCGGCGCCGGTCGAATGGTGCCGCGCCAGGCTGAAGGGCGGGGCTGCGCGCGCGCTGGTGGTCAATTCCGGCAACGCCAACGCCTTCACCGGCAAGACCGGCAAGGCGTCCACCGCGCTGACCGCGCAGATCGCGGCGAAGGCGGTCGGCTGTTCGACGTCGGACGTCTTCCTTGCCTCCACCGGCGTGATCGGCGAGCCGCTCGACGCCACCAAGTTCGACGGCGTGCTGGCGCAGCTCGCGGAAACCGCGACCCCCGATCTGTGGATGGACGCGGCCAAGGCGATCATGACCACCGACACCTTCCCGAAGGTCGCCACCGCGACCGTCAAGCTCGGCAAGGCCAAGGTGACGATCAACGGCATGGCCAAGGGCGCCGGCATGATCATGCCCGACATGGCGACCATGCTGTCCTTCGTCTTCACCGATGCGCCGCTGTCGGCGTCGGTGCTGCAATCGCTGCTCAAGGCCGGCGTCGAGGACACCTTCAATGCGCTGACCATCGACGGCGACACCTCGACCTCGGACACCCTGCTCGCGTTTGCGACCGGGGCTGCGGCTGCCAATGGCGCGCCGAAGATTTCGCGCGCCAGCGACCCGCGGCTGAAGGCCTTCACCAAGGCGTTCCAGCAGATCCTCGCCAATCTGTCCGAGCAGGTGGCTCGCGACGGCGAAGGCGCGCGCAAGCTGGTCGAGGTCGTGGTCGAGGGCGCGGCGACAAAACCGTCGGCGCGCAGAATCGCGATGTCGATCGCCAATTCGCCGTTGGTGAAGACCGCGATCGCCGGCGAGGACGCCAATTGGGGCCGCGTGGTGATGGCGGTCGGCAAGGCCGGCGAGCCCGCCAACCGCGACAAGCTCTCGATCTCCTTCAACGGCATCCGCGTCGCCAAGAGCGGCGCGCGCGATCCGTCCTACAATGAAAAAGAGGTGTCGGAGGCGATGAAGGCGCCAAAGATCCAGATCAAGGTCGCGCTCGGCCTCGGCAAAGCCCGCGACCGCGTGCTGACCTGCGATCTCACCAAGGAATATGTCGCGATCAACGGCGATTACAGGTCGTAATCGCTTTCCCCATCACCTCCGTCATTGCGAGGAGCGAAGCGACTAAGCAATCCACCCGTCCGAGCATGCGGACAGATGGATTGCTTCGCTTCGCTCGCGATGACGGTGTGAGTCCCGTCATCCCCGCGCAAAGGCTTCGCCTTTGTCGCTGGAGGTGCGAGCGGAGCGAGCCTCGAAGGATGGACGGCCCTGATAGCGCCGCGTGGAGAAAGCCGGGCCGTCGACCCTTCGAGACGGCCGCTTCGCGGCCTCCTCAGGGTGACGGAGAGAGAGCGTGAGCTTTCGCTAGCTCGAGATCCGCGCGTCGGCGACCGCCTTCTTGAACAGCGCGTTCATCGCGTCCGCGATGCCTTGCGTCGGGCTGACCTCGAAATAGAAGCCCGGCGACGCACAGGCCTGCATGTTCTGTGCGATCTGGCTGTTCGGCGACGGGCCGAACGGGCCCTGATTGAACGGATCGATCCAGGTCATGTACCAGTTGTTGGTCGGCAGCTGCAGATAGGTGGTGTAGAGCACCGCGATCTTGATGTTGCGCTTCTTGATCGCATCGCAGAGCGCCGGATTGATCGGCGACTGGCAGCGATTGCTGTCGGTGATCGGCTTAAGACAGCTTGAATTTGGCTCGTCGGCGACCCCGTCGGATACGAAGAACAGATATTTGAGCGGCGCCGACGACGTGCCGGCGCCCGGGTTTGCGATCGCGTTGTTGATCTGGGGGAAAATCGCGGTGAACTGGCTGTCCTTGTCCGCGGTGTAGGAATCGTTGTTGCCGTAGACGCCCATCAGATCGATGTTGCCGGCCGCCGATTTTGCACTCGACAGGCTCGACGACAGCGAAAACAGGCTTCGCAAGCCATAGGTCGCCGAGGACGCGCCGAAGTCATAGATCGCCATGCGGAACTGGCTCGAATAGGTCTGGGTCGCCGCCGCGGTGTCCATCAATTGCTGGGTCGCGCTGCGAAGCACGTCGATCCGCGTCGTGACGCCAAGCGATTTCGCCAGGTTGTAGTAGTTGTTGGGGTCGTTGTAGTCGTGGCAGGCGAAGGCGCACTGGTCGTTCGGCTTGAAGCTGTTGCCGGTGGTGGCCGTGACCAGCTTGGCGACGTCCGTCGGCGTGGCGCCGACCCCCATCGACGGCGAATTGTCCAGCAGCAGATAGAAATCGATATAGAGCGGCATGTTCGCGGTCGAGGTCGAGGTGCCCGACACCGACACCTTGCTCCGCCCCAACACGCCGAGGAACATGGTCGGGACATCGGCGGTGAACTGGACCGTCGAGGTGATGGTGCCGCCGCTCTTGATCATGGTCGGCGTCACGCTGGTCAGCGTGAAGCCGTTCTGGTTGAAGACGTTGCCGTTGAAGATCTTCTTCGCGTCGGCCTCGCCGGCCGAGATCTCGCCGTCCGAGGTCATGGCGCCGGCTGCGATGAAGCCGGGCGATGCCTTGGCGACCGATCCGACGCTCGCCGCGTCGGCGGCGGATATCAGCTTGCTGCGGATCTGGTTGGCGCGGGAATAGTCGACCGCGCATCCGACCGCGACGAGGAGCGGTAGCGAGGCCAGGCCGAAGATCATCGCGATGTTGCCGGAGCGATCGCGGCGGAAACGGCTGACGGTCCGGAGCAAGGTGCGCATGGGTTATGTCGGCAGAGAAAATGATGGGCTGATAAATCAGGACCTTCACCCTACCGCCTGCGCATTAAGGCCGACTTATCGCGAATGCGGAAAAAGCGCGCAGGCACAAATCGTTTGGCTGACGGCGCGTTGCTGGTTAATGAAAGCTTGCAACCTAAGAAGGAATATTCGTGCTGCATGGCTGACATCAAGCTGACCCTCGTCGTCGCCTGCGCGCTGGTCGATGCCGACAAGCGCGTGCTGCTGGCGCAGCGTCCCGAAGGCAAGGCGTTGGCGGGACTGTGGGAATTCCCCGGCGGCAAGATCGAGCCCGGCGAGCGGCCGGAACAGACCCTGATCCGCGAGTTGCATGAGGAGATCGGCATCACCGTGAGCGAGCCGTGCCTCGCGCCGCTGACCTTCGCCAGCCATGCCTACGAAACCTTCCATTTGCTGATGCCGCTCTACATCTGCCGGCGCTGGGAGGGCATGGCGGTGGCGCGCGAGGGCCAGAACCTCGCCTGGGTCCGCGCCAGCAAGCTGCGCGACTACCCGATGCCGCCGGCGGACATTCCGCTGCTGCCGCATCTGATGGATCTGCTGCTGTGATCTTCTTGGCCTCTCCCGCTTGCGGGGAAAGCGCGGCTACCCAAAATATCGAAAACAACCCCATGCACAGTAGCCGGCGGCGGCCGGCGTTCGACCAGGCGACTTGACACGTCGGGCAACTCACGGGTATTTTTCCAATATTCCGAAATCGTGCAAGCAACCGCCGCCACGGGGGCGATCGCTATGGCATCTGTGCGGACTTCTGCCACGGCCACAGTCCCGATGCGGCCCGCGGACATCCCGCTGCTGCCGTATCTGATGGATTTGCTGCTGTGATCTCTTCATCCTCCCCTGAAGGGGGAGGATGAAGCCTTCACCGCCGCCTCGAGACTCGCCTTCGCCGAACCCGGCTTGAGCGGCTTCGGCTGGCTTTCATGCGGCGCCCAGCCGGACAGCCAGACGATGTCGAAGGTGGCGCGGATGCGGCCGTCGGGGTCGGCGAAGCGTTCGCCGTAGATTTGCGCCATGCGCAGCATGGTGGCGCGGCGGGTCGGGGTGTGGCGGCGCTCGCGCAGCACATTGGTCGCGCCCATGCGCCTGAGATCGGCCATCAACGCGAACGCGCTGGCGTAGCGCACCACGACGCGATCAACATCGGTGACCGGCAGCGCAAAGCCGGCCCGCTGCAACAGCGCGCCGATGTCGCGCAAATCGGCGAACGGCGCGACGCGCGGCGACACGCCGCCCTCGCACTCCGCCTCCGCCGCGGCAAAGCTCTGCCTGAGCTCGGTCAGCGTATCGCCGCCGAGCATCGCCGCGAGCAGCAGCCCGTCGCCCTTCAGCGCCCGGCGAAGTTGCGCCAGCACGCCCGGCAGATCATTGACGAACTGGAGCGCCAGCGCGGAGACCACGAGATCGAGCGACTCGGGCGGCAGGCCGAGCGCTTCCGTCTCAGCGAAACCGATCGTATCGACCGATCCGACTCGCCCACGCAGGGCGTCCGCGAGCCCATCCCCCGGCGTCCAGACGTCGGCCGCGGAAGAGAAGCTGCGCGACACCGCCAGCAAGCGGTCGGCCATGTCCTCTGTGGCACGCTCGAGCAGGAACGTCGCCGCCCCCTCGCGCCGCGCGCGCGCCAGCCGCGCGCCAAGCAATGCGCGATCGAACAGGATCGGGGCCGTGGCCGGGGTCGTTGCCATCCGCGCTGGTTACGCCGGACCGCTGCCGCAGGCAATGCGCCTTGAGCCCGTGCGGCTCAAACGCTAGCCTCATCAGCCATGGACGCCGAGGCATCACCGACACGCTCCATTACCGGACACTTTCAGCGCGCGCTCGACGTGGTCGGCGGCGCTTGGCTGCGCACCGCGCGGCTGGCGCTCGACATCGCGCTGCCGACGCTGTGTGTGTCGTGCCGCGAGCCGGTTCATGGCGAGGGCGTCTGCGCGGCCTGCTGGGCCAAATTGTCGTTCATCGCGCCGCCGTTCTGCCCACGGCTCGGGATTCCCTTTGTCTACGATCCCGGTCCCGAGCTGCTGTCGATGGAGGCGATCGCCAATCCACCTTCCTACCAGCGCGCCCGCGCCGCGGTGCGCTATGACGACGTCGCGCGCACCCTGGTGCACGCATTGAAATACCAGGATCGCACCGATCTGGCGCCGACAATGGGCCGCTGGATGGCGCGCGCGGGGAAGGAATTGCTGGGGGATGCCGACATGCTGGTGCCGGTTCCCCTGCATTGGCGGCGCGGCTGGAGCCGGCGCTACAACCAGTCCGGCGCGCTCGCCAAGGTGATCGCGCGCCAGAGCGGCGTTAAAATGGTGTCCGAGGCGCTGCGGCGCACCCGCGCCACCGAGCAGCAGATCGGGCTGTCGCGCAAGGACCGCGCCAGCAATGTGCAGGGCGCATTCGGGGTCGCCGATGAACGCAAGGCTGACATCCAGGGCCGCCGCGTGGTCCTGGTCGACGACGTCCTGACCTCGGGCGCCACAGTGGACGCCTGCGCGCGGGCGCTGTTGCGCGCCAAAGCCGCACAGGTCGACGTGCTGGTGTTTGCCCGGGTTGTCGATACCCACCGTGCTCCCATATAATCTGTAACTTCTGGTTCAACCGAGCACACCATGACCGCTGCCATCGAAATCTATACCCGCCCGGGCTGCGGTTATTGCACCGCGGCCAAATCCCTTTTGACGCGCAAGAACGCCGCGTTCACCGAATTGAGCGTCGCCAGCAACCCGGCGTACCGCGACGAGATGTACGATCGCGCCGGCGCGGGCTCGACGTTCCCGCAGATCTTCATCGACAAGACCCATGTCGGCGGCTGCGACGAGCTCTACGCGCTCGACCGCGAGGGCAAGCTCGATGGCCTGCTCAGCAACGGAGGCGGCGCCTGATGAGCACGGACAACATTTTCACCGCCGCCATGGTGCAGATGCGCACCGGATTGCTGCCTGAGCCGAGCCTGGCGCAGGGCACGCGGCTGATCCGCGAAGCGGCGGCGCAGGGCGCCAAATACGTGCTGACCCCCGAGGTCAGCAACATGATGCAGCTGAACCGCAAGGCGCTGTTCGAGCATCTGGCGAGCGAAGAGGACGACAAGTCGCTGCAGGCCTATCGCGCGCTGGCCGCCGAACTCAAGATCCATCTGCATATCGGCTCGCTGGCGCTGCGCTACTCGCCGGAGAAGGCGGTCAACCGCTCGTTCCTGATCGGGCCCGAGGGCAATGTGCTCGCGAGCTACGACAAGATCCATATGTTCGACATCGATCTGCCGGGCGGCGAGAGCTATCGCGAATCGGCCAACTACCAGCCCGGCGAAACCGCCGTGATCTCCGACCTGCCCTGGGGCCGGATCGGATTGACGATCTGCTACGACGTGCGCTTCCCGGCGCTCTATCGCGCGCTCGCCGAAGCCGGCGCGTCGTTCCTTACCGTGCCGTCTGCCTTCACCCGCAAGACCGGCGAGGCGCATTGGCACACGCTGCTGCGCGCCCGCGCCATCGAGACCGGCTGCTTCGTGTTCGCGGCGGCGCAGGCCGGCCTGCATGAGAACAAGCGCGAGACCTTCGGCCATTCGCTGATCATCGATCCCTGGGGCGAGATCCTCGCCGAGGGCGGCGTCGAGCCCGGCGTATTCCTGGCCGAGATCGATCCCACCAAGGTCGAGACCGCGCGCAAGACCATCCCTTCACTTCAGCACGGCAGGCGTTTCGGCATCGCCGACCCCAAGGCCGGCCCGGAGCATCTGCACCTCGTCCGGGGTTCGGCATGATCCGCTACACGCTGCGCTGCGAGCGCGGCCATCAGTTCGAGAGCTGGTTCCAGAGCTCATCGGCCTATGAATCGCAGGAGCGGCGTCATTTGATCGATTGCCCGTCCTGCGGCTCTGACAAGATCGAGCGCGCGATCATGGCGCCGCAAATCGTCAGCAAGAAGGGCCGCGAACCGGCCCGGCCGGCGCCGGTCGCCCCCGTCGAGGCGACGCCACCCGAATCGACATCGCTGATGATGGCGCAGGAGCGCGAGTTGCGCAGCAAGCTGAAGGAACTGCGCGACCACATCGTGAAGAACGCCGACAATGTCGGCGACCGCTTCCCGAACGAGGCGCGCAAGATGCATTACGGCGATATCGAGCATCGGCCGATCTATGGCGAGGCCTCGCCCGAGGAGGCGCGCGCGCTGATCGACGAAGGCGTCGAGGTCTCGCCGCTGCCGACGCTGCCGGAAGACCGGAACTAGGGTACTGGATCGGTGGACGAGGTGCTCTCCAATCCGCCATGAACCGACACGCCGCTCTTCAATCACTCATTCATTTTGATGCACCCATCCCCGATTTGGAGGCGCGCCTCCGATCGCTCGGGTGGGATTCTGATGAAGTTGTGACGTTGACGCGTCGGCACATCGCCGACGTACTGGAACGATATACGAGCGGCAGAATCAACGCTACGGCCGTCGAGGCGTGGGCGAACTTAATCGAATGCCGCGAAGACATCCGGATCGAACCCAATCACGACAAAATTGTTCGCGCGGCGATCCACGATCTCGCCAACCCTAAGCTGCAGGGTAAGTTGCAAGACATTGCACCGAGGATTCTCTCCAGCCTGTCTCAAGGTCCGCCTCATGCCATCTGACACCTTCACCTCCTGGCAGGTCTGGGCGTTTCTCTCCGCCGTCTTCGCCGCGCTGACTGCGATCTTCGCCAAGGTCGGCGTCGAGGGCATCAACTCCGATCTCGCCACCTTGATCCGCACCGTGGTCGTGCTGATCACGCTGTCGGCGATCCTGTTCGCGACCGGACAATTCACCCAGGCCGGACCGATCTCGGGCAAGAGCTGGCTGTTCCTGCTGCTGTCCGGGCTCGGCACCGGCGCGTCGTGGATCTGCTATTTCCGCGCGCTGAAGCTCGGCCCCGCGACGCTGGTCGCGCCGATCGACAAGCTCAGCGTGGTGCTGGTGGCGCTGTTCGGCGCCGTATTCCTCGGCGAGCGCCCCTCGCCCTATGGCTGGATCGGGATCGCGCTGATCTCGGCCGGCGCGGTGCTGATCGCCGTGAAGGGTTGATCTAAGCCGCGATCAGCAGCGCGACGCCGATCACGATCAGGACGATGCCCAAAACCTCACGCAGCGAGAACGGCTGCTTGAGCGAGAAATACGCCACGCCCTGCGCGAACAGCACCTCGATCAGCGCCAGCGTGCGCACGTTGGCGGCCGCGGTGAGCGCGAACGCCAGGAACCAGAACTGCGAGGAGAACGCGCCCATGAAGCCCGCGAACATCGACGGTCGCCACAGGCCGAGGATTTTTCGCAGCACGTCGGGCGCGCGCAGCAGCAGATAGACCGACAGGATCAGCGTCTGGACGAACAGGCTCCACATCAGCGTGTAGGAGGCCGCCGTCACAAACGAGACGCCGGGCACGGCAATGATCGCGCCGCGAAAACTCACCGCCGAGATCGCGAACACCGCGGCGGCGCCGAGGCCGAGCACGGTCGGCCGCAGATCGGCAAAGCTCTTCGAGCCGCCCGGCCTGAGCGCGGTGACGACGACGCCGATCGTGGCGATCACGATCGCGATCACCTTAGGCGTCGTCAGATGGTCGCCGAGGAAGATGAAGCCGAAGATCGCGGTCTGGATCGCCTCGGTCTTCATATAGGCCGTGGTCACCACGAAGGAGCGGTCGTTCATCGCCAGCAGCATGAAGCCGGTGCCGACGATCTGGCTGAGCGCGCCGGACAACAGCCACGGCCAGAACGACGCCGCCGGCCACGGCACGCGATCGCCGGTCAGCAGCACCGCCAGCGCGAAGAACACCACCGCGAACGGCAGCCCGAACAGGAAGCGGATATTGGTCGCGCCCCAGGTCCCGAGCGGCCCGGTCAGATGCCGCTGCATCGCATTGCGCGCCACCTGCCCGAACGCAGCGACAATGGTGAAGGGAATCCAGAGCGAGGCGATTGAGAACATGCGGGACGAGGAAAGTGCGCCGGGGCGGGAGTACGCGCACAACGTGCCGATTGCCGCCGACGCGGTCAACCGAGCCGGCGCATGACTGGATTGCGATCGAGCCGCAAACTCCCCGTAGCCCGGATGAAGCGCAGCGCAATCCGGGGCCAGCTTAACCGCGGACGAAGGAGTCCCGGATTGCGCTGCGCTCCATCCGGGCTACGGATTCCCCCATGGGCGGGGGAGGTGAAGGCTACACCTCCTCCGCCACCACCATGTAGTTCACGTCCATGTCGGACGAGACGGTCCATTTGTCGGCGAGCGGGTTGTAGACCACGCCGGCCTGTTCGGTGACGGCGAGGTTGACGTCGCCGAGATAGCGCTCGAGCTCGGCGGGGGTGACGAACTTGCTCCAGTCATGGGTGCCGCGCGGCAGCCAGCGCAGCACGTATTCGGCGCCGACAATCGCCAGCGCGAAGCTCTTCCAGTTGCGGTTCAAGGTCGAGACCACCATCAGCCCGCCCGGCTTGAGCATGACGGCGCAGCGCTTGATGAAGGCGCCGACATCGACGACGTGCTCGACCACCTCCATCGCCAGCACGATGTCGAAGCGCTCGCGTGCGTCCATCTCCTCCACCGTGGTGCAGCGGTAGTCGATCGACAGATGCCCCTTGTCGGCATGCAGCCTCGCGGCCGCGATGTTGGTGGCGGAGGGATCGATCCCGATCACCTGGGCGCCGAGCCGCGTGAACGGCTCGCACAACAGCCCGGCGCCGCAGCCGATGTCGAGCAGGCGCAGGCCGGACAGGCAGCTCAGGCTCTTGGCGTTGCGCTCGAACTTGCGGCAGGCGGCGTCGCGGATATAGGTCAGGCGCAGCGGATTGATCTTGTGCAGCGGCGCCATCTTGCCGCGCGGATCCCACCACTCATCCGACAGTTTTGAGAATTTCGCGACCTCGGCCGGATCGACCGAGTGGGCGGAGGCATTGGCGGAGGAATTTGAAAGAGTTGTTTGCGTAGCCATGATTGCGCGCGCCCCTATCGCGCGGTGATCGAATTGCGGAACGACAGCGGCGAGGCGATGGTCTTGATGGTCTCGATGCCCTCGCCGACGCCGCGGATGGTGACGTCGCCATAATTGAGCAGGCGCCCCATGATGCTCTGGTTGACGTCGACGCTCTCGACCTTGTCGAGGCTCATCTCGAAGGTGCGCCGCTTGATGAAGCCGCTCTTGTGCACCACGCGGAAATTGGTGACGTCGGTTTCCGTGGTCCAGCGATGGAACCAGGCCGCGCCGGTCCAGTACAGCGCCGCGACCGCGACCACGGCGGCGGCCGCCAGGCAGGCCAGCACCAGGGCGTCGACCGTCGTCATCCGGGACAGGATCAGCAGCGCCAGCACCACGACCCAGGCCGAGATCGCCGGCAGATAGAACATCCAGTGCGCATTGGTGGAATACAGCACCTTCTCGCCGGGCTGCAGGATTTCGTCGATATAGCGTCCCATCCAATCCCGCCTTCGAATTACCCGCGAGTCACCCTTGCGCCACAGCCCGCCCGCAACCGGCAAAACACCCCCAAAAGACCTTCCGGGGACCCCTACCAACCGGCTTGCCCCCGGGCGCGGCGCTATGTATACGCGCCTTTCGGTGCCCGCGCTTGCGGTTTTCGGCGTGGGTTAACCTACTTATCCTCTTAAAGGAATAGACGCGTCGTCATGGGCCGCCTCGTGATGAAATTCGGCGGTACGTCCGTCGCCAATATCGATCGTATCCGCAACGTCGCCCAGCACGTGAAGCGCGAGGTCGACGCCGGCCACGAGGTCGCCGTCGTCGTCTCCGCGATGTCCGGCAAGACCAACGAACTGGTGGCCTGGTGCACCGAGGCCTCGCCGATGCACGACGCGCGCGAATATGACGCGGTGGTCGCCTCCGGCGAACAGGTCACCTCGGGCCTGCTCGCGATCGTGCTGCAGGGCATCGGCATCCAGGCGCGCTCCTGGCAGGGCTGGCAGATTCCAATCAAGACCTCGGAGGCGCATGCCTCGGCGCGCATCCTCGATATCGACGGCAGCGAGATCATCACCCGCTTCAAGGAGCGCAAGGAAGTCGCCGTGATCGCCGGCTTCCAGGGCATCAATCCCGATACCGGCCGCATCACCACGCTCGGCCGCGGCGGTTCGGATACTTCGGCGGTGGCGATCGCGGCCGCGCTGCGCGCCGACCGCTGCGACATCTACACCGATGTCGACGGCGTCTACACCACCGACCCGCGCGTGGTGCCGAAGGCGCGCAGGCTCGACAAGATCGCGTTCGAGGACATGCTGGAGCTGGCCTCGCAGGGCGCCAAGGTGCTGCAGGTTCGCTCGGTGGAACTCGGCATGGTGCACAACATGCCGATCTTCGTGCGCTCCAGCTTCGACAAGCCAGAGGATATCGACCCGCACGCCAACCAGCCGCCGGGCACGCTGATCTGCAGCGAGGAGGAAATCATGGAAATGCACGTCGTCACCGGCATCGCCTTCTCCAAGGACGAAGCCCAGATTTCTGTGCGCCAGATCGAGGACAAGCCCGGCGTCGCCGCGGCGATCTTCGGGCCGCTCGCGGATGCCAACATCAACGTCGACATGATCGTGCAGAACGTGTCGGAGGACGGCAAGACCACCGACCTCACCTTCACCGTGCCGGCCACCGACTACAACCGCGCCAGGGACACCATTACCTCCGCCAAGGCCAAGATCGGCTATATCAGGCTCGACACCGCGACCGACGTCGCCAAGGTCTCGGTGATCGGCAGCGGCATGCGCAGCCATGCCGGTGTCGCCGCCAAGGCGTTCAAGGCGCTGGCCGACCGCAACATCAACATCCGCGCCATCACCACCTCCGAGATCAAGTTCTCGGTCCTGATCGACGCCGCCTACACCGAACTCGCGGTCCGCACGCTGCACACGCTGTACGGGCTGGACCAGGCGTAGGGCTTTCCGGGGCCCCTTCCTTTCGTCATTCCGGGGCCCGCGACGCGAGAGCCCTCAGGTGCGCAATTGCGCACCGGGGAATGACGAGGCGGAGCATTGGCCGTCCTCCGGTACCCACATCCCGGAGTTAGAATTTCTCTTAGCGGGCGCAGCATAGGGCTGACGCAGACGTTATTTGCTACTGGCAGGCGTTTTGCTTGGCAAAGCGAGCCTCGATTGGCTATACGGCCAGTCAGGTGGGCTGTCGCAAACTGTGGCACAGTTTGTGCGATCCCGAATCGGCGGGAACTGGCGCGAGCGGCGACGCCGAATGACTAAAATTGTTGTTTTTGACGAGTTTTGCGCCAACGGCCAGCCGGCCCCGTGCGCTGGCCTCGTGGGGAGGGACTGAAGCACATGCGGAGCGCGTCGGGAGGCCCCCGCGTCCTGTTGAGACGGCTCCGCGAAACCATGGCGGAGCAAGTCTCCGCCCAGGAACGCCTCGACAAGATCGTGGTGCTGATCGCGGCCAACATGGTGGCCGAGGTCTGCTCCTGCTACGTGCTGCGCATCGACAACACACTCGAGCTCTACGCCACCGAGGGTCTGAACCGCGACGCCGTGCATCGCACCGTGCTGAGCGCGCATGAGGGCCTGGTCGGCCTCGTTGCCAGCGAGGCGACGCCGCTCAATCTCTCCGACGCGCAAAGCCACCCCGCCTTCGCCTACCGCCCGGAGACCGGCGAAGAGATCTACCACTCGTTCCTCGGCGTGCCGATCCTGCGCGCCGGCAACACGCTCGGCGTGCTTGTGGTGCAGAACCGCGCCAAGCGCACCTATGTCGAGGAAGAGGTCGAGGCGCTGCAGACCACCGCCATGGTGCTGGCGGAGATGATCGCCTCCGGCGAGCTTGCCGCGCTGGCCCAGCCCGGCGCCGAGCCCGCCGCGCGGCACTCGCTGCACAAGACCGGCGCGGTGCTCTCCG
This sequence comes from Bradyrhizobium sp. B124, assembly GCF_038967635.1. Classification (NCBI taxonomy): domain Bacteria; kingdom Pseudomonadati; phylum Pseudomonadota; class Alphaproteobacteria; order Hyphomicrobiales; family Nitrobacteraceae; genus Bradyrhizobium; species Bradyrhizobium sp. B124. The sequence goes on along the minus strand of NZ_CP152413.1, from coordinate 5,994,743 downwards.
ACGGCATCGCGCTCGGCCATGTCGTGCTGCACGAGCCGCGCGTCGTCATCACCAACTATATCGCCGAGGACCTGCCGAAGGAGATCAAGCGGCTCGACACTGCGCTCGCCAATCTGCGCGCCGATCTCGACCGCATGCTGGAGCGTGGCGACGTTGCCGAAGGCGGCGAGCACCGCGAGGTGCTGGAAGCCTACCGCATGTTCGCCAACGACCAGGGCTGGTCGCACAAGCTGCATGAGGCGGTCGCCACCGGCCTCACCGCGGAAGCCGCCGTCGAGCGCGTGCAGTCCGACACCCGCGCGCGCATGCTGCGCTCGACCGATCCCTATCTGCGCGACCGCCTGCACGATCTCGAGGATCTCGGCCATCGCCTGATGCGCCAACTGGTCGGCCAGGACCATGCGCCGACGCGCGAGCAGCTGCCCGACAACGCCATCCTGATCGCCCGCGCGATGGGCCCCGCGGCGCTGCTCGACTATGACCGCAAGCGGCTGCGCGGCCTGGTGCTGGAGGAAGGCACCGCGAATTCCCACGTCTCGATCGTGGCGCGCGCGCTCGGCATTCCCGCGGTCGGCGAGGTGCCGAACGCGCCCGGCATTGCCGATCCGGGCGATGCCATCATCGTCGACGGCATTTCCGGCGAGATCTATGTCCGCCCGTCCGCCGAGATCGAATCCGCCTACGCCGAGCGCGTCCGGTTCCGGGCGCGGCGGCAGGCGCAATATTCGGCTCTGCGCGACAAGCCTTGCGTGACCAAGGACGGCCAGCCGATCGAGCTCCTGATCAATGCCGGCCTGACCATCGACCTGCCGCATATCGAGGACACCGGCAGCGCCGGCATCGGCCTGTTCCGCACCGAATTGCAGTTCATGGTGAGCCCGAGCCTGCCGCGTTCGAGCGACCAGCTGGCGCTGTACCGCACCGTGCTCGACGCCGCAGGCGCCAAGCCCGTCACCTTCCGCACGCTCGACATCGGCGGCGACAAGGCGCTGCCCTATATGGAGACCGTGGTCGAGGAAAATCCGGCGCTCGGCTGGCGCGCGATCCGGCTCGGCCTCGACCGCCCCGGCCTGCTACGCGGCCAGATCCGCGCGCTGCTGCGCGCCGGCGGCGGCCGTGCGCTGAAGATCATGTTCCCGATGATCTCCGACATCGCCGAGTTCGACCAGGCCAAGGCGATCGTCGAGCGCGAGCTGACCTATCTGCGCCAGCACGGCCATTCGCTGCCCGAGCGGATCGATATCGGCACCATGGTCGAGGTGCCGGCCCTGCTCTACCAGCTCGACGAGCTGCTGAAGAAGGTCGACTTCGTGTCGGTCGGCTCCAACGACCTGTTCCAGTTCCTGTTCGCGGTCGATCGCGGCAATGCCAAGGTCTCGGAACGCTTCGACACCCTGTCGGCGCCGATCCTGCGCGCGCTGCGCGACATCGTGCGCAAGGCCAAGATCGCGAAGAAGGCCGCGTCGCTGTGCGGCGAGATGGCGTCGAAGCCGATCGGCGCGCTGGCGCTGATCGCGCTCGGCTACCGTTCGCTTTCATTGTCAGCAACTGCGCATGGCCCGGTCAAGGCGCTGATCCTCGACCTCGACGCCAAGAAGGCTGAAGCGATGATCAATCCGCTGGTGGACGCGCCGGTTGGCAGCGTGTCGATCCGCGAGGCGCTGACGAAGTTTGCGGAAACCGAGGGGCTGGCCTTGTAGCGACGCTGCCGCGCCTCTGCCACCCCTTCGCGCTTTCAGCAATTCGAGACTCCGCCATGCTACCCGAAGCCAAACTCGACGTCCTGCTCGCCCATCACGCCTCGCTGGAGGCCGAGCTGCTCGGCCAGGTCAACTCCGAGCGCTATGTGCAGATCACCCGCGAGCTCGCCGAGCTCAATCCGCTGATCGATGCGGTGAAGGTCTATCGCTCCGCCCGGTCGGAACTCGCTGACGCCGAGGCGATGCTGGCGGATGCGGGGACCGATCCCGAGATGCGCAGCATGGCGGAAGCGGAGATGGAAACGCTGCAGGCGCGCATCGGCGAGCTCGAACAGGAGATCCGGATCGCGCTATTGCCGAAGGACGCGATGGACGACCGCAACGTGGTGCTGGAAATCCGCGCCGGCACCGGCGGCGACGAGGCCTCGCTGTTCGCCGGCGACCTGTTCCGGATGTATGAGCGCTTCGCGGCCTTGCAGGGCTGGAAGGTCGAGGTGATCTCGGCGAGCGAAGGCACCGTCGGCGGCTACAAGGAAATCATCGCCGAGGTGCAGGGCCGTGGCGCCTTCGCCAAGCTGAAATTCGAGTCCGGCGTGCACCGCGTGCAGCGCGTGCCCGACACCGAGACGCAAGGCCGCATCCACACCTCGGCCGCCACGGTCGCCGTGCTGCCCGAGGTCGAGGACGTCGACGTCGACATCAAGGACACCGACTTAAGGATCGAGACCATGCGCGCCGGCGGCGCCGGCGGCCAGCACGTCAACAAGACCGAATCCGCGATCCGCATCACCCATCTGCCGACCGGCATCGTGGTGATGATGCAAGACAGCCGCTCGCAGCACAAAAACCGCGCGTCGGCGATGAACATCCTGCGCTCGCGCATCTATGACGCCGAGCGCCAGCGCGTCGACGCCGCGCGCTCCGCCGACCGCAAGGAGAAGGTCGGCTCCGGCGACCGCTCGGAGCGGATCCGCACCTATAATTTCCCGCAAGGGAGAGTCACCGACCATCGCATCAACCTGACGCTCTACAAGCTGCCGCAGGTGATCGCGGGCGAGGCGCTCGGCGAACTGATCGATGCGCTGACCACCGAGCACCAGGCCGCGCAGCTCGCGGCACAGGGCGCGGCGGCGTGAACCGATCCGGCTGCTGGCTCCATTGATCGTCGTCGTCCCTGCGAAAGCAGGGACCCATAACCACAGGGCGTCATTGTTGATCCCGATATCGACCCCGACCGCCCAGATCGAAGGGCCGCGGCGTATGGGTCCCCGCTTTCGCGGGGACGACGGGCGGTTGGTGTTGCGCGAGGACACTGCGTGATGGCGCCTGTGGTCAACGCAACAGTCGAGACGGCCCGCCGCGCACTTGCCGTGCAGTTGCAATCGGCCGGCAACGACTCCGCCGAACTCGATGCACGGCTGCTGGTCGGCGCGGCGCTTGGCCTCGATCTGACCGGCATGGTCACGGCAGCGAAACGTACGCTGACCCAAGACGAAGCGGATCGCCTCGAAGACCTGGCGCGGCGCCGCCTCGCCGGCGAACCGGTCGCGCGCATTCTCGGCATCAAGGAATTTTGGGGACTGCCGCTGCATCTGACCGCCGCGACGCTGGTGCCGCGTCCCGACACCGAGACCGTGGTCGAGCGCGCGCTCGAGCTGCTGTGCGCCGACGGCGCGGCCGAGCGCGCGCTGCGGATCGCCGATCTCGGCACCGGTTCGGGCGCGATCCTGCTGGCGCTGCTCTCGGAACTGCCGAACGCGCATGGCTTCGGCACCGACATCTCGGCGGAGGCGCTGCAGACGGCGAGCCGGAACGCGGCCGAGCTCGGACTTAGCCAGCGCGCGACATGGATCGCGTGCGACTACGGCAGCGCGCTGACCGGCGCGTTCGACCTGATCGTGTCCAATCCGCCCTACATCCCCTCGGCCGACATCGCCGGTCTCGACATCGAGGTCCGCGCGCACGACCCGCGCGCGGCGCTCGACGGCGGGGCCGACGGGCTCGACGCCTACCGCGCGCTGATTTCGCAATCTGCGGGTCTTATGACCTCGGGTGGATTTCTGGTTGTGGAAGTCGGACAGGGCCAGAGCGGCGACGTTGAAGCGCTGATGACGGCTTCCGGGTTATCCCCAACGGGGCCGCCCAAGGCCGATCTCGGGGGCGTTCCAAGGGCCGTTTCAGCCCGCCGGCTGCCCCGATAAAGTCCTATTGGAACGCAAAAAAACCTCTTGGAATATCCCCCGGGAACGACTACGTTCCGCCCACAACATCGGTGCTGGCCCCGTAACCGTTACGGGTGATGACCAGGGTTCAGCAGAGCCCGCCGATCGAAAGGTTCCAGGAACGCAGGTCTCATTGAGCGCAATAGCCGAAGCTGTGCTGCTCTCGACCGCCAAGCGAACGAAAGCCTGTTATTGCGCTTGAACACTTACGCACGAGAACTGGGCCTGTCTCAACGGGCGGAATGATTTTGTCGCTGGCGTGTTTGGCCGGCGGCGGTTGGGGAACGCGTCTTTGCTGAACGCGACTTTGCTGAACGAGATGGTCGGCGACATCGATGCCACTTCGAACGGTATTGCGATTCCGTGCGCCTAGACGCGCGCCGAATCGGAATCTGGGAATCGGACTTCTGAGAAATCGGACTGTGGACTGCAATAACTTCAGGGCTGGAATAAAAGGCGACAGATGAGAAACGGTCAGAACAACAAGCGGATGCGCAACCGGAATAACAACAACAATAACAACAACAATAATAACCGGCGCGGCCAGAATCCCCTGACACGGGTGTACGAATCGAACGGACCCGACATCAAGATCCGCGGCACGGCCTCCCACGTGGCCGAGAAATACGTCCAGCTTGCGCGCGATGCACGCTCCTCCGGCGATCCGGTGGCAGCTGAGAACTACTACCAGCACGCCGAGCACTACTACCGGATCATCGCGACCGCGCAGGAGCAGTTCCGGCAGAATCAGCAGCCGCCGCGCCCCGACGCCGAGGTGACGCAGACCGAAGACGGCGACGACGACAGCGACGGCTATTCGAGCTTCGGCCAGGAGCCGGGCTTCGTGCCGCAGCAGCAACAGCCATTCATGCGCGACAACGGCCAGCAGCCCTACCAGCAGCCGCGGGAGCATCGCGAGCGTGACCAGCCACCGCGCGAGCAGCAGCCGCGTGAGCACCGCGAACGCGAGCATCGTCCGCAGCCGCAGTATCAACCGCTACCGCAGAACCAGCCGCAGCCGGTGCTGGCCGATGCCGGCGGCGTCGATCGCCTGCCCTCGTTCATCACCGGCGGCGCGCAGCCGCAGGTCAACGGTGGCCCCTATGAAACCAACAATGGCGGCGCAGAACGCGGCGAACGGAGCGAGCGCTTTCCGCGCCGGCGCCGCCGTCCGCACGGCCCGCGCCCCGACATGGCGGCGCAGCCGGCGCCGAGCGACGACTTCAATCCGGGCAACGAGTAACCCCTGAAAATCTGTCACCCTCCCTTCACGGGGAGGGTGAATGATCCGCGTCGCGACTCCGAGTCGTCTTACGACTCCGCGTCTTCCTACGACTCCGCGTGACTGGATTTGCGCGTCGCCGTCGAGGACGGCACCAGCACCGGACGCAATGACGGGATCAGCTGCGTCCGTTCGCGGCGCGCGGGGATCGCGCGATAGACCTGCTTGCTCGCTTCCACGATATGCACGCCGGCGAACGGCATCGACAGCGCCGCGCCGACCCGCTCCCACGCCATCGCCGAGCGCAGGAACCAGCTGCCCTGCACCGGCGGCATGAACAGCGCCTCACCCCATGACGCCGGCGTGAACCAGGTCTGCCGCAACAGCTGGGTGATCTGCGCCCGCGAATAGGGCCGGCCATGGCCGAACGGCGTGGCATCGGTGCGGGTCCAGACGCCGCGCCTGTTCGGGATGATCGCGATCAGCCGCCCCGACGGCGACAGCACCCGCCACACCTCGCGCAGCAGCCGCTCCGGATCGTCGGACATCTCCAGCGCATGCACCAGCAGCACGCGGTCGACCGCGGCATCCGGCAGCGGCATCGAGAATTCGTCGATCAGGGTCGCCAGCGCAGGCCGGCCGGTCGGCCATTTCAGCACGCCCTGGGCCGCCGGCATGAAGGCAATGCAGCGCTCGCAGGTATCACGGAACAGGCCGAGGTAAGGCGTCGGATAGCCGAGGCCGAGCACGCGCAGGCCTTCCGCGTTCGGCCACCGCGCACGGATGCCACGGTTGATCAGCTGCCGCGCCACGATGCCGAGGCGCTGCGAATAGAAGTCGCGGAGGTCGATGACGTCCATGATCCCAGCCTAACATGCCCCCTGCAGCCGGGGAGCGCCGAAATTTGCGTTGCTGCCGGAGCGTTAACGCCATATTTCACCCCTATATTGGGCGCGGTAAGAGCATGATCCGGAAACGGCGACGCCGGCTTTTCGAAAAGGCCATGCTCTGAAATGTCCGTCCCGTTTGTTCGTGGAGATATCATGACCGCCGAAATTCGCACCTTCAGCTGCCTCACCGACAATTTCGGGTACCTGATCCACGATCCCGCCACCAAGGCGACGGCATCGATCGACGCGCCGGAGGCCGGCCCGATCATCAAGGCGCTGGAGCACGAAGGCTGGACGCTGACCGACATCCTGATCACCCATCACCATGGCGACCATGTCGGCGGCGTCGCCGAGCTGAAGCAGAAATATGGATGCCGCGTCGTCGCGCCGCACGACCAGTCGGCCAAGATCGCCAATGTCGATCTGCGCGCCGCCAATGCCGACGTCATCAAGGTCGGCAGCCTGCTCGCGCGCGTGGTCGAGACCCCCGGCCATACGCTCGACCATATCTCCTATGTGTTCGACGGCGAGAAGGCGGTGTTCGCCGCCGACACGCTGTTCTCGATCGGATGCGGCCGGGTGTTCGAAGGCACCTATCCGATGATGTGGGATTCGCTTCTCAAGCTGCGTTCGCTGCCGGACGATTTCCGTCTCTATTGCGGCCATGAATACACCGCCTCCAACGTGAAGTTCGCGCTCACCATCGAGGGCGACAATCCGCATTTGCAGGCCCGCGCCGAGGAAGTGACGAAGCTGCGCGCCGAGAACAAGCCGACGATTCCCGTGCTGCTGGGCGACGAGAAGAAGGCCAACGTGTTCCTGCGGGCCGACGAGCCGGCGGTCGCGGCCAAGCTGCACATGAAGGGCGCCGACCCGGCGCTGGTGTTCGGCGAGCTCCGCGAGCGCAAGAACAAGTCCTGATGTCACAGCTCTCGGCTGCCGACATCATCGCGCGGCTCGCGCTGCAGCCGCACCCCGAAGGCGGCCATTATCGCGAGACGTTTCGCGACGAGCGCTGTGATGCCAGTGGACGTGCGCATTCGACCGCGATCTATTTTCTCCTCGCGCGCGGCGAACGCTCGCACTGGCACCGCATCGACGCTGTCGAGATGTGGCACTACTACGCCGGCGCGCCGCTAACGCTGAAGATCGCGCAGGACGGCGGCCTACCGCATGCGATCACGCTCGGGCCTGATGTCGCGCACGGCGAGCAGCCACAGGCGATCGTGCCGGCAGGCGCCTGGCAGGCCGCGGAAAGCGGCGGCGACTGGACGCTGGTCGGCTGCACCGTGGCGCCGGGATTTGAGTTTGCGAAGTTCGAGATGGCAAAGCCCGATTGGTTCCCCGGCAACTGAAAAAAGGTACTCGGGAATCGGGTGGGTAAGCGGGCACCAAGCCATTAGCTCTAGGCTTCACATGAGGAAGCCAGCATGCTCAGCACCATCGATATCACACGCACTGCGGAATCGCGGAGCATTGAGCCGGCCATACTCTACTTCGGGACACCCGTCGTTCTGATTGGTTCGACCAATGAAGATGGCTCGCCCAATCTGGCGCCGATGTCGTCGGCATGGTGGGTTGGCTGGCGATGCATGCTTGGCCTCGCAAGCAATTCCAAGACCACCGAGAACATGATCCGCACCGGCGAATGCGTGCTCAATCTCCCATCGGTCGATCTTGTCGATGCCGTCAATGCTCTGGCGCGCACCACCGGCTCGAACCCAGTGCCGGCAGGAAAGATCAAGCGCGGTTATCGGCACGAACGGGACAAGTTCGACATCAGCGGCTTGACGCGATTGCACGGCGAGACCGTCGCCGCCCCGCGCGCCGCCGAGTGCCCGGTACAGATTGAGGCGAAGGTCGCCCACGTCCACAGAATGGCGCAGGAGGACGAGGTCTGGCGCGGCAATCTCATGGCAATCGAGGTGCGCGTGACCCGCGTGCACGCTCATCCGGGAATTTTGATGGACGGCCAAACCGACCGCATCGATCCCGACAAATGGCGACCGCTGATCATGAGTTTTCAGCAGTTCTATGGCCTGTCGCCCCAGAAGCTGAAGCATTCCGTGCTCGGGCAAATTCCGGAAGGCGCTTACAAGCCGCCTGGCTGGCGGCCAGCCGCCTAGTGTTTCCAGACCATGTCTTTCGCCGCGATCAGGCCGCCACCGGCGATCAGGATCGCGGCGATTGCGATGTTGGCGCTGGGCTTGGCAAAACCCGCGGCGATCAGGAACGCGGTCGAGAGCAGCGGCGTGGCGTAGGATGCGGCGCCGAGCACGCGGATGTCGCCCCGCTTCATGCCGATGTCCCAGGCGAAGAACGCAGCGCCCACCGGACCGATGCCGAGTGCTGCAACCGCGAGCCATTGCGGCGGTGTCGCGGGCCACACCGTGGTTTCCACCATCATGTGCACCAGCGCGGCGAGCGCGGCCGTGGCCAGGCAGAAGCCCGCCACCGCGTCGGTCGGCACTGCCTTGAGCCGGCGCGACATCACCGAATAGGCGGCCCAGACGAACGCCGCGACGAAGGCCGCCGCGAAACCTGGAATATGCGCTCTTGTGAAGGCGCCGGTGTTGCCGGCGAACAGCAGCACGGTGCCGGCAAGGCCAAGCAGCGCGCCGATGATGTGATGGATCGCAAGCCGCTCGCCCGGCAGCAGCGACGAAAACAGCACGATCAACAGCGGCCAGAGATAGTTGAGCAGGCCGGCCTCGGCCGGTGGCGCGAACCGTAGCGCGAGGAAATACAGCGCGTGATAGCCGAACAGCCCGCCGACACCGACGAGCCAGGCAACCGGCGACTGCTTCAGTGCGTCGAACGCTGCGGGACGGAACAGGAAGCTTGCGAACGCGACCGCGGCGCCGATCGCAAACGTCATGGCGGCGAGCTGGAACGCCGGGATCGCCCCGGTCGCCACCGTCATGACCGACAGCAGCGACCACATCAGGATGGCGGTCAGTCCGACAAGGGTGGCAGTTCGGGTCGTCATCTGAGTTCAATCCGTCGTGGCCGGGCCAGCCACGTCTCTGCTTCGCGCCTCGCGGTTGTAACGACGAAAATGCCCGGCACAAGGCCGGGCATCACGACTTGATTGGGAACCTCTGCGACGCGACGACGCTTCTCGCGTCAGGCCTGATACTGGCCGCCGTTGATGGTCAGCGTCGAGCCGGTAATGAAGCCCGCCTCGTCAGCCGCGAGGAAGACCACGGCGCGCGCGATCTCCTCGGGTTCGCCGAGCCGGTTGACCGGAATCTGCGGGATCACGTTCTTCTCGAGCACGTCCTTCGGCACCGCCTGCACCATCTCGGTGTTGATGTAGCCCGGGCAGATCACGTTGACGGTGATGCCGCCCTTGGCGTTCTCCAGCGCGAGCGCCTTGGTGAAGCCGATGTCGCCGGCCTTTGCCGCAGAGTAGTTGACCTGGCCGAACTGGCCCTTCTGGCCGTTGATCGAGGAGATCGAGATGACGCGACCGAACTTGCGGGCGCGCATGCCTTCGATCACCTGGCGCGTCATGTTGAACAGCGAGCCGAGGTTGGTGTTGATCACGGCAGTCCACTGCTCCAACGTCATCTTGTGGAATGCAGTGTCCTTGGTGATACCGGCATTGTTGACGAGCACATCGATCGGACCGAGATCGGCCTCGACCTGCTTCACGCCGGCCGCGCAGGCGTCGAACGATGCGACGTCCCACTTGTAGACCGGGATGCCGCTCTCCGCCTTGAACTTCTCCGCCGCGGCGTCATTGCCGGCGTAGCTTGCCGCCACCTTGTAGCCCGCCGCTTTCATCGCCTTGCTGATTGCAGCTCCAATGCCCCGCGTTCCGCCCGTCACCAATGCAACACGTGCCATGTCCGTCTCCTCCTTGGCCGTCTTTTATAACCGGATCACTCCGGTCTTCGCACTCACTCAACAAAGCGCGATGAGATTAGGCTGAATCGTCATCCCGCTTTAGCTCCCTTTTTTTGAGCACGATCCTTTTGGGAACCGCTTCAAACTTTTCCGGATCATGCTCTCGAAACAAAAATGCCCGGCACAAAGCCGGGCATCTTTTCTATCAGCTCGCGCCGTGGTTGACAGATGATCTTTTCATCACCTAACCGACCTCGCTGCCTCTTGTTCAGTCGCGTGCAACGCACATAGCGATGCCCATGCCGCCGCCGATGCAGAGCGTCGCGAGGCCCTTCTTGGCATCGCGCTTCTGCATCTCGTGCAGCAGCGTCACCAGCACGCGGGCGCCCGACGCGCCGACCGGATGGCCGATCGCGATTGCGCCGCCATTGACGTTGACCTTGGCCGGATCCCAGCCGAGGTCCTTGTTGACGGCGCAGGCCTGCGCGGCGAACGCCTCGTTGGCCTCGATCAGGTCGAGGTCGGCGATGTTCCAGCCGGCCTTCTTCAACGCGGTGCGCGAGGCCGGGATCGGCCCGGTGCCCATGATCTTGGGGTCGACGCCGGCCTGGCCCCACGAGACGATGCGGGCGAGCACCTTTTTGCCCTGCTTGGCAGCTTCCTTGGCGGTCATCAGCACGACGGCGGCGGCGCCGTCATTGATGCCCGAGGCGTTGCCGGCGGTCACGGTGCCGTCCTTCTCGAAGGCGGCGCGGAGCTTGGCCATCGCATCGATCGTGGCGCCATGGCGCGGATACTCGTCGGCGTCGACCACGATATCGCCCTTGCGGGACTTGATGGTGACCGGGACGATCTCGTCCTTGAACCTGCCGGCCTTCTGCGCCGCCTCGGCCTTGTTCTGTGAACCGACCGCGAACTCGTCCTGCTGAGAGCGGGTGATCTGGTACTGCTTGGCGACGTTCTCGGCGGTGTTGCCCATGTGGTAGCCGTTGAAGGCATCCCACAGCCCGTCCTTGATCATGGTGTCGATCAGCTGAAGGTCACCCATCTTGACGCCGCCGCGCAGATACTGCGCGTGCGGGGCCATGCTCATCGACTCCTGGCCGCCCGCGACCACGATCGAGGAATCGCCGTTGAGCAGCGCCTGGTAGCCGAGCGCCACCGTGCGCAGGCCCGAGCCGCAGAGCTGGTTGACGCCCCAGGCCGGGCTTTCCACCGGAATGCCGGCCGCGATCGAGGCCTGGCGGGCCGGGTTCTGGCCCTGGGCGGCGGTGAGGATCTGGCCCATGATGACTTCGGAGACCTGACCGCCCTCGACACCGGCCCGCTCCAGCGCCGCCTTGATGGCGATCGCGCCGAGGTCGTGGGCCGGCATGGTGGCGAACGCGCCGTTGAAGCTACCGACGGGGGTGCGGGCGGCGCTGACGATGACGACATCGTCTGACATGGACATCTCCTATGGGTTGTAGCTGGGTTTCTCGACGGCGGGCGGCCGGTTTGGCGGACCTGTCTCTTAACGACTATCCTGTAAACCTCATTGAGCCATGTCAATCGCGCTGACGCGCAAATCGCGCCGCGACGCACTCAAAATGACGTCCTTGGCACTTTCCTGAGCAATACCTTTGCTTTGGGATTAACCGTGCAGCACAAAACGGTAGCCGAACGGCTTTGAAAATGCTTACCTTTGCTGCGATGCGTTGCATTTAGCCCAGCGGCGATGCTGCCGGGTTCCAGGTCCTTCGGTGTTGAAGTGTGAGCCCATGGCAAAATCTGAACAACCGACCACGATCAAGAAATACGCGAACCGGCGGCTCTATAATACCGGTACGAGCACCTATGTGACGCTCGAGGATCTCGCGGCGATGGTGAAGGAAGGCGAGGATTTCCTCGTCTATGATGCCAAGACCGGCGACGACATCACCCGCTCCGTGCTTGCGCAAATCATCTTCGAACAGGAAAACAAGGCCGGGCAGAACCTGCTGCCGACCACCTTCCTGCGCCAGCTGATCCGGTTCTACGGCGACAGCATGCAGATGGTGGTGCCGAAATATCTCGAGCAGTCGATCGATACGCTGACCCGGGAACAGGAGAGATTTCGCAAGCAGATCGCGGGCGCCCTGAGCGGGACGCCGTTTGCTCCCCTGGAAGAACAGGTCCGCCGCAACATGGAGCTGTTCCAGCAGACCTTCTCCATGTTCAAGCCGTTCGTGCCGCAACGTGGCGGCACTGAAGCCGAGAAGGCGCCGGAGCCCGCGGCCGACGACGGCAACATCGACGACCTTCGCCGCCAGATGAAGGACATGCAGGAACGCCTCGAGCGCATGTCGCAGCCGGCGAAGAAGGACGAGTAGGCGTAGCGTCGCGCAGCGCGTTCAGCTTTGTGATCCGTCACCCTGAGGAGCGAGCACAGCGCGCGTCTCGAAGGGTCGACGGCCTCGCTCGTGCAGCAAGGGAATTGCATGCGCCTGCACATCCGGGCCGTGCATCCTTCGAGACGCGCTACGCGCTCCTCAGAGCCTGACCGAAAAAGCAGTGAGTGATTTCAGTCGGCTGTGATTCCTTCGGATTTGCGAAGATTCGAGGGAGTGCACCATGCCATGGACCAAAATCACTCGTGCTCAGTATCTGCGGAACGGACTGCGCTATGCAAGCGACATGACCGACGCGGAGTGGCGTCTGATAGCCAGGAAGTTGCCAGGTCGGCGTCGATTGGGCCGACCGCGGAAGGTTGATCTGCGCAAGGTGGTCGAGGCGATTTTGTTCATTCTGTCCACCGGCTGCCAATGGCGCGCTCTGCCGCGGGAGTTCCCGCCGTACTCGACGGTGCAAGGTTATTTCTATACTTGGCGCGATACTCGCCGATGGCACAGGATCGTGAAGGCTCTGGTCCGACAGGCACGGCGCAAACTCGGCCGCAAGCCGACACCGACGGCGGCCGTCATCGACAGTCAGAGCGCTTCGACGACACAAGCCGGCGGCCCGCGCGGCTTCGATCCGGGCAAACGTGTTAACGGACGTAAGCGGCACATCGTCACCGATACCAACGGTCTCTTGCTGGCCGTCCACGTTCACCCAGCCAATGTTCAGGACGTGCATGGTGCAGTCCCCTTACTGGAGCGCGTGCGAGAGCGCTTTCCGAAGCTGCGTCATGTCTTTGCTGACCGGGTTTATCGCGGAAAGCAGCTTGTTGGCGCGCTCTCCCATTGCGGGCCATGGACCATTGAGATCGTTCAGCGGCCGCCTGGGGTCAAAGGCTTCCAGCTCTTACCACGACGCTGGGTCGTCGAGCGCACCTTCGCGTGGTTCGGCAGGTGTCGCCGCCTCTCCAGAGATTTCGAGGGCTCCGCCTCAACTGAGGTCGCCTGGCTCCTCGTAGCCCATCTCAGGCTCTTGACCAGACGCCTCGCTATGCCCTGAAAATACTCAGCTCATTTGGAGTCAGACTCTCAGGATGACGGGTCTATAGTGGCGCGTCGTCCTAACCCGCAGCCGGCACAACCTTCTCCGCCGACGCGTTCCACGGCCGGTCCGGCGAGGCGAGGCCGATGAGGCGGCCCTGGATGAAGTCGCAGCCCCATTCGCGCAGCATCACGGCGGCTTCTTCGTCCTGCACCCATTCGGCGACGGTCTTGATTTCAAGGCGGCGCGCGAGATCGATCAGCGTCTGCACGAAGGCGCGGTCGTCGGCCGATCGCACGATGTTCTGCACGAAGGCGCCATCGATTTTGACAATATCGACGCCGAGCTTGCGCAAATTGCGGAACGAGGTGTAGCCGGCGCCGAAATCGTCGATCGCGATCCGGCTGCCGAAATTCTTCAGCCGCGTGACGAAGCCGCGGACGTCGTCGATATCCTGGATCGCGACCGTCTCGGTGATCTCGACGATCAGCCGCTCGCCGACGCCGGGATGCGCGTGCATCAGCGATTCGATGGTGGCCCACCAGTCCGGATCCATCGTGGTGTCCGGCGAGATGTTGAGGCTGAGCTGCACGCCAGGGGCAGAGGCGAGCTCGGCGATCGCAAGCTCCAGCACGCGATGATCGACCATCCGGATCAGGCCGAGCCGCTCGGCGACCGGCACGATATCGGGCGCGAGCAGCGCCTGGCCGTCCTCCTGCTCCATGCGGACCAGGCACTCGTAGAACGAAGGCTGCCGCGAGCGCGCATCGACCACCGGCTCGAAGCCGATCACGATACGGCGCTCGTTCAGCGCGGTGACGATCTCGTCGGTGACGCGGATGTTGACGCGGCGCTGGGCATCGCGCTCGACATTCGGCTTCCACAGCGCGAACGATCCGGCGCGGCGGCCCTTGGCCGCGTCCAGCGTCTCCTGGGCGCGATTGACCGCCTCCTCCGCCGACTTCGCATGGCGCGGGATGGTGACGGCGCCGATCGAGACCGTTACCGATACCGGGCCGGACCTGGTCGGCACCACCTCGTCGCGCACCGCGGCGAGGAAGCGCTCGGCGGCGACGTTGGTGTCGTCGACGGTGCAGTTGCGCAAGATCAGGCCGAACTTGTTGCCGGAGAAGCGGCCGAGCATGTCGCCGCTGCGCAGCCGGGCGCGAATCCGTTTCGCCACCTCGGCGATGACGGCGTCCGCGACATCGAAGCCGAACGCATCGTTGACCCGTGCCAGATGATCGATGCCGATCAGCATGAAGGCGCAGGAGGTGCGGAAGCGCGCGCACTCCTCGATGGACTCGGCGAGCGAGGCGATCAGATGGGTGCGGTTGAGCTCGTTGGTCAGCGGATCGTGCCGCGACAGCTTCACGAGCTGCTCGTCGCGGGCGTGCCGCTCATTGTTGATGCGAACGACGCCTTGCACGCGCGCCGGCCTGCCGTCGGCGCCGGCAAACCAGCAGCCGGTCTCCTCGATCCAGATCAACGGCGCTGAGGTGACGGCCCGCACGCCGTATTCGATCCGGTAGGGAACGCCCTCCCCGCCCCGCGCCGTTCCAGTCTGGCCCAGTGCATCGGACCGGACCGAGCGCATGGGCTCGATCAGCTTTGCGAGCTCGGTGCCGCTTGCGAGCGCCGCGAGGGGGATATCCGGGAAGACCGTCGCCACATTGTCGCTCCAGGCAATCGCGTCGGTCGCCAGGTCCCAGGCGAATGTCGCTTGGCCGAGCGAGGCGAGGATGCTGGCAGCTGGCGGGACAGGGGGCATCGAACATGTCTCGATTTGGGACGGCACCCGGTGATTCTATACACCCTCAAGATAGTGGTTCCGGCGAATCCAACGCTAGAAGAACTTGATAAATAATCTGGAAACCACGTTTTCGACTGCCGCGGAACGAACTGGGGATGGCGGGCATGACCCTTGCCATGAGGGTGTTGCAGAGGGACGCAACGTCCCAGACTATGACGCTCCAACGGGTCGCAGGCGATGCGCGATATCGATCAATCAGAGGTCCTGGACGGCGAGTTCACCGACACTGCCGGGGCGACCGGCACGGCTCTGGTGCCGCTGGCCGCGACCACCCATTGGGCGCCCAAGATCCCGCTGCCGCATGCCGATCCGTCGTTTGTGGCCCAACTGATCGCCACCGCCGCCCACGAGCCGCAGACGCGCGGACAACGGCGTGGGTCATTGGCCGACGCGCAGAGCGCCTACGGCCCGCATCTCGACGAACGCCGCAGCGTCGCGCGGCGGACCAGGCAAATCATCTAGCTCATCATCTCGCGATCAATGGGCCTTGACGGGCCGGTTGCCGTGGCTGTCCTGCGGCACGCCGCGGCGCAGCGACATGTGGGAATGGATGCCGAGCCAGCGCCCGTCCGCCTGACGCACAAGAATGATCGTCGCCCGTCCCGGCCGATCGAAGCGGCTGCCGTCCGCACGGAAGCCGGTGCTCGTCCATGGCGTGATCACCGTCGCCATGCCGGCGTCGGCGCTGATCAGCACCTGCGTATGCGCGAGATCGAAGGCGAAATCCGCGGTGCGGGGCCAGACATTGTCCCATTGCATCTCGGTCCAGCGCGCACGGCCCTGGATGAGTTCCTGATAGGTGCCGAACGAGATGATGTCCGAATGCCAGAACGGACGGGCGGCCGCATAGTCGACCGCCCTGACGCAGGCGGCGAACCGTTCCAGCCAGTCGAAGATCGATCGAGTGGTCGTCGAATCGGCGATCGGAAGGGCCGTTTCTCCGCTCATGATCGTCCTCGAGAACGCTCTAGCGTTGTGGCGTGTCCGGAGATGGCTGGCCGCCGGGCTGCAAATCCGGCGAATTGACCGTGGGCTTTGGCACCGATTGATCGAGCAGCACGGACTCCGCAACTGACGTCGCTGGAGGAACCGGCGCAGCGGGCGCCGGCGTTGCGACAGGTGCTGGCTCGGGCCGCGGCGGGGCAGGCTCCACCGCAGGCGCGGGCCGTGGCGTCTCGACCGCGGCGGGCTGTGACTTGCTGACCGGCGCCGGTGCCGCGGGCGCGACCACCGCACGGCGGCGGGTGCGCAGCGCAATTCCGGAAATGAAATCGACCAGCGCCAGCAGCGTCAGCAGGCAATAGGTCGAGTTGCCGAATTCGGCCAGAGCACGAATTCGGCGGCCGCCGCGCCGAACACGATCAGCGACAGCAGATGGTCGGTGAGATATTTCGCGCCGGGGCGCGCGCCCTTCATGACCTCGAGCAGCAACAGCAGCACGCCGGCGGCGAGCAGCATGTCACTGAGCGTGATCTGCCACTGCTCGCCCGACAGCAATGTCAGCCTGATCAGCGGGTCCGTGAAGGACACGCCGGGCATCAGGAAGGCGATGATGTTGTAGACCGCGAGCGGAACGAGCAGCAGCGGAAAACCGACCATCGGGGCTTGCGCCTTAATTCAGGGAGAACCAGCAATGCGGCGATGCTCATTGGCCCCGCCGCCGACGCGCCCGTCTTGGCCGCACTCGTTGGCCGAATTCAGGCGCAGCGCCGTCTTGATCGGAGGACGATCTCCGCGCAAACGCCTTTGGCGTTTGTCGCGAGGGAAAACCGCTACGCAATTTTCCCGATCATGCTCCCGCCAGCGGCGCGGAAGCCGAAGGTCCGATCAGGACTCTTTCTTGGCCTTCAGGACCTGGCGGCCCTTGTACATGCCGGTCTTCAGGTCTAGGTGGTGCGGACGGCGCAGCTCGCCGGAGTCCTTGTCCTCGACATAGGTCGGGGTCTTGATCGCATCGGCCGAACGGCGCATGCCACGGCGCGACGGCGAGGTTTTTCTTCTGGGAACGGCCATGACGGTGTCCTCTAGGGTGTTGCGGAGGCATCGTCCGAAATGCGGACGGGCTCAGCGCTTCGAAGCGCAAGCTGCGATGCCGGTAAGGCCGCGCTTATAGAGGAAGGGACCGCGTAAATCTAGGCCCGGAGACAGCAAAATCCGCCCGAAATCGCGCTCAAGAGCCGCGATTTTCGCGCCAGCAGCGCGTCACGGTGTTGGCCCGGGCCATATAGGTGCCGGACAGCCTGCGGACCCCCGGACCCGGGTTCCGGGCACTCCTTTTGACCGGATTCGGCAAGATCGCCGCCAAAAGCGCCGCCTCCCTGGGTGACAGCTCTGCAGCCGACCGGCCGAAGGCATATTGAGCACCGGCTTCGGCCCCAAACTGCCCGGATGGCCCCATTTCCGCGATGTTGAGGTAGATTTCGAGGATCCGTTGTTTCGGCAGCACGAAATCGATCCAGAGCGCCAACGGCAGTTCCAGCCCCTTGCGGATCATGCTGCGGCCGGGCCACAGGAACAGGTTCTTGGCCACCTGCTGGGTGATGGTCGAGCCACCACGGGCCGCCTCACCGTCCCCGGCGTCGTCGATCACCTCGCGCAGCGCCCCCCAATCGATGCCCCGATGCTTGCAGAAATGGGCGTCTTCCGAGCCGACCACGGACCGCGGCAGCGAGGGCGACATGGCGCCGAAATCGATCCAATGCCGCGTCACCGGAGCCCCTCGCAGGGTCCGCCACGCCATCAGGGCCGAAACTGGCCGACCGGTGCGGTAGAACGGCGTCACCAGGTAGGGCAGCAACAGCAGGGCCAGCAAAAGCAGCAATAAAATCCGGACAATGCGCAAAGCTGGGGTTTCCGGGGAGGACCTTCCAGGGAGGATTATAGGACCCGCCCGCCAGAACACGGCCGGCGCCATCAGACGTCTGTGGGATAATTCACGGTTTTTCCAGCACTTTTAAGGCGCAATCCGTCGCAGGGCGGGAATTGACGAAGCCGATCCCATCAACGATTGTCCGGCCGAAAATCGATCTGGAGCAATTCTTAATGACGACCGGTACTGCAGAGTTTTCCAAGCGGCTGGACCAGACCGCGGAGGATACCGAAGCCCTGCTCGCCAAACTGCTGTCCGATGCGACCGAGAGCGACGAGATCGTGCGCCCGAAGCGGCTGATCGAGGCGATGCGCTATTCGAGCCTCGGCGGTGGCAAGCGGCTGCGGCCGTTCCTCGCGGTCGAGAGCGCCGCGGTGTTCGGCATCCCGCGCGAATCCGCCCTGCTGGTGGGCGCCGCGCTCGAATGCATCCACTGTTACTCGCTGATCCACGACGATCTGCCCGCAATGGACAATTCCGACCTGCGCCGCGGCCGCCCGACCCTGCACAAGGCCTATGACGACGCCACCGCGATCCTCGCCGGCGACGCGCTGCTGACGATTGCCTTCGACATCATCACCCGCGATGCGATCCACAAGGACGCCCAGGTGCGCCTGCTGTTGACCCGCGCACTGGCGCGCGCCTCCGGCGTCGGCGGCATGGCCGGCGGCCAGATCCTCGACCTCGCCGGCGAAGGCCGCTTCGGCGACCGCGAGCCGGTCGACGTCGCCCGCGTGCAGCAGATGAAGACCGGCGCGCTGCTCCGCTTCGGCTGCATCGCCGGCGCGATCCTCGGCCAATCCTCGCAGAAGGAATACCAGGCGCTCGACGATTACGGCAAAGCGCTCGGCGAAGCGTTCCAGATCGCCGACGATCTGCTCGACGTCGAGGGCGACGCCGCCGCACTGGGCAAGCCGGCAGGCGCCGACGCGGTGCTCGGCAAGACTACCTTCGTCACCCAGCTCGGCATCGACGGCGCCAAGCAGCGCGTGCGCGACCTCCTGGCACGCGCCGACGCCGCGCTGTCGGTGTTCGGGAACCGGGGCGACGTGCTGCGCGCAGCCGCCCGCTTCGTCGCCGAGCGCAAGAACTAGCCGAAAGCAAACCGCGAAATGAGCAAGGAGTTCGACGATCGCCTTGTTCGTTTCCGCAAGCTGCCGATGCCGGTCCGCGTGGTGGTGGGCCGGCCGCGCACCTTCGTTTCGATCACGGTCGGCATCGCCGTCGCGCTGCTGATCCCCGGCTCGATGCGCCTCGTCACCCGCATGCTGGCCGGCTGGGACGCCTTCGCCGCGCTGTATCTCGCGCTTGCCTATGTGATGATGCTGCGCTGTGGCGTCGCCCACATCAAGCGCAGCGCCATCCTGCAGGACGATGGCCGTTTCCTGATCCTGCTGCTGACCGCGTTCGGCGCGCTGGCGAGCCTGCTGGCCATCGTGTTCGAACTCGGCGCATCCAAGGGCAACCCGGCCGGACTGGCGGTGGCAATCGTCACCATCACGCTGTCATGGACGGTGGTCCACACCGCGTTCGCGCTGCACTATGCCCACGAGTTCTACCGCGGCAAGACGCCCGGCGGATTGCAGTTTCCGAGCGGCGACGAGCATACCGACGCCGACTACTGGGACTTCGTCTATTTCTCGTTCGTGATCGGCATGACCGCGCAGGTGTCCGACGTCGGCATCACCGACAAGATCATCCGCCGCACCGCGACCGTGCACGGCATCATTTCGTTCATGTTCAATACCGCGCTGCTGGCGCTGATGGTGAATATTGCCGCGAGCGCGATCTAGCTGCGGGCTCCGCTTCACCTCGCCCCGCGTGCGGGGAGAGGCATAGGCCGCCCTCGGCGGCCGTTTTCAAGAACGCCGAAGCAAAGCTTCGGCTATGACGCATCGTCAGATGCGTTCCGAGTGAGGGGGAGCCCCCGCAAACTCAGCCATCACCGAATACGCGGAGATAGCCCCTCACCCCAACCCTCTCCCCGTAAGAACGGGGCGAGGGAGCGCAGCACCGTCGCGCTCGCTATTCGAGCCGATCTCATGCCTCGCTAGTTGCAGACCTCGACATTGCCGACGTTGCCGCCGGGGCCGCCGCCGCCGCGGTACTCGAGATGGCAGCCATGCCTGACCGGACGGCACAGATACGCATCGCACATGATCTGACCGCTGCCGCCGCCTTCCGCCCTGGCGCGGCCCTGCGGACGCGGAATGTCCGCGGACGGGACCTGTGGCTCGCGCTGCGGACGGAAGGCGCGTTCGCGGTCACGGCGCGGCAGACGCTCGTCGCTGTCGCGCTTGGCGACCGGCTTCCGCTCACGCCGCTTCTCGCATTCATTGTCGTCGTTGAGGAACGAGCCCTCGGCGCACACGATCCTGCTGCAGCGATCGCCGTCAGCCTTGTAGCCGTGCTCGCAGACCAGCGGGCAGACGCGGGATTGCTTCAGCTTGACGGCATCGAGGGTGTCGACGCTCGCGGTCTTGATGTCGAGCTTGGTGCCGGCATAGCGGTTGAACAGCGTCAGCGAGCGCTGCGAGGCTGCATTCCAGTCGCCATCGACGGTGCCAGTCAGGCAGCCGACGCGGCGCAACTCGGCCTGCACCGATTTGACCACGTCCACCTCGGGTGACCCGGTGGCCAATGCGGCTACGGTCGTGGTCTTCTCGGGAGGCGCCGGCGGTGCGGCCGCAGCCTGCGTTGCCGCTTGATCGGGAACAGCCTTGTTCGTCGCGGCACGATCGGAGAGCGCGGTATCGGCCTGGCGCTTCTGCTCGGCGGCCGCGGCCTGGTCCTGTGCGACCTGCTTGGCCCGTTCCGCGGCAAGACGCGCCACTTCGGCAGCCTTCGCGTCGGCCTCGGCCCTGGCCTGCTGCGCCTTCTGCGCGCCCTCGGCGGCGAGCCGGGCGCGCTCCTGCTCGGCCAGACGCGCCTTCTCGGTGGCGGCCACGCGCGCGTCCTCGGCGGTGAACTTCTCCAGCTGCAATCTGGCGAGGTTGGCGTAGTAGCCGCTCGGATATTGGGCGAGGAAGGCGTTCATCGCACTCTTGTTGCCGATCTGCAGCGCCAGCTCGTAATCGCGACGGGCCTCCGACTGCGGCGTCGGTGCGGGCGCAACGGGCGCGGCGGCGGCAGCGGCAGCGGCGGGGGCCGGCTTGGCCGGTGCCGGCACCAGCGGCACGTCCTCGCCGCCGAGCGAGCCATAGACGAACGGCTCCTGGCGGTTATTCGTGGTCTTCAGCACCTCGTCGCGGACATAACCGAAGGCGCGGCGGACATCGAGGCCGGGGGTCGGCAGGAACTTGGACAGCGCGATCGTGAACGGGCTGTTCTTGCCGTCGCCGTCGGCCGCGGTCGAGCCGGCCTTCGCGGAATAGGCGATCAGCACGTTCGGGCTGGTCGGCTCGACCTTGGCGAGCCCCTGCCCGATCGCCCGGGTCGCCAGCGTCCGCTTCATGGTCTTGGCAAACGGATTGTCGCGGCACGCATCGAGGATCACCAGCCGCAGCTTCCGCGCCGGCTCGATCGCGACCAGGATACGATCGAGCGAAAACGCCTCGTCATAGACGTCGGTATCGCGCTCCAGCCGGGCGTCGACCGGGATCAGATAATTGGCGCCGTCGACCTCGATGCCGTGGCCGGCATAGTAGACCAGCGCGATATCGGCATCGCGCGCGAGGTCGGCGAACTCGCGCAGCGCGCGGCGGGTCTCGATAGCCGGCAAGTCCCTGCGGAAGTCGACCACGTCGAAGCCGGCATTCTTCAACGTCGCGGCCATCACCGAGGCATCGTTGACCGGGTTGGCCAGCGGCGCGGTGTTCCGATAGGCCGAATTGCCGAGAACCAGCGCCACGCGCTTCTCGGCGAAGGCCGGCTGGCAGGCGATCAGCAGCAACGCCGCGACGGCGAGAAGCAGTCGTTTCAGTTTCAAGGGCCCAGACCCGTTCATGGCGACACTCTCGCCGTTTCCTAGCATGCCGGTCCAATTACCAGAAGCAAGCGGCGGGCTTTGTGAGGCACCTCACGATCGGTGCCGGCGTGGACCATGCCATCCTGACGATTAGTCGGCGGAAGCGGCCACCGGTTCGCATTTGGCGGGCTGCGACATTTCGTGCACGATCAGCAGCAACGAGAACAAGGAGGACGTCATGCAGGGCACAAGCGCACCGGTTCCAGCCGGCCGATCGCGCATGATCGGCGGCATGGCCCGAAATCTCCTCGCGCTTGCGCTGCTGGCCGGCTGCGTCGCGGGATGCGGCCTGGTCGACGCCGTGTTCGACGGCTTCAAGCACGCCAAAGCGGTCGAGAACGACCTCTTTGCGATGGTGGGGGTCAAACCGGCGGTCGGCTTCAACTGGCACAATGGCCGGCTCTCATCGGTGACTGTTACCTTCCCGAACCTGCTCCAGGACAAGCCATTGCAGGAACTTGCCGACGCAGCGCGCACCGCAGTCGGCAAGGAATTCAAGCAGCGCGCCGACAACGTCGTGCTCGCGTTCTCGCTGGGGCCGTCCGAGACACCAGTGGTGCAAGCGGACCCAACTCAGGGCAAGAACTTGCCTTGAGCGAATTTATTCCCCGCCTTGCGTGACGTGCTCCCGATATTGCGGCAGGTCGTCCAGTATCTCGTACCAGGGCGCCTTGGAGCCGACGAAGATATGCGCGGTCGGCCGGATCGTCGGCGCATCGCGCAGCGTACCCATCGTGACATGGACATAGGCGCCGTTGCGGACCTGCGAATAGAGCAGCGACCCGCAGCGGCCGCAATGCGCGTCGTGGGTGAGCTCATCGCCGTAGATCAGAAGACCCTCGGCGCCGCGGGTGACGGTGAACTTCTCGCGCACGATGCCTGCAAACGGCTTGAACGCCGATCCCGTGGTGCGCCGGCAGTTCGAGCAGTGACAATTCAGCGCATAGGTGAACGCGTCGGCCACTTCATAGCGCACGTCGCGGCAGAAGCATTCGCCGGTCAGGATCGTCTCGTTCGAATTTGCAGATGCGGTCACAACTCACTCCTCACGCGGAATTTTATCGCCGGCCATGGCGCAATCCGGCAGTTCATGGCTAAATCCTAGAGCCCTTTCCGTTCCGATTGAATCGGAACGGGGGGCTCTAGATTCTCGTTTTGACGCGTTTTCTTCACGCGAACCGGTACCTACTTCGCTCGAAAACGCTCTAGTAGTTCAAATCCTGCCGGGAGGGCTAACCAATGAGTCAAGAACGATCCAGCGTCGAAAGCGTCGTGCAAACCTATTTCGACGGCCTCTACGAGAGCAATGCCGACAAGCTCGCGACGGCCTTTCATCCCAGCGCCGATCTGCGCTGGGTGGACAAGGGCGAGCTGAAGGTCCTCAGCGTGCCGGACTGGCTCGCTCTGGTGCGCAAGCGGCCGTCGGCGAAGGCCGAAGGCAAGCCGCGCGAGGACTTCATCGTCACCATCGACCGGTCGGACGACAACACCGCCTTCATCAAGGTGCGTTGCCAGCTGCCGCCGCGCTATTTCACCGACTACCTCGTCGCAATGAAGCTCGCCGACGGCTGGCAGATCGTCTCGAAGTCCTACCGCTACGATCAGCGGGACTGACCGGGCGGCCCACCGCATCCCTGCGACGGCTTTATGACACGCCCCGGCGGTCCGGCTCCGGCCGGACCGCATTGACTGGCGCTGCTTTCCGGGCGAATTGAGCCCAGTATGGAAGCCAAGTTTCAGATCTTTCTCACTCTGCTCGGCGTGCTGGCGGGAACCGCCCTGGTTGCACGGCGGACCGACATCGCGCCGGCGATCCTGCTCCTGCTGGTCGGCATCGTGCTCGCCTTTGTGCCGGGCATGCCGTCGCTGGAACTGCCGCCCGAGCTCGTGCTTCTGGTGGTGCTGCCGCCGCTGATCTATTCGGCGAGCGTCGCGATGAGCTGGCGCGAGTTCAAGGCCAATCTGCGGCCGATCATCCTGCTGTCGGTCGGCTGCGTGATCTTCACCGCCTTCATGGTCGCGGCCGCGACCCACTATCTGATCGACCTGCCCTGGAGCATCGGCTTCCTGCTCGGGGCGATCGTCGCGCCGCCGGACGTGGTCGCGCCGCTCGCGATCGCGCGCAAGCTCGGCATGCCCCGCCGGATCCTGGTGGTGCTCGAGGGCGAAGGGCTCGCCAATGACGCGACCGCGCTGATCCTCTACCGCTTCGCGCTCGCCGCCATCACCACCGGGCTGTTCTCGCTGCCGAAGGCGACCGGCACGTTCCTCGTCATCGTTGCCGGCGAGATCGCGTTCGGCACGGCGGTGGGCTGGCTCAGCCTGCGCGCCCGCCGCCGCGCCCGGGATCCGCAGGTCGAGATCACGCTGTCGCTGATCACGCCCTATCTCGCCTACTGGATCCCCGAGCATTTCGGCGGCAGCGGCGTGATCGCAACCGTCGCCTGCGGCCTCTATATGAGCTGGAACGGACCGCTGCTGATCTCGGCCGCGACGCGCCTGCAGGGCATCTTCTTCTGGGATTTGATCATCTATCTGATCGAGGGCCTGCTGTTCCTCCTGACCGGCTTCCAGATGCGCTCGCTGTACGAGAAGTCGAAGGCGTTCCCGCTGCACGACATCCTGACCGCCACCGTGCTGGTCGCCGTCATCGTGATCGTCGCGCGCTTCCTGTGGGTGTTTCCCGGCACCTATCTGCCGCGCTGGATCAGCGCCCGCGTGCGCGAGCGCGATCCGCTGCCGTCGTGGCGGGCGGTGTTCGTGGTCGCCTTCACCGGCGTGCGCGGCGCGGTCTCGCTCGCCGCGGCACTTGCGCTGCCGCTGACATTGCCTGGCGGCGAGGCCTTCCCGTATCGCGACCTGATCCTGTTCGTCGCCTTCGGCGTGATCTTCGTGACCCTGGTCGGGCTCGGTCTCGGATTGCCGCCGGTGGTGCGCGTGCTCGGCCTCGCCAAGGACGGGCGCAGCGAGCATATCGCCGAGCACGAGCAGGAAATCGAGGCGCGGCGCGAGGCGCTGAACGCCGCGCTGAAATCGCTCGACGCCATCACCGACGACCGCGAGCTCTCCGACGAGGTCATCAAGCTGCTGCGGTCGCGCCACGAAATCCGCATCAACCAGTTGCCTGATACGCTCGATCCCGACAAGCACGACGTCTCCGCCGCCGGCACCGCGCTGACACGGGAGCTGATCGCCTCCGAGCGCAAGTTCATCCACATGCTGCTGCGCGACGGCAAGATCACCGACGAGACCAGACGGCGCATCGAACGCGACCTCGATCTGGAGGAGGCGAGCCTCTCCAACCGGGAGTATCGCAGGATACCGTTGTAGCGAACTCTATCCCACGTCGTCCCGGCGAAGGCCGGGACCCATAACCACCGTTGGAAATTGTTGAGATGCGCTGTGGCCACAGCGTCTCAAGACAATCTGCATTCGTGGTTATGGGTCCCGGCCTTCGCCGGGACGACAGCAAGGAGCCTACTCCGCCGCGGCGTTCTGCCCGGGACCGCCGACGAAGCCCGCGGGATCGCCGAACCGTTCGATCATCACGGCCGTGAGATCCTTGGTCTTGCTGGTGACGCAGGCGCCGGAGCGCACTGTGTAGCGATCCTGATGCCTGGCGTGCGGCGGCGCCTCGCCCTTTTGCAGCGCGCGGGCCGCCTCCAGCACCAGCTTGCGGAAATGCATGATGCCGAGATCGGTCGGGCCGAGATGCTCGCGGGTGCGGTCGGCGATCGGGCCCTGGCTGTCCTGCACCGCGGCGTCCTGCTCGGAGACGCCCTTGATCCCGGTGTAGCTCTTGGTCCGCTGCAGTTGGCGGTCGATCAGATAGTCGTTTGCCTTGTTGCGCAGCGGCACATAGTTCTCGTCGACGACAGCCATCACGCCGTTGCCATTGGCATAGCCGTCGCGTTCGGCATCGGTCAGCGGCCGGTCGGGATTCCACGCATAGGTGTAGATCCAGCAATTGGTGTCGCTGACCGGCACGAAGGTCTGGCCGAACATGTTCTCGCCCGGCATCGAGCTCGGCGCATAGCTGTGGAACGGCATCAGGAACTGGGCGATGCGCCAGTAGATGTTGTCGCTGCCGGTCAACCGTCCGCCCGCAACCGTCAGGCCGGCCTCATGCGGATTGATCTTGATCACCGGCCGCGGATCCTCGGCGATCCAGCGCATGTGGTCGGTCGCGACCCGCGTCAGCGGGTTGACGAAGTGCTTCTTGATGTCGAGGATTTCGTTCTCCCCCTTATCAAAGGAGAGATGCGCGAAGGTGAAATGCGCGGTGTCGATCGAGCCTTCCACCGCCTGCACCCAGTTGCAGTCCTGCCACTTCTTGGTGACGAAGCGATGCGAGGCCGGCAGCAGCGCCATCTCCAGCGCCGGCAATTCGGGCATCTGATCGGCCGGGCCCATATAGGCCCAGATCATGTCGCCCCATTCGCGCACCGGATAGGACTTGATGCGGATCAGGTCCTTGGCGTTGAGGTCCGGATAGGATGTCGGCATGTCGACGCAGCGGCCGTCGGTGTCGAACTTCCAGCCGTGGTAGACGCAGCGGATGCCGCATTCCTCGTTGCGGCCGAGCCAGAGATTGGCGCCGCGATGCGGGCAATACTGATCGATGACGCCGACCACGCCCCTCGAGTCGCGGAAGGCCAGCAGCTCCTCGCCCATGACAACGATCTTCTTCGGGTCGCTGTCCGGCTCCGGCAGCTCTTCCGTCAGCAGCACCGGAATCCAGAACCGGCGCAGCAATTCGCCCATTCCCGTTCCGGCACCGGATTCGGTGAGGAATTTGTTGTCTTCGGCGCGGAGCATGGCATTTCCCCGGGAGTTGTTTTTGATTTTCCCGGAGCTTGGCGTAGCCGATGCGCGGCGTCAATGCGATTGGCTGCGCGGCCGGCAGCCCTGTCCCGCGCACTGATGGATTTACACCCGTTCTCTGCGCCGGCCGGTCCGTGCCCGCGCAGAGTGGTTCAAGGCAGGCTGGCCTTCCGGCTCACGGCTTCACGTAAGCCCATCCCTTCTCCTGCAGTTCCATCACGCGCACGACGCCGGACTTCACGACTTCCGCCTGCCTGATGATCGGGATCGACTTGTTCTCGGCCTTCTGCATCTTCTCCTGGGTGTTGCCGCAGGCCTTGAACGACACCTCGGGTGAACTGAGGGCCATCTCCTCGATGCGAGCCTTCACCGGCGACGTATCCTCGCGGAGCATGTGCAGGCCCGGGCCGAACGTGACCACCTCGACCTTCACCTTTTCGCCAAGGCCCTTGTAATATTCGGTCACGTTCGTTGCGTTGTTGAGCGTGAGATTCATGGCGGCAGGATCATTGCTGTTCACCTGCAAGACCAGATGATGCTCCTTCCCCTTCGGCGCCACCGGATCATGCATACGCGCATATGCGGCGCGCTTGCGCGTTTCGGCGGCGGATCGCGGCGTTTCAGATTTCCGGGCGTCGCTTGTCCGGTAAGTTGCGGACTGCTCGCCCGGCACCCAGTATTTTCCGCCTTGCTCGGCCACCGCCAAGGACGTGGAAGCCAGCATCGCGATGGCAGCCATCGCAACAAATTTCGCTACAGACTCAAAATTGCACATTACAGATCTCCATCTCGAAAAATCGTCGAACACACTTCTCAGTTGCTGGGCCTTGCGACAGCGAGCGGCCATTTGCAGATCGCGGCCATCTTCGCTCGCATCGCGTCCAGCCCCGCGAGCGAGAATCTTGCGTCATGGGCAGCCCCGGTACCGGGTGAGAGGCGGACAACAAGGACCGCGTTATCGGGAAGCGATTGCAACAAGCGAACCGCATCGCCTGCGACGGCGACGCCGGAACCAAACGCCGGCACAGTTGCCGCGACCTGCGTCGGCTGACCGTCGTTGATGCGATAGGAGATCGCATAGCCGTCGCCGCGGCCCGAGATAGCGGGTCCCGCGAAGGACAATTCGGTCCGCCCGCCGCGACACCGGATCGACAGCTTGATCGACGATTCGACCGAATCGAATGTCGTCGCAGTGGCGATCGGTGAATAATCGACGGGCGACGTCGTCTCGCTGATCGTCCAATTATCGGCTCTCGACGCCTCGCGGCGGGTCGGCGCAGTGGCGTGCGACAACTTGTCGAGGCATTCCAGGCGCGCTTCACGTTGCAGCTGGGAACAGGCGCGTAGCTGTGCCATGGGGTCTTCCATCCCTTGCGCCAGGGCAACGCCGTTGACGGCGGTGGTTGCGGCTAGCAGCGGGACGGCGAGCCTGGTCATTGCGATGCCCGTGCCGACTGACGATCGAGCCACGCCTGCGCGGCAGGAAAGCGCGTGAGACCGGGCACCGTCGCTCCGAGGTTGATCGACTTCCACTTCGGGTCGAAGCCCGGCCCCTGCAGCTTGTCGATGCGCGAGAACAGATGATCGACGAAGCGTGCAACACGCTCGAAGCGGTTGGTGCTGGCCGGCCAATTGAAGGCAACGAGAGCGGTCGGCACGGCGATCGTGGTGATGCGGTCACCCGGCTTGATCAGATTTGGATAGTCGGCGGCATCAAGAGCTGCCGGCAGATAATAGTCCTCGAACTTGCTGTCATACGGTACGGGCAGGAACTTGAAGCCCGATTCAAACCGGCCTTTCACAAAGGCATCGACCGGCTTCGATGTAATGAAGACGACGGCCGCCATTTCGCCTTTCCGCATCTGCTCGAGTGCGATCTGGTGCGGAATGAAGGTCTTCTCGACGTCGATGCCGAGACGACTGAAGATCAGCGGACCTGAATAGGCTGCGGCGGTACCCTGGTTGTTGAAGTTCACCTTCTTGCCGGCGAGGTCGCTCAGGCTCTGAATCTCCGGCCGAACGAAAATATGCAGCTCGGAGGGAAACAGGTTCAGGACATAAGCGATCCGTCGCTGGATGTCCGGCACCTGGCTCTTGTATTCCTCGAGTGCGTCGGAGTTGATGATCGCCGCATCGATGCCGCGCAAGTACAGCAGCGAGTTCAGATTCTCCACGGCCCCTCGCGTCACCACCGGCAGAACGTGCAGATTGTCGCCGTCATCGGTCACACGGGCTATCTCCGCGGCCAGGCGGATCGGCGCGCCCTCGAGAAGACCGCCGGCGAGGCCGACGACCCAGGCATTCATGGCCAGAACTTCAGGCTTGGGCGGAGGCGGTTCGGCCCGGATCAAGCGAGCCTTGTGAGGTCGACCAGACTGCGGCGCCGCATCCACCGCGGGCGGCTGCGGCGCAAGGAGCAGCGACACCAGGGCCGCAAGCAGAAACAGCGGACGCAATCCGGTAGACCTTTTCATCGACCAGCTCCTTTGCACGACATCCCGTCAGCGCGTTCGCTCTTGCTGCAAAGATCGTTCGATCAACGCAGCGCCTTGAATGCGCCTTGCCCCCTCGATTCACCGGCCTCAGCCTTCGCATAGAGATCGCGCGCCTTGGTCAGCAAGCCCTGCAACAATTCAATGTCTCGCCGCGCTGTCGCGAGTTCGCGGGCGAGCACGTCCGCGCTTTGCGGTTGTTCTGCAGCTGGACCAACGTCCCTCGCAGGGTTCGTCTTGGCTTGTGCAAGTTGCGGGGAATTACCGGCGAGGCCGTTGGACTGCGCGTGCGCGACGCCGCCAGAACCCGGCCCATCCGAAGGACACGTCAGCGCGAGGGTTGCTGCGCACCATAGCGGAGCCGCCCGGCGCATCATCCTCGGAGCAAATGGCGCTCGATCCGATCTGACGCGCGAGCCGGCACTTTCACAAGCTGAGTTCCCGTCGACGCGAATGACGATGCTCTCATGTCTGCGCGCGTCCAGTATCACCTGCCGCATGGTGATATCGCCCATTATGATCGGGCATCATAGGGCTCACCGGCTCACGGATACTATGACCCGCAAGGATTACCCCTGTTAACCGCGCAGCTTTGGGCAGACTGAAGCATCGAGCTCAGCCGCGGCCGGCGCGACGGCGCAAGGCCGACGCTGTCCTCACACCGGCCGCTCGCCCTTCACGGTCACGCGGGTGCCGGAACGGGTGTGCGGCCAGTAGTCCCACATCGCGCGGTGCTGGGCGCAGCGATTGTCCCAGAACGCGATCGCGTTCTCGGTCCAGCGGAAGCGGCACTGGAACAGCGGGTTCTCCGCATGCTGGTAGAGATAGGCCAGCATGGCGTCGCTCTCGTCGCGCGGGATGCCGACGATGAAGCGGGTGAAGCCGCGATTGACGTAGAGCGATTTCTTGCCGGTGACCGGATGGGTGCGGACCACCGGATGCTCGGCGCGGGGATATTCCCGTTTGTCGGCGACGCCATAATTGGCGTACAGCCCACGATAGGTCTGCTCGCCGTCGTGCAGCGCGGTCAGCCCGTCGAGATAGGCCTTCATGCGGTCCGACAGCGCCTCATAGGCGGCGTACATGTTGGCGAACAGCGTGTCGCCGCCACGCGGCGGGCACTGCTTGATGTAGAGGATCGAGCCCATCGGCGGCTCGAGATCGCAGGACACGTCGGTGTGCCAGCCTTCGCCATTGGCGCGTGGGCTATCCTTGTCGGCATAGATCTTCATCAGCGCCGGATCGCCCTCATTGGGCGCGGCCGGGTGCACGTGCAGCTCGCCGAACTTGCGGCCGAAGGCGAGATGCTGGTCGGGGCTGATGTGCTGGTCGCGGAAGAAGATGACGAGGTTTTCGGCGAGCGCGCGATGGATCTCGTCCATCTGCCGGTTGGAGCGCGCATCGTCGCCGACCAGTCTGCCAATATCGACGCCAGAGATTTCCGCACCGATGATCGGCGTCAGCTTCTCGACGCCAATGGTCTCATAGGGCTCGGATTGGTCGGCCAGGTGGCGGTAGCGCGGACCCTGCTTGCCGGACAGCGAGCTCATGGGCGTTCTCCCGATGGTTCTTGATTGGAGCATGGTAGCCCGGATGGAGCGAAGCGCAATCCGCGCCGCAAGCATATCCGTCGTCCCGGACAAGCGCAGCGAAGCGGAGCGCAGATCCGGGAGCCATAACCACAGGATTGTGTTTTGCGAAGGCTGGTAACCCGCATCTCGCGCCATAACCGCCGCCTGGGGTTATGGGTCCCGGCTTTCGCCGGGACGACGGTGGAGTGTGGGTTACGCGCGAAGTGAAATTACTCCGCGGCGCCCGCGGGCTCGGGCATCTTGGCGCCGGCGCCGTACTTCTGGTCGATATAGTCGATCACCAGCGCCTTGAAGTCGGCGGCGATGCCCGGACCGCGCAGGGTGCGGAACTTCTTGCCGTCGACGAAGACAGGCGCAGCCGGCGCCTCGCCGGTGCCGGGCAGCGAGATGCCGATATTGGCGTGCTTGGATTCGCCGGGGCCGTTGACGATGCAGCCCATGACCGCGACGTTGAGTTCTTCGACGCCCGGATACTTGGTCTTCCAGGCCGGCATCTCGTCGCGGATGAAATCCTGGATCGAGCGCGCCAGTTCCTGGAACGTGGTCGAGGTGGTGCGGCCGCAACCCGGGCAGGCCGCAACCAGCGGCACGAAGGTGCGGAAGCCCATGGTCTGCAGCAATTCCTGCGCGACCTGCACTTCCAGCGTGCGGTCGCCGCCGGGCTCCGGCGTCAGCGAGATGCGGATGGTATCGCCGATGCCCTGCTGCAGGAGAATGCCGAGTGCGGCGGAGGACGCCACGATGCCCTTCGAGCCCATGCCGGCCTCGGTGAGGCCGAGATGGATCGCATAATCCGAGCGGCGCACGACCTCCTGATAGACCGCGATCAGGTCCTGCACGGCGGAGACCTTGGCCGACAGGATGATCTTGTTCTTGGGCATGCCGAGCTCTTGCGCGCGGGCCGCCGACAGCAGCGCCGACTGCACCATCGCCTCGCGGGTCACCGCGCGGGCATCGCGCGGATTGGCCGATGCCGTGTTCTCGTCCATCAGCTTGGTGAGCAGCTCCTGGTCGAGCGAGCCCCAATTGGCGCCGATGCGCACCGGCTTGCCGTTCTTGTTGGCGATCTCGATGATGTCGGCGAACTGGGTGTCGCGCTTGTTCTTGAAGCCGACATTGCCGGGATTGATGCGGTACTTGTCGAGCGCCTCGGCGCAGGCCGGATATTCGGCGAGCAGCTTGTGGCCGATATAGTGGAAGTCGCCGATCAAGGGCGTGGTGATGCCGCGCTTGCGCAGGCCGTCGCGGATGTGCGGCACGGCGGCAGCGGCTTCCTCGCGGTCGACGGTGATGCGCACCATTTCGGAGCCGGCGCGCGAGAGCGCGGCGACCTGGGCGATGGTGCCGTCGATATCGGCGGTGTCGGTGTTGGTCATCGACTGCACGACGATCGGCGCACCGCCGCCGACGGCAACGTTGCCGACCATGACCTGCGTGGTTCGGTGCCGCGGCGCGGGACCGGCGACGTCGTCTTGCGGCAAAATCTCGGGCTTGTTCATGGCGTCTCGAATATCAGGTTTTGGTGACATTCACCAAGGGGGCGATGGGCCTCGCGCAAGACGGGCCAAACGGTGATGTTTCGGAGTGAATTCAACAGCTTATGACGCCGATTGAGGCCAAACGCAAGCCATGCAGCGGCGTCCTGCATGGCTAGCTATATTGGGCCGAATTGGGGTGAATCAAAGGGCAAAGTGACAGCTTTTCATGTGATCCGGCGGACTCCTTTGGTTTGAGCATGATCTTTTCGAAAAACCGGTACCCACTTTTTCGGATCATGCACTAGCATCCCCTTAAGATCATTCCCGGAGGGCGTGACATGGCCGGCCATAGCGAGCTGATCACCACGGCGGAACTTGCCGAGATCCTGACCCGGCCCGAGCTGCGCCTGTTCGACTGCACGACCTATCTGGAGCCGGCCCCGGCCGGCAGCGGCATTCCCTATGTCGTCGTCTCGGGCCGCCAGACATTCGAGGCCGGCCACATCCCTGGCGCGAATTTCCTCGATTTGCAGGCCGAATTCTCCGATCCCCGCACCGAGCTGCGCTTCATGATGCCGCCGACGGCCCAGCTCGAGGCCGCCTTCGGCCGCCACGGCATCTCGGCCAACAGCCGCGTGGTGCTCTATTCGATCGGGACGGCGATGTGGGCGACGCGGTTCTGGTGGATGCTGCATTCGCTCGGCTTTGACGGCGCCGCAGTGCTCGACGGCGGCATCGACAAATGGACCGCCGAGGGACGCGACATCGAGACCGGGCTTGCCGGCGGCTATCCGCAGGCCACGTTCTCGGCGCGGCCGAAGGACGGCATGTTCGTCGGCAAGCGTGACGTGCTCGCCGCGACTACGGAGCGCGACACCGTGATCGTCAATGCGCTCGGCCCGCAATTCTACAGGGGACTGGAGCCAAGCCGATACGGCAGGCCCGGCCGCATCCCCGGCAGCGTCAGCGTGCCGGCAGCAAGCCTGATCGATCCCAAGGGCAAGACGTTCGTGCCGCTTGCGGAGGCGGAAGCAACCTTCGCCGCGCAAGGCATCACCAAAGACAAGCGCGTCGTCGCCTATTGCGGCGGCGGCATCTCCGCAACCATCGACCTGTTTCAGCTGCATCGGCTCGGCTACGACAACCTCACGCTCTATGACGGCTCGATGGGCGAATGGGCGAAGGATGAGTCGCTGCCGATCGAGGTCGGATAGTGGACGGAGGCGTGAAGCCTCCTCCTCCGTCGTCCTGGCGAAAGCCAGGACGACGCTGACGATCGATTTCGTGCGATACCGCGCACCGCTATTGCGCACCTCATCTCGGTGTCATCGCCCGGCTCGACCGGGCGATCCAGTATTCCAGAGACGCCAGTGCTTGAATCGAGAGGCCGCGGCGTACTGGATCGCCCGGTCGAGCCGGGCGATGACAGGGTGGGCTGGGACGCAGCTTCGCATTCTCGCGACATGATCTGTCCGAGCCTTGCTAGGGCGACACGACGCTCGAATCGTCGGGCGCCTGAGCCTCACGCCGGAACGTTCGGATCCGGCGTCACCTTCGGGTCGGGCTTGTTGACGAGATAGAGGCCGGCGATCACGAGCAGCGCGGCGACGCCGAACACCGCCGTCAGCGTGTCGTGCATGATGAAATAGGCCGCGACCACGCCGAACAGCGGCGTGACGAAGGTGAAGGCCGACAGCTTGCTCGCCGAATAGGTCTTCACCATCGCAAACCAGATGACAAAAGTGCAGCCCACCACCCAGACCGCCTGATAGGCGAGCAGCGAGATCGACAGCGCGCTCGGCACGTGCTCGATCCGCTCGCCCGCGATCCAGGCGGCGAGGCCGAGAATCGGGATCGAGATCGCGACCTGGTAGCCGAGCGCCTTTTCCGGCGCGGCCCTGCGCAGGTTTGTGCCCTTGGCGACCAGCGTGGTTGCCGCCCACAGCGCGCCGCCGCCGACCACCATGAGATCGCCGAGCAGCACCTTGGCGTCGACATTCGGCTGCGGCACGCCGATCGCGAGCGCGACGCCGGCAAAGCTCAGCGCCAGCCCGCTCCACTGCACGGTCGACAGACGCTCGCCGAGGAACTGGTGCGAGCCGAGCGCGACGAAGAACGGCGCGGTGTAGAGGAAGACCGAGGCGCGCGACGCCGAGGTGAAGGTGAGGCCAGTGAAGATCAGCACGAACTCGCAGCCGAACATCAGCCCGGCGATCACGCCCGGCAGCAGCGTGCCGTCGCGCTCGAAGAATTTGACGCCGCGCAGGCGGCCGACGATCAGCATCACGGGCAGCGCGCCTGAGGAGCGGATCAGCGCCTGCAACATCGGGGGCACATCAGGCAGCGCAAGCTTCACCGCCAGCTGGTTGAAGCCCCAGCTCACGCACAGCATCAGCATCAATGCGATGGCGCCGGGCGGCAGCCCGTGGCCGACGCTGACCGGCCTCGTGACGTGGGCTGTGATCGCTTGGGTCGACATGTTTCCTCGCGGGCCGGCCTATCGGCCTGTTGTTGCTAGTCTTCGCGTGTCGCTTGGATCGTCATTGCGAGCGGAGCGAGGCAATCCATTTCGCCACTTGCCGAGGCATGGATTGCTTCGTCGCTTCGCTCCTCGCAATGACGGGAGAAGGGTCTCGGCCAAGAACGATCATTTCTGGCAATGCGCGCAGGTGCCGGCGATCTCGACCACGGAGAGCTTTGGGATGAAGCCCGAGGCCCGCGCCGCGGCGGTCAGGCTTTGCGCGACAGGCGCAGCGGGGATTTCGCCGACCGAGCCGCAATGGTCGCAGATTAGGAACGCCACCATCGAGGTTTCGTCATGATCGTGCGCGCAGGCGAGGAAAGCGTTGCGGCTCTCGATGCGATGAACGAGGCCGTTTTCCATCAGGAAGTCGAGCGCGCGATAGACGGTAATCGGTGCCGGGCGCGGCATCGTCTTGGCCAGTTCGTCGATCACCTCATAGGCGCCGAGCGGTCGATGGCTCGACAGCAGCGCCTGCAGCACCTGACGCCGGATCGAGGTGAATTTCTGGCTGCGGCGCGCGCACACCTGTTCGGCATGCGCCATCGCGTCCGCGGCGCAGCGGCCGTGATCGTGGTCGGGGGCAGGAAATGTCGGCTTGGCGAGGCTCATTGCCCGGATATGTAGCATTTCTGCGCCCGTTCCCATAGCCCGGCCCAAGCCCAATACCGAAGCCAGTCCCTCACCGCCTTGCAGCCATGTGCGCCATGCGGGGCAGCCCCCCGTTAACCTGGCATGCAGAATTCATAAGCAAGCTTATTATATTGCAAGCTTATGGAGACAACATTGATGCGCAGTTCTGTGGACGCGAACTTCATGTTTACGCTGGGCGAATTGTTCCGGCTGATCCGCGTCTACGCCGACAAGGAGGCCGCGCGCTACGGCATTACCCGTGCGCAATGGGCCGTGCTGTCGAAGGTGGAACGCCAGGAAGGGCTGAAGCAGACCGAGCTCGCCGAGCTGCTCGAGATGCAGCCGATCACCCTGACGCGGCTGATCGACAAGCTCTGCGACAATGACTGGATCGAGCGCCGCAGCGACGAGAACGACCGCCGCGTCAACCGCCTCTATCTGAAAAAGGCCGCGCGCCCGCTGCTCGGGAAGCTGGCCGGCCTGCGCTCCGAACTCACCGCGACCGCGCTCGAGGGCATCAGCCCCGCTGACGCGCACCGCCTGCTCACTCAATTGGAATCGATCAAGGAAAACGTTCGCAATGCCATCCAAAACCCAGCCGGCGAGCCCTCCCGAAAGGAACAACGCTATGGCTGAACCCGTCCTCAAGCTGGCCCCCGAACAGAAGAGCAATCCGGGCGAGCCGGCGCCGTCGGGCAAGGCGAGCCGCGCGCCGCGCCGTCGCCTGATGGCAGGCCTGCGGCGCTATCGCCGGGTGCTGCTGCTCGTCGTGCTGCCGATCGTGGCGGTGATCGGCGGCGGCGTGTTCTATCTCAATGGCGGCCGCTATGTCGGCACCGACGACGCCTATGTCGGCGCGCAGAAGGTGCTGATCACGCCGGAAATCTCCGGCAAGATCGACAAGATCGTCGTGAAGGAAGGCCAGCACGTCAGGAAGGGCGACGAGCTGTTCGAGATCGATCCGGTGCCGTACCGCCTCGCGGTCGACCAGGCCAAGGCGGCGCTCGACCAGACCAGGACCACCTATGACAATCTGGTCGACAACATCAAGATCAACACCAGGATGCTGGAATTCGCCCAGCAGAGCATCGAACTGAAGAAGAAGGACGTCGATCGCAAATCGACGCTCGCCAAGCAGAATTTCGGCTCGCAGCTCGACCTCGACAACGCGGCCAACGCGCAGGTCACGGCCGAGAGCCTTGCTCAATACATCAGGCAGCAGATCTCCAACGCCAAGACGCAGCTGCTCGGCGATGTCGACTTGCCGATCGAACGCTTCCCGCCCTACGCCCAGGCCAAGGCCAAGCTCGACGACGCCCAGCGCAATCTCGATCACACCGTACTGCGCGCGCCGATGGACGGCGTGGCGACCCAGGTCGATCAGATCCAGCTCGGCCGCTTCGTCGCCGCGGGCGCACCGGTGTTCTCGGTGATCGACGTCGACCACCCCTGGGTCGACGCCAATCCGAAGGAAAGCGACTTCACCTATGTCGCGGTCGGTCAGCCGGTGACGCTCGACGTCGACGCGTTCCCGAACCATGAATTCAAGGGCAAGATCGGCTCGCTGTCGCCCGGCACCGGCGCGCAGTTCGCGATCCTGCCGCCGCAGAACGCCACCGGCAACTTCGTCAAGGTGGTGCAGCGGGTGCCGGTGCGGATCTACTTCGACGAGAACGATCCGTTCGTGAAGAAGCTGAAGGCCGGCATGAGCGTCTACGCGACGATCGACACCAACCACCGCCGCACGCTGGCCGGCCTGCTCGGGCTGCGCTCGGCCTCCGCGCACCCGGACCATCAGGACTAAGACGCGATGAATGCACCGTCACCATCCGCCGTGCCCGGCATGCGCCGGAACATGGTGACGATCTGCGCGATGACCGCGACGATCATGCAAGCGCTCGACACCACGATCGCCAACGTCGCGCTGCCCTATATGCAGGGTTCGCTGTCGGCCTCGCAGGACCAGATCAACTGGGTGCTGACCTCCTACATCGTCGCGGCCGCGATCATGACCGCCCCGGTGGGCTGGATCGCCAACCGCTTCGGCCGCAAGCGCATCTTCATCATCTGCTCGGCCGGCTTCACCGTCGCCTCGGTGTTCTGCGGCCTGGCGCAGGACATCAACCAGATGGTGCTGTTCCGCCTGTTGCAGGGCGTGTTCGGCGCGGCGCTGGTGCCGCTGTCGCAGGCGGTGATGCTCGATTCCTACGCGCTGCATGAGCGCGCCAAGGCGATGTCGATCTGGGGCATGGGCGTGATGATGGGCCCGATCATGGGCCCCTCGCTCGGTGCCTGGCTGACCGAGACCTATTCGTGGCACTGGGTGTTCTTCGTCAATCTGCCGTTCGGCGCCTTCACCGTGCTCGGCCTCGCGGTGTTCATGGACGAGACCAGGCAGGACCACGCGCTGCGCTTCGACTGGTTCGGCTTCGGCGCGCTCGCGGTCGCGATCGGCGCGCTGCAGCTCGCGCTCGACCGCGGCGAGCAGCTCGGCTGGCTGGAATCCAACGAGATCATGATCGAGTTCATTGTGGCGGCGGTCGGCGCCTATTTCTTCTTCGCCCATTCGCTGACCACCGACAAGCCGTTCATCCAGTTCGCGATCTTCAAGGACCGCAATTTTCTCGGCGGCGTCGTGTTCATGACGGTGATGGGCCTCGTGCTGTATTCGACCATGGCGCTGTCCTCGCCCTATCTGCAGAACGTGGTCGGCTATCCAATCATTACTGCCGGCCTGTTGCTGGCGACCCGCGGCGCCGGCACCTTCGTCGCGATGATGCTGGTCGGCCGCCTGATGCGCTACATCGAGGCGCGGACGCTGATCGTCTCCGGCCTCGCGCTGACCGCGGCATCGCTGTTCCAGATGACCGGCTGGACCGACATGACCCAGGCAAGAGAGATCATCGTCGTCAGCGTGATCCAGGGTTTTGGCTTCGGCCTCGTGTTCGTGCCGCTGTCGACGGTGGCGTTCCTGACTCTGCCGAACCAATTGCGTACCGACGGCACCTCGATGCTGACGCTGTTCCGCAACGTCGCGAGCTCGGTCGGCATCTCGATCGTGATCGCGCAGCTCACCGAAGGCGGTCGGCGGATCTACGCAAAGCTGTCGGAGCAGATCAATCCGTTCAACCACGCGCTGCAGATGCCCGATGTCGCCGGCATGATCAACCTCAACACCGATGCCGGCCGCGCGATGGCCGACAGGATGGTGGCCGCGCAGTCGCAGATCATCGCATTCTCGCACGACTACCAGCTGGTGATGCTGTTCATCCTGGTCTCGATCCCGCTCGCGCTGATGATCGGCTCGACCAAGGCCACGCTGCGCGCGCAGTCGGCGCCGCCGGATCATGCCGCGGTGATGGAGTAGGTTTTCGCAGTCCACCATCATCGTCGTCCCGGCGAAGGCCGGGACCCATAACCACAGGGGCGTGTTGTAAGAGGGACTGCAGCCCAGCGTCGCGCAACGATTTACATTTGGGGTAATGGGTCCCGGCCTTCGCCGGGACGACGATGGAAGCCAAGCTCCCCCTCCGAAAGCGCAAGACACTGCCGCCGTAATCGCGTTGACTTTCCGGGGCCTCCTCCCAATACTTCGCAAAAAACAAGTACCCGTCGCAAATGACGGCTTCAGGGGAGGACGCGATGCCGACTTCACGCAGGACGCTGCTGAAGACTTCAGCGGCTGCCGCCGCTGCTTTCAGCTTCGATTGGACGCGCGCGCAGGCGCAGGCCGAAACGGTCCGGATCGGCGTGATCTACGACCTGACCGGCCCGTTTGCCGCCGGCGGCTCGGTCGCCTCCTCGATCGGCACGCAGATCGCGATCGATCTCGTCAACGAGAAGGGCGGCGTCGGCGGCAAGTACAAGATCGCGCCGGTCAATGTCGATTCCCAGAGCAAGCCGGATGTCGCGATCAACGAGGCCAATCGCCTGATCGATCAGGAGAAGGTCGATATACTCAACGGCGTGTTCGCGAGCTCGCACGCGGTGCCGCTCGCCGCCAAGGTCGAGCAGCAGAAGCGCATCCTCTGGATCACGACCGCGGTCTCGACCGCCGTGTTCAAGGACAAGAATCTGCAATACGTGTTCCGCGCCCAGATCCATTCCGACCAGTACGGCCAGGCCTTCGGCGGCTTCCTCGGCGAGCACGCCAAGGCCAGGCTCGGCATGGAGCCGAAGGACGTCAAGGTCGCGCTGATCCATGAGGACGGTCCCTACGGCGTCGGCGTCGCCGCCGCCGACGAGATGTTCGCGAAGGAAGCCGGGCTGCAGGTCGTGCTCAAGGAAGGCTATTCGGCCTCCGCGCCCGATCTCTCGGTGCTGGTGACCAAGCTGAAGCGCGCCAAGGCCGACATCATCTCGCATGCCGGCTACAACCCCGATATCACGCTGTTCCTGCGCCAGGCGCGCGAAAGCGGGCTGAAGTTCAAGATGCTGTTCGGCGCCGGCGCCGGTTACAGCCAGCTCGACAAGCTGCGGACGACGTTCGGCGCCGACATCGACAATTTCTGCAACATCGACCCCGTTCCGGCGCAGCTGCTCGATCCCGCCAAGCTGGCGCCGGGGGTCGGCGATCTCACCAAGGTGATGGTCGCGCGCTACCGCGAGAAGACCAGCGCCACCGAAGTGCCGCCGCACTGCTCGATGGGCTTCAACCAGACCTGGGTGCTGCTCAACAATGTGCTGCCGGTCGCCAAGGACAAGTATGGCGGCTTCGATCCGGAGGCGATCCGCAAGGCCGCGCTCGATGTCGACATCCCGCCGGGCGGCACCATCCAGGGCTATGGCGTAAAATTCTATCCGCCGGGCACGCCGATGTCCGGCCAGAACGAGCGCTCGACACCCGTCGTGATGCAGAACGCCGGCGAGCGCATCACCGTGGTGTGGCCGACCAACATCCGGACGCAAGATCCGGTGTTTCCGCTGCCGAAGGGATCGGTGTACGGGGCGTAGAAATCGATCGTTTACTGCGGCTTGTTGAGAACCATCCCCGTCATCCTGAGGTGCGAGCGGAGCGAGCCTCGAAGGATGCGCGGCCCCGCTGTTGGCCGTTCATCCTTCGAGGCTCGCAAGTGCTCGCACCTCAGGATGACGGGTCTGGCATACGCACCCTTGGGACGAGAGCAATCACCCCGCTGCTGCCCTTAGCCTACAGCACCACCCGCCGTCCCTCATCCGCGGCCCAATAGCCGGCGTAGTTCACCTTGGTGGTTTCATACGCCAGCGCGAGGTCGGCGAGCGGCTGCCGGCCGGTCGCCACACACTCCATGAAATCCTGGATCTCCTGGAGATAGCCGCGGGTCCATTCCTCCTCGAGGCAGACGTATTGCCAGCCGGTTTTGCGATCGACCTTCTCGGTGATGTAGACGGAGGCGAGCTTCTCCTCGGAGGTCTGGTAGCTCACAAGATGCGTGTTCGGCGTGATGTTGGCGAACAGCGAGCCGCCTGACGTGTAGGTCTCGATCAGATTGCGCACGCCGCCCATGATCATGTCGCCGGAGAATACCGTGGCCTTGGTGCCGTCGGAGAAGGTCGCGGTCAGCGTGCCCCAATCCTCGACGTCGACCGGATTGGCCTTGATGTAGGCGCGCTCCTCCGGCTTGAGACCGGCGGTGACATTGCCGACATCGCAGGTGACGCTGGCAACGTGTATCGCCTCGCCGCGCGCTTTGGCCTCGACCTGCTTGAGATAGAGCACGGCCGACAGCGGATGGCAGCCCATCCGGATCAGCGAGCCGCCGCCGGTCATCGCCCACTCTGCGGCGTGCGCGGCATGCGAGCCGGAATGGCTCTCCTCGCCCTTCATGAACAGGATCTTGTCGCCTGTGGCGCGGATGATCTCCGCTGTCTTTGTCACCGCGGGTGCGTAGATCCAGTCTTCGGCATACATGAACAGTCTTCCGCTGCGCTCGATCGCGGCGCGGGTCGCTTCCATCTCCTCCATCACGCGCTGGTACATCAGCGCCTTCGGAACGTGCCTGCCGATCGGCGCCTTGTCGCCGTCGCGGCCGAAATAGCCGCTGAACGGCTTCTCGCAGATCACATGCTTGCCGGCCTGCATTGCGTCGACGATCATCGCGGCATGGAGGTTGGGCGGCGTGCAGATGTCGATGACGTCGAGCTCACGGTCGGCGACCAACTCGGCGAAACTGCGATAGGCGTTCGGGATTCCGTGCTTGCGCGCGAACTCGACCGCGTGATCGCCGCGCGCCGCCACCGCACTCACCTCGACATCGACGCCATAGACCCGCCGGTACGCAACCATATGCAGCTCCGACACGAAGCCGCAGCCGGCCAGACCGATCCTGATTTTTGTCATTAATATCTCCGCCCTTCAGGCGGGCGGAGAGTAGCGTGCAGCCATCACGGCGTCGAACGCATTTCCCATCGCCGCATGCGGCGGCGCCAATCCCGTGAACAGCTTGAATGCGTCGGCCGAGGCGTTGATCGCGAGGTCCCGTCCGGTCAGGACGCTTGCGCCTTTGGCCTTGGCCGCGGTCAGCAGCGGCGTCCAGAGCGGCGTGTAGACGGCGTCGGCGACCCACATCGAGCGATGCAGCAGCGCATCCGGCACCGGCGTGTCGCGGCTCGGCAGCATGCCGACCGGCGTTGCGTTGACGAGACCTGTGGCGCCATCCACCGCGATCGCGACGCTGCTGGCGTGGACCGCATGGCGATCCCGCAACTGGGCTGCAAGCTGTGCGGCCTTGGCGGCATCGGCGTCGAAGATTCTGATCCCGGCGACGCCGAGGCCGGCGAGCGCAAAGGCGATCGCCTTGCCGACGCCGCCGGCACCGGTCAGCGCGATCGGGCCGCGCGGCGCTGACGCAAGCAGCGGTTCGATCGCACGCGCAAAGCCGGTCGCATCGGTGTTGTGCCCGATCAGACGCCCGCCGTCGGAGACAATGGTGTTGACCGCGCCGATCGCGCGCGCATCGGGCGCGAGCTCATCGAGCAGATCGACGACCGCCTCCTTGTACGGAAACGTGACGTTGACGCCGGCAAAGCCGAGCCGCCTGACGCCCTCCAGCATCGCACGCAGATCGTCCCGCCCGGCGCCCTTCACTTCGATGAGCTGGTAGTGACAGCGAACGCCGAGCACTGCGGCGGCCTGCTCGTGCATCGCAGGTGCCGCCGAATGCGCGATCGGATACCCGATCAGACCGGTCAGGAAACGATCGCGCATTGTCCCTCACGTGTGTGCTCAGCTCATGCGGTCGAGCCGAGCATAGCTGTCTTCCATGCCGTGCTCCATGCCGGTTGCGAGCATCGCCGCGCGCGTCTCGGCATCCGGCAAT
The DNA here is from genome assembly GCF_038967635.1 of Bradyrhizobium sp. B124. Classification (NCBI taxonomy): domain Bacteria; kingdom Pseudomonadati; phylum Pseudomonadota; class Alphaproteobacteria; order Hyphomicrobiales; family Nitrobacteraceae; genus Bradyrhizobium; species Bradyrhizobium sp. B124. The sequence goes on along the minus strand of NZ_CP152413.1, from coordinate 5,951,971 downwards.
GTCATCCGCATCGTCATCACGGTGCCGCTGCCGTCAGGCTCGAACCGCGTCTCGACATGATTGTCCGGCGTCGGGTCCGGCAGGTGCATGCGCTCGACATGCACGATGCGGCTGAACGGTTCGAGCGCGACATACTCGCCGGTCAGATGAAAGCCGCCGCCCTTGCCGTCGGTCCATTCGTAGCGGATCTTGCCGCCGGGCCTGAGATCGCTGACGCAGATCGGCATGGTCCAGCCTTCCGGGCCGAGCAGCCACTTCTGCAGCAGCTCCGGCTCGGTATGCGCGCGATACACCGCCTCGGGCGGCGCGACGAAGCGCCTGGTGACAACGATGTAGCGGTCGCCTTCGGTCTTCAGCGTCAACTTGCTCATGGGATACCCTTCACTTCTCAGGCTTCATGGCGGCCAGCACTCCGTCCAGCCGGTCGTAATTGGTTTCCAGCGCCCGCCGCAGCATGCCGAGCCATTGATCGATCTCGGCGACCGCCGTCGGCGCCAGCCGGCACGGCCGCTTGGTGCCTTCAACGCGCCGGACGATCAGGCCCGCGCCCTCGAGCACCTTGAGATGGCGGGAGATCGCCGGCTGGGTCATCTCGAACGGCTCGACCAGCTCCATCACCGTCGCCTCGCCGAGGGCGAGGCGCGCGAGGATCGCCCGGCGGGTCGGGTCGGCGAGCGCGGAAAAGGCGGCGTCGAGGCTGGGCATGCTTGATCTCGCATCGGTTATATAACTAACTTGCTATATAACTGATTGCGCATAGTCAAGCGAAATCCGCTGCGGCGAAGGCGCGCAGCGGATTGGGTCGTCCCTTCAATGCTGGAGTTGCGCGCCGCCAGGCGCGGTCAGCGGCTAGACGTCGAAGAACACGGTCTCGTTGTCACCCTGCAGATGGACGTCGAACGTGTAGGTGTTGCCCGCACCGGCCTTGCGCTTCGCAATCAGCGTGGCGCGGCGATCGGCCGGCACCAATGCGAGCACAGGATCGCCGGCGTTGCCGGCTTCGTCGTCGAAGTAGATCCGGGTGTAGAGATGCAGCAGCATGCCGCGCGCGAACACCGCGAGCACGATGTGCGGCGCCTGCGGCTTGCCGTCGGGATCGGGCACTGAGCCCGGCTTGATGGTGTCGAAGGCATAGAAACCGCTCTTGTCGGTGCCACAGCGGCCAAAACCCTTGAAGGAGGAGTTCGGCAGCGCGCGCGCATCCTGCGGATCGGAGAAGCGGCCCTGGCTATCGGCCTGCCAGATCTCCAGCATGCAGTCCGGGATCACGGCGCCGTCGCCGTCGTAGACCTTGCCTTCGACGCGAATCCGCTCGCCCGACACGTCAGGCGTCAAGAGGTTGTTGGTGAAGGCGTCGTTCCATTCATACTCGCCGTTCGGCGTCAGGCCGTATTTGAAATAGGGACCGACGGTCTGCGAGGGCGTGATTCCATCAGGACGTTGGTTCGACACTTACTTGGTCTCCATCGGCGTGGCGCTCTGGCCGCGCAGCACGATATCGAAGCGGTAGCACAGCGCCCATTCCGGCTTGGTGTTCTCGAGATCGAACGACGAGATCATCCGCGCCCGCGCCTTCTCATCCGTCACCGAATTGAAGATCGGATCGAACGGGAACAGTGGATCGCCGGGGAAATACATCTGCGTCACCAGACGCGAGACGAAGGAGTGGCCGAACACCGAGAAGTGGATATGCGCGGGCCGCCAGGCGTTATGGTGATTGCCCCACGGATAGGCGCCGGGCTTGATGGTGATGAACTTGTAATAGCCTTGCGCGTCACTCTGCGTGCGGCCGGCACCGGTGAAATTCGGATCGAGCGGCGCCGGATGCTGGTCGACGACATGAATGTAGCGGCCGCAGGCATTGGCCTGCCACAGCTCGACCAGCGTGTTGGGCACGCCGCGGCCGTCTTCGTCGCGCACGTGACCATGCACGATGATGCGCTCGCCGAGCGGCTCGCCTTTGGCCTGAATGGTGAGATCGTTGTCGTGCGCCCGCACCGTCTCGTGGCCATAGACCGGCCCGGTCAATTCGGAGAGCGTGTGCCGCATCGGGATCAGCGGCTTCTGCGGCGAGCGCTTCACGGTGGAGCGATAGTCCGGCGAGAGCCGCGCCGGATGGGCCGCAAGCGATTGCAGCGGATACAACAAGGTCATGGCGAATTCCTCCGCGGCCCACGCGCCCCGTGAGCTCACATCAGATCATTATAATGCATAACCAAAATGGGGAAGGGCTGTTTTCAGCCCTTCCAAGCCATTGGATTAGTTCAGCTTTTCGATGGCGACCGCGACGCCCTGGCCGACCCCGACGCACATAGTTGCCAAGGCAAGCTTCCCGCCCCGCTTCTCCATGCCGTGCACGGCGGTCAGCACCAGCCGCGCGCCGCTCATGCCGAGCGGATGGCCGAGCGCGATCGCGCCGCCATGCGGATTGACGAAATCGGCATCCTCCTTGACGCCGAGCTGGCGCAGGCAGGCGATGCCCTGCGAGGCAAAGGCCTCGTTGAGCTCGATCAGATCGAAGTCCGACACCTTGATGCCGAGACGCTCGACCAGCTTCCTGGTCGCCGGCACCGGGCCGATGCCCATGATGCGCGGCGGCACCGCGGCCGAGGCAAGGCCGAGGATTTTTGCGCGCGGGGTCAGGCCGTGCTTCTTCACAGCTAGCTCAGAGGCGAGGATCATCGCGGCGGCGCCGTCATTGACGCCGGACGCATTGCCCGCGGTCACCGTGCCCGGATTGCGCACGATCGGCTTCAGCTTGGCGAGAGCTTCGGGCGTGGTCTCCGGACGCGGATGCTCGTCCTTGTCGACGGTGATCGGACCGGCCTTGCCGCCGGGCACCTGGATCGGCACGATCTCCTCGGCGAAATAGCCCGACGCGATCGCCGCACCGGCGCGCTGCTGCGAGCGGATCGCCATCGCATCCTGATCGGCGCGCGAGACCTGGAATTCCTCGGCGACGTTCTCGCCGGTCTCCGGCATCGCATCGACGCCATACTGCGCCTTCATCAGCGGATTGATGAAGCGCCAGCCGATCGTGGTGTCGTAGATCTCGGACGAGCGCGAGAAGGCTTCCGCGGCCTTGCCCATCACGAACGGCGCACGCGTCATCGATTCGACGCCGCCTGCGATCGCGAAATCGATCTCGCCGGCGCGGATGGCACGGCCCGCGGCACCGACCGCGTCGAGACCGGAGGCGCAGAGCCGATTCAGGGTCTGGCCGGGAACCGATTCCGGCATGCCGGCGAGCAGAAGCGCCATGCGCGCGACGTTGCGGTTGTCTTCGCCAGCCTGGTTAGCGCAGCCGAAATACACCTCGTCGACCTGATTCCAGTCGAGGGTCGGGTGCTTGGCCATCAGCGCCTTGATCGGGGCCGCCGCGAGATCGTCGGCGCGCACCTTGGCGAGCGAACCGCCGAAACGGCCGATCGGAGTCCGGACGGCATCGCAAATATAGACATCACGCATTGAATCTCTCCCTGAATGCCGCGACTTAGGCGCTGGATAGGCTGGAACTTGAGGTGAGTTTTAGGAGCGTGCCCGCGGCAGGTCAATTGACGCGGCTGCGGGCCCTCCACGCATTACCGTGATGCCCTGTCATATCTCGGGTCGTGGACAGGGTGGAAAACCCCCTCCTCTTGGATAGGACCGCGCGGCGAAATTTTGTAGCTTCCCGGCCCTCATGACCATTCAGCAGCCCATCCCCGTTCCGCCTGAGCCAACTCCCGCCGTCGAGGCGCCGTCGCGCGTTACGCCGATGATGGAACAGTATCTGGAGATCAAGGCGGCCCACCCCGGCCTGCTGCTGTTCTACCGGATGGGCGATTTCTACGAGTTGTTCTTCGAGGACGCCGAGATCGCCTCCAAGACGCTCGGCATCGTGCTGACCAAGCGCGGCAAGCATCAGGGCATGGACATCCCGATGTGCGGCGTTCCGGTCGAACGCTCCGAGGACTATTTGCACCGCCTGATCGGCGCCGGCCATCGCGTCGCGGTGTGCGAGCAGACGGAAAATCCCGCGGAGGCAAAGGCCCGCGGCAACAAGAGCGTGGTCCGCCGCGGCGTGGTGCGGCTGGTGACGCCGGGCACGCTGACCGAAGACACGCTGCTCGACGCCCGCACCAACAATTACCTGATCGCGATCGCGCGCGCCCGCGGCTCGGCCGGCGCGGATCGTCTTGGCCTTGCCTGGATCGACATCTCGACCTCCGAATTCATGGTGACGGAGTGCGCGACATCAGAGCTTGCGGCGACGCTGGCGCGCATCAATCCGAACGAGGCCATCGTCACCGATGCGCTGTACAGCGACAACGAGCTGGCGCCGACCTTGCGCGAGCTACCCTCGGTGACGCCGCTGACCCGCGACGTGTTCGACAGCGCTACCGCCGAGCGGCGGCTGTGCGATTATTTCGCGGTCGCGACCATGGACGGCCTGTCCGCGATGTCGCGGCTGGAAGCGACCGCCGCTGCCGCGGCCGTCACGTATATCGACCGCACCCAGGTCGGCAAGCGTCCACCGCTGTCGCCGCCGGCGCGCGAGGCTGCCGGCACCACGATGGCGATCGACCCGGCGACCCGCGCCAACCTCGAACTGACCCGCACGCTGGCCGGCGAACGCCGCGGCTCGCTGCTCGATGCGATCGACTGCACCGTGACAGCGGCGGGCTCACGGCTGCTGGCGCAGCGCCTTGCCGCGCCGCTCACCGATGTTGCCGTGATCGCGCGGCGGCTCGATGCGGTCTCGGCTTTCGTTGCGGACTCGGCCGCGCGCGAGGACATCAGGACCGTGCTGCGCGCAGCGCCCGACATGTCGCGCGCGCTGGCGCGGCTCTCGGTCGGCCGCGGCGGTCCGCGCGATCTCGCCAGCCTGCGCGACGGCATCCTCGCCGCCGACCAGGCGCTGGAGCTATTGGCGCAGCTTGCCAATCCGCCGGCCGAGGTGTCGACCGTGATGGCGGCGCTGCAGCGCCCCTCGCGCGACCTCGCGCGGGAATTCACGCGGGCACTGTCAGAGCAATTGCCGCTGATCAAGCGCGACGGCGGCTTCGTCCGCGAGGGCTATGAGGCCGCGCTCGACGAGAGCCGGAATCTGCGCGATGCCTCGCGCCTCGTCGTCGCCGCGATGCAGGCGCGATATGCCGAGGACACCGGCATCAAGACGCTGAAGATCCGGCACAACAACGTGCTCGGCTATTTCGTCGAGGTCACCGCGCAGCACGGCGACAAGCTGTTCGCGCCGCCGCTGAACGAGACCTTCATCCACCGCCAGACGTTGGCCGGACAGGTCCGCTTCACCACCGCCGAGCTCGGCGAGATCGAGGCCAAGATCGCCAATGCCGGTGAGCGCGCGCTCAATCTCGAGCTCGAGATCTTCGAGCGGCTGAGCGCGCTGGCGCTTGCCGCCAGCGACGATCTACGCAACGCCGCGCATGCCTTTGCGATGCTCGACGTCGCGACCTCGCTGGCGAAGCTTGCGATCGACGACAATTACGTGCGGCCCGACGTCGACGGCTCGCTCGGCTTTGCGATCGAGGGCGGCCGGCATCCGGTGGTCGAGCAGGCGCTGAAGCGCGACGGCCAGCCGTTCATCGCCAATGCCTGCGATCTCTCTCCGGCGCCCGGCCAGAAATCCGGCCAGCTCTGGCTGATCACCGGTCCGAACATGGCCGGCAAGTCGACCTTCCTGCGCCAGAATGCGCTGATCGCACTCTTGGCGCAGATCGGCTCTTATGTGCCGGCGTCCCGCGCACGGCTCGGCATCGTCGACCGGCTGTTCTCGCGCGTCGGCGCCGCCGACGATCTGGCGCGGGGACGCTCGACCTTCATGGTCGAGATGGTCGAGACCGCCGTGATCCTGAACCAGGCGAGCGAGCGGTCGCTGGTGATCCTCGACGAGATCGGCCGGGGAACGGCGACCTTCGACGGCCTGTCGATCGCCTGGGCCGCGATCGAGCATCTGCATGAGGGCAACCGCTGCCGCACGCTCTTTGCCACCCACTATCACGAGTTGACGGCGCTCTCGGCCAAACTGCCGCGGATGTTCAACGCCACGGTGCGGGTCAAGGAATGGCAGGGCGACGTCGTGTTCCTGCACGAAGTGCTACCGGGCTCCGCCGACCGCTCCTACGGCATCCAGGTCGCCAAGCTCGCCGGCCTGCCGCCCGCGGTGATCACGCGCGCCAAATCGGTGCTGGCCAAACTCGAAGCCCAGGACCGCGGCCAGACCGCCCGCGCTCTGGCCGACGACCTGCCGCTGTTCGCCGTGCCCTCCCGCGCCGCCAGTGAGGACAAGCCGCCGAGCGAGGCGGATTTGCTGGTCGAGGCGGTGAAGGCACTGCACCCCGACGAGATGTCACCGCGCGAGGCGCTGGATGCGCTGTATGCGCTGAGGGCGAAACTGCCAAAGCAGTAATTGCGTAGCCCGGATGTCTCACCCGTCATTGCGACCGAAGCGAAGCAATCCATCGCTTCGAGGATGCGGAACGATCGATTGCTTCGTCGCTTCGCTCCTCGCAATGACGGCTAGGCTCGCGCCTTCTTCCTTCGTCCGATCTGCCACAGCACCAGATTCCAGATGATGCAGGTGGCGAGCGCGCAGCTCAGCCCGATCGCCGAGCCGAATTGCGCGACCGCGACATGCAGCACCGCGATGCCGAGACCGAAGCCGAGCAGGCCCCAGGCGCTGTTGGCGAGCACGGCGGCGGTGGCGGGGCCGCCGATCCGCGGATGCAGGATCAGCATCATCGAGGAGAACACGATCGGAAACAGCGCGATCACGCCGGTGACGCGCGGACCGACCCAGGTCGATGCGGTGACGACGGTGCCGACCAGGCTCGCGACCAGCGCGGCGCGCAGCGGGATGTCGTACCAGCGCCGCGCGATCAGCGGCATTTTCGCGACGTGCCGATAGGGCCTCAGCAGCGGAATGCAGATCGCGAACGCAATCGCATTGAGGATCAAACCGCCGGCGAGCGTCCACGCGAACTGACGGATGATGGTGCCGAGCACCAGCCACAACGCGATCGCGGAGCCCGCGCTGATCCACATGCCGCGGCGCTGCGCCAGCACGGCGTAGGTGAGGCCCATGAAGATCGTCGCCGCATTGACCGGCAGGCTCGACAGCGCGCCTTCGGCGATGAAGGCCGCGTCATGGTCGAGCGCAAGGAAGGTGTAGGACGGCCCGGCCGAGATCGGCAGGGTGGCGATCAGCGCGCCGATCACCGGCCCCGAACGTTCCGTGATGATGGACGCACTGACCACGAAGGCGGCGGCAACCGCCATGCGCAGCACGAGGAGCAGGACGAAGTGGAGTTCGGGGGACATTTCTTGTTTTCTTATCCTCCCCTGGAGGGGGAGGATCGTTTCGCACGCAGCGAAGCAAAATGCGAAACGAGGTGGGGTGATCTCTCAACACGGGCGCTGATCGGGTGGAGAGACTTTCACCCCACCCCGCCGCTCATTGCATTCGCGGCGACCCTCCCCCTCCAGGGGAGGGTAAGCGAGACATCACACCCGCCGCATCGTGACCGACACTTTCGGGCCGTTCTTGATGGTCTGATAGACCACGCAATAGCGCTCGGTGAGCTTCAGCAGCAGGTCGAGCTTGTCCTGCGGCGCGTCGGTGCCGACGTCGAAGCGCAGGCGGATCTCGCGGAAGCCGACCGGGGCCTCCTTGTCGACGCCGAGCGTGCCGCGGAAATCCAGATCGCCCTCGGCGAAGACATTGCCGACCTTCAACGGCACCTCGACGGCAGTTGCGACCGATTTCAGCGTGACACCGGCGCAGGCGACCAGCGCTTCCAGCAGCATGTCGCCGGAGCAAAGCTCGAGCCCGGAGCCACCGGTGGCGGGGTGCAGGCCGGCGACCGCGAGCGCGCGGCCGGTTTCGACCTTGCAGGACAGGCTTTCGTTGTCGATCGTGCCCTTGGCTTTCAGGGTGATCACGGCGGCCGAGGGATCGCTCTTGTAGCGCTCCTTGATCGGGGCCTGCATTGCGCGGAGTTCGGCGGAGTCCATGGTCTCGTCTCCCGGCTATTCTTCTTTATGCCGATGTAAGGCCTTATGGCGCCGATGTCACCACCACATCGCCTCGCCGGCGCTTGATTTGTCCGTGACGTCACGCACCGAACGGTCCAGCGAGCGGTCGAGCGCGGTCAGCACGCGGCGCTTGAAGGTGTCGAACAGCTCCGATTTGCGGTCGCGCGGCCGCGCCAGATTGATAGTGATCTCCTCGAACAGCCGGCCCGGCCGCGACCGCATCACCAGCACGCGGTCGGCCAGCACCACGGCCTCGTCGACGTCGTGGGTGACCAGGATCAGGGTCGGCCGCGTGTCGGCCCAGAGATCGAGCAGATGGTCCTGCAGGTCACGCCGCGTGAAGGCATCGAGCGCCGAGAACGGCTCGTCGAGCAGCAGCACTTCCGGCTGCGGCACCAACGCGCGGGCGATCGCGACCCGCTGCGCCTGCCCGCCGGAGAGCTCCTGCGGCCAGGCGTCGGCCTTGTCAGCGAGGCCGACACGAGCCAGCGCCGCCGCGACCCGCGCGCGCCTCACCTCAGCCGGAAGATCGGCGAGACCGAAGCCGATATTGTCGGCGACACTGAGCCAGGGCAAAAGCCGCGGCTCCTGGAAGATGATGCCGATCTCGGCGTGCGGCGACGTGATCACGGCATTGTCGAGCGTCACGCTGCCGGTGCTGGCGCGATCGAGGCCGGCGATGGCGCGCAGCAACGTCGACTTGCCGCAACCGGAGCCGCCGATGATCGCGACGATCTCGCCGGGCGAAATCTCGGCCGAGAAGCGCTCCAGCGCGTGAACGCCGTTCGGATAGGTCTTGCCGACATCCTTCAGCGCCAGCATCACTGCCCTCCCCGCGCGCCAAACGCATCCTGCCAGCGCAGCAGCGGCGCGGTTGCGAACTCGATCAGCCAGTCGGTCAGCTTGCCGAGGATCGCGAAGATCACGATCGCGGCGAGGATCTGCGCCGGCTTGCCGAGCTGCTGGCCGTCGATCAGGAGATAACCGAGCCCTTCGGAGGCGCCCATGAATTCGGCCGCGACCACGAACATCCACCCCAATCCGAGCCCGACCCGGAGCGACACCACATAGGCCGGCAGCACCGCCGGCAGCAGGATGCGGCGGATCATCGCAAAGCCGGACAGCCGGAACACGCGGCCGACCTCGACCACCTTGCGATCGACCGACAGGATCGCGCCCATCACGCCGAGATAGATCGGGAAGAACACGCCGACCGCAATGAGCGCGACCTTCGAGGTCTCGAAGATGCCGAGCCACAGGATGAACAGCGGCACCCAGGCGATCGAAGGGATCGCGCGCAACGCCTGTACGGTCGGATCGAGCAGCCGCCGCGCCAGGCCCCAATAGCCGGAGATCGCGCCCATGATGGTGCCGGCGACGACGCCGAGCGCAAAGCCCGCGCCGACGCGCCGGAGCGTGGCAAGGATATGGCGCGACAGCTCGCCGCTTCTGGCGAGCGCCACGATGGTCTCGAACACCTTCGACGGCGGCGGCACCAGGCGGCCGTTGGAATAGCCGAGATGGACGACCAATTCCCAGCCCAGCGCAAGCACGACCGGCAGCGCGAGCCCGAGCACCGGGCGCGCATAACGCGACCATCGCGCCGACGCCGCACGCGGCGCGGCCGTCTGTTCCAGCGCGGGCAGGTCAACGGTCATGGCCATAGCAAGAACTATTCTTCCGGCGGGATTGCAAGGTCGGGATCGCGCCACTCCATCCTACGTCGTCCCGGCGAAGGCCGGGACCCATAACCACCGAGCGTGGTGAGAGAGCAAGCTGGGGCCACAGCCTTGTTCAATAACAACGCCCTGTGGTTATGGGTCCCGGATCGCGCTTCGCTTGTCCGGGACGACAATGGTTAGTTGGTCGGCAGCGGGACTTGATCGTCGATCAGGCTGTCAAGCGCGGCCTTCACGTCGGTCTTGGCGTCGATCACGCCGGCCTGCTGCAAGGCGAGGCCGGCGGCCAGGATCGACTCGCGCTGGGGGCTACCGATCCGGCTGTGGGTCAGCTCGGTACGCTCCTTGAGCTGCTTGTCGACCACGGCATCCGGCAGCTTGGTGACGGCGATGAAGGTCTTCTTCAGCTCGTCATAGTTCGCCAGCGAATATTTCCGTGCTTCCTCGTAGGTCGCGAGCACGCGGCGGACGATGTCCGGATGCGCTTTCAAAAACTCCTCGCGCACATTGAGGATGCCCCAGGTGTTGGCGTCGGCCTTGCGGTAGAACAGCTTGGCACCGTCCTCGACCTCCGCCTGCGCCATCATCGGGTCGAGGCCGGCCCAGGCGTCGACGTCGCCGCGGATCAGCGCGGTCTTGCCGTCGGCGTGCTGCAGCAGCACCGGGGTGATGTCCTTTTCGGTGAGACCAGCGCCGAGCAGCGCGCGGACCAGGAAGATGTGCGGGTCGGTGCCGCGCGTCACCGCGACGCGCTTGCCCTTGAGGTCGGCGACCGACGCGATCTTGGAGTCCTTGGTGGTGACCAGCGCGGTCCATTCGGGGCGCGAATAGACGTAGATCGACTTGATCGGGTTGCCGTTGATCCGGGCGACCAAGGCGGCGGAGCCTGCGGTCGATCCGAGATCGATCGAGCCGGCGTTGAGGAATTCGAGCGCCTTGTTGGAGCCGGCCGACTGCACCCAGACGATGCTGATGCCGTCCTTGGCGAACTCCTTCTCCAAGAGGCCCTTCTGCTTCAGGACCATCGACACCGGATTGTAGGTCGCCCAGTCGATCCGGATCTCCTTCAGCGCGTCGGCGGCGAGCGCCGCGCCGGGCAAGAATGTCGAGACCGCGAGCAGCGCCGCAAACGCGCGCCGGGAAAAATTCTGCATTCGTCGATCCCCTTGGGTTGATTAAAAAACACACTTTTAATTCAATGAGTTAGCCTTGCGGTCAACGAGAAAATCTCTACCCTTTGTTTTGCGGCGCGAGCACAGACTTGCTCTGGGTGCCCAGGAAACAGAATGGAGCTGCTGTCCATATACTTTGGTCAGTGACAGCAACAGCTTGGTCCGATATCGGATGAACGTATGGACAGCGTCGTAGCCGAAGTCCGCCCTGAAGCGGATGGTCGTTTCGAGACCGAGCGGATCACCGCGGCGGTCAATGCACTCGCCGAACAGCATGCCGGGCGCGAGGACCAGTTCCGCGCCGCGATGGCGCAGCTGCTCAAGGCCGAGCTGATCGCGGCGCGCGCCACGGCGCAGACGCTGCTGCTGAAGGACCGCCACGGCCGGCACTGCGCGGAACGACTCTGTTTCGTGCAGGACGAGATCATCCGCATCCTCTACGCGGCGGCGACCCGGCATCTGTATCACTCGCCGATCCCCTCGGGCGCCGAGCGCATGGCCGTGGTCGCGACCGGCGGCTATGGCCGCGGGCTGATGGCGCCGGAATCCGACATCGATCTGTTGTTCATCCTGCCCTACAAGCAGACCGCCTGGGGCGAGCAAGTCGCCGAAGCCATCCTCTATTGCCTCTGGGACATGGGGCTGAAGGTCGGCCACGCCACGCGCTCGGTCGATGAATCGATCCGCCAGGCGCGCGGCGACATGACGATCCGCACCGCGATCCTGGAGACGCGCTTTCTGACCGGTGACCAGCCGCTCTATGACGAGCTAGTCGAACGCTTCGACAAGGAAGTGGTGCAGGGCACCGCGGCTGAATTCGTCACCGCCAAGCTTGCCGAGCGCGAGGAGCGGCATCGCCGCGCCGGCCAGTCGCGCTATCTGGTCGAGCCCAACGTCAAGGACGGCAAGGGCGGCCTGCGCGACCTGCATACGCTGTTCTGGATCGCGAAATACGTCTACCGCGTGCGCGAGACCGACGAGCTGCTGGAGCGCGGCGTGTTCGACGCCCAGGAGTACCGCACCTTCCGCCGCTGCGCCGACTTCCTGTGGTCGGTGCGCTGCAATTTGCACTTCTTCGCCGGACGCGCCGAGGAGCGGCTGTCGTTCGACATGCAGCGCGAGATCGCGGTGCGCCTCGGCTACACCTCGCATCCCGGCATGCAGGACGTCGAGCGCTTCATGAAGCACTACTTCCTGATCGCGAAGGACGTCGGCGACCTCACCGCGATCCTGTGCGCCAAGCTCGAGGAGGAGCACAACAAGCCGGCGCCGGTGTTGAGCCGGATGGTGGCGCGGCTGCGGCCCGGCGCCAAGCGGCGGCGGGTGGCCGGCAGCGACGACTTCATCGTCGACAACAACCGCATCAACCTCGCCGCGCCCGATGTGTTCAAGCACGATCCGGTCAACCTGATCCGGATCTTCCGCCTCGCGCAGCAGAACAACCTCGCCTTCCATCCCGATGCGATGCGCACGGTGACGCGCTCACTGAAGCTGATCAACACCCAGCTCCGCGACAACGAGGAAGCCAACCGCCTGTTCATGGAGATCCTGACCTCGAACGATGCGGAGACCGTGCTGCGGCGGATGAACGAGACCGGCGTGCTCGGCCATTTCATCCGCGCCTTCGGCAAGATCGTCTCGATGATGCAGTTCAATATGTACCACCACTATACGGTGGACGAGCATCTGCTCCGCTGCATCGGCTTCCTGCAGGACATCGAGCGCGGCGGCAATGAGGAGTTCACGGTCGCCAGCGACCTGTTCCGCAAGATTCGCCCCGAGCACCGCCCGGTGATCTATATCGCGACCCTGCTGCACGACATCGCCAAGGGCCGCCCGGAAGATCATTCGATCGCTGGCGCCAAGGTGGCGCGGCGGCTATGCCCGCGGCTCGGCTTCTCGGCCGCCGACACCGAGCTGGTGGCGTGGCTGATCGAGGAACATCTGACGATGTCGACGGTGGCGCAATCGCGCGATTTGTCGGACCGCAAGACCATCGAGAATTTCGCCGCCGTGGTGCAGTCGGTCGAGCAGATGAAGCTGCTCACGATCCTGACCACCGCCGACATCCGCGGCGTCGGCCCGGGCGTCTGGAACGGCTGGAAGGCGCAGCTGTTGCGCACGCTGTATTACGAGACCGAGCCGGTGCTGACCGGCGGCTTCTCCGAGGTCAACCGCGCCCAGCGCATCGCGGTGGCGCAGGCCGAATTCCGCCGCGCCTTCACCGAATGGCCGGAGGTCGAGCTCAACGCCTATATCGGCCGACACTACCCGGCGTACTGGCTCAAGGTCGAGCTGCAACGCAAGATCCGCCAGGCGCGCTTCATCCGCGCCAGCGAGCAGGCCGGCCACAAGCTCGCGATCAATGTCGGCTTCGACGAGGTCCGCGCCGTCACCGAGCTCACGATTCTGGCGACCGACCATCCCTGGCTGCTGTCGATCATCGCGGGCGCCTGCGCCTCGGCCGGCGCCAACATCGTCGACGCGCAGATCTACACCACGACCGACGGCCGCGCGCTCGACACCATCTCGATCTCGCGCGAGTACGATCGCGACGATGACGAGGGCCGCCGCGCGACGCGGATCGGCGAGATGATCGAGCAGGTGCTGGAAGGCAAGCTCAGGCTGCCCGAGGCGGTGGCGAAGCGCGCGGTGCGCAGCAAGGCGCGGCCGTTCATCGTCGAGCCCGAAGTGACCATCAACAACCAGTGGTCCGACCGCTACACCGTGATCGAGGTCTCCGGCCTCGACCGCCCCGGCCTGCTCTACCAGCTGACCACAGCGATCTCGAAGCTCAACCTCAACATCGCCTCGGCGCATGTCGCGACCTTCGGCGAACGCGCCCGCGACGTGTTCTATGTCACCGACCTGCTCGGCGCCCAGATCACCGCGCCGACCCGGCAGGCCGCGATCAAGAGCGCCCTGCTGCATCTGTTGTCGAGCGAGGATCAGGCGGCGAAGCCGGCGGCGTGACGCGTCGCCTCGCTCCACTCGTCATTCCCCGATGCTAAATTGCGCATCGAGGAATGACGACGGAAGGAACTGAGCCCGGAATCCATCAGGGCCGGGGCTAGACGGGGAGTGGATTCCGGGCTCTCACGGAGGCTGTTGTCGGACCCGTTTTGCGCGACCCAGGCGTGAGCAGCCAGCGCGTCGGTCCCGGCAGCCTGCCGGACTTGGATCCAGAGCGGGCTACGATCCTGGATCCGGCACGTTCAATTGCGGCTGCAGCGCCGCGAGGCTTGCCCCCAGCAAGGCCAGGTAGCTCGCCTGGCAGAGCACAACGCTCAAATCGAAGACGTCGAGCAGATCGATCCAGGAATTGTCGGCCTGCACGGTCGCTGCTTGCTTGCCGCCGTCGATCACGGAGGGCTGGAAGCTGCGGTTACGGCTCTGAGACGTCGTCTCGCGCGCGACGTCGTCGGAGCAAAGGATCAGATGCAGGCGCGTGTTGGGCATTTCAATCTCCCGTCTCTGATTGGCGATTGCTGAACCCCGAAAGGCCTCTACTGTCATCGAGTTACCCAATAAGCGTAGCCACCGGCAGGAAACCGGCCATTGAACGGAGGTTGATCCGGCCGTTACATTCGGATGGGGACGACATACTTTGGTTTAGCCGCAACCTGGGCCTGAGTTCGTCCGGCGATTGCGCTTTCCGCGCGATCTCACGCCACGCGAGCGGATCGCCAAAATCGCCCCCACGATCCCGTTCGAACGTCGAGAAAGCTGCTAGTATGGAGTTTGTGAGGAGGGCGACGTTGTCGCCGCTGATGGTAGCGGTCACCTAGCGACGCAGCGCGGCCCATGACGGCCGAGTGCTGGACGGCCAAGTGCTGGATAGCCAAGTGCTGGTGCTGCCGATGATGCGCATCCCGACCACGAAATCCTGGTCGGCCGAGCAATGGCTGCTCGGCGGCATGGTGCTGGCTTTGGCCGCAACCTGCATTGGGCTGCTGCTTGGTCCGCAGCCGGCAGCTTCCGCCCATCTGATCGCGCTGGCGCTGCTGATCGCCTCGCTTGCCGCCGCGTTGCTGATGATGGGGGTGGTGGGGCGCACCCACAGGCAGATGGAAGCCATGTTGCGCGGCCGGGCCAGCGGCGAAGAGCGCGCAATAGAGGCCCTGCGCAACAGCGAAGCGCAATGGAAGGAGGTGTTCGAGCACAATCCGGTCATGTACTTCATGGTCGACGCCACGGGTCTCGTGCTGTCGGTCAACACGTTCGGCGCGGCACAACTCGGCTACACCGTCGACGAATTGCTTGGACAATCCGTGCTGCGGGTCTTTGCCGCCGAAGACCGAGAGATGGTACAGCGCAACGTCGCGGCGTGCCTCGAGAACATCGGCCAAACCCACAATTGGGAAATCCGGAAGATCCGCAAGGACGGCTCAAGACTTTGGGTTCGCGAAAATGCCAAGGCCGTGCGGCGGCAGGACGACCGATTGATCGTGCTGATCGCATGCGAGGATATCACCGAGCGCAAACAGGCCGAAAACGCGCTGCAGCAGAGCGAAATGTACCTGAGCGAAGCCCAGCGATTGAGCCACACCGGCAGCTTTGGCTGGCACGTCGCCAGCGGTGAGGTGATCTGGTCGGAAGAGACGTTCAGGATCTTCGGATTCGACAGGGCTCCTTCCATCAAGCATGCCACGGTCCTTCAACGCATCCATCCGGATGATCGCGCCCGCGTGCAACGGACCGTCGACAGCGTCTCGCTCAACGGCAGGGACTTCGAGCACGGCTACCGATTGCTGATGCCGGACGGCGCGATCAAATATGTTCACGCCAGGGCGCATGCGGTGACCACCCCCTCGGGCGACACCGAATTCATCGGAGCGGTCACCGACGTGACCGCCCGCAAGCGAGCCGAGGCGGAGTTGCACGAAGCGCAGACCAACCTCGCGCACGTCACGCGCGTGACGGCACTCGGCGAGCTCGCCGCATCGATCGCCCATGAAGTGAACCAGCCGCTCGCCGCCGTGGTCGCCAACGCCGCGGCATGCCTGCGCTGGCTCAACCGGGCGGCTCCCGATCTGAATGAAGCGCGCGGGGCGGTCAGGTCGATCATCAGCGACGGCAACCGGGCAGGCGAAGTCATCCAGCGCGTCCGCGCACTGGTGAACAAGACGACCGGTCAGATGGCGCCGCTCGACATCAATGAAGCCATCAACGAGGTGATCGGCCTGGTGCAGCATGAACTGCAGAACCACCTTGTATCCCTGCAGCTCGACCTCGCTCCCGCGCTCCCGCCTGTCGTTGCCGACCGCGTCCAGCTGCAGCAAGTCATCCTCAACCTTGTCGTCAATGGCATCGAGGCAATGCAGCCGGTCACGGACAGGCCACGGGAACTCGTGATCCGGACCCGCCATGACGATACCGGGCAGATCCTGGTCACGGTCACCGACTGTGGCGTCGGGGTTGCGACAGAGCATGCCGAACGGCTGTTTGACGCCTTCTACACCACCAAGGCCAGCGGCATGGGAATGGGGCTGTCGATCTGCCGCTCGATCGTCGAAGCCCACCGAGGGCGCCTGTCAATGTCCAGAAATATCGGCCCCGGCACGACGTTCCAGTTCACCCTGCCGCTGCGTCAGGAGGATCATGCATGGTGATTGGACGCGCGGCATCGCCTCCCGCCCTCGCGAACGCCGAGGATCCGACCGTCTTCGTCGTCGACGACGATGTGTCGGTGCGCGACGCGTTGAGCAATCTTTTCCGGTCGGTCGGCCTGCGGACCGCGGCGTTCGGGTCGGCCCATGAATTTCTGCAGCACAAGCTCCCCGATGTCCCAAGCTGCCTGATCCTGGACATCAGGCTGCCCCGGCTGAGCGGCCTCGACTTCCAGGCGGAATTGGCCAAAGCCGACATTCATATTCCGATCATCTTCATGACCGGCCATGGCGATATCCCGATGACGGTCAGAGCCATGAAGGCCGGAGCCGTCGACTTCCTGACCAAGCCGTTCCGCGATCAGGACATGCTGGATGCCGTCACGACTGCGATCGAACGCGACAGAACTCGCCGCAATGAGGCCAAGGCGCTCGCAAACCTGCGCGCAGCCTTCGCGACCCTGACCCCTCGTGAGCGCCAGATCATGAGCCTCGTCACCGCGGGGCTCATGAACAAGCAGGTCGCCGCCGAAATCGGCGTAGCCGAGATCACAGTCAAGATACACCGCGGGCACATTATGCGGAAAATGGCGGCGAAGTCGTTGCCGGATCTGGTCAGGATGGCGCAGATCCTCGGGTTCAAGCAGGCATCTGGCGGCGCACAAACCTAAGTATGATTCTCCGGCCGCGGCCGACGACGCACTGTGGCTCCGTGATCGCAGACACCAGAGGCCCCTCTGGCCGTTCCAGGAAAAGCCTTCTTGTCCAACCCGGTGATATCGATCGTCGACGATGACATGTCGGTCCGCACCGCGACCGACAATCTGGTCAGGTCGCTTGGCTACGCGGTCCAGACCTACGCGTCGGCCGAAGAATTCCTGCATTCGCCGCAACTGAACGACACATCCTGCGTGATAGCCGATGTCAGGATGCCGGCCATGAGCGGGCTCGACCTGCAGGCGCGCCTGATTGCCGACGGCCGGCGCCTTCCGTTCATTTTCATCACGGCCTTCTCCGTCGAAGCCGATCGGGCCCGAGCCATGCAGGCGGGAGCGATCTGCTTTCTGATCAAGCCGTTTGACGGAGACACGCTGGTCAAATGCCTCGATGCAGCTCTGGCACAGCGCGGCACAGCGACGAGCGCGTGAGTTCAAATCGAGTATACGCAAGGATGATGCCGAGAAACATCTGGACAAGTTGCACATCGACGGTGGCAGCGCGAGATTTCGCAGCGCCGTCCCTCAAGAAGACCGATGGCAACGACAGCATCAGACATTCTTGATTGGCAAATGGCAATTCCTCGGAGGGAAGTCGCCAATGCGTACGGAACCGCGCTGCGCCCAGTGTGACAGTGAAGATGCCAAGATCATCTGCTTGCGAAATCCGGCGGGTGAACGCTACTGCGGACGGCTCTGTCTTCACAAGGGTCAGGAGAACTTCATTCGCTGGCTTTGGCGGGCGAATGCGGAGGCAGCTTCATGACAGGCCGTTGCGGCAATCCAGGATGCCGGCGGCCCTTCGGACTGATCCGGCATAGCTGGTACTTCGAGCAGTTCTGCTCGACGAAGTGCCGCGAGATCTACAAGCGGCAGTTGGAGCGCAACAAGGTCTATTGGAAGTGGCTCTATCCCCTCCGAGAACCGGCGGCCCATCGAAAAAGCTGAGCTGACGGCGAAGGCCAGATTTTTGTTTGACGCGTTTTCTTCACGCGAGCCGGCGGCCACTTCGTTCGAAAATGCGCGAACAACGCTCAAGGGAGCTCCGATGACGACGGTCGATGCGATGCTGGTAGGAGCGATCCTCGCGTGGGTGCCTTCGCTCATTGTATTCCTCTACATCGTGCGCAATCTGCGAAACATGCCGCGCGAGGATATCGATTGATCGTCTCGTTACGGCCGGGTTCGGCCGCTATATCTCCACGCCTTCGTGCCGCAGCAGCCAGCGCTTGCGCTCCAGTCCGCCGCCATATTTGACCAGCGAGCCGTTGGCGCCGATCAGGCGGTGACAGGGCACGACGACGCTGATCGGGTTGGAGCCGTTGGCGTGGCCGACCGCGCGCATCGCGTTCGGCACTTTCAGTTTCGCCGCCAGCGCGCCGTAGCTCATGGTGGTGCCCGGCGCAATCTTCGGCAACGCGTGCCAGACCTTCTGCTGGAACGGCGTGCCCGCGACGCGCCATTCGACATCGGCGAGCCGATCGAGATCGCCCTGGAAGTAATCGCCGAGCGCCTTGCGCATCGCAGCCGGCGCGCGGCCGTCCCACAGCGTCACGGCGCCATAGTGCAGCCGCAGCAGGTCGAGCATGCGCTCTTCATAGTCGTCCCAGTCGAGCGCGCGCAGCACGCCGTCGTCGTCGGTCACCAGCAGCGCGGTGCCGATCGGCGTCTTGAGGCGATCGAGGTTGAAGGTCTGTGCGGTCTTGCGGTCGGCCATATCAGTCGCTCTGGAAGGTCATCGCTTTGGAAACGGGTCGCTCGGCATACAATTCACCGTGCGCGTGCTAGCGTCCACCCGAATTCCGGTTAGAGCGTTTTCGGGCGAAGTGGACACCGGTTCGCGTGAAGAAAACGCGTCAAAACAAGAATCTTGAGCTTCGGTTCTGATTCAATCAGAACCGAAGCTCTGGGGGGGGACCGCAATATGCTTTTGCTTGCCAATGTCCTGGTCGCGGTGGTGGCCGCGCTGCACGTCTATTTCCTTGTGCTCGAGATGTTCCTGTGGACCAAGCCGCTCGGGCTGAAGACCTTCCGCAACTCGATCGAGAAGGCGACCGATTCGGCGGTGCTTGCCGCCAATCAGGGGCTCTATAACGGCTTCCTCGCCGCCGGGCTGATCTGGGGCCTGGTGCACGGCAATGCCGCCTTCGCCTTCCAGATCAAGACATTCTTCCTGCTCTGCGTGATCGTCGCCGGCGCCTATGGCGCCGCCACCGTGAGCCGGCGCATCCTTTATGTGCAGGCGGCACCCGCGGCGCTCGCACTGATCCTGCTCTGGCTGGCCTGACGCGACATCGCGCGCAGGGGGCATCGTCTTGCAATGCCCTCACCGTTCCTCCATCATCCCGTTCAACGGTGACATCCGCCGGCCAATGCTTGCGGACAAGATCACCGGCAACATGGGAGGTCACGGACATGAGGAGCGTGCAATTGCTCGCTGCGACAGCGCTTGCCATCGCGTTGTCGGTTACATCGGCCACCGCGCAGAAGAAATACGACGTCGGCGCGACCGACACCGAGATCAAGATCGGACAGACCGTGCCGTTCTCGGGCCCCGCATCCGCCTATGCCGGCATCGGCAAGACCCAGGCGGCCTACCTCAAGATGATCAACGATCAGGGCGGCATCAACGGCCGCAAGCTGAACCTGATCCAGTATGACGACGCCTATTCGCCGCCGAAAGCGGTCGAGCAGGTGCGCAAGCTGGTCGAGGGCGACGAGGTGCTGTTCACCTTCCAGATCATCGGCACACCCTCAAATGCCGCCGTGCAGAAATATCTGAATGCCAGGAAGGTGCCGCAGCTGCTGGCCTCGACCGGCGCGTCGCGCTTCTCCGATCCGCAGAACGCGCCGTGGACGATCGCCTTCAACCCGAACTACCAGTCCGAGGGACGCATCTACGCCAAATACATTCTGGCCAATCACCCCAACGCCAAGATCGGCATCTTCTACCAGAACGACGATCTCGGCCGCGACTACATCACCGGCCTGAAGAGCGGGCTCGGTGACAAGGCCGCGAGCATGATCGTCGCCGAGGTGTCCTACGAGCTGACCGACCCGACCGTCGATTCCCAGATCGTCAAGCTGAAGGCCGCCGGCGTCGACCTGCTCTATAACGCGTCGACGCCGAAATTCGCAGCTCAAGCGATCCGCAAGGTCGCGGACCTCGACTGGCACCCGGTGCACATCCTCGACATCAATGCGAGCCCGGTGTCGGCGACGCTGAAGCCGGCCGGCCTCGACATCTCCAAGGGCATCATCTCGACCAATTACGGAAAGGACCCCGCCGATCCGCAGTGGAAGGACGATCCCGGCGTGAAGGCCTATTTCGCCTTCATGGACAAGTATTACCCGGAGGGCGACAAGCTCAACACCGTCAACACCTACGGCTATTCGACGGCCGAGCTCCTGATCCAGGTGCTCAAGCAGTGCGGCGACGACCTCACCCGCGAGAACCTGATGAAGCAGGTGACCAGCCTGAAGAAGTTCGTGCCGAGCCTCGCGCTGCCGGGCATGTCGATCACGACCGGACCGAACGACTATCGCATCAACAAGCAGATGCAGATGATGAAGTTCAACGGCGAACGCTGGGAGCTGTTCGGCCCGATCATCGAGGACACCGGACCGGCGGGCTAGGTCGCGCCTAAGACGCGATCCACTCCCTCGCCCCGCCCTTGCGGGGAGAGGGTTGGGGTGAGGGGCTCTCACCGCGCATTCGGCGATAGAGACACTCGCGGAGACTCCCCCTCACCCGCATCGCATCTTCGATGCGATGCGACCTCCCCCCGCAAGCGGGGCGAGGTGTACGGAGCAGCCCCGCGGCATCCCCGCTGCGCCGTTTCTTTTTGCGCCGCCCCCTACTTTCGTTGACTGAAATTGCTCGGCTTTTCGGCATCCGTCGTCTTGCATCGCAGCAACGGTTCCTCCAGTATCCCGGCCCAGCGATGGCGACCGCGGGACCTTGAGCCCGCGGACAAGATCATCGGCCAACCATCAGTCACGTGAGGGAAACAGCATTATGAGGAATGGGATTTTCCACCTGGTCACGGGAACGGCGCTCGCGATCGCGCTGTCTGCAACGTCGGCCTCCGCGCAAAAGAAGTACGATCCCGGCGCGAGCGACACCGAGATCAAGATCGGCCAGACCGTCCCCTTCTCCGGACCGGCTTCCGCCTATGCCTCGATCGGCAAGACACAGGCGGCCTATTTCAAGATGATCAACGATCAGGGCGGCATCAACGGCCGCAAGATCAATTTGATCCAGTATGACGACGCCTATTCGCCGCCGAAGGCTGTCGAGCAGGTGCGCAAGCTCGTCGAGAGCGACGAGGTGCTCTTGACCTTCCAGATCGTCGGCACACCGTCAAACGCCGCCGTGCAGAAATATCTCAACGCCAAGAAGGTGCCGCAGCTGTTCGCGGCTACCGGCGCCTCGAAGTTCACCGATCCGAAGAACTTCCCGTGGACGCTCGGCTTCAATCCGAACTACTTCGTCGAAGGCCGCATCTACGGCCAGTACATCCTGAAGGAGCATCCGAACGCCAAGATCGGCGTGCTCTATCAGAACGACGACCTCGGCAAGGATTACCTGAACGGCATCAAGGCCGGACTCGGCGACAAGGCCGCCAAGATGATCGTGGCCGAAGCCTCCTATGAGGTCTCCGACCCGACCATCGATTCCCAGGTGATCAAGATCAAGGACGCCGGCGCCGACCTGTTCTTCTCGGCCTCGACGCCGAAGCAGGCCGCGCAGGCGATCAAGAAGATCGCCGAGCTCGGCTGGCATCCGGTCCACATCGTCGACATCAACGCCACCTCGGTCGGCGCCGTGCTGCAGCCGGCGGGCCTGGAAGCCTCCAAGGGCCTGATCTCGACCAACTACGGCAAGGATCCCGCCGATCCGCAGTGGAAGGACGATCCGGGCATGAAGCGCTATTTCGACTTCATGGCCAAGTACTATCCCGACGGTGACAAGAACTCGAACTTCAATACCTACGGCTACTCCACGGCCCAGCTGATGGTGCATGTGCTGAAGCAGTGCGGCGACGAGCTGACGCGCGAGAACGTGCTGAAGCAGGCCACCAACCTGAAGAACGTCGACCTCGACATGGCGCTGCCCGGCATCAAGGGCAACACCACGCCGAACGACTATCGCGTCAACAAGCAGCTGCAAATGATGAAGTTCAACGGCGAGCGCTGGGAGCTGTTCGGCCCGATCCTCGAGGACGCCGGCCCGGCGGGCTAGTCGTTCGCACAGAGTTGAGATGCAATCGGCGGCCTGCAGGCCGCCGATTTTGTTTTTGGGCCTTCCACACCATCTATCCCCGTCACCCTGAGGAGCCGCGAAGCGGCGTCTCGAAGGGTCGACGGCCACCAGCCGGGCCGTGCATGCTTCGAGGCTCGCTCCGCTCGCACCTCAGCATGACGGGATAGAAATCTCGCTTCGTGCGCTCACTCCGGGATCTCACCAAAATTCTTCCCGACCGGCAGCACGGCGTGGCGGATCAGCCGCGAATCCTCGACACCGGCCTGGCGATGCTTCACCGCCTCGCGATAGACGGGATCGCGGATCATTTCGACGAAGGCGGCGACGCTCGGATACTCGGCGATGAAGCAGTGATCCCAGCGCTCCTCTTGCGGACCGATCAGCATCAGCTCGAAGCGGCCCTGCCAGACGATGCGGCCGCCGAGGCGTTCGAACACCGGCCCGCTCTCGCGGCCATAGGCGGCATAGGCCTCCGCGCCGGTCGCCTTGCGGCCGTCGGGATAGGCAGCCCATTCGCGTAAACGCACCAGATTGAGCATGTGGATCGGGCCCGGCCGGTTGTTGTCCCGGAATTGCGCGAAGACGTCCTTGGTCGGATCGATATGGCCCATGCGGTGCTCCTTTTTTCCCTTGTTCCATCTCTATCTAACACGCGCCGCCTCACCTCCTAATCCCCCGTTAAGCTTTGCGTAACCGCCCCTTAAACCGGGAACGCTAGCGTGCGCCCCTGTCAGGGTGTGAGCGTTGCGGATGGCGTGGGGACGTAAAAAAGGCGGTGCGCGCAAGGAGCCGCTGTTCGGGCTTCCGGCCGCGCTTGCCGACCTCCGACTGTCGCCCTCCGATCGCGTTCCCGGCGGTGGCGACGATACGCCCGCCAAATCCAAACCCAAAAGTAGCGATTCCGGTAGCGAGAAACCGCGCCCGTCGCGCAGCGGCAGCAAGCGGCGCAGCAAGTCGCGCGGTTTCGGCATCGGCCGCCTGTTCTATTGGACCGCGGTGCTCGGCCTGTGGGCGGGCATTGCTGTGATCGGTGTCGTGGTGTGGGTCGGCGCGCATCTGCCGCCGATCCAGTCCCTGGAAATTCCCAAGCGTCCGCCGACGATCCAGATCGTCGGCATCGACGGCAGCGTGCTGGCGCAACGCGGCGAAATGGCCGGTGCCAACATCGCGTTGAAGGACCTGCCGCCCTATCTGCCGAAGGCGTTCATCGCCATTGAAGACCGCCGCTTCTATTCGCATTTCGGCGTCGACCCGCTCGGCATTTTGCGCGCAGCCGTCACCAACGTGCTGCATCGGGGTGTATCGCAGGGCGGTTCGACCTTGACCCAGCAGCTCGCCAAGAACCTGTTCCTGACCCAGGAACGCACCATGCAGCGCAAACTGCAGGAGGCCGAGCTCGCGCTGTGGCTGGAACGCAAGCATTCCAAGAACGAGATCCTCGAGCTCTACCTCAACCGCGTCTATTTCGGCTCCGGCGCCTACGGCGTCGAGGCCGCGGCGCAACGCTATTTCGGCAAGTCGGCGAAGAACGTGACCTTGCCGGAAGCTGCGATGCTCGCGGGCCTCGTCAAGTCGCCGTCGCGGCTGGCGCCAAACCGCAACCCCGAGGGCGCCGAGCAGCGCGCGCAGGTCGTGCTCGCGGCGATGGCCGACGCCAAGTTCATCACCGAAGCGCAGGCAAAGGCCTCGATCGGCCAGCCCTCGATTGCGGTGAAGCCGGCCGGCGCCGGCACCGTGAACTATGTCGCCGACTGGATCGGTGAAGTGCTCGACGATCTGGTCGGCCAGATCGACCAGGACATCGTGGTGCAGACTACGATCGATCCGAAGCTGCAGAACGTCGCCGAAGCCGCCGTCATCGACGAGCTCGCCGCCAAGAGCGTGAAATTCAATGTCAGCCAGGGCGCGCTGGTGGCGATGACGCCCGACGGCGCGGTGCGCGCCATGGTCGGCGGCCGGAACTATGCCGAGAGCCAGTACAATCGCGCCGTCACCGCGAAGCGGCAGCCGGGCTCGTCGTTCAAGCCGTTCGTCTATCTCACCGCAGTCGAATCTGGGCTGACGCCGGACACGATCCGCACCGATGCACCGCTCGACATCAAGGGCTGGAAGCCGGAGAACTACACCCACGAATATTTCGGCTCGGTGACCTTGACCCAGGCGCTGGCGATGTCGCTGAACACGGTGGCGGTGCGGCTCGGCGTCGAGGTCGGCGCCAAGAATGTGGTGCGCACCGCGCACCGGCTCGGCATCTCCTCCAAGCTCGAGCCCAACGTCTCGATCGCGCTCGGCACGTCGGAAGTGTCCGTGATCGAGCTGGTCGGCGCCTATGCGCCGTTCGCCAATGGCGGCTACGCAGTGTCGCCGCATGTGGTGACCAAGATCCGCACCAGCTCCGGCAAGCTGCTCTATGATCGCCCGACGGAGCCGCCTAACCAGGTGATCGAACCGCGCTATGACGCGATGATGAACAGCATGATGCGCGAGACGTTGATCTCGGGCACCGCGCGCAAGGCCGAAATCCCCGGTTGGACCGCTGCCGGCAAGACCGGCACCAGCCAGGATTATCGCGACGCCTGGTTCATCGGCTACACCGCCAAGCTCGTCACCGGCGTCTGGCTCGGCAATGACGACAATTCGCCGACCAAGAAGGCAACCGGTGGCGGACTGCCGGTCGAAGTGTGGACCCGCTTCATGAAGGCCGCGCATCAGGGCGTGCCGGTCGCGGCGATCCCGAACTCGCAGGGCAGTTGGGCGCCGGCGAACCTGATGCAGATCTCGTCGCAGATATCAGCGCCTTCAGCACCGGCGGCACCGATGCAGATTCAACCGCCGATGCAGGCGCCGTCGCCCGCGCCGGTTCCGTCCGGCGGCGGCTATTATCGCCAGCCACCGCCGACGCCGGCCCGCGCCTCGGCGCCACCCAACCCGAACGCGCGGCCGGAGGCGGCGGCGGGGCTGGATGGATGGTTGGCGGATCGGTTGTTTCGGTAGGCCTCTAGTCCCTGACTACGTAGCCCGGATGAAGCGAAGCGAAATCCGGGATCGGTCGCGCCATTGGTGAAAGCTGCCCCGGATTTCGCTTCGCTTCATCCGGGCTACGCACCGCGCTTTCATTCACACTCAGTCCGTAGGATGGGTAGAGCGCAGCGAAACCCATCGCCTCTTGCACACGCCATGATGGGCTTCGCTGCGCTCTACCCATCCTACGACAGCGCCGCCTACTCCTGAATCCCGTAGCGATGCAGGTCGTTGCCGTAGGTGTCGAGCCAGTTCTTGGCGCGCGTCACCGACGCGCAGACCTTGTCGACCACCCGCCAGAACCGCGCCGAGTGGTTCATCTCGACGAGGTGCGCGACCTCATGGGCGGCGAGGTAATCGAGCACGAAGGGCGGCGCCAGGATCAGCCGCCACGAGAACGACAGCGAACCCGCCGAGGTGCACGAGCCCCAACGGCTCGACTGGTCGCGGATCGAGACTCGACGGACCCGTACGCCGAGTTCCGCGGCGTGCAGCTGCGCCGCCTTCTGCAGATCCTTGCGCGCCTCGCGCTTGAGGAAGTCATGCACCCGGCGATCCATGTGCTCGACGCCGCCGGCGACGCAAATGATCTTCTCGCCGCTGTCGCGCGTCTCGGTCCAGACCGTGCCGCGCTCGCCCGAGCGGTGCACCAGCCGATGTGGCACGCCGCGCAACGGCACCACGGTGCCGGGCTGGAACGGCGCGGCCTTCGGCAAACGGCCAAGACGGGCAGCGATCCAGCCGCCATGGATATTGGCGAACTCCTTGGCTTCCACGATCGTGCCGCGCGGCGGCATGGTCAGGATCGCTTCGCGATCGGTTGGATGAATCCTGAGCGTATAGCGGCGCGCGCGCCGGTGCCGGCGCAGCCTGACGGTGAAGAACTGGGAGCCGTGTCTGACCAATACGGTCGCGGGTTCGGCAGGCCGCCGATAGAGGAGCGCGCGAGTAGCCATTTCTGAGAGTCCGGGGAGCAGGAGTTCGCCCGAACTTTGCCATATCCGCCGCCAGGGAAAGCGCTCGGCGCAAAAACAAATCATTTGCCCAATATACAGGGGTTGGCCGTTAATTGACCTCTACTGGCAGGGGGCGGAACCGGATTTTTTCCGATGAATCGGAGTCACGAAAAAGGCCCAAGAGATGAAATTAAATTCATCACTTGAGCCTTGGCTGATTTGAGATTCTTTTAGTTAAATCAGTGACTTGCGCGACCGCGATAATCGCGGCCGGGGCGATACCTATTCGGCGGCGGCGACCAGGGAAAGCCGCGTATTGGCCGCCGAAACCATGAAATCGGAGATCCGCGGCACGATTTCGGAGCGGAACCGCGAGCCGTTGAACACGCCGTAGTGCCCGACGCCCTTCTGCACGTAGTGCACGCGGCGATGGTTCGGAATCGCGGTGCAGAGCGCGTGCGTTGCCTCGGTCTGGCCGAGGCCGGAGATGTCGTCCTTCTCGCCTTCGACCGTCATCAGCGCGACGCGGCGGATCTTCGACGGATCGACCGGCTTGCCGCGATGGGTCATCTCGCCCTTCGGCAGCGCATGCTTGACGAAGACGAGGTCGACGGTCTGCAGATAATACTCGGCGGTGAGATCCATCACCGCGAGATATTCGTCATAGAATTCACGGTGCTTATCGACGAGATCGCCGTCACCCTTCACCAGATTGGCGAACAACGCCTTGTGCGCGTCCATGTGCCGATCCAGGTTCATGCTGATGAAGCCGTTGAGCTGCAGGAAGCCCGGATAGACGTCGCGCATCACGCCCGGATGCGGGAACGGCACCTTGGTGATGACATTGTTGCGGAACCATTCGATGCCGCGCTCTCCCGCGAGGTTGTTGACCGCGGTCGGGTTGCGCCGGGTGTCGATCGGGCCGCCCATCAGCGTCATCGACAGCGGCACGAACGGGTCGTGGTTGGCTTCCATGACGGAGACGGCCGCAACGACCGGCACCGAGGGCTGGCACACCGCGACGACGTGCATGTTGCCGCCAAGCGCGTGCAGCATCTCGATCACGTAGTCGACATAGTCGTCGAGATCGAACCGGCCCTCCGCGAGCGGCACCATGCGCGCATCGGCCCAGTCGGTGATGTAGACTTCATGCGTCGGCAGGAACGCCTCGACCGTGCCGCGCAGCAGCGTCGCATAATGGCCCGACATCGGCGCCACGATCAGCACCCGCGGCTGCGGCGAGCGCAGCGGACGCGTCAGCTTGCGATCGAAATGCAGCAGACGGCAGAACGGCTTTTCCCAGACGGTGCGAACCTCGACCGCCGTGCGGATGCCATTGACCTCGGTCGTCGGCAGGTTCCAATCCGGCTTGCCGTAGCGGCGCGTGGTGCGCTCGAACAATTCGCAGCCGGCGGCGACCGACTTGCCGAACTCGGTGTGCGTCCACGGATTGAGCGGATTCTGAAACAGGATCTTGGTGGCGTCGGTGACGGCGCGTACCGGATTGAGCGACGCATGCGCCATCTCATACATCCAGTACAGCGGCGTCGTGAGTGCCGGGCTGCCTTCCGCCGCTAGTGGCGGGGCACCGCCAAATTCACCGATGGGCATAACGTTTTCAGACCCCTGTTTTGCGTCGCAGCATACTGACCAATGCGTAACAATGCGTCAATGCGACGCTAGCCGAATGTAGGGGCGATATCGGGCTAAAACACCGAGAATCCACGTGAAAGTGACATTTATTCACCACCCCCGAGCAGCGATCCGTTGCGCTTGGCGCTCTGCAAAAGGGCAAGGAAGACTGCAAAAGAGGCAACGAACAGGATGGCGTTGATGACCAGCGCCCATGCCATCAGGTCGGCACGGAAGACGTGATCGATCAGCAGCGACCGCATGCCCTCGAACACGTAGGTCGGCGGCAACGTCCAGGCGACATACTGCAGCCAGACCGGCAGCACCTCGACCGGATAGTAGATGCAGGCGAGCGGCATGACCGCGAACATCAGCGTCCAGACGATGCTCTCGGCGCCGAGCCCGTTGCGCAGCACAAGACCCGAGGCGAACACGCCGACCGACCAGCTCGTGAAGATCAGATTGCAGAAGAACGCGATCAGCGGCAGCCCGATGGCGTAGAAGTTGAAGCCGAAAAAGAACAGCGCCAGCAGCGTCATCGGGATCACGCCGATGGCGAGCCGGATCAGGCTCATGATCATCAGCGAGAGCAGGAATTCGATCGGCTTCAGCGGGCTCATCATCAGGTTGCCGAGATTGCGCGCCCACATCTCTTCCAGGAACGAGATGGAGAAGCCGAGCTGGCCGCGAAACAGGATGTCCCACAGGATCACGGCACCGATCAGCGTGCCGCCCGCCTTGGCGAAGAAGCCGGATGCCTGCGAGATGTAGTTCTGCAGGAAGCCCCAGGTGATGATCTGCAAGGCCGGCCAGTAGACCAGCTCCAGCAGCCGCGGCCATGACGACATCAAGAGATACCAATAGCGCAGCACCATCGCGTTGATGCGTTGCAGTGAAATGCCGCGCGGCTGATGGCTGACCATTTCGCTCATGGTGTGTCCTCTGGCGCGCCCTCCCGGAGGCGGCCGCGCGCCACGTCAAGAAACACCTCTTCCAGCGTGTCACGGTTGTAGCGCGCCATGATCCCCTCAGGGCTGTCGTCGTCCTCGATCTTGCCGCGCTTCATGATGATGACGCGGTCGCAGAGGCGTTCGACCTCCAGCATATTGTGCGAGGCCAGCAGGATGGTCGCGTTATGGGTCTTGCGGTAGGTCTCAAGATGCTGCCGCACCCAGTCGGCGGTATCCGGGTCGAGCGATGCGGTCGGCTCGTCGAGCAGCAGCAGGTCCGGCTCGTTGATCAGCGCCTTCGCCAGCGCGACGCGGGTCTTCTGCCCGGCGGAGAGCTTGCCGTTGGAGCGGTCGAGGAATTCCTTGAGATCGAGATCGGCCGCGAGCTGCTCGATCCGCTCGCGCAGATGCTTTACAGCATAGAGGCGGCCGAAGATGGTCAGGTTCTGCCGCACCGTGAGCCGCATCGGCATGTCGACATAGGGGCTCTCGAAATTCATCCGGCCGAGCACGTCGTAGCGCTGGTCGGGAATTTTCGCGCCCAGCACAGTGACGCTGCCCGAGGTCGGCAGCACCAGCCCCATGATCATCGCGATCGTCGTGGTCTTGCCGGCGCCGTTGCCGCCGAGCAGGCCGGTGATGCTGCCGCGCGCGATCCGGAAGGAGATATCGTCGACCGCGCGGGTGGTCTTGTAGACCTTGACCAGATGCGCAACGTCGATCGCGGCCGATCCGTCCTGATCGGCCGCGGGCGCCTGGTTGGCCGTTTGATTGGCCGCAGGCGCTTGCGCCTGACCTGTCCCGCGCTGTTGCATATGGCCGTCATTGAGCCATTGCGACAATAAGCGCAAGGCTTGCCCCGCGTGCTTGCGCTAAGTCGCGAATTTGTGCGCCGCCCACGGCACAGCTAAAGTCCAGAGATGACCGACTTCGCTTCCGATTTCCGCCAACCTCGCCGCTATGTCCGCCTGGATACGATCCTGCGGCTGCGCTGGCTCGCCGCGCTCGGCCAGCTCGTCGCGATCTTCATCGTGGCCCAGGGACTGGAATTCGACGTTCCGATCGTCCCCTGCGTCATCATCGTGACGTTCTCGGCGCTGCTCAATCTGGCACTGCAGATCGCGTTCAACCCGATGCAGCGGCTGGAGCCAGCCTATGCCGCGGCCCTGCTCGCCTTCAACATCGTCGAGCTCGGCGGTCTGCTGTACTTCACCGGGGGCTTGCAGAACCCGTTCTCGTTCCTGTTTCTGGCGCCGGTCCTGATCTCGGCCACGGTGCTGCCGATCCGCCTGACGATCGCGCTCGGCTGCCTTGCGGTCGCCTGCGCCTCGGCGCTGTTCTTCTACCATCTGCCGCTGCCGTGGGACGGCGACGATCCGCTGGTGCTGCCGCCGATCTATCTGATCGGCGTCTGGCTTTCGATCCTGCTCGCGATCGGCGTCACCAGCCTCTATGCATTCCAGGTGACCGAGGAGGCCCGCCAGCTCTCCGATGCGCTTGCCGCGACCGAGCTGATCCTGACGCGCGAGCAGCATCTGACCCAGCTCGACGGTCTTGCCGCCGCCGCCGCGCATGAACTCGGCACGCCGCTGTCGACGATCTTCCTGATATCGCGCGAGCTCGAGAAGACGGTGCACGACCCGGCGATCGCCGACGACCTCAAGACGCTGCGCGAGCAGGCGCAGCGCTGCCGCGACATCCTGAGCAAGATTGCGCAATTGTCATCGAGCGGCGCGCCGTTCGACACCATGAAGCTGTCGACCCTGATTGAGGAGGCGGTGGCGCCGCATCGCGATTTCGGCATCAACATCAAGGTGCGGCTTGCTGTCGCAGCAACGCGCGAACCGGTCGCCGCGCGCAATCCGGCAATCCTTTATGGCGTCGGAAACATTCTCGAAAATGCGGTCGATTTCGCGCACCAGACCGTCGAGGTGAACGCGTGGTGGAACGCCGAAACCATCGAGATCGTCGTCTCCGACGACGGCCCGGGCATCGCGCCTGACATGCTGAAGCGGATCGGCGAGCCGTATTTGTCGCGCCGCCGGGGCGCAGATGAGGCCCAAAATGCCCGTGGCGGCCTGGGTCTGGGCGTCTTCATCGCCAGGACGCTGCTGGAACGCACCGGCGCCAAGGTGTCGTTTACCAATCGCACGTTCCCCGATCACGGCGCCGTGGTGCAGATCGTCTGGCCCCGCGAGCGTTTCGAGGAAGCCGCGCCGGCCGACGAAACCGAAACCTAAGAACGATTCTTAATCGCAACTCTGGCATACCGGATGCATCGCTCTCTCCAGAGTTGCACGCGACTTTCGGCTGCCTTGGCAGCGCCGCAGTAGGACCCCATATAATAGGTGTCTGCCACAGGGAAAAATGGACCGTGAACGCCATCACTGAACTGAATGACCATGCCGACCGCTCGCTCCTCATCGTCGAGGACGACAAGCCGTTCCTGGAACGCCTGTCGCGCGCGATGGAGACGCGGGGTTTCGCGGTGAAGTCATGCGACACGGTGTCCGATGGTCTCGCCGAGATCGGCCGCGCCGCGCCGGCTTTTGCGGTCGTCGACCTCAGGCTCGGCGACGGCAACGGCCTCGACGTCGTCTCGGCGTTGAAGCGCAAGCGCCCCGAGGCGCGCGCGATCGTGCTGACCGGCTACGGCAACATCGCCACCGCCGTCACCGCGGTGAAGATGGGCGCCGTCGACTATCTCTCGAAGCCCGCCGACGCCGATGACGTCGTCGCCGCGCTGCTCGCGACCGGCACCGAGAAGTCCGAGCTGCCGGCCAATCCGATGTCGGCGGACCGCGTGCGCTGGGAACACATCCAGCGTATCTACGAGATGTGCAACCGTAACGTCTCGGAGACCGCGCGCCGCCTCAACATGCACCGCCGGACCTTGCAGCGCATCCTGGCCAAGCGCGCGCCACGCTAAGCGGCGTTTCATATGGTTTTACGATGGCCGGGCTTTGTCCCGGCCATTTGCTTTTGTCGTTTCGTAGCATTCGATCTCCTGTAGCCCGGATGGAGCGAAGCGAAATCCGGGGCAGCGCGATCCGCGGCAAGACTCACCCGGATTGCGCTGCGCTCCATCCGGGCTACGTAACTTCAACCCGTCATCCTGAGGTGCGAGCGCAGCGAGCCTCGAAGGATGGACGGCCCGGCTGGTGGCCGTGCATCCTTCGAGACGCGCTACGCGCTCCTCAGGATGACGGATCACGATAGTGCTTGCTCTTAAAACTCATGCCCTTGCGGATCGACCAGCCGGTTGATCCGCTGCGCTGCCGCCATCGCAAAGCGCACCGTCATCGCCTTGCGGGTTGCCGCCGGCAGGCGGTGCTCCGGCGCCTCGCAATGCAGATGCGCGCCATAGGCGTCGGCGACGATCAGGCCAGTGTCCGCGGGAAAAATCTCGCACGGCAGATCCTGCGTGAAGGCGAAGAACAACCGGTCGCAATGCATCCGATAGTCCTGCCATTTCTGGTCGGCGCGCAGATCCTCGAGCGATGACTTGATCTCGACGATCCAGATCTCGCCGCGTTCGTTCAGCGCGACCAGATCGGCGCGGCGGCCGGACGGCAGCGGCAATTCGCCGATGCAGGAGAATCCCAGCGATCTCAGAAGTCGCGCGGTGCCGCGCGCGATCGCCAGCGCAGTCTCCGACTGGCGTCGGTCGGGCGCGGGCACAAGCGCGATCTGGCGGGCGGACGATTCCATCGCTCCAGAATAGCCGATTCCGCGAGAGCATGATCCGGAAAAGTGCAGCGGCGCTCCGGCCAGGAACCCGCCGCCGCCTCGCCGCTTATCCCACGGCCGCCACCATCGGCGGATCGATGAGGGCTGCCTGGTGATCGACGACCTTTGGTACAAGAACGGCGTGATCTACTGCCTCTCCGTCGGCACCTACATGGATGCCAACGGCGACGGCATCGGCGATTTCAGCGGCCTGCTGCGGCGCCTGGATTATCTGCACGGGCTCGGCATCACTGCGATCTGGCTGATGCCGTTTCAGCCTTCACCCTGCAGGGACGACGGTTACGACATTTCGGACTATTACGGCGTCGATCCGCGCTACGGCACGCTGGGCGATTTCGTCGAATTCACCCATGGCTGCCGGCAACGCGGCATCCGCGTGATCATCGACCTCGTCGTCAATCACACCTCGGACCAGCACGCCTGGTTTCGATCGGCGCGCAGCGCAAAGGACTCGCCTTACCGCGACTGGTACGTCTGGTCGGACAAGAAGCCTGCCAATGCCAACACGGGCATGGTGTTTCCCGGGGTCCAGAAATCGACCTGGACGCGCGACAAGCAGGCAGGCGCCTGGTACTTCCATCGCTTCTACGATTTCCAGCCGGACCTCAACACGTCGAACCCGCACGTACAGGCCGAGATCCTCAAGATCATGGGGTTCTGGATCCAGCTCGGCGTCTCGGGCTTCCGCATGGACGCAGTGCCCTTCGTGATCGCAACCAAGGGCGCTTCCGTGCGCAAGCCCGTCGAGCAATACGACATGCTGCGATCGTTCCGCGAATTCCTGCAATGGCGCCAGGGCAACGCGATCATCCTCGCCGAAGCCAATGTCTTGCCCGAGACGGACATGGAGTATTTCGGTCGCGACGGCGACCGCATGCAAATGATGTTCAATTTCCACGTCAATCAGCATCTGTTCTACGCGCTGGCGTCAGCGGATTCGAAACCATTGGCGAAAGCACTGACGGCGACCAAGCCACGCCCCCCGACCGCGCAATGGGGCCTGTTCCTGCGCAATCACGATGAACTCGACCTCGGTCGCCTCACCAAGGCGCAGCGCGAGACGGTGTTCAAGGCATTCGGACCTGACAAGAGCATGCAGCTCTACGACCGCGGCATCCGTCGGCGCCTTGCGCCCATGCTGGGCGGCGATCGCCGACGTCTGGAGCTCGCTTATAGCTTGATGTGCACGCTCCCCGGCACGCCCGTGATCCGCTACGGCGACGAACTCGGCATGGGCGATAATCTCGACCTGCCCGAGCGCGCTTGCGCGCGCACGCCGATGCAATGGTCGACCGAGCCGCACGGCGGCTTTACCGAAAGCGATCGGCCATGCGTGCCAGTGATCGACAAGGGACCCTACGGCTATAAACACGTCAACGCCGCCAAGCAGCGACGCGACCCCAATTCGATGTTGAACTGGACCGAGCGCATTATCCGCATGCGCAAGGAAGTCCCCGAGGTTGGCTGGGGAGACTTCAAGATTATCGCAACCCGAAATCCTGCCGTCCTGATCATTCGTTACGACTGGCGCAACAACTCGGTGCTGTTCGTACACAATTTCGCGGAAAAGCCGCTCGAGATATCGTTCGACGTTGGGCTGCCCGACGACGCCGGCAATCACCTCGTCAACCTTCTGACCGAGGATCACAGCCGCGCCGACGATGGCGGCCGTCACAAGCTTCTGATCGAAGCCTATGGCTATCGCTGGTACCGGGTCGGCGGGCTCGACTATCTGCTCAAGCGCAGCGATATCGATACCAACGAGCCCCGCAGGCACGGTTAGTCATCCCGATGCGGCCCGAGGATCACGCCTTCATTGCCGCGCAGATCGAGCACGCCTTCGACCTTCTCGCCTTGGCGGTCCATCGAGGTCGACAGCAGGACCTCGTTGCTGAAGCCGATGGCGCTGGAGGAGACCGACGCGTGGGCCGCGCCGAAATTCAGCGCGATCACGACCACGCCCTCGGCGCTGCGCCGCCGGTAGAGCAGGACATCGCCGTGCGCCGTCACCGGCTCGTAGCTGCCGTGGACGAGCTGCGGCAGCTTTCGCCGTAGCGCGATCAGCGCCTTGTAGAAGTTGAGGATCGACGCCCGCTCCGCCTCCAGGCTCGCGACATTGTCGCGTGCGAAATCCTGCGCCAGCGGCAGCCACGGCCTCGCCGTCGAGAAGCCGGCATAGCGCTCGGCGCTCCACTGCATCGGGGTGCGGCAGCCGTCGCGGCCCACGCCGATGCCAGGCACGTTCTTCTCGAAGGGATCACGCACCTCGCTAGGGGCAATCGCAACCTGGCGCATGCCGATCTCGTCGCCGTAATATAGCGTCGGCGTGCCGCGCAGCGTCAGCAGCAGCATCGCGGCGACCGGCGCCTGCGCAGGCCCCACCCGGCTCGCCACCCGCGGCCGGTCGTGATTGCCGAGCACCCAGTTCGGCCATGCGCCCGGCGGCAGCGCCTTTTCATAATCGGCAATGATCTGCTCGACCGAGCGCGCGCTCCACAAGGTCGACAGCAGCGCGAAATTGAACGGCATCTGCGCGCCGCGCAGATCGTTGCCGTAATAGGCGACCAGCCGGTGCAGCGGCAGATAGATCTCGCCGATCAGCACGCGGTTGTCGAACTCCTCGGTGACGCGGCGCATCTCGGTGATAACAGCGTGGACTTCGAGCTGATCGGTCGAATATTGCGTCAGCAGCTTCTCGTGCGGCGGCCGGCCCTCGCGATAATGCGGGTTCGGCGGATTGTCGCGGAATTCGGCATCCTTGATCAGGTGCCAGATCACGTCGACACGAAAACCGTCGACGCCCTTGCGCAGCCAGAAGCGCATCACGTCATAGATCGCGTCCCTGACCTCGCCATTGCGCCAGTTCAGATCGGGCTGCTGGGTAAGGAACGCGTGATAATAGTACTGGCCAGAGGCCACGTCATACGTCCAGGCACTGCCGCCGAACTCCGACAGCCAGTTGTTCGGTGCACCGCCATCCGGCGCCGGGTCGCGCCAGATGTACCAGTCCCGCTTCGGGTTATCGCGCGAGCTCTTCGCCTCGACGAACCACGGATGCTGATCGGATGTATGGTTCGGCACCAGGTCGAGGATCAGCTTGAGGCCGGAATCGTGCGCGGCCGCGACGAGTTCGTCGAAATCCTCCATCGTCCCGAACAGCGGTTCGATGCCGGTGTAGTCGGAGATGTCGTAACCGAAATCGGCCATCGGCGACGGGAAGATCGGCGACAGCCAGACCGCGTCGACGCCAAGCCGCGTCAGATAGGGCAGTCGCGCGATGATCCCCCTGAGATCGCCGACGCCGTCGCCATCGCTATCCCCGAATGAGCGCGGATAGACCTGATAGAAGATGCCACGTCGCCACCAGTCCCTGTCGTCCCGATCCATCCCGTCCCCCCAAGCTCGCAGCCCGGTCCAGGCCGCCCCGCGCCCCGGGGCGGTCTGTCGGTTCAGGGATGACGCATAATTCGGGACGGAAAAATGGCTGCAATGCGTCAGTGGCGGGCGATTGCGAGCTGATAAATCGTGATCAGCACCTCGAACAGGATCAGGAAGACGATGATCAACTCCAGCCGCAGCGAGCGGCTGGTGTCGATGATATCGGTCAGCACCTGCGCGGTCTCGGCCACGACGGCGAGCTTGCGGTTCAGCGATTCCGCGCGCTCCTTCAGTTCATACTCGTCCTCGAGCCGGGCATAGAGCCGCTCGAGATGCGGCTTGTCCCAGAGGATGTCGGGCTTCTCCGACACTTCGACCGGTCCGGCCACGCGATGCCGCACCAACAGCGCGTTGCCGATGTGCTTGAGGATCGCGACGCGGCCGCCACGGACCTGGCCGCCCTTGGCGAGCTCGCGCGCCAACGGCTCGGTCGTGTCGAAGACGGCCCGAACCTCACGCTCATGCCGCGCCAGCACCACGCTCTTGGCCAGCGCTTCACCGACCAGGATCAGCCGCTCCGGCGACAGGCTTTGCAGATAGATCGGGCCGCCCGGCGGAATCTGGTCTTCCCTGTCAGCCGCAAGTTCGATGATCGCGATCTCCTCCTCGCGCCGCGTGAACAATCCGGTCATGCGCGACTGCAGGCTGCGCAGGAATTCATCCTCCTCCAGCGCGTTGAGACCGATCAGGACGACGACGCCATAGCGGAACAGGATCGCCACACCATTGTCGTTGACGCGAAACGCCAGCGGCGTCGTGGCCAGCACGTCGCCGCGCTCGAGGCCGGACGTGTTGATGCGGTCCGCGACGAAGAAGGCGCGGGCGGTGGTCCGGGGTCCGCCGAGCGGTGAGTTGGGGGCCTGGGTCATGAAGTTCCGGACTGCGAGGACTTAACGCATGATCGAGAGCAACCGCGTACCGGCCTGCTCACGAAGGTGTTCTGCTGGAGGTGACCTTATCACGGTCCGTTTTGGGATCACACGCCGGGGCAAAAGCATTTCCCGAGCGTGTTGACGGCATTTTCCGGTAGCCTATGGTGCCCCCATGAACGAGACAACCGACACGAAACCGAAGGCCGGCGCGATCATCGTGCCGGTGACGCTGTTCGAGCAGAACTGCACCATCATCTGGCACGAGCCGACCAAGAAGGCCGTGGTGATCGACCCTGGTGGGGACGTGCCGAAGATCCAGGCCGCGATCAAGCAGACCGGCGTGACGGTCGAGAAAATCTGGCTGACCCACGGCCATATCGATCATGTCGGCGGCGCCGCCGACCTACGCGATGCGCTGCAGGTCAAGATCGAGGGCCCGCATATCGCGGACAAATATCTGCTCGACAACGTGGTCTCGAGCGGCGAGCGCTTCGGCATGACCGGGGTGCGCAATTTCGGCCCGGATCGCTGGCTCGACGAGGGCGACCAGGTCTCGATCGGTGACCTCACCTTCGACATCCTGCACTGCCCCGGCCATTCACCGGGCAGCGTGGTGTTCTTCAACAAGGAGCTGCGCTTCGCCCATGTCGGCGACGTGCTGTTTGCCGGCTCGGTCGGGCGCACCGACCTGCCCGGCGGCAGCCATCCGACGCTGATCCAGTCGATCAAGGAGAAGCTGCTGCCGCTCGGCGACGATGTCGGCTTCATCTGCGGCCATGGCGCCGGATCGAGCATCGGCCAGGAGCGGATGACGAATCCGTTCCTGACCGGCGAGATGTAGCTACTTCATCAACCGTTACTTCATCAGGCCTGCGGCGGTCAGCGCCCGCGTGATGACGCCGCCGACGTCGACACCCTTGCTCCGTCGCTTGCGCGGCCGGTCGCTCTTGCGGCCGGATACAGCCTCGGGCGCTTCGGCAGGCACCGGTATCGTCATCGAGATCGTGTCGGCGCGCTCGCGCGGGATTCCGGTCGGCGCGATATGCGGCTGACGGATCTTGTCGGTCAGGCCGAAGAAGCTCGCGATGTGATACGACGAGGAGATCCCGACCTCGATCAGGAAGGCGCCCTCCACGCCATAGCGCTCGTCATTGTCGGCCAGCCCGAGCGGTGTGCCATGCGCCATGTCGGTGATGCTGAACGATTCGACCAGCGTTTCGCCGTCGACGTTCCACCAGACCTCGCGCGGATGGCCGTCGACATCCGCCTTCGACATCGCAGCCAGCGGCAGGCCGTGCACGTCGAGCCATTGCCGGACGATCGCATCGGCGTTGCCGGGATGCACGGTGCGGTCGGCGCTGCCGTGCCACACCGAAATCCGCGGCCAGGCGCCGCTATGCGTCGATGCGTTGCGGACGAGACCGCCGAGCTCGGGCGCGGACAGTGCGCTCGCATGCATCATCGCATTGAGCGCCTCGCGCAGATCGGTGGCGACGCCGAACGGCAGGCCGGCAATGACGGCGCCCGCCGCGAACACATCCGGATAGGTCGCGAGCATGACCGAGGCCATCGCGCCACCGGCGGACAGCCCCGTCACATAGATGCGCCGCGGGTCGATCTGATGCGCGCCGACCATGTGCGCGATCATCTGCCGGACCGAAGCGGCTTCACCCTGCCCGCGCGCGATATCCTGCGGATTGAACCAGTTGAAGCAGGTGTTGCCGTTGTTGATCGCCTGCTGCTCCGGCATCAGCAGCGCAAAGCCGTAATGCTTCGCCAATGTCGACCAGCCGGCGCCGAGATCATAGGACGCAGCGGTCTGGCCGCAGCCATGCAGCACCACGACGAGCGCGGGCGACCGCGCCAGCTGCGCGGGCACGAACGAGTACATCTTCAGATCGCCGGGGTTGACGCCGAATTCGGTCGTCTCGACGAGCGGCGTCGGCACGGCCGGCGCAAGCGCGCCGAGACCGTTGAACGCGTTCATCTTGGGCAGATGACGCAAAAATTCGACGTTGTTGACCAGGGACAACAGCAACTCCTGAGGTGATTTGTTCTTCCGTGTCACCCGATCAGATAATTGCTGCACTGCAAAATGAAAAGATCGTGCGCTGTCTTTCCCTGCGGAAATGTGAGAATCGGCGTTAACGCGTGATCGCACC
Organism: Bradyrhizobium sp. B124; assembly: GCF_038967635.1. Classification (NCBI taxonomy): domain Bacteria; kingdom Pseudomonadati; phylum Pseudomonadota; class Alphaproteobacteria; order Hyphomicrobiales; family Nitrobacteraceae; genus Bradyrhizobium; species Bradyrhizobium sp. B124. The sequence goes on along the minus strand of NZ_CP152413.1, from coordinate 5,912,711 downwards.
GAGGACCGATCGAAATAGTTGCCGTAGCACCTTGTTCGAACGTGAACTTTTCGAAAATCGGCGCCAGATCCCTGCGGATTCATGCGCTCGCGCGGCGCATCCATGACAGAAATGCGGCTGAAATAATGATCGACAGCACAAACAATGCGCATGCCGCAAACAGCGCCAGACGTGCTGATGTCGCACTTTCGACGGCGAAGAACACCGCACCGATCGCGGCGACGCCGGCCGCGTTGCCGATCTGCGTCGTCGTGCCATACATCCCGGAGCCGGCGCCGGCACTCGCAGGCTTCACGCTCGAGAGCACCGCGCTCGATAGCGGCGCCATCACCAGGCCCTGACCGTAGCCGAAGATCATCAACACCAGCGCGAGCAGGAGCGCCGATGGCGATGCGATCGTCTGAATCGTCGCGACCAGCACACCGAGGCCGACGATCTGCAGCGCGCAGCCCTCGATCAGCACCAGCGTGCCGCGGTGCCTCGCGCACATGCCGCTGTGGCGCGAGGCGATCACGAAGGTCAGCGCCAGCGGCACGAACACCAGCCCGGCCTGCAATGGCGGGATCTGCAAGCCCTTCTGCATGAACATGGTCATGATCAGGTAGAAGGACAGGTTGGCAAAGAAGAAGAAAAACACCGCGACCAGGCCGCGCATGAAGGCGCGATCCGACAACAGCGACAGGTCGATCAGCGCCATGCCGCCGCGGCGCGCGACGCTGCGCTCGAGCCGCACGAAGGCCGTGATGACGGCGACGCCCACCGCCATCACCAGCCAGATCCACGCCGTCCAATTGAGATCGTGGCCGAACAGCAGTGGGCCGATCAGGCACAACAGACCCAGAAACAGCACGATCGCGCCGGGGATATCGAGCCGTGTGCCGGATCTGCGCGGCACCGTCGGCATGATCTTCAGCGCGGCTGCGATGATGATGATGCCGAACGGCACGTTGACGAAGAACACCGCGCGCCAGCCGAGGCCGGCGAGATCGAGCGTCACCAAGACGCCGCCGAGCAGGAAGCCGGCTGCGCCGGCCAGCCCCAGCACGATGCCGTAGATGCCGAACGCCCGTGCACGGGCGGCATCGGAGAACAGCAGATGCAGCGTCGCCAGCACCTGCGGCACCATCAGCGCCGCCGTCGCGCCCTGTGCCAGCCGTGCGATGATCAGCTCGGGTCCGGACTGCGCGAGACCGCACCACAGCGAGGTCACCGAGAAGCCCGCGACGCCGGCGATGAACACGTTCCTTGTGCCGTGGATGTCGCCGAGCCGGCCGCCGGTGACCACCAGCGTGGCATAGGCGATCAGATAGATCGCGATCACGGCCTCGATCTGCGCCGGCGTCGCGTGCAGCTCCGCCGCGATCGTCGGGATCGCGACGTTGACGATGAAGGCATCGACGCCGAACATGAACTGCGCGGCGACGACGATCGCAAGCACCCACCAGCGGCGGGAGGTCTCCGCGCGCGTCGAAACGATCTGGTGCATATGCTGTGGTCCTGCCCGAAATGACGTTGCGGCCGACATCAGCAGATACTGGTCATCCCATCGATTACCTCAGACGTAGGCGTTCATTCACGGGTGCGTCATCCACGGCCCGTCCTCCCATCCGCAGCACCGGCGCCAATTTGCGTTGATGCGCTGGGAAACATTCCGGAGGGCGGCAATCGTCACCGATTTGCGCAACAACCATGCGGGCGCCGCAACCCCGGAGCATTGCCTTGCCTCCGGCCACCCCGTAGGTTGGCGGAAAGCCCCCGACAACAATCATCCGGAGAGAACGACCAATGGCGCGCCTCAAGTTCGGAGCCTTCCTCGCCCCGCATCACCCGATCGGCGAGCATCCGATGCTGCAATTCCGCCGCGACCTCGATTTCGTCGAGCAGCTCGACGCGCTCGGTTACGACGAATTCTGGTGCGGCGAGCACCATTCCTCAGGCTGGGAGACGATCGCCTCGCCGGAAATGTTCCTGGCCGCCGCCGGCGAGCGCACCAAGCGCATCAAGCTCGGCACCGGCGTGATCTCGCTGCCCTATCACCACCCCTTCAACGTTGCGCAGCGCATGGTGCAGCTCGACCACATGACCGGCGGCCGCGCCATCTTCGGCTCCGGCCCGGGCGCGCTCGCCTCCGACGCCCATACGCTCGGTATCGACCCGATGACCCAGCGCGACCGCCAGGACGAGGCGATCGCGGTGATCCGCCGCCTGTTCAACGGCGAGCGCGTCACCGCCAAGACCGACTGGTTCGAGATGCACGATGCTGCGTTGCAGATCCTGCCGCTGCAGGAGGACATGCCGTTCGTGGTGGCATCGCAGATCTCGCCGTCGGGCATGACGCTCGCCGGCAAATACGGCATCGGCATCATCTCGCTCGGCTCGATGTCGACCCAGGGCCTGATGGCGCTGCCGCAGCAATGGCAGTTCGCCGAGGACGCCGCCAAGAAGGCCGGCACCACGGTGAGCCGCGCCAACTGGCGCGTGCTGCTGTCCTGGCACATCGCCGAAACGCGCGAGCAGGCGCGGCACGAGGCCGGCGCCGGGCTGCTGCGCTGGCACAACGAATATAACGTCGGCACCTTGATGCGGCCGGGCCTGACCGCGTTCGCCTCGCCGGACGAAGCCGTCGACAAGACCGCCTTCGTCGAAGGTGCTGCGTCCACCATCGGCACGCCGGATGACCTGATCAAGATGATCAAGAACCTGGTCGACGTCTCCGGCGGCGTCGGCTCGATCATCGGCTTCGCCCATGACTGGGCCAACCTCGAAAACACCCGTCGCAGCTGGGACATGGTCGCGCGTTATGTCGTGCCGGAGATCAACGGCTATATCGACGGCCTGCGCAAGTCGCGCCAGTTCGTGATCGACAACCGCGCGGTGTTCGAGCGCGCCGGCCAGGCTGTCATGGCCAAGATCATGCAGAACGACAAGGCCGCCGCCGCGCTTCAGCATACCGGCACCGGCCGCGTCGCGATCCCGGCCGTGAATGTGCCCGACCTCGCAAAGGAAGCGGCGAAGCAGAAGGTGTGATTTGTCGTCCTCGCCTAGAGGAATGGAAAGAGAGCCAGGTTGCACCACCGCTGTCGTCCCGGCGAAGGCCGGGACCCAAACGCCGCGGCGGGTGTTGTTGGTGGGGCTCGTCGTTCCAGCATCGCACAATAGCAGCATTTGAGGTTGTGGGTCCCGGCCTTCGCCGGGACGACGTTGAGTATGTGGCGCGGCCTATCAGCCAAATTCGTCGGCTGCGCATTCCGCGTCCACAGTATCTCGAACCACGTTCGTGACGATCGCGACCCGCCCCTCGATCGGGTGAGCCGTATATTTTGAACATCTGAGCTGGATCAAACGCGAAGCGGAATTTTGCACGTCGTATTAATTTGTCGCAGCCCTGACATCCCCGGGACTCTGGTCTATACGCCTTGTGACCCTGAACGAAAGTTAGACTTGCATGCCGACTGACGACATTGGAAGCGCTCACTCTATCTTCCCTTGTTGAACCGTCACGTGCTCACGCATGTAGTGCCTGTCGATTAGTTCACCGACTAGTTCGACACACCTTTTCAGCTTGCTCGCTTTTATCTCTCGAATTCGCAGGAAGTTTTTCACGGCATCAGCCTCGGCCATAGGCAGCGAACCCAGCCCAGACGCTTCGAGTTCGCAAGTCCTCGGCGAAAATCCAGACCTTGAAGCTGTCAGCCTCGTCCGAGAAAAACAATTCGATCAAGCGGCTCATCAATCAGGCGCCTCCCCTGCGTCAATCTGCTCGCCATCGTGGAGCATCGGCAATTCTACGCCACCGCCCCGATCCCCACCACATCGATGCCGTCGACACGGCCGCGGATCGGAAGCCGGCCGAGATCGCTCACCGGAAACGGCGGCGGCGCGGCGAAGCGCGCCATTGCCGCGCGCGAGGCGAGGAAGCCGCCGTCGACCTTGCGGCTCAACTCCTCCAGCCGCGCCGCGGTGTTCATGACGTCGCCGTTGAACACGATGGCCGGCTTGACGTCGCCGATCTCGCCGATGATCACGGGACCGAAATGCAAGCTGCCGCGGATCCGCGGGGCCGCGCCGAACTCGCGCTCGAATTGCGACGCCGCCTTCTGCAGCGCTGCGCGCATCGCCACGAAGCAGCGCAGCGGCCGGCAATCAATCGCCCCATGGTGCTCCGGCCAGGTCACAATGATTTCGTCGCCGACATAGTTCAGCACCTCGCCGCGATAATCCACGACAGATTCCGTGAGCAGACGAAACGTACGATCGAGAAAGCGGTGAATGCCGATGCCGCCGAGCCGTTCGGCAAGCCCGGTCGACCCCGCGATATCGACGAACAGCACGAAGCGATTCTCCTCGACCGGGGAGTGATAGCGGCCGGAGACGAAGTTCATGAAGACGCGCGGGCCGATCAGATTGGCGATGCTGAAACCCAGGTTCAGCAGCACCGAGACCGCGGCGGAATAGGCGATGCTGACGCCAAAATCCGCGATCGAGGTTTGCAGCGGAAACCCGGCAACCCGTTCGCCGACCTGGAGCAATTGTATGACGATGATGATGACAGCGTAGATCGTGCTGCGTACAGCGAGAAGCCCGACGAAGGACAAGCGATTCAGCCGTTCCATCATCGGGCCCTGAAGGATGAAAAGTTCGACCACTCCGATCGCCACGCATGTCACGAAGGCATAAGCGAATCCTGCAACCAGCGGCCCTAGCGTATGACGGCCTTGCACGAGATTGATTCCGATGCTCGCCACCGCGCCCGCGACAATGACGGCAACGAGATAGCGCAGCCGGCGTTCAAGCTTCGCGTTCATGCGAAACACGGCCAACAGCAGATCGCAATTGCGTATGCCATCGTGTGCTCTCCCCATGTCATTGCGAGGAGCGAAGCGACGAAGCAATCCATTTCCCGGCCAGCGGAACGATGGATTGCTTCGTCGCTTCGCTCGCAATGACGGATGCGACTACCCTGCTCCCTGATCGAACGCCTTGCGCAGCGCGACGTAGCCCGCCTGCTGCTGGCTCCAGTTGCGGCCGCCGGTCATGGCGCCGTCGACGACGAGGTCATGGCCGTTGATGAAGCTCGATTCGTCGCTCGCCAGGAACACCGCGGCATGCGCGATGTCGTCGGGCAGGCCCGCGCGCGGGATCGGCTGCGCCGCCTTGAAGACCTCGCGCATCACAGCCGGGGTCTGCTCGGCGGCTTCGGTCGACAACCCCAGTGCCTTGCCGAAAATGCCGGTGGCGATCGCGCCGGGCGAGATCGAGTTGACGCGGATGCCGGACTCGCCGAGCTCCATCGCCACGCATTTGGTGAAATGAATCACCGCGGCCTTCGCGGCGCCGTAGACCATCGACGACGAGAAGCCGGCAAGCCGGCCGGCGATGCTGCCATTGTTGATGATGCTGCCGGAGCCCTGTTGGCGCATGATGGGCGCAACAAGCTTCATGCCGAGCATGACGCTGCGTACCAGGGTTGCCATCGCGGCGTCGAACCGCTCGACGTCGAGGCCCTCGATGCCGCCGGTCTGCGCCGGGCCGCCGGCGTTGTTGAACAGGCAGTCGATCCGACCGAATTTTTCCGCCGCAAGCGCGATCAGCGCCTGCATCTGCTCCTCGACCGTGACGTCGGTCTGGCGAAAGATGCAGTTGCCGCCGAGCCGGCGCGCCAGTGCCTCGCCCTCCGGCGCGCGGCGCCCGGCGATCACGATCCTCGCGCCCTCCGCGACAAAGATCTCGGCCGTGCGTAACCCGATGCCGCTGGTCGCCCCGGTAATCACCGCGACCTTGCCGTCCAGCCGTCCCATGCCGATCCCCCTTGACGTTTGATGTTGCGGATATTCCCCAGCAGCTCCTGACAACGCAAGCGCAGGTGCGGTTAACGGCCGGCGAGGTCCGCCTGTGGCCAGAAGGCCACAACTGCGGTTTTTCGGTCGCAGCGGCCTTATTTTGGGTCGCCTGTTCACGTGAACTGGAGCGACCGATGGCGAGATGGATCGACGATTTCAGGGCGAGTTGGCGGGGCGATGCGCAGCCGTCGTTGCTGCTTGCGGTTGCGTTCGCCGTGTTCTGTCTCGTTTTGGCCACGGCCGCGCGCTTCGGGCTCGCCCAGATCAGGCCGGACGTGTTCTTCACGCCCTATTTCCCGGCGGTATTCTTCGCGACCGCCCTTGGCGGCTTCCGGATCGGGATCGCCACCGCGCTGGCCAGCGGCCTGCTCGGCGTCCTGCTCAATTTCAGCGGCGCGCACGCCGACCCGGCGCGCTTTGCGCTGCTGATGATCTTCTGGGTGGTGTGCGGCATCGCGATCTGGGGGGTGGAGCACTACCGTTCCCTGGTCGCGCAGCAGCGCGAGGTTTCCAAGCGGCTGATCGAGGAGGAACAGTACCGCAAGATCGTGGTCGATGAATTGCAGCACCGGCTGAAGAACAAGTCCTCGACCATTCATGCGGTGCTGCATCAGGCGCTGCAGGACCGGCCCGACGTCTGGCAGCGCATTGACCATCGCATCCGCGCGCTCGCGGCAACCGACGATCTGATCGCGCGGGTCGACGGCTATGGCTGCGATATCAAGGATTTGCTGCGCTCCGAGCTCGGGCCCTACGGCCATGTGCGGTTCAATCTCAATGGCGAGCAATTATTCCTGCCCGCCAAGCTCGCCGTCTCGCTGGCGCTGATCTTCCATGAGCTCGCAACCAACGCCGGAAAATACGGCGCGTTCTCCTCGCCGCGCGGATTTCTGCAGGTGTCATGGACGGTGGACGATGGGCGTCTCAACGTGATCTGGGACGAAACCGAGGGACCGGTGGTCGAGGTCATCGGCGAAGCCGGCTTCGGCACCAAACTGTTGAAGTCGGCGCTGCGGCCGTTCGACGGCAAGACCGAGATCAGTTACCTGAAGACCGGTGTTCACTGCATCATGCAGTGCAATCTGCCCAACTGTTGATAAGTCTGCTTTTCGGTACACGCGCTTTATTTGCGCGTGTCAATGCAACCGCGCGCGCCGCAATCGCTTTCACCGGCGACCGATGCCGCCATTGATACTCTGTTAATGACGATTGCCGCGACGGCTTGCGAAAGCAGCCCGGGTCTCTTTCTGTCACGGCATTTCGCAAGTCCGCTTAACCAAAACTACAACGGACTTTGCCAAGGTCGGTGCATGCATAGTTTCACCAAAAACGATTTTCAGGCGGCCACGGCAGCGACCGGGCAAGACGACATTTCCAGCAATGAATTGCACATCTTGCGCGATCTTCTCCAGCTGCTGCCGGCCGGGGTCACCGTCCAGGACGAGCAGGGCCAATTCATCCTGGTGAACGAAGCGGCAGCGAGCCAGTTGCAGTTGGCCGCCGGCGCGAGCGAGCCATCGCCGGTCGACGAACGCCACGCCGCCAATTTGGAGCTGTTGCGCAGCGGCCGTCCGGTGGTGCTCGAGGAAGTCCTCGCCTGCGGCGCATCCAAATATGTGTTCCTCACCGCGCACCGGCCGGTCCAGATCGCCGGGCGCAATCTCCTGATTTCGACCTCGACCGACATCAGCGAGCAGAAGGCGTTCGAGGACCAGCTGTTCCGCTCGGCCTATTACGATGAACTGACCGGCCTGCCGACCCGGCGGGTGATCGAGCATCGCGTCAGCGGCCTGATCCGCGACTCCGCGGAGAGCCATTTCGCGCTGGCCTTCCTCGATGTCGACAACTTCAAGCACATCAACGACTATTACGGCCACGCGATCGGCGATGCGCTACTGGTCGAACTGTCCAAGCGGCTCGGCCACGCGCTGCGCGAGACCGATATCCTGTCACGGATCTCCGGCGACGAATTCCTGCTGCTGTTGAACCCGATCAGCGGCAATGAAGAGGTCGCGGAATTCATCCACGTCATGCAGGAACGGCTGAAGGCGCCGTTCTTCATCGAGGACTCCGAGATCTTCGCCTCGACCTCGATCGGCGTCAGCCTCCACCCCATGCATGGCAGGAGCTACGAGGCGCTGCGCCAGAACGCCGACATCGCGATGTACCGCGTCAAGAACAACGGCAAGGGCGCGACCGCGTTCTTCGACAACAGCATGGAGCGCGAGGCGCTGGCGCGGATGAAGATCGAGCAGTCGCTGCGGCTGGCGATCCTGGAAAAGCGCTTCTGCTGCGCATTCCAGCCCAAGGTCGATATCCGCACCCAGGAGATCAAGGGCATCGAGGCGCTGGTCCGGCTGCGCGACGACGAGGGCGTGATCCAGGCGCCGGGCACCTTCATCAACCTCGCCGTGGAGCTCGGCCTGATCGACGAGCTGACGTTTCTGGTGCTGGCGGAGATCGTCAAGTCAATCGACCTGATCAACGACACGTTCGGCCCCACGGCGACGATCAGCATCAATGTCGCCGCCAAGCAGGCCTCCAACGTCGAGTTCATGCGCCGCTTCGCGCACGCGATCGAGGAGACCGGCTTCCCGAAACGCTTCATGATCGAGGTAACCGAGGACGCGTTTGTGACCCGGTCGCATTTCCAGGACCAGATCCTGCCGATCCTGCGCGGCATCGGCGTCGGCATCTCGATCGACGATTTCGGCATCGGCTATTCGTCGCTGTCGGCGCTCGCCGACATCACCGCCGACGAGATCAAGATCGATCGCTCGTTCATCACCGACATCCATAAGCGGCCGCGCAGCCAGGGCATCCTGCGCGCGATCGAATCGCTGAGCGAAGCGCTCGGCATGACCGTGATCGCCGAGGGCATCGAATCCTACGAGGAGCTCACCTATCTGCAGGCGGCGACCAAGATCCGCTACGCTCAGGGCTTTTACTTCGCCAAGCCGATCTTCCTCGAGGACCTGAAGCCCGCGACGCCGGTCGCCAGCGAGACCCGCGCCAGCATGGCGTCGCGCCCGGCCCAGGAAGGCCGGCAGAGCTACTCGCGCGCCAGCGGTTTCAGGCGGTAAAGACCACTTCGTTTCAAGCAGGCGATGGCTGGTTGTCGCTTCACCTCGCCCCGCCTGCGGGGAGAGGTCGGAACACATCGTCAGATGCGTTCCGGGTGAGGGGGTACAAGTCTCACCTCGGTCGGAACTCGCGGAGACAGCCCCTCACCCCGGCCCTCTCCCCGTAAGAACGGGGCGAGGGAGAAGGCCGCCCTACTTCTCCAGCACCGGCAACGGCGGCACGCTCTCATTGGCGGAGCCGGCCTGCATCGTGATCAGCGTCATCGAGACCAGGTCGTAGTAGCCCATGATGCCGATAATATCCATGATGCCGCGCTCGCCGAACTTCTCCAGCGCGGCCTTGTAGATTGCGTCGCTGACCTTCCTGTCGCGATAGAGCGCGATGCCGAGATCGTAGAGCGCGGCCTCGTCATCCTTCATGCCTTCGGGCCGCGTGCCCTTGGCGATGCCGTCTGCGATCTTCGGATCGAGCCCGCCCTTCATCGCCAGCGGATAGTGCGCGGACCATTCATATTGAGCGGTCCAGTGCCGCGCCGTGATCAGGATCGCCATTTCGCTCAGCCGCGGCGGCAGCGAGGTGTTCCAGCGCAGATAGTCCGACAGGTTCGACAGCTTCGGCGCCAGATCGGGGTTGCGGATATAGGCGCGGTAGGGCGGCACGGTGAACTTGGCGTTGCGCGGCGGCGCGCTGATCAGGTCGGCCCAGGCCTCTTGCGGCGGCGACAGTTCCTCGGCCCTGAGCGGCGCGAACCGCACGGCGTCCTCGGCTCGCGCAGCGCCCGGCGCGGTCAACGCCAGGACTGCCAGAACGCCCGCCCCAAGTAATTTTCTCATTGTTGCTCTCCCTTTCCGATGCAGGCTTCTCATCGTCCTGCACAGCCGCGCGAGCTTAGAGCGTTTTCGAGCGAAGTGGGCCCGGTTCGCGTGAAGAAAACGCATCAAAACAAGAATCTAGAGCTTCGGTTCTGATTCAATCAGAACCGAAACTCTAGTCGCGATCAAAAGAGATGCAACGCGGCGAGTGCGCTTTCGCGCCGCACCTACCGCCACGCCCGATATCAGCCTATATTGGGGGCGTCCGAAGCGGCGCGAAGGTGTCAGCCATGCAGCCTGTGTCTATCCTCCTGAACATCCTCTGGATCCTGATCGGCGGCGCCTGGATGGCGTTCGGCTGGCTGATCGCCGCTGTCATCATGGCTGTCACCATCATCGGGCTGCCGTGGGCGCGCGCCGCCTTCAACATCGCGGTCTACACGCTGCTGCCGTTCGGCTCGCGCGCGGTGCGGCGCGATGAGGTCACCGGCATGTCCGATATCGGAACCGGACCGCTCGGCGTGATCGGCAATCTGATCTGGTTCATCCTGGCCGGCTGGTGGCTTGCGATCGGCCATGTGATCACCGCGATCCTGCTCGCGGTGACCATTATCGGCATCCCCTTCGCCTGGGCGCATCTCAAGCTTGCCGGCATCGCGCTGTGGCCGATCGGCAAGGTGATCGTACCGGCGTAAGGCGACCACATCGCGATCGGCGGGCTTTCGCGCAAACTCTAGCGCGCGGCCTCGCAGCCGGGGATGTCGAACACCGCGGTCAGGCCGCAGGGCGAGTTGAGCATCTTGCCGCCCTCGTGGCCGACGCCGGGCACATCCCACACGCTGTGGTTCGGCGTGCCGTTGTCGCGGGCCTGCATCGCCGCGACATAGGCGTGGCCGCGCGCGTAGCGATATGGCCCCTCGGCTTCCGCCATGCAGGATTTGTCGAGCGCGGGATGATTGGGGTTGGTGTCGAGCGTTCCCAGGAGATAGATCACGCGGCGCGCGACATAGGCCTGCTCCAACGCGGCCGGGGTCGGCTCGGCGAGATAGGGCGGACGGTCGTCCATGCCGAACTTCCAGCTGTTGTAGCCTTCGCACTTCGCCGCGATCGCGGGCTCCGGCCGCTCCTTGGTGAAGTAGGCGTAGGAGGACGGATTGGCGACCACGTAGCGCACGCCGATGCCCTCGCGCAGCAGCACCTGATCGCCCTTCACCGCGATCGCATAGCGCTGCACCACCTGGCCGCCGCCGGAATGGCCGAACACGACGACCTGCTTCAGGTTCGGAAACAGCTTGCGGTCGCCGAGCCTGGCCAGGATCGCATCAAGCGCCTCGAACGAGCTCGCCGGGTTGGGCGCGACCGCGGGCTCGCCGCCCTGCCAGCCATAGAGGCTCCAGCGCAGCGCTTCCGCCGGCAGCTTGAACGCCTCGACATCAGGCTCGATCAAAAATTGCGGCGCGATCATCAGCGTGCTCTTGCCGACATCGCCGGCGGCGGCCTGCGCGCTCAGCGCCGCGCGGAAATAGTCGTCGGCGTTGCGCAACACTCCGTGCAGCACCAGCACCGCGCGGGTGACGTCCGGCAGCGGATTGGACCAATCGGCCGAGAGGTAAACCGGAAAGGTCGCGCTGCCGACGGCAATGCGACCGCCGGCGATCTCCTTGACCGGCTTCTGGTCGCGCTCGATCTGCGCCTGCGTTGCCGACGCGATCGGCGCGTGAACCGTCGCGATGAGCAGTGTCAACGCCGCAAGCCAGGCTCCGTGATGCATGGTTCAGTCTCCATTAATGCCGCGAGGCACGATGCAATCCGGCTGGATCATGGCGCGTCGGGCGCCGATTCACCCATGAATTTTCGGAAAGCTTCCGGATACACCTCACGCCGCGAGCCGTCCGCGATTGTTCGCGGCGAGGATCGGGCGGATCAGGCGGCCGAAACGCTCGGCCTCTTCGTCGTGCAGATAGCCGGACAGGCAGAACGAGTGGCAGCCGGCGTCGATGAACTCCTGCAAGGTCGCGGCGCATTGCTCGGGGTTACCGACAACCGCAATGCCGGCACCGGGCCGCACCCTCGTGATCCCGGTCCACAGATGCGGCATCAGGAGATCGCCATAGTCGCGCGCGAGCTGCTGCACGCGCTGGTTGGCCTCGGAGCGGACGTAGAGCGTCTTCATCTCCTGCTTCTGCCGCTCGGTGGCGTGACGCACCAGCTGGTCGGCCGCCTCCCAGGCATCCGCCTCGTTCTCGCGGCAGATCACCTGCAGCCGCATGCCGAAGCCGATCGCGTCCTCGCGGTCATGCGCCCGCGCCATCCGCCGGATCTCGGCGATGTTGTCCGCGATGCGCTCCGGCAGGTCGCCCCAGAACAGATGGATGTCGGAATGCTTCGCCGACACCTCCCAGGCTTGCCGCGAGCCGCCGCCGAGATAGAATTTTGGAAATGGCTGCTGCAGCGGACGCGGCCGGATATGCGCGCCCGAGATCGTGTGAAACTTGCCCTGGAAGTTCACCGGCCCGCGCGTCGTCCACAACGCCTTCAGGATCGAGACCTCCTCCTCCATCAGCGCATAGCGTTCCTCCTTCGCGTAGCGCACGCCTTCGGCCTCGACCTCGCTCTCGTTCTGCCCGGCGATCAGGTTGATGCAGATCCGCCCGCCCGACATCTGGTCGAAGGTCGAGATCATCTTGGCCATCAGCACCGGGTTGATATAGCCCGGCCTTGCCGCAATCAGCGGCTTGATCCGCGCCGAGCGCGCCGCCATGAAGGCGCCGGATATCCAGGCCTCCCAGCACACCGAGCCGACCGGGATCAGAAGATATTCGAACCCGGCGTCCTCGGCCGCCTTGACCACGCGGTCGCAGAGTTCCGGCGATCCCGCGACCTGTGCCTCCATCAGGCCATAGGCCGTGGTGTCGCCATGCGTGGGCAGATACCAGCCGAATTCCAGCGGACGCATGGGCAAACTCCCTCGAAAGACGGCCGCTTCCGGCAGCCTGTCATATTGGCGCAGGCAGTTTACAACCCTCAACCGGCCGGACAACGCCGTTGCCGACCCGGAGCCAATCAGCTAAATGGTGGCCGGTACGCACCCGTAGCTCAGCTGGATAGAGCGTTGCCCTCCGAAGGCAAAGGTCACACGTTCGAATCGTGTCGGGTGCGCCAGTTCGGTACAAAACTGGGCACTCCAAAACCTGCCGTTTTTGCGCTCGACGCCGCGACAAGCGTGCGCAGGAGTACGCTTTTCGACCCCATGATGCGAATCTCTCTCGCGTCCACTTCCACCCGCTGTGCCAGCGCGCGGAGGTGGTCATGGCGGTAGCCGCCGGCCTCGGTTCGCATCCGCCTGCGGGCCTGGCTGGCGAAGGTTTTGAGCGCCTGGGGTGTGATGCTCGGCCCAGCCCGATCCAGCGCACCCGCGGCCCGCTCGGCGTCAGCGCGGGCCTGATCTCGGACGGACTTCAGCTCGGTCACGCGCTCCTTGAGCATCGGGTCGGAGACGTCGGCGATTCCGTTTTCGATCGCATCGTAAAGCCGCTTGAGCTTGGCTTCCGCCTCGGCCGCACGCTTGCGCAATTCGGCGATATGCGCCGTTCGGCGCTCCGCGCGCTCTTTCCGGCGGTGTAGGTCGGCCGACAGAACTTCCTCGAGACGTTTGGGCTGCAAAAGGCGCTGCTCGATGTGCTCGGCCACCACGCTGTCGAGCTTTTCCATCGGAACGGTGCGACCCTTGCAGCCGGTCTCGCCCTGCCGGGCCTTGGTCGAGCAGGTGTAGTACCTGTATCTCCCGCTCTTTCCGGTCCTCAGCGTCATTGCCCCGCCGCAGGCAGCGCAAAAGCAGATGCCGGTAAGGAGGGTCGGGCCGCTGACGACGCGCGGCGCGGTTAGAGCCGGGGAGCGCGTTTTGAGCAGCATCTGGACGGCCTCGAACTCCGCGGCGTCAATGATCGGCGGCACCGCCATTTCGACGACCTCGGTCTCCGGTTTGCGCTCGCGGCTCTTCCAATGCTTGGTGTTGAAGCGGTGGCGGCCGATATACGTCGTTCGCGTCAGCACCTTGTGCACGGCATCGACGCCCCAGCGTCCGCCATCGCGCGTTCGAATGCCAGACTCGTTCAGATGTTTGGCGATCGACTTGACGCCCATTGGACCCGACGAACCGCTTCCTTCGCGCGCCAGGCGATAGATCAGCCGCACGGTCTCGGCCTGGATGAGATCGATCTCAAGTGTCTTCTTGGTGCGGTGGCCGCGCTGCTCGGCGGCTTCCACGACGCGGTAGCCGATCGGCGGCAGCGCGCCGTTCCAGAAGCCTTGCCGGGCGTTCTCCTTCATCGCTCGCAACGTATGCTTGGCGTTCTCCTTGGACTGGTATTCGTCGAACAGCGCCATGATCTGACGGATCATGTTGCTCATCGGATCGTCGCCGAGCTCCTGGGTGATCGACACCAGCCGCACGCCGTTCTTGGCCAGCCGGCGGACATAGAACTCAAGCTGGAACTGGTCGCGGAAAAAGCGGCTGAAGCTATGGACCAGAATGCCGGCGGCTTGGTCGTCGCCGCGTCGATCATGCGCTGGAATTCCGGCCGCCGATCGTCGGTCGCGGACGCACCCGGCTCGACATAGTCGGATACGATCTCCCAGCCCCGCGACGCGCAATAGCCCTTCGCCTGGCGGCGCTGGTCCGGGATCGGCCTGCCGCCCCGTCGAGACCCGGAGGTAGAGAGCCGCCCGAACTATTGCCGCCATGGTGATGCCCCCTTAGCCCTTTCCAAACAACTCGTCGAACAGATTACCGAACCAGGCTTCGAAGACATCGATCTCGGCTTCGGTCACCGGCACGTCCTTCGGCCAGTTGTCCGTCACTATCCACGTTGTCGAATCGCGCTTCGCCCGTCGTCGGTCAGGACGACTGGGCGCCGCCGCATAGTCGTAGAGATCGTCTAGCGATGCGGGCGCGTGTGGTCGTCGCGATTCTTGGGAGGAAGCCATGGCGCCACTGTGGCAAGCTTGGGCGATCGGCAGAACGGCCGAAGTCCACGCCATGTCACGCTGCAGCGCTGCGACCTCGCACCTCCTCTGCAGCTTGAGCGCAATCGCGCACAGCAAGCCATGAGCGCATGGCGGCAAAGAGCCGGGCCAACGGAGCGCAGTCAAGGCCGTAAGCCGGCGGAGCCGGTCGCGCGCAGCGCGAGCCTTGACGGCGCACCGTTGGTCCGGCAGCGGCCTCCCATGCGATCATGGCCAGACATCCTGCCGAGTACGCGCAACAAGACGCTACGCTGCGAACGATGGCGCCCGGAGCGTTGATTTTGAGTGCTTTTGCGGTTCGAGCGGCACCAGGCCCCTTCATACGGTGCCGCTGTAGTGCCATCCAAAACAATGTGCAGACAAACACTTACGACCCCCGACCGCCCGGAGCGACACCGTCGCTTTTATCTAGCCGTCCTCATCTGCGCTGTTTCTGCATTTAGCGATCCCTAACGCAACCGCTAAGAATTTTAGCCGTGCCGGTAAACGGGCCGAAAGTACCGTATCGTATCAATCAGAGATCGAACGCCGAGTTCAGGATGCGCAAGCAACGCCACAAGCCGCCTCAGGTTCGCCTGCGCCTCGTCGACAGAATTGAGTTGGCGATATCCACGTCCCGCCACTTTGATGGGGTTTGGATCGGAAGCTGGCGGGGTTCACCGGAGGACCTGACGCGCGTGGAAGGTGCGCTGTCGCTGATCAAGCAGCATAGTCCGCTGGACTACGCCCGGATCACCGGAGTGCTTGAACGAATTTGGGTGCACCTAACGGTCCACGGCCTTGGCGAGTACAGGCATTCACTCAAGGCCTGTATCCTCGACGAGCGATACGTGGCAGACTCCGCGACGACCGTCGAGAGGATCGCATCAACAATTGTGCATGAAGCCACGCACGCAAGGTTGGAACGATACGGTATCGAATACAAGCAGGAACTGCGGACGAGAATCGAGGCAATCTGCTTCCGCCGGGAATTGGCCCTTGCTGCTCGCTTGCCAAACGGCGCCGAGCTGCAGCAGGAAATTGCACATAGCTTGGAGTGGTATCAGGCCAATCCAGGACAGTTTAGCGACGCTCAGTTTCGAGAGAATCACCTGTCGGGTGGAATTGAAGCGCTGCGCCATTTGGGCACCCCTGACTGGCTTACCCGAGCCATGCCCATCCAGAAGTCGATAGTCGATCGCGCAAGGAGATTGTCCCCTATAGCAGGGTGGGCTCTTGCGGTTCCTTTCGTCATTGTCTTCGGTCTCTGCTACGCTTTTGCTGCCTTCTTGGATCCAAAGGCATACTCTAAGAGGAAGTCTCCACAGGAGTGAGAAATCGTAGACCGTCGTAAATTTGCAAATCGGATCGCTTGGGCGGCCGCCGCATCATAGCGCCACGGCGAAGCAATAGTGCCCATCTTCGTCGGCCGTGGCGCGCCAGATTTTCTTTGTCTGACATCGCGTTAATCGGCCTCCGAACCGAAATTCGGCTTTGTCTCATTCGTAGCAAGTAAGCGACTGGTGAGATGGTCCTCGAATGCGATGTCCCGCGGCCTGCTCGCCACGGGGCCTCCTCAGGCGGAGCGTGGCATGTCGCAACGATGCGCAGCAGGCCAAGACATGAAGAGATTCATCTGCGAGCAGAATGTCGCGCATTTCAGTAAGTTATTGAAGGACGCGAGGGATTCTACCCAGAAGACGACGCTCGAGCGGCTTCTGGCCAGAGAGAATCGCGAACTGGCGATGCTGGACGCCGCACAGGTCGGCGCCGACGTCGCGTCGGTCGCGCGCCAACCCAGACGGTCGGTAGATGCATCGAGGATCCGGGAGCAGTTTCTGTCAGACTTCGACCATTCGCCCTACCCGTACCTGCTGCTCGATCCGGGTCCGGGCCTGGTGATCGTCGACGTCAACGCCGCTTACGCGACGGCGACCCTCACACAGCGGAACGACATCCTGGGGCGGTCGCTGTTCGACGTCTTTCCGGACAATCCGGACTATCCCTTTGCGGACGGGGTAAGCAATCTCTACAATTCACTGAAGACCGTCGCGAAGACCGGGCGCCCCCACGCCATGTCCGTCCAGCGCTACGACATCAAGGGTCCGGCCGGAGACTTCGTGGAACGCTACTGGCAACCGATCAACACGCCGATCCACGACACCGACGGACGACTCGTGTTCCTGTTGCATCACGTCGAGGGCGTGAGCGATCAGGTGACGCGCCCAAGTTCGATGGTGTCGCAGTTTGGAAGTTGAGGCTCCCGCCCGGACCTTTGATGTCGCTCAATGCGGTAATGGTCCCCGTCGTAAAGAATTTGCAATGTCACCGCCGAACCGCCCGATGAGGGTGCCGACCGCTCGACAGAGGCGGCTGAGGAGTTGACGGGAGCCCCGGCAATCGTGTCCGGGGCTCCAATCTGCGACGATGGTTTGGCAACCTTTGGAATGTACCATCATTGATCTGGTGTTCTGCCGACGACTGCCGGGCAGTGCGCAGGTCGGCTTGACGGTTGGTGCTATTTCGCTCTCGAAGCGGGCGGTTCGGATGTCGATCGCCGACGCCGAGACATACGCGTTCTATCGTGCGCGGAATCTCGTCAAGCGAGACGATCGAGGATAGCTCGAACGACTCTTACGGGAGATTTGTTGGTGCCCCGCAACTTCGATGCCATCGTGATCGGATCCGGACTCGGCGGCTTGACTGCGGCGGCGCTGTTCGCCCGCGCCGGACACAAGGTTTTAGTGCTAGAGCGCAATGAAAGTTTTGGCGGCGCCGCCACGGTCTATCGTCACGGCGCGTTGGCCATCGAAGCGTCGCTGCACGAGATCGACGGTCTCGACGTCAGCGATCCCAAGGCACCGATTCTTCGCGCGCTTGGGCTTTCCAGTGATATTCCGTTCGTCGATGTCGGCGACCTGCATGAGGTGCGTAGCCCGCTATTCGACAAACCGTTCGTGATGCCGCACGGGTTCGAAGCAGCACTTGCCGCGTGCAAGGCGCATTTTCCGGAAGCCTCCAGGGGCATTGAGCAATATTTCGATCGTATCCATGCAGTCCGGCAAGCCGTGGCCACGATGAGCGAACACCAGGATGATCGCAGCTGGTGGCTCTGGAACGCGCCGACCTTGCCGTGGCGGCTGTGGCCTCTGATTCGCGACCGCCACGGCACGGTCAGCGAAGTGTTCGGTCGGCTGTTTGGTGACAACGAGGCAGTCAAGCTCGCAGTGGCGTCCAACCTCGGATACTACACGGACAATCCCGACACGATGCCGTTCATCCATTTCGCCGTTCCGCAGGCGTCGTATCTCGCCGGGGGCGGCCACTATATTCGCGGCGGCTCGCAGGTGCTGAGCGACCGGCTGGTCGCCATCATTCGAGAAGCCGGCGGCGAGGTCGAGGCCGGCCGCGAGGTCGAGACTATCCTGCTGGACGGCAACCGCGCCAGCGGGGTGCGGCACCGCGGGCGCAAGACCGGCGACGTTGGAGAAGAGCTGGCGCCGATCGTTTTCGGCAACGCGGCGCCCACAGTGCTGGCGACGATGCTGCCCGAGGACAGGCGCGCCAACTTCCTGTTGCGGTACCAGGGCCGGCGTCCGTCAATCTCGCTATGGACCATGTCGCTCGGGCTGAAACGGCATTCGCACGACTTCGGGGTGGCGCACTACTCAACCAGCGTCCTGCCAGCGTGGCTCACGACGCTGTCAGGATTTCGCGACGCCGCCGCCATTCTGGGCGAGGAGTCGGAAAACCGAATCACGCCGTATGGCTTCGTCGCCTACGATCAGATCGATTCCGGATTGAATTTCGATGGCCCTTATCTTGCAGCGGTGGTCGGCCTCGATCGGGTTCAGAACTGGGCAGGTCTCACGCCCGAGGCGAAGCGTGCGCGCAAGGATCGCTGGATGGATCGCATCATCGCCGATCTCGACCGGCAATTTCCCGGTATTGCCGCAACCATCGTCCATCGCGAGATGTCGACATCGGAGACATTCCAGCAATACCTCAATACCCCCGGCGGTTCGCTCTACGGCTTTGCTCCAGAATCGCGCGGATTCATGCCTTCGGCCGTCACCGCGATCGACGGGCTGTACCTAGCCTCGGCCTTCACCGGCGGCGGCGGCTTCACCGGCGCAATTCTCGGCGGTGGCTGGGCCGCTCGCGCTGCAACGCGAGTGGACACGAGTACCTGAAAATCCTCCTCAACAACGCTTTGTTTTGTCGTACTCCATCCGGTCAATGACCGATCTTTTCAAGACTGATCGATTTTTTTCGTTTGATCTGCTTCGTCGAAGGGAGCGTCAAGCCGCTTCACTGTCGACTCGACGGGTCCACCCCGACACATGCGCCAGTTCTCGATCTCTGTGAGGTAAGTGTCGCTGGGGTATTCTTCGAAATTTATTTGGCACGCTTTCGCGCCTCGGCGCCCGGCACGGTCCGTGTCTCTCGGACGATCTTGCCGGTGGCTCGGCTCTTCATCTCATTTGCAAGATCGCGCGGCGTCCTCATCGATGGTATTCAAGCGGAGCCTCGGCTTAAGCGGCAATCTCCGACGAAATACGACAGTTTCATGAATGATGTAGCGCAATAACACTGCCGCAAACGCGAGGCATATAGGCGTCATCGAATTTCAGTCGGTGAACCATGAAGTCTCAAATTGTCGAACAGCTCGGCCAAGCCGACATTCTGTTACCGTCCTTCATTGCGGATGCGCTCGCAGCCAATGACTGCATCAAGGTCCGCATGAGCGCCCTCCAGGCCGCGGCCCACCGCGCCTTCCAGCCAGACCATCCGGCTTCAGACTTGCAGGTTGAATGCCGCGCGGCCGGAATTGCGCCAGCCGCGATCGCAGCACTGATCGATGGAGCACACACCGTCGGCGAAGGACGCATCGTTGCGCCCAACCTCGCCAAATTGATGAAGGACATCCTTGACGACGTAGCGGCGATGATTCGTGCCGTGAAGGCCGGCGATCCGCCAGCGGGCGAAACCATGAGCGCGCGCCTTTCGGCAATCCAGACCTCAGGCTTGTTGGAAGCTTCGAACGAAATCGAAGCATCCCGGATCGCCAAGCTGACCGGGGTGACGGAAGATGACAGCGACAGCCTACATCGCCTGGTAATGGATCTGCACAAGGTGCTCAATCGATTGGCAGCAGGTTGCGCTGAAGAGATCGTCGCAGGCGCTCACGTCTTCGGCTTGCGCCCGGACGACCATCAATCCGTGGAAAGCTTCATGCGGGGGCTCGAGGAGACCCGAGAGCTAAAATTCGATCATCCAGGTCTTGATACGATGGCGACGCGATCTGGCGACCGGTTGCTGATTCAGAACGATATCGGGACCACCGATGCTCATGTAGTGGTCATCACCGTCAAGGATGACGCGGTCACTGTCACCTACACCGACGTGCACCGGGCGCGCGCCAAATTCTTTGTCGGCCTGTTTGAGGAATTCCCTGCCCAATGGAGCGGTCTCGATCGTCATTCGGCTGATGGCCTCAGCGATGACGGAAACTTCTATCTCGTAACCGGGCAATATCAGGCGGCAACTGCCAAAGAGCGCGATGCGTTTCTCTCCGCCACCGGCGCGGCGCTGGTGTTCTTGATCGACTGGAACAAGGCCCGCAAACTGCTGCGCAACTGGGTTGCCAAGAATGACGCGGTTGGCATTCTCGGCTGGGCCGCGCGACAGCGGGTCGGACATCGGGCATTCTTGGAACTTGGCGGCGGCGAACTGATCGGCGCCGCCGTGCGAAATGCAGCGCCGACGCGGATTGGTTTCGGCGAACGTCTGGATCAGGCACTTGGACGCGACGCCGCGGTCGATTTTCTCAAGACCACGCTGCGCGCCTCGACCGACGGGTTAAGCGCGGGGCGATCCGTTCGGCTGGTCCGCGATCAAATTGAAGCCGATCTGGTCAGGCATCTGGAGCGTGTCGACAGCGCGCTGCTTGCTATCGTCGTGCGACAGGCGGGATTGGCTCACGACATCGCCGCCGCTCTCGTCCACCATGTCGCCGCCCTGCAGGCCGGCCGCCCGGCTGACGGCAAGCTCCTTGCGGCCCGTGCCGGCCGTATCGAGCAAAAGGCCGATCGAATCGCGATTGAAGCCCGCAACGAAGTGACACGCCTCAACGCTGATCCGACCGTCGAGCAACTGATCGACCGCATCGAGGAAGCCATTGATGAGTTGGAACAGGCCGCCTTCATCGCCTCGCTGGTGCCGCCCGGACTAGCTCCAGAGCTGCTGCTGGCACTTGCCGAGTTGTGCAAGGTCGCCCTATCCGGTGCCGAGGCCGCAGCCTCGGGCATGGCTGCCGCCACCGATGTTCCGGAGGGACGCCGCGCCGACGCCGAGGACGCGCTGGCCACCGTCGTTCGTCTCATTGAGGCCGAGCACGCGGCGGATTCGTGCGAGCGCAATGTCACTGCACGAGTATTCGCCGGCGGCTTCGACTTGGCGATATCGCTGTCGGTTCTTGAGCTGGCCCGCGCTATCGAGCGCGCAACTGACCGGCTGGCTGGATTCGGCCATCTGCTGCGGCGCCATGTCATGACAAATTTATCAGCTTAGGAAGGACTAACCGATGCATATCGTGCGTATCGGCGATGGATCGACAGAGCGGCATTCGGCCGACGCAATCGGTGCCAAGGCTGCCAATCTAACGCGGATGGCGGCCCTCGGTTTGCCCGTTCCGCCAGCCTTCGTACTTCCGGTCAAGCTGTGCGCCGCCATCATCGATGGCGACGCCCACGCGGAACGCCACCTGCGCGACGGATTGAAGGAAGGTATCGAGTTCCTGGAACGCGCGACCGGAAAACGTTTCGGCGACCGCCGGCACCCGCTTCTGGTGTCGGTGCGGTCGGGAGCTGCACGATCGATGCCGGGCATGCTCGATACGGTACTCGACGTCGGCTGTACCTCGGACGCTGTGCATGGTCTGATCCGGACCACCGGCCGCCCGCGGCTGGCGTGGGACTGCCGGCGGCGTTTTCTCGAAAGCTACGCGGAGACGGTGCTGGGTTTCGATCCTGCGCCATTCGCAGCGCGCCTTGCCGAACTGACCGCCCGTGAAACCGCTGCCGGCCTCCGTGAACTCGATAGCGAGGCGCTCGAGCGTCTGGCCACCGACGAACAGGGGTTGATCGAAGACCTGGATGACGGCTGGCTCGAGGATGCGACGGCGCAACTCGACGGCGCGGCCAGGGCCGTCTATCGATCATGGACGAGCGAGCGGGCGCAAACCTATCGTCGCCTCCAGAAGCTCGAGGATCTTCGCGGTACCGCCGTCACGGTTCAGGCCATGGTATTCGGCAATGGCGGACTTACGTCCGGAGCCGGCGTCGCGTTCTCTCGCGATCCCTCTACGGGGCTGCCGCGCCCCATGATCGACCTCGTCCTCGACGCACAGGGCGAGGACGTCGTCTCGGGCCGACGAACGCCTGACACCGAAGAGACGATCGCCCGCCTGCTGCCTGCGATCGAGACCGAACTCGGCGATATTCTCAAGCGGCTCGAGCGGGAATTCGGCGACGTGCAGGATATCGAATTCACCATCGAAGACGGACGACTCTGGATTCTTCAGACGCGGTCTGCAAAGCGGACGCCGCGCGCGGCACTTAGAATCGCTATCGATTTCGTGCACGAGAAGCTCATCACGCCTCGCGAGGCGCTGCAGCGGATTGATGGAATAGACCTCGACGCCGTGACCGAAACCGAGTTGGCCGTAACCGGAGATCCGCTGATAACCGGGATCGGCGCATCTGGCGGCATCGCCATTGGCCGAGCCGCATTCGACTCCGAGAGCGCACTGCGATTGACCTCCTCTGGTGAGCCGGCAATTTTGCTGCGCCCCGATACGAGTACCGCTGACGTCGCGGGCTTTGCCGTCGCGGCAGGGATCGTGACCGCGGTCGGCGCCCGCACTGCTCACGCCGCGCTGGTGGCGCGCCAATTGGGAAAACCCTGCATCGTCGGCTGCAACGGCATGACGATCGAGGCGGCGGCCGATCGCGCCCACCTTGCAGGAACAACGATCTCGGGCGGCGACTGGATTTCCATCGATGGAGACAGCGGCCGCATCTATCAAGGGCGACGTGAAATCTGCGTGACACGGCCAGAGGCCGAACTCGCCGAAATAGAGCAATGGCGCGCCGAGCATCATGCGCACGGCCACGGCAAACCGAAACCAACCCATAAACAAGACGCTGAAATGAGCCCGACATGAACGCCCAGACAGGAACCGCACTACTTCACGGCGATGCGATCGAGACTGTCTCAAGTCTGGTCATCCCGCCAGTCGAACGCGCGGCAGACCGAGCCTCACTCACGCGCGAAGCCTTTCGCGATCTCGACCGAGCGACGGCCGCCGCCATGGCGCGCATCACCGGCGGGCTATCGCCGGCGGCCCTCTGGCTGGCCTATTCCGATTGGGCGATGCATCTTGGCGCTGCCCCCGGCAAGCAATTGGAGTTGGCGCTTGATCTGTGGCAGGACTGGACGCGGCTTTTCGGCGAAGCGATGCAGCCGGCAGCGGACCATCAGTCCGAGAGATCGCTTCAAGACGACCGATTTCGTGGCGATGCCTGGCAACAATTTCCTTACCGGCTCTGGTACGAGAATTTTCTCCTGACCGAACAATGGTGGCGGAAGGCCACGCGTGACGTCGCAGGCGTCTCACCGCATCATGCGGATGTGGTGACCTTCGCGGCCCGTCAGTGGCTCGATATGTTCTCGCCGTCGAACCTGCCGTGGACCAATCCCGAAGTCGCACAGGAGACATTCCGCACGGGAGGCCGGAATCTGCTCGCCGGATTCGTCAACTGGAGCGACGATGTCCGCCGTGTTCTCGCCAAACGGCCGCCTGCAGGCACGGAGGCGTTCAAGGTCGGCAAGAATCTCGCCACGACACCCGGCCGGGTGGTCTTTCGCAATCATCTGATCGAATTGATCCAGTATGCACCCGCCACCGCGACGGTGCATCCGGAGCCGGTGCTGATCGTGCCGGCATGGATCATGAAATACTACATTCTCGATCTTTCGCCCAAGAACTCGCTGATCGGCTATCTGGTCAGCCAAGGCCACACCGTATTCTGCATTTCCTGGCGCAACGTCACGGCGGATGACAGAGACGTTTCTCTTGAGGACTACCGCCGGCTCGGAGTCATGGCGGCACTCGACACAATTGCGTCCATCGTCCCCGGCAAGCAGGTGCATGCGGCGGGCTACTGCCTCGGAGGTACTTTGCTGGCACTTGCCGGTGCCGCCATGGCCGAAACGAGGGACCACCGCCTCAAGACAATGACTCTGCTGGCGGCCCAAACGGACTTCAGCGAGCCCGGTGAGTTGGATATCTTCATCGACGACAGCCAGGTCTCCTTTCTCGAAAGCATGATGTGGAAGAACGGTACATTGGACGCCACGCAGATGGCAGGCGCCTTTCAGCTTCTGAATTCAAATGACCTGATCTGGTCTCGCCTGATCCGCGAATATCTGATGGGCGCGCGTGCGCCGATGATCGACCTGATGGCCTGGAACGCGGACACGACGCGAATGCCGTTTCGCATGCATTCTGACTATCTGCGCAAGCTCTTCCTCGGCAACGATCTCGCCTCTGGCCGCTATGTGGTCGACGGCCATGCGATCGCCATCCAGAATATCCGCGTGCCAATCTTCGCCGTCGGCACCGAGCGCGATCACGTCGCTCCATGGCAGTCGGTCTACAAAATTCACTACTTCTCCGACACCGAAGTTACCTTCACGTTGACGAGCGGTGGTCACAATGCGGGCATCGTCACCGAGCCCGGTCATCCGCACCGACATTTCCGGATCGCGTCCAAGGCTGCGACCGATCCCTGCCTGAGCGCCGACGAATGGGTCGCTGCCACGCCCACACAGCAGGGATCGTGGTGGCCCGCCTGGACAGCCTGGCTGGCCGGGCGTTCCAGCTCGCCAAAGATTTCGCCACCTGCGATGGGGATAGGGATTGGTTCTACGCCACAGACCGACGCTCCCGGCACCTACGTGTTGCAACCATGAACATCATCTCCGCGACCGGCACACTGCTGGTGAACCGCACCTTTGACGAGCTTGCCATCGGCGAGACAGCCTCGCTGGTACGCCTCGTCAAACCTGATGACATCAAACTATTCGCCGCGATGTCGGGTGACGTCAATCCGGCCCATCTCGACGCGCAGTATGCGTCAAGCGATATTTTCGGCCACGTGATCATTCACGGCATGTGGACCGGCGCGCTGATTTCAACCCTGCTCGGCACCGAGCTGCCCGGGCCTGGCACGATCTATCTCGGTCAGGATCTCCACTTTCGGAAACCCGTTGCCCCGGGCGACACCATCACCGCTAGCGTCACGGTCCAGGAAAAGCGCCCGGAGAAACGGATTGTCCTGTTCGACACCCGTTGTACGAACCAGCGAGGCGAAGAGGTCCTGACCGGAACGGCGACCGTGATCGCCCCCACTGAAAAGGTGTCGCTGCCCCGCACTGCGCTGCCCGAGGTCGCGTTGCGCCGACACGATCGTTTCGAGCGCTTCCTGCAGGAGGCGCGCGACCTGCCACCGCTGCTGACGGCCATCGTCCACCCCTGCAACGGCGAAGCCATTCAGGCGGCGATCGAAGCTCGCGACGAGGGTCTCATCACCCCTGTGCTGGTCGGCCCGGACCACAAGATCCATGCGGCCGCCGAGCAGGCCGGACTCTCGATTTCTGGGCTCCAACTGGTAGCGACCGAACATAGCCACGCCGCAGCCGCGCGTGCCGTCGAAATGGCGGCAACAGGTGAAGTCGAAGCCCTCATGAAAGGCAGCCTGCACACCGATGAACTGCTGGGCGCTGTCATCGCCACGCAATCACGGCTGCGAACCGAGCGGCGTATCAGTCACGTCTATGTCCTTGACGTCCCCACCTATCCCAAACCCCTGATCATCACCGACGCGGCCATCAACATCGCCCCGACGCTCGAACAGAAGCGCGACATCTGTCAGAATGCGATCGATCTCCTGCATGTTCTCGGCATCGCCAAACCACTGGTCGCGGTCCTTGCCGCCGTCGAGACCGTCAATCCGGCGATGCAGGCAACGCTGGACGCCGCGGCATTGACCGCGATGGCCGCGCGGGGCCAGATCAATGGCGCTGCGGTCGACGGACCCCTGGCGTTCGACAACGCCATCAGCTTCAACGCGGCTCGCATCAAGGAAATCATCTCTCCCGTGGCGGGACAAGCCGACATCCTTGTTGTTCCGGATCTCGAAGCCGGCAACATGCTGGCCAAGCAACTGATCTATCTTGCCGGCGCAGATGCGGCGGGCCTCGTGCTCGGCGCCCGCGTGCCGATCATCCTGACGAGCCGCTCCGACTCGCAGAGGGTTCGGTTGGCTTCGGCAGCCCTCGCCAAGCTCGCATCCGCACGCCGCAAGTCCGGGTTATCGACGCCATGAACGGTGAAATTCTGCTGACCTTCAACCCGGGCTCCTCGACCATCAAGCTCGGTCTGTTTGCGATCGAGGCGAACAGGCCGTGTCGCCTCGGCAGCGGGATTATCGACCTGCGACACAGGCCTCTGGCGCTTCACGTCATTGAAGGGATCGTGGCGACCGACATTTCGCTGAAGGCAACTGTGACGGATGACCTGCATGAGGTGATCGACGAAACGCTCAGCTGGCTGAGAAGGCATTTCTCGGTAAATACCCTTGCTGCCGTCGGACATCGTGTCGTCCATGGTGGCGACCGGTTTGCCGGCCCCGAGGCGATCTCCGACGCCATGCTAGATGCGGTCGAAGCCCTCGTGCCGCTTGCGCCACTGCACCAACCGCAAAGCATCCGCCTGATCCGCGCCGTCCGCCATCTGCGTCCGGGCCTGCCGCAGATCGCATCGTTTGATACGGCGTTCCATCGCAGCCAGAGCGACCTCGTGCGCCGCTTCGCTTTGCCCCGCACACTGTTCGATCAGGGCGTGAAACGCTACGGCTTCCATGGCCTGTCCTATAGATTCATCGCCGGGCAATTGCAGCAGATCGCGCCGGATGTTGCCAGCGGCCGCGTCGTCGCGGCGCATCTGGGTAGCGGAGCGAGCCTTTGCGCTCTGGAGGCCGGTATCAGTCGTGACACCAGCATGGGATTCTCGACGCTCGACGGCATTCCGATGGCGACGCGTTGCGGCGCGCTTGATCCCGGTGTCCTGATCCATCTGGTGAAGCAACGCGGGCTATCGATCGATGCGATCGAGGACATGCTCTATCATCGTTCGGGTCTGCTTGGCACATCCGGCATCAGCGCCGACAGCCGCGACCTGATCGCTAGCGACGCTCCGGAAGCCCAAGAGGCGTTGGATCTCTTCACCTTGCGCATCGCACGTGAGATCGCGGCACTCGCCACAACGCTACGCGGGCTCGATGGCATCGTCTTCACCGGGGGTATCGGCGAGCATCAGCCGCAGATCCGTAACGCCATCTGCCGTCATCTTGCCTGGCTCGGGGTCGCGGTCGACGATTCCGCAAATTCGGACAATGCGACGCGGATCGACGGCTCCAGAAGCAAGATCGCCGTTCTTGTCATCCCGACTGATGAAGAGCAGATCATCGCAGACGAGACCTGCTCGATCCTCGCAGCAAAGGAACCCATCGGATGACGCCTATGGTGGATCTGACCGGAAAACGCGGCCTCGTTGTCGGCATCGCCAACGAGAGCAGCATCGCTTATGGCTGCGCACGCGCATTCCGCGCCGCGGGGGCTACCCTCGCCGTGACTTATCTCAATGCCAAAGCGGAGCCTTACGTGCGGCCGCTCGCGGAAGCGCTCAACACATCCATCATTGTGCCCTGCGACGTTCGTATCACCGGCGAACTGGAAGCGGTGTTCGACCGGATCACCAGGGAGTGGGGGCGGCTCGATTTCCTGTTTCACTCGATCGCTTTTGCGCCACGCGACGACCTCCACACCAGCCTTGTCAACTGCTCCGCGGAAGGCTTCGCCATGGCGATGGATGTGTCATGCCATTCCTTCATCCGTATGGCCAGGCTTGCCGCCCCCTTGATGACGGCAGGCGGCAGTCTGCAAACCGTGAGCTTCTTTGGGGCGGATCGGGTCGTGGATCATTACAATCTGATGGGACCGGTGAAAGCGGCACTCGAATCCACCGTTCGCACACTCGCCGCCGACCTCGCAACCCGCAACATTCGCGTGCATGCGCTGTCGACAGGTCCTGTCAAAACGCGCGCGGCGTCCGGCATCGACCGGTTCGACGAACTGCTCGACCGCGTGCGCGAGCGCACCCCCGCCAACCAGCTTGTGACGATCGACCAAATCGGTGCCGTGGCAGTATTCCTTGCCAGCGAAGCCGGTGCACCACTAACAGGCTCCGTTACTTTTGCCGATCAGGGCTTCCACGTCATTGCATGAGCGTGGTTCCGGGCGGGAACGCCGCGTCCTCGTCGCCTCAGCGGAGAGACTTCTCCGCGCACCGATAGCGCTCCTACGGCTCGCGGACGCTCGCATTATGACACAACGATGACAGATCGAAGATAGAGATCATGACGCGACTGATGCAAATAGTCGTTGGGGTCGTTCAAGCACCGCTCGTTTGATGTTGATCAAGACAGTGAAACCTTCGCGGGGGTAATTCGAAGCCATCATCCAAGCGGGAGCGCCATAACATGATCGCCGCGGACCTGAGGCCATCAACCCTCTTTGACGCCCATCTAGGCGCGGCGTTTGCGCTCTCCGAAGCTTTCATGCTGTCCGAGTCACCGCTCGAAACGATCAGCGTTCGCAACGTCAACTTCTATTACGAGCACGGAAAACAGGCACTGAAGAATGTCTCGATGCCGGTCTATTCGGGACACGCCACCGCGCTGATCGGACCGTCAGGCTGTGGCAAGTCAACCCTTCTTCGCATTTTCAACCGCACCTACAGCCTCTATCGCGGGCAGCGCGCGGAAGGTGAAGTCTTGTTCGACGGCCAGAACATCCTGACGCAAAAGCATGATCTAAGCCAGCTGAGGGCCCGAATTGGTATGGTCTTTCAGCAACCGACGGCCTTCCCGATGACCATCTATGAAAACATTGCGTTTGGCATTCGATTGCACAGGCGGATTTCGCGAGCAGATCTCGACGTCGAGATCGAGTGCGCGCTTCGTCGCGCTGCGCTATGGGACGAGGTGAAGGATAATCTCCATCGCAGTGGCACCAGCCTTTCGGGTGGGCAGCAGCAACGTCTCAGCATCGCGCGCACCCTGGCGCTGCGTCCAGAGGTCTTGCTTCTCGACGAGCCGTGCTCGGCCATCGACCCGATCTCCTCGGCAAAGATCGAGGATACGATCCTCGAACTCAAGCGGGAACATGCGATCGTCATCGTGACCCACAATTTGCAGCAAGCAGCGCGGGTTTCAGACTATGCCGGCTTCATGTTCCTCGGTGAACTGATCGAGTTCACCACCACCAGCGAGATCTTCAGGACGCCGCGCGATCCGCGGACCGAGCGCTTCATTGCCGGGCGCTTCGGCTAGGACAAACTGACGTGTAGCCCGATCAGACGCTCCTTCCGCGATGATCAAATCAACTCATCGCCCTCTGGCGCAGCTGATCCAACCCAAATGATAATGGATGTTCGGCCATGACAAAGATGATGAAGGCTGCAGTGGTGCACAAGTTCGGGCAACTGCTGAAGATAGAGAATGTGCCCGTGCCTGTGCCGGGCCGGGGAGAGATCCTGGTCAAGGTGATGGCATGCGGCGTGTGCCACACGGATCTCCACGCCGCCGAAGGCGACTGGCCGGTAAAGCCCGCACTGCCGTTCATCCCGGGCCATGAGGTCGCCGGCGTCGTGGCTGCCCTTGGCCCGGGCGTGACCGATTTCAAGCCCGGCGATCCGGTCGGCGTGGCATGGCTGCATGACGCCTGCATGCGCTGCGAATACTGCGAGACCGGCTGGGAAACCGTGTGCGAGCATCAGCACAACACGGGATACAGCTGTGATGGTGGTTTCGCGGAGTACGTGATCGCTGCTGCGCCGTTTGCCGCACGGTTGCCGGTTGGCGTCGACTTTACGCAGATTGCGCCGATCCTGTGCGCCGGAGTCACAAGCTACAAAGGGCTGAAGGAAACCGAAGCACGGCCGGGCGAATGGGTCGCCATCTCCGGCATCGGCGGCCTCGGGCAGGTGGCGATCCAGTATGCCAAGGCGATGGGACTGCACGTCGCGGCGCTTGATATCGCTCCGGACAAACTCGCGCTCGCCCTGGCGGCCGGCGCCGATGTCGCGGTGGATGCACAATCGGCAGATGCGCTAGCGCAAATCCTCCAGGCCACTGACGGCGGCGCCCATGGCGTTCTGGTGACGGCCGTGTCTCCGCCCGCCTTTTCTCAAGCGTTGCAGGTGGTGCGGCGCAGGGGAACCATCAGCCTTGTCGGTCTACCACCCGGAGAGTTTCCGACTCCGATCTTCGACGTTGTCCTGAAGCGCCTCACCGTGCGCGGCTCCATTGTTGGCACCCGCCGTGACCTCGACGAGGCCGTCGCGTTTGCTGTCGAGGGCAAGGTTCTGGCCGAGATCAAGACGGCTCCTTTGACCGACATCAACACGATCTTTGCCAACCTCAAGGCCGGCAAGGTCCAAGGGCGCATGGTGCTGGACATGAGCGAGCCGGCAACGGCTTGATAGGCGACCGGTAACTCGGGCGCACCAGGATCAAAGCTTGCTTGGGAGCACCGGCTGATCGGCCAAGAGCCGCATCGTTCGAACGAGGAGAGACGTCGTGCTGCTGGCCGATACCTTGCGTCCATTCGTGAACATGTTCTCCAACCTGACCAAGGAGGCCGGCTCCATCGGCGTGGAACACTCAGCCAGCGGCGATCTGCTTGTTGCAGCAAGCCGACTTGACCCTTTCGAAGCCTGTGCAAGAGCAGGTTCTGCATTTGACGGCCTATCTGGCGTCGAGGCCGACGCGCGCTTGAAGAAATTCGGACCGAACCTCGTCGCACGTGAACGTAAGGCCTCTATTCCCGAAGAGCTCTGGAGCCGCGCGCGCAATCCATTGAACGCGCTGCTGCTGACGCTCGCGTTCGTTTCATATTTCTTGGGCGACGTCCGCGCGGCAATTGTAATCGCTGTGATGGTCGTGCTGGCGATCACGACCGCATTCATTCAGGAACACCGGTCAAACGAGGCTGCAGCCCGGTTGCGCGCCATGGTGCACACGACCGCAAGCGTCAGGCGCCGCCCGTGTCAATCGGATGATCCGTTTTCCGAGATTCCGATCGATCAAATCGTGCCAGGCGACGTGGTGCGGCTCTCCGCGGGAGACATGATACCTGCCGATCTACGCCTGCTCGAGGCCAAGGACCTGTTCATCAATCAATCTGCGTTGACCGGCGAGTCCATGCCGGCCGAGAAGCATGCCGAGGCCAGCGCGTCGATTTCTGATAACGCGTTCGAGATGCCGAATCTCTGTTTCATGGGAGCGAATGTCGTGTCCGGGTACGGCACCGGGGTGGTCTTGCAGACTGGTTCGAGGACCTTCTTCGGCCAACTTGCCCATGAGGTTGCCGGACGGCGCGTTCCGACTGCCTTCGACCAGGGCATCAATCGATTCACCTGGATGATGATCCGTTTCATCCTTGTCATGGTCCCCGCCGTCTTTCTGATCAACGGCTTGACCAAGCATGATTGGCTGCAAGCGCTGCTGTTCGCGGTGGCAGTGGCGGTCGGCCTCACACCTGAAATGCTGCCGATGATCGTCACAGTGAATCTCGCCAAGGGCGCGATTGCAATGTCGCGCAAGAAGGTGATCGTCAAGCGCCTGAACGCCATCCAGAATTTTGGTGCGATGGACGTACTGTGCACGGACAAGACCGGTACCCTGACGCAGGACCGGATAATCCTGAAGCGGCATCTCGACATCCAGGGGCAGGAATCCGAGCGCGTGCTCCAGTACGCGTTTCTCAACAGCCACTTCCAGTCGGGGCTAAGGAACCTGCTCGATGAAGCAGTTTTGGCGCATGTCGAACTCGAGCACGCCCTTAACATTGGCGGCGGCTTTTCAAAAATCGACGAGATTCCCTTCGACTTCTCGCGCCGTCGTTTATCGGTGGTGGTCGCACGCGAGGACGGCAAGCATGTCCTCATTTGCAAAGGCGCCGTTGAGGAGGTTTTCGCCGTGTGTTCGGGATACACTCTCGACGGACAAGTGAGACGCCTTGACGAACAGCATTTTGACGCCGCCCAACGGCAAACAATCGCGCTTAACTCCGATGGGTTTCGTGTTGTCGCAGTAGCCTACAAGGAGGTTGATCCGTCGAAGACCGTGTATTCGGTCGAAGATGAAGCCGATCTGACGCTTCTAGGCTACGTC
The DNA here is from genome assembly GCF_038967635.1 of Bradyrhizobium sp. B124. Classification (NCBI taxonomy): domain Bacteria; kingdom Pseudomonadati; phylum Pseudomonadota; class Alphaproteobacteria; order Hyphomicrobiales; family Nitrobacteraceae; genus Bradyrhizobium; species Bradyrhizobium sp. B124. Next base: position 5,880,608 of record NZ_CP152413.1, on the reverse strand, counting down.
GCCTTTCTCGATCCGCCAAAAGAGAGCACGCGGGAAGCAATTGCCGCGCTGGCATGCAAGGGGGTTCAGGTCAAGGTCCTTACCGGCGACAATGAAATCATCACGCGCAAGGTATGTAACGAAGTCCAACTGGACCCGGGCAAAATCCTGCTTGGCGCGAAGATCGCTCAAATGAGCGACGCTGAGCTTGCCGAAATTGTCGACCGCACGACGGTCTTTGCAAAGCTTACTCCTGCGCAAAAGGCAAGGATCGTACAGGCCCTTCACGCCAATGGACATGTGGTCGGATTCCTTGGCGATGGAATCAATGATAGCCCCGCGTTGAAGGCCGCCGATGTCGGCATTTCGGTCGACACGGCGGTCGACATCGCCAAGGAATCTGCTGACATCATCCTGCTCGAAAAGAGCCTTCTTGTCCTCCAGGAAGGCGTGACCGAGGGCCGCAAGGTTTTTGCGAACATCACGAAATACATCAAGATGGGTGCGAGCTCGAACTTCGGAAACATGTTCAGCGTACTTGGGGCAAGCATATTCCTGCCGTTCCTGCCGATGGCGCCCATTCAGGTCCTGACGAACAATCTTCTCTACGATTTTTCGCAGACAACAATTCCAACGGATAACGTCGACGAGGAGTACCTGGCGTCGCCGCGAAAATGGGATATCGGCAACATATTCAAATTCATGGTGTTCATCGGTCCTATCAGCTCGATATTTGACTACGCTACCTATGCCATGATGCTCTATGTCTTCCATGCCTGGAACAATCCGTCGTTGTTCCAGACCGGTTGGTTCGTCGAATCCCTTCTGACCCAAACCCTCATCATCCACATCATCCGAACGGCCAGGATTCCGTTCATCGAGAGCCATGCAAGCCCTGCGCTTATTGCGACCACAATAGTCATCTGCACGATCGGAATGACGTTACCCTTCACCTGGGCGGGCTCCGCGCTAGGCTTCGAGCCGCTCCCCTGGCACTACTGGCCGCTGGTCGCTACCATGCTGGTGACATACGCTATGCTCACTCATCTTGTGAAAGTGTGGTTCATTCGCAGGTGGGGGCTTTGAGAGGACCTGAGTAACAGTCCGGCTCTCGTCAACAGCGGCCATATCCGAAAGCGCTCGACGGCGAGGCAACGGCAAACAACGTCCCGACGTCCGAAGAGCGGGCAATTCGTCCAGCAATGACACGCGAAAAGGAGTAAGATTGCCAGGTCAAAGGCGCTGGGCCGCGCGAAGAGAGGTGATCGAATGAGACGACTGCGATATCCATCGGTTCGGATCCGAGCGATCCGTCGCAAGCGGACGACCCCGGGCCAATATCTGCCTGTTGTTGCCGGCATGGTCGGTCTGATTTTGTCGCCGGCAAAGGCGGCCGATGCAAATCACGGCGCAGAACTCGCAAAGCGCTGGTGCGCTTCATGTCACGTCGTCGACAGCGGACAGAAACAGGCGAGTGCGGACGTCCCACCCTTCCCTGCAATAGCAAACAAATTGGATTTCAGCGCCGAGAAGCTCGCCTTCTTTTTGCTGGATCCCCATCCGAAGATGCCCAATTTCCCGCTGAGCCGAAATGAAGCCGGCGATATCGCCGCCTATATCGGCTCGCTTCGAAAATAGCGCATCCCTGTGTCGCACGCTACCCTCTCGCCCGCGTCCGCCCGAATGATGTTTTGGACATCAACGCGCACGCCGACATGGCGCGCGAGCGAAGACAAGCCGCGGTGCCATCCGTGGGCGGCGAGTGACGAAGAGGTTGTCCGATTTGCTCGCCGCAATATCCAAATCTACGACGCGCGCGTAGTCGACCTGTACCGATGGGTCAGTGCGCGGTATCTCGTAGGTGCGGAGGAGCTGGCGGAGAGAGTGCCAGTCAATCCCTATTAGAAAGATCAAGCATTCTCGAACTTCCTAGACCAAAACTCATCGTTCGAGCTACGGCCGGGAGGGGATTTTTTTCGCAGCAGTATGCGAACAGCTTAGCACAAGCTCTCGAGCAATCTAGCAACGGCCTCTGCCCCGGGATCAGCATGTCCTTGCAGCTGTTCCGCGCTAATGTAGGTGGCTCTTCCAGCATGCGCCTTGGACATGGCGGCCGTCCGGTTCGCGCCCTCTCTTGCTGCGCGAGCTGCGTAGGCCAACCCTTGTGACAACGCATCGAGCGCGGGCAGCAGCGCATCGATCATGGTTCTGTCGCCCGGTTGCGCGCCACCCACCTCCTGCATCCTCGCCAGTCCAACCTTGAGCGCTCCATCGGGCTATGCCCGTTTGACACCGCATCCCCTGCGGCAGCGAAGAAGATCGCGAGCAGGACCCCCGAAGAGCCTCCCATGGTTTGGCTAAGCTCCTGCCCGAGTGCGCGATAGAGCTGCATGGGGTCCGACAGCGGAAGTTGATCGATGTTTTGGATCAAGTTGCGCGCTGCGCTGGCGAGCGTTGTTCCGGTATCGCCATCTCCTGCCCTGGCATCGAGCGCGTTCAGATCGGCCTCGGCGGCGATCAGCGCCTTGCAACAACGGATGAGGAATTCCTCGGTTGCTGGATCGGCAGAAGGAGCCGGCCGCTGGCGCGCCAACCCATCGGGCAAGGGCACGATGCGAGGTGCCGCGAAGGGCTTGAGCCCCGGCCAGGTGCGCAGCGGCGTTTCTGCGGCCAGCAGTTTCTCGTCCACGGCGCTCAGCGAACAGAAAGGCAAAGGTCACACGTTCGAATCGTGTCGGGTGCGCCACTTCGATTTTTTGTCCGCTTCGATGTCCGGCCATGGTGCCGGCCGATCTGCCGGTTTCCAGCAGACCGGCCTCGCCTCAATGATGAGCCGACACGCTCTTCATGCATTGGGACATGAGATCGGCACCGGCAAAGTGGCCGATATCCCCCAGGCTGACCATGCCGACCATCCGTTTGCTCTTGTTGATGACAGGCAGCCTGCGGATCTTCAGCGTCTCCATGTGATGCACCGCTTTCGCCAGATCGTCGTCTTCCCGGCAGCAGTGGATGCCTTCGGTCATCACATCGCGCGCTGTGGTGCGCGCAGAGTTGAAGCTCTTGCTCGCAAGACCTTTGCAGACGAGGTCGCGATCCGTCACCATTCCGATCAGACGATCGTCTTGTCCGACCGGAATGCAGCCGACGTCGTGCCCTTGCATCAATTTTGCGATTTCAGTGATCGGGGTATCTGGGCTGACCCAATCGACGCCCCTGTGCATCACGTCCTTGACCTTCATGGAGGACCTCCTTTGCAAGGCAGCAGCCCCCTCGCTTGCAACTATACAGCAGATCGGGCGTGACCGCATGTGTGCTGCGCCCTGGTCAGCGCGCAGCGACAGGTGGTCCGGCTATCACGCCCTCAGTCGTGCGTACTGAAGCGGCCGTGCAGGCAACCGGCGGTCAAGCGCGCGAATTGCGCACGACCGAGATGAAGCAACGTCTCATGATCGCCGGCTTCGATATAGATCTCGGGCTGCATCTGGATGCTGTCATCAACGATAACGTCGAGCCCATAGCAGATGCCGGCAGCGGGAACCGCCCCGTGCGCACAGTCCGCGAACAGCCGATCGATCTCGCTTTCAGCAGCCATCGCAATATCATCGCCGAAGCTCGCCCTCAGATCCGCCAGCCTGAGGTGATGCGATGCCGGCAACACGGCGAGCAGGTAGCCGCCATTGCGGCGCAATACAATGGCCTTGGCTAGGCGGTCACCCGGGACGTGACATGCCTGGGCGGTCAGGGCTGACGACATCGTCAGCACATGCGGGATTTCGTCGTACGCGATGTTTTCCGCTGCGAGATATTTGTGCAGTGTGGGAGAAATGGTCATGGCGTCACCTCCGGTGCGACATGCAACCATCCACCGTGGTCCCTCCCCGCCGCACGATGAGCGGCTGCGTGGTTCTCAAGGCAAAATATAGGTCCTGGTGCAGGACACCGCAATTCGATCCCTAGAGCCGTTGGCTCTAGATTTTTGTTTTGACGCGTTTTCTTGACGCGAACCGGTATCCACTTCGCTCGAAAACGCTCTAATCTGGCCGCCGCGCCAGGTTCAAGTTCCGGGCCTTGTCCAGATTGCGGGCCTCTGCTAGCGCGGCCGCGCTCGGCAAGAGGGTCGACGCGAGGTCGGTCTCGGTGAAATCGGCGCCGGCGAGATTGGCGCCAGATAGATCGGCTCCCGCAAGGTCAGCCTTGCTGAGGTTGCAGTTCGCCAAATTGGCGTTCTGCAACTGCGCGAATTCGAGATCAGCGCGCGCGAGATTGGCGCCGCTCAGATCCGCATTCCGGAGATCGGCGGATTTGAGCACGCCACGCATCAGGCCCATCGATTGGTTGCGCATATCGGCGCTCAAATCCGCGCCCGCGAGCTTGGCCCCGATCAGGTTGGCACCGGATAGATCGCCGGTGATGCGAGCGCCGCTCAAATCGGCGCCGCCAAGCTTGGCGCGCTGCATCTGCGTGCCGAGCAGCGACGCCTTGACGAGCGACGCCCCCGTCAGATCTGCGTCGATGAGCCAAGCCTGGTTCAGCACGGCCCGATCGAAGCGCGCGGCTTTCAGATTGGTCCGGTTGAGCTTGACGAGATGAAGGTTGCCGCCGGAGAAGTCGAGGCCCGAGAGATCGAGGTGCGACAGCCGCTTTCCTTCCAAATCTGCGCTGCGTCGGTCCCCCTGAGGCACGGCCTTGAGGAGCGCGTCGACCTCGGCGCGCGTCATCTCCGACGTCGTCATCTCGGGACTATCGAGGTCGACGCTGCGCAACATGTCCTGCGACGTGGCGGCAGTCGGATCAACGAGCAGCGCCGCCATCGATACAAGGGCAAATGCGAGATGAAACCGCATCGCCGTCTTTCCGCTTTTGAGGTATCGCCTCTCGCATCTTCGCGCCGGCCGCGCCGTGGAGATGCGCTTCCGGCGTTCGGAGTATGAAACCGGATCATGATCCTGGCAATGCTCGTGGCCGTTTCGTACGAAGAAACGGGGCCTCGGGAGGTCGTGCTTTCAGACATCGGAGATTCGCGCCAGGGTCCGCTCCGCCGCGAAACCCACAGTTTTGGCAGCGCGACAACGACCCGACGCGAACCGGCCGCGCTTCTCAGCCTCGGCTCAGCAGTTGCCAAGTCGATGTGGCATGCGCGATCGGCTCGCCGGCTGCGGTGGAGGCCTGGGATTGCACGAAGAAGGTCTTCCGGCCGCGCTTCAGGAAGGTCGCGTGACAGGTCACGCGCCCTTCGCGGACCGCGGCGAGATACTGCACCTTCATCTCGAGCGTGGTGCCGGCACCGGCGACGTGGTTGACCAGATGCCCCATCGAGATATCGAGCGCGGTTGCGAGAACCCCGCCGTGCAAGGTGCCTTGCGGGTTGAACAGCGGCCCCTCGATGTCGAACGAGACGATGCACGCCTCGCTTTGGTAGGCGATCTCGAGGCCGAAGAAGCGCGACAGGAAGAACGACCCGAATTCCTGCCGCTCGTCCGCGACAGCGCGACGCATCATCTGCTCGGCGATATCTCTCATGACGACACTCGCTTGATCACGATATTCACTTGGGCGATCGCACGAAGCTCCGTCCAAAGTCTCCGAACGCGCCTTCGACCGCGAATCTCTCGAGCCGATCGTCGGTCCAGCCGCACCATTCCGCAAGCACCTCGCTTGTGTGTTCGCCGAGCATCGGCGGCGGCGTGGACGGCGCCGGCGGCTCGTCGCCGAACCGCGTCGGCCGGGCTATGAACCTCACATCCCCCGCGGCCGGATGACGGACGGTCTGGACCATGCCGCGCTCGGTAAGTTGCGGCGTCTCGCAGACCTCGCCGACCGACTTGATCGCACCGCACGGAATGCCGGCCACGGCGAGCGCCTGCAGCCAATCGGCGCGACTCCTGCCGGCGAAGATGGGGGCGAGGACCGCGACGAGATCGTTCCGGCTCGCCGCGCGCTTCGGGGCGGTTGCGAAGCGGCTATCTTCGCGCAGCTCCGGCCGGCCGATGACGTCGCAAAAGGCCGCCCAGAACTTGTCGTTCGCGACCCCGACATTGATCCAGCCGTCACTCGCCTCGAACGGTTCGTACGGGCTGATGGTCGGATGGACGTTGCCCCGGCGCCGCGGGCTTTGCCCCGTGGCGAAGTACATGCCGGCGTTGAACGTCAGCAGCGATGCCATGGCGTCGAGCATGGAGACGTCGACCCGTCCGCCCTCGCCCGTGCGGTTCTTCCGCATCAAGGCGGCGAGCACCGAATGCGACGCATACAACCCGGTGACGAGATCGGCGATCGAGGTGCCGACCTTGGTCGGCGGCCCCATGGGATCACCGGTGATGTCCATCACGCCGGATTCGCCCTGCAGGATCAGATCGTAGCCGGGGCGCAAGGCGTCCGCACCGGTGCGGCCGAACCCCGAGATGCTGCACAGGATGATGTCGGACTTGCGGGCCCGCAACACGTCGAAGCCGAGCCCCCATTTGTCGAGCGTGCCCGGGCGAAAATTCTCAATCACGACGTCGGCCGCGGACGCAAGATCGAGCACCGCATCGCGCCCCGCCGGCGACTTCAGATCGATGGCGCAACTGCGCTTGTTGCGGTTCACCGACAGGAAATACGCGCTCTCGCCGCCGATGAAGGGCGGCCCGTAGCGGCGGCTTTCGTCGCCCTGCCGCGGATCCTCGATCTTGACGATGTCGGCGCCGAGATCGCCGAGCTGCATCGTGGCAAAGGGGCCGGAGACCACGCGGCAGAGGTCGAGAACCCTGATGCCGGAGAGCGGCTCGCGATCAGACGATCGCATCGGCGAGGTCCTTCATCGACGGCACCAGGATGTCAGGCTGGTGTGGCGTGATGCCGAACGGGCGGCTGCGCCGGTCGATGAAGGCCGTCCGCATGCCGGCGGACTTGGCGCCGATGCAGTCGAAGGCATGATTGGCCACGAACAGCACTCGATCGGGCTTCACGCCCATGATCTCGGCAGCCTTGGTGTAGGTCGCGACATGCGGCTTGAACGAATTCGCTTCCGCCACCGAGATCACGCGATCGAATGGGACCTTGTGGTACTGCTTTGCGGTCTCGAGCATGTCGGGATCGCCGTTCGACAGCACCACCAGCTTGTATTTGGCTTGCAGCCGCGCGAGCGCTTCCGGCACTTCCGGAAACGGCACCAGCTTCTCGATCTCGCCGACGAGATAACGCACCTCATCCACCGTGTAGTCGATCTTGGCGCGATCCATCACGTGCGACACCGCGCGATGCCCGATCTCGCGATAGGGCGTGTGCTCGCGATGCAGCAGCGCATCGATCATCGAGTTCTCGAAATGGGTGCGGCGCCACCATGTAACGAAGGAATTCGGATCGCCCTTCCAGCCTTTCTTCTGAAGGAACGGCGTCGCGATCCTGGTCAGGCCGCCCTGCATGTCGACGACCGTGCCGTACTGATCGAACATGCAGATCTTCACTTCGCGCTTGATCGTCTCGGAATCCATTGGTGCCTCCTTGGTTCAGATCGATTGGATACGCGCCGCATCGCCATAAATGAAATGGATTTGTGATCTCTCGTTATTCACGATATGAATGACGGCATGAACCTCCGATCCATCGACCTCAATCTGCTCGTCGCGCTGGACGCACTGCTGACCGAGCGTCATGTCACCAAGGCAGCCGACCGCGTCGGCCTCAGTCAACCTGCGATGAGCAACGCACTCAACCGGCTGCGTGCGATGTTCGAGGACGAGCTGCTGGTGCGGACGACGAGCGGGATGAAGCCGACGCCCCGCGCCACCGAACTGGCGGAGCCGCTGCGCCAGGTGCTGCGCCAGGTCGAGCGGGTGATGGCGAGCGACGCCGGCTTCGATCCAAACCGGACGGAGCGCACCTTCACGATCAGGATGTCGGATATTCTTGCATGCCTGCTGCTGCCGCGACTCGCCGCGGCGCGGACGCCCGATGCGCGGATTTCCTACAACACGATCCATCTGCCACCCGCTTTGACGATCGATGCGCTGGAACGGGACGAGATCGACGTCGCGGTCAGCATGGGGCTCGAGCATTCCGCATCGATCCGTTCCGAGACGCTGCTGCACGACCGCATGGTCTGCCTGATGCGGAGCGGTCACCAGATCAAGCGCGGGCGGCTGACCTTCGAGCGCTTCATCGCGCAGGAGCACATGAAGGTCTCGATGAGCCCAACCGACCTTCGTTTCGTCGACGACGTGCTCGCCGAACGCGGCCATCGGAGACGCATCGCGCTGAACGTGCCGCATTGGCTGGTCGTACCTCATGTCTTGAAAAGCACCGATCTGCTCGCGGTGATGCCGAGGCATCTCGCCGCCGTGTTGATGGACGACGGTCTGCGGATGGAGGAACTGCCGTTCGAGTCCGCACCGTTCGACTGGATGTTGTACTGGCATCGCCGATACGATCAGAGCAATGCCAACGGCTGGCTCCGCGATCGGCTCAGGGCGGCCTGCTCCGATCTGAGTTAGGCGCCGATGTCCGCCGGCCTCCGTGCGATCGACGATGGATGTCCTGCCTCGGCGTTCGTGACGGCCGACGCGTCCTCCAGCGAGCGTCCCTTGGTTTCGAATCCGAACATGAGAAACACCACGGCCTGGAACACGAGGATGCCGGCCAGGGTCGTCAACACGCCGGTCAACCCTTGCCAGGCGAAGATCGCGACAACGACGTACTGGACCAGCGCGGTCGCGATCCGTCCGGACGTGGCGCAGATCGCCGTGCCGCGAAGCCGGTAGCGCGTCGGGAACAGTTCGGGGACATGCATTGCAAATCCCGTCGCCAGCATGACGTAGATCGCGGTGACCAGCAGGAAGCCGACGCCCGCGAGTGCAACACCGTCCGGCATGTACGGATAGGCAATGCCGAGCGCGGCAGCCGCAATCGACGAGCAGACGATCGAGAGCTTGCGTCCGAGCCGGTCCGCCAGCACGAGCCCGATCAGCGATCCGACCGGACCACCCAGCGCCATCACGGTGGTGTAGCCCAGCGAGGAGACCACGCTGTGGCCGCCCTTGACCATGAACGTCGGCAGCCAGCCGATGAACCCGTAGAGACTGAAGCCGACGACGATGTGCAGCAGGCTGCCGAGCAGCGTGCGCGCGAGATACGGCGGCTGGAACAGGCGCCAGACCGCACCGGGCGATTCCTGCGCCGGCGCGCCGGCGGCGACGGGAGCCAGCGTTCCCTTGCGCGCGGCCTCCGCTTCGATCGCCGAAAGAATTGCCTCGGCCTCGTCGGCGCGGCCGTTGGCGGCGAGCCAACGCGGCGATTCCGGCATCGACTTGCGCAAGAACCAGACGATCATCGCGAGGAGGCCGACGAGAGCGAACATGTAGCGCCACCCCAGCGTCGGGATCACCCACAGGCCGATCATGGATGACGCGAACAGCGAGAAGTTGGTGATCACGGCGAGCAGCCCGATCCAGCGGCCGCGCGAGGTGGCCGGCACGAACTCGGTCAAGGTCGCGTAGCCGACCACGATCTCGGCGCCGAGGCCGATGCCGATGATGAAGCGCAGGCCGATCAGAACCGTCATGCTGGGCGCGAAGGCGGCGGCGATCGACGCGAGGCCGAAGATCGCAAGGTTCATCTGGTAGGAGAAGCGGCGACCGAAGCGGTCGCCAAGGATGCCGGAGAACCAGGCGCCGATCGTCATTCCGACAAAGGTCGCGGAGACAAATGCGGCGTTGAGCTCGAGCGTCGACCAGCCTTCCTTGAGCACCGCGCCCAGCACACCGCCGGCCAGATAGATGTCGAATGCATCGAGGAACATGCCGGCGCCGATCAGGGCCAGGATACGCCAGTGGAATCCGCAGATCGGCAGCCTGTCGAGGCGCGCGCCCGCGTTGATGTCGATGTCGGCGGATCGCGCCATTCCAAACCTCCCTGCCCGGCTTTGTGCGAGCCGGCTGTTCCGATCATCGATTGATGACGCGCAGGGGGGCGTCGTCCAATTCAAAACGAAAATTCGACTATTTGGCGCAGTGATGAAGCTGACGCGAGCGGCACGATCGCGTTCCATCCTGACACCAAGCTGACTTGCGTACGCCGTCGTTAACGATCCCGCTGTCGCGCGGTCTCGAAATCACGGTGTCAGCACAAACATTCACAACCGGTTCATGTCGGCGCCACTATTCGACTCCAACGCTGGGGGAAGAAGATTGGAGTATGTGCCATGCGCCGCATCGCCGGACTGCCTTTCGCCTTAGCTCTCAGCCTCTGCTGTCTCTCTCCACCTCACGCTGCGCGCGCGCAGCTTGCCATCGGCATCGGCATCAGCGTCGATGCAGCACCGCCGCCCTTGCCGGTCTACGAGCAGCCGCCGATCCCCGGCGAGGGCTACATCTGGACTCCCGGCTATTGGGCGTGGAGCGACGATATCGGTTACTACTGGGTTCCCGGCACGTGGGTGCTTCCGCCCGCGCCTGAGTTGCTCTGGACACCCGGCTATTGGGGCTGGAACGATGGCGTCTACGCCTTCCACGCCGGTTATTGGGGAGCGACCGTCGGCTTCTATGGCGGCATCTCTTATGGCTTCGGCTACACCGGCATCGGCTATGAAGGCGGCTATTGGCGCGGCGGCAGCTTCTTCTACAACCGCTCCGTCACCAACATCACGAATGTCTCGGTCACCAACGTCTACAACAAGACCGTCGTCAACAACACGACCAACGTCAGCTACAACGGCGGCACCGGTGGCACCACGGTGAGACCGACGCCGCAGCAGGTCGCGGCCGCGAGCGAGCACCACGTGGCTGCGACCGGCGAGCAGACGCGGCACGCCGAAGCGGCGATGAAGGATCCGGCGCTGGCGCTCGCCAGCAATCATGGTCACCCGGCGATCGCGGCGACCGCGCACGCGGCACGGTTCAGCGGCGCCGGCGTGATCGCCGCGCACCCGGGCAAGCCGATCGCGGCGCCGCCGCCCCGGCATGCGCAACCCGCGACAGGACACGCTCCGCCGTCAGGGAATGCGCTGCCGCCAACACACGCCCTGCCGACAGGAAATGCCCTGCCGCCAGGACACGCTCTGCCGAGCGGAAACGCTCTGCCGGCAACACCTGCATCGCCGACGGGGCACGCCCTGCCTTCCGGAAACGCGCTGCCGCAAGCACAGACAACGACGACAGGACACGCCCTGCCGGCCGGAAACGCGCTACCGCCGGCACACGCGTCGACAACGGGACACGCCTTGCCTGCGGCAAGCGCTTCGCCGGCTGTACACGCACTGCCGACGGGACACGCTCGGCCTGTTGCCGTCAACCATCCCGCTCCGGCACCGCCCGTCGCAGCGCCAGCCGTGCATGCGCCGAGACCGCAGATCGCACAGCACGCACCACCCGCGCCACGCCCGGCCGCGCATCCGCCGGCGCCGCGCGTCGCGCAAGCGGCTGTGCACCGGGCTCCGCCGCCGCCCCGGCGTCCGCCGCCACCGCATGTGTCGCGGCCGGCTCCGCGGCCCCATCCTGCGCCGCGGCCGCAGCATCCCGCTGCGCGGCCAGCGCCACACAGGCACGCGTGATCCAGCCTATCGGCGTGCCCGCAACGGCACGCCGATTTCGTATGAGAACCCATCGCGTGCAGAACAGCACGCGATGCAAATCGTCAGTCACGGGATTTCAGGAGCGCAAGGCGTACCGTCAGGCCAGCTCCTCGGCTGCGTCCGCGATCGCGGCATAAATCTCAACGATATCAGCCTCCGTCACGCAGTAGGGCGGCATGACGTAGATTGTGTTGCCGAGCGGGCGCAGCAGCAGGTTTCGACGCGCGAAGAAGGCCTGAAGCTTTGGACCGATGCCTGCGAGATAGCCGGCATCGCTTGCCTTCAAGTCAAGCGCGGTGATGGTGCCGGTGCGGCGGACGTTCTCAAAGCGTGCGTCGGCGCGGAATGGTGCGATCAGGCGCTCCTGCATCGCGGCGAGCGGGGCTGTGCGCTCGCCCGCGCCGCGCTGCCAGAGTTCGAGGTTTGCCCTTGCGGCGGCGCAGGCGACCGGGTTTGCCGTATAGGAACTGGAATGGAAGAAGGTTCGCGAACGATCGCTGGAATAATGCGCGTCGTAGATCTCGGCGCGGCAGAGCGTCACTGCGAGCGGCAGCGATCCGCCGGTGAGGCCCTTCGAATAGCAGGCGATGTCCGGCGTGACGTCGGCTTGCTCGCACGCGAACAATGTGCCGGTGCGGCCCCAGCCGGTCATCACCTCATCGGCAATGAACAGCACATCGGAGGCCTCGCAGATGCGCTTCATTTCCTTCAGCACCCAGGGCGGATACATCAGCATCCCGCCCGCGCCGAGGATCAGCGGTTCGACAATGAATGCGGCCGCGGCTTCCGTCTTGCACGCGGCGTCGAGCGCATCGAGTGTCGCCTGCTCGTGGCCGGCGGCCGGAAACGGGATTGATTCGACATCGAACAGCAGCGGCTCATAGGCCTTGTTGAAGACGCCGCGTGCGCCGACCGACATCGTCCCCACGGTGTCGCCGTGGTAGGAGTGCTGCATGACGATGATGCGCATGCGCGGCACGCCGATATTGTGCCAGTAGCCGAGCGCCATCTTCAGCGCCACTTCCACGCTGGTAGATCCAGAGTCGGAGAAGAACACATAGTCGAGGCCACGCGGCGCCAGCTTCAGGAGCTGCGCCGCAACCTCTTCCGCCGGATCGTGGGTATGGCCGGCAAAGATGATCTGGTTGAGCTGTTCCGCCTGGTTCTGGATCGCGCGTACGATATGCGGATGGCAATGGCCATGGGTCACCACCCACCAGGATGAGATCGCATCGATGATCCGGCGGTCGTCCGCGGTGTAGAGATAGGCGCCCTCCCCGCGCACGATCCTTGTCATCTCGCCGTGCAGAGCGTGCTGGGTGAACGGGTGCCAGATCGGCGATTTCTGAGCTGATGTCATGGGTTGAAATCGTCGCGCCGGAACGAGGCGCCGAAAGCTGTTTGCAGCGTGTCTGCGGCAAGCCGAGACAGCCAGGGCAACCGGCCCAGCCGGCGCACTTGTCCCATGTCGCAGATAGCGCGCTCGCTCTCGGGATTGTTTTCGCCGATGAAGGCGATCCCGAGAATATCGATGTTGCGCTTGCGCAGCGCCTCGACCGACAGCAGCGAGTGATTGATGGTGCCGAGCGCCGTGCGGGCGCACAGCACGACCGGAAGCCGCCACCGCTCGAACATGTCGATAAAGAGCGTGTCGTCATTCAGCGGCACCATCAGCCCGCCGGCGCCCTCGATCACCAGCGGACGGTCACCGGCGTCAGGCAAGTCGAGCGCGGCAGGATCGATGCGGACGCCGTCGATCGCGGCGGACTGATGCGGCGAAGCCGGCGTCCGAAGCCGGTAACGCTCCGGCACGATGCGATCGGCCGCGAGACCCGCAAGCCGGGCCACCAACTGCGCATCGGTCTCGTCCTCAAGGCCGGACTGAACCGGCTTCCAGTAGCTCGCGCCGAGAAAGCCGGCGAGGCCCGCGGAGAAGATCGTCTTCCCGATTCCGGTATCGGTGCCGGTCACCACGATCCGGCAGCTCATCGCGACCAGCCTTTCGTCTCCTCGACGAGCGCATCGAGCAGCGCGCGCACGTCATCCTCGTCGACATTGAGGGTCAGGGCAATCCGCAGCCGCGCGGTGCCGGCCGGCACGGTCGGCGGTCTGATGCCGCGAATGTCGAAGCCGCGCGCCTGCAGCACTGAGGCAAGCTGCATCGCGCGCGCATTGTCACCGACGATATAGGGCACGATCTGCGAGTTCGACGGACGGCGCCAGCCGCGCCGATCGAGCTCGCGATGCGTGAACGCAACCAGCTTTGCGAGGCGCTGCTGATGCTCGGGCTCCTCTCGCAAGATCAGAAGTGCTTCACGCACGGCGACGGCCACAAGCGGCGACGGCGCGGTGGCGAAGATGAACGGGCGGCAGCGATTGATCATGAAGTCGCGCAGCACGGTCGAGCCCGTGACCAGCGCGCCGGCGGCGCCCAGCGCCTTGCCGCAGGTATGAACGACCACGAGATTGTCGCGCCCCTCATAGGGCGCCGTCAGCCCGCGCCCTTGTTCGCCGTAGACGCCGGTGCCGTGCGCTTCGTCCACCATCAGGAACGCGTCGTGCCGGTCAGCGATGGCGACGAGGTCGTCGAGCGGCGCGACATCGCCGTCCATGCTGTAGACGCTTTCGACCACGATCCAGACCCGGCCCGTTCCGCCCTCGGCGCGCCAGCCGCGGATGGTGTCTTCGATCGATTGGGAATCATTGTGCGCGCTGAACCGGAACTCGGCCCGGCCGGCCCGCGCACCTTCGTGGATGCTGGCGTGCACCAGCGAATCGAGGACAAGCAGATCGCCGCGCTGCGGCAGCGTCGTCAGCACGGCGAAATTGGCGACGTAGCCGCCGCCGAAGAACAGCGCGGTCTCGGCGCGGAAGAACGCAGCGGCCTCGGCTTCCAGCCTTTCGTGCTCCTCGCAATTGCCGCGCAACAGCCGCGACCCGCCGGCGCCGACCGGCGTGCCGGCCTCGATCGCGGCCGCGACGGCCTGCTTGATGCGTGGCGCGCTCGCCAGCGCCAGATAGTCGTTCGATACGAAATCGATGCCCGCGCGCGGCTTGAGACCGCGCAGCCGATCGTCCTTGCTCAGGACGTGCAAGGCCGCGGCGTAATCAGCGGCCTTGGCCGCATGGATTGCGCTCATGCTTTACTCTCAGGATGGTGGTTGGTCGCGCGGCGAATGACGCCGCGCGCGTGCCGGAGGTTACGGTCAGGCGAGGCGGGATGTGATGCCGAGCCGGTCGAGCAGATCGGCGTCGCGATCGCGCTGCGGGTTCTTGGTGGTCAGCAGCACATCGCCGATGAAGATCGAGTTCGCGCCGGCGAGGAAGCACATCGCCTGAAGTTCATCGGTCATGTATTGCCGTCCAGCCGACAGCCGCACCACGCTCTTCGGCATCATGATCCGCGCCGTCGCAACCAGCCGCACCAGCGCGATCGGATCGGGACGCTCGGCGGTGTCATTGACCGGCACGCCCTTGACCTCGTTCCACAGATTGATCGGCACGCTCTCCGGATGGCCGGGGAGATTGGCAAGCAGCATCAGCATGCCGAGCCGGTCTTCGACCTGTTCACCCATGCCGATAATGCCGCCGCAGCAGACCTTGATGCCGGCGTCGCGCACATGCGCAAGCGTATCGATGCGGTCCTGCAAAGTGCGGGTGGTGATGATCTTGTCGTAGTACTCCGGCGAGGTATCGACGTTGTGGTTATAGAAATCGAGCCCGGCGTCGGAGAGGCGTTCGGCCTGGTTCGGCGTCAGCATCCCGAGCGTGACGCAGGTTTCCATGCCCAGCCCCTTCACCGCGCTGACCATGTCACAGACCTGATCGAGATCGCGGTCCTTGGGGGTGCGCCAGGCCGCGGCCATGCAGAAGCGGGTTGCGCCGGCGTCCTTGGCGCGTTGCGCGACCGCGACCACCTCGGCCCGCGGCATCAGGCGGGTGGCCTTCAGGCCGGTGTCGTAATGCGCACTCTGGGAGCAGTAGCCGCAGTCCTCCGGACAGCCGCCGGTCTTGATGCTGAGCAGGCTCGCGGTTTCGACGTGGTTCGGATTGAAGTTGGCGCGGTGGACGCCCTGCGCCTGGAACATCAGGTCCGCGAACGGCAAGTTATAGAGCGTCTCGGCCTCGGCACGCTCCCAGTTCTTGCGGGGCGGTGCGCTGCGGCGGCTATCGGTCCGTTCGATCTCAACGACATCAACCATCGAGTTTGCCTTCTTGCTTGCGTGGATCATAGATAATTATGTATATTATCTATGATATTGGACTTAGAATGATGCTAGCCGAGGCCAGACAAGAGCGCACTCCTTTTTATGATAGATAATCTATGACCAGCGAGGGCGAGAACACGACGACCGCCGGGCGCATTGCCGAGGCGATCGGCGAGCGCATCATCAGCGGCGCATTGCCGCCGGATGCTCCGCTACGGCAGGACCATGTCGCGCGGGAATTCCATTCCAGCCACGTCCCGGTGCGCGAGGCGTTCCGGCAATTGGAGGCGCAGCATCTGGTCGTTGCGGTGCCTCGGCGCGGGGTGCGGGTTGCTCCCCTCGACACCAAGTCGGTGAAGGAGATCGCCGAGATGCGCGCCGCGCTCGAGGTGGTCGCGCTGCGCAATGCGGCGCCGAAATTCACGTCGGCCCATCTGGCACGGATCGAGGTCGCGCTGATCGAAGGCGACAACGCCGAGACAGTTCAGGAATTCGAACTGGCCAATCGCGCCTTTCATCACGCGCTGGTGGCGCCTTGCGCGATGCCGCGTCTGCTCGCGAGCCTCGACGGCCTGCAGCTCGCAAATTCACGGCTGGTGTTCGCGATGGCCCGCAACGCCGGCTGGCGGCCGCGGCCGAGCCAGGACCATCGCGTGATCCTGCAAGCGCTGCGCGCGCGCAACATCGAGCAAGCCTGCAGCCTGCTCGCGCGGCATATTCAGACGATCGAGCGGCTGGCCCTGCCGGCGGCGTGATCGGGATCTGCGATCCGCTAAGCGATCGCCACGATCTCCAGCTCCTGGGCGCCAGCCCGGACGATGTCGCCCAAAGCCTTGCCCATCAACGACCTCGCCACCGGCGAGACGAACGAGATCGAGCCTGCCTTTGGATCGGCCTCGTCCTCGCCGACAATGCGATAGGTCTGCACGCGGCCATCCGCGCGGCTGAACGTCACGGTGCTGCCGAAGGCAACGGTTTCGGTCGAGGTGGGGTCGGGGACGACCTGCGCGGTGCGGAGCCTTTCCGTGAGATAGCGGGCGTCGCGCAACGGAACCGCCGACTGCCGTCGCCGTTCGTTGACGTCATCCAGCTGCTGCGCGGCCTCATAGGCCTCGCGTGCCTCCAGGAGCTGGCGCTCCAGCGCCTTGCGTCCTGCTTCGGTCACCAGATTGGGATGCGGCGATATGGGGCGGTCCGGCAACAGCGTTTCGGACGCGGTCTCGGCACTTTCTTCCTTGGTAAAGGCAACGCTCAATCCGGAACTCCATCGATAAGGCGGGCAGTATAGCCCCGCCTCATCTGCGCCGCTAATGCGCGATGGGATTAGATTGATCGTCATCGCGCATTGGCTCGTCGTTCACGCATGATCTTTCCGGACTATGCGCTAATGCGATGCCGGCTGTTCCGCCTTGCCGCGACGGCCGAAGCGGTTCTTTACACCCTCGCGCCAGCCCTGGAAGGTGACAAACAGCATCGGCACCAGGAAGATGCCGATCGAGCTGGCGGCGAGCATGCCGCCGAACACCGCGGTGCCGACCGCACGGCGGCTGATTTCCGCGGCGCCGGTCGCGACCACCAGCGGCACCAGGCCGAGGATGAAAGCGATCGAGGTCATCATCACGGCGCGGAAACGCATCTGCGCACCCATCGTCGCGGCCTCCGCGATCGGCCGGCCCGCCTCGCGCTGCTCCTTGGCGAATTCGACGATCAGGATGCCGTTCTTGGCGGCGAGCGCGATCAGCACCACGAGGCCGATCTGGCCGTAGAGATCGAGATTGAGGCCCGCGAGCTTGATGCCGAGATAGGAGCCCAGCACGCCGACCGTGACCGACAGCAGCACGGGAATCGGGATCGTCCAGCTCTCATACAGCGCCACCAGGAACAGATAGGCAAACAGCACCGCAAGCGCGAGGATGATACCGGTCTGGCCGGAAGCCGCCTGCTCCTGATAGGCCGTGCCGGTCCATTCATAGGAATAGCCTGAAGGCAGCGTCGTTTTGGACAGGTCGGCCATCGTCGCGATCGCGGTGCCCGAGGACACGCCCGCCGCCGGGCTGCCGTTCACCGTGACCGAGCGATAATTGTTGTAGCGCGTGATCACCTGCGGGCCGGTGACGATCCGCAAGCTTGCGATCGAGCGGATCGGCACCATCTCACCGCCGGTGTTGCGCACATAGATCTGCCAGATGTCGGGGATGTCGCGCCGGTCGGCCGCATCGCCCTGCACGTTGACCTGCCAGGTACGGCCAAACAGGTTGAAATTGTTGACGTAGATGCCGCCGAGCGTGGCCTGCAGCGCGGTGAAGACGTCGGCCATGTTGAGGCCGAGCGCCTGCGCCTTGGCGCGGTCGATATCGAGATAGACCGATGGGTTGGTCGCGGTGAAGGTCGAGAACACGCGGGCCAGGTTTGGATTGCGGTTCGCAGCGCCGATCAGTCCGCCCATCACGCTGCTGAGCGAAGCCGGATCCTGCCCTTCCAGCGCCTCGAGCTGATATTCGAAGCCGCCGGAGGTCGAGAGCCCGATGATCGGTGGCAGGTTGAACGGCAGCACCGAGGCCTGACGGATCTGCAATCCCCCGACGAAGGTCTGCCCGATCGCGGCCTGCACCGATTCGGTGACGGCCTTGCGGTCGGCGAACGCCTTCATGCGCGCCACCATGAAAGCGGAATTCGGCTCGCTGGCCCCGTCGAGCAGCGAGAAGCCGATGATCGACAGCACGTGGTCGACCGCCGGGTTCTTCTTCAACAGCGCCTCGACCTGCTTGGTGACCTCGCTGGTGCGCGCCACCGAGGCGCCGTCAGGCAGTTGCACGGCGATGAAGAAGGCGCCCTGGTCTTCCTCGGGCAGGAAGCCGGTCGGCGTGATCTTCGACACGCCGAACACCGCACCGGCAAACACCAGCACCGCGACCAGCGACAACACCGCCACGCGGACCAGCCGCTGCACCACGCCGGCATAGCCGTCGCGCACCCAATCGATGCCGCCGAGCACCCGTCCCATGATGCCGCGGCGCGGCCCGCCATGACGCAGGAATACGGCGCACAACGCCGGCGACAGCGTCAGCGCATTCAGCGCCGAGATCACCATCGCGGCGCTGATCGTCACCGCGAACTGGCGGAACAGCGTACCGGAGATGCCGGGAATGAACGCAATCGGCACGAACACCGAGAGCAGCACCAGCGAGATCGCGATGATCGGCGCCGTGATCTGCGCCATCGCCTTCTTGGTGGCGTCGGCCGGCGACAGCTCCGGCTCCTCCTCCATGACGCGTTCGACGTTCTCGACCACGACGATGGCGTCATCGACCACGATGCCGATCGCAAGCACCATCGCCAGCAGCGAGACCGTGTTGGCGGAATAGCCGAGCGCCAGCAGCACCGCGAAGGCGCCGATCAGGCTGACCGGAACCGCGACCGCAGGGATCACGGTGGCGCGCAGATTGCCGAGGAACAGGAACACCACGATCACGACGAGCACGAAGGCCTCGCCGAGCGTCTTCATCACTTCCTTGATCGTATCGGAGACGAAGGTCGTGGAGTCGTACTGCACGAGGTAGGTCAGCCCCGACGGGAACCGCTCCGACAACTTCGCAAGCGTGGCCTGCACGGCCTTGGCCGTGGTCACGGCGTTGGCGCCGGGTGCAAGATAGATGCCCATCGGCACGCCGGGATTGCCGTCGATCCGCGATTCCGAATCCATGTTCTGCGCGCCGATTTCGACGCGGGCGACATCCCTGATCCGCAGCACCGATCCGTCCGGATTGGCCCGTAGCACGATGTCGCCGAACTGCTTGGATGTCGTCAGGCGGCCCTGGGTCTGCACGTTGAACTGGAATTGCTGGTCGTTGCTGATCGGACGCGCGCCGATGCGGCCGACCGGCGCCTGCACGCTCTGGGCACGGATCGCGGCGATCACGTCCGACGGCGCCAAATTGAGGCTGGTCAGGCGCTGGGTGTCGAACCAGACCCGCATCGAATAGTTCAGCTTGGCGAACAGCGAGGCCTGTCCGACGCCGGGCGTGCGCGAGATCGCGTCCAGCACGTTGATGATGGCGTAGTTGGTGATGAACAGCGGGTCCTGCTCGCCGCTCTTGCTGTAGAGCACGATGAACTGCAGCACGGCCGAGGATTTCTTCTGCACGGTCAGGCCCTGCGCCTGCACCTCGGTCGGCAATTGCGCGAGCGCGCTCTGCACGCGGTTGTTGACGTTGACGGTGTTGATATCGGGGTCGGTGCCGAGCGCAAACGAGACCGTCAGCGTATAGCTGCCATCATTGCCGCTGGTCGACTTCATGTAGAGCATCTTGTCGACGCCGACGACCTGCGCTTCCAGCGGCTGGGCGACGCTCGATTCGACGACTTCGGCCGAAGCACCGGGGAATACGGCCGAGACCGTCACTTGCGGCGGCACGATGTCCGGGAACTGGGCGACCGGGATTTGCATCAGCGCCAGCGCGCCCGCGATCGTGATCACGAACGCGATGACGATCGCAAGCCGCGGACGATCGACGAAGACAGCGGAAATCATGGGTTATTGCCCGTCGATTTCGGCGTGCTGCTGGCGCCGCCGTCCGCAGAAACCTTCATGCTCGACTGGATCAGCGCGCTGGCGGGTCCCGGCGCTACCACATCGCCCGGCCTGACCTTCTGCAACCCCTCGACGATCACCTTGTCGCCGAGCGCGATGCCGCTCGTCACCGCGGCAATCGTCGAGGTCGATTGCCCAAGCTGGATCCGCTTTTGCTCGGCCTTGTTGTCCGCGCCGACGACGTAGACATATTCGCCCTGCTGGTCCGACAGCACCGCCGAGCGCGGGATCGCCAGCACCTCGACCGGCTGCACGCCTTCCAGCAGCACGGTCACGAACTCATTGTCGGTCAGCTCGCGGACCGAGCCGCCGGCTGCGACGGAGTCGTAGGTCGACGGGTTGGGGATGGTGCCGCGCAAGGAGATGGTATCGGTGTTCTGCGCGATCGTGTTGTTGACGAAATTCAGCTCACCGGTCTTCTCGTACAGCCGGCCGTCCGGCAGGCGCACGCGGATGACGACGGCCTTGAAGCCGCCGCGCGTCGCATAACGGTCGCGCAGATCGAGCGCCTCGCGCACCGGCACGGGGAAGGTGACATACATCGGGTCCTGGCTGACGATGGTCGTCAGGGTTCCCGAGCTCGGTGTCACGACGTTACCCTCGGTAACCGCGGCGCGTCCGATCCTGCCGTCGATCGGCGAATGGATCTCGGTATAGTCGAGATTGATCTGGGACAGGTCGACCTGCGCCTGCGCAGCCTGCACCTGAGCTTCGAGGCTCTGCTGATTGGCAACTGCGGCGTCGACGCTCGATTGCTGGCCGGCCGGTCCGCCGAGCAGCGATTTGGCGCGGTCGGCGGTCAGCTTGGCGTTGACCAGCGTCGCCTGCAACTGGGCGACCTGCGCCTTCTTCGATGCCAGGTCGGCCTCGAACGGACCGCGCTCGAGTTGATACAGCAGGTCCCCGGCCTTGACCTCGGCGCCCTCGACGAAATTCCGCTTCTCAAGGAACGCCGTGACGCGCGCCACCACGTTGACGCGGTTGGGGGCCTCGATGCGCCCCAGGAATTCATTGGTTTCGGTGATTGGCCGCTTCACCGCCTCGAACACGCCCACGGCAGGAGGCCCGGGCGGCCCCGCCTGCGCATAGGCTGCCGAAATCCCGATAGCCGCCAATCCCGCCGATACCAGAAGTCCTGCCAAGCCACTGAGCATTCGTTCCGTACCACTCATGCTGTCCAACCCTTCGGCTACCAACAAGCTCTACGAGACGGATATGACGTCGAGTTCCCTCAGACCGAGAAGGTCAGGATAGGCGAGATGCATCACAGGAGATCATAACGCGGCCAATCAGACAATCCTGTAACCTGATCGCCCCATATCGCTGATCGCGGCAACAGGCAGCTTCGAGAAACGTCGCGACGCTGCGATGCATGGCGATGGCAACCATGCCGTCCCGCCCCGTGGCGCGTCGCGGACGCCGAAAGCTCTCATGCATGTGATGTGCGCGCTACTTCCGCATGGTCGAAGTCAGCGGCGCGATGACGTGCGACCGGCGGCCCGCATGGCTCACAAAGCGATCGCGTTCTTCAAACGCGACGTCTCTTGATAGGCCGGCGACGCCAGATGGCCGTACAGCCATGGCCTTGCGCGCTTGCCACTCGCCTCGTGCACGCCGTCGAAGACGTCCATGTCGATCAGATGCGGATGGGCCGATGATGCATAGACGGCCTGCATTTCCGCGAACTTCTCATCCCGCCCGAGCTCGATCGCGTTTGCAGCATCGCGGCTGCCAATCTCGACGAACAACGGACATGGACAGAGCAGATACGCGAGCTCCGCGCCGGTATACTTGGCGCGGCTGTTGGCGAAATGAATGTAGGCCGCAAGTTCGATGCCGAGGTTCTTGCTGATGGCGGACGACGTCAGAAACTTCTTCTCGTCACGCATATATCCGGAGGCGACGGTCGGCCGCATCCGCCCCGTCGCCGCTTCCAGGTGCAGCGCGAGAAAGGCGCCCGAGGACACCCCATAGACGCCGACATTCAGACCAGCCGCTCCGGTCAGCTTCCGGCAGACGGTTTCACCGGCATCGATCGATGCGCACGATACGTTGTGCGCCGAGATGCCATGGGATGCCAACATCGCGGCGATGTTGTTCTGGCTTTCCTGATTTCCGATCTGAACTATGTAGGGACACCACACGACATAGCCGTCCTGGCAAAGCTGTTTGCCGAGCGCGTTCATGTAATCCTTGTCGGCATCATCGAAGCACCGCTCCGGCGTACTCGCCATGCCGTGGCCGAGCAGGATCAATCCCTTGAACGGGCTGTCGGGAATCCCGAGACATCCGCGCACCGGCACGCCGCATTCCAGATCGAACTCGACCTTCACGACCGAGAATCCGTCCGCCGTGCCGCGCCAGAGAATCCGGATCTCGTCGCGCGATGGCCGATAAAGCCGCCGCTCCCGGAACAGCGAGTGCATCTCCCTTCGAATGTCCGGGCCGGTGGCGACTGCACGCAGCTTTCCCCTGGTCGCGATATCGAAGAACGAACGGCAGAACGTATCGTAGCCCAGAGCCGGCAGATCGACATTCGCGCACGATCCCCGGCAGCGACTCAGCGACAGCGTGTTGCCGGTGACCGATGAGGGGCCGACCAGCGTCATCAACAATCCGGAAAGCGCCCTGCGGCTGATCATCGGCCCTCCCCGAGCCGCCGATGGCTCGACTGCATGTCACAGATCGCCGCCTAGCAGGCGCGACAAGTCGCGCGGATACAAATTAAAGGATGTTCATGGTCGAATGATCGCGCGCAGCGTTGCAAACGTGTGACGCTTGCAGGTCTCGCCCCGCGACGATTCATGCCGAATACGTTTCGAGACGCTTCGGAAATATTTCTGACTGTCACGCGGGTTCAATTTCGCCACATGCGGCGATGATCGTCAGGTTTGGGCTTGATCTCGGCGACCTTGGCATCGGCGGCCTTCGGCGCGTCGGCCATCCTGCCGATCAGCCTCAAGAACACCAACATCCTGTCTGGTATCCTCGGCGGCGGCCGCTCGCACGGCTGCGGCTGCAACTAAATGCGATGTTGGGAGGACACCGAGGTGCCCTCCCAACAGCATCAGGCAAGAGCCGTTCCCTGCATCCGCTTCGCCATTCGACCAATTCATCTGCTCCCCAACTGCGGTTGTCCGACGCAGGCCGCGCCGGCGGCTGCGCGATGCTGTAAAATGCCCCGGAATAGCCCGGACTCGTGGGCAGGGCCGAATTGCTCTAGGCAATAATTCCGGGGTCGATGGGTTTATCTCTTGGTTGACATCATTTTCCTGGAATGGCCGATGGCGAACGACCTGCACGAGCATCTGATTGAACTGGCCTATGAGGCCGCGGTCGTCCCCGAGCTTTGGCCGAATGTGCTGCATCAGGTCGGCGCGATCGCGCGGGCGCGCGGTATCGTGCTGCTGACGGCAGCCCCGCACGACGTCCGCTGGGTCGCATCCCCCGACATGCACGACGACACGGTTGCCTATGTCGAAGGCGGCTGGCACGAGCGCAACGGGCGGTTGCCACGCCTGCTGGCGGCCAATCATGCCGGCTTCCTGCGCGACATCGACGTGTTCGATACGCCCGAGGAAGTGCAGCAGGATTTCCAGATCCGCGAGTTCTTCCGCCCGCGCGGGCTCGGATGGGGTGCCGGCACCGCGATCCCGGTGCCGAGCGGCGACGTGCTGATCTACAGCGTCGAGCGCGAATACCAGCACGGACCGATCGAGCGGGAAGCGATCGAGCAGCTCGATGCGCTACGCCCGCATCTGGCGCGGGCGGCGCTGCTGTCGGCGCGGCTCGGGATGGAGCGCGCCAGGGCGGCAACCGAGTCACTGGCGATGCTCGGACTGCCCGCGGCGGTGCTGCGGCGCGGCGGCCGTCTGATGGCGGCCAACCCGCTGTTCGACCGCCTGGTGCCTGATGTGATGCAGGATCGTACCGATCGCCTGACGCTGGCGGCAGCTACCGCCGACGCGCTGTTCGCGCAGGCAGTGGCGGCACTCGATCAGGGTCTCATCAGCGCCGAGGTCCGCTCGGTCCCGATCGCGGCACAGGACGATCGTCCGCCGCTGATCGTGCATCTGGTCCCGATCCAGGGCGCCGCGCGCGACCTGTTCGACCGGGCGCTGGCGATCGTGATCGTGACGCCGGTGGTGCCATCAGAGGTGCCGACCGCGGAAGTGCTGCAAGGCCTGTTCGACCTGACGCCGGCCGAGGCGCGCGTCGCGCGCGGTATCGGCGAAGGACGCACCGTCGAGGCCATCGCCATCGCATTCGGCATCTCCCGCGAAACCGTGCGCAACCAGCTCAAGGCCGTGCTGGCGAAGACCGGGCTCGGCCGACAGGTGGAATTGGCCGGACTGCTCGCCGGCGCCAAGGTGCCGCCGGGTTCGTCTGCCGACTGAGACTCAAGCCGCATTCAGACGGGCCTGGAAGAAACCGGCAACACGGTTAACTGCATCGGCCGTCATTGGATCATTGTCCGCGAAGTCGAAGCGGTGCGCCTGGCCTGGATAGAGAGCGCGCAACCATCTGCCACACCCCTCGGGGGCATCGCAAAGGATCGCATGTTCAAACGGCGCGGGTTGCGCTAGTGATACCTCCCCTCCTCCCACCGTGCGCCCACCCCGGCGTACGTCCAGTCAATGAGTGTATCTGAATGGCCGAAGCCGACCTCGACGCCGTCATCCGGCAAACCGCAAGAGCGCAGACCAAGGCCGTGATGGCGGCTGCCAAGAAGCGCCAGGCCGTCTGGGTCGCGCGCGCCGCCAAGGCCAAGGACAAGGAGACCAAGGCGCGCTTCCGCTTCCTGGCCAAGAGCACGATCCTGAACGCGACCGCGACCGCCAAGCGGTTGCAGAATTCCGCGGAGAACGCCGCCGACGCCTATGCCCGCGCCATGAAGAAGGCGATGGAAGAGCCGCCGCCGGCCCAGAAGCCTGCGAAGAAGAAAGAGGACGCTTAGCTAAGGAGCGCGCATGCTCACCGTTCACCATCTCGGCAAGTCGCAATCGGAGCGGATCGTCTGGCTCTGCGAGGAGCTGGAGATTCCGTACGAGCTGAAGTGCACCACGCGCGATCCAGTCACGATGCTGGCGCCGGCCGATTACAAGGCGCTGCATCCGATCGGCGCCGCGCCCGTCATCACCGACGGCGCGCTGGTGCTCGCCGAATCCGGCGCGGTCGTCGAGTATATCGTCGCCAGGTATGGCAATGGACGGCTGACGCTGACATCAGACCATCCCGACTTCGCGCAGTTCCTGTACTGGTTTCACTTCGCCAACGGCACGCTGCAGGCGCAGATGGGCCGCAGCATGATCCTGAACCGGCTCAACCTCGCGGCCGACAATCCGATGCTGGTCGCGACCCGGGCGCGGGTCGACCGCTCGTTCGATCTGATCGAGGCGCGGGTGCGCGACGCCACATATCTTGCGGGCGATGTGTTCACGACGGCCGATATCATGATCGGCTTTTCGCTGACGACGATGCGCTATTTCCTGCCCTACGATCTCGGCCACCGCCCCAACATCAGGAATTATCTCGGCCGCATCGCCGCGCGCCCGGCCTATCAGCGCGCGATGCAGAAGGGCGATCCGGGCATGGCGCTGCTGCTGACGTGAGATCGTGATGCCGCGTTATGTCGCCTTGCTGCGCGCGGTCAACGTCGGCGGTACCGGCAAGCTGCCGATGACCGAGTTGAAGGCAATGTGCGTCGACGAGGGATTTGCCGACGTGCAGACCTATATCGCCAGCGGCAATGTCGTGTTCTCCTCGAAGCTCGGCGCGCCTAAGGTCAAGGCCGCGCTGGAGAAGCGGCTGCACGCCTATGCCGGCAAGCCGGTCGGCGTCGCAGTGCGGAGCGCGGACGAGATCGCCGCGGTGCTGAAAGCCAATCCGTTTCCGAAAGCGCCGCCGAACACGACGGTCGCGATCTTTCTCGACGCGCCGCCACCCAAGGACGCCCTGAAGGACATCAAGGGCCAGCAGGACGAGCAGATGCGGCTCGGCAAGCGCGAGATCTATGTCGCCTATGGCAGCGGCATGCGCCGCTCGAAGCTGAAGATCCCCGCCGCCGCCAACGGCACCGCGCGCAACATCAACACGATCGCGAAGCTCGCCGAGCTCGCGGCGGGTGATGATTGAGCCTAGTCCGAGAACCCAACCCCGTCATCCTGAGGTGCGAGCCACTTCGGCGAGCCTCGAAGGATAAATCGGCCACCAGCCGGGCCGTGCATCCTTCGAGGCTCGCTCCGCTCGCGCCTCAGGATGACGGGTTAGGTGCTTTGACTCGCGGATAGGAACAGCATTGCTAGCTCTCCCGCACCGCAAATCCTTCGGCGCCGAGCCTCGCCAGCACCTCTTCCAGATGCGCGCGGTCGCGGGTTTCGATTACGAGCTCGAGCAGCGTCGCCTTGGCCGGCAGGTCGGAGAAGGTGCGCTGATGCGAGACCTCGATGATGTTGGCGCCGGCGTCCGCGAGCAGGATCGACACCGCCGCGAGCTGGCCGGGCCGGTCGACGATATCGAGCGCCAGCTGGGTCAGCCGTCCCTCGCGCGCCAGCTCGCGGGTCAGCACCGAGGCGATCAGCCTGGTGTCGATATTGCCGCCGGTGAGCACGAGGCCGACATTGCGGCCGGCAAAGCGGCCGGGTGCCGCGAGCACCGCCGCGAGGCCGGCGGCGCCGGCGCCCTCGACCACCGTCTTCTCGATCGAGATCAGGGTCGCGACCGCGCGCTCAATCTGGTCCTCGCTGACCAGCACGATGTCGTCGACGAGGTCGCGGACGATCCTGGTGGTGATCTGCCCGGGCGCCTTGACCGCGATGCCTTCGGCGAGCGTGTCGCCGCGCATCGGCAGTTGCTCGCCTTTGACGGCATTGTACATCGACGGATAGAGCTGGGCCTGCACGCCGACGATCTGCACCGACGGCTTGATCGCCTTCGCGGCGGTGGCGATGCCTGAGATCAGCCCGCCGCCGCCGATCGGCACCACCAGAATATCGAGCTCCGGCACCGCCGCGAGCATTTCGAGCCCGATCGTGCCCTGTCCGGCAATGATCAGCGGATCGTCATAGGGATGGATCAGGATCAGGCGGCGCTCGGCGGCATGCGCGCTGACGAACGCGAAGCATTCCTCCAGCGTCTGCCCGGTGATGATGACCTCGGCGCCGTGCCGCCTGGTGTTCTCGATCTTCACCATCGGCGTGCCAATTGGCATCACGATGGTGGCGGGGATGCCGAGCCGCTTGGCGTGATAGGCCACGCCCTGGGCGTGATTGCCGGCCGACATCGCGATCACCCCGCGCTTGCGCTCTTCGGGGGACAGCGCCTGCAGCCGGTTCAGCGCACCGCGCTCCTTGAAGGTCGAGGTGAACTGCAGGTTCTCGAATTTGAGGAACAGGCGGCAGCCGCAGATCTCGCCCAGCGTGCGGCTCTCGCTGCACGCCGTGACCATGACCGAATCCCGGATCACGTCGGCGGCACGGCGCACGTCAGCAAGAGTGACGTCAGCAGGAGTTACGGCGGTAGGATCGGAAGGATGCGGCATCGGGTTTCGCTTTGGACCGTTTCGTCAGACGGAACCTAGCGTGTTTCGACGCCGAAAACGACCGCGCTATCGCTCGGTCAATGCCCCTTCCTCCGGCTTGGCCGGCCCGGCCAGCTCGATCTCATCGCATTTGGGGCAAACCAGCGCGGTCCGGAAATGCTTGTCGAGCACAATGGTGCGCGTCCTGCCGCACTGGCAGCGCATCGGCTTGTCCATGGAAGGTCGGCCCGGGTTCGAGATGCAGGGAAAGCGTGTGCCTAGCTATCCCGGTCCGGTTAACCCAATATGACGTGCCGCCGGAATATCTAGAAGAAGCCCGCGCTGAGATCGAGGCCATAGCTCGCCCTGAGCACTGCGACGAACAGGACCGCAAAGCCGAACAACAGGACATGCCGGGCGATGCTGCTCCGAAGCGAATTGGCCGGAAACACGCGTGCGATCGATTGAGCCAAAGCAGTCATTTGCGACCTCCAGAGCCACGTCCCGAAGTTAGGTCGCGCGCAGAGCTATGAGGTTCAACGCGGCTCGCGGAACGGCCGGCGGCGCACCGATGCGCTCGGCTCCGGGCTACGCTGTGGCCGTGCCCTGTTCCTGAAGCGGTGACCGACCACGATCAGCTTGCCTTCTTCGCGGATCGCGGCCTCGGCCAATGGCTCAGGCGGCAGATTGTCTTGGGTGACGGCCTCCAGCGCCTGCAGGAACTCACGACCGGCCGCTGTGATCTCCCAGCCTTCGGCGTCACGCAGCACGTAGCCATTGCTAAAGATGTCGAGTTCGGGAACCCGCGACGCGAGGCGCTTGATCCGCGCATGCCAATCCTCGCCGCTCGACGAGAGGATAGCGAGGTCGTGCTTGAGTGAATCGAGCGTAGCTCTGCCGCTGACGTGACTGGCCAATATTTTTAAGATCGCAACCTGTATGCTCAACTCGACGCCTCGACCGCCACGGTTCTTTTTGTTCTGCGCAGCCGATCTGGAAATTATCGCGCTGATGACTCAGGCGTCCAGTCATCAGCGCCAGTTATCCAGAGACGGCATGACGGTATCGATTTACGCTGCGCGTGATGTGCCGACGCGGCGCTCGGGCCGCTGCGACGACATCGATTCCTCTTCCATATCCTGCGGCGCGCCCCAAAATTCCCGCACCGTCGGCCCGTGCTTCAACCTGCGGGCGCGCAGGAAGCCGAGAATCTCGTGCGGCCAGACCCGACGCCCCATCTGCGTGTACCAGCGCATCGCATGACGAAGTCCGGTGTCGCGATGCAGCAGCACGCGGAGCAATGCCTTCGGGCGGCACTGCAACACCATCTCGGTGAACTTGAACCACAGCAGCACGCGCCACGGCGCCATGTGCCGCGTCGCCAGCACCTGATGCTTGTAGTCCCAGAGCCGGCGATCGGTCTGGATGACGCGCCGACCTGCCGCGAGACGGAAATACGGCGTCCAGCGATGCGGCGTGACGTAGAGCATCTGGATCTGATCGGGATCGTAGGACAACAGCTGCCGCAAGCCGCGCCAGTGATCGCGATCGGTCTCCTCCTCGAAGCCGACTACCCAGGTCGCCATCGACAGGATGCCGTGCTGGCGCATCAGGCGAATGGCCTCGCGATCGATCGTGGTGGTCGCGCCCTTGCGGATCAACTCCAGCGTCTTCTCGTCGGTGTTCTCCATGCCGAGCAGGAAGCGCTGCCAGCCCGCCTTCTTGTAGAGATGCAGGATGTCGGCATCGCGGACGATGTCGTCGGCGCGGGTGGAGCCGACCAGGATCAAATCGACATTCTCCGCGATCAGGGCCTCGAGGAAAGCCCGCCAGGCCTTCTTCGAGACGGTGGGATTCTCGTCGGCAAAATTGATCACCTTGACGCCGTGCTCGCGATGGAGTCGTGCCAATTCCCTGGCAAAGCGCACGGGATCGCGGTGTCGCCATCGCGTCCAGAAGCCGCGCTGGCCGCAATAATTGCAGAGATGCGGACAGCCGCGCGAGAACTGCACCACGACGGCGCGGAGCCCACCCCAGTAGCTGTAGCGCGCGTGATCGATCAACTCCCAGCCGACGCGATAGGCATCGAGATCGCGGATGACAGGCGCGGGCCGCGTGGCACGTGGCTCATCATCGTCGCGGAATGCGATGCCGTCGATGCCGGCAAGATCGCCGCCATATTCCAGCGCCCGCATCAGGCGGCGCGCGGTCTCCTCGCCCTCGCCGCGCACGATCGCGGTGACGTAGGGCTCCTCGCGCAGCACTTCACGCCAGTGATAGGTCGGGAATACGCCGCCATAGACGATCAGCGCCCCGGGCACGGCCCTGACGATCGCCTGCGCCACCTCTGCGATGACGGGATGGCCCGAGGTCGAGCCGGAATGGCCGAACAACACCGCATCCGGCGAAAACCGCGATGCCTCCGCCAGGATGGCGGCAAGCGGCATTGGCCCGAACTCGGCATCGAGAAGCCGGACTTCATGTCCGTCGTCGATCAGGGGACCGCCGATCGACAGCAGGCCGAGCGGCGGCAAATGGTCGTCGGGAATCCGGCTGCCGATCGCCGGATGCGGCACGTTGATGAGAAGAATGCGCATGGATGATCGCTCCCGCTTTGGTTGGCGTGATCGTTCGTCCCCGCATCTTGTGGAAGAGAGCCCAACCCCCGGCCGGGCTTTGAGAAGAGAGCAGTTGGCGCGGCTTGACGCGCTAGAGGTTCGGCACCTCCGCCGGCATGATCGCGGTCAGCCCGCCGAAACGGCGTTCGCGGCGATGGAACGAAGAAAGCGCGTCGGCGAGATCGTCGGCATCGAATTCGGGCCACATCCGCTCGGTGAAATGCAGCTCGGCATAGGCGCCCTCCCAGAGCAGGAAGTCCGACAGCCGCTTCTCGCCCGAAGTGCGGATGATCAGGTCGACATCGCGCAGGCCGGCCTCGCCTGTGATCAGATCGGCAAAGGCCTCGCGGCTCAGCGGGCCTGCGCCGGCCACGCGCGCGGCGGCGTTCAGGATGGCGTCGCGCGCCGAATAGTCGATCGCGATGCGCAGATGCAGCGTGGTGCCGTCGGCGGTCTCGGCCTCGGCCCGCGTGATCGCGGCGGCGATGCCGTCGGGCAACCGGTCGCGGCGGCCGATCACGGTGAGGCGAACGCCGTTGCGCACGAGGGCTGCGATCTCGTTGGCGAGATAGAACCGCAGCAGCCCCATCAGCGCCGTGACTTCGGCCTTCGGGCGGCGCCAATTGTCGCTCGAGAACGCGTAGAGGGTCAGCGTGCCGACGCCCTGGTCCGGCGCGGCCTCGACGATGCGGCGGATCGCCTCGACGCCCGCCTCATGTCCGCGCAGGCGCGACAGGCCGCGCCGTGTCGCCCAGCGGCCATTGCCGTCCATGATGATGCCGACGTGGAGCCGTCCGGCTACCTCCGGCTTGAGCGCGACGTTACTTTGCATCACAAAGTCTCCGGACAAAAATGGGATGATCAAATCGGCTGGATACCAAGGCGGCGAGACCTGCCTTCGTCTTTGCCGGCGGCGCTGGCCGCATCGCGCACCAGTTGCTCGAGCACGGCGAGATAATCGAGGAAACGGCGGCGGCCGCTCCTGGTCAAACGGCAGGTGGTGTGCGGGCGATTGCCTTCATAGCCCTTGATGACGTCGACGAGGCCGGCCTCCTGCAGCACCTGCAGATGCCGGCTGAGATTGCCGTCGGTCAGGCCGCAGAGCTGCTTGAGATCGGCGAAGGCGAGCCCCTTCGGATGTGCCATCAGCGAGGTCAGCAGGCCGAGCCGCGCCTTCTCGTGGATGACGCGGTCGAGGCCATCATAGGCGAATGGCGCGGTGGTCACGTCAGTCTTCGACATCATTGCCTCCGGAAGCGAAATACAACAGTGCTGCGAGCAGCAACTGGCCGATCGCGAATGGCAGGCCCATGGTCCAGGGCGACAGTGCGTGGCTCTGGCTTGCGATCAGCAGCACCGTGAAGCCCGACAGGAAATACCAGGCGCCGCCGAGCGCGATCGTGCGCGGCAGCAGGCGGACCGAGGCGAACACGCCGAGGCTGACCAGCACCTGCCACAGGCCGGGGAGCATCCACAGCGTCTCGGGCGCGAATTTCCATTGCAGGATCGCGAGCAGCACGCCGGCGATCACAGCGGGAACGAACTGCTCGATCGCCTGCTGAATCATCGCATCCGCAAGGCCCGAATGATGCCGCCGCGAGCGCGCCTGCATCTCGATCCAGATCAAGACCGCAGAGAGCAACGCGGCTGCGGCCCAGCCCGCGAGGAACAAGATCGGATGATGAGTCGGATCATCGAGCCAGAGATATTGCGCAAGCGCCGTGACCAGCGCGATGCCGCTGGTGGCGGCGACCGTCGCCGGACCGTAGCCGCGGAACGCGGTTCCGGCCGCAATCTGGCTGCGGATCGCGAGAATATCGGCCAACGCCTTGTCGAGGTCGCGCATGTTTTGTCCGAACTTTGTATTGCAAAGTATACGGGATCGCCAAGTAAACGCAAGCGGCATCGCGCGGCGTGCCGAGCGTGATGTTTAACAGCCGGTTACTGCGCGGATTGCGGCGAAAGCGTGCCGCCTCAGACCTTCACCAGGCTCGCAAAGCCGCCATAGATCATCCGCTTGACGTCGAACGGCGCCGTCTTCGGATCCATCGACGACGCCAGGCGGGGATCGGCCATCACCTTGGCGTTGATCCTGTCGCGCTGGGCACGCGACTTGTAAGTGATCCAGGCGAACACGACGGTTTCGCCGGCCTTCAGTTTCACGCTCTGCGGAAACGAGGTCAGCTTGCCCCGCTTGACGTCGTCGGCGACCCATTCGCGATAATCCAGCGCACCATGCTCGCGCCAGACCTTGCCGGCCTTCTTGGAGAGCTGGGCGTAGACCTTGAGTTTCTTCTTCGGCACGGCGACCACGAAACCATCGACGTAAGGCATTGGCGTTTCCTGTTGTCTGGTTCCCCGTCATTGCGAGGAGCCAACGGGCGCGCGCTCGCGCGACCTGTTGGCTCGCAATGACGATCAGGAGTGACAGCAGGATGCCTGAACCGGTGCCGGTTGGTATTGGTCACGTAGCCGCACCCAATCCATCGGATAGGGCAAGCCCTCCTCGTGGCGGCCGAGCGGCGTCAGGTCGAGATAGTGGTAGGCCGCATTCATCATGTCGAGGCCGCGCGCGAAGGTCGAGTAAGTGTGGAACACGCTCCCGTTCTCGTCGCGGAAGAACACGCTGATGCCGGGCAGTTCGGGACCATAGAGCGGGGTCGTTCCATAATTGTATTTCGCGTCCCCGGCATCGATCTGCCCTTGCGTGAACGACACCCCGTAATCGTAATTGAAGTCATTGGCGCCCGAGGAGACCCAGTCGAAAGTCCAGCCCATTCGCTGCTTGAAAGCCTCGAGCTTGGCCAGCGGCGCCCGCGAGACCGCGACCATCGTGGTGTCGCGCGCGGCCAGATGCGGAACCATGCGCTCGAAGCCGTCGACCCAGAACGAGCAGCTCTTGCAGGCTGCGTCCCACTCGGGCGCAAACATCACATGCTGCACCACAAGCTGCGGTCTGCCCTTGAAGAGATCGCCGAGCGTCACCTTGCCGTCAGGTCCGTCGAACACATAGTCCTGGTCGACTTTCACCCACGGCAGTTCGCGGCGCTGCCGGCTCAGCGCTTCGCGGGCCCGGGTGAGTTCCTTCTCGCCGGCCATCAATGCCTTGCGGGCTGCGATCCATTCTTCGCGCGAGACGATCTTGTGCTGTTGCATGAGATGCTCCTTTGCGGTTCAGGCGTCGACGTACTGTGCCAGATTGCCGAGGAATTCGGTCCAGCCGCGCTGGTGGTTGTCGCGCGCGGTCTCGTCGACGAACTGCGCGTGATGGAAGGTGAGCAACGTGCCGCCGGCGTCGGGCTTGATCGACACGGTCACCTCGGACTCGCGTTCCGGCGTCGAATGCCAGGCCCAGCTGAACACCAGCTTCTGGTTCGGCACCACCTCGCGGTAGATGCCGCCGACCTCGTGATATTCGCCGTTGGTGCCGGTGAACTTGATCCGGTAGCGGCCGCCGACACGGACATCGAGCTCGGCCTGCGTCGTGCCGGGCTTGACCTGGCCCGGGCCGAACCACTGCATTAGGTTTTCCGGATCGGTCCACGCGGCGTAGACTTTTTCCGGCCGGGCGCGGAGGCGCCGCGTGAGGGTGAGGCTTGGGCGCGCGGCAAGGCCGGCGTCGGCTGCGGATTGGTTTGCCAATTTAACTGCCATGAGTCTTCCTCCACAAAAGCGGCAAGGCGGTCGAGATTGTCGGACCAGAATTGTGCATAGCGATTGAGCCAGTTCATCGCCTGCTCCATTGGCCTCGCGGTGAGCCGGCACGCGACCGTGCGGCCGGTCTTTTCGCGCGCGACCAGGCCCGCATCCGTGAGCACGTCGAGATGCTTCATGATCGCCGGCAACGACATCGCGAATGGCTGCGCCAGCTCGCTCACCGACAGGCTTTCCTGCTCACCGAGCCGCGCCAGCAGCGCGCGGCGGGTGGGGTCGGAAAGCGCCGCAAAGGTGCGGTCCAGCGTCTCGTCCTGATACTTAACCATGTGGTTTAGTATAGACGCAAACGACGCGGCGTCAAGCGCCCGGCTTCACGATCACGTCAATGCCGGGGCGCCACGACGCCGGATGGTTGGGACGATCGCAGGCGGAGAGCAGAAGCGCCCTCTCAGCCGGCGGCTACTGCCGGTGGTGCCGATGCCGGTGACGGTGCGGCCGAGGCTGCTCCGGCTCGAGCTGCTCGCGAAACAGGAATCGCGGATTTTCTCCGCAAGCAAGGAAGCGTCCCGATACGCTCGCAAGGCACTGATCGTAGGTCCGATAGGCGCATTCGCCGGGATAGCCGAGGCTCGGGCCCTGTGCGCACCACGGGTAATCATAGGGATCGGCGGACGCGCGATCGATGCCGGCCACGGCGGCCAGCGTCATCGTTCCCAACATCAGCACTGCCAATCGCAATGTGCGCATGATCCCACCCGTTCCGGTCCTCAAGAGCCGCAGTCAATCAAGCGCGGCATAACCGGTATGGTTCCTGAAGGCCACTTTATTCCGCATCAGGATCGCTCAACTTTTGCAGCAGGGTGCAGGACAAGTCCGCGCTCGCGGCCGGACTCGTCCCACCCGTTCAGTGTGAGGCTACTCGACCTTGAGGCCGGCGAACTCGACCACCTTCTTCCACTTGTCGGTCTCGGCCTTGATGTCGTTGCCAAAAGCGTCCGGCGCCTGGATCAGCGAGTCGCCGCCGAGCTCGACCAGGCGCTTCCTCATGTCGGGCTCGGCGAGCACGGCGTTGATCTCGGTGTTGAGCTTGGCGATCAGGTCCTTCGGCGTGTTCTTCGGCGCGCCCATGCCGAACAGCGCGCTTGCCTCATAGCCCTTCACGGTCTCGGCGATCGCCGGCACGTCCGGCAATTGCGAGGAGCGCTCCGTCGTGGTCACGCCGAGCGCGCGCAGCGAACCGGAGCGGATGTGCTGGATGATCGAAGGCATGTTGTCGAAGATCACCTGCACCTGGCCACCGAGCATGTCGGTGATCGCAGGCGCGGCGCCGCGATACGGCACGTGCTGCATCTTGCAACCGGTCATCGACATGAACATCTCGCCGGAGAGGTGCACCGAGGTGCCGTTGCCGGAAGAGGCCATGTTCACCTTGCCGGGATTGGCCTTCACATATTCGATGAATTCGGCGACGTTCTTCGCCGGCACGTCCTTGTTGACGGTCATCACGTTCGGCACGCGGTTGAAGGAAGCCACCGGCGCGACATCGCGCACGAAATTGAACTTCAGATTGGCGTACAGCGAGGCGTTGATGTAGTTCGCCGGATTGACCAGCAGCACGGTGTAGCCGTCCGGCTCGGCATTGATCGCAGCTTCGGTGCCGATATTGTTGCCGGCGCCCGGCTTGTTCTCGATCACGAACTGCTGGCCGAGCTTCTCCGACAGCCGCTGCCCGATCAGGCGCGCGATGATGTCGGTGGCGCCGCCCGGCGGATAGCCCACGATCCAGCGCACCGGTCGCGCCGGATAGTCGGCAGCCGAAGCGCGGCCGATCGCGAATGTCGAAATCCCCGACCCGATCAGGCCCAGCGCGGCGCGGCGTGAAATCATGAAGTCTCTCCCAATCTCGCAGGGTTTGACCCCTGCCCGTTTCTGTTGCGTTGCGTGCGGCGCGGTTTTAACAAACAATGTCTGAAGCGGCCAGTGCGACACGTGCGACACCGACCGCGACGAAAGGCTAAGCCTCGGCTCTGCATCAGACCCGAAGCGTTGAATTCTTGTTTAAGACTCTGGACCGAAGAGGATCGATCATGTCCGTCAAGGTGAATGGGCTCGACCATCTCGTGATCAATGTCACCGATGTGGTGCGCTCGGTTGCCTGGTACAGCAGGATCCTCGGCATGGAGGTGAAGGTGTTCGACCCCGGCAAGGGCAAGACACCGCGCACCTCGCTTGTGTTCGGCAACCAGAAGATCAATGTGCGGCCGCGCGATGCCGACAAGGTGGACTGGTTCACCGCCGATCATGAAGCGGCCGGCAGCGACGATCTCTGCTTCCTCACCTCGAGCACGCCCGAGGCGGTGGTCGCGCATCTGAAGGCCCATGGCGTCAAGATCGAGGAAGGCCCCGTCGCCAAGCAGGGCGCGCGCGGCACGCTGCGCTCGGTCTATTGCCGCGACCCCGACGGCAGCCTGATCGAGATCTCGTCGTATGAGAGGGATCCAAGCTAGCTGTCATTCGTCACTGCGAGCTGGCTGTTCGCGCGAATGCGCGCCCCGTGACAGGCAGCGCGAATGGACCCATCCGTTCCGTGCGGCGGAACGGAATTGCTTCGTCGCATCAGCGCAAAATGACTTTGCAAATCCCGATTTGCTCTCGGCGCACGCCGATGGCAGAACTGCTCCCAACCAAGATCAATGGCGGCCGGCAAGGCTGCGCGGGAGGACATATGACGACTTCACAGCCAGTGCCGGGCATCGTCGGACCGTTTGCGGGGCTCGACGTGCCATGGTTGCTCAGGATGCGCGCCGAGGTGCGCCGCGATCATCCGTTCCTGATCTGGGCGCCGTTCGATGCGCCGGCGCGGCGCTGGAGCTACGGCGAATTCCATGAGCGTGTCGGCGCGCTCGCGGCGGGCCTCGCCAAGCGCGGCATCAGGCAGGGCGACTATGTCCTTATCCACCTCGACAACTGCGTCGAGGCGATCATGTCGTGGTTCGCGTGCGCCGAACTTGGCGCCATTGCCGTCACCACCAACACCCGCTCGGCTGCGGCCGAGATCGACTATTTTGCCGGCCATTGCGGCGCGGTCGCCGCGATCACCCAGCCGGCCTATGCCGAACTGCTATCAGCCAACTGCAAGGGGCTGCGCTGGATCGCGGTGACCTCGCATGATGCGGGCCAGGCGCCAGCACAAGCACCCGCGCGCGGCGATAGCTTTGACGCACTGTTCGCCGACAGCGCCGACCGGCCGAAACGCCCAATCGATCCGCTCGCACCGTGCAGCGTGCAATACACCTCGGGGACCACGTCGCGGCCGAAGGCGGTTCTATGGACGCATGCCAACGCGCTGTGGGGCGCCAAGATCAACGCCGCGCATCAGGATCTGCACGCGACCGACGTGCACCAGACCTATCTGCCGCTGTTCCACACCAACGCGTTGGCCTATTCGATGCTGGCAAGCCTGTGGGTCGGCGCGACCTGCGTGATCCAGCCGCGCTTCTCGGCGAGCCGCTTCTGGCCGGTGGCGCTCGAGCACGGCTCGACCTGGACTTCGACGATCCCGTTCTGCATGAAGGCGCTGCTCGAGCACGAGGTTCCGAAGAACCACAAGTTCAGGCTCTGGGGCACGGCCGTGAACGAGCCGCCGGCATTCGCCGTGTTCGGCATCAAGATCATCGGCTGGTGGGGCATGACCGAAACCATCACCCACGGCATCATCGGCGAGGTCGACCAGCCGAACCCGCCGATGTCGATCGGCCGCGCCGCGCCCGAATACGAAATCCGCATCACCAACGACGATGGTACGCCGACCGGCGTCGGTGAGACCGGCAATCTCCTGATCAAGGGCATCCCCGGCCTGTCGCTGTTCGCCGAATATCTGCATAACGAGAAGGCGACGCGCGAGAGCTTTGACGAGCACGGCTATTTCATCACCGGCGACCGCGTCACGATGCTGGAACGCGGCTATGTCAGGTTCGGCGATCGCTCCAAGGACATGCTCAAGGTCGGCGGCGAGAATGTCGCGGCCTCCGAGATCGAGCAGGTGATCGCGGTGGTGCCGGGCGTCCGCGAGGCCGCCGTCGTGGCGAAGAAGCATCCGATGCTGGACGAGGTGCCGGTCGTCTTCATCATCCCGCAAACCGGCGTCGCGGCGCTGCCCGCTGACCTGCACGACAAGGTCATGACTGCCTGCCGCTCCGCGCTCGCCGACTTCAAGGTGCCGCGGGAAATCCGCTTCGTCGACGAGATGCCGCGCTCGACGCTGGAGAAGGTTGCGAAGGCGGAGTTGAGGAAGATGCTGGAGTAAGAACAGCGCTTTGCCTCGCCGTCATTGCGAGCGAAGCGAAGCAATCCACCGCTCCGCATACGCTGAAGTATGGATTGCTTCGTCGCTTCGCTCCTCGCAATGACGCGAAGTTCTCAATTCACCTCAAACCGGATCGGCAGCTTCTTCGGGCCGCTCACAAAATAGGCCTGCGTCATCTTCACCTCGCCGTCGAGCGACAGCGATTTCAGGTGCGGCAGCAGCTCCTCGAACAGGATGCGCATCTCGAGCTTGGCCAGATACTGGCCGAGGCAGAGATGCGCGCCATAGCCGAACGCGACGTGGCGATTGGGCTTGCGGTCGCTGCGGAAACGATCGGGGTCCGCGAACACCTCCTCGTCGCGGTTGCCCGAGGCGTAGCACAGCATCAGCCAGTCGCCCTTGGCGATCTTGCGGCCGCCGAGCTCGGTATCCGCGGTGGCCGAGCGCATGAAATGCTTGACCGGCGTCATCCAGCGGATCGCCTCGTCGACCAGGCCCGGGATCAATTCCGGGTTGGCCTTCACCTTGGCGAATTCCGCGGGGTCCCTGGCCAGCGCCCAGATCGCGCCCGCGGTCGAGGATGAGGTGGTGTCGTGGCCCGCGGTCGCGACGATCATGTAATAGCTGGTCTGATCGTGCTCCGGCATGTAGTCACCGCCGATCTTCGCATTGGCGATCACGGTGGCGAGATCGTCGCGCGGGTTCTGGCGGCGATTTTCGGTGATCTTGCGGAAGTAGGCGGAGAAGTCGGCGACGATCGCCTGCAACATCGCCGAGACCTGTTCCGCACTCAGCGCCTCGCGGACGCGCGCGGTGTCGGGATCCTGCGGGCCGAACAGCTCCTGCGTCAGCTTGAGCATACGCGGCTCGTCCGCCTCGGGCACGCCGAGGATCTCCATGATGACGTGCAGGGGATAGCCGAGCGCGACGTCCTCGACGAAATCGCAGGCGCCGCCGCGGTCGAGCATGCGCTGCACCGTGGCACGCGCGATCTCGCGGACGCGGCCCTCGAACTTGCCGAGATTGGCCGGCATGAACCAGCCCTGCGTCAGCGCGCGGTACTTCGGATGGTCGGGCGCATCCATCTGCACCAGCGAGCGCACCAGATTGGGCCCGCCGGTGATCTTACGCACCCGCTCCTCGAGCGCCTGCGTCGTCAGCGTGGTCGGGCGGTCGGCATTGTGGAACAGCTCGTTCTGCCGGCTGATCGCCTGGATATGGGCGTGCTTGGTCACCACCCAGAACGGATCGAAGCGGTCAGGCCGCGCGATGCCGAGCGGGTTGTTGGCGCGCAGCCAGCGATAGCTGTCGTGGATGCGGTCGTCGGCATAGGCGACGGGATCGACGAGGGTTTCCGCGATGTTGGCGGGGATATCGAGATCCCCGGTCGTTGTCGTGCCCATGATCGTCCTCACCTGCCGAAGCACCGGTCGCGCCGATGATCGCCGAAATCTAGGCGGAGGTAAGGAAGACGACTTGCGTTGATTGGCTAAACGCCGCGCCACACACGCTATTGCGCGGCGTGGCGGAGTGATGACGGCGGGCTCAATAATGCCCGAACGCCACCGGGCGGAACGCCTGCAGCAATTGCTGGTCGAGCTTGCCGCCCATCTCCTCCATCATGGAGAACGCCTTGGCGTGGGTGAATTGCAGACGGTAGGCGCGCTTCTCGACCAAGGCGGCATAGACATCGACGATCGTGGTGACGCGGACGATGTCGCTGATCTGGTTGCCGCTGAGCCCGTTCGGATAGCCGGTGCCATCGAGGAATTCGTGATGATGCAGGATCACGTCGAGCATTTCCGGCGGGAAGCCGCCCTGCGCCGACAGCGCCTCGTAGCCGCGGCGCGGATGTTCGCGCATCTCGGCCATTTCCTCGACCGTGAAAGAGCCGGGCTTGTCGAGCAACGCGACCGGAACGAACGCCTTGCCGACATCATGCAGCAGTGCGGCACGGGCGAGCCGGCGCTGGTCGTCGTCGCGCATGCCGAGATGCTGCGCGAATGCCACCGCAAAGCCGGTTACGAACAGACAGTGGCGATAGGTCTCCTGGTGATGGCAGCCGACGGTGGTCAGCCATTCACGCAGCGAGTTGTGCTTGATCGCCTTCAGGATCTTGTTTTCGGCGGCAACGATGTCCTCGAACCTAAGCGGCTCGCCGGCGCGCATCCGCTCGAACATCTTGACCATGACGCCATGCGCGGCTTCGACGCCGCGATTGAGCGCCTTGCCGCGGTCGGTCTCGTCATAGCCGCTGTTGTCGGGAAACGCGGCGCGGATGCGCTGCAGGATGCCGCGCGCGTCGAACGGCCGCGAGATCGTGTCGGTGGCGCCGAGCGCCCAGGCCTGCATCGAGGCGTGATGCAACGCATCCGCCAGCACGAACAGCCGCGGCATCTCGCGATAGGCGTCGGTCTGCAGCTTGGCGCGGACCATTTGCACGGCTTCGGGCGAGCGCAGGTTGATATCGACCACGATGCCGGAGAGGTCGCGAGCCGGCTGCTCGGGAATGTCCGAGGTCGGCACGGTATCGACCTCGCCCACCGAGCGCAGGATGCTGGCGAGTTCGTTGCTTTGATCGCTTCGATCTGACGCCAGCAGCAGGCGGCGCTTCGAAGTCTGGTTATTGGCCAAGGCAGTCATGACATCCCCGTCGCGGTAACGACCGACAGTGGACGCTATCTGACGATGCGTTCCCTCCGGCTTAATGGGGATGCTGAACGGCGGTTAAGCGCAATGGATACAATTTGAGGAACCGCCAAATCCGCCAGCAGAATCAGGCCCGCCGAAAAAGCAGGCGGCCGGCTGCAGCGCCGGCGAATCATGAATTTTTGCAGCGTCAAAGGCGTCGACGCCGCTACCATCCGGCGGACGCTTGGGGCAAAGGAAAACGCCGGAGAGCGGTCAAGCGCTCCGGCGTCTTCATTGGTTCAGGGCGTTACGCCTTCATCGCAGCCTTGACGGCCTCCGCGGTGATCGGCAGGCCGCGGACGCGGGCACCGACCGCGTTGAAGACGGCATTGCCGATCGCCGGCGCCACCACCGTCACGGCGGGCTCGCCGACGCCGGTCGCCTTCTCGCCATTGGCGATGACGTTGACCGCGACTTCCGGCAGCTGGCTCATCCGAAGCGGAGTGTAGGTGTCGAAATTGGTCTGCTCGATGCCGCCGTCCTTCAACGTCGCCTTCTCGAACAGCGCCAATGACATGCCCCACAGCGCCGCGCCCTCGACCTGGGCCCGGATGCCGTCGGGATTCACCTGCGTACCAACGTCGGTCGCAACCGTCAGCTTCTTCACCGTCACCTCGCCCGACGGGGCGACGGCGACGTGGGCGACGCAGGCGGTCCAGCTCGCCGTGGCGCGCTCCTGCGACGACACGCAGGCAACGCCCATGCCTTCGCCCTTGGGCAGCTTCTTGGTGCCGTAGCCGGCGAGACCCATCGCGGCGAGCAAGGTGTTACGGAGGCGCTGCGCGCCGCCGTCGTTCTTGCCCTTGCCGTCGAGCAGTTCGACGCGAAGCTGGGCCGGGTCCTTGCCGGTCGCATGCGCGATCTCATCGACCATGCTTTCGACCGCCCAGAACGTCCAGCCCGGCGCCACCGAACGGAGCTGACCCGACGGGGTGGCGTTGTGCGCCATCTCGTTCTTGATCGCCCGCACATAGTGGTTGGGAACGGTGTAGAAGAAGTCCGAACCGTTCACCGTGAAAGCATCGAGTGGTCCCTTCTTGTCGACCGAGGGCGACAGGAAGTCGGGGATACCCCAACGCTGGGTCGGCCAGGCGGAGACGACGTCGTGGCTCAATGCGACGAGCTTGCCGTCGCCGTCCACGCCAGCCTTTACTTTTTGGTAAGTCAGCGGACGCGAGAAATCCATCGTCATGTCGTTCTCGCGCGTGTAGATGACCTTGACCGGCTTGCCGACGGCCTTGGCCGCCTGCACCGCGGGCACCATCATGTCCGCGTCGAGACGCCGGCCGAAGCCGCCGCCCAGCCACATCTGATGCATCACCACGAACTTCGGATCGATCCCGGCGGCGCCGGCCGCGATCGCACCGGAGCGCGTCGCGAACTGGTTGCCGGAATAGATGTGCAGGATGTCGCCCTTGAACTCCGCGGTGGCGTTCATCGGCTCCATCGGCGCGTGGATGTTGATGTTGGTGGTGTATTCCGCCTCCAACACCTTGGCCGCCGTGCCGAAGGCTGCGTTCGGATCGCCGTCCTTGACGAAGAACTCGCCGGAATCGCTCAATCCCTGAAGCCGCTTGGCCTCGGCGAACAGCGATTCGCTCGAAAGTTTGGCGTTCGGACCGCCATCGTAGTCGATCTTCAGCGCCGCCGCCGCCTTCTTGGCGTTGGCGTAGGTGTTGGCGACCGCGACGACCCAGCCGGTCGTGGTTGTGGTCTTGTCGTCCAGGGTGACGGCCTTGATGAAGCCCGGCACCTTCTTGGCCGCGCTATCGTCCACCGACTTCACGGTGGCGCCGTAGCGGACCGGCGGAGTGACCAGCGCGCCGTAGACCATGCCCGGAAGCATCACGTCGATGCCGTACTTGGCCGTGCCGTTGACCTTCAACGGAATGTCGAGCTGCGGCACCGAGACGCCGATCATGGTGTACTGGTCGGCAGACTTCAGCTTGATCGCCTTCAGATCGTCCGCCGTAAACGTCTTGGTCGCCTTGCCGCTCTTCACCACTTCGGCAAACGACATCGACTTCTTCGACTTCGGATGGCTGATCGTCGACGCGCGCACCACCAGCTCGCTGGCCGGCACGCCCATCGAGGCCGCCGCCGCCTCGGTCAATGCGATGCGGCCGGCAGCGCCGGCACGGCTCATGGCGTCGAAGTTCATCATCGTCGACCAGCTGCCGCCGGTGATCTGCGCGCCCAACACGGGATCGTTGAACTTCGGATCGTTGGAGGCGAGCTGGACCCGCATGTCCTTCCAGTTCGCGCCGAGCTCTTCGGCCACGATCTGCGCCATCGTCGAGGCGACGTGCTGGCCCATGTCGGCCTTGCCGCAGGTCACGGTGACGAGACCATCGGGCGCGATCGAGTACCAGACGCTCGGCTCGACGTTAGCGGGCGCGGGTGCCGCGAGCGCGTGGTCGATGCCGGACGCGGCGTAGCCGAGCACGAGACCGGTTGCAGCGGTGCCGACCAGGAAGGAACGGCGGCTGAGATCGGTCGTCTCGGGGGCGAGGTCTTTCACGTGCTTGTTCATGTGGCCCTCCGCTCGGATCCGGTGGCCGATGCGGTGCGCATGTCGGACGCAGCGCGCATGATCGCCTTCTGGATTCGTGAATAGGTCATGCAACGGCAGAGATTGCCGTCCATATGCGCGACCACTTCTTCCTTCGTCGGGTTGGTGTTCTTCGACAGCAGCGCTGCCGCCTGCATGATCTGGCCGGACTGGCAGTAGCCGCATTGCGGCACCTGCTCGGCGACCCAGGCCTTCTGCAAGGGATGTTCGCCCTTGGCGGAGAGGCCTTCAATGGTGGTGATCTTCTTGCCGACGGCGTCGGCGAGTGAGGTCTGGCAGGACCGCACCGCTTCGCCGTTGAGGTGAACCGTGCAGGCGCCACAGAGACCGGCGCCGCAACCGAATTTGGTGCCCGTCATCTGCAATTGCTCGCGGATGACCCAAAGCAGCGGCGTGTCATTGGCCGCCTCGACGGACGTATTCCGTCCGTTGATATTGAGATTTGGCATCTCTCTCCCCTTCCGGTGTAGGAAGCCGCTTACGGCGGCAACTCACTGTTGGGTCATGGCCGGCGCCCACCGGGTAAGCGACAGTTGCCGAAACAATGATCCGGTTCCCGGCTGGAGGCAATCCAATTTGGAATTGCTCGAAAGGAATAAATTTCGGAAACTACCCGTTGTGCGATGCGGCAACGGCATGAAGCTTTTGAAATGCCAGTATTGATGCCGTATCGATCACTCCTACCAAGGTCGGTAGCGCTGCCGGACCTGACATCGACAACAGAAGGAGCCCGTCAATGGCCAAGCTCAACCGCAGCGGCGTCGATATCTACTACGAGATTCACGGCAGCGGCCCGCCCCTGATCCTCACCCACGGCTATTCGTC
Source organism: Bradyrhizobium sp. B124 (assembly GCF_038967635.1). Taxonomy (NCBI): domain Bacteria; kingdom Pseudomonadati; phylum Pseudomonadota; class Alphaproteobacteria; order Hyphomicrobiales; family Nitrobacteraceae; genus Bradyrhizobium; species Bradyrhizobium sp. B124. The sequence goes on along the minus strand of NZ_CP152413.1, from coordinate 5,836,094 downwards.
GACCTCTGCGATGTGGCACGGCCAGATCGAGGCGCTGTCGAAGCGGCACAGGCTGATCCTGTGGGACATGCGCGGACACGGCCAGTCCGACTATCCCGACAGTCCGGATGCTTATAGTGAAGCGGCGACGGTCGGCGACATCGCCGCCCTGCTCGATGTTGCCGGCGCCGACAAGGCGATCGTCGGCGGCCTGTCGCTCGGCGGCTACATGTCGCTTGCCTTCCACCGCGCCCATCCGGAGCGGGTGCGCGCGCTCTTGATCATCGACACCGGCCCGGGATTCAAGAAGGACGACGCCCGCGAGGTCTGGAACACGCGCGCCCGCGACACCGGCGACCGCTTCGACCGTGAGGGGCTCGAGGTGTTGAAGTCCTTGAGCGCCGAGCGTGCGTCGGTCACGCATCGCAATGCCAGGGGCCTGGCGCTCGCCGCGCGCGGCATGCTGGCGCAGCGCGATGCGCGGGTGATCGAGTCATTGCCCGAAATCAAGGTGCCGTCGCTGGTTGTGGTCGGGGCCGACGACACGCCGTTCCTGGCGGCGTCCGACTACATGGCGGCAAAGATCCCGGGTGCGCAGAAGGCGGTGATTCCGAACGCCGGCCATGCCGTCAACATCGACCAGCCGCAGGCCTTCATCGCCGCCGTGCTGCCGTTCCTCGATGGCCTCGAGGCCAACGCGCCGGGAAAGGCCGCCTCATGAAGCCGATTGTCGTCGCCTTGTTGCTGACGGCGGCCGCGACAGGAGCGAACGCCCAGAAGCTGCGGCCGTTCGCCGACTCGGCCACGCCAACCTTCACCGCGACGCTGTCGAACCACACACCGCTCGTGTTCGGCATGGACGTCGCGGACGCGCAGCGCGCGCTGGGCACCCCCTTCACTCATGTCAGCGGACGGCCCGGCAATGAGATCTTCCTGACCTTCCGCGACCTCGGCGGCAGCGGGCTGTTTCCGCACCATGATCGTCTCTATCTGCAATTCCGCAAAGGCCGGCTCGCCGGCTGGAAGGCCGACTGGGGCGAGAACTGGATGTGGCGCTAAACCTCATCACCGAAAGCTTCATGCAACCCCCAACATGACAAGGATGGACTATGGGACAAGACATCAAGCTGAAGGCTTCGGACGGATTTGAACTCGGCGCCTATCGCGCCGATCCCGCTGGCGCGCCAAAGGGCGCGATCGTGGTGATCCAGGAGATCTTTGGCGTCAACCACCACATCCGCTCGGTTTGCGACCGGCTGGCGAAGGAAGGCTATGTCGCGGTTGCGCCGTCGATCTTCGACCGCATCACGCCGAACTTCCAGAGCGGCTATTCCCCCGATGAGGTGGCCGAAGCGCGCAAGTTCGTCGCCAATCCGGACTTTGCCGCGATGCTGCGCGACAGCCAGGCAGCGATCGACGCGGTGAAGTCGGCCGGGCCGGTCGGCATCATCGGCTTCTGCCTCGGCGGCAGCATCGCCTATGCGGCCGCCACCAAGCTAACCGGGCTCTCGGCCGCGATCGGCTACTACGGCGGCGCCGTCATCCGCTTCGCCGACGACAAGCCGGCCGTGCCGACGCAACTGCATTTCGGCGAGAAGGATGCCGGCATTCCTTTGAGCGATGTCGAGACCATCAAGTCGAAGCGGCCCGAGGTCGAGGTCTTCATCTATCCGGGCGCGCAGCACGGCTTCCATTGCGACGAGCGCGCAAGCTACGACAAGGCGAGCGCCGACACCGCCTGGCCGCGCAGCATGGAATTTTTCGGAAAGCATCTGCGGAAATAGGGCGCACCCCTATTCCACCGTCATTCCGGGACGCGCGAGGCGCGAGCCAATCTCGAGATTCCGGGTTCGAGCTGCGCATCGCCCCGGAATGACGAAGGACGTTGTCCTTCGTCAGAACCAGCGCTCGCCGACGAACACCGTATCGCCCGGGCTCATCGGCGTGCCCAGCGGCACCACGAAGCGGCCGGAGCCGGACGCATCGGTATGGGTGAGGGTGACCTGGTCGCGCTTGGCGCGCGGCGAGAAGCCGCCGGCGATCGCGACCGCGCTTTCGACGGTCATGTTCGGCACATAGGGATACTGGCCGGGAGCCTGGACCTCGCCGAGGATGAAGAACGGCCGGTAGGACTCGATCTCGACCGCCACCGAAGGATCGCGGATGAAGCCGTTGCGCAGCCGTGCCGAGATTTCACCGGCGAGCCCGGCCGGCGTGCGGCCGCGCGCCGGCACCGAGCCGATCAGCGGCATGGTGATCGAGCCGGCGGCGTCGATCGCGTAGGAGTTGGTCAGGCCTTCCTGGCCGTAGACCACGACCCGGAGCTTGTCGCCCGGGCCGAGATGATAGGAGTTGTCGTAACCGGCGGGCCCACCCGGTGCGGCGGCATAAACCACCGGAGCGGCGCCCGGGGCGGCATAGCCATAACCAGGAGAAGCACTGGCAAAGGCGGAACGCAGAGCGCTGATCGCACCGCCACCGCCGGCATCAGCAACCGGAGCGGATGCGTAAGCCGGTCCATAGGTGACGGCATCGACACCTTGCGGGCCCAAACCTTGCGGGCCCATGGCAACCGGACCCGACGTGCTCATGCAGCCAGACAACGCGAGCGCAGCCACAACGGCAGTGATCGGCAATCGTAACGCGCGTGCAACCGGCACCGGACCTATCCCTCAACGGCGAGACAAGCCCAGTCTTGCACCACTTATGGTTAATAAAGGGTTTTCGAGAACCGAGTGGGGAGCCGGAAAGCCCGCCTCCCCCTCGATTTAGCGCATGACAGAGCGATCAGGCGGTGACGCCGACGCCGATCGGGCAGGACACGCCGGTGCCGCCAAGCCCGCAATAGCCCGCCGGATTCTTGGCGAGGTATTGCTGATGGTAGTCCTCCGCGAAGTAGAACTCGCCGGCCGGTGCCACTTCCGTCGTGATCGCGCCGAGGCCCTTGGCAGCGAGCGCCTTCTGATACATCGCCTGCGACGCATCGGCGGCTTTGTGCTGCGCGTCGCTGAACGTGTAGATCGCAGAACGATACTGCGTGCCGATGTCGTTGCCCTGACGCATGCCCTGCGTCGGGTTGTGGTTCTCCCAGAACGTCTTCAGCAGCTTCTCGTAGGAGATCTTCTTCGGGTCGAACACGACCAGCACGACTTCGGTGTGGCCGGTGCGTCCCGAGCACACCTCTTCATAGGTCGGGTTCGGCGTGTGGCCGCCGGCATAGCCGACCGCGGTGGTGTAGATTCCGTCGCCGAGTTCCCAGAACTTCCGCTCCGCGCCCCAGAAGCAGCCGAGGCCGAACACGGCCTGCTCGAGGCCTTGCGGATAAGGCGGCGTCAATTTGCTGCCACTGACGAAGTGCGTGGTCGCGGTCGGGATCGGCGTCGCGCGGCCAGGCAGCGCCTCGGCGGCGCTCGGCAACGCGGTGGTCTTGCGCATGAACAACATGGATACCTCCGGGCGGGACATCGGCCGACGCGGCAACGGCCTGCGGGCCGGCTGTCACCTATATATGTCCTTACGCGGATGATGGCAGCCCCGTTACTGACGGCAGCGGCCAAGAGAAGCTCAAGAGGGCTGCAGCCAGCTCAGTCGCGTGCGTAGCCGATCAGCGGCTTGCGCGGCCGGAACAGGATCATCAGCAGGATGCCGGCAATGCCGAGCACCGCGAACACCGGCTGCTCCAGAAGCACGCGGATCACGCCGTTCCAGAGCCAGGGCGCGAAGCGATCCACCCAGGCATGGAACGCCTGCTGGCTCGACTGATGGATATCGTTCCAGAACTGGCCGAATTGGGTGAACCGCAGGCTCTGGTCGGCGACGTAGCGGGCCCCGTCATAGACCATGAAGATGAAACTGCCGGCCAGCAGCAAAAGGCCGATCAGGCGGAAAAAGCCGCGGATCATGCGTCACCCTAACTCCCTGTCACGCCCCACGCGTCGACAGGCCTTACCGGGCGCCCCCCGGAAATTCAACCTCTTCAGCGGCTTATCTGGCTCTCGCGAGGCCGATTTCAGGCCCATTTTCGGTCCCGAAAGCGTTGACGGTTAAGCCTGCGCCATCTATAAGACCGGCCGATGGCGGCGGGCGCAATCCTGCCGCCGCTGTTCTTTGGACAGTGCCGCATGCGGGGGCAGCATTATGCGCCTTGGCATGGCCGCCTCAAGGACACCTTGGACAAATACATCAGAGTTGAGATTTGAACCGGCCGGTGCGCGCAAGCCCGACCACCGAGCGATCACCGCCGAAGGACAGTTAGAGAATCATGGCCAACACCACTTCCGCCAAGAAGGCGACCCGCAAGATTGCCCGCCGCACCATCGTCAACAAGTCGCGCCGCACGCAGATGCGTGGCGCGGTGCGCACCGTCGAGGAAGCAATCAAGAGCGGCGACCGCGAGGCGGCACTCAAGGCGATGAGCAAGGCCGAGCCCGAACTGATGAAGGCAGCGCAGCGCAACATCATTCACAAGAACCTCGCGAGCCGGAAGGTGTCTCGCCTCGCGCAGAGCATCGCCAAGCTCGCCAAGTAAGCCTGCGGAGTACAGCTCGCCGCGTGAGCTGACCGAAGAACACATTTGTCACCAAGCCCGGCTCGCGCCGGGCTTTTTGTTTTGGTCTCGCATTTTGTCGTGGAAGTTTCGTAGCGCGAGAAGACTCGGCGTTGCCGCGCAACGAACTGCGTGTCATGTTTCGTCGCGTCCGTAGTTCTACCGGCTCAACATGCTTAACGTGCCGCACTCGCGTACAGATTGTTCTGCGCTAAGCTAGATAGATGGAATAGCGCGCGAATATCTCGCGTTGAAAATTGCGCAGCGGGGTTACCCTGCAAAAGTAATCGCGAAAAATGACGTCTCGCGAATTACTTATGCACATAGCGCCGAACAGCGATTGGAAAAATGACCGGCGCGAGACCAAATGTAAATTTTCTATGAAAAATTTTTGGTATTGCACCGTCGTTTGTGACACGCGTGAATCTGTGCGCTGATTCAAAACCTTGCTTTCGCAACTCAGCGTCGACAACACCGCAACAGTCGCCAAGAGTCTCGACCCCCGTCGAATCCACGGATTGTCAGAAAATGCGCTTGGTGTATTTATTTCTTGTTCGCGACGCCCACGGCTCTCCAGATCAGCGCGGTTTGAGACCCAAGGGCGGACGTGCAAATCGGCGGCGGTGTGCGCGTTAGCGACGCTTTCCAAGCGAAGCTAGATTGACGGCTCATAGCGATATGAGGACGGTCGACCTGTGTCAAAATATCTCCCGCGATGTCCCCGGCAATTTGGGGGATCGAACAAGAGAGACCAGGACGTCAGTCGGAATCTGGCAGCGGGAACGCGGCGCAAGCGAACGGATTGACGACGACACGCGGCGGCGAAGCGCCGGGCATTTCGGTGTTCGGTAGCGGCAGTTCGATTTTGAAGACACCAGCAAGCTGACAACTTGCCGCGATACGTCGCGGTGGGAGGGGGAGGACTTATGTCTTACGGTATCATCACTGCAGTCGAACCAACGACAGCCCAAGTGCAGATTTCCTGTGGTGCCGTAATCAACCCCTCGGACGCTGGCTCTTACCCGCAGAGGCCGTCGAGTACGCGCTGACCTCGCGGGACGCATCTTCTCCAAACAGCTGACCTGTCGCGTGGCGCATGGCCGCCACACGGGAGAGCTTTGTCCGGAGCAGACCGCGCCCGCTAGAGGTCGCGTCGTGGCAGGACCCCTGCGCGGCGCTTTCGCAATCATCATCTCTCAGTTTTGGAAAAGTACGAAGGCAATGACGAACACGGAACAGGATCGCTGGTCGCGGGTAAAGGGACGTTTGCGGACGAGCGTTGGTGAGGACGTCTACACGAGCTGGTTCGCGCGGATGGATCTCGAGAGCGTGCACGATGAGAGCGTGCATCTGTCGGTTCCGACCCGGTTCCTCAAGAGCTGGATCCAGGCGCATTACGCCGAACGCGTGCTCTCCTGCTGGCAGGCCGAGATGCCCGAAGTGCATCGCATCGACCTCACCGTGCGCTCGGCGATCCGCGCGATGGCCCCTGTGAAGGAAGCGGCTGCGCCGGCCGAAGTGCGCCGTGTCGAACGCAATGACGGCCGTCCCGCGCCTGAACTGCGCTCGTTCGCGACGGCGCCGGTGTCCGCCAGCCATGACGCGCTTGGCGGCTCGCCGCTCGATCCGCGCCTGACCTTTGCAAGCTTCGTCGTCGGCCGCTCCAACACGCTGGCCCATGCGGCTGCGCGCCAGGTCGCGGAAGGTCGCCGCGGCGATCCCGTGATGTTCAACCCGCTCTACATCCATGCCGGCGTCGGCCTCGGCAAGACGCACCTGCTGCAGGCCGTGACCTGGGCCGGCAATTCCGGCGGCGAGCGCAAGGTGCTGTATCTCACTGCCGAGAAGTTCATGTACGGCTTCGTCGCGGCGCTGAAGACGCAGACGGCGCTGGCGTTCAAGGAGGCCCTGCGCGGCATCGACGTGCTGGTCATCGACGATCTGCAGTTCCTGCAAGGCAAGTCGACGCAGGCCGAGTTCTGCCACACGCTGAACGCGCTGATCGACGCCGGCCGCCAGGTCGTGATCGCCGCCGACCGTCCGCCGTCCGACCTCGAAAGCCTCGACGACCGCGTGCGCTCGCGGCTCGCCGGTGGCTTGGTGGTCGAGATGGGTTCGCTCGGCGAGGAACTGCGGCTTGGCATCCTCAAGTCGCGCGTCGCCGCGGCCCGCGCCCACCATGCGACATTCGATGTGCCGGAGGAAGTGCTCGACTATCTGGCGCGCACCATCACCCATAACGGCCGCGACCTCGAAGGCGCGATCAACCGCCTCTTGGCGCACTCCAAGCTCAACAACCAGCCGGTGACGCTGGAGATGGCCGAGCGCGAGGTGCGCGACCTGATCCGCCCGCAGGAGCCGAAGCGGATCAAGATCGAGGACATCCAGCGCGTGGTCGCCCGGCAATACAATGTCAGCCGCTCCGACCTCTTGTCGTCCCGCCGCACCGCCAACGTGGTGCGTCCGCGCCAGGTTGCGATGTATCTGGCCAAGACGCTGACCCTGCGTTCGCTGCCGGAGATCGGCCGGCGCTTCGGCGGCCGCGACCACACCACGGTTTTGCACGCGGTGCGCAAGATTGAGGCACTGGTCGCCAAGGACACGGCGCTGTCAGAGGAAGTCGAATCGCTGAAGCGTCAATTGCAGGAATAAGACTGCAGGAATAAGGCCGCCTCATTTGGCCGGCTCGTTCCATGGCCCTCCCCTTTATCAAGAGGGGAGGGCTAAACTTTTTTCCGACCCAAAACGTGGGGAACGGGGCCCGTTTCGCGCCCGTATCCCTTGCACCGGCCGCCCATCCGCGCCACCTTGCGGTCCCCCCGTGGGTTTGATCAAATCCGGTATTGATCCGGCTTATCGGGTTTCCAATGCTGCGGTGCTGCCCTGAACGGCCGCCCGGCTTTTTCATCTGAGGGATCTGGCGGGTATTGCAATGAAGGTCACCGTCGAGCGCGCGCAACTCCTGAAATCGCTGGGTCACGTTCACCGCGTGGTCGAGCGCCGCAACACCATCCCGATCCTCGGCAACGTGTTGATCCGCGCCGAGGGCGCCAAATTGTCGCTGAAGGCAACCGACCTCGATCTCGAGGTGACGGAGACCTTGGCCGCCGAGACCGGAACCGCCGGCTCGACCACGGTGCCCGCGCACATGTTCTATGACATCGTCCGCAAGCTGCCCGACGGCTCGCAGATCGTGCTCGAGGCCGACGGCGACCGCTCGGTGCTCGCGGTGCGCGCCGGCCGCTCGCGCTTCACGCTGCAAACCCTGCCCGAGAGCGATTTCCCGGGCCTTGCCGCCGGCGACATGACGCATTCGTTCTCGCTGCCGGCATCCGACATCAAGCGGCTGATCGACCGCACCCAGTTTGCGATCTCGACCGAAGAGACCCGCTATTACCTCAACGGCATCTATCTGCACGCCGCCGGCAGCGCCAAGGCTGCGACCCTGCGCGGGGTTGCGACCGACGGCCATCGTCTGGCGCAGATCGACCTCCCGCTGCCCAAGGGCGCGACCGGCATGCCCGGCGTGATCGTCCCGCGCAAGACGGTCGGCGAGGTGCAGCGGCTGATCGAGGGCGACGACGCCGAGATCTCGATCGAGCTGTCGGATGGCAAGATCCGCTTCACGCTCGGCAATGTGGTGCTGACCTCGAAGCTGATCGACGGCACCTTCCCGGACTATGGCCGCGTCATTCCGCAGAACAACGACAAGGAACTGGTGGTCGACAAGAAGGATTTCGAGGCCGCCGTCGATCGCGTCTCGACCATTTCCAGCGAACGCGGCCGCGCCGTGAAGCTGGCCTTGTCCGCCGGCAAGCTGGTGCTCTCGGTCACCAACCCGGATTCCGGCAGCGCCACCGAAGAGCTCGAGGTCGAGTACGCCTCGGACGCGCTCGATATCGGTTTCAACTCGCGCTATCTGCTCGACATCGCCGCCCAGATCGAGGGCGAGGTCGCGGTGCTGAAGCTCGCCGATCCCGGCTCCCCGACCCTGGTGCAGGACCGCGACAGCAAGGGCGCGCTCTACGTGCTGATGCCGATGCGGGTGTGATTTCTCCTCTCGTCATGGCCGGACTTGACCCGGCCATCCATCGAACAAGAGATGACCTATTGGGTGTACATCCTCGCGAGCAAGCCCGGTGGAACTCTCTACGTTGGCGTGACCAATAATCTGGTCCGGCGAGTTTACGAGCATCGCGAGGGTCTCGCCGAAGGCTTTGCCAAGCGGTACGGCATCAAGACCCTCGTCGACTTTGAGGCCCATGAGACAATCGCCGCGGCGCTTCAGCGCGAGAAAAACATCAAGCACTGGTCGCGTGAGTGGAAGATTGATCTGATCGTTGCCGGCAATCCCGACTGGCGAGACTTATATGGTGAAATTGTCCGCTAGCGCGGACGATGGATTGCCGGGTCAAGCCCGGCAATGACAAGGTAACATGACCCCATCCCGCATTCATCGCCTGTCGCTGACGCATTTTCGGAATTACCGGACGGCGACGCTGCAGGTCGCGGGCGACATGGTGGTGCTGGTCGGGCCGAACGGCGCCGGCAAGACCAATTGCATGGAGGCGGTCTCGTTCCTGTCGCCGGGCCGCGGGCTACGCCGCGCGACCTTGGAGGACATCGCCGACAATCAGGGCGACGGCTCCTGGGCGGTCTCGGCCGAAGTCGAGGGTGCGCTCGGCCTCGCCACGCTCGGCACCGGCATCGATCCCCCGACCGGCGAGGCGAGCAACAGCCGACGCTGCCGCATCGATCGCGAACCGGTGGGGTCCGCGACCGCGTTCGGCGACCACCTGCGCATGGTGTGGCTGACGCCGGCGATGGACGGCCTGTTCATGGGCGCCGCCTCCGAGCGGCGGCGCTTCTTCGACCGCCTGGTGCTGGCGATCGATTCCGAGCACTCCAGCCGGGTCTCGGCGCTGGAGCGCTCGCTGCGCTCGCGCAACCGGCTGCTCGAAGTGCGCAACTACGACGACCATTGGTGTGACGCGATCGAGCGCGAGACCGCCGAGCTTGCGGTCGCGGTCGCCGCATCGCGCGGCCAGACCGCCGCCAAGCTCGCCGCGATGCTGCACGAGCGCGGCGCCGCCTCGGCCTTCCCCTCCGCCGAGATCATGCTCGACGGCTGGATGGAGAACGCGCTGCTGCAGGAGCCCGCGACCGCGGTGGAGGACCGCTACCGCGAGATCCTGCGCGCCAGCCGTCCGCGCGACGCCGCCGCCGGGCGCACGCTCGACGGACCGCATCTGACCGATCTGCAGGTGATCTACGCGCCGAAGAGCATGCCGGCGCGCGACGCCTCGACCGGCGAGCAGAAGGCGCTGTTGATCGGGCTGGTGCTGGCGCATGCCACGATGGTCGCGGAGATGACCGGCATCGTGCCGCTGCTGCTGCTCGACGAGGTCGTCGCCCATCTCGATCCCAATAGGCGCAAGGCGCTCTTCGACGAGCTCGCCAAGCTCGGCGCACAGGTCTGGATGACCGGCGCCGACCCTGCCGCCTTCGTCGATATCGGCCCGACGGGAGAGATTTTCGACGTCGAATCCGGCCGCGCCACACGGCGCGCCTAAGGGCGGGGAATCGTCTCCGAAAGGGGCTCGAATCTGCCTTCGAATCGGGCTTTTCAGAGCCTCCGGAATCGGCCTTTGAGAGCCTTGAAACAGGTCGAAAAAATCCTATTTATTCAATAGTTTGTAGACAGAGACTTTGCGCTAGGCGCAACTGCTCTTTCATGGCACAAATAGCGGAATCAGCGCCTCATTTTGTGCAGCTGATTCGGGACATCCTCGAAGGCCTCACATGACTGAACCTGCCCGGCAGACCCCTGCCGAATCTGAGCATCCCATTCCGGCCGAATATGGTGCGGAATCGATCCGGGTGCTGAAGGGCCTCGACGCCGTCCGCAAGCGGCCCGGCATGTATATCGGCGACACCGACGACGGTTCCGGCCTGCACCACATGGTCTACGAGGTCGTCGACAACGCGATCGACGAGGCGCTGGCGGGCCATGCAAGCCGCGTCCTGGTCACCCTCAACGCCGACAATTCCGTCACCGTGTACGACGACGGCCGCGGCATTCCGGTCGGCATCCACAAGGGCGAAGGCGTCTCGGCGGCCGAGGTCATCATGACCCAGCTCCACGCCGGCGGAAAGTTCGACCAGAACTCCTACAAGGTTTCCGGCGGTCTGCACGGCGTCGGCGTCTCCGTCGTCAACGCGCTGTCCAGCAAGCTGGGCTTGCGGATCTGGCGCGACGACAAGGAGCACTACATCGAATTCGCGCACGGCGATGCCGTCGCGCCGCTCAAGGTGGTCGGCGATGCCCCGGGCAAGCGCGGCACCGAGGTCACCTTCCTCGCCTCGCCCGAGACCTTCAAGAACATCGAATATGATTTCGCGACGCTCGAGCACCGGCTGCGCGAGCTCGCCTTCCTCAATTCGGGCGTCCACATCGTGCTGTCCGACATGCGTCACGCGGTCGAGAAGCGCGAGGAGATGCACTATTCCGGCGGCGTCGAGGAATTCGTCAAATATCTCGACCGCAACAAGAAGGCGATCGTGCCGGCGCCGATCATGGTGCGCGCGGAAGCCAACGGCATCGGCGTCGAAGCCGCGCTGTGGTGGAACGACAGCTACCACGAGAACGTGCTGTGCTTCACCAACAACATCCCGCAGCGCGACGGCGGCACCCATCTGGCCGGCTTCCGCGGCGCGCTGACGCGCCAGGTCAACGGCTATGCCGAGGCCAATGCGAAGAAGGAAAAGATCGCGCTGACCGGCGACGATTGCCGCGAAGGCCTCACCGCGGTGTTGTCGGTGAAGGTGCCCGATCCGAAATTCTCGTCGCAGACCAAGGACAAGCTGGTGTCCTCGGAGGTTCGACCGGTGGTCGAGAACGTCCTGAACGAGGCGCTGGCGGCCTGGTTCGAGGAGAATCCGAAGGAAGCCAAGGAAATCGTCGGCAAGGTGATCCAGGCCGCCGCCGCCCGCGAGGCTGCACGCAAGGCACGCGAGCTGACCCGCAAGAATCCGCTCAGCGTCTCCTCGCTGCCCGGCAAGCTCGCCGACTGCCAGGAGAAGGATCCGGCGAAGTCCGAACTGTTCATCGTCGAGGGTGACTCGGCAGGCGGCAGCGCCAAGCAGGGCCGCAACCGCGAATTCCAGGCGGTGCTGCCGCTGCGCGGCAAGATCCTCAATGTCGAGCGCGTGCGCCCCGACAAGATGCTGTCGTCGGAGCAGATCGGCACGCTGATCACCGCGCTCGGCACCGGCATCAGCGACGACTTCTCGGTCGACAAGCTGCGCTACCACAAGATCATCGTGATGACCGACGCCGACGTCGACGGCGCCCATATCCGCACGCTGCTGCTGACCTTCTTCTATCGCCAGATGCGCTCGATCATCGATGGCGGCTTTCTCTACATCGCCCAGCCGCCGCTCTATAAGGTCTCGCGCGGCAAGTCCGAGCAATATCTGAAGGACGAGCGCGCCCTCGAGGATTATCTGATCTCGACCGGGCTCGACGAATGCGTCTTCAAGCCGGCCTCCGGCGAAGACCGCTCGGGCCGTGACCTGCTGTCGCTGGTCGAAGACGCCCGGACGATCCGCTCCGTGCTGCGCAACCTGCACAGCCGCTACAATCGCGCGGTGATCGAGCAGGCCGCGATCGCCGGCGTGCTGACCCCGAGAATCACCAGCGATATCGCGACCGCCAACTCCGCGGCTGATTACATCGCCAAGCGGCTGGATGCGGTTGCCGACGAAGTGGAGCGCGGCTGGATCGGCACCTTCACGGAAGGACAGGGCTTCCAGTTCGAGCGCACCGTGCGCGGCGTCAAGGAAGTGGCCGTGATCGACGACGCGTTTCTCGGCTCGGCCGATGCACGCAAGCTCGACGAGTATGCGACCAGGCTGCAGGAGATCTACGTGCGGGCGGGCAAGCTCCGGCGCAAGGATGCCGAGCAGACCATTCACGGCCCGATCGACCTGTTCGAGGCCGTGACCGATGCCGCCCGCAAGGGCATCTCGCTGCAGCGCTACAAAGGTCTCGGCGAGATGAACCCGGAGCAGCTGTGGGAGACGACGCTGGACACCGAGGCGCGCTCGCTGCTCCAGGTGAAGATCAAGGAGGTCGACGAGGCCGACGATATCTTCACCAAGCTGATGGGCGACGTGGTCGAACCACGCCGCGACTTCATCCAGGAAAACTCGCTCAGCGCCACCATCGACATCTAGGGACCTGCTCCCGGCGGCCAGGCCGACATGCGCTGCCGACGCGACGGCTCGGCCGAGATGACGTGTCCGTGACCGCGCGCTTCGCACCGTCGCGCGGCTACCTTTCGTGTGGAAGCTGCGCCGGGAGTTGTGTTACGGTGCCGGACAGCCATTGATTCCGTTGCGGAATTTCGCGTGGCCACATTCGAATCCAAGTCTGGATGATGCGTTAGGGGACATTCCGCGTGCCGCCGATCCAATACATCGTCGAAGGCGGCCGCCGCCTTTCGGGCACCATCGAGCCGTCGGGCAACAAGAACTCCGCGCTGCCGATCATCGCAGCTGCCCTGCTCACCGAGCATCCGGTCACGCTGACCAACGTGCCGCGCATTCGCGACACCGAAACGCTGGTCGAGCTGTGCCGCTCGGTCGGCGCCAGCGCCGAATGGACCGAGCGCAACACGCTGCAGATCCATGCCAAGGAGATCCGCGCCGCCGATCTCGATCCGGCTCTGTGCGCGCGGATCCGCGCCTCGATCCTGCTGGCAGGTCCGCTGCTCGCCCGCTGCGGCGAGGTCGCGTTGCCGCCGCCCGGCGGCGACGTGATCGGCCGCCGCCGGCTCGACACGCATTTTCTGGCCTTCGAGCAGCTCGGCGCCACGGTCACCGCGACGCACCGGCTGGAATTCCGCGCCGCGCGCCTGAAGGGCGCCGATGTGTTCCTCGACGAGCCCAGCGTCACCGCGACGGAGAACGCGCTGGTCGCCGCCGTCGCCGCCCGCGGCACCACCTATCTGCGCAACGCGGCCTCCGAGCCGCATGTGCAGGACCTCGCCAATTTCCTGGTCGCGCTCGGCGCGAAGATCGAAGGTATCGGCACCAACACCATCACAGTGCACGGCCAGGCGACGCTCGGCGGCACGAGCTACGCGATCCAGCCCGACCATATCGAAGTCGGATCGCTGATCGGGCTTGCCGCGGTGACCCGCTCGCCGCTGCGCATCGCGCGCGCCGGCGTCGAGCATTTGCGCTCGATCCGGATGGGCTTTGAACGGCTCGGCATCGTCTGCGGCGTCGAGGGCGACGACCTCGTCGTGCCGTCGAACCAGACCATGAAGATCCAGGACGATTTCGGCGGCCACGTGCCGAAGCTCGAGGACCAGCCCTGGCCCGCCTTCCCGGCGGACCTTATGTCGATCGCGATCGTCACCGCGACGCAGTGCGACGGCGTCATCCTGATGCACGAGAAGATGTTCGAGTCGCGGATGTTCTTCGTCGACAACCTGATCGCGATGGGTGGCCGGATCGTGCTGTGCGATCCGCACCGCGCGATCGTGGCCGGTCCGAGCCGGCTGCGCGGCGCGCCGATGAACTCGCCCGACATCCGCGCCGGTATGGCGATGCTGCTGGCCGCGGTGTGCGCCAACGGCACCTCCACCATCAACAATGCCGACCAGATCGAGCGCGGCTATGAGCGGATCGACGAACGACTCAACGCGCTCGGCGCCAAGATCAAGCGGATACCAGCGCGATCGTGATCCGGGCATGATCCGGAAAAACGTGAAGCGTTCTTCCGGTCGGACCATGCTCAAACGACAATTTGGGAGGCGATGATCTCTGCGTGAGATCGTCGCGTTTGGGCAGTTTGGCCATCCTTCCGGCCGGTTTGCCGTGCTAAGCGTGCCGTCATGACCTGCATCGACAAGATCGACCCGGCCGCGGCGCGCGCGGCCGTCGTCCCCTCTCGCAAGCTGCTCACGGCCGAGCTCGCCGAAACGCTGAAGCTCGCCGTGCCGCTTGCGCTGACACAGCTCGGGCAGATCGCGATGATGACGACCGATCTCGCCTTCATCGGCCGGCTCGGCAGCGAGAACGTCGCCGCGGCGGCGCTGGCGCACACCGTGTATTTCGTCAGCTTCACGATCGGCATGGGCATGATGTCGGCGGTCTCGCCGCTGGCCGCGCAGGCATTCGGCGCCCGCAACCCGCGCGTGATGCGGCGCGCGCTCCGCGTCGGCCTGTGGACCGGGTTCTTCATGGTGCTGCCGCTGATGGCGCTGCCGTTCCATGGCGAGCGCATCCTGCTCGCGCTCGGCCAGACCCAGGCCACCGCGCATCTGGCGCAGCAATATCTGTTCGGGCTCGCCTGGGGCATCCTGCCGGCGCTGTGGTTCATTGCGATCCGCGGCTTCATGAGCGCGGTGAACCGGCCGGAGCCGGTGCTGTGGATCACGCTCGCGGCGATCCCGGCCAATGCACTGATGGTCTATCTTCTGCTCTACGGCAAAGGGGGCATGCCCGAACTCGGCATGTTCGGCGCCGGACTTGCGACCACGATCGTCAATCTCGGCACCTTCCTCGCCGGCGCGTGGTTCGCGGCGCGGCGCCGCCCGTTCCGCAAGTACCATGTGTTCAGCCGCGTCTGGCGCATCGACTGGCCGTTGATGGGCAAGCTTGTCGCCGTCGGCGCGCCGATCTCGATCGCCTTTCTGCTGGAGTACGGCTTGTTCGGCGCGGCCGGCCTGCTGATGGGGCTGATCAGCACCACGGCGCTGGCGGCGCACCAGATCGCGCTGCAGATCGCGGCGATCCTGTTCATGGTGCCGTTCGGCGTCAGCATGGCCGCCACCGTGCGGGTCGGCCACGCCGTCGGCCGCCGTGACCCCGACGCGGTGCAGCGTGCCGGCTTCGTCGCGGTCGCGCTCTCCGGCGTCTTCATGAGCATCATGACGCTCGCGGTGATTCTGGCGCGCTTCGAGATCGCGGCCCTGTTCCTCGGCGAAGCCTCCGACGCCACCGCGCAGCTCACCGCAATGCTGCTCCTGATCGGCGCGACGTTCTTCATCGCCGATGGCGTGCAGACCACCACCGCCGGCGCGCTGCGCGGCATGAACGACACCCAGGTGCCGCTGCTGTTCGCCGTCATCAGCTATTGGCTGATCGGCTTTGCGTCGGCCTCTGCGCTGGCCTTCTGGGCCAACCTCAACGCCCCCGGCGTCTGGATCGGATTGTCGCTCGGAACTGCGGTCTACGCGACCCTCCTGATCTTGCGTTTCCGCCTGCTGGCACGCAGACTGGTAGGATGAAGGTTGCCGGATGAAGGTCGACGAGGTCACACCGAACGGAGGCTAGCGCATGACCTTGTCGGTCGACCTGTTCTTCTCGTTCCGCAGTCCGTACAGCTATCTGGCGTTGCCGAAGACGCTGAAGATGGTCGCCGACTACGATGTCGCGGTGAATTTGCGGCCGGTCTATCCGCTCGCGGTGCGCGTGCCCGGCTTCTTCAAGAAGACCAATCCGCAATTCGCCCGCTATGTCGTGCTGGATTCCAGCCGCGTCGCCAAGCACGAGAACATCCCGTTCCGCTTTCCGCGCCCGGACCCGATCGTGCAAGACATGACGACGCTCGACGTCGCCACGCATCAGCCCTACATCCACCGCCTGACCCGGCTCGGCGCCGCCGCGCAGCTCGAGGGGCGGTCGCTTGCCTTCACCTCCGCCATCAGCCGCGTGCTGTGGGACGGCTCGGTGAAGGGCTGGAACGAGGGCGATCATCTGGCGAAAGCGGCCGATGCCGCAGGCTTCGATCTCGCCGCGATGGATGCGGCGATCGCGGCCGATCCCGATCGCCATGAAGCGGTCATCAAGGGCAACGAGGACGCGCATGCGGCCTCCGGCCATTGGGGTGTGCCGACCTTTGTATTCGCCAACGAACCGTTCTTCGGTCAGGACCGTATCGATCTCCTGATCTGGCGCATGGAGAGCAAGGGCCTGACGCGCCGCACGGCATAGCCACGGGTCATGCCGCGCTCTTCTCCGAAGTTTCCGCAACGATCTTCTCGGAAGAATCCTCGTTCGTGCACCAATTGCCGTGGCAGCGCTTGAGGTCGTTCAGGTTCTGCCGCATCTGGTCGAGCGAAAAGCCGAGCGCGAAGAACCGCTCCATGGCATCGACCGGAAGGCCCCGGGTCAGGCCCTCGCTGCGCACCGCGGCAACCTCCTCGCTGTAGGCATGCAGCGCGGCATCGACCGGCGCCATGTCGGCCGGGCCGCTGCCGGCGCGCAGGGCGGTCGCGACCGCCACCATGTAAGTCACGATGGCATGGCTGACGTCGGCCAATGGCCGCGCCAGCCTGGCCTGGATATCGGCCGGCAGCGGCACCACGCAGGCGCGCCCGATCATCACAACGTCGTGCCGTAGCCGCTGGATGGTCCGCAGCAGCGGACCGGTGTCCGGCCCGGATGACAGATGCATGGTGCGTTCACGCTCGGCCTCGAGGCCGGTCGCGTGCAGATTGGTCACCGCGGTGCCGATGCCATCCTGGATCCGGTGCAGTGCGTCGTTGTCGAGCCCGCGGGTCAGGCCGGCGAGCAATTCGGCGAACGCTGCTGAGAGCAGTTCCAGCAGCTTCGATGCATTGACCCTGATCTGGCTGACCGCGCGCGACGGCAGCACCAGGAACGAGATCACAAGGCCAGTCAGCGCACCGACCGTGACCTCGAGGACGCGGTCGATCGCTGAGTCCAGCGGATTGGAATGATGCATCGTCGGCAGCAGCAGCACGATCACCGCCGTCACCGTCGCCGAGTTCAGGCTGGGATTGAGCGCGGCGATGAACGCCAGCGGCACGATCGCCAGCACCAGCAGCGCCAGCAGGCTGCCCTCGCCGGAATGCGGGATCAGCACCGCGATCGCGCCGCCATAGATGGCGCCGCCGATGGTGCCGAGCATGTAGTCGCGGGTCGCCTTCAGCGAGCGGCCGACGCTCATCTGGGTCACGATCAGCGAGGTCAGCACCGCCCATAGCGGCAGCATGAGGTGCAACGCGAGCGCGATGGTATAGGCGGCCACGCCGGCGGATGCGATCCGGACCGCCAGCGCCAACTGCGTCCTGCGGGTCCAGAGCTGGTCGAACATGCGTTTTGCGAAGGTCCTCATGCACCCTGATCCGCAATCAATGGAAAGGCCCGTGTTACATGACTTGACGTCCAGCGACCGTAAGCATGGCTGCTGCCCGCGGCGGCAAGGTGGCTTGAAAGGCCAAACCCGCCCGCCTACCCTGCGCCGCAAAATTGAGGAAACACGATGGCCCACGAAACCGCAACGCTCGCCGCCTACGTCGCCGACCTGAAATATTCCGACATTCCGCCGGAGGTGCTGGAGCGTGCCAAGGTTTTGACGCTGGATTTCCTGGGCAGCACCATCCGCGCCCGCCGCGATGCGGAATCGACGCCCTCGCTGATGAAGATGCTGGAAGCGCTGGCGCTGGACGGCAAGGGCGAGGCCACGGTGTTCGGCGACACCAAGACCTGGACGCCCGCGGTGGCGGCGCTGCTCAACGGCGCGCTCGGCCATTCGCTCGACTTCGACGACACCCACGCCGATTCCTCGCTGCATCCGAGCGCACCCGTGGTGCCTGCCGCGTTCGCGATCGGCGAGATGGTCGGCGCGTCCGGCCGCGACGTGCTGACCGCAATCGTTGCCGGTTATGAAGTGTGCTGCCGGCTCGGCAACGCGCTCGACCCGACCTCGCATTACGCCCGCGGCTTCCACCCGACCGCGACGGCCGGCACCTATGGCGCCGCCGCGGCGGCGGCAAAACTGTTCGGACTGTCGAAGGAACAGATCATCTCCGCGTTCGGCGTCTCCGGCAGCCAGGCCGCGGGCTCGCTGCAATTCCTGGTCAACGGCGCCTGGAACAAGCGCTACCAGGTCGGCGCCGCCGCGATGAACGGCGTGATCGCAGCGACGCTTGCGCGCAACGACTTCATCGGCTCGAGCGAGTCGGTCGAGGGCAAGCACGGCCTTTTGGTCGGCTATACCGATGACGCCCATCCGGACAAGGCGGTGGCGGGCTTGGGCCACACCTACGAGACGCTGAAGATCGGCGTGAAGCCGTATCCGAGCTGCCGCTATACCCATGCCGCGATCGACGCGCTGATCGCGATGCGGCGCGAGCACAATCTGACGCCGGACCAGATCAGGAAGGTCGAGATCGGCTTGCACCGCAACGGCATCACGCTGACCGGCGACGCCGCCACCAAGCGTCACCCGACCTCGGTGGTCGGCGGCCAGTTCTCGATGTTCTTCACCGGCGCGATCGCGCTCGACCAGGGCCATTTCGGCTGGGATGATTACGACCGGCTCGGTGATGCGGCGATCGACGCGCTCGCCGACAAGTTCGACGTGGTGCAGGACGACCGCCTCGAGGTCGGCCGTACCCATCCGTTCGGCGCCCGCGTCTCGATCACCACCGATGACGGCACCCATGAGCGCCTCTATGCCGATCCATCCGGCGAACCGACCTCGTTCCCGGATGCAAAGGCGATGCAGCAGAAGTTCCTGACGCTGGCCCGCCCGGTGCTCGACAAGCGCGCCGACCAGCTCGCGGACGCGATCCTGACGCTGGAGCGGTTCGACCGCGTGGAGAAGGCGACGCAGCTGGGGCGGCAGTAGGCGGATCTATCGTTACTGCAAAGGCTGCACGCCGCGCCCACAGCTGTCGTCCCTGCGAAAGCGGGGACCCATAACCACAGGGTTGCGTTGTGAGAGTGAGCTGCGGCCCCAGCGTCGCGCACCAATTCTCATTTGGGGTAATGGGTCCTGGCTTTCGCCAGGACGACGATGGGGATGAGGCGCAATTGCTGCGGGGGCTTGCGTCGTCGGGCAAATCGGTGGCAGGCGCGTTCCGACCCCTCGTCATTCCGGGGCAGCCCGAAGGGCTGAGCCCGGAATGACGGAGACCTACTCCGCTCCATCAATGATCACAAAATCCCCGTCCGAGTATTTCTGCCGGATTGCTTTCGCGGCCTGATAGTCGGGGCAGGTGTAGCACTCCATCGCGGTGGCGCGATCCTTGAACTCGATGACGAAGTTGCGCTGGCGCGTCGCACCTTCCATCACCTCATACGAGCCATTGCGCACGATGAAATGGGCGCCGTATCGGGCAAATACCGGCATCGCGGCGGCGAGATACTCGGGATAGCGAGCTTCATCGTGCACCGTGACGTGCACGATCCAGTAGGCTTTCGGCATGATGGTCTCCGGCTGAGGTAATCTTAAGGAACTGTGGCGCACCTCCTGCGAGATGCGCCACAGCATCAGAAAATTCCGGAGGCCGAGATTCAATTCACGATCGCGCGGGTGGTGTGTGACGTCTCCATCAATTGCCGCCCGCGAGCCGCGCGCTTGTGGAGGTCGCCGTCACCACATCGCGAACCAGATCGAACACGCCGTCCACCTCGGGCGGCATGTTCGGCGAGCGGCCGAGGCGGACGATGACGAGCCGCTGTGACGGCACGATGATCACATACTGCCCGATCGTGCCCTTGGCGAAATACGCATCGCGCGGCCAGCCATGCGCGATGCGATGGTTGGCGCCGAAACTGTTGCCGAGATTGGTCCAGAAGCCCGCGCCGTAGCCGACCCAGGCATTCGGCGTGGCCGAAGCCGAATAGGCCGCCCAGCCCTCCGGCAGGATGCGCTTGTCGCCGGCCATCCCGTCGTTGAGGTAGAGCTGGCCGAGACGCGCCCAGTCGCGTGCACTCGCCATCATCGCGCCCGATCCTTCCGGCGTGCCCGCAGCATCGAACTGCATCACGACATTGCGCATGCCGAGCGGACCGAAGAGCTTTTCACGCGCGAAGCGGATGACGTCCGCCGCGTGCCCGCCGGCGGCGTTGCGGATCAGATGCGAGAGGATGAGGTAGTTGCCGTCATGATAATTCCAGACCTGGCCAGGCGCGCTCTCCAGCGGAGCACTCTCGGCGAAGGCGGCCATATCCGATTCCATGAACTTCATGCGGTTGACCGGCTCGAGCACGGACGCCAGCGACGCCTGCAGCGAGCTGCCGAGCGCAAGCCCTGCGGTGTGGCGCAGCAGCTCGTCGACCGTGATCGCGTGGCGCGGATCGTCGGGATTCCGCCAGGCAGCGATCGGGACCGGCTGGTCGCGCGTCAGCCTGCCCTCGCGGACGAGGATTCCGATCAGGGCCGAGATCGCCGACTTGCTCATGGAGAAGCCGAGCAGCGGCGTCTCGATGCGGATGCCGTCGGCGTAGCGCTCGGCGACGATGCGACCGTCCTTCATCACGACAACAGCGCGGGTGTGGCGGAACGGCGGCTCCGCCGGCTCGGCAAAGGCGCGGTCGAGCGCGGCCCCAAGCTGCGGGCTTTGCGGCGCGACGAGCGCAGGACCTGCGATCTCGGGCAGCGATGCGGCTTGCGGTTTCGAGGGCGGAGGCGCGGTATCGGCCAGCGTCTCGCCATGATCGAGCGTGCAGCCCATGCCCTCGCGATAGACCGCATGGCTGCGGCCAAGCCCGAACAGCGTTACGGTGACGTCCTTGCGATCGAGGTCGACCTCGGTGTCCATCGCCCAGGTGATCAGGCCGGCCCCCGGCATCGCGTCCGTGGTCTCGGCCAGGTTTCGCCGGGGGTCGAGCCCGCTGACGAAGGTCTCCGAGCAGACGACGTTGGCGACAAAGCCAGTCGCGACCTTGGGCACATCGCGGGCCCGGGCGGCGGACAGCGCCAGCGCACCGCAGGCGGTGGTGGCAATGAGAATGAAGGCGAGCTTTCGACGGGTCACGGGATCCTCCGGCATGGCGCATGGGGCGCGTGGCGGAGATCAGGCCGGAGCGGGCGCGCAAGCGCTCGCCGGATTTGGAAATGAGGCTAGTCGAGAACTCGGGGCCGCTCGCCGAATCTGAAAATGTGCTGCGATTACACAGGCCTACGACCGAGGCAGCGCTTCCCTTCTCCCCTTGTGGGAGAGGGTGGCGCGGACGCAGTCCGCGACGGATGAGGGGTCTCTATCCGCGGAAACCGACCCCTCACCCGGGCTTCGATGCTACCGCATCGAAGCCACCCTCTCCCACAAGGGGGGAGGGTGCAGTGGGGGCCGACGCCTACACGGCGCTCGCTTTCAGCTTCCGATACTCCGTCGGCGTCACGCCTGTCGTCGCCTTGAAGGCGCGGTTGAAGGGGCCTAGCGACTGGAAGCCGGCGTCCATTGCGATGGTGATAACGGGGACTTCAGCCTGCGAGGGATCGGCGAGCGCGGCCTTGGCCTCCTCGATCCGGTGGTTGTTGAGGAAGACGTTGAAGTTGCGGTAGCCGAGCCGCTGGTTGATCAGCCGCCGGAGACGATATTCGGGGATCTTCAGCCGGGTTGCCAGCGTGCCGATCGTGACGTTGTCGTGGCGATAGATGCGCTCGTCCGCCATCAGCCGCATCAGGGCATCGACCAGTCTCTGGTCCGCCGCCTCCTCGACCGCGGCCGGCTTCGTCAGCACGACGGCCTCCGCCGGCACCGTGAACAGGTCGGCGCCGTCGACGCGCATCATCGCCCAGGTGATCGCGGCCACGACGGCGGTGAGCACGGCCGCGTTCAGCAAATTGGCCCATTCCACGGTCACGCGGCTGCCGGCATAGGCGATCTGAAGCAGCGCGTTCATGCCGCCGTACAGCGCAGACGCGGCGACGATGAAGACGCGGACACGGCGGCGGCGCTCGACCAGATCTGCCGACCACGATCCGATGGTTTGCGCCACGGCGAGCGCAACGAAGACGAGCGTGAGCGAATTGACCATGATGATCGCGATCCGCGCGTGACCGTCCGGTGCGATCCACATGCAATTGACGAAGCTGTAGACGACGACCGCAGCCCAGATCAGGCCGTGCCACCAGCGCAGCTGAAACGCGTCATCGAACAGCGCACGCGTGAACAGCCAGAACACCACGATATCGCCGGTCGAGAGCGCGATCAGTGGCGCATGCCAGTCCGAGACCGGCGGCCCGGCACCCATCGACGCGGTCACCGCATGCGCGGCCGAGCCGAGCGCGAAGGCGATCGCGAGCCGCCCGGCCAGCACCGTGCGGAAATCTGCGAACATCAAGGCCGCAAGCACCAGCAGCAGCGTCACGGTGGCGGCGCGCAGGCACAGTTCGGTTGCGGCAAAGGTCATCGGTCGATGCGATCTCCAAGGTGAGCAGAGAATCGTCCGTCACGCCGGCTTTTTCAAGAACCATCGCGCGGCCAGCGGCTGCGCTGCGTGACCCAGATATCGACGACTTCGCCTTCGAGCTTGCCCGGGCCCTCATTGACAGCACCCAGCCGCCGCGCCACGGCCTGCGAGGCGAAATTGGCGGGATCGATGCAATGGATGATGCGGTCGACGGTGAAGTTCGCGAACACAAAGTCGATCGCGGCACGCGCCGCCTCCACCGCATAGCCCTTGCCGCGACACTCCCTGGCGATGCCCCAGCCGACCTCGAAGCCCGGCCATTCCGGCGGATAATACGGCCCGACGCGGCCGATGTAGCGGGCGGAAGACTTCTCCTCGACCGCGAACATGCCGAAGCCGTGCAGCGCCCAATGGCCCGAGATGACCGCGGCGTTGCGCCAGCCCTTCAGCTCCGAGGTGACCGGCTGATGATCCGGCGTGATGAAGCGCGCCGTCTCGGGATCGGACAGCATTTTCGTGTTGTCCGCGATGTCGGACGCGCGCCACGGCCGCAGGATGAGACGCGACGTCTCGATCACGGGCCCATCGACCTGCAGCAGCTTTGCGCCCGGCTTGATCAGAGAAACCATCACATGCTCCAGTTTCCGGAATTATGCCGTTGTCATGAGACGCACGCCAGAGCCGCACTTTCGTCGTCCCTGCGAAAGCAGGGACCCGTAACCACAGGGTTGCGTTGTTGAAGCAAGCCGTGGCCCCAGCGAGCGCAACAATTGACATTTGTGGTTATGGA
Source organism: Bradyrhizobium sp. B124 (assembly GCF_038967635.1). NCBI lineage: Bacteria > Pseudomonadati > Pseudomonadota > Alphaproteobacteria > Hyphomicrobiales > Nitrobacteraceae > Bradyrhizobium > Bradyrhizobium sp. B124. The sequence goes on along the minus strand of NZ_CP152413.1, from coordinate 5,812,593 downwards.
TCCCGGCTCGCGCTTCGCTTGGCCGGGACGACGGATAGAGTATGATCGCGGCAAAAGAGTATGATCCGGCAAAACTGCAAGGAGTCCGACATGAGCTGGCAGCCCTCGACCGATCCCGAACTCGGCGATCCCAAGACCTGCGACGCGCTGGATCTGATCATCGTGCCGCGCACCCGCGATCTCGGTGACGGCTTCGCGGTGCGCCGCGCGCTGCCGCATGGCAAGCGGCAGATGGTCGGGCCCTTCATCTTCTTCGACCATTTCGGCCCGGTGCAATACCTCGCCGGCAAGGGCATGGATGTACGGCCGCATCCGCATATCGGGCTTGCCACCGTCACCTATCTGTTCGACGGCAGCATCATGCACCGCGACAGCGAGGGCAACATCCAGGAAATCCAGCCCGGCGCGATGAACCTGATGACCGCCGGACGCGGCATCGCGCATTCCGAGCGTACCCCCGACGTGCAGCGCCGCGACGGCCAGAAGATGCTTGGGTTACAGAGCTGGATCGCGCTGCCGGCCGGCAAGGAGGAGATCGCGCCGTCGTTCCAGCATTATGGCGCGGGCGACCTGCCGATGATCTCGGAGCGCGACTTCACCGCGCGCGTCATCGCCGGCTCGGCATTCGGCATCAGCTCGCCGGTCAGCATGGTCTCGCCGTGGTTCTACACCGAGGTGACCGCGCAGGCCGGCGCCTCGGTGCCGCTCGACCCCGATCACGAGGAGCGCGCGATCTATCTCGTCGACGGCGAGGTCGAGATCGCGGGCGATCGCCACGAGGGACCGCGGCTCCTGATCTTCCGGCCCGGCGACCGCATCACCGTGAAGACGCTGCGGCCGACCCGCATGATGTTCCTCGGCGGCGATGCCCTGGAAGGGCCGCGCCACATCTGGTGGAATTTCGTCTCGTCGTCGAAGGAGCGGATCGAGCAGGCCAAACAGGACTGGAAAACCGGGCGTTTCGCGCAGGTTCCGCACGAACACGAGTTCATTCCGCTGCCGGAGTGAGCTATTTCCTGTGTTAATCTGCGGCGCCCGCACGCCTCGTGCGGGCGCACGTCTTTGAACACCCGCGTCTTTGAGAAAACGAGCCCGGAAAGACCATGCCATGACCGCGATGCTCTCCAGCGATTTGCCCCTGCCCCGGATCGGCCGCGGCAAGGTGCGCGATATCTACGCCGTCGGCGACGATCGCGTGCTGCTGCTCACCACCGACCGCATCTCGGCATTCGACGTGGTGATGGCGGAGACCATTCCGATGAAGGGCGCGGTGCTGACCCAGATCAGCGCCTGGTGGTTCCGGCAGCTCGAAGGCACCGTGCCGCATCACATGATCAGCGCCGACGCCGACGAGATCATCCGCGCGGTGCCTGAGCTGAAGAACCATCGCGCCGACATTCTCGGCCGCGCGATGCTGTGCAAGCGCACCACCGTGTTTCCGATCGAATGCGTGATCCGCGGTTACATTTCCGGCTCGGCCTGGAAGGAATACGCCGCCGAGGGCACGCTCGCCGGCGAGAAGCTGGCGGCGGGCCTGGTCGAAAGCCAAAAGCTCGAGCCCGCAATCTTCAGCCCGGCGACCAAGGCCGAGGCCGGCCATGACGAGAACATCACGGTCAAGCGGGTACGCGAGATCCTGGGCGACGACGTTGCCGCGACGCTGGAGAAGTTGGCGCGCGATGTCTACGCTTACGGCGAACAGACCAGCCGCGCCCACGGCATCATCATCGCCGACACCAAGTTCGAATTCGGCCGCGACAGCGACGGCCGCATCATCCTGATCGACGAGGTGATGACGCCGGATTCGTCGCGCTTCTGGGCGGTCGATGCCTACAAGCCCGGCCAGCCGCAGCCGAGCTTCGACAAGCAGCCGCTGCGCGACTATCTCGACGTCGAACGCCACGCCGGCCGCTGGAACGGCGACGCCCCGCCCCCGCCGCTGCCGGCGAGCGTGGTGGATGCGACCAGCAAGCGCTACCTCGAAGCGTATCGCCGCGTGACGGGCAGCGAGCTGAAGGTCTAGCTGCTGTCTTTACACCCCGACCTATCACCGTCACCTGAGGTGCTCGCGGAAGCGAGCCTCGAAGGGTCGACGGCCCGGCTGGTGGCCGTGCATCCTTCGAGGCTCGCTCCGCTCGCACCTCAGGATGACGGGGAGAGGGGCGTTGCGGCTGCATCGACTGATCGTGCGATCCCGTTAGGCCAGGTGAATCCAATTCACCCCTGTTGAAGACAAACCTTTTGTCGTCGCGTCAGCCTCCCTGCACTCTCGGCGCAAAGCGGAGGGTGCACGATGCGGCAATTGACTTATATCGGCGGCAACAAGGTTGAATGGTGGGACGTTCCCCCGCCGAGGCTTCAGGATGACCGCGACGCGCTGGTGCAGCCGCTCGCGGTGACGCGCTGCGATCTCGATCTTGCGATCGTGCACGGCCGATCGGGCCTCGCAGGTCCGTTTGCGCTCGGACATGAGACCGCCGGCCGCATCGTCGACGTCGGCGGTGCGGTGAAGAATTTCGCGCCCGGCGATCTCGTCATCGTTCCGTTCCAGATCAGTTGCGGCACTTGCGACCGCTGCCGGCGTGGCCATACCAATGCCTGCACGGCGGTGCCGTTTCGCTCGTCCTACGGGTTGAAGCCTGTCTGCGGCGTGGAATATGGCGGCGGCCTGTCCGACCTGATCCGCGTGCCGTTTGCCGATCACATGCTGGTCCGTCAGCCGAACGGCCATGCCCTGTCGCAGACGGCAGGATTTGCCGACGGCGCGACCGACGGGTTCAGCGCAGTGGCGCGCTGGCTCGCGCAACGGCCCAGCGCCGAGGTGCTCGTGATCGGCGGCTTCGCGCAGTCGCTCGCGCTGTTCGCGGTGCAGGCGGCGGTAGCGTGTGGCGCGCGACGTGTCGTCTATCTCGACGACCACGCGCCGCGCCTCGCCAAGGCGAAGTCGCTCGGTGCCGACATCATCGAAGCCCCAAGCGGCCTGTCGATGGAGCCGCCCGGCCTCTTCCCGATTGTGATCGATGCAGCTGCGACCGACGCCAGCATCCTGCTGGCATTCCGCGCGACGGAACCCAACGGCATCTGCCAGCGCATGTATGGCGACTTTGCCGAGACCACGCCGGTGCCGCTGCGGCATATGTATGGAGTCGGCATCACGTTGAAGGTCAGCCGCGTCAACGTTCGCGCCGAAGTGCCCGACTGCGTCGCGCATGTGACGGCAGGACATTTCCATCCGGAGGAAGTGATCACCCGCCGCGTTCGTTTCGAGGATGCGCACGAGGCGATTGGGGATCCGACCATCCGAGTCGCCTTCGTTCGTGATGGCATTGACTGACGGGGACCGTTAGGTTGGCTCCAACCAACAACCTCAGGGAGCGACCCATGTCCGATGCCGATACCGTGCTCGTCGAGCGCGATGGTCCCATCACCATCATCTCCATCAACCGTCCGCATAACCGCAACGCCGTCGATGGCGCCACCGCGCGAAAGCTGTATGACGCGTTTCTGGCCTTCGACGCCGACGCGAGCGCATCGGTTGCGGTGTTCACCGGGACCGGCGGATATTTCTGCGCCGGCGCCGACCTGAAGGCAGTGGCATCAGGCGATCCCGAGAAAAAGCGCGAGGTCGGCGGCCACAACACCATCGCGCCGATGGGACCGAGCCGGCTGCGGCTGTCGAAGCCGGTGATCGCCGCGATCGAGGGCTTTGCGGTCGCCGGCGGCATGGAACTTGCGCTATGGGCCGACATGCGCGTCGTCGCCGAGGACGCCACCTTCGGCGTGTTCTGCCGTCGCTTCGGCGTGCCGCTGATCGATCTCGGCACCATCCGCCTGCCGCGGCTGATCGGTCACTCGCAGGCGATCGATTTGATCCTCACCGGACGCCCGGTCGCAGGGCCCGAGGCGCTTCGCATGGGGCTCGCGAACCGCTTGGTGCCGAAGGGCGAGACGCGCGCGCATGCCATCGCACTCGCCAAGGACATCGCGAAATTCCCGCAGAACTGCATGCGCGCCGACCGCCTGTCGGCGTTGCGGCAATGGGACCTCGACGAGGAAGAGGCGATCAGGAACGAAATGCGCGGCGGCCTCGACGTGATCGCGTCGGGCGAAACGCTGTCGGGTGCGACGCGCTTCGCCTCGGGCATCGGTCGCCACGGCGCATTCGGCAATGAGGTCGGGAATGGTTGACGTCTGCGAATTGCACCATCGCTGTGCTTAAGCTCAAGGCCTAAGCGCAGGGCTTTGCGTTCCTGCCGCGAACGTGCTGAGCTGGCCCAGCCATCCGGAAACCCATGATGCCCGCAACCGAGCTGAAGACATTCACCACGTCCGATTTCCGCCTGGAGAACGGCAGCGTGCTGGGCGAAGTCACCATCGCCTACCGCACCGTCGGCATGCTGGCGCCCAACCGCGACAATGTCGTGCTGATCACCCACGGCAACACCAGCGGGCCGCAGATGATCGATCCGAGCGGATCGACCGGCGAAGGCAGCTGGAACGAGATCGTCGGCCCGGGCAAGGCGGTCGACACCAACCGCTACTTCGCAATCTGCCCGAACATGCTGGGCTCGTCCTACGGCTCGACCAACGCGGCAAGCATCGACCCGCGGACCGGCCGCCGCTACGGGCCGCGCTTCCCTGACATCACCGTCAGCGACATCGTCGCCACCCAGCGCGCGATGCTGGATGAGCTCGGCATCGACAAGTTCGTGGCGATCGTCGGTCCGTCCTATGGCGGCTTCCAGGCACTGCAATGGGCAGTGAACTATCCCGACGCCATGCGCGGCATCGCCGCTGTCGTCACCGCGCCGCTGGTGCCGCGCGAGCGTGCCGAGGGCAATGTCGCGCGCCTGATGGCGGCGCTGTCGCAGGATCCGAACTGGAACGGCGGCGACTATTACGATCACGGCGGCGTGCTCGAAAGCATGATCCAGATCCGCACCGCGACGCTGAAGAGCTACGGCATCGAGACGCGGCTGCGCGATACGCTGACCGATCCCGCTGACATCGAGGCCGCGATCCGCGCCGAGGCGGCGGAATGGGCCAGGGGGTTCGACGCCAATTCGCTGCTGACTCTGGCCAGGGCGCTGCGCGGCTTCGACGTCACGGCGCAGTTCGGGCAGATCAAGGCCAAGGTGCTCTATGTCCTGTCGCGGACCGACAAGCTGTTCCCGCCTGAGCTTGCGCCCCAGGTGATGCCGGCGCTGAAGGCCGCCGGCGTCGACGCCGATTATTTTCTGCTCGACAGCGACTACGGCCACTCCGCATCGGGCCGCGACGCGCATAAATGGGCGCCGCGGCTGCGCGCCTTCATGGAGAGCCTCGGCTAGAGCAAGCCGCTGGCGGTCGCCTCAAGTTGCTCCATCAGCGCCTTGTCCTGATAGCGCGCGAGCGAGAGGCTGCGGGCGAATGCGGGGACGGGCGCGCCGACCACGGCGCGCGCGCAGAGATCGCCGGTAGCGCAGGCGCCCATCGTGCCGTAACCCGACAGCGCCGTGGCGAGGAAGACGCCCGGCGTTTTCGCAGACCCGATCAACGGCCAATTCTCCTTCGTCATCGGATAGTAGCCACCGTAATGCACGCGGCCACGCGGCAGCGCGCCGAGATACTGCGCGAGTCGCGGCTGCAGCCGGCTCGCCGCGCGCAGCACGACTTCGGGAAAATACGGATTCAGCTCCGGCTCGCGCACCGGCGCCGTGGTCTGCTCGGTATTGAAGGCCCAGCCGAGCTTGATCCACTCGCCGTGATCGCCGCCATCAGGCCGGCAATGGATGCTGCCCGGCATCGGCGCCAGCAGGCGCGCGAATTCCGGCGCCGCTGACAGCGCCTCGCGCTCGTCATCGGACCAGGCCAGCGTCTGGCCGTCGAGATCGATCGCAAACGGCATCTTGCGATCGACCGCGCGGTTGCGATCGGCGAACGCAATCTTCTGCTGCAGCACATTGACGATCGGAAGCGCTTCGCCGTGCATCGCCGCGACATGCGCGGCGAACGGCCCCGCGGCATTGACGATGATATCTGCCTTGATGGTCTGCCGTGCGCCATCGGCCAGCACGTCGACGGTAAAGCGATCGGTCTTTGCGATGCCGGCCACCTTCGCCCGCTGAAACTGCACACCCAGCGGCCGCATGGTCTCCAGCATGTACTGGCCGAGCTGCTGACCGCTGATGTCGCCCGCCCGGCGGATGTGCAGCGCGGTTGCGACCTCCTTGTCGAAGGTCGGGTAATGCGCCGCAATCAGATCGCGGCCGAGCAGAACGTCGACGCCGTCAGGTGCGCTCTGCCAGTCCGCCGAATGCGGCGGCACGTAGCCGCGGCCCGATCCTTCATGCAGGCGGATCAGCTTCGCAGCGTGCTCGCCATAGCCGGCGTAGAGCTGCTGCAGCAATTCCTCAGGCTTCTCCTCGCGGGTGACCAGAAGATATCCGCGCCGCGTCATGTGGATGCGGTTGTCGCTGCGGCGCGCGATCTCCTCCATCAGGTCGGTGGAATGATCGGTGAAATCGGTCATCGTCGGATGCGGCCACCAGTTGCGGTAGTTCTCGCCGGACTGCGCCGAGGTCAGCGCCATCGGCTGGCCTTCGTCGACGATCAACAGACGCGCACGCTTGTGCTGGACGGCGAGGTAGTAGGCCGTGGCGATGCCGACGATGCCCGCACCGATCACCAGGATTTCGACGTCATTGGTCTTCACGCGTGGTCTCCCAAAGGCCCGCAGCGGGGCCTGCGATGATTTGAATTGTCTCAGCGATCAGATCGGACGTTCCAGGCCCGCATCGCGCAACGCCTGGCGCTGCGCCGAGCGCAGCGTCTTCTGCGTCTCCTCGATGTGATCGCGCAACAGGCGGACGGCCTTCTTGACCTCGCCGTCGCGGCAGAATTCGAGCAGCCGGTAGTGCTCGCGCTGCGGACGCTCCTTGCCGGTCGCCTGCGACACCAGCGCCCGTGTGAAGCGGCCAACGTGGCCGTAATTCGCCTCGATCATGCTGAGCAGACGCGGGCGATTGCACGGCGCGTAGAGCGTGGCGTGGAATTTCCAATTGAAGGCGCCCCATTGCGCCGGATCAGGTTCGGCGTCGTAGGCGCGGAGGATTTTCGTCGCCGCCTCGAGATCGATCTCACCCATTGCGGGGATCGCCAATCGCAACGCGTGGCATTCGAGTGCGATGCGGATCTCGAGCAGCTCGATCACCTCGTCGATCGAGAGATCCGAAACCACCGCTCCGCGGTTGGGCAAGAACGTGACAAAACCCTCGGCCTCGAGCTGGCGCAGCGCCTCGCGCACCGGGATGCGGCTGGTGCCGAACCGGGCAGCAAGCTCGTCCTGACGGAGTTGCAGCCCGGGCGCGAGCTCGCCGGAACTGATCGCGGCCCGCAGCGCCTCGCGCACGGCGTCCGGCGCGGAACCGTGAGGTCCGGCCCCTCGATGGTTGGCGGCGGTCGCTGGTTCCATCCGGCTTCTCTCTCGCTGGTGCCATGCCATGGTATCCGACTTGGCCACGATTGTATAAAATCGGATTGCAGATTATGCAATCCTGTGTATAAAATCTTGATCTATCGTATCCAATTCAGCCTGCGTTCGCGAGCACCTGATGAATAAAGCACTCAAGCAATTGACTTACCTAGCCTTTCTCGCGACGGCGATAGCGACACCGGCGCAGGCCCAATCGCCCGGCGGCACGCTTGCCAAGATCCGCGACGCCGGCGAAATCCGGCTCGGGCACCGCGACGTCTCGGTCCCGTTCTCCTATCTCGACGACAACCAGACGCCGGTCGGCTTCGCGATGGACCTCTGCGCGCGGATCGTCGACGCGGTGAAGACCGAGCTCAAGCTGCCGGCGCTGCAGACCAAACTGCAGCCGATCCAGCTCTCCACCCAGATACCGCTGATCGAGAACGGCACCATCGACATCGTCTGCGGTCCCGCGACCAACACGCTGGAGCGGCAGAAAGTCGTCGCCTTCAGCACCACGATCTTCGTGTCAAGCATCCGCGCGGTGGTGCAGAAGGACGCCCCGATCAAGACCTTCGAAGATCTCGGCGGAAGGCCGGTCTCGCTGACCTCGGGCTCGACCTCGATCGGACTGTTGAGCGCGCGCGCCCAGGCGAAGAACTTTCAGACCAAGAACATCCTGACCCCGGACCATGCCGCGTCGTTCCTGGCGCTGACCACCGGGCGCAGCGACGCCTTCGTGATGGACGACATTCTGCTCGCCAGCCTGATCGCGGGCAGCACCAATCCCGCGGACTGGCGCATCATCGACGATAGCCTGCGTACCGAGCCTTACGGGCTGATCATCCGCAAGGGCGATCCGGAATTCAAGGCGCTGGTCGACCGGACGCTGGTCGCCATGATGAAGAGCAATGAATTCCAGGAGCTCTACGCAAAATGGTTCACGCGGCCGATCCCGCCGAAGAACGTGAACCTGAATTTCCCGATGACGGCGCCGCTGAAGGACGCGGTGGCCAATCCGAACGACAAGGGCGTGTGACCGGTAATCACCGGATCGCGACGGATGTTTCGCAGACTTAACCGCGACGGTTGAATGGCCACCGCGCATCAGCTTGCGGCGCGCGAGGGCCTTTCGACGCTCCCCTAGAAGTCGACCGTCATCGAAAGCCACAGCGTCCGCGGCATGCCGCTGATCACATAGCCGGTTGGATTGCCGATCCAGTAGTGCTTGTCGAACAGATTGGTCAGTGACGCCCTGAACGTGGTCGGGCGCCCCGCGAGGCTCGTCGCGTAACGCGCACCGATGTCAAAGGTCGCCCAAGCGGGGACGCTCTGGATGTTGTCGGCGCTGACATAGGCCCGGCTGGTGTAGATGGCTCGTGCCGTCGCGGTGAGGCCGGGCACGAAGGGCGTATCCCATTCGACGCCGAGATTGCCCTGCAGGTCGGGCGCGCCGATCGCGCGATTGCCGTCGTAGAGGTGGCCCTGCGTCTGGGTGAGCCGGGCATCGAGCCAGGTCACGCCGCCGAGCACGCGGACGCCGGGCGCGACCTCGCCAAATGTATTGAGCTCGACGCCGCGGTTTCTCTGTTCGCCATCGAGGCTGTAGATCTTGGTGATGGGATCGATCACACCGCTCGGCAGGCTGATCTGGAACGCCGAGAGGCTCGCGCCGAAGCCTCCGAGATCGAGCTTTGTGCCGACTTCGACCTGCCGGGTCTTGAAGGGTGCGAACACCGCATTGGTATTCACCGCGCCGGAAGGCGGCGTCGGCCCTGGCGTCAGGCCTTCAATGTAGTTGGCATAGAGCGAAAACTCCTTGATCGGCCGCACCACCAGCGCGATCGAAGGCGACGTTGCGCTTGCGTCGTAGTGCGTGGTCTCCAGGCCGCTGACGGGATCGAAGCTGCTCGCGATCACCTGCTGTTGGCGCGCGCCCACGATCACTTGCAGCATGCCGCCCATGGTCGTGATGGTATCGGCAACGCCGACACTGCGCAGCCCGAGGAATCCCGACTTGCCCTCCGGGAACGTCGATACCGGAGTTCCCGGACTCGCCAACAAGGTCGGCCGGTAGATGTTGGTGAGGTAAGTCGCGTAGTTGGTCTGCCCGAGCCAATCGGTCCGGTCGAGCGCGCTGCCGCTGACCACGACCTCATGGCCGACGGGTCCCGTGTCGAAACGCGCACGGACGCCCGCCTCGCCGGAGACGCCCTCCGACTTGCCGGTCTGGAATCGGGACGTGCCCCGGGCATCGCCCGCGGTGTTGAGAATCGTCGCGCCCGGATCTTCCTGCTTGTCGTAGCGGAACTGGTTGGCGCCGATCGCGCCGAACACGGTGACGCTGTTGCTGAGATCGTATTCGGCCCTGGTCAAGCCGGTCAGGCTCTGCGACCGCGCACGGTCAAACGGCTGCGCGAGATTGATGCGCGGATCGGGGGCCTTCGGCATGGCGATGCCGGGCACCGGCGTGTAGCCACGCTGGGCCGCCTTCATCCAGTCGTCCTGGGAGATGATGTCCGCGGACCAGCGAAAGCGTTCGCCATGATAGTCGACGCCGAGCGAACCCACGCCGTTGCGCGTGGACTGCCGATCGATCGAGGTGTTGCCGCCATCGATCCCGCCGTTGAAGCGAACGCCCCACTCCTTCTGTTCGCCGTAGCGGCGTGCGAGGTCGAGCTCCGTTCCGAAACGTCCGTCGGAAATGTAGCCCGCGGTCAGGCGCGTGAGGTCCTCCGCCGCCCGCTTGGTCACGACATTGACCGTACCGCCGATGCTGCCTTGCGGGGCCATACCATTGAGGAAGGCACCCGGCCCCTTGAGCAGCTCAATGCGCTCGATGGGAGCCGGGTTGACGCGATAGGCCGGAACGAGGCCGTAAAGCCCATTCAACGCGATTTCGCTGTTCTCGACCCGGAAGCCGCGGATGGTCAGCGCGTCGTAACGGTTGCTGCTGCCGATCGCAGCACGCACCGACGGATCGGAATTCGTCAGCACTTCCGCGACGCTGGTTGCCTGCTGATCGCGGATCGTCTTCTCAGTATAACTCGTCAGGCTATATGGCGTATCCATATAGTCCTTGTTGCCGAGCAGGCCGAGTTGCCCGCCGCGCGCGACCTGGCCGCCGATATAGGGCACGGGCAACGCCGCCTGCTGCGCACCGGCGGTGGGCGTGGCCGCGGGTGCTGGCGCGTGCTCACGCCGGCTCGCCTGATGCGATGCCGACGAGCGCGCCGCTCGTGACGATGACGGCCTCCGGACCGGCGTGGCGCGATGCTGTGGCGCGGCCACGACGACCGGCGGAAGCGGCGCAGCACCGCTTGCGGGTGGTTGCTCCGGCGACTGCGCGAGCGAAGGGACCGTGGTCAGGAGGAGAGACGCGCACACGAGTCGGAATGCGCACGGAACGTTTGAAGTGACGAGCATAAGGTCCCCGGATTCTTGTTCTTGGTTTCGGCTCGAACATCGTCAGAGTTCGAGCGCGACCACCGGGGCATAAGCAGCATGCGCTGCGACGCCAACTAGAACGTATCTAGGAAACGGGGATGAAGCCTGCTGCGCGAGGCGATATCGACGCGGCAGATTCCAAGATTCGAATATGCTTCCGTTGCGTGGCACCGCGCGTACGCAGCTAGATTCTGAAAGCTCGCTTCGAGATTAGAAAGATTCTTGATGCGATCGCCGTCGCGATCGGACCGCCATCGTTCGGCGGACGCGGTGAATTGTCGCACGCCGGCAGATGGAGCGATCGACAAGGACGATCGATGGGTTCGCCGGCATGCGTCCCCTCGCCGCAAGGGCGAAGGGACACGGTACTCCGCGATCAGACGCCGGCCATCATGACGTATTTGATCTCGACATACTCATCCATGCCGTGGCGCGAGCCTTCGCGGCCCAGACCCGATTCCTTGACGCCGCCGAACGGTGCGACCTCGGTCGTGATCAGGCCGGAGTTGACGCCGACCATGCCCGACTCCAGCGCTTCGGCGACGCGCCAGACGCGGCCGATGTCACGCGAATAGAAGTAGGAGGCGAGACCGAACGGCGAGGCGTTGCACATCGCGATCACATCGGCCTCGTCCTTGAAGCGGATCACCGGCGCGAGCGGGCCGAAGGTCTCCTCCTGCGCGACGAGCGCGTCGGGTCTCACGTCCGACAGCACGGTCGGCTCGAAGAAGCTGCGGCCCAGCGCCGAGCGCTTGCCGCCGGTCACGACCTTGGCGCCGCCCTTTACGGCGTCGGCAATGTGCCGCTCGACCTTCTCGATCGCCTTCATGTTGATCAGCGGTCCCTGGGTCACGCCTTGCTCGGTGCCGTCGCCGATCTTCATCTCGGCGACCTTCTTCGACAGCTTCTCGACGAACTGGTCGTAGATCTTGTCCTGCGCGTAGAGACGATTGGCGCACACGCAGGTCTGGCCCATGTTGCGATACTTGGAGACGATGGCGCCTTCGACCGCGGCGTCGATGTCGGCATCGTCGAACACCACGAAGGGCGCGTTGCCGCCGAGCTCGAGGCCGAGCTTTTTCACGCCGACCGATGCTTGCCGGTACAGGATCTTGCCGACATTGGTCGAACCCGTGAAGCCGACGAACCGCACCGCCGGATGCTCGCACAGCACCTTGCCGATCGGCGGCGCATCACCGGTGACGATGTTGAGCACGCCCTTCGGCACGCCAGCCTTCTCAGCCAGTACCGCGAGCGCGAGCGCGGACAGCGGCGTCTCGTTGGCGGGCTTCAGCACCACCGTGCAGCCGGCGGCCAGCGCCGGCGACACTTTTCGCGTGATCATCGAGTTCGGGAAATTCCACGGCGTGATGGCGCCGCAGACGCCGATCGGCTGCCGGATCGCGAGCAGGCGGGCATCCGGACGCTGGGTCGGAATCGTCTCGCCATAGACGCGGCGCGCTTCTTCCGCGAAGAACTCGACATAGGCCGCGCCGATATCGACTTCGCCGAGCGCTTCCGCCAGCGGCTTGCCCTGCTCGGAGGTCAGGATCAGCGCGAGATCCTCGCGATTGGCAATGATCAGGTCGAACCATTTGCGTAGGATATTGGAGCGCTGCTTGGCGGTCAGCTTGGCCCAGGCCGGAAACGCCCGCTGGGCGGCTTCGACGGCCCCGGTGGTGTCGTCAGCGCCCAGTTGCGGAATCCTGATCAGTTCGACGCCGGTCGCCGGATTGTTGACGGCGAATTCCGGCGTGCCGACCCAGGCGCCGTCGATGTAGCAGCGATCGCGCAGCAGCGACGGGTCCTTCAGGCGGCTTTGCAGGGAGGTGGCTGCGGATTGCGTGGCGCGTGCGGCAACGGGCGGGGTCATGGCGTTACTCCTGGAATTTCTTTGGAGGGGTATTCGCCGCCTATATAGGCGGAAAGCCGCGGCGATGCACTGGCGGCCAGCGCGACCCTGCTTGGACGCAAACGCGGCGCCGTTGCGGAAGACCGTCATTCCAGGATGGCCCGGAGGACCAGACCTCAGGTGCGCCCTTGTGCATCCGAGGTTCGATGCTGCGCATCGCCCCGGAATGACAGCAGCGTGTCAGATCGCGCCGCCCGACATGTAGGCTTCGCGGCGGCCGATCATGCGTTCGGCCGCGGCCTTGGCATCCGCCTTGGTCGAGGTCGCGCAGGTCCGGTATTCGAGGTCGGCCTGCGCCCGCGCATCGCGGCGGCCGAACCAGGACTTGGCGCCGGTCTGCAGCAGCGCCAGCGCCTGGGCGACATTCTCGACTGCCTCAAACGAGTGCAGCGCACCGGTACCCGCGTAGCGAACTTCATAGAGACCAGGGCTGATCGGCGCCTCGATATTCTCGCCGCGGCCTGGCCGCGGATAGCGCTTCCATTCACTCCATGTCGAAATCATTGCTGCGTCCCCGCGAGGCGCGAAATGACGAATCTTTTCGTCAAATCCATCCCAATTCGCCGCACCGTTTATGCAGCGATCTGAATGCGTTAATGCAAATAATCAGGTACGAAAATCATTCCTTGATCACGTTACCGTGGCCGTCGTCGGAGGTCACCGGGACTTGCGCGGAGTCCACCGCAAAATCTGCGCGCGTGGTGAACATCTGTTGAGCACGGCCGTTCCTAATGGCCCGGCTGTCACGACATCGCGACACCATCGCATCGCACCCGCCTTGCGGGAGCGGAAAAGCGGGAGGATGATCCGCCCACTTCAAAACAATAAACCCACCGGAGGACGCCCCCAATGCAGAGCAAGGCTCAGATCGATCAGGTATTGCGGCAGAAGAGCGAGGCAAAGGAGATTCCCGGCGTGGTCGCCATCGCGGCCACCGGCAAGGACGTGATCTACGAGGGCGCGTTCGGCAAGCGCGACCTTTCCAAGAGCGATCCCATGACGGCGGACAGCGTGTTCTGGATCGCCTCGATGACCAAGGCAGTGACCTCCGCGGGCGCGATGCAGCTCGTCGAGCAGGGCAAGCTCTCGCTCGATGAGCCGATCGGCAAGCTGCTGCCCGATCTCGCCGCCGTGCAGGTGCTCGACGGCTTCGATGCCAAAGGCGAGCCGAAGCTGCGGCCTGCCAAGGGGCCGATCACACTGCGCAAGCTCATGACCCATACTGCCGGCTTCTGCTACGACCTGTGGAATGCCGACATGGGGAAATATATGGAGAAGACCGGTACGCCCGGGATCATCTCCTGCTCGAATGCCGCACTGAAGACGCCGCTGGCGAGCGATCCCGGCACGCGCTGGGAATACGGTATCAATATCGACTTCGTCGGCAAGGCCGTGGAGGCAGCATCCGGCAAGAAGCTCGATGCGTACTTGCGCGACAACATGTTCGCGCCGCTCGGCATGAGCGATACCGGCTTCAAGATCACGGACAACATGCGCAAGCGGCTGGTCGCCATGCACGCGCGCGGCGAGGACGGAGCGCTTGCGGCGATCCCGTTCGAGCTCGAGCAGAACCCTGAATTCCACATGGGTGGCGGCGGCCTCTATTCGACCGCCGCCGACTACATCAAGTTCTGTCAGATGATCCTCAACAAGGGCAAAGGCAACGGCAATCAGGTGCTGAAGGCCGAGACCGTCGCAACGATGGGGCAGAACCACATCGGCGATCTCACCGTCGGCAAGATGACGACGGCGGCACCGATGTATACCAATGACGTCGATCTCTGGCCCGACATCGTCAAGAAGTGGGGCCTGAGCTTCCTGATCAACACCGCCAAGACGCCGGAAGGCCGCAGCGCCGGCAGCCTCGCCTGGGCGGGCCTCGCCAACACCTATTACTGGATCGATCCGTCGCGCGACGTCTGCGGCGTGATCCTGACCCAGCTGTTGCCGTTCGCCGACAAGCACAGCCTGGAGGCCTTCGCAGGCTTCGAGAAGGGCATCTATGCCGGCCTCGATGCCGGCAGCGGACAGCGAGCGGCCTGAGGGACGCCAGCACGATCGACTCCCTCTCCCCGTTCTTACGGGGAGAGGGTTGCGGTGAGGGGCTGCTTCCGCGAGTTGTGATCGCTGTAAGGCCTGTACCCCCTCACCCGGAACGCATCTAACGATGCGGCATAGCCGGAGCTTAGCTCCGGCGTTCTTAATGACGGCCGCCGAAGGCGGCCTATGCCTCTCCCCGCAAGCGGGGCGAGGTGAAGCGGAGACTGCTGTTCCATTTCGGCGCTTCATCCCTCCCCCTCACGGGGAGGGATTTTTCATACCCGCCATAGGTCGGGCCTGTCCTGTCGGCGCCAAACGACTAAGATCGCGCAAAAAAGCGTGACGACACAAACACGACCAGGAGGAGGACGATCTTGGCACCCACACCCAAGGCAGACAGCTATGTCTGCGGCATTTCCGATACGCCGCTGCTCGGTGAAACCATCGGCCGCAGCCTCGACCGCGCACGCGCGCGCTGGGGCGATCGCGAGGCGCTGGTCTCGCCCAGCCACAACGTGCGCTGGACCTGGAACGAATTCGCCTGTCACGTCGAGGCCCTGGCGGCCGGCTTCCTCGCACTCGGGCTGCAGCGCGGCGAGCGGATCGGCATCTGGTCGCTGAACCGGCCGGAATGGACGCTGACGCAATTCGCCGCCGCGAAGGCCGGCCTGATCCTCGTCACCATCAATCCGGCCTACCGGCTGAGCGAGCTCGAATTCGCGCTCGGCAAGGTTGGCTGCGCCGCGATCGTGACCGCGACCGCGTTCAAGACCTCGGCCTATATGGAGATGCTGAACACGCTGCTGCCCGAGCTTGCGAGCTCGGAGCCCGGCCATCTGCGCGCGGCGCGGCTGCCGCAACTGCGCGCCGTGATCCAGATCGGCGGACCGGCGGCGCCGGGCACAATTCCGTTCGATGCGGTCGCGCGGATGGGCGGAGAGCGCCATCGCGAGCAGCTTGCGGCGCTCGGCGCAAGCCTGCAGTTCGACGATCCCGTCAACATCCAGTTCACCAGCGGCACCACCGGCTCCCCGAAGGGCGTGACGCTGACGCATCACAACATCCTCAACAACGGCTACTTCACCGGCCGCGCCATGCGCCTGACCGAACAGGACCGCATCTGCATTCCGGTGCCGCTCTATCACTGCTTCGGCATGGTGATGGGCAACCTCGCATCGGTCACGCTCGGCACCACCATGGTGTATCCCGGCGAAGGTTTTGATCCGCTGGCGACGCTTGCGACCGTCGCGCAGGAGAAGTGCACGACGCTGTACGGCGTGCCGACCATGTTCATCGCCGAGCTCGACCATCCCGAGTTCAAGCGCTTCGATCTGTCGTCGCTGCGCACCGGCATCATGGCCGGCGCGCCCTGCCCGATCGAGGTGATGAAGCGCGTCAACACCGAGATGAACATGCGCGAGGTGACGATCGCCTACGGCATGACCGAAACCAGCCCGGTGAGTTTTCAGAGCGCGACCGACGATCCGCTGGAGCGCCGCGTCTCGACTGTCGGCCGCATCCATCCGCATGTCGAGGTCAAGGTCGTCGACCTCGACGGCAAGGTGGTGCCGCGCGGCGAACGCGGCGAGCTCTGCACCCGCGGCTACAGCGTGATGTCAGGCTATTGGGACGAGAAGGAAAAGACAGGCGAGGTGCTCGACGCCAATGGCTGGATGCACACCGGCGATCTCGCCGTGATCGACGACGAGGGCTATTGCAACATCGTCGGCCGCATCAAGGACCTGGTGATCCGCGGCGGCGAAAATCTCTATCCGCGGGAAATCGAGGAATTCCTCTATCGCCATCCCAAGATCCAGGACGTGCAGATCTTCGGCGTCGCCGACGCGCGCTATGGCGAGGAGCTGTGCGCCTGGGTCAGGGTCCGCCAAGGCGAGACGCTGACCGCCGACGAAGTCCGCGCCTTCTGCCAGGGCCAGATCGCCCACAACAAGATCCCGCGCTATATCGAATTCGTCGACGAATTCCCGATGACGGTGACCGGGAAGATCCAGAAATTCGTGATGCGCGACGCGGTCGAGCAGCGACTCGGGCTGAAGGCGGCAAAGACGGCGTAACTCTCCTCCCTCGCCCCGCCCTCTTGTCCGCCGAAGCCCGCCTTCGGGCGAAGGCGGGGTGAGGGGCCGCCTCCGCAGGGGCACACGGTCAAAATATCGAAAACAACCCCATGCGCAGTAGCCGGCGGCTGCCGGCGTTCGACACGACGACTTGACATGTCGGGCAACTCAGCGGCATTATTCGATTATCCCGAAATCGCTTCTTCGCCCCAGGCCGCCGCGTATGGCACGCGCGGACTCTTACAACCGACGTTTCCGCGTTGTCACGATCGGGCTCGTCTGGCAGAATCGCCGCCACGGGCGCCGAGACGCACGATCGGAAGGTAACGCCTTGAAATATCATAGGATTCTTCTGAGAAAAATTCGCCAGAATGGAGTAAGATTAGCAGAAGTGCCAACCCACTGCGACGCAACCACCGCTTGAGCTTGCTGGCAGACCGTATAGTTTTGCGGACATGGGGGTCTCTAGCAATTTTACCTTTCTTGCCGCGCAGGATGAGCGTCTTGCGCGCTTGGGTGCCCTTGCCGAACGGTATTTTTTCGACGATGCGCCGTCGACCCTGATCAAGCTGCGACAACTTGCCGAGTTCATCGCAAAGGACGTGGCAGCTCGTCATGGGCTTTTGCCGACAAGCTCCGCGACATTCGATGAAGTGTTGCGCAGCTTGAAAGTCAGGTCGATCCTCCCACGCGAGATCGCAGACCTTTTCTTTCATATCAAGCGTTTGGGCAATGCAGCGGTCCACGAGAACGCTGGTACAACGGCCGAGGCATTCTCCGCGCTCAAGATTGCACGCGCAGCCGCGATTTGGTTCCACCAAAGCTATGGCGGATCTCCTGGCTTCAAGCCGGGGCCCTTCGTGCCGCCGGCCGCACCCGTCGACGCAACCAAAGCGCTGAAAGCGGACATCGAGGAGCTTCGCAAGCAGGCGCGCGTCAGCTCGGACAATGAGGCCAAGGCACTTTTGGCTTATCAGGAGTCCGAGACCGCTCGTCTTGAGGCGTTATCAACCGCTGAAGCTCATCAGAAAGAACGCGAATTCTGGGAGAAATACGCGGCCGAGACGGACGCCGGTCTTCGGAAGACCGAAGCGGCTCTCAAGAAGGCCCAAGCCACCGCCGAAGCCACCCCGCCGCTGCAACTTGATCTGCTGACCCAGCTTGCCAACAAGCAGGCAGAGAAGGTCGAACTGGATGAAGCGACAACCCGCATCCTGATCGACGATCAGCTTCGCGCGGCCGGATGGGATGTCGATAGCGCCAAACTCCGCTATTCGGCCGGGACAAGGCCGCAGCCCGGACAATCGATCGCAATCTCGGAATGGCCAACCGAGAGCGGTCCCGTGGACTATGCTCTCTTCATCGAGGAGCGCTGTGTCGGTGTGATCGAGGCCAAGCGCGGCGTCAAGGACGTCCCCGGCCGGCTCGGGCAGGCAAAACGCTACGCGCGAGACATCAAGCTCACGCCCGACGAAACCAGCGTTGGTGGCCCATGGATTCAGGGTCTCGACCAATTCCGCGTGCCGTTCATGTTTGTGACCAACGGTCGCCCCTACGTGAAGCAACTCGCGACCAAGTCCGGTATCTGGTTTTGGGATGCGCGACCTGCTGGCGGAGAGCCTCGCGCGCTTTCCGAGTGGTTTTCGCCACGCGACCTGTCGGAGCGGCTCGATCAGGAGACCGGCGAGCTGCGCGAGATTGCCGACCGCGAACTGGGCGTCACTGGCTTGCGGCCATATCAGGATGAAGCCATCTCCGCCGTGGAAACGGCGATCTCGGCTGGCCAGAGGCATATCCTCCTCGCGATGGCGACAGGCACCGGCAAGACCCGCTTGGCCATCGCGCTGATGTACGAGCTACTTCGTCGCAAGCGGTTCCGTAGAATCCTGTTTCTCGTTGACCGCAACGCGCTCGGCCGCCAAACCCTCGATGCGATGAGCACAACGGATACCGCAGGCTTCCTGAAGTTCGATCAGGTATTCCCTGTCGCCGACCTCGCGCGCAAGTTTCCGGAGGCGACCGATCGGGTCCAGGTGGCTACCGTCCAGGCCATGATCCGGCGCATCTTCGATGATCCGGACACAAGCCGGCCGACGCCCGGAACCTATGATCTCATCATCGTTGACGAGGCACACCGCGGCTACACGCTGGATGCCGAATTGCGTGAGGATGATCTCGGCTTTCGCAACCTCGACGACTACCTGTCGGCCTACCGGCGGGTGCTCGACTATTTCGACGCAACGCAGATCGCATTGACCGCAACCCCGGCGTTGCACACCCGAGAAATCTTTGGCGCCCCCGTGTTCCGCTACGGCTACAGGCAGGCGGTCATCGATGGCTATCTGATTGATCACCGGCCGCCGCGTCGCATCACAACGGCGCTGAGCCAGACCGGCATCAGTTTCGAGCAGGGAGAAGAGGTCAATATCATTGACCCGCGCACCGGCCAGGTCGACCTGTTCAACCTGGAAGATCAGGTCGATTTCGAAGTCGCCGAGTTCAACAAGAAAGTCTACACCCGCGCCTTCAATCGCGCCGTAGCTGACGCCGTCGCACGGGAATGCCCCCCGACGGAGCGCGGCAAGACGCTGCTGTTCGCCGCGCGCGACGACCATGCCGACATTCTGGTGGAGGAACTGCGCGCGGCACTGATCGAGGAATATGGCCCGCAGCCGCATGACCTGGTCGAGAAGATCACCGGGTCGGTCGACAAGCCGCTCGATCGGATCAAAGCCTTCAAGAACGATCCACGCCCGAAATATATTGTGACGGTCGACCTGCTCACCACCGGTATTGACGTGCCGGCGATCGCCAACCTCGTCTTCGTCCGCCGGGTCAACAGCCGCATCCTCTATGACCAGATGATCGGCCGCGCCACGCGCCGCTGCGATGAGATCGGGAAGGAATTTTTCCGCATCTTCGACGCGGTCGACATCTACGCCAATCTTCAGGACGTCACCGACATGCGGCCCGTGGTGGTCGACCCGGCCCTGTCGTTCGCCACGCTCGTGGGCGACCTCCAACGCGCGTCAACGGATGAAGATCGCGCCTTGGTCCGCGACCAGATCGTCGTCAAGCTGCGCCAGCGCATCAAGCATATCGACAGCACCCGGCGCGAGGCGCTGGAGACTGTACTCGGCCCGCTGGCAGACCTTGCGGACAAGCTCAAGGCTGCGCCACCTGCGGAGACGCTCGCCCTGTTTGAACAACATCCGTTGCTGGCGTCGATCCTTGATGCCGCCAATCCGGCCCGAAAGGGCGATGGCGTTTATATTTCGGAACATGAAGACGAGCTGGTCGGCGTCGAGGACGACTACGGCGGCAATGCCAGCCCGGGCGACTACATCGAGAGCTTTGAGACCTTCGTGCGCGCCAACATGAACGCGGCGCCGGCACTGATCGCAGCGACCCAGCGGCCACGCGAACTGACCCGCAAGGAACTGAAGGCGCTTGCCGTCCTGCTCGACGAGAACGGATTCTCGGAGGCCAACTTGCGGCAGGCGTACGGCCGTGCCCGCAATGCCGACATCGCGGCCCATATCATTGGTTTCGTGCGCCAGGCGGCGATCGGCGATCCGCTGGTGCCATATGCGACGCGGGTCGAGAACGGCGTGCAACAGATTATTGCCAGCAGAAACTGGACTGCCAAGCAACGGCAATGGCTCAATCGTATCGGTCGCGCCCTGAGGGAACAGCCCGTGGGCGATCCTGAAATCCTTGCCGACCCCCTGTTTGCACAGGCTGGCGGCTTCGAAATGGTGGACCGCGAGTTCGATCATGGATTAGGTGACGTGCTGAAGGACCTCAATTCCGCGATCTGGGATCATCCCGCTGCATAGGCCAGAGAATCAATGAATCCATCAATCGATCTCGTCAATCGCCTGTGGCGGCTCTGCGCATTACTGCGCAAGGATGGCGTCACCTACCAGCAATACGTCACCGAACTGACGTACCTGCTGTTCCTGAAAATGGCCTCGGAGCAGAAGGATGAGAGCCGCATTCCGGAACAGTATCGCTGGGGCGCGCTCAAGTCGGCCAGCGAGACCGAGGTGCTGCAACGCTATCGCCAGGCGCTGATCGACCTCGGCGACGGCACCAAGATCGCCGATCGCTCGGTGGTCGCCATCTTCCAGAACGCCGCCACGATCGTCCGCGAGCCAGCCAACCTGCGCAAGCTGATCGACGCCATCGACGGCCTGCACTGGTTCAGTGAGGAACGCGATGCCTTCGGCGACACCTACGAAGGCCTGTTGCAGAAGATGGCCGAGGAGACCAAGCGCGGCGCCGGCCAGTATTTTACTCCCCGCGTGCTGATCGAGGTCATGGTTCGCCTGATGCAGCCGAAGCCAGGGGAAGTGATCCAGGATCCGGCCGCCGGCACCGGTGGATTCCTGATCGCGGCCGACCGCGCCATGCGTGCGGCGACCGATGACTATTTCGAGCTTTCACCCAAGCAGCAAACATTCCAACTTCAATTGGCATTGCGTGGCCTGGAGAACGTGCAGGACACGTTCCGCCTGCTGTTGATGAACCTGCATCTGCACAAGATCGACCCGGATCACCTTGATCTTGCCGACACGCTTTCGCCGAGCGGCGCGCAGTCCAAGTTCAAGGATGCTGATCTGATCCTCACCAATCCGCCATTCGGCCCGGCCGGCGGGCCGCCGACCCGCGACGACCTGACCATCACCGACCGAGTGTCGTCCTACCAACTGCCATTCGTCGAGCACTGCATTCGCGCGCTCAAGCTGGGCGGCCGCGCCGCGGT
The DNA here is from genome assembly GCF_038967635.1 of Bradyrhizobium sp. B124. NCBI lineage: Bacteria > Pseudomonadati > Pseudomonadota > Alphaproteobacteria > Hyphomicrobiales > Nitrobacteraceae > Bradyrhizobium > Bradyrhizobium sp. B124. The sequence continues at coordinate 5,790,898 of NZ_CP152413.1, read as the reverse complement.
CGTCGTGCCTGACAACGTGTTGTTCGATGACGGGCGCGGAAAGCAGTTGCGCCAACGGCTGATGAACTGGTGCGACCTGCACACCATCTTGAGGCTGCCGACGGGTATTTTTTATGCCCAGGGGGTGAAGACCAACGTCCTGTACTTCGCCCGAGCCGATGAAGAAGCTCCGACCAAGGATGCCACAAAAGCGGTCTGGATCTACGACATGCGCACCAATGCGCCCGCGTATGGCAAGACTAATCCGCTGAAGCAGACTGACTTTGAGGGTTTTATCCGTGCTTTTGGCAGTGACCCGTTCGGCCGGGCGAGGCGAAAAGACGAAGGTGAAACTGGTCGTTTTCGCCGATTCACTCGAGAGGAAATCGCCGCTCGCGACGATAATCTCGACATCACTTGGTTGAAGGACCTAGGCGACGATGTCGAGGACAGCCTTGAAGCTCCAGAAGAGATCGCTGCCGCAATCGAAGGACATCTCCTATCTGCGCTGGTGGAAGTTCGTGCGATTGTTGAAGATCTAGGCGCAGAAGATGTCCAACTTGAAGAGACTGCATCATGAGCTTTGGCGAAGATATACGCTCGCTCGTGAATGAGGCACTTGATCCCGCGCTATCTAAGGCCGGTTCTTGGGCGCGAATACCTCTTGGGCAGGTTGCGACTATCTTAAATGGCTACCCGTGGAAATCGAAATATTTTGACAACACCACTGGTGTGGCACTGATCCGAATTCGCGACGTAACGACCGGAATGACTGAAACGTTCTACAACGGACCGACCGTTGACGGATTTTGGATCGAGCAGGGCGACCTACTCGTGGGAATGGACGGCGACTTTAACTTGCGCCGATGGAACTCTGATCGCGGATTATTGAATCAGCGCGTTTGCAAGATTACTACCGACCCTGACGCCTATTCATCGGAATTCTTAGAGTACATATTGCCGCCGTATCTAAGGCTGATAAACGACAATACGAGTTCAGTTACGGTTAAACACCTCTCTTCGCGTACGCTCGCTGAGATACCTCTCCCGTTGCCTCCGCTTGCGGAGCAACGTCGCATTGTGGCGAAGTTGGACGTACTAACAGCTCGCCTCGCCGATGCGCGCGGCCAGCTGGATCGCATTCCAGCGCTCACCAAGCAACTCCGGAAGCGGTCCGTAAGCCGAGCTTTCGATGGATCCCTCACAGCTGATTGGCGTATGGCGAGGGGCGATTCCAAAATCGTTACGGACGACGCACTGGATCAGGCCTACCGGATCGAGGCAGGCTCGCTTCGCAGAAAACCTCCAGCCGAGATCGATTGGCGCCCTAGCTTCGATATCCCGTCCTCGTGGCGCTGGGTTTCAATTGATCAGGTCGTCGCTCAAGTCCAGTACGGATCGTCGGCCAAGACAACGTCCGACTCGAGCGGTGTTCCGGTTCTACGGATGGGGAATATTCAGCGGGGAAAACTTGATCTCACCGATCTGAAATATCTCCCCAGAGATCATGATGAGTTTCCTGATCTTTTGCTCAATGAAGGTGATGTGCTGTTCAATCGAACGAACAGCTTGGAGCTCGTGGGCAAAACAGCTGTTTACAAGAGACTGGACAAACCGACGTCGTTTGCTTCCTACCTGATCAGGATTCGACCTTCCGGCGTATTGCCTGAATTGCTCTCCGCTTATCTTAATTCGCCATTCGCGCGATCATGGATCGAACGTGTGGCAAACCAACAGGTTGGCCAGGCGAACGTTAATGGATCGAAGCTCAAGGCGCTGGGCATTCCACTTCCGCCATTCGATGAACAAGCCGAGATATTGCAACGCCTAAGTACCGTGTTCGCCCACGCGGATCACCTTGAAGCGGAAAGTGCGCGCGCCCGCGTGCTTCTCGATCGAATGGAAGCCTCCATCCTCACCAAGGCGTTCAAAGGCGAGTTGGTGCCTCAGGACCCACAAGACGAGCCGGCGATCGTTCTGCTGGACCGAATTCGGGCCCAAAGAACCTTCCCACACGAGCGCAAAGGCAGGCGGACCGGCACTGCCCCGGCATGAAGATCCGGTGCATTCGGTCCGAGCGGAGATGACCGAGTTAAGCCCGGCAGACAGCCGCTTACACCAACAGCCCCTTCGCCTTCGCCAGATCCTTCAGCGACACCAGCGGCCGGGCGCCGATGTGCTGGATCACTTCGGCGGCGGCGAGCGCGCCGAGGCGGCCGGCGTTCTCATGGCCGACATTGCGCACGAGACCGACCAGGAAGCCGGCCGCGAACAGATCGCCGGCGCCGGTGGTGTCGACGAGCTTGTCGATCGGAGAGGCGGGCGCCGATACGACGCCATCGCCTGAGATCACCACGCAGCCCTTCTCGCTGCGGGTGACGACGCCGAGTTTGGTATCCTTGCCGAACTGCTTCAGCGCGGTGTCGAAATCCGAGGTCTGGTACAATGAGTGCAGCTCGGACTCGTTAGAGAAAACGAGGTCGACCGTGCCCTTCCGCATCAAAGCGAGGAATTCGTCGCGGTAGCGATCGACGCAGAACGAATCCGACAGCGTCAGCGCGACCTGGCGGCCCGCGCCATGCGCGATATCGGCCGCTTTCACGAAGGCGTCCTTGGCGTTCTTCGGATCCCAGAGATAGCCCTCGAGATAGATGATGCCGGCGGCTGCGATCTGGGCCGGATCGATGTCATCGGGCGTCAGGTCCTGCGCGGCGCCGAGATAGGTGTTCATGGTGCGCTCGCCATCCGGCGTCACCAGGATGTAGGAGCAGCCGGTGGCCGGGCCGACCTTGGCCGGCGCGGTGTCGAAGGCCACGCCGGCGGCGCGGATGTCGTGGACGTAGAGCTTGCCGATCTGGTCGTCCTTGACCTTGCCGACATAGGCCGCGCGGGCGCCGAGATTGCCGACGCCGACGATGGTGTTGGCAGCCGAGCCGCCCGACATCTCGGTCGCCACGCCCATGTCGCTGTAGATCGCGGTGGCGCGCGCTTCGTCGATCAGCTGCATCGAGCCCTTGGTCATGCCGTGACGGGCAAGGAATGCCTCGTCGGTCTGCACCAGCACGTCGAAGATCGCATTGCCGATCCCGAGAACGTCGTATTTTGCGTCAGCCATAGACCTGCCCTGTGTTAACGCCACCCAACAAGAGCCGCGACCTATCACGTTACGCCTCGGGGCAGCAAGCCGCGCTCGTTGTTCCGTCATCCTCTCGCCTGTTAGCCCGTCATCCTGAGGTGCGAGCCTCTTCGGCGAGCCTCGAAGGATGGACGGCCACAGTACGGGCCGATTCATCCTTCGAGGCTCGCTCCGCTCGCACCTCAGGATGACGGGTTTGGTACCGTGGCGGTGGCGGCAATGCGCGCGGCTGCTATACAGGCTCCATGTTCCGCTCCTTCCTCACGGTCTCCTCGGGAACGCTGGCCTCGCGACTGCTCGGTTTCGTGCGCGATTCCGTGATCGCGGCGCTGCTCGGCGCGGGGCCGGTGGCGGATGCGTTCCTGGCGGCATTCCAGCTCGTGAATGTGGTGCGACGGCTGCTGTCCGAGGGTGGATTGAATGCCGCCCTGGTGCCGGCCTGGCTGAAGGTTCGCGATAGCGATGGTGAAGCGGCGGCGCGAGCCTTTGCCGGCCGCGTGCTCGGCACCGTCAGCGCCGCGGTCATTGTGGCCGCGCTCGTGATCGGCGTGCTGATGCCGCTGGTGATCGCGGCGATCGCGCCGGGCTTCGTCGGCCGCGACACGCTGCAATTCGCCGTCGACGACGCAAGGCTGATGCTGCCCTATCTTGCCTTCGCCGGCCCCGTCACCGTGATGATGGCGCTGCTCAACGCGCAGGGACGCTTTGCGCTGACGGCGTTCTCGCCGCTGCTGTTCAACATCGCGCTGATATCAGTGATGGCCGTGCTGCTGGTGCGGCAGCAGGAGCCGGTGCAGGCCGCGCTGGTCATGGCGGCGACGATCGGCATCGCCGGCTTCCTGCAACTCTCGATGCTGGCGCTGCGCGGCGCAAAACGCGCCGCGCCGCTCCGCATCGCCTTCGATCCCGAGATGTGCGGCTTTCTCGGCCGGGCTGTCCCCGGCATGGTCGCGAGCAGCGCGCCGCAATGGCTCATGGTGGCGGGCGCGGTGATCGCGTCGACCTCGCCATCGGCGGTGTCCTGGCTCTATTTCGCCAACCGCCTGCTCGAGCTGCCGCTCGGCATTGTCGGCGTCGCAATGGGCACGGTGCTGATCCCGGAGATGACGCGCGCGGTGCGTAGCGGCGAGCATGCCGCGATCGCGCATGCGGAATCGCGTGGGCTCGAACTCGCGGTCGGGCTGGCGCTGCCCGCAACGCTCGGCCTGATGGTGCTGAGCGAGCCGATCGTACGGATGCTGTTCGAGCATGGCGCGTTCACTGCGGAGGATTCCGCGGCAACCGCGCAAGCCCTGATCTGGCTGACGCTGGCTCTACCGGCACACGTGCTGGTGAAGGCACTGTCGCCGGCGTTCTTCGCGCGCGAGGACACGCTGACGCCGCTGTTTGCGACGCTGAAGGCCATCGTGGTGGCGATCGCGGCGGCCTTCCTGCTCGGCCGTATGTTCGGCGCGAGCGGAATCGCCGCCGGTATTGCGCTCGGCGCCTGGAGCAACGCGCTGGCGCTGATCCGCAAGGGCGCTGCGACCTTCGGCTTTTCGATCGACGCCGAGGCGCGCCGCCGGCTGCCGCGCATCCTGGCCGCAGCGCTCGCGATGGGCGCCCTGCTCTGGCTCGCGGCAGGCGCGCTGCCGGCGGCCCGCAGCCACGGTTTCGTGCAGGCGGCCTGCCTGCTTGTGCTGATCTGCGCCGGTATCGCTTGCTACGGACTGCTTTTGTCGGCTTTCGGCGTCACCGGCTGGCGACAGGCGGTTAACGCCGTCAGGCAAAGGCGCCCCGCCTGACTTGCGCGCGCAGGGCTTAAGTGGCAAACGACCCGGCAAAAGCAGCCCTATTTCCGGGAATCGAGACCATGGCGTTCGTTGAACGGGTTTTCTCAGGCGTCCAGCCGACGGGCAATCTGCACCTCGGCAACTATCTCGGCGCCATCGTCAACTTCGTGAAGATGCAGCAGACCCACAACTGCATCTATTGCGTCGTCGACATGCACGCGATCACGCAGGGCGTCGAGGTCTGGGGCGGCCCGGCCGAGCTCGCGCGCAACACCCGCGAGGTGACCGCGGCCTTCATCGCCTCCGGCATCGACGCCAAGAAGCACATCGTGTTCAACCAGAGCCAGATCGCCGGCCACGCCGAGCTGACCTGGATCTTCAACTGCGTCGCGCGCATCGGCTGGCTGAACCGCATGACGCAGTTCAAGGAGAAGGCCGGCAAGGACCGCGAGAACGCCTCCGTCGGTCTCTACGACTATCCGGTGCTGATGGCCGCCGACATTCTGTTGTACCGCGCCACCCATGTGCCGGTCGGCGAGGACCAGAAGCAGCATCTGGAGCTGTCCCGCGACATCGCGCAGAAGTTCAACAACGACTTCGGCGATTCAATCCGTGGCCACGGCTTTGCGGACGGCCTGTTCTTCCCGCAGCCGGAACCGCTGATCACGGGGCCGGCGACGCGGGTGATGAGCCTGCGCGACGGCACCAAGAAGATGTCGAAGTCGGACGCCTCGGACAATTCGCGCATCAACCTCACCGACGACGCCGACACCATCGCGCAGAAGATCCGCAAGGCGAAGACCGATCCGGAGCCGCTGCCGTCGGAGGAAAAGGGCCTTGAGACCCGCCCCGAGGCCGACAATCTGGTCGGCATCTACGCGGCGCTCGCCGGCGTCTCCAAGCAGGAGGTGCTGACGCAGTTCGGCGGCGGGCAGTTCTCCAGCTTCAAGAACGCGCTGGTCGAGGTTTGCGTCGCAAAACTGGCGCCGATCGCCTCCGAGATGAAGAAGCTGGTTGCCGATCCTGGCCATGTCGATTCGATCCTGGTCGACGGCGCCAACCGCGCCCGCGGCATCGCCGATGAGACCATGCGCATGACCAAGGACATCGTCGGCTTCATCCGCCCGCGCTGACATCACCGGCAGACCTGCGCGCGCCCTCTCCCCAACAGGGAGGGAGTGTGGCAGCATGGGCCAGGTTTGAGCATGATCTTTTCGGAAAACCGCTGCGCACTTTTCCGGATCATGCCGTTGGTTCAGCACCGGGACATGCATGACCGCCCAGCGACGAAGCTACGAGACAGGTCACAAGCCGAAATGCCTCGTCATCGTTGACGACACCGCGGAATGGGACCGCGCGGTCTATTACGCCAGCCGGTGGGCGATCCGGGTCGGCGGCGGCGTTCTGATGCTGCGAGTGATCGAAACCGAGGACCAGAACCAGCAATGGCTGGGGGTCGCCGACATCATGCGCGCGGAGGCCGAGGAGGCCGCCAATGAGGCGCTCGACCGCGCCGCCGGGCGCGCCAACGGGATCGCCGCGATCACCCCGGAGCGGGTGATTCGGGAGGGCGACCCGACCGAGCAGATCCTCGACGTGATCGACAAGGACGTCGATATCGCCATGCTGGTGCTGGCCGCCAATCCGGGCGCCGAGGGGCCCGGACCGATCATCACCACCATGGCCAGGACCATGGGGGCGTTCCCGATCCCGGTGACGATCGTGCCCGGCGGCCTGACCGACGCCGAGATCGACGCCCTGTCCTAGGGAAGATGCACAACCTTCCGTCATGGCCGGGCTTGTCCCGGCCATCCACGTCTTTCTCGCAAGTGGCACCGAAGACGTGGATGCCCGGCACAAGGCCGGGCATGACGAGTATGAGGCGTAAGGCCCGGCTTCATCGCCGCCCTGTCACTCAGAATCCGCCGTTGCGGGCCTGGAACCGCGGTTTTGCAGCTTGATCGCAGGCTTTTTAATTGCCATCTGGTAGGGGAACCTCAACGCGCCGGCCTTGAACCGGCGACGCCGGAGACAGCAAATGTTCATTCAGACCGAAGCCACGCCCAATCCTGCCACCCTGAAATTCATCCCGGGCCGCACGGTGCTCGACAGCGGCACGATGGAATTCTCCTCGCCCGAATCCGCCGCGCGCTCGCCGCTCGCCGAACGGCTGTTCGCCGTGTCAGGCGTCACCGGCGTGTTCTACGGCGCCGACTTCGTCACCGTGACCAAAGCGGACGGCGACTGGCAGCACCTCAAGCCCGCGATCCTCGGCGCCATCATGGAGCACTACATGTCCGGCGCGCCGCTGCTCGCCGATGGGACCGCTGGCAGCGACGACGCCCGCGATGAGGAAGACGAGTTCTTCGACGAGGCCGACGCCGAGACGGTCGAGCAGATCAAGGACCTGATCGAGACCCGGGTTCGTCCGGCGGTCGCCAATGACGGCGGCGACATCACCTTCCGCGGCTTCAAGGACGGCATCGTCTATCTCAACATGAAGGGCTCCTGCGCCGGCTGCCCGTCATCGACCGCGACCCTGCAACACGGCATCCAGAACCTGCTGCGGCACTTCGTGCCCGACGTGCAGGAAGTCCGGCCGATGTGATGGAGCGGCGAATGGCGCATGGCGGATCGCGAACAGCGTTCTCCTCGAATTCCCGGTTCGCCATTTCGTATTCGCCATTCGCCCTCCCATGATCATTCTCGCGATCGATACGGCGCTCGACGCCTGCTCCGCAGCGGTGCTCGACACCAACTCCGGCAACACCATCGCCATCGAATCCCAGGCGATGCAGCGCGGCCATGCCGAGGCGCTGATGCCGCTGATCGCGCGCGTGATGAAGGAGAGCGGCATCGGCTTTGCCGGGCTTGACCGCATTGCCGTCACCACCGGCCCCGGCAGTTTCACCGGCCTGCGCGTCGGGCTCTCGGCAGCGCGCGGCCTCGCACTCTCTGCGGAAAAGCCGGTGGTCGGACTGTCGACGCTCGCCGCCTACGCCGCGCCTGTGGTTGCCGAGAATGGCGCGCACCCGATCCTGTCGGCGATCGATGCGCGGCATGATCACGTCTATTTCCAGCTCGTCGGCGGCGACGGCAGCTTGATGCTCAAGCCGAAGGTTGCGCCGATCGCAGAAGCGCTCGAGGCCGCGCAGTTCGGCGCGCTGCATCTGGTCGGCAACGCCGCCAACATCCTCGCCGAGCGCTGGCCTGCGGATGCAGCTCCGCCGGTCAAGGTCGATAGGCAGCCCGCACCCGACATTATATGGGTCGCCTGGGTCGGCGCCGCGGTGGATCCCGACACTGCACCGCCGCGTCCGTTCTATCTTCGCGCACCCGACGCGAAGCCGCCGAAGGATCGCCTGGTCATCAGCGCGCCGCCATCGACATGATCGGCTGGCTGTCGCGATGGTGGGGCGGCGGCACGCCCGCGGTCGAGCCCGCATCCTTGCGCGATGCGGCGCGGCTCGCCCAATTGCACGGCGCCTCGTTTCATCGCGGCTGGGGCGAAGGCGAATTCGAGGCGATGCTGACCGAGCGCAACACGCTGGTGCACCGGCTGCGCCAGGGACGCAGGGTGATCGGCTTTGCGGTCTCGCGGATGGCGGCGGATGAGGCGGAAATCCTGTCGATCGCGATCGATTCCAGTCAGCGCGGGCGCGGCCTGTCGCGCGACCTGCTGCTGACCCATCTCGGCCACCTTGCCGGCCGCGGCATCCGCACCATCTTCCTCGAGGTGGAAGAGAACAATCAGCCGGCGCGACGGCTCTATGAAAGGGCCGGATTCGGCGTGATCGGCCGCCGCGAACGCTATTACAAGCAGCCCGGTGGGGAACATTTGAACGCGCTTCTGATGCGGCGCGACTTGTCGTAACATCGGCGCGATGGCAGAACACCCCCCGCTCTGCCACCCAAGGTTTGAAGAATACGGCCCGAAACCCATGACCACGGTGAAAATCCCGCCTGCGCATAAAAATACTGGCATCGAGGCGCGCTGCGCCGCGACCGGCATGCGCATGACCGAACAGCGCCGCGTGATCGCGCGGGTGCTGGCGGAAGCCATGGATCATCCCGATGTCGAGGAACTGTACCGCCGCTGCGTGGCGGTCGACGACAAGATCTCGATCTCGACGGTCTATCGCACCGTCAAGCTGTTCGAGGATGCCGGCATCATCGAGCGTCACGACTTCCGCGAGGGCCGCGCGCGCTACGAGCAGATGCCCGAGAGCCATCACGACCATCTGATCAATCTGCGCGACGGCAAGGTGATCGAGTTCACCTCCGAGGAAATCGAGAAGCTGCAGGCCGAGATCGCGCGCAAGCTCGGCTACAAGCTGGTCGATCACCGTCTCGAGCTCTATTGCGTTCCGCTCGACGACGACAGCAAGTCGTAAGCCGGGTGAGCTTCGAACTCGTCATCTTCGATTGCGACGGCGTGCTTGTTGACAGCGAGGTGATCTCCTGTCGCGCGCATGCGGACACGCTGACACGGCACGGCTTTCCGATCACACCCGACGGCGTGCTGAAGCGTTTCCTCGGCGTGTCCGACCGCGAGGCGCGGCGGATCGTCGAGAGCGAGATCGGCCGCGCGCTGCCCGAGAGCTTCGAGGCCGAGATCAAGCACGCGACGCTCAGTCTCTATGCCGACGATCTCAATGCGATCGCGCATGTCGGCGAGGCGATCGCCGCGCTCGATCTGCCGAAATGCGTGGCGTCGAGCGGCACGCCGGAAAAGATCCATCACGGCCTGACCTGTGCCGGGCTCTACGACCAGCTCACGCCGCATATTTTCTCCGCCACCCAGGTCAAGCGCGGCAAGCCGGCGCCCGATCTCTTCCTGTTCGCGGCCGGGCAAATGGGCGCCAGCCCTGCGCGGTGTATCGTGATCGAGGACAGCGTGGCCGGCGTCACCGGCGCCCGCGCGGCCGGGATGACGGTGCTCGGCTTTTACGGCGGCAGCCACTGCACGGCGGGACATGAGGACCTGCTGCGCCAGGCCGGCGCGGCCATAACCTTTGCAGATATGCGCCAATTGTCTGATTTGATCGCCCAGGTGGGTGCCGTGGCCCCGGCGACGTGAGCAAACAAACGCTGTCATTCCGGGATGGTCCGAAGGACAGACCCGGAATCTCGAGATTCCGGGTTCGATGCTGCCGCATCGCCCCGGAATGACGTCGTAGGACGCTGGATTTTCCCCCGTTTAAGCTATATTTGAGCAACGGCGCCCTGATGGCGCCGTTTCCATTTCCGCACTCAGGGTTCCATGACGACGCCGCGCAAGCTGCACATCAAGTCCTATGGCTGCCAGATGAACGTCTACGATGCGCAGCGCATGGTGGACACGCTGGCCGGCGAGGGCTTTGTCGAGACCGCGAGCGCCGAAGACGCCGACCTCGTGATCCTCAACACCTGCCACATCCGCGAGAAGGCGTCGGAGAAGGTCTATTCCGAACTCGGACGGCTGCGCGTCGCCAAGGACGAGGCCGCGCGCCAGGGCCGCGAGATGAAGATCGCGGTCGCCGGCTGCGTCGCGCAGGCGGAAGGCGCGGAGATCATCCATCGTGCGCCGACGGTCGACATCGTGGTCGGACCGCAGAGCTATCATCATCTGCCTGCGCTGCTGAAGCGCGCCCAGGAAAGCGGCCGCGCGCTCGAAACCGAGTTTCCGGTCGAGGACAAGTTCAGCTTCCTGCCGCAGCCGAAGCCGGCTGCGATCCGCGCCCGCGGCATCTCCGCCTTCGTCACAGTGCAGGAAGGTTGCGACAAGTTCTGCACCTTCTGCGTGGTGCCCTATACGCGCGGCACGGAGGTCTCGCGTCCAGTTGCGAAGATCATCGACGACGTCAAGCAGCTCGCCGACAATGGCGTGCGCGAATTCACGCTGATCGGACAGAACGTCAACGCCTATCACGGCGAAGGCCCCGACGGCCGCGCCTGGCCGCTCGGCAAATTACTGCAGCGGCTCGCCGAAATCCCCGGCGTCACGCGGCTGCGCTATTCCACCAGCCATCCGCGCGACGTCGACGACGACCTGATCGCGGCGCATCGCGATTTGCCGCAGCTGATGCCGTTCGTGCACCTGCCGGTGCAATCGGGGGCGGACCGGATCCTGGCCGCCATGAACCGCAAGCATACCGCCGATGACTACCGGCGCGTCATCGACCGGTTCCGGGCCGCGCGGCAAGACATTGCTTTTTCATCAGATTTTATCGTGGGCTTCCCCGGCGAGACCGCGGAAGAATTTTCCGCCACTCTCGCGCTTGTCACGCAAATCGGGTACGCTGCGGCGTATTCATTCAAGTATTCGCCTCGGCCAGGCACGCCGGCGGCGGAGATGCGGGAGACGGTGTCAGCAGCCGAGATGGACGAGCGCTTGGGGCGGCTTCAGGAATTGATCGACAGCCAGCAATCGGCCTTCAACCGGGCTGCGATTGGCACAACGGTCGATGTGCTGTTCGAGCGCGCCGCACGCAATCCGGGCCAGATCGTCGGCCGGACCGCCTATCTGCAGCCCGCCCATGTGATGGCGTCGCCTGACATCATCGGCAAGGTCCTCCCGGTGAGGATCGGCAGCCTCGAGCGCTACAGCCTGATCGGCGAGCTCGCGTCCCAATCCGCACCCGGCCTCATTTCGCAGACCATTGGAGCCTGAAATCCTTGCCCAAAAGCGCATCGGATTCATCTTCGCTCGCTCCCAGCCGCAAACCTGACCGCGACATGCAAATGCCACCTGAGACCCGGCCCCCTGAAACTCAGGTCGTCATCGATTTCGATGACAACCGTGCCGCATCGGCGCTGGTCGGCCCCTACGGACAGAATCTGGCGCTGATCGAGCGGCGGCTCGGCGTCGTGGTCGATTCCCGCGGCAATCATCTCACCATCGCGGGCTCCCGCGACGGCTGCGATGCGGCGCGGCGCGTGCTCGAAACCCTGTATGCGCAGGCTGTCGAAGGCCACGACCTCGATCAGGGCGAAGTCGAAGGCGCGATCCGCGCCGTGATCGCGCAGGGCTCGCTGTTCGAATTCGACAACAAGACCGCCAAGCCGACGTTCGAAACGATCAATCTGCGCAAGCGCCCGGTGCGCGCCCGCACCGCGGCACAGGATTCCTACATCCGCGCACTGAAGCGGCACGAGCTGGTATTCGGCATCGGCCCGGCCGGCACTGGCAAGACCTGGCTCGCGGTCGCCCACGCGGCACAGTTGTTCGAGCGCAAGGAAGTCGATCGCATCATCCTGACGCGGCCTGCGGTCGAGGCCGGCGAGCGGCTCGGCTTCCTGCCCGGCGACCTCAAGGAGAAGGTCGATCCGTATCTGCGCCCGATCTACGATGCGCTGTACGATCTGATGGATGCCCGCGTCGTCGAGCGCGCGCTGCAGGGTAACGAGATCGAGATCGCGCCGCTCGCCTTCATGCGCGGCCGCACCCTGACCAATGCCGCCATCATCCTCGACGAGGCGCAGAACACCACGACGATGCAGATGAAGATGTTCCTGACGCGTCTCGGCGAGAACAGCCGGATGATCGTCACCGGCGACCCGTCGCAGGTCGACCTGCCGCACGGCCAGGCTTCGGGGCTCACCGAAGCCGTGAAGCTGCTCGACGGCGTCGAAGGCATCGCGCAGGTGCATTTCAAGGCCGAGGACGTCATCCGCCATGAATTGGTGGCGCGCATTGTGGCCGCCTATGAGGGATTGCCGCAAAAGCCGGCAAACGCCAGATCTTGAGACCAATAGCTTCGGCCGCGAGCCCGCGCGATGCGGGTTCCGGCCCTAACGCAGATTTTGAAACCAACGTGTCTGCTTTTCCTGCAACCGAGGTTCTCGTCACCGCCGAATGCTGGCAGGCCGAGCCCGATGCCGACGCGGTGATTCACCGCGCCATCGAGGCCGCCGCCGCAATCGCCGATGCCGATGTCGCGGATGCCGAGCTTGCAGTGATGCTGACCGACGACGCCGGGATCCGCACCCTCAACGCCAACTGGCGCAGCATCGACAAGCCGACCAACGTGCTGTCGTTTCCGGCGCTGCAGCCGGAAGGCGCCGGCGGAGCCGACGATGCCCCGCGCATGCTCGGCGATATCGCGATCGCCTATCAGACGACGCGCCGGGAAGCCGATGAGGAACAGAAGCCGTTCGACCATCATTTGAGCCATCTCGCAGTGCATGGCTTCCTGCATCTGATCGGTTACGACCACGAGAACGACGACGAAGCCGAGGACATGGAAGCGCTCGAGCGCGAAATCCTCTCCTCCCTCGGCATTCCCGACCCCTATGCGGATCGGATCGCCTGACATGCCGGATTCCGACCCGACCCATGACAATCCGCGCAATGTGAGCAACCTGCCTGCCGTCGTGCATGAAGGCGAGGTGCAGCGCCCGGCGGCCGAAGGCTGGCTGGTCCGCGCGATCCGCACGCTGTTCGGCTGGAAGGCCGGCTCGGTGCGCGACGATTTGCAGGTGGTGCTCGACGCCTCGACGCCCGACGACGTCGGCTTCTCGGCGATCGAGCGCACCATGCTGCGCAACATCCTGTCGCTGAACGAGCGGCGGATCGCCGACGTCATGATCCATCGCGCCGACATCGTCGCGGTCAAGCGCGACATCCCGCTCGGCGAATTGATGAGCCTGTTCGAGAGCGCGGCGCATTCGCGGCTCGTCGTCTACAACGAAACCCTCGACGACCCCGAGGGCATGGTGCACATCCGCGACCTGCTCGCCTTCATGACCGCGAAGGCGCGCGTCACCGACGCGACCAAGACGAAGCGCAAGAAGCCGTTCCCGGCCGGGCTCGATCTGCGCAGCGTCGATCTCGCGCTCCCGCTGGCGGACGCCCACATCATCCGCAAGCTGCTCTACATCCCGCCGTCGATGCGCGCGATCGACCTGTTGGCGCAGATGCAGGCCTCGCGCATCCATCTCGCGCTGGTGGTCGACGAATATGGCGGCACCGATGGGCTGGTGTCGATCGAGGATATTGTCGAGCAGATCGTCGGCGAGATCGACGACGAGCATGATTCCGACGAGCCGCCGTCCATCGTCCGCCAGCCGGACAACTCCTTTATCGCCGACGCGCGCGCCAGCCTCGACGATGTCCGTTCGGTGATCGGCGAAGACTTCGTCACCGGCGAGGCCGGCGAGGAGGTCGAGACGCTGGGCGGCTATCTCGTGTCGTTCGTCGGCCGCCTGCCGGTGCGCGGCGAGGTGATTTCCGGTCCGGGCAATTACGAGGTCGAGGTGCTCGACGCCGATCCGCGGCGGGTCAAGCGCGTGCGGATCACGACGCGCAAGGAACGGCCGGCGCCGCGCAAGGAGCGCGAGCGGCGCCGCGAGCAGGCACCGGACTCCGGCAACCCGCAGGCGAACGACAACATGCCGCCGCCCGGCGAGGGAGCCGGTCCGCAGTGAGGCTTTCCGACAAGCTCCGATCGATCGGTCTCGCCGTCATCCTGACCTGGGGATGGAAGCGCGTCGTGCTCGCGCTCACAGCCGGCGCCTTGTCCTCGCTGGCGATGGCGCCGTTCAACGCCTGGCCGGTGCTGTTTCTGACGTTTTCGATTGCGGTCTGGCTGATCGACGGCAGCGCTGCGGGACGCTGGCGCGGCGTACCCGCCGCAGCGCTGTCCGGCTTCTGGTTCGGCCTCGGCTATTTCGTGCCGGGACTGTACTGGATCGGCTACGCCTTCTTCGTCGATGCAGACACTTTCGCCTGGCTGACGCCGTTCGCGGTGCTCGGCCTGCCGGCCTATCTCGCGCTGTTCACCGCCTTCGGCTTCGCGCTGGCACGGCTGATCTGGCCGCGCGACGCTTCGCGCGTGCTGGCGCTGGCTGTCGGGCTGACGATTTCGGAATGGCTGCGCGGCCATCTCCTCAGCGGCTTTCCGTGGAACGCGTTCGGCTACGCACTGACCGAACCCCTGGCACTGGCCCAGACCGCATCGCTGATCGGGCTGTGGGGCATGACGTTCCTGGCAGTCGCGATCTTCGCAAGTCCCGCCGTGCTGATCGACAGCGCCTCGCGCGGCCGCAAGCCGTGGCGCGCGCCGGTGGCCGCGGTGCTGGTTCTCGCCGCGATGCTGGCGTTCGGTGCGGTGCGCCTCTCGCAGCAGCCGACCAGCATGGTCAACGGCGTCAAGTTGCGCATCATGCAGCCCGATTTGCAGCAGGACGCCAAGTTCAACTACTCCGCCAAGGCGGCGGTGATGCAGAAATATCTCACTCTGTCGGATCGTGCGTCCGGACCGCACTCCACCGGCGTGAGCGACTCCACCATCCTGATCTGGCCGGAATCCGCGTTTCCGTTCTTCCTGACCAAGGAAGCCGACGCGATGGCGCAGATCGCCGACTTGCTGCCGAAGGGAACGGTGCTGATCACCGGTTCGGTGCGCGCGCCCGATCTGCCGCCCGGCGTCCGCGTCACGCGCGCGTATAATTCGATCTACGTCATCGACCATGACGGCAGCGTGCTTGCGGTCTACGACAAGCTTCACCTTGTCCCGTTCGGAGAATATCTGCCGTTCCAGGACTGGATGGAGAAGCTCGGCTTCGTGCAGCTCACCAAGGTGCAGGGCGGCTTCATTCCCGGCACGATCCGCCGGACGCTCGATATTCCGAACGCGCCGCGCGCGCTGCCCTTGATCTGCTACGAGGCGATCTTCCCCGGCAACGTCGTGAGCCGCGACGACCGCCCCGGCTGGATCATCAACGTCACCAATGACGGCTGGTTCGGAATCTCGACCGGCCCCTATCAGCATCTGCAGCAGGCCCGGCTGCGCTCGATCGAGGAAGGCCTGCCGATGGTGCGCGCCGCGAATACGGGCATCTCGGCCATCATCGACCCGCTCGGGCGGATTGTCGCCCGACTCGGGCTCGGCATCGAAGGCGTGCTCGATGCCGGCCTGCCGGCGGCGATCGCGCCGACGATCTATGCGCGTGTCGGCAACATCCCCGCCGCTGTGATTGTGTTAGTTGCCCTCGCAATCGTATTGCGGAGGCGTTTTGTCAGGCGAAAGGCCTGACGGCCTTATCGCCGGTTGTCACACGAACCCGAAAAAGTGTCGAAATTTACCTCAGCGTGATTCCACCTGTTGACAGATCGACCGTGCACTTCGCATTGTACGGGTCCACGCGAAATCACAAGCCAAGTCAGCCCCTTTGCGCAAATTGTCCGCATTTCGTCCCGATCCTCCTTGCAGGATTTGACGGCACCGGCGCCTGAGGCATACTCCACGTCCAACTTGCCTCACCCCCCGGGCGCGCAATCCCTTAGGAGAGTTGGAAATGTCCACCAAAGCGCCCAATCCTGTTGACAAATATGTCGGCAGCCGCGTCCGTATGCGACGCATCATGCTCGGCATGAGCCAGGAAAAACTGGGCGAGGCGTTAGGCCTGACGTTCCAGCAGGTGCAGAAATACGAGAAGGGCACCAACCGTGTCGGCGCCAGCCGGCTGCAGCAGATCTCCGAAATCCTGCAGGTGCCGGTCTCTTTCCTGTTCGACGGCGGCCCGAGCGGGGTCAAGACCGCCGACGGCTTCAGCGAGGGCTCCTCGCCGGCCTATGTGTCCGATTTTCTGGCAACCGCCGAAGGCCTGGCCCTGACCCGTGCGTTCACGCGGATCGCGGACGCCAAGCTTCGCCGCAGCATCGTCGAACTGGTCGAGCAGATCGCGGCGCGCGAGGCGGCCGAGCAGGTCTGATCCGGCCATATCCGTTTGAGAGATCGTCAAATCTGGAATATGTCATTCCGGCGCGCGTTCAGGCGTGACGGGCTCCGATGGAATCTCGTCGCGCTCTAGCTCCTTGATCGAGCATGATCTTTCGGAAAACCGGGTCACACTTTTCCGGATCATGCCCTAAAGCGTTTTCGAGCGAAGTGGACACCGGTTCGCGTGAAGAAAACGCGTCAAAACAAGAATCTAGAGCCCCGTTCCGATTCATCGGAACGGAAACGGCTCTAGCGTGCGCTGAATGACAAAGCGAATTCACAGGCGACGACAACAACATGGCCAGCAACCCGTTCGAAACCGCTGATATCCTCGACGGCATTCGCCGCTGGGTCGAGATCGAATCTCCGACGGAGCGTCCGGATCAGGTCAACAGACTGGCTGATCTCGTCGCGTCAGGCTATCGCGACCTGCCGGCCACCGTCGACCGCGTTGCGGGACGCGACGGCTGCGGCGATCACCTGGTGACGCGCTCGTCCTGGGGGCAGGACGCGCCGGGCATTCTGGTGTTGAGCCATCTCGACACAGTTCATCCGATGGGATTCATCGAACGGTTACCATTCAAGATCGAAGGCGACAGTGCGTTCGGCCCGGGCATCTACGACATGAAGGGCGGCGCCTATCTCGCCTATCACGCGTTCCGGCAGATCTGCGCCGATGACACGCGCCCGCCGCTTGGCATCACCCAGCTCTACGTCTCGGACGAGGAGATCGGCAGCCCGACCTCGCGGGCGCTGATCGAGGCCGAAGGCCGCAAGGCCAAATACGTGCTGGTGACCGAGCCGGCGCGCGACGGCGGCAAGATCGTCACCGGGCGCAAGGGCGTCGCGCGCTTCGACGTGCATATCAAGGGCGCGCCGGCACATGCCGGCACCCGCCCCGAGGATGGCCGCAGCGCGATCCGGGAGCTCGGCCATGTGATCCTGGCGCTGGAGGCGATGAACGATCTCAAGCGCGGCGTCACCGTCAATGTCGGCGTGGTCCGCGGCGGCACCAAGCCGAACGTGATCGCCGAAGAGGCCTACGCCGAAGTCGACATGCGCGTGCCGACCATGGCCGATGCCGACGAGCTGGTGCCGAAGATCCTCGGCATCACCTCGCGCACCGACGGCGTCAGCGTGACGGTGACCGGGGAATTGAATCGTCCGCCCTATGAGAAGAGCAATGCCGGCGCCGCGCTCTACGAACACGCCAGGGAGCTTGCAGGCGAACTCGGCTTTGAGCTGATCGATGTGTTCACCGGCGGCGGCTCCGACGGCAATTTCACCGCACCGCATACTGCAACGCTCGACGGCCTCGGCGTCGACGGCAAGGGCGCGCATACCCACTACGAGCAGCTCTACATCTCGTCGATCGAGCCCCGCGCGCGCCTGCTCTACCGTCTCTACCAGACGCTGCGATGACCCCGGCTCCGAACGACGGCGGCGATCGCGATTCGTCCGACGATGGCGCGATGGCCCATTCGCGCGGCTCGTTCTTCGGGCGGCGCAAGGGCCACAAACTGCGCGCGCATCAGGCCGACCTGATCGACAATCTGCTGCCGCATCTTTCGCTCGACATCTCGGCGCCCGCGCCCGAGGCGCTGACCGAACTGTTCGATGACGGCACTGCGGATGTCAGGCTCGAGATCGGCTTCGGCGGTGGCGAGCATCTGATCGCGGAAGCGCAGGCATTTCCGGCGGCCGGCTTCATCGGCTGCGAGCCCTATGTCAACGGAATGGCCAAGATCCTGACCCAGATCGAGGCGCACAATATCGGCAATATCCGCCTGTTCGCCGGCGACGCCGCCGAGCTGCTGGCCTGGGCGCCAGCGCGCTCGCTGGCGCGCATCGACCTGATCCATCCCGATCCCTGGCCGAAGCGGCGGCACTGGAAACGGCGCTTCGTGCAGGATGCAACGGTCGCGGCGATGACCCGGCTGCTGCCGCCGGGCGGTGAATTCCGCTTCGTCAGCGATATCGACGATTACTGCGCCTGGACGCTCGCACATCTGATGCGCTCGCCCGACTTCGCCTGGCTCGCCGAGCGTGCGATCGACTGGCAGCAGCCGTGGCCGGACTACACCATGACGCGCTACGGCGCCAAGGCCGAGCGCGAAGGGCGCAAGGCGGCATATCTGCGATTCAAGCGCTTGCCCTAATCGTCATTCCGGGGCGCGACGCAGTCGCGAGCCCCGGAATGACGACCGGTTACCCCTGCCCCGCCATCCGCGCCTTCCTGACGTCGGTCGCTTCCCAGACCATGCGTTTGCCACGTTCGCGACCGAGCAGCTCGATCGGATCGTGATTGTCGATGTGGCCGAACTGGCCCTTGTAGACGCTGTAGCCGCACAATTCCTGCAGGCGGCGCGGAAAGCGGGCCGCGGTCTCGCGCGGAATGCCGAGCTGCAGGTTTTCCTGTTGCCGCATCCAGCCCCAGCAATAGGCGCAGGAGAAGGCAAAGCGCCTGGCGTCGCTGGTGTTGGCGCCGCCGCCATGCCACAGCGCGCTGTCGAACAGCATCACGCTGCCTGCCGGCATGGTCGCGGTGACCGCGTCGTAATCCTTGCCGTATTCCGGCGACGAATCGAATGTGTGGCTGCGCGGAATGATGCGCGTCGCGCCGTTGTCGTCGCGGAAATCGGACAGCGCCCAGATCGCATTGATCGTGATCGGGATATGCGGCCGCGGCAGCGGGATCAATTGGGTGTCCTCGTGGATCGGCTGCGCCTCCTGGCCGGGACCGAGCACCAGCGAGCAGAACGACGACAGCAGGCATTCTTTGTCCAGCACGCGTTCGACCACCGGCAGCACGTTCTCATGCAGCGGCACCTCCCAGAACAGATCGTCATAGGTCAGGAGGTTGTTGATACGCAGCGTCTTGAAGCCCTCGAACGACGTCCTGGCAGGTGCGAGATTGTGTTCGCTCTCGATTCTTTGCACCGCGTCCTTCAATCCCTCGACCAGGTCCGGCGAGGCGGCGCGCCCGATCACGGTATATCCGTCGTCGCGGATCCGCTCGGCGTGCGATTGGATGTCGGCGTCCGTCAGCATGGCGATCTCCCCGTTTGCGCTGTGTCGCGCCTTGCGGAAAGCATAGCGGCTCATTTTGAAATTGGGAGGCATTTGATGGTCCCGTCACCCTGAGGAGCGCGCTCTTGCGCGCGTCTCGAAGGGTCGACGGCCACCAGCCGGGCCGTACACCCTTCGAGACGCGCCTGCGGCGCTCCTCAGGATGGCGGGTTTGAACGTTGGCGCTCGACCCTAGCGCGACTTCCAGAAATCCACGACACGCTGCGCGGTGGACGGCATCAGGCGGACGAAGTTCACCCGCGCGCCTTCGATATCGGCCGGCGACGGCACGCGGTTGGGCCCGAGCCGCATCAGGATCAGGGCGCGCACGGTCGGCCATTCGAAACCGATCGTCTTGCTGGCGATCAGGATCGGATCGTAGCGATCGCCGGAGATCAGGCGATCGAGCGTGACGATCTTCACGCCGGTCAGCGCCGCGAGCGCCGCCACGCATTCCTCATATTTGAAGGCCTTGGCGAAGCCTGCCACCGCGGCCTCGTTCAATTCGCCGGCGCGATGCAATGCCAGGATCGCGCGCTGCGCAGCTGCGAAGTCGCGGCCCTCGACCTGCGCGACGACGCCTTCGATCTCGTTCAGCGCCAGCTTGATCTCGGCCTGCCGCTCCGGCTTGGCGACGACCTGCAACCGGCGGCGGATCACGTCGATCGAGCCGGCCAGCAGGCTCTTCAGATGCACGGGCGGAAGATCGTCACGGCGGCCGATCCGCAGCGTCAGCACGCCATCCTGACCGGCGCGCCGCACCAGCGTCGTGAAGGAGGCGTCCGAGAATGCGGCACCCGCATTGCCGGCCGCGGATCGGATGACATCACGATCGCCGCGACGGACGATGACATCGGTCAGCGCGGTCGAGAGCCTGGAGCGCTCGGCCATCGCCAGCAGATGGCCCTGGCCCTTGGCATTGGCGATCTCGACCAGCACCTTGTCGTCAATCACCGGCGACTGGCGCAGCACCGGCCCCGCGATCGCGACCTCGTCCTCGCGGGCGAGTTGCCCGAGCAGATGCCGCGGCGCGTTGGCGAGCGGCGCAAGCCGTTCGGCGAGATCGATCCGCGCAGCAAGGTCGGCATGCGGGACCAGACTGGTCAGCACCCCGTCGAACAGGTCGATATGATCGGGACGAAAGCTCGCGGCGCCCTGCAGGAACAGCTCGCCGAGCCGCCGCGCGGCCTCGGCGCGGCGCTTGGGGTCGCCGCGGCGAACGATGTCGTCGAGTTCGGGGATCAGCGCGGGGGCTGTCGTCATGAGCCTTGTCCAACCGGCGACTTCTGCCGATTTTCGGCAATCTATGACCCCGTTCGTAAACGGAGGGTTAGGTCAAACCCGCACCCCGGAGCCCGCAAAATCGCCCTCCGCCGGGCCCGGAGGCCTTGCCGGACCCCGGCAAAAGGGCTATATCCACCGCAACTTATGGTATCTCATACGATCGCGTAGGAGAGTGGGCCCCCCGGGACCCGCTCTTTTTTATTACCTGACGGGACCCAGCGAGGCCGGGTCCAGTTTAGGTAGCGTTAGCGGCCCCTTAAGGCCACCTGAACAACACAACAGACCTCAGACAACCCATAGACCTTAGACAGCCTTTGACACTGGATATGACCGATCCGACCGCCACGTCAGTGGACACCGAACTGCTCGCCGAGCCGCGGCTTGTCGTCGAGCCCGGGGTTGCGGCACGCGTCGCCGCCGTCGCGGTCCCGGTGCTGCAGGGCATGGGCTATCGCCTGGTGCGCATCAAGGTCTCGGGCGACGCCGGCTGCACCGTGCAGATCATGGCGGAGCGTCCCGACGGCTCGATGCAGCTCGAGGATTGCGAGGCGATCTCGCGCGCGCTGTCGCCGGTGCTCGATGTCGCCGACCCGATCGAGCGCGCCTACCGGCTGGAAATCTCGTCGCCCGGCATCGACCGGCCGCTGGTGCGCCGCTCCGACTTCGAGCGCTACACCGGGCATCTGGTGAAGATCGAGATGGCGGTGGCGCATCAGGGCCGCAAGCGGTTCCGCGGCCTGCTCGACGGCGTCGAAGGCAACGCGGTGCGCATCAAGCGCGATGATTCACGTCCCACCGAGGACGCTGAAGTTCTCCTGGTGATGGAGGACATTTCGGACGCGCGGCTGGTGCTAACCGACGAACTGATCGAGGAATCGATGCGCCGCGGCAAGGCCGCCGAGCGCGAGCTGCGCCGCGAGCTCGGCCTCGCGCCGCCGCAGCCGGCCCACGCCAAGAAGGGCGATCCTGCGAAGAGTCAGAAGCCGAAACCCAAGCCTGCTCAGAAGCCCGGCATCAAGCCGGCCCCGACCAACACCAAAAAGCACCGCCTGGCCGCCGAACGCGCGCGCCGTGGCGAGATCGATCCATTCGAAGGAGACTAAGCCATGGCAGTCAGCGCCAACAAACTCGAACTGCTGCAGATCGCAGACGCAGTTGCGCGCGAAAAGTCGATCGACCGCTCCATCGTGATCGCGGCGATGGAAGACGCCATCGCCAAGGCGGCACGTGCCCGCTACGGCAGCGAGACCGACGTCCATGCCGAGATCGACGCCAAGAAGGGCGAGCTGCGATTGACCCGCCACATGCTGGTGGTCGATGTCGTCGAGAACTCGTCGAACCAGATTTCGCTGCATGATGCGCAGCGCGCCAATCCGGGCGCCCAGGTCGGCGACACCATCGCCGACACGCTGCCGCCGCTGGAATATGGCCGTATCGCCGCGCAATCCGCCAAGCAGGTGATCGTGCAGAAGGTGCGCGAGGCCGAACGCGACCGGCAGTACCAGGAATTCAAGGACCGCATCGGCGACATCGTCAACGGCATCGTCAAGCGCGTCGAATACGGCAGCGTGATCGTCGATCTCGGCCGTGGCGAAGCGATCGTGCGCCGCGACGAGATGCTGCCGCGCGAAGTGTTCCGCAACGGCGACCGCGTCCGCGCCTATATCTTCGACGTCCGCCGCGAGACGCGCGGTCCGCAGATCTTCCTGTCGCGCACCCATCCGCAGTTCATGGCGAAGCTGTTCGCGCAGGAAGTGCCCGAGATCTACGACGGCATCGTCGAGATCAAGGCGGTCGCCCGCGATCCGGGCTCGCGCGCCAAGATCGGCGTGATCTCGCGCGATTCCTCGGTCGATCCGGTCGGCGCCTGCGTCGGCATGCGCGGCTCGCGCGTGCAGGCCGTGGTGAACGAGCTGCAGGGCGAGAAGATCGACATCATCCCGTGGTCGCCCGACATTGCGACCTTCGTCGTCAACGCGCTGGCGCCGGCTGAAGTCGCCAAGGTCGTGATCGACGAAGACCGCGAGCGCATCGAGGTCGTGGTTCCCGACACCAACAACCAGCTCTCGCTGGCGATCGGCCGCCGCGGCCAGAACGTCCGCCTCGCTTCGCAGCTGACCGGCTGGGACATCGACATCCTGACCGAGCAGGAAGAGTCGGAGCGCCGCCAGGCCGACTTCGAGAACTCGACCCGCGTGTTCATGGAAGCGCTCAATGTCGACGAGGTGGTCGGCCAGCTGCTCGCCTCCGAAGGCTTCACCTCGGTCGAGGAACTCGCGCTGGTCGATGTCAAGGAACTCGCCGGTATCGAAGGTTTCGACGAGGAGACCGCCACCGAGCTGCAGACCCGCGCCCGCGAATATCTGGAGCAGCTTGAGGCTGAACTCGAGGCCAAGCGCAAGGAACTCGGCGTCGAGGACGCCATGAAGGACGTGCCCGGCGTCACCGGCAAGATGCTGGTGAAGCTCGGCGAGAACGACGTGAAGACCGTCGAGGATCTGGCCGGCTGTGCCACCGACGATCTGGTCGGCTGGACCGAGCGCAAGGAAGGCGGCGAGCCGACCAAGCATGCCGGGTTCCTCGATGGCATCGAGGTCTCGCGCGACGAGGCCGAGGCCTTGATCATGCAGGCCCGTCTGAAGGCCGGCTGGATCACCGAGGCCGACCTTGCCAAGCCTGCTGAGGAGGCCGAGGCCGCCGAAGCAGAAACGGCGTCGTAGGGAGATGCCCCACGGATGCTCGCTCAGGCTGACCCCGATCTCGACGATGGGCCGCGGACACAGAAGTCCGCGACCACGCGGATGTGCGCGGTCAGCCGCGAGGTGCGTCCGATCGACGAACTGATCCGGTTCGTCATCGCGCCCACGGGCGAGGTGATCCCGGATCTCAAGCGCAAGCTGCCGGGCCGCGGAATGTGGGTTTCCGCATCGCGGCGCAGCGTTGCGGAAGCGGTCCGTCGTCACCAATTTAGCAAGGGATTCAAGCGCGATGTCCGCGTCGCGCCGACCCTTCCCGCCGACACCGACGCCCTCCTGGTCCGCAGCGTCACCGAGGCCCTGGCGATGACCGCCAAGGCCGGGCAGGTCGTCGCGGGCTTCGGCAAGGTCGAGGACGCACTCAACCGGAACGAAACCGCAGCCCTGATCCACGCTTCGGACGGCGCAGCGGACGGAATCCGCAAATTGGACGCGATCGTCAGGCAAAGGGGCGAAAAACGTGGTGAATCGCCGGTAATCGCCGTCGTCAATGTTTTGACGTCGGAAGAATTGGATTTGGCACTTGGGCGGTCAAATGTGATACATGCTGCGCTGCTCGCGGGCCCGGCGAGCAAGACGTTCCTGTCGCGCTGCCAGTTGCTGGTCCGATACCGGATGGCCGACGACGACAAGACCGCCGAAGCGGCCAGAAATTCCAGAGCCTGATCCAGGAAGGCGGACGCCGTCATTCCGACCGGATCATGCTCAGCAAACGACGACAGTTGAAGGATTTGTGCGGCATACGCACAGCGAAACGAGATTAGGACTGCTGAATGGTTGATACCAAGACCCCTGGCGACAAGACTCTGAGTGTCCCGAGCAAGACGTTGTCGCTGAAGCCGCGCGTCGAGACGGGCACCGTGCGCCAGAGCTTCAGCCACGGCCGGACCAAGCAGGTCGTGGTCGAGAAACGCGGCAAGCGTCGCGTCGGTGGCGATGGCCCCGGCGAGGCGCATGCGCCGGAACCCGTGGTTGCAAAGCCGGTGGCGCCCGCCCCGAGGCCGCCGCAGGGCCGCCCCTCGGGTCCGCCTCCCGGCCAGCAACAGCGCAACACCCGCTCCGGCGTGGTGCTGCCGACCCTGACTGAAGACGAGCGTTCCGCGCGCGCCAGCGCGCTTGCCGACGCCCGTCAGCGCGACATCGAGGAGCGTCGTCAAGCCGAAGAGGAAGCCAAGCGTCGCGCCGTCCGCGAGGCTGCCGAGAAGGTCGAGCGCGAGGCCGCCGAGGCCCGCCGCAAGGCGGAAGAGGAACGCCACCGCCACGAGGAAGAGGCCAAGCGCAAGGCCGAAGTCGAGGCCAAGCGCCGCTTCGGCGAGGGCGAAGCCAAGCCCGGCGCAGCGCCTGCCGCTGCACCGGCCAGGCCTGCCACGGCCGCACCCGCGTCTGCTCCGGCGGCCCGGGCGCCGGCAGCCCGCACCACGACCACAACGCCTGCGCGCACACCGGTCGTCGCGCCGAGGCCCCCGGGGGTTGCCGCAGATGCGACGGACGAAGACGAAGGTCCGCGCCTGGTGCGCCGTCCCGGCGGCGCCGTGCGTCCCGTCGCGGCCCCGAAGACCACCCAGAAGCCCGGCCCGCAGAAGCAGCGCGGACGACTCACGGTCGTCACGGCGCTCACCGCCGACGACGTCCGCGAGCGCTCGATCGCCTCGTTCCGCCGCCGTACCCAGCGTCTGAAGGGTCACGCCGCGAACGAGCAGAAGGAAAAGCTGATCCGCGAAGTCGTCATTCCGGAAGCGATCACGATCCAGGAACTCGCGAACCGCATGTCGGAGCGCGCGGTCGACGTCATCCGCATGCTGATGAAGCAGGGCGCGATGCACAAGATCACCGACGTGATCGATGCCGACACGGCGCAACTGATCGCCGAAGAACTCGGCCATAGCGTCAAGCGCGTCGCCGCATCCGACGTTGAGGAAGGCCTGTTCGACGTCGTCGACAATTCCACCGACACCGAGCCGCGTTCGCCCGTGGTCACCGTCATGGGTCACGTCGACCACGGCAAGACCTCGCTGCTCGACGCGCTGCGCCACGCCAACGTGGTGTCGGGCGAAGCCGGCGGTATCACCCAGCACATCGGTGCCTATCAGGTGACTTCGCCGGAAAGCGGCAAGAAGATCACCTTCATCGATACGCCAGGCCACGCCGCGTTCACCGCGATGCGCGCCCGCGGCGCCAAGGTCACCGACATCGTCGTGCTGGTGGTCGCGGCCGATGACGGCGTGATGCCGCAGACGATCGAGGCGATCAACCACGCCAAGGCGGCCAAGGTGCCGATGATCGTGGCGATCAACAAGATCGACAAGCCCGATGCGCGGCCGGAGCGCGTGCGCACCGAATTGCTGCAGTACGAGGTGCAGGTCGAATCGCTCGGCGGCGACGTCGTCGACGTCGAGGTCTCGGCCAAGAACAAGACCAATCTCGACCGGCTGCTCGAGATGATCGCGCTGCAGGCTGAAATCCTCGACCTGAAGACCAATTCGCAGCGTCCGGCGGAAGGCACCGTGATCGAAGCCAAGCTCGATCGTGGCCGCGGTCCGGTCGCGACCGTGCTGGTGCAGCGCGGCACGCTGCGGATCGGCGACATCATCGTGGCCGGTGCCGAGATGGGCCGCGTCCGCGCCTTGATCTCCGACCAGGGCGAGAATCTCGACGAGGCCGGCCCGTCGGTGCCGGTCGAGGTGCTCGGCTTCAACGGTCCGCCGGAAGCCGGCGACCGTCTCGCTGTCGTCGAGAACGAAGCCCGCGCCCGCCAGGTCACGAGCTACCGTGCGCACCAGAAGCGCGAGAACGCGGCTGCCTCGATCTCCGGCATGCGCGGCTCGCTCGAGCAGATGATGTCGCAGCTCAAGACCGCGGGCCGCAAGGAGTTCCCGCTGATCGTCAAGGCCGACGTGCAGGGCTCGCTGGAAGCGATCCTGGGTTCGCTCGAGAAGCTCGGCACCGACGAAGTCGCCGCCCGCATCCTGCATGCCGGCGTCGGCGGCATCTCGGAGTCCGACGTCACGCTCGCGGAAGGCTTCAACGCCGCGATCATCGGCTTCTCGGTCCGCGCCAACAAGGAAGCGGCGGCCGCAGCCAAGCGCAACGGCATCGAGATCCGCTACTACAACATCATCTACGACCTCGTGGATGACATCAAAAAGGCGATGTCCGGCCTGCTCGCGCCCACGCTGCGCGAAACCATGCTGGGCAACGCGCAGATCCTGGAAGTGTTCAACATTTCCAAGGTCGGCAAGGTCGCGGGTTGCCGCGTCACCGACGGCACCGTGGAACGCGGCGCCAATGTTCGCCTGATCCGCGACAACGTCGTGGTGCACGAAGGCAAGCTGTCGACGCTGAAGCGCTTCAAGGATGAAGTGAAGGAAGTGGTCGCCGGCCAGGAGTGTGGCATGGCATTCGAGAACTACGGCGACATGCGTGTCGGCGACGTGATCGAATGTTACCGCATCGAGACGATCCAGCGCTCTCTGTAAGTCCAAATCTTACGAAGCGCAGATCTTACTAAGCGTTGGGTCCATTTAACTGAAAATGCGACGACGTGGCCGGACTTTTAGTCCGGCCACCGGCGCATCGTCCGATTGAAAGCAAAGCTAGACATTGATGCCCGCGGCCAAGGCCGGCGGGCGCGACGGTTTTGGAAGAAGGTCATGCCCCGTCAAAAGAAGAGTTCCAGCCCCGGCGGATCGCAACGTCAGCTGCGCGTCGGCGAAACGGTTCGCCATGCGGTTGCCGAGATTCTGTCACAGGGTCAGGTTCACGATCCCGATCTGGAAGGCCACATCATCACCGTTCCCGAGGTGCGCATGTCGCCGGACCTGAAGCTCGCCACGGTCTACGTGATGCCGCTCGGCGGACGCGACACCGGCGCGGTGATATCAGCGCTCGAGCGCAACAAGAAGTTCCTTCGCGGCGAGATCGCGCATCGCGTCAACCTGAAATTTGCACCCGACATTCGCTTCCGCGTCGATGAGCGATTCGACGAGGCGGAGCGCATCGAGAAACTACTGCGGACACCTGCGGTGCAGCGAGACCTTGCACCCGATTCGGACGACGAGTGATGACTGTGATGACGACCAACAGCGTGATCGACGCGAAGGATGCCGATGCGCGCGACGCTGAGCGGGATGCTTTTGCCGGGCCGCGCACCGACGATACGCGCCGCACCAACAACGACCCGCGCCAGAAGCACGGCAGGCAGAACCAGCAGCCGCGCCGCGACAAGCGCGACGTCCATGGCTGGGTGGTGCTCGACAAGCCGATCGGGATGACCTCGACACAGGCCGTTGCCGTGCTCAAGCGCCTGTTCCAGGCCAAGCGCGCCGGCCATGCGGGCACGCTCGATCCGCTCGCCTCCGGCGGCCTGCCGATCGCGCTGGGCGAGGCCACCAAGACGGTGCCGTTCGTGATGGACGGCCGCAAGCGCTACCGCTTCACGGTCAGCTGGGGCGAGGAGCGCGACACCGACGACACCGAGGGACGGCCGGTCAGGACCAGCGAGAATAGGCCGACCGCCGATTCGATCCGCCAATTGCTGCCGCGCTTCACCGGGGTGATCGAGCAGATCCCGCCGCAATATTCGGCCATCAAGGTGCAGGGTGAGCGGGCCTATGATCTGGCACGCGACGGCGAGACCGTGGAATTGAAGCCCCGTCCGGTCGAGATTCACGAATTAACCCTTGTAGAACACGGAGATAACGGACAATCCGTGTTCGAGGCCGAGTGCGGCAAGGGAACCTATGTCCGAGCCCTGGCCCGCGATATGGGCCGGATTCTGGGCTGTTTCGGCCATATCTGCGCCCTGCGGCGGACCCTGGTCGGTCCGTTTACCGAGCGGGACATGATTCCGCTGGAACAGTTGGAGGCTTTATGCAATAGAGCCGCGTCTGGCGAGGGCAGCCTCGCCGACGCGCTTTTGCCCGTTGAGACCGCGCTGGACGACATCCCGGCACTGGCCGTCACACGGGCTGATGCGGCAAGGCTCCACCGGGGCCAGGCCGTTTTGTTGCGCGGACGGGATGCGCCCAATACCAGCGGCACAGTCTATGTCACGGTGGCAGGCCGACTTCTCGCGCTTGCCGAGATTGGCAATGGCGAACTCATCCCCAAGCGCGTGTTCAACCTGAACGGACTGACTGCCAGTCCGGCTCGCAACAACGAAAGTAACTGACGATGTCGATTACCGCCGAACGCAAAGCGGAAGTCATCAAGACGAATGCCAACAAAGCCGGCGACACCGGCTCGCCCGAGGTTCAGGTCGCGATCCTGTCGGAACGCATCAATAACCTCACCGAGCACTTCAAGAGCCATGTGAAGGACAACCATTCACGCCGCGGCCTCCTGAAGCTGGTGTCGACGCGTCGCTCCCTGCTTGACTACATCAAGCGCAAGGACGAGGCGCGCTACAAGGCGCTGCTCGAGAAGCACAACATCCGTCGTTGATTTGAGAAGCACGCGCGCGAGGTTCGCGCGCGTTTTCGTATGGTCGTCCGTGAAATCGGGCTTTCGAATTGTCGAAAGATGATCATGCGCAACAGCATGGCCATCGCGCCATGCACACTAGCGTCCAGCAGCAATCCGGCCGCTGGACCGGGCAAGATGCCCAGATGACCGAAAGGATGGACGCCATCCGAAATCCAGGGACCATGGCAGGATCGCCGGATGCTGACCGCAGCAGCGCATCAGTGTCTCGCCGTCTTGGCATGGTCTTTGTGTTTCAGGGCGCCGTGCTTTCGTGAAACCATGAAAGAAAACCGAAATGTTCAATTCGCATTCCGTCGAGATCGACTGGGGTGGACGTCCCCTCAAACTTGAAACCGGCAAGATCGCCCGCCAGGCCGACGGCGCCGTGATGGCCACCTACGGCGAGACCGTGGTGCTCGCCACCGTCGTCGCCGCGAAGACGCCGCGCGAAGGCGTCGACTTCCTGCCGCTCACGGTCGACTACCAGGAGAAGACCTATGCCGCGGGCCGCATTCCCGGCGGCTATTTCAAGCGCGAAGGCCGTCCGACCGAGAAGGAGACGCTGGTCTCCCGTCTGATCGACCGCCCGATCCGTCCGCTGTTCGTCGACGGCTGGCGCAACGAGACCCAGGTGATCGTCACCGTCCTGTCGCACGACATGGAGAACGATCCGGACATCGTGTCGCTGGTCGCCGCCTCCGCCGCCCTGACGCTGTCGGGCGCGCCGTTCAAGGGCCCGATCGGCGCCGCGCGCGTCGGCTTCGCCAATGATGAATACGTGCTCAACCCGACGCTCGACGAGATGACCGAGACCCAGCTCGATCTCGTCGTCGCCGGCACGGCCGACGCCGTGCTGATGGTGGAATCGGAAGCCAAGGAGCTCAACGAAGACGTGATGCTCGGCGCGGTCATGTTCGGCCACCGCCACTTCCAGCCGGTCATCAACGCGATCATCGAGCTCGCCGAGAAGGCTGCCAAGGAGCCGCGCGAAGTCACCACGATCGACAATTCGGAGATCGAGAAGGAGATGCTTGGCATTGCCGAGCAGGATCTCCGCAAGGCCTACGCGATCCCGGTCAAGCAGGAACGCTATGCCGCGGTCGGTGCCGTCAAGGAGAAGGTGCTCGCGCACTTCTTCCCGGAAGGCCAGGAGCCGAAATACGACAAGCTCCGCGTCGCCGGCGTGTTCAAGGAACTGGAAGCCAAGATCGTTCGCTGGAACATCCTCGACACCGGCAAGCGCATCGACGGCCGTGACGCGAAGACCGTGCGCAACATCGTCGCCGAAGCCGGCGTGCTGCCGCGCGCCCACGGCTCGGCGCTGTTCACTCGCGGCGAGACCCAGGCGGTGGTGGTGACCACGCTCGGCACCGGCGAGGACGAGCAGTACATCGACGCGCTGTCGGGGACGTACAAGGAAACGTTCCTGCTGCACTACAACTTCCCGCCCTACTCGGTCGGTGAGACCGGCCGCCTCGGCGGCACCAAGCGCCGCGAGATCGGCCACGGCAAGCTCGCCTGGCGCGCGATCCACCCGGTGCTGCCGCCGCATCACGAGTTCCCGTACACGATCCGCGTGGTCTCCGAGATCACCGAGTCGAACGGCTCGTCCTCGATGGCCTCGGTCTGCGGCGCCTCGCTGTCGCTGATGGACGCCGGCGTGCCGCTGAAGCGGCCGACCGCCGGTATCGCCATGGGCCTGATCCTCGAAGGTCAGCGCTTCGCGGTGCTGTCGGACATCCTCGGCGACGAGGATCATCTCGGCGACATGGACTTCAAGGTCGCCGGCACCGACCAGGGCATCACCTCGCTCCAGATGGACATCAAGATCGAGGGCATCACCGAGGAGATCATGAAGGTGGCGCTCGGCCAGGCCAAGGAAGGACGCATCCACATCCTGGGTGAGATGTCCAAGGCCCTGACCGCGGCGCGTGCCGAGCTCGGCGAATACGCGCCGCGCATCGAGACCTTCAAGATCGCCACCGACAAGATCCGCGAAGTGATCGGCACCGGCGGCAAGGTGATCCGCGAGATCGTCGAGAAGACCGGCGCCAAGGTCAACATCGAGGACGACGGCACCGTGAAGGTCGCCTCCAACGACGGCGAGGCGATGAAGGCTGCGATCAAGTGGATCAAGTCGATCGCCTCCGATCCGGAGATCGGCCAGATCTACGAGGGCACCGTCGTCAAGGTGATGGAGTTCGGCGCGTTCGTGAACTTCTTCGGCGCCAAGGACGGCCTCGTCCACATCAGCCAGCTCGCGGCCAGCCGCGTGCAGAAGACCTCCGACGTCGTCAAGGAAGGCGACAAGGTCAAGGTCAAGCTGCTCGGCTTCGACGATCGCGGCAAGACCCGCCTGTCGATGAAGGCGGTCGACCAGGAGACCGGCGAGGACCTCGAGGCCAAGCAGAAGACCGACGCCCCGGCCCCGCGCGAAGCTGCCGGCGAGTAAGCTTGTTTGAAATGAAACGACGAAGGGCGGCCGAAAGGCCGCCCTTTTTGTTTGATGGGATGTTCGAACGGGCCAGCGCCCTGTCAGACAATGCGAGATTCCGACGCAGCGTCACAATGACCGTCTTCGAAACGGCATACGGTGGCTCGCGCGTATCTCGCTATGCTCTGTCGACGGGGACACTGGAGCTACAGGCCAGGAGGAATCGATGTCACTTATATCCCGCCGCCATCTCGTGCTCGCGGCAACTACGACCGCCGCGGCCGCGGCAGCGCCACGTTTCGCGTTCGCGCAGGCCACGACACAGGCCCCGGCCGGACCGTTCAAGATCGAACCGCTGGCCTATCCCGCCAATGCGCTGGAGCCGCATATCGATGCCAAGACGATGGAAATCCATCACGACCGGCATCACCAAGCCTATGTCACCAACCTCAACACATTCGCCAAGGACAATCCGCAGATCGCGGAGAAGCCGGTCACCGAGGTGCTCGCCAATCTCGGCAGCGTGCCGGACGCGATCCGTACCGGCGTTCGTAACAACATGGGTGGCCACGCCAACCACACGATGTTCTGGCAGATCATGGGACCGAACGGCGGCAAGCCCGACGACGACGTGCTCGCCGCGATCGACCGCGACCTCGGCGGCTTGGAAAAACTCCAGGCCGATTTCAACGCCGCCGGCGGGCGCGTGTTCGGCTCCGGCTGGGTGTTCGTCACCGTGACCAGGGACGGCAAGCTCGCGATCGAGACGCGGCCGAACCAGGACAATCCGATCATGGACGGTAAACGCGCGCTGCTCGGCAACGACGTCTGGGAGCACGCCTATTACCTGACCTACCAGAACCGGCGGCCCGATTACCTCAAGGCGTGGTGGAATACGGTGAACTGGAAGGCCGTGGCCGAGCGTTATGCCGCAGCCAAGGCCGGCACGCTCGGCGTGTGAGCCGCGGGCTCGCCGGTCGCAACGAACTGCGTTAGAGCGTTTTCGAGCGAAGTGGACGCCGGTCCGCGTGAAGAAAACGCGTCAAAACAAGAATCTAGAGCTTCGGTTCTGATTCAATCAGAACCGAAGATGCTCTAGGCTTGGAAGCCCCGCGATCGCTTCGCGGGGCTTCCACCTTTATACGTCCGCAGCTTCGCACCGCCGGTGCCGAACGCCAAGGGGATCGACGATGACGCTGCCGATCATCCGCCCTGCCCGTCCTGACGAACTTGATGCGATCGCGCGCGCCTGGATGGACAGCTGGGTCTCGACCGGGCTCTCGCAGGCAAGTGAAGGTCTGCTGAACGATCTGCGCGCCCGTCTGCCGCGCGAGATCGCGGGCGGCTGGAGCCTGTTTGTCGCCGACGATCACGGCACCATCGCCGCCATGCTGGCGCTGCACCTGCCGACCTTTTTGCTCGACCAGCTGATGGTCGTGCCCACCCATCAGGGCCAGAGCCTCGGACGCCATCTGCTCGCCTTCACGCGCCAGCAGATGCCCGACGAGATCTGGTTGAAATGCGTCCGCGAGAACGAGAAGGCCTGGCGCTGGTACGAGCGCGAAGGCTTTGTGTTCGAGAAGGAAGCGCCCAATCCGGTCACCGGCTTCATGATGAAGCACTACCGGTGGAAGAGAGCGAAATTCGCCTACTCTTCGTCCATGCCGAAGAAAGGGACCGCACCATGATCAAGCTGTACTGGTCGCCGCGCTCGCGCTCGTTCTCCGCCATCTGGCTGCTGGAAGAATCCGGCCTGGCTTACGAGCGGGTGCTGACCGATATCAGCACCGGCGCGCAGAAGTCGCCGGACTTCCTCAAGATCAACCCGATGGGCAAGGTGCCGGCGTTGACCGACGGCGATGCCAAGCTCGCCGAGGCCGCCGCGATCTGCGCCTATATCGCCGACCGCTATCCCGAAACCAAGCTCGCACCGGCCACCAACGATCCGAAACGCGCACGCTATCTGCAATGGCTGTTCTTCTCGCCGAGCTGCATTGAGCCGGCGCTGATCCAGCTCTTCACCAAGCTCGAGGTGCCGACCAGCACCGCAGCATGGGGCAGCGCGGCACAGGTGTTCGACGTGCTCGATGCCGAGTTGCAGAAGGGGCCATGGATTCTCGGCGATCAGTTCTCGGCCGCCGACATCGCGATCGGGGCGGGACTGAACTTTGCGGTGCGCGTGTTCAAGATGGTGCCGTCGCGGCCGTCATTCGAGGCCTATATCGACCGCTGCGTGGCGCGGCCCGCGTTCCAGCGCGCAGAGAAGATCGCGGCGGGGTAACGCGATGTAGCCCGGATGCAGCGAAGCGAAATCCGGGAAACTATCTCCACGTCAACGTCTGTCCCGGATTGCGCTCCGCTCCATCCGGGCTACGAAGTAACGAATTTCGAACGGCCTAGCCCGGGACGACGCGAGGATCGACGTCCTGCGTGTAGTCGACGCCGTCGATGCCGAAGCCGAACAGGCGGAGGAACTGGCTCTTGTATTCGCCGAGGTCCGCCAATTCGCCGAGCGTCTCGGTGGTGAGCAGCGGCCAGCGCCGCGACACTTCCGTCTGCACTTCGGGCGAAAGCTCCCAATCGTCGACCCGGATGCGCTGCGCATCGTCCAGTTCGACGCCCTTGCCGAGGCGGGTGCGGAACAGGCGGTCGATCTGCTCGATGCAGCCCTCATGGAGTCCGAGCTGCTTCATCACCTTGAACAGCACCGTGCCATAGAGCGGCACCACCGGAATGGCCGAGCTCGCCTGGGTGACCACGGCCTTCAGCGCGACCACGCGGGCGGCGTCCGCACCGAGCCGGCCCCGAATTGCCTCCGCCTTGCTGTCGAGATCGACCTTGGCGCGGCCGAGCGTGCCGTTCCAGTAGATCGGCCAGGTCAGCTCGCTGCCGATATAGGTGTAGTTGAGGGTCCGGAAGCCCGGCGCCAGCACGCCGGCGTCAGCCAGCTGGTCGATCCAGCGCTTCCAGTCGTCGCCGCCCATCACCGCGACCGTGGCCGCGGTTTGCTCCTCGTTCGCCGGTTCAAGGGTGGTCTGGAACACCTCGCCGGTCTCGGTGTCGAGCGTCTTGATCTCGACCGGCGCACCGAGCGGCTTGATGACCGAGCGGTAGGTCTTGCCCGTGTCCGGATCGGTGCGGACCGGCGCCGCCATGCTGTAGACCAGCAAGTCGAGCTGCCCGAATTTTTCGCGCACGCGCTCGATGAAGTCTTTCTTCATCTCGTCGGAGAAGGCATCGCCCTCCAGTGTGAGCGGCGAGCGTCCGATCTTCTCGGCCTCGATCTCGAAGGCACGGTTGTTGTACCAGCCGGCGCTGGCGCTTCTCTTTTCCGACGGCTCGCGCTCCAGCGACACGCCGATCGTGTCGGCGCCGCCGGCGAAGGTCGCCACGATGCGGCTCGCGAGGCCGTAGCCCGTCGAGCAGCCGAGCACGGCAACGCGTTTCGGACAGTCCGCGACCGGACCCTGCTTGAGAACGTAGGCGATCTGTTCGCGGACATTCGTGGCGCAGCCGACGGGATGTGCCGTCGTGCAGATGAAGCCTCGCACGCGCGGTTCAATAATCATTCCCACCCCATTCCGGATCGTTGCAATATCCCCATTCGCTGCCTGCGGACCTCCCTCAGCAAGCGAGGAGAGGCGAAATCAGGCATCAAGCCGCCTGAATACCAGCGTGGCGTTGGTGCCGCCGAAGCCGAACGAGTTTGACAGCACGGTCGTGA
Organism: Bradyrhizobium sp. B124; assembly: GCF_038967635.1. Classification (NCBI taxonomy): domain Bacteria; kingdom Pseudomonadati; phylum Pseudomonadota; class Alphaproteobacteria; order Hyphomicrobiales; family Nitrobacteraceae; genus Bradyrhizobium; species Bradyrhizobium sp. B124. The sequence continues at coordinate 5,755,576 of NZ_CP152413.1, read as the reverse complement.
GCTTGGCGTTGTCGATGCGCTTGCGCACGATCGGCATGTCGGCGAACACCGGATCGAGCTCGGTGATATGCGCGCTTTCGCAGATGAAGCCGTTGTTCAGCATCAGCAGCGAGTAGATCGCCTCCTGCACGCCGGTGGCGCCGAGCGAGTGGCCGGTCAGCGCCTTGGTCGCCGAGATCGGCGGGCACTTGTCGCCGGTGCCGAACACCTTGCGGATCGCCTCGATCTCCGGTGGATCACCGGCCGGCGTCGAAGTGGCGTGCGGATTGATGTAATCGACCGGCGTGTCCACCGTCGAGATCGCCATGCGCATGCAGCGCTCAGCGCCCTCGCCCGACGGCGCCACCATGTCGTAACCGTCCGAGGTCGCGCCGTAGCCGACGACCTCACCGTAGATCCTGGCGCCGCGTGCCTTGGCATGCTCGAGCTCTTCGAGCACCACGACACCTGCGCCGCCGGCGATCACGAAACCGTCGCGGCTGATGTCGTAGGGACGCGAGGCGGTCGCCGGCGTGTCGTTATACTTCGACGACATGGCGCCCATGGCGTCGAACAGCACCGACAGCGTCCAGTCGAGTTCCTCGCAGCCGCCGGCGAAGATGATGTCCTGCTTGCCGATCTGGATCGTCTCGTAGGCATTGCCGATGCAATGGTTCGACGTCGCGCAAGCCGAGGAGATCGAGTAGTTCACGCCCTTAATCTTGAACCAAGTCGCGAGCGTTGCCGACGCGGTCGAGGACATTCCCTTCGGGACAGCGAACGGGCCAACACGCTTCGGGCCCTTGGCGCGCGCGATGTCGGCGGCCTCCACCAGCGTGCGCGTCGACGGTCCGCCGGATCCCATGATGATGCCGGTGCGAATATTCGAGACTTCATTTTCCTCGAGGCCGGAGTCGCGGATCGCCTGCTCCATGGCGACGTGATTCCACGCAGCACCTTCGGCAAGGAACCGCATCGCGCGGCGATCGATCACCTCGGCGGGATTGAGTGTCGGCGCACCGTGCACCTGCGAACGGAAGCCGAGCTCAGCAGCCTTCTCCGCGCGCGAAATGCCCGACTTCGCCTCGTAGAGGCTCGCAAGCACTTCCTGGGTGTTGTTACCGATGGACGAGACAATCCCCATCCCCGTGATGACAACCCGCCTCATGTTCGCCTCGCCCTGCCTTTATGTTGCCGCATGATGATCCTGCTCAAGATGGCGCTGTGCCCTGCTTGAACAATCCGACCTTCAAGTCCTTGGCGCGATAGATAATCTCGTCGTCCATGGAAAGCCACCCGTCGGCAATTCCAAGCACGAGCTTTGACCGCATCACGCGCTTGATATCGATGTTGTACACAACCTTGCGCGCGTGCGGCAGCACCTGTCCGGAGAACTTCAGTTCGCCGAGGCCGAGCGCGCGGCCGCGACCTTCGCCACCGATCCAGCCGAGGTAAAAGCCGACCATTTGCCACATGGCATCGAGGCCGAGGCAGCCCGGCATTACCGGATCGTTCTTGAAATGGCAGCCGAAGAACCAGAGATCCGGTTTCACTTCGAGCTCGGCGCGCACCAGCCCCTTGCCGTACTCGCCGCCGGTTTGCGAGATCTCACTGATGCGATCGAACATCAGCATCGGTGGCAGCGGCAACTGGGCGTTGCCGGGACCGAAAAGCTCGCCCCGCCCGCAAGCCAGCAAATCCTCGTATTCGTAACCGCCGCGCCGATCCAGCATCCTCTTTCCACCTCTGATGTCCCGATGAAGCGCTTTGCTTGGTCGGACCTTAATCTACCCACGGGAACCGGAATATCCCGTCCCGCATCTTGGCGCTACCTGGGTACGCTACCGGCCTGTTATCCCTGCCGAAAGCGCATATGTGGTCCGCGCGCTCTCTAACATAGGGCTAACTGGGCGGCAAAGCGGCATTCCGATGATAAATTGCCGTTTCTCCTTAGGTTTCTACCGCAGCTTGGATTCGTTCTAGTTGCGAAAAACTTGCATCTGATGGGCATCCTTTTTATATTTATGAGGAATATTGCCTGAGTTGGGTGCATAGAGTGGATATGAACGACGAAGTACCGGCTGTGAACGATGATGCCGTGCACCCGGCTGCCCGGGGCGCTGGGCACCACCCTGCCCTGACCGGTTGTCCGTGGCATGACGTCAACGAGATGCTGCAGTCTGCCGGCCTCCGGCCGACCCGTCAGCGCATGGCGCTGGGCTGGCTGCTGTTCGGCAAGGGAGCCCGCCACCTGACCGCTGAAATGCTGTACGAGGAAGCCACGCTGGCCAAGGTTCCGGTGTCGCTGGCGACCGTCTACAACACGCTCAACCAGCTGACCGATGCCGGCCTGCTGCGCCAGGTCAGCGTCGATGGCACCAAGACCTATTTCGACACCAACGTGTCGACGCATCACCACTTCTATCTCGAGCACAACCACGAGCTGGTCGACATTCCCGACCCGAACCTCGTGCTGTCGAAGATGCCCAACGTGCCTGATGGCTACGAGATTTCCCGCGTCGACATGGTCGTACGGCTGCGCAAGAAGCGCTAACTCGTCGTCCCGGCGAAAGCCGGGACCCATAACCACAAATCTTCGTTGTCTACTAAGGCGACTCCCAGCGCGCGCTATCGAGAAATCACGCGGTATGGGTCCCGGCCTTGGCCGGGACGACAACAGACGTCAGTCCACCTTCTCGTCGGCGTAGACGCCCCACAGGCGTTGCTGCTCGATCCAGCCGTCGAACCCGTTACCGGTGACCCGGCACCAGTTATTGGCGCATTTTTTGACCTGCGCGACGACGCCGGCCTGCAGGCGCGCCGCGATTGCGCTGGTGGCGTCGGGACGATCGTACAGCGAGGCCAAATCGTCCTTGTTCTTCATCGTGACGACCGCGGTGCGGCGGCCGGACAGCAGGGAGTGATAGACCCAGCCTTCGGCGCCCTCGGAATCGCGCACCCGGCGCCAGTTCTCGAACTCGGCGGTGATCTCGACCGGCAGCCCCGACCGCGTGTAGACCCAGGCGACGTCATTGTCCTTGGTCGGGCCGGCCCGGACGTTCACGTGATCGGATTTCAGGCTGACATAGCGCGGAATCGGCAGGCCGCTGGTGGTGGGGCTCAGATCCTTGGCGGTATGTCCGGGCATGACCGACGCACTCAGCATGCTCCCGACCAAAGCCACCAATGAACCCAAACGCCAGACCATCAACTCGTCTCCTGCCGAGATGCCCAACCCGCATTCGGCGAGCTGCAACCCGAACCCAAATTCAAACCCGTGCCCGAAGGCCCCTGCGCGTCCCTGCCCGCATCGATCCGAGGGGTTCTTGTCTTGGCCCGGCCTTCTGCTAGAGAGGACGGAACGCCTGAGAGCCAGAACACCCGAATTTCCCGTTGTCTCCCCTTGGCGACAGCCGGGGCAAGTATCGGGGAACCCTAGGAAACGCGAAGGAAACGCCGGGACAGCGCGGCTATCAGCAGTGTCGAACAACCGGGTTAATGAGGCCTCAACGGCTCGGTTTTTGACGGGCCGCGCGCCTCATGAAAGCAGGACATGTCGGTGAAGAAAAAGCCTCTCGTCGTCGTCACCCGCAAGCTGCCGGACTCGATCGAGACCCGGATGCGCGAGCTGTTCGATGCCAGACTGAATCTCGACGACACGCCGATGACGCCGGAGCAGATCGCGGAGGCGGCGAGGACCGCCGACGTGCTGGTGCCGACCGTGACCGACATGATCCGCGAGGACGTGATCAATCAGCCCGACTGCAAGCTGAAGCTGATTGCCAATTTCGGCAATGGCGTCGACAATATCGACGTCACCGCCGCGCATGCCCGCGGCATCACGGTGACCAATACGCCGAAGGTGCTGACCGAGGACACCGCCGACATGACCATGGCGCTGATCCTTGCGGTGCCGAGGCGCATGATTGAAGGCGCCGCGATCCTGACCGAAGGCAAGCAGCACTGGGCCGGCTGGTCGCCGACCTGGATGCTGGGCCACCGCATCGGCGGCAAGCGGCTCGGCATCATCGGCATGGGCCGCATCGGCCAGGCCGTGGCGCGCCGCGCCCGCGCTTTCGGCCTCCAGATCCACTATCACAACCGCCGGCCGGTCGCGCCCGTCATCGCCGAGGAGTTGGGGGCGACCTATTGGGAAAGCCTCGACCAGATGCTGGCGCGGATGGACATCATCTCGGTGAACTGCCCGCACACGCCGGCGACCTATCATCTGCTCTCGGCGCGGCGGCTCAAGCTGATCCGGAAGGAAGCCTATATCGTCAACACCGCGCGCGGCGAGGTGATCGACGAGGACACGTTGATCAAGCTGATCGAAGCCGGCGATGTCGGCGGCGCAGGCCTTGACGTCTATGAGCACGAGCCCGCGGTAAACCCGAAGCTGGTGCGGCTCGCCAGAGCCGGCAAGGTGACGCTGTTGCCGCATATGGGCTCGGCCACGATCGAAGGCCGCGTCGAAATGGGCGAGAAGGTGATCATCAACATCCGAACCTTCCTCGACGCCCACAAGCCGCCGGATCGCGTGCTGCCGAGCATGTTGTAGGGTTCGTAGCCCGGATGGAGCGCAGCGAAATCCGGGACAGCATCGCCGCGTCAGGACCGCCCCCGGATTGCGCTTCGCTTCATCCGGGCTACGGGACGTGGCTAGCCCTGCCGTCGCAGGGCTAGCCGCCAAAATATCGAAAACAACCCCATGCAAAGTAGCCGGTGCGGCCGACCAACATTCGGTGTCATCCCTGCGAAAGCAGGGACCCATTACCACCGATGTTCATGGTTGCACCGAGCTGGAGCTCCAGCGTTCGTAATTGTAAGAGCTGTGGTTACGGGTCCCGGCTCAAGGCCGGGACGACGATGTGGGTCTAGCTCGACTTCGTCTTCCGCCGCGCCTGCTTGCGCCAGTCGGCAACGAACGACACGAACGCGGCGAGCGCCGGCGGCGGCTGGCGGCGGCTCGGATAGTACAAAAACGGCCCGTCAAACGGCGGACACCAATCGTCGAGCACGCTGACCAGCGCGCCGGATTTGACGCCATAACGCACATAGCCCTCGAACGTCGCCCAATAGCCGACGCCGTCATGGACCGCACGCAGCGCGAGGCCGAGATAGGTCGCGATCAGCCTGGCTGGTGGCGAAACCTTCACGACGCGACCGTTCTTCTCGAACTCCCAATCGAAGATCGCGCCGCTGCCGAAGCGGGTGCGGATGCAGGCGTGCTTCAGCAGATCCTTCGGATGCATCGGTCGGCCGTGCTTTGCGACATGATCGCTCGACGCCACCACCGCGTAGCGCTGCTGTGCGCCGAGCGGAACCGCGACCATGTCCTGCGCAAGATGCTCGCCATAGCGCACGCCGGCGTCGAAGCCCTGCGCGACGATGTCCACGAACGCACTTTCGGCGACGATGTCGAGATCGACTTGCGGATATCTGGCGAGGAACGGCGCGACCATCGGCGCCAGCACGAGATCGACCGCGGGCGGCGGCGCGTTGATGCGCAGGCGGCCCGACGGCTCGGTGCGCAGGCCGCGCACCTCGGTGATCGCGTCGGCAACGTTGACCATTGCCGGCGCGACACGGGCGAGCAGCAACTCGCCGGCCTCGGTCAATGCAACGCTGCGGGTGGTGCGGTTCATCAGGCGGACGCCGAGCCGCTCCTCCATGTCGCGCAGGCGCTGGCTGAGGCTCGAGACCGAGACGCGGCTCTCCAGCGCGGCACGCCGGAAGTTGCGCGTGCGCGCCACCGCCACGAAGGCATCGAGGTCGCGAAGGTCGAAATCCTGCATTGTTCGATATAGTGAACAACCCATTCGGGATTGTCCAGCTTATCCCAAAAACCGAACCGGCCCATATCAGCGGCAGCGGATCATCCGCTGCAATGTTTTGGGAACACCATCATGGACACACGTAAACTCGGTTCCACCGGCCCGACGGTTTCGCTGATCGGCCTCGGCTGCATGGGCATGTCCGACTTCTACGGTCCGACCGACCGCGGCGAGAGCATCGCGACTATCCATGCCGCGCTCGAGGCCGGCATCACGCTGCTCGACACCGGCGACTTCTACGGCATGGGCCACAACGAGATGCTGATCAGCGAGGCGCTGAAGAGCCGCAGCCGCGACAATCTCGTGATCAGCGTCAAGTTCGGCGCGCTGCGCGATCGCAACTACGGCTTTCTCGGCTATGACTGCCGGCCCAATGCGCTGAAGAATTTCGTCGCCTATTCGCTGCAGCGGCTCGGCGTCGACCACATCGACATCTATCGCCCGGCGCGGCTCGACCCCAACGTGCCGATCGAGGACACTGTCGGCGCGATGGCGGACATGATCAAGGCCGGCTGGATCAGGCATATCGGCCTCTCCGAAGTGGGCTCCGACACCATTCGCCGCGCCCACAAGGTGCATCCGATCACCGATCTGCAGATCGAGTATTCGCTGATCTCGCGTGGCATCGAGACCGACATCCTGAAGACCTGCCGCGAGCTCGGCATCGGCGTCACCGCCTATGGCGTGCTGGCACGCGGGCTGATCAGCGGGCACTGGTCGAAGAACCAGGCAGGCGAAAAAGATTTCCGCCTGATGAGCCCGCGCTTCCAGGCCGGCAACATCGACACCAACCTCGCTCTCGCCGATCGGCTGCGCGGCATCGCCGGCGAGATCGGCGCCTCCCCGGCCCAGGTCGCGATTGCCTGGGTCGCGGCGCAAGGCAAGGACATCGTGCCGCTGGTCGGCGCGCGGCGGCGCGAGCGGCTGACCGAGGCACTCGGCGCGCGCGATGTGAAACTGACCGCGGCGCATCTCGCCGCACTCGCCGAAGCGTTTCCGCCTGGTGCTGCCGCCGGCGGGCGCTATCCGGAGGAGCACCTCCGGCACATGGACAGCGAGAAGTCCGTGACTGCGTCCTGACCTCTACAGATGCCCGCTCAGATCGGTGATCCCTGGTGCATCACCGTTGAGCGGGTTCTGCGGATCGCGCGCGTAGCGCAGGGTTTCGAACCGCATCGCGCGCGCGTCCACCATCAGGAGGCGACCGACCAGGCCCTCGCCGAAGCCGACGATCTCGCGGATCGCCTCCAGCGCCATCATCGATCCCAGGACGCCTGCGAGCGCGCCCATCACCCCGGCCTCGGCGCAGGCCGGCACCGTGCCGGGCGGCGGCGCCTCCGGGAACAAGCAGCGATAGGTCGGGTTGAACACGCCGTCCGCATTTTTCTCATGCGCGCGGATCGTGGTCAGCGAACCGTCGAACTGCCCGAGCGCCGCGGTGATCAGCGGCCTTTTTGCGAGGAAGCAGGCATCGCCGACGAGGTATCGCGTTTCGAAATTGTCGGAGCCGTCGAGCACAAGATCGTAATTCGCAATCAGCGCCATCGCATTGTCGGCGGTGAGCCGCACTGGATGCGCCTCGAACGCCACATGCGGGTTGAGCGCACCAATCTGCGCCGCCGCGCTGTCGACCTTGCGCTGACCGATATCCGACGTCGTATGGATGATCTGGCGCTGCAGGTTGGAGAGCGAGACGATGTCATCATCGATCACGCCGAGCCGGCCGACGCCGGCGGCGGCCAGATACATCAGCACCGGCGCGCCAAGACCGCCGGCGCCGATCACCAGTACCGACGCCTCTTTCAGCGCATTCTGACCGGGGCCGCCCACCTCGCGCAGCACGATGTGGCGGGCATAGCGTTCAAGTTCGTCGGCACTCAGCATCTTTATGTCCTGCGCGCTGTTCCCTGAACCGGAGCGCGGTTGTTGCCGACCAAGCAGATGTGCTTAATTGCGTGGACGTCAATGGTATCAGTCATTTCCCCCGGATTTGTCATGAGATTGGTGCTTTCGGCAACATTGATGGTCGCGTCCGTGACGGCCGCAGGCATAGGCGCCGCGAACGCCCAGTTGACGCCGCCGACGACGGCCGGGGCCAAGCCGAAGACCGTGACGACGGTGCCGGTTCGCCCCGCTTTGCAGAAGCCTGAGGATACCGCCAATGCGATGGCGCAGGCCGAGCGGCTGGCGTTGCAATCCGACCTCGCCTGGGTCGGCGAATATAACGGCGCGATCACAGGCGACGTCAGCGAGCGCATGGTCAATGCGATCAAGGAATTCCAGAAGAACCGCGGCGGCAAGCCGACCGGCGTGCTGAATCCGCAGGAGCGCGGCGTGCTCGCCGACACCGCGCGGCGGAAGCAGGAGAGCGTCGGCTGGAGGGTCGTCACCGAGCCTGCCACCGGAGCGCGGCTCGGCATTCCCACCAAGCTGGTGCCACAGCTCACCAGCGACGCCTCCGGCGCCAAATGGACTTCGCCGACCGGTACCGTCCAGGTGCTGTTGACCCGGCGCAAGGAAGCGAGCCCGACCACCGCAAAGCTTGCCGAGCAGGAAAAGAAGGAGCCGGCCGGCCGCACCATCGACTACACCGTGGTGAAGCCGGATTTCTTCGTGCTGTCGGGCATGCAGGGGCTGAAGAAGTTCTATCTGCGCGGCACCTTGAAGGGTGACGAAGTCCGCATCCTCACCATTCTCTATGATCAGGCGATGCAGACCACCGTCGAGCCGGTGGTGATCGCGATGTCGAGCGCCTTCAACGCATTTCCGTCCGGCGTGCAGGCCGGCCCGCCGCCGCGCAAGACCGTCGAATATGCCACCGGCGTCGTGGTCAGCGACGATGGTGCTGTTGTCACCGACCGCGTGGCGACCGACGACTGCATCGCACTGACGATCCCGGGCTACGGCAATGCCGATCGGGTCGCGGCGGACAAGGAGCACGATCTCGCACTGCTGCGCATCTACGGCGCACGCGGGCTGAAGGCGCTCAACATCGCAGGCCAGGCGACGCAGACCGCGCTCGACATCACCGGCATCGCCGATCCGCAGAACCAGGGCGGCGGCGCGGCCGCGAGCAGCGTCAAGGCCTCGGTGGCGCAACTCGGCGGCGGCGATCAGGCGCTGTCACCGCCGCCCGCGATCGGATTCTCCGGCGCGGCGGCACTCGACGGCGGCGGCAAATTTGCCGGCATCGCGGTGCTGAAACCGGTCATCGTTGCAGGCCCAGCAAACGCGGCACCGCCGGCGCAGGCGGCTTTGGTGCCGGCCGACACGGTGCGCAACTTCCTGAAAGCGCACGGCGTCAACGCGTCAGGCGAATCGGCCGACGCCAAGGCCGCCGTCGTCCGCGTGATCTGCGTGAGGAAGTAGAATGCGGTCGTCGCCCGCGCATGCGGGCGATCGGGTATTCCAGACACTCCGGTGATTCAGCCACGACTCTTCCCACACGTCGTCCTGGCGAAAGCCAGGACCCATAACCACCGCATTCAGCAATGAAATTGGATCGCGGCCCCGGCGTCGCACAACAATGAGATTTGGGGTAATGGGTCCTGGCTTTCGCCAGGACGACGTTGAGGATGGCTCTCGGTTCAACCTATCAAACAGCGTAGTCGGCGTCACCTCAACGCAAACCGCACTCCGGCGCGGGCCAGACCGCCGGCGATGCCGACCGGGGTGCCGTCGGCGCGCCAGCAGGCCGCGCCCGACATCGTGCCATCAGCGTGGAACTGGATCGCGTTCATGCCGCCGGCAACCGTCGGCACCGCTTGCACCTTGTGGCCCTTCGCCGACAGCGCGGCGCGGATACTCTCCGGGACTGCCTGCTCGACCTCCAGGGCGTTGCCCTCGGTCCACACCCGTGGCGCCTCGACCGCCTCCTGCAGGTCCATGCCGTGGTCGATCAGGTTGATCAGCGCCTGCATCGCGCTCGGGAAGATGCGCTTCCCGCCCGGCAGGCCGAGCGCGTAAACCAGCCTGCCGTCGCGCAGCGCCATCATCGGCGACATCGAGGTGGTGACGCGCTTGCCCGCGGCGAGCGACAGCGCGTGTCCCGGCCGCGGATCGAACAGGTTCATGTAATTGTTCGGCACGGCGCCGAGGCCCGGGATCAGGATCTTGGCCCCGAACAGATTGTTGATGGTCTGGGTGGTCGCGACCACATTGCCCATCGCATCCGCCGAGGTCATGTGCGTGGTGTGCGCGCTCTCGAGCTGGCTGACGCCGGCGCCCCAGGCCTGCGCGCGGTCGGGATCGATCGCGCGGCGGCGCTCGTCGGCATAGGCCTTCGAGGTCAGCCGCTCCACCGGCACGTTGATATAGGCGGGATCGCCGCTCGCCGCCGCGCGATCGGCAAAGGCGATCTTCAGCACCTCGGCGAGATAATGGATCGTCTCGGTCGTGCCGAAGCCGAGGCGCGCGACGTCGTAGCCTTCGAGGATGTTCAGCATCTGCGTGATGTGCACGCCCGATGCTGCTGGCGGCGGCGGCCCGAGAATTTCCCAACCGCGGTAGTCGCAGCGGATCGGCTGCCGCTCGACGGTCTTGTAGGCCGCGAGATCCTCCTGCGCGACGAAGCCGCCATGCTTCTTCATGTAGTCGACCAGGATGTCGCCGAGCGGTCCCTGGTAGAGCGCGTTGTCGCCATGGTCGGCGATGTATTTCAGTGTCTCGGCATATTCGGCCTGCACCACGCGCTCGCCCGGCTTCAGCGGGGTGCCGCCAGGCAGATAGATCGCCGCGATCGGCTTGTCCTTCAGCATCTCCTCGGCGCCATCGGTGATGCATTCGTGTAAGTAGGGCGTCGCCGCATAGCCGCGTGCGGCATGCTTGATCGCGGGCTGCATCACGTCGGCGAGGCTCATGGTGCCGAAACGGCGCAGCGTTTCGCACCACGCCTTCAGCGAGCCCGGCACTGCGACCGCCTTCGGCCCGTTCAAATTCTCGTTGCCGACGGTGTCGAACACGTCATGCGCCGAACCGGGCTTCGAGGTATAGGTATCCGGCCGCACCGCTTTCGGCACCGTGCTCTGGCCGTCGATGAAGCGATGGCTGCCGTCGGCGAGGCGGATATGCGCCATGCCGCCGCCAATGATGCCGACCATCATCGGCTCGACCACGGTCAGCGTGAACAGGGTCGCAATCGCCGCATCGATCGCATTGCCGCCGGCAGCCAGCATCTCGGCGCCTGCGCTCGATGCCAGCGGATGATTGCTCACCACCATGCCGCGGCTGCTGGTGGCCGGCTGTTTCTCGCACTGAAAGCTTGTCGCGGCGCGATCGCGCCAGTTGCCGTTCATCGCCATTGTGTTCTCGTTGTTGATGGAGCGATGGGACCCATGTTCTGCGGCCTCGCATCCGCGGTCAAGCCGCCGCGAATTTCCCCACGGCGGCATTCGCAAACGGCGTCACGTCGCCGGGCGATCGCGCAGCCAGGTTTCGCGCGTGACCTTCCACTTCTCCGCTCGGGACTCGCCATTGTGGTGTGCAAGTTCGACGAAGCCGACGAATTCGGCTCCGGTCTTCTGCTTGACCCGGCGCGAGGCGACGTTGGACTGCGCGTTGCAGACGTGGAAGTGATCGAGGCCGAGCGTCAGGAAGGCGAAGTCATTCACCGCGGCGATCGCCTCGGTCATGAGGCCGCAATTCCAGTAAGGCTCGGCAAGCCAGAACCCGCGATTGCCTTTGCGGCCGTCGGCACGCGGCCGGAAGTTGATGTTGCCGATCGCCTCGCCATCACCGGCGCGCAGCACCAGCACCCATTGATAGCTTTCCTCGCCGGCCGCGATCTTGTCCAACTCGCGCTTGATGAAACTTTCCGCGCCGTCGTCGGGATACGGCCACGGCACCACCGTGGCGAGCGTCTTGATCACGTTCCAATTGTTGAAGTGACGCTGGATCGCCGCGGCATCCGACAGCGCAAGCGGCCGCAGGATCAGGCGTCGCGTCTCGATGCGTGGCGTCTCGAACATGTTACTTCTGGCACTTCGGGCACCAGAACGTGGAGCGGCCGTTCTGGGTGAAGCGCCTGACGATGCCCGCGCAGCCCGACGTGCGGCATGTCTCGCCTTCGCGGTCGTAGACCTGGAAGGAATGCTGGAAGTAGCCGAGATCGCCGTTGGTCAATCGATGGTCGCTGATCGAGGAGCCGCCGGCCTTGATCGCCTGGTTGAGCACCGAATGAATCGCGTCGACCAGCCGTTTGGCGTGGTCGGTGGGCTCGGCCTTCTTGGTTGCAAGCGTCGCGGCCAATCGCCGCGGCGACAGATGCGAGCGAAACAGCGCCTCGCAGACATAGATGTTGCCAAGTCCTGCCACCACGCGCTGATCGAGCAGTGCGGCCTTCAGGCTGGTCTTCTTGTTGTGGCAGGAGCGCGCCAGCATCGCCGCGTCGAACTCATTGCCGAGCGGCTCGGGACCGAGCCCCTTCAACAGCGGTTCATCCTCGATCGCGTTGCGGGCAATGATCTTCATGTAGCCGAAGCGCCGCGGATCGTTGAAGACGACGGCCGCGCCGGACGACATGTGGAACACGACGTGATCATGCGCGCGATCCTCGCTGCGCGGATGATGGAATTGCCCCGGCGCCGCCGCGCCGTCCTGCTTCAGCACGCGGAACGAGCCCGACATGCCCAGATGCATCAGCAGCACGTCGCCGGAGTTCAGGTCCGCCATCAGATATTTGGCACGGCGGCCGAGCCCGGTGATGGTCTGGCCCTCGAGCCGGGCGATGAAGTCTTTCTGGAACGGAAACCGCAAATCCTTGCGGCGGGCCTCGGCCTTGAGGATTTTGGACCCTTCCATGGCCGGTTGCAGGCCGCGGCGGACGGTCTCGACTTCGGGTAATTCCGGCATAGGAGGCATTCACCTTTTGGAAGTGACGTGATAGCGCCATTGCGGCCGCCGCGCTATGGTCTGGCTGGAGCGTTTTCGAGCGAAGCGGGCACCGGTTCGCGTGAAGAAAACGCGACCAAAAGGTAAGAGTTCTGAGTGATGGATCGGCCGGATCAAACCACCCATTTCGGCTTCAGGGACGTGCCCCTGGGCGAGAAGCAGACGCTGGTGAACGAGGTGTTTCACAGCGTGGCGTCGCGCTACGACCTGATGAACGATCTGATGTCGGTAGGCCTGCACCGGGCATGGAAGGACGTCATGATCACGACACTCGACCCGCCGAAGGGCGACCGGCCGTTCGCGCTGCTCGATGTCGCCGGCGGCACCGGCGACATCGCGTTCCGGGCGGCCAAGACCGCGGGCACCGGCTTCCATGCCACGGTCTGCGACATCAATACCGACATGCTCGCCGTCGGCCGCGAACGCGCCGCCAAACAGCACCTCGATGACCGCGTGTCGTTCGTCGAGGGCAATGCCGAGGCATTGGGCTTTGCCGACCGTTCGTTCGACGCCTACACCATCGCGTTCGGCATCCGCAATGTGCCGCAGATCGAGCTCGCGCTGCGCGAAGCCTACCGGGTGCTCAAGCCCGGCAGCCGCTTCCTGTGCCTGGAATTCTCCACTGTCGATGTGCCCGGCCTCGACCGGATCTACGACCTGTTCTCCTTCAAGGTGATCCCGCCGCTCGGCCGCGCCGTCACCGGTGATGCCGAGTCCTATCAATATCTCGTCGAGTCGATCCGCAAATTCCCGCGGCCGAACGCGTTCGCCGAGATGATCGGCGCCGCCGGCTTTGCGCGCGTGAAGTGGCAGAGCCTCTCCGGCGGCATCGTGGCGCTGCATTCGGGCTGGCGTTTGTGATCTCTGCACTGACCCACATCGCGCGCCTTGCCCGCGCCGGTTTCGTGTTTGCGCGCGAGGGCGTGTTCGGCGTCGTCGATCCCTCGCTGGTGCCGCCGCCCGGGCAGCTCGCGCTGAAGCTGGCGCGGCTGATCGAGCGCCGCTCCGCCAAGTCAGGTCCGCGGCTGTCGCGCGCGCTGACCCGGCTCGGGCCCGCCTATCTCAAGCTCGGGCAATTCCTCGCCACCCGGCCCGACGTGGTCGGCGTGGCGATGGCGCGCGATCTCGAAGCCCTGCAGGACCGGCTGCCGCCATTCGCGCAGGAAGAGGCCGAAGCTGTCCTCACGCAATCGCTGGAACGGCCGCTGTCGCAGGCCTTTGTGCATCTAGGTCCGGCGGTTGCCGCAGCCTCGATCGCGCAGGTGCACCGCGCCGAGGTCGAGCGCGACGGCGTCCGGCATCAGGTTGCGGTCAAGGTGCTCCGGCCCAACGTCGCGGCGCGCTTCCGCCGTGACCTCGGCGACTTCTTCTTTGTCGCGCACAAGGCCGAAGCGCATTCCGCCGAGGCGCGACGTCTGCGGCTGATCGAGGTCATCAACACGATGTCGCGCTCGGTAGCGATGGAGATGGACCTGCGGCTCGAGGCGGCCGCGCTGTCCGAGATGGCCGAGAACATCCGCGACGATCCGGATTTCCGCGTGCCCGCGGTGGATTGGGATCGCACCGCCCACAGCGTGCTGACGATGGAATGGATCGACGGCATCGCGCTGAACGACCACGCCCGGCTGGCGGAGGCCCAGGTCGACCTGCCCGATCTCGGCCGCAAGGTGATCCAGAGCTTCCTGCGCCACGCGCTGCGCGACGGCTTCTTCCATGCCGACATGCATCCGGGCAATCTGTTCCTCGACGAGGCCGGCCGGCTGGTCGCGGTCGATTTCGGCATCATGGGACGGCTCGGGCTGAAGGAGCGGCGCTTCCTTGCCGAGATCCTGCTCGGCTTCATCACCCGCGACTATCGCCGCGTCGCCGAGGTGCATTTCGAGGCCGGCTATGTGCCGAGCCATCATTCGGTGGAGAATTTCGCGCAGGCGATCCGCGCCATCGGCGAGCCGATCCACAACCGCACTGCCGAGGAAATCTCGATGGCGAAGCTGTTGACGCTTCTGCTCGAGGTCACCGGACTGTTCGACATGCAGACACGGCCCGAACTGATCCTGCTGCAGAAGACCATGGTGGTGGTCGAGGGCGTGGCGCGCGGCTTCGATCCCAAGCTCGACATCTGGAAGGTCGCAGACCCGGTGGTGCGCGAATGGATCACGCACAATCTCGGTCCGGCCGGACGCATCCAGGGCGCGATATCGGGTGTGGGCGAGCTCGGCCGCGTCATCGCCAACCTGCCATCGATCGCCAGCCGCGCCGTGACGGTGCTCGAGCAGCTCGAGACCATGACGCGGGAGGGCCACATGCTGTCGTCGGACTCGATCGACGAAATGGCCCGCGCCGAGGCCCGCAAGGCGCGGGTGCAGACCGTCGGCCTCTGGGTCATTGCCGCCGCCCTGATCGCAATCTTTTTCGCCATTCGAGCCCACTGATTGCAATGCATGCACTATGTGATAGCATCGCTATCATTCTTGAGCATGATGCTGGGGGCACGCCATGGCCAGCCTGACCATCCGCAAACTCGACGACACGCTGAAGGCCTATCTGCGGCTCCGCTCCGCCAAAAACGGGCGCTCGGTCGAGGAAGAGATCCGGGTGATCCTCCGGGAGCTCGCAGAGGGCGGTACGGCGCCCGCGGAGGCGCCCAGTCCGGGTTCCCTGACGGTTGCAGCCGCTGCTCCACGGGTCGCCAGCGTGGCCGGCGAGCCCCGCGTGACCCTGATCATCGGTGGCGGGATCGCGGCCTACAAGGCGCTGGATTTGATCCGGCGGCTCAAGGAGCGGCACATCCAGGTCCGCTGCGTGCTGACCAAGGCGGCGCAGCAGTTCGTTACGCCGCTCGCCGCCAGCGCCCTGTCGCATGAGCGGGTCTACACCGACCTGTTCGACGCCGAGAGCGAGTTCGACGCCGGCCATATCCGCCTGGCGCGGGACTGCGATCTGATCGTGGTGGCGCCGGCGACTGCCGACCTGATGGCCAAGATGGCGCAGGGCCATGCCGACGACCTCGCCACCGCCACGCTGCTTGCGGCCAACCGGCCGATCTTGCTGGCGCCGGCGATGAATCCGCTGATGTGGAACAATCCGGCGACCCGCCGCAACGTGCTGCAGCTGCGCCGCGACGGCGTCCACACCGTCGGTCCGAATGCAGGCGAGATGGCGGAAGCCGGCGAGGCCGGCGTCGGGCGGATGGCCGAGCCGACCGAGATCGCCGCCGCCGCCGACCGCATGCTGCGGCCGCCGCAGCCGCGCCCGCTCGCCGGCAAGCGCGTGCTGATCACCGCCGGCCCGACCCATGAGGCGATCGATCCGGTCCGCTACATCGCCAACCGCTCGTCGGGCAAGCAGGGCTTTGCCATTGCCGCCGCCGCGCGCGCCGCCGGCGCCGAGGTCGTGCTGGTGACCGGCCCGGTCGAGCTCGGCGATCCCCAGGGCATCTCCGTCATGCGGGTAGAGTCCGCGCGCGACATGCTGCACCGGGTCGAGGCCGCGCTGCCGGTCGACGTCGCGATCTTTGCCGCCGCAGTCGCCGACTGGCGGGTCGCAACCGAAGGCAGCCAGAAACTGAAAAAGACGGCGGCCGGGATGCCGCCGCTGCAGCTCGTCGAGAACCCCGACATCCTCGCGACGATCTCCAAGCTGAAGGAGAAGCGGCCGCCGCTGGTGATCGGCTTTGCCGCCGAGACCGAGCATCTGATCGAGAACGCCAAGGCGAAGTTCGCGCGCAAGGGCTGCGACTGGATCGTCGCCAACGACGTCTCGCCGGCGACCGGCGTGATGGGCGGCGATCGCAACACCGTTCACCTGCTCTCGCGCGAGGGCAAGGACGTCACCGTCGACTCCTGGCCGGTCATGACCAAGGAAGAAGTCGCGAGCGCGCTGGTGTCGCGCATCGCGAGAGCCGTAGGAACCGCATCGTGAGCGCCACCATCAAGGTTGAAGTCCACCAATTGCCGCATGGCGCAGATCTTCTGCTGCCGATCTACCAGACCGCCGACGCAGCGGGGCTCGACCTCCTGGCCGCGGTGCCGCGGTCGGCGCCGCTGCTGCTGCTGCCGGGCCGCTACGAGATGGTTCCGACCGGGCTGACGATCGCGCTGCCGCCGGGCTACGAGGCGCAGGTGCGGCCGCGTTCCGGCCTCGCCGCCAAATACGGCGTCACGGTGCTGAACTCGCCCGGCACGATCGACGCCGACTATCGCGGCGAGATCAATGTGCTCCTGATCAATCACGGCCAGGAGGTGTTTTCGATCCGGCGTGGCGAGCGCATCGCGCAAATGGTGATCGCGCCGGTCACCCGGGCCGAGCTGGTTCCGGTCGACGTGCTGTCGCCGACCGATCGCGGCAGCGGCGGCTTCGGCTCGACCGGACGCTAGAACGCGACCGGAGAAGTGTGCGGCCGTCTCCGGGAGATCACGCTTCGGGCGCGCTCTCCGCGTGAATACGGAGTCAATTCGCATAAAATCCACGTCAGCCGCCGCATTTTTTCACAGCGGATTCTGCGTTCACGGTCTGGACTCTTACTCGCCGAGTCCGGTTGGGACTATTCTGGATTGATTCGAGCGCGACGGGGGGTCTTCGTCGGGCTGTTGGGTCCTGCTTGGGCATGATCCCCGGACAAACGTTATACGTTTGCCGTGGGGGAATACCGGTCTCCTGTTTTCCGGATCATGCCTTAAGGTTTGTGCGTTCTGGGGCAACATATGTCGGGCGTAGTCGCGGCAATGCGTCGAACCCTGCTGTCATGCACCTCACTGGCGCGCGACGGCATGCTTGGGCTCGCCATCACCGCATTGCTGCCGGCCCGCGCCTCGTTTGCCGCCGAGAGCCTGGTGACCCAGGCGCTGTCGGATCATTTCGGCTTCAATCATCAGGAGGTCGCGGTTCTCGCGACGTCGTTCGCGCTGGTCGGCTTCTCCGCCGTCGCCGCGATCCTCTTAATGCGCACCCGCCAGCGCGCGACGCGGAACGAGGAGCAGCTGCAGTCCGAGATCACGGACCTGCAGGCGCAATCGGACCGGCTGCGTGCCCTGTTGTTCGTCGAACCGCAGGTCCTGATCTCCTGGGCCGCGGGTGACAACCGGCCGCAGATCTCGGGCGACGTCTCGCTGGTGATGTCGCAGGAAAGCGCGCCGCAGCGCATCCTCGCCTTCGGAACCTGGCTGCCGCCCGAGCCGGCGCTGCAGATGGACCACGCGGTCGACGCGTTGCGCGAGAAGGGCGAGGCGTTCCTGCTCAACCTCTCGACCTCGGCCGGCCGCGCCATCGAGGCGATGGGCCGCGCGATCGGCGGCCAGGCCATCCTGCGTATCCGCGAGCTCGGCGGCTTGCGCCGCGAGCTCGCCGAATCCAACCTGCGCTACAAGACGCTGCAGGAGGAGACCGAGCTGCTGCGCGATTTCGCCGCCGCCGCGCCATGGCCGATCTGGGCCAAGAGCCTCGAGGGCAATCTGCGCTATGCCAACGCGGCCTATGTCCGCGCCACCGAGGGCAAGAGCGTGTCGGATGCGCTGCAGCGCAACCTCGAACTGCTCGAAAGCGACCAGCGCACCGAACTGACCCGCGCGCTGAACGACAATGCCAATTATGCCGCACGGCTGCCGATCGTGGTCAGCGGCGAGCGGCGGATCTACGACGTGCAGGCGCTCAAGCTCTCCGGCGGCAGCGCCGGTATCGCGATCGACGCCAGCGAAGCCGCGGCGCTGCGCGCGGCGATCGCGCGGATGGTCGAAGCGCACCGGCGCACCCTCGATCAGCTATCCTCGGGCGTCGCGGTGTTCGATGCCGACCGGCGGCTCACCTTCTACAACGAGTCCTATCGGCGACTGTGGGGCCTCGACCAGGCCTTCCTCGACAGCAATCCCGACGATTCCAGCGTCCTGGACCGGCTGCGCGCCAACCGCAAGCTGCCCGAGCAGCCGGACTTCCGCGCCTGGAAGGCCAAGCTGCACGAGGCCTATCGCGCGGTCGAATCCGAGACCTACACCTGGTTCCTGCCCGACGGCCGCGCCATCAGCGTCGTCACCACGCCGAACCTCGAGGGCGGCGTCACCTATCTGTTCGACAACGTCACCGAGAGCCTCGACCTCGCGCGCCGCTACGACCGCCTGACGCGGGTGCAGCGCGAGACCCTCGACAATCTCGGCGAGGCGGTCGCGGTGTTCGGCAGCAACGGCCGCGCCGAGCTGTTCAACCCGCCCTTCGCCAAGATGTGGAAGCTGCCGGCCGACGCGCTGCAGGGCGAACCGCATATCGAGGCGGTGGAAGCGCTGTGCCGGCCGCTGTTCGACGATGCGCTGACCTGGCGGACGCTGCGCGAGCAGATCACCGCGATCGAGAACCGCGCCCAGGTCGCGCTCAAGCTGGAGCGGAAGGACGGCAGCGTGCTGAATTGCATGACCATCCCGCTGCCCGACGGCAAGACCTTGCTGGCCTTCCAGGACATCACCGACACCGAGAATGTCGAGCGGGCGCTGCGCGAGCGCAACGAGGCGCTGGAAGCCGCCGACCAGATGAAGGTGGATTTCGTCCACCACGTCTCCTACGAGCTGCGCGCGCCGCTCACCACCATCATCGGCTTCGCGCATTTCCTCAGCGATCCCTCGACCGGACCGCTGACGCCGAAGCAGGCCGAATATCTCGACTACGTCACCAAATCGACCAACGCACTGCTGGCGCTGACCAACAACATTCTCGATCTCGCCACCATCGACGCCGGCGCGATGAAGCTCGAGCTCGGCCCGGTCAATATCGGCCAGGCGATCGAGGCCGCCGCCGAAGGCATCCAGGACCGCCTTGCAACCGACCGCATCACGCTGAAGGTCGATATCGAGCCCAACATCGGCGCCTTCGTCGGCGACGAGCGGCGCGTGGTGCAGGTGCTCTACAATCTGCTCGCCAATGCGGTCGGCTTCTCGCCGCATGACGCCACCGTCGCGATCAGCGCGCACCGCACCGAGCATAGCGTGGTGTTTTCGGTGACCGACGCCGGTCCCGGCATTCCGGCCGAGATGCGCGACAAGGTGTTCAACTGGTTCGAGAGCCATTCCCACGGCTCGCGGCATCGCGGCGCCGGGCTCGGCCTGTCGCTGGTCCGCTCCTTTGTCGAACTGCATGGCGGACGGGTGCGCGTCGATTCGACCGTAGGCCGCGGCACGACCGTGACCTGCGACTTCCCGATCGACCAGACCGCACATCGCAACGCCGCGGAATGACGGCGACCTCGACATTCTCGGTGGCGCTCGCGAACGAAACCGCGACGGCCGAGCTGATGGCCGACCTCGCGCTCCTGATCGGCGCCGGCGACGTCATCACGCTGTCGGGTGACCTCGGCGCCGGCAAGACCGCGGCCGCCCGCGCGCTGATCCGCTATCTCGCCACGGACGAGACGCTGGAAGTGCCGAGCCCGACCTTCACGCTGGCGCAGACTTACGAACTGCCGTCGTTTCCGCTGGTTCATGCCGACCTCTACCGCATCAACGATGCCAGCGAGCTCGAGGAGATCGGGCTGTCGCCATTGCCCGACGACATCGTGGCGCTGATCGAGTGGCCGGAACGCGCGCCGGACGCCATGCCCTCCGACCGCATCGACATCGCGTTCAGCCACCGCCCGGCGCTCGGGTCGGCTGCACGCGCCGCCGAGATCACCGGCCATGGCAAAGGCGCTGCGAAGGTTGCGCGGCTCAACGAGCTGCGCCAGTTCCTCGAGCACGGCGGCTTCCTCAACGCCCGGCGCGAGCGCATGCCGGGCGACGCCTCGACGCGCTCCTATGCGCGGCTGCGCAACGACGACGGCAGCGTCATCCTGATGAACTCGCCGCGCCGCCCCGACGGCCCGGCGATCTACAACGGCCGGTCCTACAGTGCAGCGGTGCATCTCGCCGAAGACGTCAGGCCGTTCGTCGCCATCGGAAACGGCCTGCGCAAGCACGGCTTCTCCGCTCCCGCGATCCGCCACATCGATCTCGAATCCGGCTTCCTGATCACCGAGGATCTCGGCGCCGAAGGCGTGATCGAGGGCGATCCGCCGCAGCCGATCGCCGAGCGTTACGAGGCCGCCGTCGACATGCTGGCGGCGCTGCATCGCGAGGCGCTGCCCGATACGCTGCCGGTGACACCAGACGAGAGCTACGACATCCCCGTGTTCGATATCGACGCCTGGCTGATCGAGATCGGGCTGATGCTGGAATGGTACCTGCCCGACCGCGGCGTGCAGCCGGACGATGAGCTCCGCACCGACTTCCTCGGGATGTGGCGCGGCCTTCTGCAGAAGCCCGCCGCGGCGCCGCAGACCTGGGTGATCCGCGACTTCCATTCGCCCAACATCATCTGGCTTGCCGAGCGCACCGGCATCCTGCGCGTCGGCATCATCGACTTCCAGGACGCACTGCTCGGCCCTGCGGCCTATGACGTGGTGTCGCTGCTGCAGGATGCGCGGATCGACGTGCCCGAGCAGCTCGAACTGTCGCTCCTGACCCGCTACATCAAGGCGCGGCGCGCCACCGACGAGAGCTTCGATCCCGCAGGCTTCGCCGAGCTCTATGCGATCATGTCGGCGCAGCGCAACACCCGCCTGCTCGGCACCTTTGCGCGGCTCAACCGCCGCGACGGCAAGCCGCAATATCTGAAGCACCAGCCGCGGATCTGGACCTACCTCGAGCGGTCGCTGGCCCATCCGGCACTGGCCACCTTCCGCATCTGGTACACAGCCAACGTCCCTCCCCCAGTACCGTAGTTTACGGGTTGTTAGCCTTGGGTCTCCTAAGGTTGCGGAGGCCGCATGTGATCCAGGGCGCGGCCGGATCGGGAGCAGGACCACACGATGGGGACGGAACGACGCAAGGGCGATCGTGTCACGTTTGAGCGCGGCATAGCCGCGCACATGATGGGCATTGACGGCACCTGGCGGCGCGACTGCACCATGGAAGACGTGTCGGAGACGGGTGCCAAGCTCTCCGTCGACGGCTCGGTCGAGGGCCTGAACCTGAAGGAGTTCTTTCTGCTGCTGTCGTCAACAGGATTGGCTTATCGCCGCTGCGAACTGGCGTGGGTCAATGGCGACCAGATCGGCGTCAACTTCCTCAAACAAGGCGACAAGAAGAAGAAAACTGCCAAACGCGGCGCGCAGGCTGCCGACGTCTAGGCTATCGTCGCCATTGCCGTCTTACGGCCGTCATGTCCTGTGACTATGGCGTCTGATCGATGCGCTTGCCGAATCGCCGTGATATGATCGGCACCGAGAGATGATGACCGAGAACATCAGGAAAATGCCCGTCACTCCCCATAAGGCTATGGTGCTCGCTGCGGGCCTCGGCGTGCGCATGCGCCCCCTGACCGACACGATGCCGAAGCCGCTGGTGAGCGTCGCCGGTCAACCGCTGCTCGACCATGTGCTCGACAAGCTCGCCGGCGCCGGCGTCAGCGAAGCGGTCGTGAACGTGCATTATCTGCCCGACCAGATCATCGAGCACGTCAAGACCCGCAGCAGTCCGCGCGTGATCATCTCGGATGAGCGCGACCAGTTGCTCGGCACCGGCGGCGCGGTGGTGAAGGCGCTGCCGCTGCTCGGCGATGCGCCGTTCTTCCATCTCAATGCCGACACGATGTGGATCGACGGCGTGCGCTCCAATCTGGCGCGGCTGGCGGAGACCTTCGATCCCGCGCGGATGGATATTCTGCTGCTGATGGCGCCGACCGCCTCGAGCATCGGCTATAGCGGCCGCGGCGACTATTCGATGTTGCCGGACGGCGCGCTGCGCAAGCGGCGGGAGAACCAGGTGGTGCCGTTCGTCTATGCCGGCGCCGCGATCATATCGCCTGCGCTGTTCGCCGACGCCCCCGCCGGTGAATTCTCGCTGACCAAGATGTTCGACCGCGCCAACGAGCAGGAGCGGCTGTTCGGCCTGCGCCTCGACGGCGTCTGGATGCATGTCGGGACACCCGACGCGATCCTGGCCGCGGAAGAAGCTTTCCTGGAAAGCGTCGCGTAAGCGACCACCCCCTCAGCCTTCGCTGTCGATGGCGAGCACCGCAAAACTCGCGAGCCAGTGTTCGCCCATATAGTCGCTGGCGATATGCGGCAGGCCGGCGTCGAGATGGCCTCGCGCCGTATCCTGCAGGATCGGGCGCCGCGCATCGCCCTCCGGCAATGCGCCGGCCAGCGCGCGCCAGCACCATGCCCGGCTGAGATTGAGCCCGTCGAGATGCGCAAGCTTGCCGTCCGACCGATCGGTGACCGCTGCCGGCCGGAACAGGGTTGCGGGTTCGCGTTGCGCGAGCTGAGGCAGGAAGCGGTCGAACCAGGGTAGGAAGTCGCCGGGCGCCAGCAGCCGACGCATGCATTCGGCTTCGATCAGCGCCGACGACTGGAAATCATCGCCGCTGGGCTCACCCCAGGCGGGGCAATCGTGATCGGCTCCGTACCAACGCAGCGCCGTCTCGCGGAACAGCGCACTGAGCGCATCGTCCTGCGTCACTGCGGCGTAGTCGGCGGCCATGCGCAACCCGAACGCAGTGTTGAAGTGCGTGCCGACCCGCACCGGATAGGTGGCGAGCGGCAGGAAATCGCGGAAGCGCTGCGCGAAGATTGCGGCAAGCGGCGTGATTTGCTCGCGCCACTGCGTTTCATCGAGCAGCGCGAGCTCTGCCGCAAGCTTCAAGAGCCAGCCCCAACCGTAAGGCCGCTTGAACCCGCGCGCGGTCGGGGCTGCGAGATAGGCGCATTCGGCCGCGATCTTCTCCGTGACGAACTGCGCGTCGAACAAGGCGCGGATCTCGTCCGCCGCTTCGGACGCCGGATAGCGGCGCAGCAGCCGGGCGAGCATCCAGTAGCTATGGACGCAGGAGTGCCAATCGTAGCTGCCGAAGAACACCGGATGCAGCTCGCGCGGCGTGCGTGCATCCTGCGGACCCGCCAGCACATGATCCGGCTTGTTCGGATATTCGCGTGTGACATGGCCGAGCGCGATGCGGGCGAAACGGACGGCGAGGTCTTCGGTCAGGATGGTCGCGCTCATGATGGGGCGTTCTCCTTGCGCTCGCGCCGAACCAGCATCTCGATCAGGCGCGGCATCATATAGATCGGAAACTGTGTGGCCGCGAAGAACAGCGCCGTCATCGGCGACACCGCCGCGCCCATCGCCGACCAGACCAATCCGACGTTGCGGTTGCTCAGAATGAGGCCCGTGGTCAATCGCTCGGCCAGCGGACCCGGCGTCAGCAGCGCGCCAAGCGCTTGCAGCGCGAGATTGCAGGCGAAGGCAAGGCCCACCAAAGTCAGCGCGGTGGCCGGCTGCGCTGCGATCTGCGTGCGCACCCCCGCCATGGTGGAAATCGCGAACACGAGCAGCGAGGCGAGCACAAGCGCGTCGATGATGCGCGAATGCCGCGCCAATTGTGCAGCGGCCTGACGGCGCAGCAGCAACGCCAGCGCGCCGGCACCGACAACCAGCAGCGCCAGCCGCGCGGCGAGCGCCAGCGGATCGAGCGCAAGACCGGCAAATCCCGCTGCGATCAGCGGAACCGTGACCGGCGCCAGCGCCATCGACAGCAACGTCACGGCCAGCGGAACGGTCGCGTCGAATCCGAGCATGCGCGCGACCGCCGCCGTGCCGGTCGATGGCGGCGCGCACACCGACAGCACCAGCGCAACGATCAGCTCCGGCCGAAATCCGGCGCCGCGCGCCGCGAAGCCGACCGCAAGCGGACAGGCCAGCATCGCCAGCGCCGGCAACAGCAGCGAAACCAGCGGACGCCCCAGCGCGCGCCGGAACGCCGCGCCGTCGACCTGGAGAAAGGTACCGAGAACCAGAACGAAGATCGCCGCCGCCATCAGCGGGCGTGCGCCGTCCGCGAGGGGCGGGAAAGCCAGCCCGGCCAGCACGCCGATGACCAGCAAGGTCGGCCCGCGCGGCATCAGCTTCGCGAATGATCGTCCCAAGTCTTTTCGCCTCGTGGTCGTGTCGGTCGCGACCGTAGGCGCACGCAAATCATTGTTGAAATCGATTGTTCTTATAAGCATTATTGTTATGATGAATTTAGCTGCCGTCGATCTCAACCTGCTGGTCGCCTTCGAGGCGCTGATCGAGGAGCGCCACGTCACCCGCGCGGCCGAGCGCATTGGCCTCGCCCAGCCCTCGATGAGCAGCGCTCTACGAAGGCTGCGCGCGCTGTTTGCGGACGAACTGTTCCTGCGCGCCGGCGCCGGCATGCAGCCGACCGAAAAGGCACTGGCACTGGCCGGGCCGATCGGAGAGGCGTTGCGGCAAATCAGGGGCGCGCTGGCGCCCGATCGGGGCTTCGATCCGGCCACCGCGCGAAGGCGCTTCACCATCGCGGCGACCGACTACGGCGACCTCGTTCTGGTGCCGGAACTGAGCCGCTTGTTGCGCTTGGAAGCCCCGGGCATCGACCTTGCCGTGCGCCCGCTGACTGACACGACGGCGGCCCTGGTCAAGCTCGAGCGCGCCGAACTCGATGCGCTGATCGGCGGCCATCTGCCGGGCTCGCCACGCTGTGTCCGGCACCGGCTGTTCGAGGAACGCTTCGTCTGCATCCGTGATGGCACGCGCGCAAGCCGATCAGAGGCGCTCAGCCTGGAAGATTATGCGACCCTGCCGCATGTACTGTTCTCCGCGGCCGGCGGCGACGGGCTGCCGAGCGTGATCGACGCGCTGCTGGCGCGCCATCGGCTGAAGCGACGGGTGGCCGTGACGCTTGCCCATGTGGTGGCCGTTCCCTTCGCCGTGGCCGGCACCGATCTGATCGCTACGATGGCCGAGCGCGTCGCCCGCCGCTTCACGCATCTCGCCGAGATCGCCGTCGTGATGCCGCCGATCGACATCCCTGCCTTCGCGATCGATCTGATCCATACAGTC